>JAMHVS010000021.1:0-7185 GCA_035911315.1 Xanthobacter sp.
TTCTCATCGCTGAAAACAGAGAGAACAGCCCGCAAACTCTATCGTACACGCCATGAGGCCCGCTCTGATGTGTTTGATTATATCGAGCGCTTTTACAATCCGCATCGCAGGCACTCGAAACTGGGCTATATCAGCCCAATGGAGTTCGAAGAACGCGCCAAGCGGGCTTAAACAACTGTCCACTAAACCGGCAGCAGCTCATATCGCCGAGTTGAACCATCGCGCGGCCGAGGCCGACAACCGCCTCAAGCGCCTCTACGACGCCATTGAAGCCGGTTCGCTCGACCCGGCCGAGTCCTCCCTTGGCGAGCGCATTGCGGGCCTCACCGCGCTTCGCGATCAGGCGCGGACCGATTCCTCGCGGATCGAAGCCATGCTCGCAAGTTCAACCCACCAGCGCCTCACAGGGGCAGCCGTGCGGGAACTGGCGAGCGAAGCACGCACCCGACTTCGGCTTGAAAAGGGCGGCTATCGGCGGGAACACGTCCGGGCCTTCGCCCAACACGTCGAGGTCGCAGACGACGCGATCTACATCAAAGGGAACAAAAACGTCCTGTTGCGAACGCTGGTAGCTACCAAGGGAGGGAAAACGGCGGGAATCGGCGTTCCCGGTTTTATACCGAAGTGGCGGAAGGGGTGTCTGCCATCCGCCATACTGACATGTTCCGGGAAGGTCCATAGCCTCTTGCAATCTTTCATCTTCTGCCTTCTAGTGATTCCAGAGCGTTCCTTTTATGTCCGCTTTGTTCTTGAATTGTCTGGGGGACTGGATGGGGGGATCATCGCTAGGGGGCAAACCACGTCGCGCTTTGACGGCTTTGTTCGTGAAATCCACCACCGAACCGGGAAAGTATTTCGATAGCGGCGGTCACGGCCTCTATCTCCGCATTGATGTGCGGGGTGCGAAGCAATGGGTGCAGCGCATCGTCATTCGCGGCAAGCGGTGCGAGATCGGACTGGGCAGCGTGTCGCTGGTGACGCTGGCAGAAGCGCGCACTGCTGCCCTTGATAACCGCAGGCTGGCCCGCAGTGGCGGGGACCCATTGCAGGCAAGGCGGGAAGCACTGGCCGTTCTCACCTTCGCGGAAGCTGCCCGCAAAGTGCATGAGCTGTATAAGCCGACATGGAAGAACCCGAAGCACGCGGCCCAGTTCATCACCACGCTGGAAACCTACGCCTTCCCCCGGCTGGGCAAGCTGAAAGTGCAGGACATCACCACCGCTGATGTGCTGGCGGCCCTCACGCCCATATGGACCGAGAAGCAGGAAACCGCCCGGCGCGTGCGCCAGCGCATCGGCACAGTGATGAAATGGACCATTGCACAGGGATGGCGGCAGGATAACCCGGCGGAAAGCATTGGGCAGGCCCTGCCGAAGGTGGCGGCGGTGAAACAGAACCGGAAGGCGCTGGAATATGCGGACGTCACGGCCTGCCTAGAAGTAGTGCGCGCCTCGCGTGCCGGTGCCGTTACAAAGCTGGCCATCGAGTTTCTGGTGCTGACCGCAGCCCGATCCGGTGAAGTGCGTATGGCGACGTGGGATGAGGTTGATATGGCCGCGAAGGTCTGGGCTATCCCTGCCGAGCGCATGAAGATGACGCGCCCGCATCGTGTGCCGCTGTCACCCCGCGCCCTGTCCATTCTGGATGCTGCCATGGGGCTGGATGATGGATCGGGGCTGATCTTTCCCGGCACAAAGCAGGGCCGCCCGCTATCGGACATGACGCTATCGAAGCTGATTAAGGAGTTGGGCTTCACCGCCGATGTTCACGGCTTCCGTACCAGTTTCAGGACATGGGCGCAGGAGCGCACCAACTATCCCCGCGAGGTTGCTGAGGCTGCACTGGCGCATCTGTCCGGAGATGCGGTGGAACGAGCCTATGCGCGATCCGATGTGTTCGCAAAGCGCCGGAAGATGATGGAAGCATGGGCAGCCTATCTGGCTGATACGCCCGCGAAAGTGGTGAGGATTGGCTGATGGATATGACGAAGCCAGCTCGGAAAGAGGTGATTGAAAAAACCAAGGTAGTAGAGATAAAAAAAGGAAGTTCAGTTTTTGATGAATATGTAAGTGCTGAGTGCAATGAACTCTGGGCTGTATTCATATGGGTCCGGTCAGGCACAATTTTACAGACCCCACATGTTTTGTTTTTTGATACTAAGGAGGAAGCATCTGAGTTCGCAGGAAAAATTCAGATCGGCATTCCCGTTTCAGATCAGTTGGACATCGGGCGCGTCGCCAATGAAGAGTGTGATTTTGAGGGTATAAGAGAGTCAATTGATTTAAATAAAATTCGCACTGAAGCGGATGCCGAGGCTGATGAAAAAGACAGTTTGGAAGTGACGTATCGCATCCTGTCAGATGCGGGCGTAATCAATTTTGAAAGTCGCGAATTGTGTGGTTGCGTTATAGATTTCATTGGCGCAGATAGAATCACATTCTTAAAATCAGATTTTCTAGATAAATGGAAATTTGTTGCCGCCTATGAATACTGTTCAATGAAATACTCAAGCACAGCACCGGCAACAATATCTTCATTTTGCTTGTATAGCTATTTTGTTTTGAATGATAAATTTTATGCTGGATACATGCTCCGGGATCTGGAGTTTATTATTCATGGTGTTGAGGCAGAGGCCCAAAAGGCTGCCGACAAGAAGAAAATGGCCGGTGAAAAAGGCAAGGCCGCTTCCAAGAGAGGACGAAATGACCGCCGTATGGCCCTATTGGAGGCCATGGAAACCTTTGCCAAGCGAAACCCGGACATGATCGCATTTGGTGACAAGGAAATTGCCAGACTCTCCCTGCCCAAATGCGTGGATACAGACCCGACCCTTTGGGCACAGGGGCGTAAACAGGTAGGTGAATATCTGGACGAAATCCGGCGAGGTGAAGCGGGGCCAGATGCTAAGGCCCGCTATCATGCCCTCTTTCCCGCTAAAACCGCCTAAGCGGTTGCTGTGAATTTGCCAAACCGCCTAGGCGCTTTCCCACTTTTTGGTGAACCGCCTAGGCACTTCCGCCATTTCCTATGAACCGCCTAAGCGGTTGATTTTACACCTTCCTTTTTCCAGCCCCTCCCGACATGTTCCCATTACGTTCACCACGTACAGGGAGTTGCCGATATGGCAGGGGTTGCACAGTTCGCGACGAAACACCTTCGCCGCAAGGCTGTTGAGGAAATCACCGGCCTAAGCCGTTCGACCATTTACGACATGATGGGCAAGGGGCTGTTCCCCCGCCCGGTAAAGCTGACCAGCAAGGTCGTGGGCTGGCCAGAAACCGCCATCGCTGAATGGCTGGCCTCCCGTGCGAAGGTCGCGCAATGAGCGAGGCGCGCCGCATCACCACCGCATTGAAAGGCCGCTGGTACGGGCGCTATGGCGCGGCCTGCTGCCCGGCTCATGCGGATACCCAGCCCAGCCTCACGATTGCAGATGGCCCAGCCGGGCGGCTGCTCCTGCACTGCAAGGCCGGTTGCCTGTTCGTGGATGTGCTGGACGCGCTGCGCTGGCAGGGCATTGTGGAAGGCAATGGCCGGATGCCGGAACCAGACCCTGCCGAGATTGCCCGCGCCCATGCCGAGGCAGAACGCAAGGCCGTGAAGCGGGAAAAGCAGGCGCTTCGCCTCTGGAAGGAAGCCCAGCCCATCACCGGCACCCCTGCTGAAACCTATCTGCGGGGCCGTGCTATCATATGCTATCTGCCTGATAACCTGCGCTATCATCCCTCATGCTGGCACCCTTCCAGCGTGACCTTGCCTGCCATGCTGGCGATGGTGGAAGGGGCAGAACGCTTTGCCCTGCACCGCACCTATCTTCGCCCCGATGGCAGCGGGAAGGCCGATGCAGAGCCACGCAAGGCCATGCTGGGCACCACCGCAGGCGGGCATGTCGAACTGGCCTTTGCCGAGGAAGGCCCGCTGGTGGTGGCGGAAGGCATTGAAACGGCGCTGTCTCTCGCTTCCGGGCTGGTGGCTGGGCCTGCCACAATCTGGGCCGCGCTTTCCACCTCCGGCATGAGTGCGCTGGGCCTGCCACTGGGCAAGCCTCACCGCCTGATTGTCGCAACCGATGGTGATGCACCGGGCAAGGCTGTGGGCAACCTGCTGGCCGAACGGGCGCAGGCCATGGGCTGGGCTGTGAGCCTGCTTCCCGCACCGGATGGGCAGGACTGGAATGACGTTCTCGCGATGGGTGCGGCGCGGATGGGAGGGAAGGCATGATGGTGGAGCCTATCCCTTTCACGGCACAGGAAGGCCCCCAGCCGCTCTTGCGGGAAATCCCGCCCGGCCAGTCCTATCCGGCTGAGGCTTTGGGCGCATTGCAGGAGGCGGTGGTGGCTGTACATGACATCTCCCAAGCCCCTATAGCGATTGCGGCCCAGTCTGCATTGTCCGTGGCCAGCCTTGCCGTGCAGGGCTTTGCCAATGTCGAGACGCTGGGAGGCGATGCGCCTTGCTCGCTGTTCTGCCTCACCATTGCTGAAAGCGGGGAGCGTAAATCGACCTGTGACAGGCTGCTGATGCGCGGCGCACGCGAATATGAGCATGAGCAGGACCGGATCTATAAACCGGCATTGGCTGAATACCTCACCGCGAAAGAGCTATGGGAGGCCAAGCGCAAGCGGCTGATGGGCGAGGTTGCCGGTAAAGACCCGGTCAAGGCTATGGCTGCCGAGGCTGATATGCGGGCCATGGGGCCGGAACCTGACGCCCCCCTTCTGCCTGCGCTTCTGGTGCAGGAGCCGACGCTTGAAGGGGTAGTGAAGCTGCTTCTTATCGGGCGGCCTTCCCTCGGTTTGTTCAGTGATGAGGCTGGGGGCTTTATTGGCGGCCACGCGATGGGTGCAGATAACCGGCTGAAAACGATAGCGGGCCTGTCAAAACTATGGGATGGCGACCCTTTCAGCCGCAACCGTGCCGGGGATGGCAATGCGACGCTTTATGGGCGGCGGTTTGCTGCGCATCTGATGGCCCAGCCCGTTGCGGCGCGGCCCCTGATGGCAGACCCGCAGGCTTCCGGGCAAGGCTTTCTGGCCCGCTTCCTTGTGACCGAACCGCCTTCTGCCATCGGCACACGGTTGCGGCGTGGGCACGCCCCTGAAAGTGAACGGGCGGTTTCTGCCTTCGCGGACCGCCTGCGCACCATTCTGGAAACACCCCTGCCGACCGATGAGAACCCCCAGGAACTGGCCCCGGTGCGCCTGCCTCTATCAAAAGGGGCAAAAGAGTTGCTGTGGCGCTTTTATACGGCGGCAGAAGCAGCGCAGGGTCCGGGCGGGCCTATGGAGCATGTGAAGCCCTATGCCTCCAAATCAGCCGAACAGGCGTGCCGCATCGCTGGTGTGCTTTCCCTGTGGGAAAATCTGGATGTGCGGGAGGTGACACCCGAGGCCATGGGCTGGGGCGTGACGCTGGCGCAATTCTATCTGGATGAAGCCCGCAGGCTGGCAGATGCAGGGGCCGTGTCGGAAGGAACCGCGAAGGCAGAAACCCTGCGCAAATGGCTTCTGGAAAGCTGGCCTCATGATGAGGTGGCAGCCAACGAAATACAGAACAAGGGGCCAAATGCGCTGAGGGAACGGGCAAAGCTGGCCGAGCCGCTGGCCGTACTGGTGAAAGCAGGCTGGCTTGTTCTCCTGCCTGCGGGAACCATGGTGCGCGGTAAAGCCCGCAGGGAAGCCTATCGAATTGTGAGGCCCGGCCATGTTGCTTGATGTGAAAGCCGCGCTGGCTGAAATCCTGAATGATGAGGCTGCGACTGCGATTCCCGCGATTGTCGCGATTCCAGAGGGGAAAACAGGGGCAAAATCGCAGGAATCGCGGAAATCGCAATCGCAACAGCCTGAAACTGAAAAGTCAGAACACGCCCCATCCGGAGCGGTGGTGATCCACCTTGCGCGCGGGCCGGGCCTGCCAACGCATCCCGCCACCTGTGTCGGATGTGGCAAGGCCGACTGGAAGGTTGCCATGCGCACGGCAGATGGCCGGACATGGCATGTCGCCTGCTGGAAAGCGGAGCGGGTTGAATGATTGCCCAGACAAAGGGGCCATATCCTGAGGCCCGAATGTTTGCAGGATATTTGCCCGCGCATACCGCCTGCGCAGCGCATGACGGGTGCGAGGTGTCCGGCACAGGCACCGCCTTCATCCTTCACGGCTCTACCATGAGGCGGGGGCGCATGTGGTGGTGCTCGGTCTATGGGCTGGGCAGGACCGTGGCACACGGGACATGCAGCGGGCATGAGGTGGTGAGCACGGCTGGTGCGTATCGTCATGGCGATGCCATCACCCGCGCTGATGTGCCGGGCAATGGGCAGGGCACGGGTGCAGGCCCATCACCACCAGAGCAAGGAAGGGGATTGGGCCTCTCCTGCATTCACCCGATGCGGGGGCACGCATTCCGTTCTCACGCACGCCCTGTGCCCATGCTGAGGCGTGACGGTGACGGCAAGGTGGATGGTGCCGGGGTGCCCATCGAGGGTGCCAGGGTGCCGCCGCCCGGCCTCGCGGGGGCCTGCGGGTCCTTCCGGCAGGGGTGGATGCGCGGTAGGGGGCAGCCCGAAATTCCGCTAAAATCCTGCATCCCAATACCGTGCCCAGCCGGTCAGGTTGATGGCTCCACACAATATCAATGACTTACGAAAGTGCCTCAAATGACAATTCAAGATTGTGAAAAGAATTCAACCACTTCGGAAGATGCAAAGCACCCCGTTGGGAAGCTGGTAAGCCAGTCCGAAATGGCGCAGCTACTTGGCCTGCGCCGGGACTCCATCCGCGCGTGGGTGCGTCAAGGCTGTCCGGTTGTGGAACATGGCGGTGAAGGTCGCGCGGGCCTCTATGACACAGCCGCCGTGATCCGCTGGCGTATCGACCGTGAACGCTTCGTGGCGTCATCGGAAGCAAAGAACATGGAACTGGAAGAAGCCCGCCGCCGGAAGCTGGCTGCTGAGGCTCTGCTGGCTGAGCAGGAACTGGCGAGGCGCAATGAGCTGCAGCCGGTTTTGTGGACAGTTGTTTAAGCCCGCTTGGCGCGTTCTTCGAACTCCATTGGGCTGATATAGCCCAGTTTCGAGTGCCTGCGATGCGGATTGTAAAAGCGCTCGATATAATCAAACACATCAGAGCGGGCCTCATGGCGTGTACGATAGAGTTTGCGGGCTGTTCTCTCTGTTTTCAGCGATGAGA
>JAMHVS010000022.1:0-3111 GCA_035911315.1 Xanthobacter sp.
GATCACCGCCCCACGTCGTGTGTAGTAAGCGCGATACCCAGGGCCGACGTGGATGCGCATTTCCGAAACGCCCTCGCCTACCGGCTCACAGTCACCAAAATTACCGTGTTGAGCAGAGCGGATGCGGTGGACGATACGGGCTCGAGCCACGTTGTCGTTCAAGCCGGCAAGCCAGGCGTCGAACTCGTCCGTGCGCAGGAAAGTGTTCATAGCAGTATTGTATCCAGATGGATACACTCAAGCAAGGCGGAACCCATCGCAGGGACCAAGAGGTGCAAACCCTTGCGTATCGAGCGGTGGAGGTTGGCCGATCGTGCGCTGCGGGCATCTTCCCCGATGGCAGCCGAGCTGCCACGGGTTCAAGAGTCATGCTCTGATCAACGCCGAGCATGCTTGAGGCGGCTGCACCAACGGGCCTGTCGGAAGTCCCATGCGTCCGCATCCCGCACTGCTCCGAGAACACCTCCGTTGCCACCTCACGCGCCTCGCACCGAACGCGGCATGCTCCCCCTCTGCCGCTTGCCGGCCGTGGTTTCGTCCTCCACGCCTGGACGCTCCTCGACCTGATCTACCCAAGGTGAATTTCCCGGGCGTAGAATCCCCAGTGTTACCTCTTTCCCCGCGGTTCAGTTCAACAAGGTTTATCCCTCGCGACATGCGCACTCACTTCGAACTCAGTTGCGTGCCGCGAGGGATAAGCCCTATTCGTTCTTAGGAAACATCAATGTCATTTTCTCCAGACGTTCTAAAACGCATCGACACCCTACTTGAGCGCGGCAGTGCCCTAATGTCTCGGCGGCCACATGACCGCGAGTACGGGCCGGAATATTGGGTTGATTCGCAGCTCCTTCCCGAGGTTCAAGCATGGATCACATCGTCAGCCAACATTGTTTCCGTCACTACCTTGCCTAGCAGCTACTTTCGAGAAGAACTCGAACGGATTACCAAAAGTGGGGAGCTGGCGACTGGTGCGCCCTGGGCTTTGATCCAAAAGATGCACGGCCGTCTTCATTCGCTGAAGGAGGAGGCTGAGCACGGCCTACTTCGTCGGCTTGAAGATGTGGTTATGGCCACCGCATTTGACGAATTTCTAGACCATGCTGAAGCATTTCACCGAGCGAACAAAGCGCGCGAAGCCGGAGTTCTTGCCGCCATCGTTCTGGAAGACACGATAAAAAGAATCGCAACGAAGAACAACGTTAATGGTGCAGGCCTTACATTGGAACCCCTAGTGGATGCGCTCGTGAAGGCCGATGTCTTTACTCCCGTAAAGGCCAAAAGGGTCAAGGCTTACGCAGGGGTCCGAAATCCGGCACTCCATGCAGAGTGGGACAAGTTTGACATTCGAGATGCAGGAGAGTTGATCTCTGGCACGAGAGAGCTTATCGAGCATTTCCTATGAACGTAGGATCTACATGGCAGGATCCGCAAAGGTACACTGGCCAACAACCGCTTCGAGAGGGACGCTCCGCCAGCAAGCTGAACATTGAGGCTGTAGAAAAACCCTTCTCCCACCGCCCACCGAATGCCTTCGGTATAATTGGGCATCCCACCTCCGGACTTCCCCGATGCCCCGCTTCAAGACCCCCGATTACGGTTTGAAGATGATTCCGGTGGATTTCCAGCGCCAGGTTTTGCCCATACCGTTCCACACAACCCCATTGACATGTTTTCCCGGCCAGCGCGACGCGGGGAATAACCCTTCGCTATAGTCTGGTATACCTTGTGCTTACGCCATAGCCTTTCATCTACGATGGCATGGCAATGATTCACGAAGGGAGTTGGGCGATGGCGGAGTTTGCCGGGGCGGACGTGGGCGATGCCCGTCTGACAAAACGCTTGGTCAAGCTGGCGGATCGGCTGGGTGATGCCCCCTCTGCGAGCATTCCCGGGGCGTGCAACGGCCGGGCAGAGACGCAAGCGGCTTACCGGCTGTTTGATCAGGCACGGGAAGAGAAGCGTGGCCTGGGCTGGGAAGAGGTCCTGGCGCCTCACATGGCACGGACCGAGACGCGCATGGCGGAGCACCCCGTGGTGCTGTGCCTGCAAGACACGACAGAGCTGGATTTCAACGGGCAGGACATGGATGGACTGGGGCGACTGTCTTATGAGGCGCAACGCGGCATGTACCTGCATCCGACCTACGTGGTGACACCGCAACGCTTGCCACTGGGCATTGTTGATGCGTGGATGTGGGCGCGCCCGCTCGAAGTCTCGGAGAGCCAGCGCTGGATCGAAGGCTACGCACGCCTGGCCGAGCGTGCCGGGCACCTGCCGGCAACGCGTCTGGTCTATGTCGCCGACCGGGAGGCCGACATCCTCGAACTGATGCAACGCGCCCATACCCTTGGGCATCCCGCGGACTACCTGCTGCGCGCTCAGCACAACCGCTGTTTGCCGCAGGGCGGCAAATTGTGGCCGGCAGTTCTGGCCGCAACGCCCTTGGGTGATATCGAATTCACCCTGCCCGAGCGCCTCAACCGGCCGGCGCGCGCCGTGCGCCAGACGCTCCATGTCCGCCCGGTGGATCTGCCCGACGGCCAGGGCGGCATGATGCCGGTGACCTGCCTGATCGCCCGCGAAACCGGTGTGCCTGAAGGGCAAAAGGCGGTCGAATGGCGTTTGCTGACCAACCGTGTCGTTGCCACCCTGGAGGAGGCGGCGCAACTGATCGACTGGTATCGGTGCCGCTGGGAGATCGAGACCCTGTTTCATGTGCTCAAGAACGGCTGCCGGGTCGAATCGCTGCAACTTGGGCACGTCAGAAAACTGGAGCTGGCGCTGGCCATCTATCTGGTCGTCGCCTGGCGGCTGGCCCACCTGACACGGCTGGGTCGCATCCTTCCCGATCTGCCCGCCAGTGCCGTGTTCGAGCAGACTGAATGGCAGGCCGCCTGGCTGCTGGCCGAAAAACCACCCCCCAGAAAAATGCCTACCCTGCGCGAAGTGATCCGCCGCATCGCCATGCTGGGCGGCTTCCTGGCCCGCAAAGGCGACGGTGAGCCCGGTGTCAAAACCCTCTGGCAGGGCTACACAAGGCTCAGTAGCTTCGTCAGAGGGGTTGAGCAGATGCGCTCGATTCATGCGTTATGAATTGTGTGGAATGGTATG
>JAMHVS010000023.1:0-7605 GCA_035911315.1 Xanthobacter sp.
GCGGCGGGCAACTCGGATCTTTCTGCGCGGACGGAGGAGCAGGCGAGCAGCCTGGAAGAGACGGCGAGTTCGATGGAAGAGCTCAATGCGACAGTGCGTCAGAACGCGGACAACGCCCGGCAGGCGAAGGAGCTTGCGGGTTCGAGCAATGAAGTGGCCGAGCAGGGCGGAGCGATGGTGGGCCGGGTGGTCGAGACGATGGGATCGATCCAGGAGAGCGCGAAGAAGATCGCGGACATCATCGGGGTGATTGATTCCATTGCATTCCAGACGAACATCCTGGCGCTCAATGCGGCCGTGGAAGCGGCGCGCGCGGGCGAGCAGGGGCGTGGTTTTGCGGTGGTGGCCAGCGAGGTCCGCAGTCTCGCCCAGCGCAGCGCGCAGGCGGCGCGGGAGATCAAGGCGCTGATCGCGGACAGTGTGGACAAGGTGGAAGACGGGGCGAAGCTGGTCAATGAGGCGGGTCAGACGATGGAAGAAGTGGTGTCGAACTTCCAGAAGCTGTCGTCGCTGGTGACGGAGATCGCGGAAGCGAGTTCGGAGCAGAGCAGCGGGATCGAGCAGGTGACGCAGGCGGTGGGTCAGATGGACGAAGTGACCCAGCAGAACGCGGCCCTGGTGGAGGAGGCCGCCGCCGCCGCCGAGAGCCTGGAGGAGCAGGCACGCAGTCTTGTTCGTTCGGTCGCGATGTTTCAGCTTCAGGCTGTCGACCCCGCCGCCGCGCAGGTAGTGCCGGTGCCTGACAACGTCGCCCGTCTGCCCGAGCGAGCCGCCAGAGCTGGGGGGGCACGTGCTGCTGTTCCTGTCCCCAAGGTACGCAGGGCGGGGGGCGGGAGCGAGGTCGATGATGAGTGGGAAGAGTTCTGAGTGAGGCCCCAGCATGTCTGAAAAGCCGCCACTTTTTCCCCGGGTATCACCGGGCGTCAAAACGGGGGGTCGCCCTTCCGTGACCGGGCAGGCTGCGCCGGTCTCTGCCCGACCCTCGATCGCTGCGCCGGAGCGTGAGTTCGCCTTTTCCAATGCGGATTTCGAGCGCGTCCGGGCGCTTATCTATCAGCACGCGGGAATCTCCCTCTCTCCGATCAAGCAGGACATGGTCTATAGCCGGCTTGCCCGGCGCCTGCGGGCCCGAGGCGACCGGACTTTTGCCGAGTACCTTGATCGTGCCCAAAGGGAGCCCGAGGAGTGGGAGACCTTCGTCAATAGTCTCACCACCAACCTCACGTCGTTCTTTCGGGAAGCTCATCACTTCGACATTCTTGCGGAGCGCCTGAAGAAGCATCTTTCGAAGGCCCCGTTCAGGATCTGGTGCAGTGCCGCCTCCACAGGCGAGGAGCCCTACAGTCTGGCCATCACGGCGTGTGAGGCCTTCAACACCCTGGCGCCGCCAGTGCAGATCGTGGCGACCGATATCGATACGAACGTACTCGCCACGGCACAAAAGGGCGTCTATGGGGCTGATCGTGTGGAGCGCCTGTCCCGGGAGCGCATGCAGCGCTTCTTTCTGAGGGGAACAGGAACTCAGGAAGGGCTGGTGCGGGTCCGTCCCGATCTGCAACGTCTTATCGAGTTCAAGCGCATCAATCTGCTCGACAAGAGTTGGGCCCTGCAGGGTCCCTTTGATGCCATGTTCTGCCGCAACGTGATGATCTACTTCGACAAACCGACCCAGCACGCCATCCTTGAGCGATTCGTGCCGCTTCTCAAGTCCGATGGGTTGCTCTTTGCGGGGCATTCCGAGAGCTTCCTGCATGCTGCCGACCTGTTCCGTTCCATGGGGCGGACGGTATACGAAAGGACGCCAGCCCGTGCACGCTGAAGCTGGTTATGTCGAACATCTGGCCACCAACCGCTACTTTGATCGTACGTTCGGGTGTGACGCGGTCAAGGTGTTACCCGGGGAGTATTTCGTGACCACCTCCGATATCGTGCTTGTAACGGTATTGGGCTCCTGCGTGACGGCATGCGTCCGTGACCGGGACAAGGGCCTGGGTGGAATGAACCATTTCATGCTGCCGCAGAATGGTGGCGAGCCCGGCGTATTGTCGTCATCGGCACGCTACGGTGCCTATGCCATGGAGGTTCTGCTGAATCACCTGCTCAAACTGGGGGCGCGGCGCAGCAATCTGGAGGCCAAGGTCTTTCGCGGTGGTAAGGTGCTGGCGAGTCTGAGCCAGGCTCAGGTAGGGGAAAAGAACGTTGACTTTGTGCTCGACTATCTTCATACCGAACGCATACCCATTGTGGCTCAGGATCTTCTCGATATCTATCCGCGCAAGGTCTATTTCTTTCCAGTCAGTGGGCGCGTGATGATGAAGAAGCTGGTGCGCGTGAAGAATGACACGCTCATCGCCCGAGAGCGTGAATATGAAGCCAGACTTCGACGCGACAATGTCCAAGGTGACGTCGAACTATTTGGATGATGGATTTCGGTTAGCACAGAGTTGGGATAAATGAATGGCCATCAAAGTACTTATTGTTGATGACTCGGCGCTGATGCGCGGCATCTTGAGCGAAGTGATCAATTCAGCTCCCGACCTTGAAGTGGTGGGGGTTGCCCCGGATCCCATCGTGGCCAGGGATCTGATCAAGACGCTCAATCCGGATGTCCTTACTCTGGACATCGAGATGCCGAAGATGGATGGTCTGGACTTCCTTGCGCGTTTGATGCGGCTTCGGCCCATGCCTGTTGTGATGATATCGAGTCTGACCCAGCGTGGTTCCGAGGCTACGCTACAGGCACTTGAACTCGGTGCAGTCGATTTTGTGCCCAAGCCCCGGCTTGATTCCCGCGCCGGGATCGAAGCCTATCGTGTAGAAATTTGTGACAAGGTGCGATGCGCCTTCGGTGCTCGACCGAGGGTTCAGAGGCCCGCGCCCGACCCCCTGAAACCCTTGCTGCGTGAGCCTTTCGCGGCAATCGGTGGTGCGTCGGGAGGGCTCTCTGAACGTGTCCTGCATGAGCGTCTCGTGCTGATTGGTGCGTCGACCGGAGGCACCGAGGCGATCAAGGAAGTGCTATGTTCCATGCCGGAACAAATGCCCGGGATCTTGCTGGTGCAGCACATGCCCGAGATGTTTACGGCGTCCTTTGCAAAACGTCTTGATGGCTTGTGTCGCTTGCGCGTGAAGGAAGCCGAACACGGTGAGCGGGTTGTACCCGGGACCGCCTACCTGGCTCCCGGGCATTCCCATCTATCGGTCCGGCGTGTGGCGGGAGGCTATCAGTGTGAGCTGGCCCAGTCAGAACCGGTGAATCGGCATCGCCCCGCGGTGGATGTGCTTTTCCATTCGGCTGCGAGTCAGGTGGGTGCAAATGGTGTAGGGGTGATCCTTACAGGGATGGGCAAGGATGGGGCTCAGGGATTGCTGGCGATGCGTCAGGCGGGCGCCTGGACGATTGGTCAGGATCAGGAGTCGTGCGTGGTGTACGGCATGCCGCGGGAAGCCGCTGCCATTGGCGCCCTTGATGAGGTTGGATCTCTGCGTGAGGTCGGGCAGCGTGTGCTGAGCCGTCTGCGGATGACAGAGAAACGTGGCATCAGGGTCTAAGGCCTGCATTTTGGCCAGTCGATTTCGGTAGTGTCGCTTTAGTCAGTGAAAGAACAGAGGCAATAGAATGGATACAAGCGTCAGCACCCAGCAGAGTCAGGCCAGGATTCAACTTTCCGGACGATTCGATTTCAATTCGCATCGGGAGTTTCGCGATGCGGTAGACCGTGCCCTGGGGAGTCCGGGCACAACCGAGGTGGCGGTGGATCTTGGCAATGTAGCCTATCTGGACAGTTCGGCTCTTGGCATGTTGTTGATGCTGCGGGACAAGGCCAAGAGCTCGGGAAAGACCGTTTGTCTTGCCAACGCCAAGGGTAGTGTTCGGCAGGTTCTTGATATCGCCAACTTTGGCAAGCTTTTCCCGATCGTCTGACGGTGTTTGAGAACGACGCTGAATCCCTTTTCATCCTCGTTGTTGACGACAATCCTGACGATCTCTACCTGATCCGGCGGGATCTTCTGTCGCTGGGGCATCGTGTTGCCGGGGTGAGCACCGCCACGGAGGCCCTTGAGCATATCGCCGAGGCCTATCCTGACGTCCTCATGACGGACGTTGGCCTGCCGGGCATGGACGGTATCGAGCTGCTGCAGACGGTTCGTGCCCGTACCGACGGTAGCTGGATTCCCAGCCTCGTATTTACCGGCAGTCTCGATGAGGCGACGCAGATGCGCGCCCTTGAGGCTGGCGCCGATGCCTATCTGTGCAAGCCGGCGTCGCGCGAGATGCTGCACGCCAAGCTCGGCGTGATTCTGCGTTTGAAAGCCATGCAGCGGCAGGCCGAGGCCCGGAACCGGGAGCTGGCCCGCTATCGTAGTCTTCAAGAAGAAGAACAGCGCCTTGCCCGCTTCGTGATGGAGCGCCTGATCAATCGGGAGGCATTGGGAGATCCGGCCGTATCACACTGGATTGCCTCTGCCGCGGAGTTCAGCGGTGATCTCATCGCTGCCGCGCGCACCCCTGGAAACGTGCTGCACGTCTTGCTTGCCGATGGCGCGGGTCACGGTCTGGCGGCGTCGCTCAACGTGCTTCCCGTCACGGCCCCGTTCTATCGCATGACCGAGCGCGGTTTCGGCATTGATGCCATTGCCCGGGAGATCAACAGCAAGGTGCGAGCGCTTCTGCCGGTCGACCGCTTCATCGCCGCCACCCTGGTCGCTGTCAACTTCCGGGAGCGTTACATGACGGTCTGGAATGGCGGCAATCCCGGGCCCCTGCTGGTCAGGCCGGACGGTGGCGTCCGCCTGCACTTCAATCGGCACCACTTTCCCCTAGGCGTCGTGGATGACGACGAGTTCGATGGAACCGTCGATTCCCATGTGGTCAATCCCCATGACCATCTGCTGCTGTTTTCCGATGGCCTGATTGAGCTTGAGGACGCTGCTGGCCAAGCGCTGGGCGTGGATGGTCTGGGCGCGGCACTTCAGGGATTGGGCGCCGATCTGCGTTTGCCACGACTCACGGAGATCGTGCACGATCTGACTGGTGGGAATCCGCCGCGGGATGACATATCGATCGCCCAGATCGCACTTACCGATACGCCGCAGCCCGTTCCCGCCGTCAGTTCGGCAGATTTCCCGGCCGCACCGACGGCCAGTGACTGGCGTCTTGTGCTTCGCCTTGGTGCTGCCGATCTGAAGCGTCTTGATGCGGTTCCCCTCGTACTTGGTGCCATTGAGCAGTTCGAGGGGGTGCGGCCGTTTGCGGGGCGTCTCTTCCTCGTGTTATCCGAGCTTTTCAACAACGCCCTTGACCACGGCCTCCTGCGTCTGCCCTCGTCTCTCAAGGTGGGGGCCGAGGGCATGGACGTCTTTCTTGACGAACGGGCCCGGCGTCTCGCGCGGCTGGAGATGGGGGCCGTGGAGTTTGAGCTGTCCCTGCGTCAGGGAGATGGACAGCCCCCCGTTCTGCACATCAGCTGCGCCGACACGGGCCCGGGCTTTGATCACGAGGAGCAGATCCGTTTCGCCGGGGGGGAACCCTCAAGCGAAGACATTCTCAAGGGACATGGTCGAGGCATACCCCTTCTGTTGAGGGTCTGCGAGGAAGTGCGCTACAGCGGTGTTGGAAATCGGGTCGATGTGCTTTTTCGGCTCGCTGAGCGCTTGCCGTGATGTGTGAAATAGTGCTTCGTCCGGCATGTGCGGGGCACTTAAGTTCAGCTAGGCAGCGCCGATAAACGCCTCGAAGCCTTTGACGTCTGCGCAATGCAGGGTCGAGGAAGAGGTGTCGGCGATGCGCTATCCGCCGGCTCCAGAGGGCGGGCAAATGGCCCGCTTCCTTTTCTTGATGAGCTGGGGTGGCCGACAATTATGCAAGTTCCTATCATTTCCTTGGTGGCCGGACTGGTGGCAGGGGGCGGGGCTGTGGGCGCGGGTTTCGCCTTTGGTCTGGCCTTGTCTCCGGGGTTCATCGGTGTCTGTATCGCTCTTGGCGTCACCGTAGGCGTGTTGCTACTGGTGTCGGCACGGGTCATCTTCATTCATCCCCTGGCCGAATTGCGGGACACCATTCGGGCCATGCACAAGGATGGGGATCTGTCCCGCAGGGTAAGCGTGTCGGCAGGTCAGGTGGGTGAGGTCGAAGCGGTGTTCAATGAGCTGATCAGCAGCTTCCAGGGCATCGTGGGCAAGGTCATATTCGATGCGCAGCGGGTGCACGAGGCGGCGGATCTCTTGTCTGGTCACGCAGGCCAGGTGGCTGACGGTTCAAGCAACCAACAGGGCGCTGCCGAGTGCATGGTGGCAGCCATTGAGCAGATGACCCATGGCGTGAATGTGGTTGCGGAGCACGCCAGCCAGACGGCTGCCAACGCCCAGGTGGCGCGGGATCTGTCGGTGAAAGGTGCTGAGGTCGTCACCAGCGCGTCCCGCGAGATTGAGCAGATTGCCCGGTCGGTGGAAAGTTCTGCAAAGGTGATTTCCGCCCTGGGGGAACGTTCCGAGGCGATCAGTGGCATCGTGAAAGTCATTCGCGAGATTGCCGATCAGACGAACCTGCTGGCGCTCAACGCGGCGATCGAGGCCGCCAGGGCCGGTGAGCAGGGACGCGGCTTTGCCGTCGTGGCTGACGAAGTGCGCAAGCTCGCCGAGCGTACTTCCGCAGCGACGACCGAGATCGGGATGATGATTTCGGCCATCCAGATGGAAACCCGCAGCGCCATTGCTTCCATCGACGCAGGTAGCGCCCAGGCCCATGCCGGGGCCGAGCTGGCCCAGAAGGCGGCCGGATCACTGCAGCAGATCAACGAAGGGGCGCGCCAGACCATGGAGAAGGTTGATGCCATTGCGGCAGCGATCAACACCCATAGCCGTGAGGCGGACCAGATCGTGGGGCATGTTCGCCAGATCATGGATATGGTCGGTCGCAACTCAGCCGGTGCGAAGGAAACCCTGAGTGAGGCCACCAGCCTCAGTGGCCTGGCGGTCAACCTCAAGGAGATCAGCCGGGTGTTCAAGCTCGGTGCTGCGGGGGAACTCGCCATGACCGTGCACAAGAAGATGCCGGACATCGTGAGGGACGGGGCACGCCAGATGGGCATGTTGCTCGAGCAGGCCATTGCGGGTGGGCAGTTGAGCGAGGCCGATCTGTTCGACGATGCCTACCGGCCCATCCCGAACACCCGGCCTCAGAAATACAGCTCTCGTTTCGACAGCCTGACCGACCGGGTCTTTCCCGTACTTCAGGAGCGGCTGCTGGATTCGAATCCAGAGGTTGTCTATGCCATCGGGACCGATCAAAACGGCTACGTGCCCACTCACAACAAGCGTTTCTCCCAGCCACTGACGGGTGACTACGACAAGGACTTCGTCGGGAACCGCAGCAAGCGGGTATTCGATGATCCCGTAGGCAAGCAGTGTGGCAAGCATGAGATGCCCTTCCTCATCCAGACCTATCGCCGCGATACCGGCGAAATCATGCATGACATTTCCGCGCCGGTTTACGTCAATGGGCGCCACTGGGGCGGATTCCGTATCGGATACCGGGCCTGATCCAAAGGCTATCCAAGCAGGTTCAGTGAGAGTGTTTGGCCCGCCGCAAGGCGGGTCTTTTTT
>JAMHVS010000024.1:0-497849 GCA_035911315.1 Xanthobacter sp.
GCTCCCGCACCCAGCGGCGCAGAACGCTTTCCCCAACGTCCAGATCACGACTGGCCTGGGCAACGCCAACGCCACGTTCTGTGATCAGCTTCACCGCCTCGGTTTTGAACTCACGGCTATAGGTCCGTCTTGTCATTTTCTGCTCTCCGGTTCCAGGACACGATCTTATCGAGGTGTCCACTAAACCGGCTGCAGCTCATCAGGCTGTCTTTATAGAGGTGAGTTTGCGGGGGGAGATGCCGTTGGGTCCGTGAAGGCGCGCAGGTGGGGCTTTTTCTTGCGCCATTAAACTGATCGGTTTATATGAATACGATTGGTTTAATCCAGGAGATCGCCATGTCCCCCCTCATTCCCCCTTTCACGCAGGAAACCGCCATCGCCAAGGTGCGCGCGGCGGAAGATGGCTGGAACAGCCGAGATCCGGCTCGCGTCTCTTTGGCCTATACGCCAGACAGCGTGTGGCGAAACCGCGCTGAGTTTCCTGTCGGTCGTGAGCAGATCGTGGAATTCCTGACCCGCAAGTGGCAGAGGGAGCAGGAATACCGGCTCATCAAGGAGTTGTGGGCCTATGGCGAGAACCGCATCGCGGTGCGCTTTGCCTATGAGTGGCATGATGAGCGTGGCCAGTGGTATCGTTCCTATGGCAATGAGAACTGGGAATTCAATGCCGAGGGACTGATGCAGCACCGCTTCGCCTCCATCAATGATCTGCCGATCCAGCCGGAAGAGCGCAAGTTCCACTGGCCGCAGGGCCGCCGCCCGGACGATCATCCCGGCCTCTCGGATCTCGGCCTCTAGGAGCCACTGTGCGCACGGTTTTTGAAAAAGCGGATGCCATTCCCCTCATAGCCGAGGTCTTCCGGGAACTGGGCTATGAGGGCGCCACCTTCAGCCGTATCACGGCGCGCACCGGCCTTTCAAAAGGCAGCCTCTATCACTTCTTCCCGGACGGGAAGGAGGAGATGGCCGGTGCGGTTCTGGCCCATATCCATGGCTGGTTCGAAGCGCACATCTTCACTCCACTGGCACAAGGTGAGGCGGGAGAGGCCATTGCAGGGATGTGGCAGGCGGTGGCCGAATATTTCCATGGTGGAGGACGGGTGTGTCTTGTCGGCGTGTTTGCGCTGGATGAAACGAGAGACAGGTTCGCGCAGGAGATCCGCAGCTATTTCGTGCGCTGGATTGATGTGCTGTCTGAAGCGCTGGGCCGGGCCGGCATGGATGAGGTGCGCGCAAGGGCACAGGCGGAAAGCGTGGTTTCCGGCATTCAGGGGGCGCTGGTGCTGGCCCGCGCGCTGGATGAGCCGGAAATGTTCGCGCGCACACTGGCGCAGCTTCGGGCGGGGCTTGAAGCTGAATGGCCCGTACCGGGTGTGGCCTGATGTGTCCGGCACGGCCTCGTTGCGCCGGGCAGGGGCAGGATTGTATGACATGCGTGGCCTTGCCCTCGGGAGGCCATGTTTCACGGGCAGTCGTGTGCCCGCCATGACGCCGGGCTATGAAGGCGTCAGATGTGCGCCATGGCGCGCGAGTAATTGAGGATGTCATGACGGCATCCGGCGCGAGGGCGTTTCCCGATGTGGCCGCGGATATGTGGGCAGAATGGCTTTTGCCATTGCACTTCTGCTCTCCGGCCGTGGCCTGAGTGAAGGTGAAAAGATGTCTCCCGTCACCCGCCGGGTGGTTTATCTTGTCATTTATGAAGCGCTCGCGATTGCGATTGTCACGCTCGGGCTCTCTTTTGCTTCCGGGCAGGCGGCGGAGCATACGGGTGTTGCCGCAGTGGGCAGTTCCATTATCGCCGTGGTGTGGAACTTTGCTTTCAATACGGCTTTCGAGGCATGGGAAACGCGGCAGGTGGTGCGTGGGCGCAGTCTGAAGCGGCGGGTGGCGCATGCCGTGCTGTTCGAGGCCGGGCTGGTCATCATGCTGGTGCCGCTGTTCGCGTGGTGGCTGGAAATGTCTCTGCTGGATGCCTTCATCCTCGACATCGGGCTCACCCTGTTCTTTCTGGTCTATACCTTCCTGTACAATCTGGGGTTTGACACCGTTTTCGGCCTGCCAGCCTCGGCGCAGCCATAAGGATAACACCCGGCCCATTCCAGTCAGCGGGCCGGATGTTTCCCCCTGAGTGCGTTTTATCCCTCAGTGCTTGTGCGATTTCGCGTCGGCGAGAGCGGTTTCTGTCGCCGCCAGTTCAGCCAGCATCCAGTCCGCGAAGCTCTTGTCCTTGGGTGCGGTTTCCGTCACGCCAACGACAGGCACATGGTGGGATTTCGCAATCTCCAGAATACGGGCGGTGGCCGGGTCCGTGACCTGGCTGTTATAGAAGAGCACCCGGATTTTGCCGTCGGACAGGCCCTTCTCGAACGCCTTCACGTCTGCCGGTGTCGGCTCGGCATTCTTCATCACGGCATCCTGGAACGCCTTGTTCTCCATTTTCAGACCAAGTGCGGCGGCCATATATCCGAACACAGGTTCAGTTGCGGCAACGACCGTGCCCGCATACGTGCCGCGTATGGCCGCGATTTTCTCATCAACCGGCTTCAGCGCGGCCTCAAAGGTGGCAAGATTGTTCCTGAAATCATCCGCATGGTCAGGCTGGGCTTTCTCAAGAAGTTTTGCCAGAGCCTGCGCGACTTTTGGGGCTGTTTCCGGCTTGTACCACAGATGGGGATTATCTCCATTCCTTGCGGAGACCAGATCTGACGCCACGATGACATGAAGGCCCTGCGTCTCGTGCTTTTCAAGCAGGCGTTTCATCCAGTCATCATAGCCGATGCCGTTATAGATCACGATCTGCGCGTTCTTCAGGGCATCGGCCGTTTCGGGTTTTGCCTCAAACAGGTGCGGGTCTTCGGTTGGGCTGGAGATGATGCTGGTGACGGTGACAAGATCGCCGCCAATGGCCTGCGCAATCTTTCCATACATGTTTTCCGCAGCCACGATCCGGGTCGGCTCATCGGCCTGCGCGGCCCCGCATGCCAGTATTGAGCTCATCACCATGGCAGACATGAAGCGCCTGCTTTTCGCAATAATCCCCATTTCACAACTCCCCCTTGTCCGCTCCGGAGGTGATGCTCCGGCGACTATGAGTAGTTATTGATATAATATATCATTTGTCAATTGCATTGCAGCAACCCATGCTGAACGATGCCAACAGGTTAAAATGCCTCCAGCATTCCTGATGGCGTTACCTCAATCCCTGCTTTCAGACAGCTTGCGCGCCAGACGCCGCAGCATGTTCCATACAATCAGCCTGTGAGCTGGCCCCACGGGCAGCATGTAGAGGCGCCCGAACCCGTTATGGGTGACAACAGATGCCGAGATTGTCTGCCGGTTGGCGGTGGTGTGGATGCAGATCATCACATCCAGATGCCGGTCGCGTTCGGTCAGCACCAGCAAATCGGGTTCGGCATGTTCCACCAGAAAGAAATCTAGCCGATCTCCCGCCTTGATCGTCACATGTCTTTGTCCCGAGAAGCCGCCAATCTTCTTCAAACCGAACCGGGCAGAGATGGCATCGCGCAGCCAGAATGCCATGCCCATCAAGGGCTGGGGCTCGCTCATCATCAGGTTCCACGCCTCAAGCGCGGTGATGGCGCAAGGAAGGGCGATGGATCGGGTATGCGCATAGGCAAGCTCACGGGCCGGGGCGAGCATCGGAATTTTGCGCGTCGATGGTTCGGCATGCACCGGGCCTGAACGTGCTGTCATGGGCCAAGCCTCATCCTGTTGCGTCCCGGAGCATGAACAGAGCTTTGCCCGCACCACCATGGCTGAAAGTGTCGCAACCGGAGGTGCCACATGCCGACGCAAACGAAAAAGCCGGCCCAGATGAGCCGGCTTTTCCTTTCATTGCAGGCTGTGTGCCTCATTCCATGATGATCAGCAGGTCCTTGGCGTCCACATTGTCGCGCACCTTGGCCACGACTTCCTTCACCACGCCGCTGCGCGGGGCGTTGAGCGTGGTTTCCATCTTCATGGCTTCCATGGTGAGGAGCGGATCGCCGGCCGTGACCTTCTTGCCCACATTCACGGCGATGGACGAGATGGCTCCCGCCATGGGGGCGGCGATATGGGCCGGGTTGCCATCCTCGGCCTTGCGGCGCGCACCGGCCACCGTGCGGGTTTTATCGGCGATGCGGATGACACGCGGCTGGCCGTTCAACTCGAAGAACAGCTTCACATGCCCTTCGCCATCGGGCTCGCTGATCGCCTGAAGGCGGATGATGAGCGCCTTGCCAGGCTCCAGCTCCACCACGATTTCCTCGCCCGGCTTCATGCCGTTGAAGAAAGCGGGGGTGGGCAGGGCGGTGACAGGGCCGCCTTCTTCCGCCACACGGGCGAAAGTGGCGAAAACCTTGGGATACATGAGCCAGGAGGCAAACTCCTTGTCGCTCACCGGGCGGCCGGCATCCAGTTCCGCCTGCTTGCGGGCGGCGACAAGATCCGCCTCACCCAGAAGTGCGCCGGGGCGCTCCGTGGTGGGCTTTTCATCCTTCAGCGCCTTTATCTGCAGGGCCGCAGGCCAGCCACCGGCCGGCTGGCCGAGGTCGCCGCGCAGCATCTCCACCACCGAGACGGGGAAGGCGATGTCGTGTTCCGGGTTCAGCACATCATCCGGGGTCAGGTTCTGCGCCACCATCATCAGCGCCATGTCGCCCACCACCTTGGAGGAGGGGGTGACCTTGATGATGTCGCCGAACATGTCATTGGCCTGCCGGTAGGCGCGTGCCACCTCGTGCCAGCGCGTGTCCAGCCCCAGCGAGCGGGCCTGCTCCTTCAGGTTGGTGAACTGCCCGCCCGGCATTTCGTGCAGATACACTTCCGATGCACCCGAGCGCAGGTCGCTCTCGAACGGCGCATAGAGGGCTCGTACACCTTCCCAGTAGAAGCTGATCTGGCGGATGGCCTCGGCATCCAGCCCGCTGTCGCGCTCGGTGTGGCGCAGCGCCTCCACCAGAGAACCGAGGCAGGGCTGGGAGGTGGCGCCGGACATGGCATCGGTGGCCGCATCCACCGCATCCACACCGGCCTCGATGGCGGCGATCAGCGTCGCCCCGCCAATGCCGGAGGTGTCGTGCATGTGCAGGTGGATGGGCAGGTCCGTCACATCGCGCAGCGCCTTCACCAGCGCGCGGGCGGCCGGGGGACGCAGCAGGCCGGCCATGTCCTTTATGGCGAGCATCTGGCAGCCCGCCGCCTCGAACTCACGCGCAAGGCCGGCATAATAGTTCAGCGAGTATTTCGCCCGGTCCGGGTCCAGCACATCGCCAGTGTAGCAGATGGAGCCTTCGGCGATCTTGCCCGCCTCGCACACGGCATCAATCGCTACGCGGGTGTTCTCCACCCAGTTCAGGCAATCGAAGATACGGAACAGGTCGATGCCGGATTCCGCCGCCTGCCTGATGAAGAAGCGCACCACATTGTCAGGATAGTTGGTGTAGCCCACCCCGTTCGCGCCGCGCAGCAGCATCTGCAGCAGAATGTTGGGCGCGCTCTCGCGGAAAGCTTTGAGCCGCTCCCACGGGTCTTCGTTCAGGAAGCGCATCGCGACATCGAAGGTCGCCCCGCCCCAGCATTCCAGAGAGAGAAGCTGCGGCAGGCCCGTGGCATAGGAAGTGGCCGCCGGCACCAGATCTGTGCTGCGCATGCGGGTGGCGAGCAGGGACTGGTGGGCATCACGCAAGGTGGTGTCGGTGAACAGCACCTGCTTCTGCTCACGCACCCAGCGGGCAAAACCCTTGGCCCCGAGCTGGTCGAACAACTGCTTTGTGCCATCTGCCGGGGCATCATTGAAGCGGGGCGCTTCCGGCATATGCAGCGGCGTGGGCACGGCTATACGGCCCTTCATCTCCGGGTGGCCATTGATGGTCACTTCCGCGATGGAGGTCAGCAGCTTGGTGGCGCGGTCCTTGCGCTTGGGCAGGCTGAACAGCTCCGGCGTCGAATCGATGAACCGCGTGGTGTAGGTCATCGCATGGAAGACGGGGTGGCCCAGTACCGCCTCAAGGAAGGGCAGATTGGTGGTGACGCCGCGGATGCGATATTCGCGCAGGGCACGCTCCATGCGGGCGATGGCCTCGTTGGGCGTGGGGGCCCATGCCGTCACCTTCTCCAGCATCGCGTCATAGAAGGGGGTAACCACCGCGCCCGAATAGGCCGTGCCGCCATCCACGCGGATGCCGAAGCCCGCAGCCCCGCGATAGGCGGTGATACGGCCATAGTCCGGTGCAAAACCGCGCTCGGGATCTTCGGTGGTGATGCGGCATTGCAGGGCATGGCCATCAAGGGTGATGTCCGCCTGATCCGGAATGCCGGTTTCCTCCAGCACACCGATATGCCCGCCTTCCGCGATGCGGATCTGCGCCTTCACGATGTCGAGCCCGGTTACGACTTCGGTGACGGTGTGCTCCACCTGAATGCGGGGGTTCACCTCGATGAAGTAGAACTTGCCCGTGTCGGCATCCATCAGGAATTCGACAGTGCCGGCCCCCACATAGTTGGAGGCCTTGCCGATGCGCAGGGCGGCTTCTGCCAGCGCAAGGCGGGCGGCATCATCCAGATAGGGCGCGGGCGCGCGTTCCACCACCTTCTGGTGACGGCGCTGGATGGTGCAGTCGCGTTCATACAGGTGGACAAGATTGCCGTGGCTATCGCCCAGAATCTGCACTTCCACATGGCGCGCGCGCTGCACCAGCTTTTCCAGATAGACCTCATCCTTGCCAAAAGCGGCGGCAGCCTCACGGCGGGCGGCCGCGACTGCATCCAGAAGCTGGCTTTCCTCGGAGATGGGACGCATCCCACGTCCGCCACCGCCCCAACTCGCCTTCAGCATCACCGGATAGCCGATCTCTGCGGCAAGGCGGCGAATTTCGTCCGGATCATCCGGCAAGGGGCTGGTGGCCGGCATCACCGGCACGCCGACGGAGACAGCCAGATCACGCGCCGCAACCTTGCTGCCCAGCTGGCGCATGGTTTCCGGCGAGGGACCGATGAAGCGGATTCCGGCCTTGGCGCAGGCCTCGGCGAATTCCGGGCTTTCGGAGAGGAAGCCATAACCGGGATGGATGGCGTCCACGCCCGCTTTCACGGCTGTTTCTATGATGTCTTCAATATTCAGATAGGCCTGAAGCGGCCCCTTGCCTGCACCGACGCGGAATGCCTGGTCTGCCTTGAACCGATGGAGGGAGAGCCGGTCTTCCTCGGCATAGATGGCGACAGTCTCGATCCCCAGCTCTGTTGCGGCGCGAAAGACCCGGATCGCGATTTCCGAACGGTTCGCGACCATCAGCCGCGTGATGCCATGCGTCATGACTGCCAGCACTCCATGTGGATAATAGCTTGTTTATAAAGGAGTCCGCGCGGGGGAGCGGCAGGTCCAACTTTCGATCTAGAACAATAAGGCGCACCTGCCACGAAAGGGAAGGGATTTGGGCAGCTTTGCTGTCTTATTTCGCGCCATTTCTTGCGAAAAATGTGAACATTTTCGTCGGAGATCCTGCTCTCAACTGTCTGAAATCATTCGTAAGCAAATGATTCTATCAAGTCTGCATCGTGTTTTGCGGTGCAGCAGTGGAGCGGCGCACCACAAGCCCAATGGGAAGCTCCACACGGTGCGCCTGTTCGATGCCTTTGACCCGCGCCAGCAACTGTGCAGCCGCAGCACGGCCCAGTTCCGGGGTGGGCAGATGCACGGTGGTGAGGGATGGCGAGATGTGCGACGCGATTTCCAGATCATCGATTCCCGCGATCGAAACGTCTTCCGGCACGCGTATGTTTGCGGCGTGGGCTTCAAGGATCGCGCCGACGGAGAGCAGGTCATTGCCGCTGACAACCGCAGTGGGCGGTTTCGCGCGCGCCATCAGTTCGGTCATTGCCGCGCGTCCATTGGCAAGGCTGAAGCCGGTTTCAACCACATCCCCGGCACCGAGTTCCAGCCCGCGCGCCGCCAGCGCTGCCCGCACCCCCGCCACACGCATGCGGGCGCGGTCATTGGTGTGGGTGTAGCCGGAAATCACGCCAAAACGCCGGTGGCCCAGATCCAGCAGATGCTCTGCGATCAGATAGCCCGCCTTCTCATTGTCGAAGCCGATGGAGGGCAGGCGCTCATCGAATGACCAGCTCAAGATCACAGGCACAGGCGCCTGCATGAGCAGGCCCCATGTCTCATCCAGATGGTCCGTACCCACCATCATCAGGCCATCCACCCCACGGGCCAGCATGGCACGCACGGCCGAGGCCTCCAGAGCGAGGGAATAGTCATGCGCCGAAACCAGAAGCTGGTATCCGTTGCTGGCCAGTTCGGTCTGCATGGCCTGAATCGCACGGGCGAAAATGGCGTGGTCGAGGGTGGGCACCACCACGCCAATCGTGAGCGTGCGCCCTGAAGCCAGCGCCCGCGCCGCACCGCCGGGTACATAATTGAGGCGCGAGACGGCAGAACTCACCCGTTCCAGCGTGTCCTGCTGCAACAGGTCCGGCCGGGAGAGGGCACGCGAGACCGTGGCAGTTGAAACCCCCGCGAGGCGGGCGACATCTGCCAGGGTTGCCTTGGCTTTCCGCTGCATGGCCGTGGCCTCCTGAAACCAGTGAATATAAATTGATGTATACGCTTACATATATATCACAAAAGGAATCCAGAGAGATTTGTGACTTCTCTAAAAGGATCCGATCATTTTAACTCATATAGAAGACTTGACAGTCGGCTTGGTGATGATAGCCTGAATGTAAGCGCTTGCAAATAACAGATGCGGCAACCCGGATGGCATAGCCTGAAAGGTATGATCGCCAGCAAAGCGCACACGCCCCCGAAGAGGGGCGGAATATATGGGAGGACATTCATGTCAATGAGGCGCAGGTCCGCTGTAGGACTGGCGACTTTTGCCGTGCTCGCTGCTGTGTGGTTCATGTTGACCACGGGTACGGGCTTCGTTTCGGCCGGTCGTTTTCCAACCCCGGCCGATACATGGGGCGCGGCCATACAGGCCATGATGCGCGGCTACGGGGATGCGACCCTTCTGGTTCACGTCCTGCAATCCCTCAAGCTGGTGGCGTTGGGCTTTCTGCTTTCCATCGCCGTCGGCGTTCCTCTGGGCCTGCTGATGGGCTGGAGCCGGACAGCGGAAGCGTTGCTGAACCCGGTGTTCATGCTGCTGCGGCCCATTCCGCCGCTGGCCTGGATTCCGCTGGCCATTTTGTGGCTGGGCCTGAGCGATGCGGCCAAGATGCTGGTCATCTTCTTCGCGGCTTTCGTGCCATCCGTCATCAACACCCATGCCGGCGTGCGCTCTATCGAGAAGCCGATGCTTGAGGCCGCAGCAATGCTGGGCACACCGCGCCTGCGGTTTGTGCTGGAAGTGCTGGTGCCGGGTGCTGCACCCATGATCTTCACTGGCCTGCGCCTTTCTCTTCAGGCGAGCTGGACCACGCTGGTGGCGGCAGAACTGGTGGGGGCGCTGGCGGGTCTTGGGCATCTGCTGAACCTTGCGCAGCAAGACCTTTATCCCGGCATGATCCTTGTCGGCATGATCTCGGTCGCCATTTTCGGTGCCCTCACCACGGCCCTGCTGGGTGCCATTGAGCGCCGTACGCTGGTGTGGGTGCGGATCAAGGGAGGCGCGGCATGACCGGAGCGCTTGATCCAACACGTCGCTTCCTTCTGGGCGCGATCGGCCTCGCCGGTTTCTTTTCCTTCTGGGCTTTTCTGGCGTCCAGCGGGCTCGTGGGCAAGGCGTTCCTCCCCGGTCCGCTGGATCTGGTGGACCGGCTGGTTTCCCTTTCCACCAATGCCTTTGCGGGCGGCACGCTGCTGGTGCATCTCTATTCCAGCCTCGAGCGTTTCGCGGCAGGCTATCTGCTGGCGGTGGCTGTTGGTGTGCCGCTGGGCCTGCTGATGGGGCGCTTCCGGCTGCTGGATGACATTGTCTCCCCGTTGTTCGACGCCATCCGCTTCATCGCGCCGATTGCCTGGGTGCCGTTTGCTGCGCTGTGGTTCGGTACGGGGTTTGGCGGGCCGGTCCTCATCATCTTCACCGGTGCATTTCCGCCCTGCCTGCTCAATGCCTATCGCGGTGCCCGCCATGTGGATCCGCGCTACATCGAGGCCGCGGAAATGCTGGGTACGCCTTCATGGCGTATCATTCTGGAGGTGCTGTTGCCGGCATCCGTCCCGGCCATCGTGGCGGGGTTGCGGATCGGGGCGGGCCTTGGCTGGCAGTCACTGGTGGGTGCGGAACTGATCGTGGCCTCCACCGGCGTTGGCTACATGATGGTGCAGGCCCAGTCCGCCGTTTCCACTTCAACCGTGATGGTCGGCATGGCCGCCATCGGAATTGTCGGCGTCCTCATCGACGTCGCCCTGCGCGGGTTGGAAGCACGCATCCACCGCCGCCTCGGAAGAGCTTGAGAGGACAAGATGAGCAGCATCCGTTTTGATGCCGTTGGCAAATGTTTCGGTGGCGCGGTGAAAGCGCTGGAAGGCATCAATCTTGAAGTGGCGGACAAGGAGTTCGTCGCCATCGTCGGCCCCTCGGGTTGCGGCAAGACCACGTGCCTGCGCATGGCGGCGGGGTTCGAGTTTCCCTCCTCCGGCAAGGTGCTGGTGGGAGAGAGCGAAGTGACCCAGCCGGGGCCGGACCGCGCCGTGGTGTTCCAGCAGTTCGGTCTCTTTCCGTGGAAGACGGTGGTGGAAAATATCGAACTGGGCCTGCGCAACAAGAATGTGCCGTCACAGGAGCGCAAGGCGCGGGTGAAAGAGGCGATCGCGATGATCGGCCTCAAGGGGTATGAGGAGGCCTATCCTCACCAGCTTTCCGGCGGCATGCAGCAGCGTGTCTCCATCGCCCGCGCCTATGTGCTGGACCCGCAGGTTCTGCTGATGGATGAGCCCTTCGGTGCGCTGGATGCCCAGACCCGTGTGGTGATGCAGGAAGAACTGGTGCGTCTGGCCCGTCGCAATCCACGCACGGTGCTGTTCATCACCCATGGCGTGGAAGAGGCGGTGTATCTGGCCGACCGGGTTGCAGTCATGACCCGCCGTCCCGGACGCATCAAGGAAATCATTGATGTGAAATCGGTGCGTATTGCCGAGCGCTGGGAAGATTATCCGCGCATTGAGGATGTGATGGATCTGGAATCCTTCGTCCATCTGCGCACCCACATCTGGAAATCCCTGCGCGAGGAAAAGGTGGAGGATACGCACTGAAGGTGCGGACCTTGGGCTGAACATCACTCTGCGGGGCGTGAAGTTCCCGCGAGATGAGCAGCCATCCATCTTCCGGTTTCCAAGATTTTACCGGCGGAACACAGAAGTCCTCCGGTGAAAAGGCCGCCAGATGCTCAGTCATCCGGGGCAATGCCCGTGTCTTGTCTGTTGCATGCAGAAGTTATGAGCCGGGAACTCATGAAAAGCCGGAATACCGGCAATCATCGGGAGGATACGTCCATGAAAATGCGTCGTGGTAAAATTCTGGCGGGGGCCCTTGTCGCCGCCCTTGGCATGGCTCCGGCTGCCGGGCCGGCAATGGCCGCCCAGCCGCTGACCAAGGTCAATATTTCCTATCAGCCTTCCCTTTACTGGGCGCTGCCCTTCTATATCGCCACCGAAAAGGGGTGGTGGAAAGAGGTGGGGCTGGACCCGACCTTCATTACCTTCCCGGCCGGTGCACCGCAGGTGGCCGCCGCGCAGGCGGGCTCGTGGGATGTGGGTGGCACGGGTGCCGTGCCGGCGGTGCTGGGCGCGGCGCGCTTCGGCCTCGTGACCGTTGCCGTAACCAACGATGAATCCAAAACCAATGCGATCATGGCGGATGGCGGCAAGGTGGATGCCCTCAAGGCCGACCCTTCCAAGCTGAAGGGCCAGCGCCTGCTGCTGACCACCAATTCCACCGCCGATTACGCGGCCCGGGCCTGTCTGGAAAAGTGGGGCCTGAAGTCCTCGGACATGCAGTTTGTCAATCTTGGGCAGGCGCAGGTCATCTCGGCAATGATGGCTGACAAGAACAGTGTTGTCGGCGTCTGGGCTCCCCATACCTACACGCTGGAAGAAAAGGCTGGCGCGAAGGTGCTGTGCTCCGGTGCGGATGCAGGTGCCATGGTGCCCGGCACGCTGGTGGTGCGCCCGGAATTCGCCAAGAAGAACCCGGAAGAGGTGGCCAAGATTCTCGCCGTTTACATGCGCGCCTGGAACTGGGCCAAGGCTCACCCGAAAGAAGCGCAGGCCATGGCCAAGAGCTTCTATGCCGTTGGCGGTGTGGAAGCCTCTGACAATGCCATCCGCCAGGAATTCGAACTGCGCCCCACCTATGGCTTGCAGCAGCAGGTTGAGCTGATGGACCGCAGCAAGGGTGACTCTGAACTGGACGGCTGGCTCAACCGCATCGGCGGCTTCATGAGCAATGTCGGCACCATCCCGAATGCCCCGGACACCAAGGTCTATGTCGACGACAGCTTCGTGAAGAAGGTCGCTGCCGACGAGAAGCTGAAGTCTTTCGCCACCGAATTCGACAAGTCCAACTGATTGAGGCCGGACGGGACCTTCCCGCATTCTGGCACATGGAGACGTGAAAATGCCCATCGAGTATCTGAAGCGCGCAACAAAGACCCCGGAGACCGAGACCGGCACGGCGCAGGAGGTCGTGACCACCATGCTCGCCGAGATCGAGCGGCGGGGTGAGGATGCGGTGCGCGAATACGCCCTCAAGCTGGACAAGTGGGATGGTCCCATCCTCGTGACCCGTGAGGAAATGGAACGTCGCGCCGCAGAGGTGCCCGAAGGGGTGCGGCGCGACATCGAGTTCGCGGCCGATCAGGTGCGCCGTTTCGCCGAGGCCCAGCGCGACAGTGTGAAGGACTTCTCGGTGGAACTTCTGCCCGGCCTCACTGCCGGCCAGAAGCTGGTCGCCTGCAATGTCGCGGGTTGCTATGTGCCCACCGGGCGTTATGCGCACATTGCCTCGGCCTATATGTCCATCGCCACCGCCAAGGCGGCGGGGGTGGGTACGGTGGTGGCCTGTTCCACGCCCTTCAAGGGGCAGGGCATCCACCCCTATGTGCTCTATGCCATGAAGGTGGCAGGCGCGGATGTGGTGATGACGCTGGGTGGCGTGCAGGCCATTGCCTCCATGGCGCTGGGCCTGTTCTCCGGCAAGCCGGCGGACATCATTGTCGGTCCCGGCAACAAGTTCGTGGCTGAAGCCAAGCGCATGCTGTTTGGCAAGGTGGGCATCGACGTGTTCGCCGGCCCTTCGGAAGTGGCTGTCATTGCCGATGAAACCGCAGACCCGATGATGGTGGCGGTGGATCTGGTGGGGCAGGCCGAGCATGGGCATGAAAGCCCGGCATGGCTGTTCACATCCTCCCGCAAGCTGGCGGAAGAGGTGATGGCGCTGACCCCGAAGCTCATCAGCGAACTGCCCCCCACCGCGCGTGATGCCGCCACCGCCGCGTGGCGTGACTATGGCGAGGTCATCGTCTGCGATACCCGTGAGGAACTGGTGGAGGTCTCGGACCGCTATGCCAGCGAGCATCTGGAAGTGCATTGCTCGGATCTGGACTGGTGGCTGGAAAACCTCACCAATTACGGCTCGCTGTTCCTGGGCGAGGAAACCACGGTGGCGTTCGGCGACAAGTGCTCCGGCCCCAACCACATTCTGCCCACCAAGTTCGCGGCGCGGTATTCGGCCGGTCTTTCGGTGCACAAGTTCCTGAAGCCGCTGACCTGGCAGCAGATGGACCGCGATGCCTGCAAGACCATCGCACAGGCCACGGCCCGCATCTCCCGCCTTGAAGGCATGGAGGCGCATGCCCGCACCGGTGATTACCGGCTGGACAAGTATTTCCCCGGCCATAATTTCGATCTCGGCGCACCGGTGGAAGCCTGAGCCATGTTCCAGCTTTCCGCCCTATTTGACCTTTCCGGCCGCACGGCTCTGGTGACGGGCGGAAGCTCCGGCATCGGGCTTGCCATGGCGGCCGGGCTTGGCCGCGCGGGGGCACGTATTGTTCTCGTCGCGCGGCGGCAGGCCGAGCTGGAAGCGGCTGTGGCAGAGCTTGGGTCGCAGGGGATCTCCTGCACCCATATCGTCGCAGACCTTGCCTGCGCAGATGCGGCAGAAGCCGTGACGCAAGCCGCGCGGGCGCGCGACTTGCCAATAGACATCATCGTGAATGCCGCCGGCATGAACCTGCGCCAACCCTATGATGAGGTGAGCGCAGAGGCATTTGACCTGCACATGGCGGTGCATGTGCGCGCCCCGTTCCTGCTGTTGCAGAAGCTGGGGCCAGCCATGGCAGAGCGGGGCTGGGGACGTGTCATCAATATCGCCTCGCTGCAATCCTTCCGGGCCTTCCCCAATTCCGCACCCTATGGCGCGGCAAAGGGGGCGGTTGCGCAGCTGACACGGGCGATGGCGGAGGCATGGTCGGCCAAGGGCATCACCTGCAATGCCATTGCGCCCGGCTTCTTCCCCACCGCGCTGACACAGGCCGTGTTCGAGGATGATGCACGCACCGCCCACAATGCTGCCCAGACCGCTATTGGCCGCAATGGCGTACTGGGGGATCTGGTGGGGCCGGCAGTGTTTCTGGCCTCCGATGCCTCGGCCTATGTCACCGGGCAGGTTCTCTCCGTGGATGGTGGGTTCACGGCGAAATAAAACATCTTCCAGCGAAATGGCTGCCGGTTCGCTGGAAAAGGCGGTCCCACAAAGAGGTGGATCGTTCAACTCGCGCACAGGGGCCGGAAACCTCTCCTCCGGCCTCCGCTGAACCAGAGGTGCCCGCGCATGTGTCGCGCACCTCTGGTTCAGTCCGCGCGGTGATTGGGCGAACGCATATGAAACCAGTCAATGGCACCGGGCCAAGGCCGGGGCTGATGGTCTGATGAGGAAACGCATGAAAGCTCTGGTTTATACAGGCCCCAATTCTCTGGAATTCCGCGATGAGCCTGAACCCACCCCTTCGAATGACGAAGTGGTGGTGAAGGTGGAAGCGGTCGGTATCTGCGGGTCTGACATGCACGCCTATCACGGGCATGATGCCCGCCGCCCTGCGCCGCTTGTGCTGGGCCATGAGGCCGCCGGTTTCATCGCCAGCGGGCCGCGCGCGGGTGAGCGGGTGACGATCAATCCGCTGGTGGTATGTGGCACATGCCCGGCCTGCGAATCCGGCCGCTCTCATCTGTGCCCGGACCGGCAGATCATTTCCATGCCGCCGCGCCCTGGCGCATTCGCCGAGATGGTGCGTATACCAGAGCGCAATCTTGTTTCCATCCCGGATGATTTTTCCTTCATCCATGCGGCATTGGCGGAGCCGGTCGCAGTGTCCTTCCATGCCGTGAATGCCGGTGCGCGCCTGCTGGATCGCCCGCTTTCGGCTGCCCGCTGCCTTGTGCTGGGCGGTGGTGCAATTGGCCTTGCCGCGGCACTGGTGCTCTCCATGCAGGGCGCGGCAGAAGTGCATGTGGCTGAGACTCATGCGGGCCGGCGTGAGACCGTGCTGCGCGCGGGCCGTTTCCACTGCTATGCGCCGGGTGATGCGGATGAGCCGGCCGATGGCAGCATTGATCTTGTGATTGACGCCGTTGGGGCCGTGGCCACCCGTGCCGCCGCCAGCCGGCTGGTGCGTTCCGGCGGGGTGATTGTCCATGCGGGCCTGCTGCCCGGCATGGAGGGGTTTGATATCCGCCGCATCACTTTGCAGGAGATCATCGTCTCCGGCACCTATTGCTACACGCCAGCAGATTTCCGCGCGACCGTGGATGCTCTCTCATCCGGTCGCCTCGGTGCGCTGGAATGGGTTGAGGTGCGCGATTTCAGCGAGGGAATCGCAGCCTTCGCCGATATCGACCATGCGCGTACCAGTGCCGCCAAGATTGTTCTGCGTCTTTGAGTCCGGGTGAAGCCCTCCCTGCCGACCCGTGACCTGTGAGCGCGTGCGAAAGCCGCGCTCATTTTTTTGCCCTGACCAGAGATTCTCACGCGCAGAAGCGGGTGCGGAAAGGACCTGGTGATGACAGGGTGATGATCGCGCTCTTTTCCTTATTTTATTTTGATTGCAATGGGATGAGATGTCTCTGGTTTCAACGGGAGAGCCGGAATAACGCAAAAAAGTCGCCTGAATCTCAAGATTGGTATTTACAGTATTACATAACATATCTTATATAAGACTAAGTCCGGTGAGAGCCGGTCCAAGAACAGGAGGAGGAAAGCGTGAGTGCGCCACAACTGCTGGTTCATGAAAAGAAAGACACCGTTGGTGTCGTCGTCGTCGAGGGTCTGAAGGCTGGCACCGACATGCTGTGCGTCGTCACGCATGACAATTCCGCGTTCAACCTGAACTCGAAGATGGACGTTCCGATCGGCCACAAGGTTGCGCTCGTCGACATCAAGGCCGGCGACACCATCTGGAAGTACGGGCAGGACATCGGCATCGCGAAGGCGGATATCGCCAAGGGCGAACATGTCCATGTTCACAATGCCAAGACGAAGCGCTGGTGAGGTCTGATATGTCCGATTCCGATATCGCAATGTTCCACGCGCAGACTGCGGCGAACCCCTTCAATGGTGGTGCGCCCGACCAGCTCGTCACCAAGGCCACGCCCTCGGCGCTCGCTTCGGCCGATTACAAGAACGCCACCTTCATGGGCTGGCGTCGTGAGAACGGTCGCGTCGGCGTGCGCAACCATGTTGTCCTTCTGCCGCTGGATGACCTTTCCAATGCCGCCTGCGAGGCTGTCGCCAATAACGTGAAGGGCACCATGGCGCTGCCCCACGCCTATGGCCGCCTCCAGTTCGGTGAGGATCTGGAAGTCCACTTCCGTACCCTGATCGGCATCGGTTCCAACCCCAATGTTGCCGCTGTTGTGGTGATCGGCATTGAGGACCAGTGGACCAACCGCGTGGTGGAAGGCATCGCAGCCACCGGCAAGCCGGTTGTGGGCTTTGGCATTGAAGGCAACGGCGACATCGCCACCATCGCCAAGGCTTCCTATCAGGCCAAGCGTTTCGTGCAGTGGGCGAACGAGCTCCAGCGCGAAGAGTGCCCGATCTCCGACCTGTGGGTCTCCACCAAGTGCGGCGAGAGCGACACCACCACCGGCCTGTCATCCTGCCCCACCGTCGGCAATATGTATGACAAGCTGATCCCGGTCGGCATCTATGGCGTGTTCGGCGAAACCTCCGAAATTACCGGTGCGGAGCATCTGTGCAAGGAGCGCGCGGCCACTCCGGAAGTCGCCGACAAGTGGTACAAGATCTGGAAGGCGTATCAGGAAGACGTGATCGAGGCCCACAAGACCGACGATCTTTCCGACAGCCAGCCGACCAAGGGCAATATTGCCGGTGGTCTCACCACCATCGAGGAAAAGGCTCTCGGCAATCTTGAGAAGATTGGCCGCGAGTGCAAGTTCATCGATGCACTTGAGCCGGCGGAAGCGCCTGCCCAGGGCCCCGGTCTCTATTATATGGATACCTCTTCTGCGGCCGCGGAATGCGTGACGCTGATGGCGGCGGCGGGTTATGTCATTCACACCTTCCCCACGGGGCAGGGCAATGTGATCGGCAATCCCATCGTTCCGGTCATCAAGATCACCGGCAACCCGCGCACCATCCGCACCATGGGTGAGCATATGGATGTGGACGTCTCCGGCGTGCTGCGCCGTGACATGACCATCCCGCAGGCTGGCGATGCGCTGATCGATATGGTTGTGCGCACGGCCAATGGCCGCCTCACGGCCGCCGAGTCCCTCGGTCACCGCGAATTCGTGATGACCAAGCTGTATCGCAGCGCCTGATTGTGTGTGGTGGCCCCGCGGGGGTGGCCACCACCGCAGGTCCGCCTCGGCGGGCAGAAAAGCCGCTCGCTCCACCGCGGGCGGCTTTTCCTGCTTATATGGAAGAGTGCGCCCGGTACGCGTCAGTACAACTGGAAATTGGTTGTGCGGACCGCTAGGGTGCAGGACATGCAGCGTTACATGCAGGGAGCGAAGGCTGTCTCGGCTTGGGAAGAGGTCTAATATAATATCTTATATATGATGTTATATTGAATATGGCAGAATACCTCCGGCTGGCATGCCTCGCCAGACGTGTGGTGCCGCAAGAATGTGTGGGGGGCGTTGTGAGCAAGGCAGTCATGAACGAGAGGGTTGATACCCGCAAGCCGCTTGAGCGCACAGCTTCCCCTTTGCCCGCCGCTGTGCGCCCGGACTGGGAAGGGCTGGCCTCAAAGCCGCTCTATCGTCAGGTGCGTGAGACACTTGTGCGCCGCATGGTGGATGGCGTGTGGGCACCCGGTGAACCATTGCCCAGCGAGATGCAACTGGCCGCCGAGCTTGGCGTGAGCCAGGGTACGGTGCGCAAGGCACTGGATGAAATGGCGGCCGAGAATCTGGTCACGCGCCGTCAGGGCCGTGGAACCTTCGTGGCCCGCCATGATGAAGAGCGCATTCTCTTCCAGTTCTTCAAGATCGTGGGTGATGATGGCGAGCGTCATTTCCCCGCCAGCCATGTGCTTGGCATAGAGAAGGCCCGCGCCACCGTGACCGAAGCTGCGGTGCTTGGGCTGGCGCGCAACAAGCGCGTGCTGCGCATTCGGCGTATGCGCACCATCGGCGGCACGCCGCTGATCGTGGAAGACCTGACACTGCCGGAACATCTTTTCCCAGGCCTTGCGGATGCGCCGGTGCCGAATAATCTCTATGGCCTGTATGCCACGCGTTACGGCATCACGGTGGCACGTGCGCGCGAGAAGCTGAAGGCGGTGGCCTGCACGGCGGAAGACGCCCTGCAACTCGGTATTGCGGCTGGCACTCCGGTGTTGACGATCGATCGCCTCGGTTATGGGCTGGAGGGCCAGCCGGTGGAATGGCGTGTCAGCACCTGTGTCACCAGTGCATTCCACTATCTGTCTGACATGACCTGATTTTTGCCTGTTTGCACTGTCGCAAGCCGTTGTTTGCCTTGGCGCGGGTGGCTCCATCTGCCGCAATCGGGCACAACATCCATCCGGCATGTGATGGAAAGGACAGGACATGGGACTGCTCGTTGACGGGGTGTGGCACGACCAGTGGTACGACACGGCCAAGACGGGCGGTCGGTTCGAGCGTCAGGCCTCACGCTTTCGCAATTTCGTGACGGCCGATGGCAGCCCCGGTTCAGGAGGGGAGGGTGGCTTTCCGGCCGAGGCCGGGCGGTATCACCTCTATGTGTCTCTGGCCTGCCCGTGGGCGCATCGTACGCTCATTCTGCGCGCGCTGAAGAAGCTGGAAGACGTTATCTCCGTGTCTGTGGTGGACCCGTTGATGGGTGCGGAAGGCTGGGTGTTTGCGGAGCCGGAGCCACTTCTTGGCAAAACCCGCATGTATGAAATCTACACGGCTGCTGACCCCACCTATAGCGGACGCGTGACCGTGCCGGTGCTGTGGGACAAGGTGCGCGGCACCATCGTGAACAATGAGTCCGCTGAAATCCTGCGGATGCTGAACACGGCCTTTGCTGCCTTCACCCCGGTGACAACCGATTTTTACCCCGAGCCGTTGCGCGGTGAGATCGACCGTATCAATGCCCTTGTCTATGACGATGTGAACAATGGCGTCTACAAGGCCGGCTTTGCCACCACCCAGCCGGTGTATGAGGAGGCCGTGAGAACCCTGTTCACGCGGCTGGATGCGCTGGAAGAACGGCTTGCCGGGCAGGCATGGCTGGCGGGGGCGCAGTTCACGGAAGCGGATGTGCGCCTGTTCACCACACTTGTGCGCTTTGATGCGGTCTATGTCGGTCACTTCAAGTGCAACCTGCGCCGCATCGCGGATTATCCCAATCTTTTCAATTATATGTGCGCCATCTACCAGATGGCGGGCGTGAAGGAGACGGTGAACTTCACGCACATCAAACGCCATTATTATGAGAGCCACAAAACTATAAATCCGACCGGCATCGTGCCTCTTGGTCCGATCCAGGATCTGGATGCTCCCCATGATCGTGGTCGTTTCAGCGCGGCCTGAACTGCTCTTTGTCTCTGTTTTCCGGTCCCTTACACCGTCGAGGCAGGGCCCATGCGGATTTTCCGCATGGGCCCTGCCGATCGCTATCTTCAGGTGAGGGGCTGCCATGTCCGGAATGGACCTTGCGGTTCATGCGCGGCAGCTTACATCTGCGCCCGGATATGCCGGGCAGCGGGGCGCATGCGCCATGCGATCTGTGGCCGGCAGCAGGCGAGGGATGGAGAGACGGATGGCCAAGGCACGCATTCATCGCGAGCATCATTTCGTCAATCGCATTGGCTGGCTCCGGGCGGCCGTGCTGGGCGCGAATGACGGCATCATCTCCACCGGCGCGCTGATGGTTGGCGTTGCTTCCGCCTCCACCTCCCCGCAACAGGTGCTGGTGGCCGGTATCGCTGCGGTTGTGGCTGGTGCGATGTCGATGGCGGCTGGCGAGTTTGTCTCTGTCAGTTCACAGGCTGATACCGAGCGGGCGGATCTGGGCCGTGAGAAGCAGGAGCTTCGGGCGGATCCGGCGGGCGAAACGCAGGAACTGGCCGATATCTATGTGGCGCGCGGTGTTTCGCCGGATCTGGCGGAAAAGGTGGCGCGGCAGTTGATGTCGAAAGATCCGCTGGCCGCGCATGCACGCGATGAGCTTGGCATCTCGCCCGTGGTTGTGGCGCGCCCTATTCAGGCGGGTGTGACCTCGGCCATTACCTTCACCAGCGGCGCGGCAGTACCTCTCGCCACCGCATTGCTGGTGCCGCATGATTATTTGTCGCCAGCCATCACCATCGCCTGCCTTGTCGTGCTGGCCATTCTGGGGGTGATGGGCGCGCTGGCGGGAGGTGCACGCATATGGCCAGCAGCGCTGCGGGTCACCTTCTGGGGCGGCGTGGCCATGGCTGTCACGGCTGGCGTGGGCACGCTGGTGGGGCACGCCATCTGATTGATGATGCACCGGTTTCAGGGGCATACATTGTTGTCCCGCAAGCCCGGTACTCTGGATGCCGTCAGTCTGGTGGCAGGCCGTTCTGGATCACATCCAGTGCCCATTTCTGATGGAAAGCGGTGCGCCGTGCGGCCTTGCGTCCACCTTGCATTTGGGCCTGCACGCGCAATGCACGGCGCGTTGTGTATGATTTCAGTGAGCCAAGAAGAGGAGCCGGAATGGCGCTGAGAAGGCCACCGGGCTTGCGCCCTTCGGCGATGCGGGCGGCCACCCAAGACTGCTCTTCGCGCAACAACAAGCGAACAGCACCAAGAAAAACGCAAATATTGAAGGTGAACTTGAACAGCATGTAGAGAATGGCGAGGTTCTCTTCGGCCTCTATAAAATCCGGTGCCGGGCTGTTCCAGAAAAAGTGCATCAGCCACGCGCAGAAGAAAAGGGCCAGTGCCGCGCCCACGCGCCGTTGTGGCTGCCACTTGGCCCGCTCCTCATAGGATGGCAGCAGCAACATCAAGCCGGCAGCCGAAAGGCCGGTAAAAGCCCAGTGTGATGGCACAGCCGTGGCGATGCGCATGGCCAGCGACTCTGCAGCCCCGGCAAGGTCTGACTCGAGACTGTTGATGGCGGCAGAGAGGCCATAGCTCAGGTCTTCCATGAGGTCGAAGCCCAGCCCCACAAACATACCCACCACCAGAGCATGGGAGAGGCGGCACAGCTTGGGTGCGCACAGCAGCAGAAGAATGGCTGCGACGGTGACCTTGCTCAGTTCTTCCACCAGCGGTGCACCGATGGCCGGGCCCCAGTCCTCCACGAATTCAGAGGGAAATAGCGAGGATAAAATCTCGTTCTCGATCAGGCTATTGCCATAGATCGCGAGAGTCAGCGCCGTGGTGCCGCCCAGCATCGCGCCCGCACACAGCACCTGCGGAAACCGGCGCCCGGCGCGCATGGGGTCAAACAGCAGCAGGAGCTTGACCATGCCACAGATGAAGGCGAGCCAGACCGGCACCAGAACAAGATTGCTGTCCAGTGTTTCACGCAGGCCCGGCGCAAGTTGCTCCAGCGCCCCCAGCGCACCAATCACGAGCGCGAAGATGAAAACCCAGAACAGCGCTGATTGCGGACGGTAAATCACGGCGGAATCCTGATTGTTCATGTCAGTTCCCTCCGCTCCGGCCCAGCCTTGCCAGAACATCATCCAGCGGAAGGGCCGGCTGTTCCGGTGTTCCGACGGTTTGCACCAGCATGATGATGTCATCATCCTCCAGCAGGGCGCAGCGCCCTACGCTGTCACGCACGATGAGGGTGCAGGTTTGCCCTGTCAGGCCCAGTTCCGGCAGATCGAGCACACCGCCATCAAAGGCGCTGGTGATACCGGCTATGGCGTCGCGCCGCATCAGGCGGCGGCCCACTGTTTGCGGGTCGTGGTCATCGCGGTCGATAATCTCGATGAAAATATGCCGATCCCCGTCATGGAAACTGCTGCTGGTTGGCGAGCCGCGCCCGCGCCATCCGCCCGGAGGCAGGAAGGACATGAGGATACCGTCATCGGTTTCCAGCATGCGGGGACCATCGAAGGCCTCTTCAAGGTCCATGTCATCGGGCATGATGATGGCAGCTGCCAGAGGCAGGCCGGGAATGGCCAGCATGATGAGCAGAAGCCAGAACGCGGCTTTCTTCTGCGCCAGTGCGGGCCAGAAGGCGGGTTTGGGCGCGGGAGGCCAGCTCGCGACACACTCACTCTTCGCGCTTTCTTCCACCGCACTTCCCTTTCGTGCCCACAGCTCCAGCCCGTGGATAGGGCAACAGCTATAGATGTTCTACGAAAGTCTTGTAAAGGCTGGGCAAATTCACACTGCGCCGCCGCGGTGTAGTTCTCGCTTCAAGGTTGCGGCGTGCCGCAGTTGCGTGTGCCAGTGGGCGCCAGTTTCCCGGTAGCGGTTGCTCACGCCGGGTGGCAGGTCTCAGGCGCTGTACAGCCAGTCATAGCGCTCCAGCAGCCGTGAGCCAGTGCGGCGGATCATGAGGTCGCGCGCCAGACGGGGCGGGCCAGAGAGGTGATAGATGACACCGTTGCGCCGGGCCTCGGTCTGGACACGGGATGCGCGCAGGCGCCGCACGGTTTCATAGGCCTTGAGAGCTGCAGCCGCATCGCGGTGCGTGGAAAGCGCCTCAACCAGTGCGGCCGCATCCTCAATTGCCTGCGCCGCCCCCTGTGCGAGGAAAGGCAGCATGGCATGGGCGGCATCACCCAGCAGGGCCACGCGCCCGTAACTCCAGCGGGGCAGGGGGGCGATGTCATAAAGGCCCCAGCACAGGAAGTGGGGGGCCTGTTCCAGCAAATGCCGGGCCTCGGGTGCCCAGTTGGCGAAGGCGCGGTGGACGTCCTCGCTGTCGCCCGGCGCATTCCAGCGGCCCACGGGGCGCTCTTCATGCACAATGGCGACGAGATTCAGCATCGCCCCGCTTTTCACCGGATACACCACCAGATGCGCGTTCGGCCCCATATAGAGGCGCACTTCCGGCGGATAATCGGATGGGGCATTGATAGTGGCGCGGTAGGCCACGCGGCGGGCAAAGACCGGACCTGCGCCGGGGCAGACATGGGCGCGCACGGCGGAGCGCACGCCATCTGCCCCCACCAGAATATCCGCGCCATGGGCGAAAAGATTCTCACCCTGCTTCACAACGGCCCGCACGCCGCCAAAGGCGGTCTCGACGCTGGTCAGTTCCGCACCCAGCGAAAAGCCACAGCCTTCGGCTTCGGCCGCCTCGGCCAGAATATTCTGGAGATCTGCCCGGTGCACAACCAGAAAGGGCGCTCCGAAGCGGGCTGCTGCAGGTGCATATTCAGCGCGGGCGAGAGTGGTTCCCTTGCGTCCGTCCCGCACCTCAAAAGCACGCGGTGCAACGGCTACCTCTTCAAGGCGGCGCAGCAGACCCATATCCCTCAGGATGCGGGTCGCGTTCGGGGAGAGCTGAAGACCCGCCCCAACCTCACGCAGCTTGCGCGCACGTTCCACCACCTGCACGGCCAGTCCGGCCCGCTGCAGGCAGATGGCGGCAGCCAGCCCGCCTATGCCGCCTCCCACAATCACGGCACTGCGTGCGGCGAGGCGGGGCTTGGGGCGGAAGGGGATGGGATCTGCCATGATGTAAGGCCATGACACGCATGGCCCGCTTTTCAAGAGGAAGGATCAGGCCGCGGTAAGCGCCGCGCCCTTGTCGTCATGCCACACGCATTCTTCCGGCTTGGCCGTACCTGCGGCAAGCTGCGGATTGTAGCGATAAAGCGTGGAGCAATAAGGGCAGACCTTCTCGGTGTCGCCGCCAAGGTCAAGATAGATGTGCGGATGGTCGAAGGGCGGCTTCGCGCCAATGCACATGAACTCTTTGCTGCCCACCTCGATGATGGTGACGCCGAGGTCATTGCAGAAATGAGGGATGCCGGTGTCCGCCATGATCCTGTCCGTTCCACGATCTGAATTGGCGGGGACCATAGCCCTTGTATCCGTTCCAGAAAAGGGCCTCGGCTGCGGCATATCATCGAATTGAACATTTCTCGGTGTGCAGATGGGCCATCGCCACTCGCCCCTTTATGCCGGGCGCACCATATTGAAGCGGTCATGCTGCGTCTGTTCGCCCTTTTCACCCTCTGTGCCAGCCTGCTCGGTGCGCTGCCATGGCTGCTGCCCATGGCCAAGACCGGCGTGCGGCTGCTTGAGGCCCGTGATGATCCGGCGGCCCTGTCAGATCTTGCCCTCGCGCATTTTGATTCACAGGCCGCCAGCGCGGCGATGGAACAGGCACTGGGGGCGGATGACCCCACCCTTGCCGCATCCTATCTGGCCCTTGCGGATGATCGCGGGCTGAAGGTGGATGCAGCCCTGCGTGCCCGTGTGGATGAGGCGAACAGCGGCCTCGCCACCGCCCTGCGCACGGCGAAGGATTTCAGCATGGGCTTCGCCACCGGTGAGCCGGAAGAACTGGCTGGCCTTGCCGGTGCGCTGGCGGGGGACCTGATGGTGTGGGGCGATATTCGTGATGCCAGCCGCGAGGGATGGCGGCTCTATCAGGGCGAGGATGCGGATGAGTTGATTCTCGGCCTCTCCGTGGTGGGGCTGGCGGTCACGGGCGGTACGTATGTCACGGTCGGCTCCGGCCTTCCCGCGCGGGCGGGGTTGAGTCTGGTGAAGGTGGCCAAGCGCACCGGCAATCTTTCGGCCGCGCTGGGGCGCAGCCTCACACGGGCGGTGAAGGAAAGCGTGGATCTGCCCGCAGCGGGGCGTCTGGCGCGAGGCGGCACCACACTGGATGGTGCCGCACTGAAAAGCGTGGTGCGCACGGAAAAGCTCTCCGGGCTCGGCCGTCTGCTGGGTGATGTCGGGACCGTGCAGGCGAAGGCCGGCACCCGAGCGGCCATGGAGGGGATGCGCGTTGCGGAAAGCGGGGCAGACCTGAACCGAGTGGCCCGGCTGGCCGAGGTCAAGGGCCCCCAGACCCTCGCCATTCTGAAGACGCTGGGGCGCGGTGCGCTGATGATTTCCGGCGCGCTGCTGAAACTGGTCTGGGTGCTGTTCATGGTGGCGCTCTATACCTATCTGCTGGTGTCGAGCTTCAATGCCTTTTGTGTGTCCTGCGCCCGTCGATTGTGGCGCAAGAAGAAAAGGCAGGCTCCGCATCCGGCCATGCGTTATGCGGTCCCGCAGTGGCCGGGTGTGCGAGATGTGGGGCGTAAGGGCCGTGGCTTATAGGGGGCTTGCGCCGATTCCCGATTGCCGAGAGCCCTTGACCCCAGTCTCATGCATGGCGGTGCCGATACAAAAGCGGTTCACAGCTTCGCCCATGTTGGGCTAGGTTCGCCAACGCGTTTTTTCATGCGTCGCCCCTGCCATCAGTCTTTGCGGCAGGAGCGCGCCAGGAGAGTTCATGCCCCATTTCAATTCCGATGGCGTGGATATCGCCTATCATGATGAGGGAACCGGAGATCCGGTTCTTCTCATCCACGGTTTTGCGTCATCGCGTGATGTGAACTGGGTGGGGCCGGGCTGGGTGCGTACCCTGTTGGATGCCGGCTATCGCGTTATCTCTTTCGATCATCGCGGCCATGGTGCTTCAGGCAAGCCGCATGATCCGGTGCAGTATCACTCGGAACGGATGGCGGAAGATGCCGCCCGCCTGCTGGACCATCTCGGCATCGAGCGGGCCGATGTCATCGGCTATTCCATGGGCGCGCGGGTCGGGGCATATCTGACGCTGCTTTATCCATCCAAGGTGCGTTCTCTGGTGATGGGCGGTCTTGGCATTCATCTGGTGGAGGGCGTGGGCCTGCCCCAGTCTATCGCCGATGCCATGGATGCTCCCAGCCTTGATGATGTGAGCGACCCGATGGGCCGCATGTTCCGCAGCTTCGCCGATGCCAACAGGCAGGATTTGAAGGCGCTGGCCGCCTGTATTCGTGGGTCCCGGCAGGTGCTGTCCCGCGAGGAAGTGGGGCGCATTTTCCAGCCCGTTCTGGTGGCCGTGGGTACCCGTGATGCCGTGGCCGGTGATCCGCGCCCACTGGTGGAACTTCTGCCGGATGGCGAGGTTCTCGATATTCCCAATCGTGATCATAACCCGGCGGTGGGTGACAAGGTGTTCAAGCAGGGCGTGCTTGATTTCCTGCGCCGCAGACCGTGATCTCTCGTCACATTGCGGACACTGGCGCGCCACGGGCAGCATGTTAGAAAGACAGTCATGCGTTTCACTCAGGAGGCAGGTATGGCGCACTCTCCCGTTCCATCGGAACCAGAGCTGACGCCCCGGCAAGCCGAGGACCCCGTGCTCAAGGTCACCAACGCCTCGCCAGACCGCTGGCATGATGTGGTGGACCCTGTGTGGGCCCGCTTGCGCAATGAGGCAGAGGCCGCAGCGGCGCGCGAGCCCCTGATGTCGGCTTTCCTCATTGGCGAGGTTCTGGGCCAGCCCAGCCTTGAGGCGGTGATCGCGCAGCGGCTGGCCTCACGGCTGGACCATACGGACCTGCCGGGTTCTGTCATCCGCGCGGCCTATCTGGAAGCCGTGGCGAATGACCGTGGCATCCCGCAAGCCTTGCGCGCGGATATCATGGCGGTGGTGGACCGTGACCCGGCCGTGACCCGCACGCTGGACCCGGTTCTCTACTTCAAGGGCTTCCATGCCATTCAGGGGCATCGCCTCTCGCACTGGCTGTGGGAGAAAGGCCAGCGCGATTTTGCGCTCTATCTGCAAAGCCGGATGTCCTCGGTCTTCTCGGTGGATATCCATCCGCAGGTTCCGCTGGGGCGCGGCATCTTTCTGGATCACGCCACCGGCCTCGTGGTGGGCATGACGGCTGTGATCGAGGATGATGTTTCCATCCTTCAAGGCGTGACGCTTGGCGGCACAGGCAAGGAGCGGGGCGATCGTCACCCCAAGATCCGCCGGGGCGTGCTGATTGGTGCGGGCGCCAAGGTGCTGGGCAATATCGAGGTGGGCCAGTGCGCCCGCATCGCCGCCGGTTCGGTTGTGCTCAAGGCGGTGCCGCGCAACTCCACCGTGGCCGGCATTCCCGCCCGTGTGGTGGGGCAGGCCGGTTGCGCCGAGCCCGCCCGCTCCATGAACCAGATGTTCGAGGACATGGATATCTTCGCAGGTGCGGATATCTGAGAATTGATGGGGATGATGCCTTGAACCCTCCGGCGAGGGGGGCGATAAGTCAGCCAACCCACTTCAGGAGACTTTCCCTTGGATAAAACCGAACTTGCGCGCGTGCAGCGCTACATGCGGACCCTGTTCGGCAACCCGCATATCAAGGTAGTGGGCCGGCCGAAGAAGAAGGACTCTGCCGAGGTTTATCTTGGCGAGGAGTTCATCGGCGTGCTGTTCAAGGACGATGAGGACGAGGATCTGTCCTACAATTTCGAGATGGCCATTCTGGATACCGATCTCGACGACATGGAAGACTGATTGGTCCTTCCACTGTGTTTCCAGCCTCGCCCTGATGCAGTCATGCACGCCTTGGGGCGAGGCTTTTTTGTTTCTGGCTGGAGCGCCTGTCTGTCCAGACTCTGGCAGGGCATGTGAACAGAGGCGTCATGCCATGACGGAGTGGCATGACATGATCTTCCGCGACCTTGCTAAGGGCATGCGCGAGCGCCCCGCACCCTGTTGCGATCCTCACCCCTATATAATTGGGCTGGCGTCTGGCCTGCTGAGGCGGGCGATGTGGCGGTTGCTAATTCAACCATAGATGGATGAGCGCCGCCTCTGGCGTTTCCAGCCCCCCATTCTCCACACCGCATGCCCACAGCCTCTGTCCGGCCGCATATGCCCCCGGCACCAGTCCGCCATAAGTGCACTGGCTCACGGCCCTCATTCTTTTGCCAGCATGGGTCGCGGCAGAAAGCGCAGCAAACAGGGCAGGGTCATCATGCACTGTGCCTGCCCCATAGATGCGCAGCACCGCGCCATCCAGCGCATCCAGCATTGCGGAAAGGGCGGGCACCGGCAGGCCGGGAGAGAGATGCAAAATGGCCAGACGCCGTGCCGGGTCGAAACGTCGATGCGCCGGGGCCGCGTTGGGTGCTTGCGGCAGTGCGCGGAAGGCATCGGCAGCCACGCTGTTTATTTTCACCAGTCCAGCCGCCGGCAAAACCTGTCCATTGAAAGAGAGCCACACGCCCGGCACCCCTTTCAGGGCATGGCTGATGGCGAGGTCGAGATTGCCTTCCGCATCACCACCCAGACCCAGTGGGGCCATGGACCCGCACAGCACCACAGCCCGGTTCATACCTGCCAGCGCCTGCGAAAGCGCCGCTCCGGTATAGGCCATCGTATCAGTGCCATGGGTGATAAGAATGGATGCGTCCGGTGCGGCCTCAATCTGCTCAAGCATCCGGTTCCAGTCTTGTGGGCCGATGCTGGCGCTGTCGATCAGGGGATCAAACAGATTGACAGATAGTGAGACACCTTCGGTCAGCCGTTCGGTAACGGCGGACTCTACCAGACCGGGTACAGGGGCAAGCCCATGAGGGGTCTGCGCCATGGCGATGGTTCCACCGGTATGGATCAGCAGCAGACGGGTCATGGGATTTTACGCCGGGTTCTGGAAGGTGCCGGACCATCGGCGATGCGTATGCAGACATCAAGAGCGTTGATGGTTTCGGCTGGCTGGAGCATCAGCCCGAACCTGCCGTGAACCTTCACGTCCCGCCACGGCATCATGCAGCCTTGAAGACCGCGAAACGAGCGGTTCCTGGGTGATCCCGATGAGAACGTCCGGGATGATTGGGGGGCGGGCCGTGACGTGAAGGCATTGCCCAAAACAGGCTTATTCTCCACAACCCGGCCGGGCAGAAAATACCCGCCCACCGCCGTTCATGCCCATCAGCGATGCCGCGGATGAACCTACCCTCAGGCTTCAGTTCACCGCAGCCGGAGTCAGACCTTCAAGCGCTTCCAGCGCCACGGATGAAAGCCCCTCTCCGCCAGCAGCCAGATGCTCGGCAATCTTGGCGCGCATACGCGGGTCCCAGAACTTGCGGATATGCGTGCGGGTGGAGTCTACCGCTTCCGCATGCGGCAACTGGGCGAAGGCGGTCGCGATCTGGTTGGCCATATAGACCAGCTTGGCGTTGCCGCCGCTATGCACGGAGCCGGTTTCGGTGTTGTGATCCATGATCCTGCTCTTCTATCTCGCCGTCGGACATGATCCGTCCGGGATGGGTGAAAATCTCGAATCCATCGTCCCGCACCACGGCGCACAGCGTGATGCCTGCGGCCTCTGCCGTGCGGATGGCGAGGGAGGTAGGGGCTGAAACCGCCGCGATGACGCCAACGCCCAGCACCGCCGCCTTCTGCACCATCTCGATGGAAACCCGGCTGGTGAGCAGCACCAGTCCGCGTGCGGTTTCAAAGCCGGCAAGGGCGGATTTGCCCACCAGCTTGTCCAGCGCATTGTGCCGGCCCACATCCTCGGCAGAGGCCAGAATGCCGGCCTCCGGTTCGAAATAGGCGGCGGCATGCACGGCGCGCGTCTCATTGCCCAGCTGCTGGTGATGCGCCAGCAGGCGCATGGCCTCGGCTACATCATCGGGGGAGAAGCGGGTGGCGGCATGCACCTGCGCCGCTGGCTGGATTGCTGCCGTCAGGCTTTCCACCCCGCACAGGCCGCAGCCCGTGGGGCCAGCCAGCTTGCGCCGACGGGAGGAGAGATTCTGCATCTTCTCCTCGGCAATCCACAGCCGGGCCTCAATGCCATCCTCCATGGAGATGCTCTCCAGGGAAAGGATTTCGGCCGGGTTGGCGATGATGCCTTCTGTCAGGGAGAAGCCCAGCGCAAAGGCCTCGATGTCGGTGGGGCTGGCCATCATCACGGCATGGGTGGTGCCATTATAGGTGAAGGCCACGGGCACTTCTTCGGGCACGATGCGCGTGCCTTCGCTCACCACCCCATGGCGCAACTGGGTGCGGGCCACGCGCCGGGAGGCGGGCGGCAGTTCGGCCAACTGCAACTGGTCGAAGTCCGGGGTGTTGGTCATCCGCGTCAAACCTGCCTTGCGAAAATGGTTCGCTGCGATGGTTGCATGGTTCATGCCCGGTGCGAAAGTTCGCCTCGGGCATGAATGCTGCAAAAGGGGCCCGCCCGTTCGCGGGCCCGCAGGTCTGGGTTACTCGGCCGCCTCGGCAATGCGCCGGCTCTTGCGGGCCAGATCCTCATAGGTCTCCTGCCAGGCCGTGGGGCCATTGGAGCGCGAGATCTGCACCGCAGTCACCTTGTATTCCGGGCAGTTGGTGGCCCAGTCGGAGAAGTCGGTGGTCACCACATTCGCCTGCGTCTCGGGATGGTGGAAGGTGGTGTAGACCACACCCGGTGCCACCCGGTCCGTAATATGGGCCTTTAGCGAGATGGAGCCGGAGCGGCTTTCCAGCTTCACGAAATCCCCCTCCAGCACGCCGCGGTTTTCGGCGTCATGCGGATGAATTTCCAGCACGTCTTCCGCATGCCAGGCCACATTGGCCGTGCGCCGTGTCTGTGCGCCCACATTATACTGGGAGAGAATTCGCCCGGTGGTGAGCAGCAGCGGGAAGCGCGGGCCGGTGCGCTCGTCTGTCGGCACATATTCGGTGAGCATGAACTTGCCCTTGCCGCGCACGAAGCCACCAATATGCATGGTGGGCGTGCCTTCAGGGGCCTTGTCATTGCACGGCCACTGCACCGAACCCAGTTCCTCCAGCTTCTCATAGGAGACGCCCTTGAAGGTGGGGGTGAGCGCCGCGATCTCGTCCATGATCTGGGACGGGTGATCATAGTGCATCTCATAGCCCAGCGCCTTGGCGAGCATGAGGGTCACTTCCCAGTCCGCATAGCCGTTCTTCGGGGCCATCACCTTGCGCACGCGCTGGATGCGACGCTCTGCATTGGTGAAGGTGCCGTCCTTCTCAAGGAAGGTGGAACCGGGCAGGAACACATGGGCGTAGTTTGCCGTCTCGTTCAGGAAGATATCCTGCACCACGAGGCATTCCAGCGCCGCAAGGCCGGCCGAGACATGCTTGGTGTCGGGATCGGACTGGAGAATGTCCTCGCCCTGCACATACATGCCCTTATAGGTGCCATCGACAGCGGCATCGAACATGTTGGGAATGCGCAGGCCGGGTTCATCATCCAGCGTCACGCCCCACAGGGCCTCGAAGGTCTCGCGGGTGGCGTCATCGGAGATATGGCGGTAGCCCGGCAGTTCATGGGGGAAGGAGCCCATGTCGCAGGAGCCCTGCACATTGTTCTGCCCACGCAGCGGGTTCACGCCCACGCCCTCGCGGCCGATATTGCCGGTGGCCATGGCAAGGTTCGCAATCGCCATCACCGTGGTGGAGCCCTGCGAATGCTCGGTAACGCCGAGGCCGTAATAGATGGCCCCGTTGCCGCCGGTGGCATAGAGGCGGGCCGCACCGCGCACCAGCTCTGCCGGCACCTTGGTGTATTGCTCCACCGCCTCCGGGCTGTGGCGTTCATCGGCGACGAAGGATGCCCATTCCTGGAAGTCCTGCCAATCGCAGCGCTCGCGCACGAATTCCTCATTCACGAGGCCCTCGGTCACGATCACATGCGCCAGCGCGGTCACCACGGCGACATTGGTGCCGGGCTTCAGCGGCAGGTGATAGGCGGCCTCGATATGGGGCGAGCGCACGACATCGGTGCGGCGCGGATCGATCACGATCAGCTTCGCTCCTTCACGCAAGCGCTTCTTGAGGCGCGAGCCGAACACCGGGTGGCCGTCGGTGGGGTTCGCCCCGATCACCAGCACCACGTCGGTCTGCTCGACGCTGTCGAAGTCCTGCGTGCCGGCGGAGGTGCCGAAGGTCTGCGAGAGGCCATAGCCGGTGGGCGAGTGGCACACGCGGGCGCAGGTATCGACATTGTTGTTGCCGAAGCCCGCGCGGATCAGCTTCTGAACCAGATATGTTTCTTCATTGGTGCAGCGCGAGGAGGTGATGCCGCCCACGGAGCGACGGCCATATTTGGCCTGAATGCGCTTGAACTCGGAGGCGGCATAGGCAATCGCCTCCTCATAGCTCACTTCCTTCCACGGCTCGTTGATGGACGAGCGGATCATGGGCTTGAGAATGCGGTCCTGATGGGTGGCATAGCCATAGGCGAAGCGACCCTTCACGCACGAATGGCCACGGTTGGCCTTGCCGTCCTTGTAGGGCACCATGCGCACCAGCTCATCGCCGCGCATTTCTGCCTTGAAGGCGCAGCCCACGCCGCAATAGGCGCAGGTGGTGACCACGGCATGCTCGGGCGTGCCGATTTCATACATGGTCTTTTCATTGAGGGTCGCGGTGGGGCACGCCTGCACGCACGCGCCGCAGGAGACGCACTCCGACTGCAAAAACGGCTCGGACATGCCGGGCGAGACGCGCGCATCAAAGCCACGGCTGGAAATGGTCAGCGCGAAGGTACCCTGCACCTCCTCACATGCCCGAACGCAGCGGTTACACACGATGCACTTGGAGGCATCATAGGTGAAATAGGGGTTGGACTCATCCTTGGTGAGGGTGAGGTGGTTCTCGCCCTCATAGCCATAGCGCACCTCGCGCAGGCCAACCGCGCCGGCCATGTCCTGCAACTCGCAGTCACCATTGGCGGAGCAGGTGAGGCAATCCAGCGGGTGATCGGAGATATAAAGCTCCATCACGCCCTTGCGGATCTGCTTGAGGCGCTCGGTCTGGGTCTTCACCGAAATACCTTCCGCCACCGGGGTGGTGCAGGAGGCAGGGGTGCCGTTGCGGCCCTCGATCTCGACCAGACACAGGCGGCAGGAGCCGAAGGCATCCAGCATATCCGTAGCGCAGAGCTTGGGGATCTTGGTGCCGATATCCATCGCGGCACGCATGATGGAGGTGCCCTCGGGCACCGTCACGCTCATGCCGTCAATGGTCAGCGTCACCATCTTTTCCGATTTCGAGACCGGCGTGCCGTAGTCCCGCTCATGGATGGAGATGGTGGTGTTCTTGTGGGGGATGGCTGAAAGGGTTTCCATCTGGCGTTCCTCCGGGCTCATTCCGCGGCCACTGGCATTTCGGTCGTGTCGCCGAAATCTTCGGGGAAGTGATTGAGCGCGCTCAGCACTGGATAGGGCGTGAAGCCCCCCAGAGCGCAGAGCGAGCCGAGCTTCATGGTGTTGCACAGGTCGCGCAGCAGGAAGATGTTGGTCTCGGGGTTCTGACCCGCGATGACCTTGTCGAGGGTCTCCACGCCGCGCGTGGAGCCGATGCGGCAAGGGGTGCACTTGCCGCAGCTTTCATGGGCGCAGAAATCCATGGCGAAACGGGCCATCTGGGCCATGTCCACCGTGTCATCAAACACCACGATGCCGCCATGGCCGATGAGTGCGTCCTTCGCGGCGAAGGCCTCATAATCAAACGGCGTGTCGAACTGTGACACCGGCAGATAGGCGCCCAGCGGGCCGCCCGCCTGCACCGCCCGCACCGGACGGCCGGATGCCGTGCCGCCGCCAATATCATTCACCAGATCACCCAGCGTGATACCGAAGGCGGTTTCATACAGCCCGCCATGCTTGATATTGCCGGCCAACTGCACCGGCATGGTGCCGCGCGAGCGACCCATGCCGAAATCGCGATAGAAAGCCCCACCTTTGTCGAGGATCACCGGAATGGTGGCGAGCGATACAAGGTTGTTGATGACGGTAGGCTTGCCGAACAGGCCCTTGATGGCTGGCAATGGCGGCTTGGCGCGCACCACGCCGCGCTTGCCTTCAAGGCTCTCCAGCAGCGCGGTTTCCTCACCGCATACATAGGCACCCGCGCCCATGCGCACCTCAAGGTCGAACGCATGGCCGGAGCCCATCACATTCGCACCCAGCAGGCCGGCATCGCGCGCCTTGGAGATGGCCTTCTCCATCGCCACGAAGGAGATGGGATATTCCGAGCGCGAATAGATGTAGCCCTTGGTGGCCCCCACCGCGATCCCGGCAATCGTCATGCCTTCGATCAGGCAGAAGGGGTCCGCTTCCATGATGAGACGGTCGGCGAAGGTGCCGCTGTCGCCCTCATCGGCATTGCAGACGATATAGCGCTGCTCGGCCTCGGTCTGGGCTACGGTGCGCCACTTGATGCCAGTGGGGAAGCCCGCGCCACCACGACCACGCAGCCCGCTTTCCACCACTTCCTCGATGATGGCTTTTGGGCCAAGCGTCAGGGCACGCTCAAGACCCTTGTAACCGCCGTGAGCCTTGTAATCGGTCAGCGACAGCGGATCGATGATGCCGATACGGGCGAAGGTGAGGCGGGTCTGGTTCTTGAGGAAGGGGATCTCATCCACCACGCCGACGCAGAGCGGATGGTCCGCCCCGTGCAACATGCCGGCATGGAGCAGGTCTTCGATATCGGAAGCCTTGACCGGGCCATAGCCGATGCGGCCGCGCTCGGTTTCCACTTCCACCAGCGGTTCCAGCCAGAACATACCGCGTGAGCCGTTGCGCACGATATCATGGGTGATGCCGCGGGCGGCCAGGCCGTCTTCGAGCGCGCGGGCGACCTTGTCGGCACCACAGGCAACGGCGGTGGCATCATTGGGCACATAGATGCGGTGAACGGTCATCGTGCGCCCCTCCGGTTGAGAATGGTTTCTGCGATCTCGTCGATGGCGTCTTCATCGAGACGGCCTATCAAGCGGCCATCCACCATGCCGGCGGGCGCACATGCGCACAGGCCGAGGCAATAGATGGGCTCCAGCGTCACAGCGCCGTCTTCGGAGGTCTCGCCCATGTCGAGGCCGAGGCGTTCCTGCGCATGGGCCGCAAGCGCCTTGCCGCCCATGGACTGGCAGGCTTCAGCGGCGCACAGCTTCACCACATGGCGGCCCGGGGGCTCGCGGCGGAAGTCGTGATAGAAGGTAACGACGCCATAAACCTCGGCGCGAGAAAGATTCAGCCGTTCGGCAATCATGGGAATGACCGGGTCCGGCACATAGCCGAACGTTTCCTGCACAGCATGCAGGATGGGCATCGTTGCGCCTTCGAGGTGCCGATATTCCTCAATCACCTGCGCCGCGCGCTCGGTGTTCCAGTCTTCATAGACCGCCATAGGCGTTTGCCTTCCCGACCGGCAAACTCGCAAAAAATGGAGCTTGCTCTTTGTGATCATTTTAAAAAGAGTGTCACAAAGCGCGGGGCGATCAAGAGGCCTGTCGCATGTTGCAATAGAACATTTCTATTAAGTCTGGTGCGGCGCTATGCCGCGTAAGGGATTTTATAGGAATTCTATTCAGGATGAGCCGTTTAGGCACCTGCCATGCAGGCAGGAGCGTTTTCAGAGATACACGCGGCCTGCCTGATGGACCGGCTTTTATTGCGCTGCGGTGCTCACATAATGTGGCGAAATCTCGTTCTGCAGAATCGGGGAGAGGCGTCGTGCTTCGGTAATCAGCGCGCTGCTGGCGGGGCTGGCAGGCTCACGGTGGGGCGCCACCAGACCGATGGAGTAGGAGATATCCGGTTCCGTAATCGGAATGGTGCGCAGGCCCGGCATTTCTCCCAGTGAGTTGGCCAGTGTGGCGGGCATCACGCTGGCCCAGTGGCCAGTGCGCACATGGGCCAGCAGGGCAATCATCGAGTTGGATTCGAATGTGGGAGCATCCCCTCCGCCGGCGGAGGCGATCAGGCCATCGATAATGCGCCGGTTCTGCATGTCCGGGGTCAACAGGGCCAGCGGCAGGCGGGCCACCTGCGCCCAGCTCACGGTCTCGCCTTGCGCGGGCAGCGTTGCGGCCGTGGTGACAAGGCAGAAACGCTCACGATAGAGCGGCACACTGGTCACGCGCCCAAGGGGTTCGTTGTCCAGATAGGTGATGCCGGCATCAATGGTGAGGTTTTCCAGATCAGTCAGTATCTCACCGGAGTTGCGTGAGAGCACGGTGAAGCGCACATCCGGGTAACGGGTGCGGAACGGGGTGGTCAGCGCCGCAAGCATCGGCAGGGCAGAGGGAATGGCGGCAATGCGGATGGGGCCGGAAAGGCCGCGTTTCAGGGCATCGATATCCTGCCGCATGGCGCGGGTATCAGCCACGATACGCCGTGCCCATTCCAAAGTGCGTTCGCCTTCCGGCGTCAGTCCCACAAAGCGCGATCCCCGCTGCACCAGCAAGACCCCCAGCACATCTTCCAGTTGCTTGATGCCGGCTGAAAGGGTGGGCTGAGTGATGCCGCAGGCCTCCGCGGCGCGGCCGAAATGCCGCTCACGCGCCAGCGCAATGAGATATTCGAGCTTGTCAATCATGGGTGTAGTATCACGGGCGGTGACAGTTGGACGCAAGCACCATGTTGCGCCTCTGTGCATCTGCCCCGGTTTGAAGGCCGGGCGCGAGGACCGCGTGTGACCCAATGACAGGCATGATGAACCCGGATTTTAACCGGGTAACCGGATGTGGATAATGAGGGAAGCGTGATGAAATCAGGTCTCTTTGCGTGTGCAGTCGCCGCCGTTCTCGGCATGGGAATGATGATGGGTAGCGCCTCTGCCGCCCCGCTCGGGTCAGCCGTGACAGCCCTTGTGGATGTGGAAACAGCCGCTCCGGTGGAGAATGTGGCCTGGGTGTGCCGCCGGAATACCTGCACCTGGGACCCTCGCTTCCGCGGGCGTGTACCAAACTATGCCCGCCACTGGGGCCCGCCGCGCAACAGCAACTGCCGCTGGGAGCGCGTGCGTACCCGTGACGGGGACTGGCGCTGGCGTGAGGTCTGCCGCCGCCGTGGCCGGTGATCTGTTGATGGTTCTGGCTCTGAAGAGCTGATCTTCACCCATCTGTGACGGGGGTGAAGGAAGGTCTCTTGTTCGGGCCGGCATATATCGCGTGATGCAACTCTTGCCTCCCGCGCAAGGATGAGCAGCCGCCATACCTGTTTCAGGTGTGGCGGCTGTGTTGTCTGGCTGCTTTGAAGCAGGGATGCTGCCGGGGCAAGTGTGGGCCGGCGAACCAGCCCGCTTTCTGCTCGCGAAAAAGTGTGAACTCGGGTGGAACCGCATCGCCCTTTTCATCTTTTCTTTACACAGAGCCCAGCCGAGGCCGGGCGGTTGCGTCAAAGGGAAGAGAAGGGGGGCCACCATGTCTATCGGTTCGTTTTCACACCTGCCTTTCTCGGTTTCGCTCAGGTCGGGTGGCGCAAGGCCCATGAGCCCCATGTCCAAGGCTGTGGCGATTGATACGTCTGTATCCGGATCATCCATTCCGGTGCCTCATCACGTGCAGGGGTCTGCGCTGATTGGCTGGATTGTGATGCTGTTTGCCCTGGTGTTGCTGGTGACACCGCCTCTTGCCGTTCTCGCTCTTGCACGGGAGAAGCCGGCACCCACAGCGCCCACCATGCCTCTCAAGGAAACCCGGTTCGCCTGATCCCCGGCGGCAAGCTGACTCTCCCGCGTTAATCTTGCTGGCAAGCAAGACTGGACGCCCCACGCGCCAAAGGTGTATCCGCAAAGGAAGGGCGATTGTCCGGCGGGCTCATGCGAGAGTGTGAATGCGCGAGGCAAGTGGTGTTGCGCTTTACGCAGGTTCCGGGGAGGCAGCGTGAGAGCGAAAATGAACAGGGTCGCTCGCCATGGAATGGCTGGCCTCAGGGGAGCCGCTTTCGGCGCACTCGGGGCATTCTTTGTTGCCGCCCTCTGGTCAGGTTCGGCCACACAGGCCCATGCCCGCCTGTCTGATGACATGAGAGGCGGTGTGGCGCGCGCTTCAATCTCAGGTGTTGCTCACGCATATTCTCAGATTCAGACGGATGGCGTGTTCTTGCAGACGGTTCGCCTTGAGCGGCCGCAGGCTGAACGTGAAACTGCCTTCCTCGCGCCAGCGCCGCGCGTGGAGGCGGGCCACAGCGTACGTGTCGCCCAATGGGGCGCTGCGCGGGGGCCCAACCCCATCGAGAACTTCTTCTCCACCATTTTCGGTGGAGGCCGGCCGCCCAAACCTGAACAGGACCGGACCCGCATTCTCATCACACCCGGTGCCGGTGGAGCGCCATCCGTATCTGGTTCCCAGCAGAGCCAGACCCCGCGTGGCGGTTCGCGCGCCTATTGCGTGCGTACCTGTGACGGGCGCTTTTTTCCGCTGGGTGCGCGTGTGGATCGTGGCTCCTATGGGGTGGGGCAGGCTCAGTGCCAGTCCATGTGCCCTGCGGCCGAGATGGAGCTCTACACCAGCTCTGGTGAGATCGGTACAGCTGTGAACAGCCGGGGCAGGTCCTATGCCTCACTGCCCGCAGCTTTTCTCTTCCGCCGGCAGGTTGTGGATGGATGCAGTTGCAATGCATCTGGCGTGGGTGGTGGCTTGCAGCATGTGGATATCAAGGATGATCCCACACTGAAGGCTGGCGATGTCGTGATGACCAAGGATGGTCCGCTCGTGTTTGCCGGCAGCCGCCGTGGTCCGCCCTTTCAGGATACGGATTTCGTGACACCGTCGCACTTTCCCAAGCTCTCAAAGGAAATGCGCCAGCGGCTGAAGGAACTGACGCTGGCTGGCTGGTGAGTGGCATTGGCCTCACAGCAGCAATACGGCCGGGCATGGTGCCACCCGGCCTGTCCATGACGCCGCAGGACAGTGACGTCATATTGGGATGTCTGAGCGAATGCCTGCACTGAAACGGTCCGCGCCTTGGGAGGACCGATGGTGGGCATCATTCAGGACGGGTGCTGAGTATTGCTCTCGGCAAGCAGCGCGTGAATGCGCTGGGAGATGCTTGTGCCGGCGACATCCGCCTCCGCATTGGAGACCGGCGATATTTTTCCGGCCTCTTGCACAAGAGCCGGAATAGGTGAGTTCGCCCCTTCATGCTGCATGGTCACCACAGCCATCCGGGCGCCGAGATCTTTCAGGGCATTGCGCAGGGCCGTTATGCGCTCGCTCTCGCTACGCAGTTCAGGCTCGCTCTCATGCCTGCTGCCCGTATCTTCCGCAGAGGAGGGAGAGTTGTCCAATCCATGCTGAAGGGTCGCGATACGCGCCATCAGTTCTGCGATGGTTTGCTCCAGCCGGGTCAGATCAATAGGGGCGGGCATTTGGGCGGAGGCATCCGTCATGTGAGATCAGGGCGTGCTGGAAAGGGCCAGACAAGCCCCATCAGAAGGGGTTCCAGGTCGGAGCCGAGGTGAACTTCAGATAGCCCAGATTGGCCCCAAGCCGCACGCCCACACCAGAGCGAATGGGAACAACCACCATGCCATCGGCAACCATGGCAGACATGCCAAAGCCCGCCACCGCATAGGCCGAACCTGAAACACCGCCGAAGCGCCGGAAAATATCGTCCACACTGCGCATGTTGTAGACGAGGATCATAGTGCGCGCGCCATCGCCGCCAAAATCCCAGCCGATGGAGGGGCCTTGCCAGAAGATCTTACGGTCTCCGGCATTGCGGGTGTAGAGCGCGCCCTCACCATAGCGGAGCCCGCCTACAAACGCACCGGCCCCTTCTTGTCCAAGAATATAGCCATTGGGCTCGCCCCACTGCTGCACGGCCTTCTCTATGGTGAGGGCCAGACCGCGCGAAACGCTGCCGAAGAAGGAATGGCCCTGTGTCACCAGTTCCGAGCTGGAATAGGTGGCGGGCTGCTGCTGGCCCTGTCCCTGCTGTGCCTGAGGATATTGGGGTTGCTGATACTGCTGCGCCGCAGCCGGCGCCGAAAGGGCTGCCACACTGCCCAGAACACATGCCGTGGCCAGAGCCCGGCGCGCATTGGTCCGGTACGAAGAGGGGGGAAGGAAGCTCGAACGGAGGCGCATAGTGGATCTCGCTGTGGGCTTCAGGGCTGCGAGCGCCACAAACTGACACTCGATTGTGGCAATCCCGGTCCTTCATCCGAAGATGAGACGCCGAACCACGCCATTGCATTTTTCCGCAACAGCTTCGCCGCTTCGCCTTAGCAGGTGGTTAACGCTGGATGCCGGATTAGCATCCTGTTTTCGTTCAGCTTTAGCGCCAGCCAGAACACCTGTCTCTGGTGCGGAATGCTGACTGGTCTCAACTGGTCCCTTCTTCCTGATGTCAGGTTGGTGTCAGCTTGAGGTGTCAGATTGCTCTCAACGCAAGACACAAGGCCAGCTGGCCACAGAACAGGATGAGAGCCATGAACACCCATACCCAGATGCAGACCCTGACCCGGACTTGCACCCCTGCGGCCCTGAATGATGCCGAGCTGAACATGGTCGTGGGCGGCAATTTCGTGGGAGATGCCATCCATGGCATTCACCACGGCCTGAAGTCCGGCATGGACAGCTTCTTCGACTCCCGCCACCTGAAGGAACTGGGGCATTTCCTGAGCCATGGTGGCGGGCAGTCCAAATATGGTGACAAGCTGGTCCGCAAAATCGGCGACAGCCTGATGAAATGAGGGACCGGCGGACAGGTGCGCACCGCCCTCTCACCTCAGACGTGCGTCGGCTTATGGCCCCATGCGATGAAGCCATGCACCTTGAAGTCGTTTTCCGGGTGGCCATAGGTCAGGGGCGTGCCATCAGGGCGGGTCACGCTGCCGCCCGCAGCGGTCACCAGTGCATGGCCGGCGGCGCTGTCCCATTCCATGACAGTGCCAAGACGCGGATAAAGATCCACGCGCCCTTCCGCCACTAGCCCGAATTTCAGGGCGGAGCCAGCAGGAATGCGCTCGGCCACCTCGAAATTGGAGATCAGCGCATCGGTTTTCGGGTCACCATGCGAACGGCTGGCGGCGACCGTAATCGGGCCTTGCGGCACCGGGCGGCAGGAAATGGGTTCCCACCCTTCCACATCCACTGGCGCTCCGGGCGCGCGGCGGGCGCGGAAGGCACCGCCGGGGCGGCCAGCAAACAGCAGTTCACGCGCGGGCGCATAGACGATGCCCAGAACCGGCACGCCATTTTCAACCAGCGCGATATTCACGGTGTATTCGCCATTGCCGGAAATGAACTCCTTGGTGCCATCCAGCGGGTCCACCAGCACGAAGCGGTCTCCACAGGCCGTGCCCGAGGCATCCGCCTTCTCGGACATCGCCTCTTCCGCCACCACCGGCACGCCGGGCAGCAGACGGGCCAGTGCGGCGCAGATAATGGTTTCTGCGGCGCGGTCCGCTTCCGTCACCGGGCTCTGGTCCTTTTTCTCAAGAGCTGTGATGCCGGCCGTTTCGATGCGGCGAATGGCGACGCCGGCTTCAAGCGCTGCTTCGGCAAGGCCGGCAAGAAGAGTGGCGTCGGCGGGGGAGGCTGTGCGCATGGCGGGCTCGCTGATCCTGTGCGGCCAGACAGACGCTGGCGAAGTTGTGATCGAATGTTCAGCGCCTCTTAACCTCCAGAGGCAGGATTGTCGATGCAGGAAGGGTTTGCGCGCTTGTGGCGAAGCCGTTCTACAGTATATCTGAAACCCCTTTTGCCCCGCGTGGAATCGCGCGGTGGCTGTCTGTCGAGAGTGCAACTCCATGTCTGATGTGACCGCGACCGAAGTGCCTGCGCGCGACGTGATCCCCGGTGTGCCCTATCCGGTCTCACATCTGGAGCTTGCGGCCATGCTGTGCTCCCGCCTGTGCCATGATGTCATCAGCCCCGTGGGTGCGATCGTCAACGGCATCGAAGTGCTGGAAGACAAGGACGCGGCGGACATGCGCGAGGTGGCGCTTGATCTCATCGCCAAAAGCGCGCGTCAGGCTTCAGCCCGGCTCCAGTTCACGCGTCTGGCCTTTGGTGCCGCCGGTTCGGTGGGTGCACAGCTGGATCTGGGTGATGCCGAGCAGGTGGTGTGCGGCATGATCGAGGATGACCGCACCAAGATTGAATGGAAGCTCCCGCGCGAGTTCCAGCCCAAGAACCAGGTGAAGCTGCTGCTGAACCTCACGCTGCTCTCCAGCTCCACTATCCCGCGCGGTGGTGTTATTCGCGTCGAGCCGCGGGCGGAGGGAGATCTCACCGGCTTCGTGCTGGTCGCCACCGGCACCAGCGCCCGCATTCCGCAGAATGTGGAGGCCCTGCTGGCCGGGCAGGTTCCGGAAAGCGGGCTGGATGCGCACGTGATCCAGCCTTTCTATGCCGGCATGCTTGCGCGCGAGTGCAATATGGTGATCTCTTTCGCCCATGAGGGTGACACCGTGCGGTTGATGGCCAACCCGGCCTGATCCTGTTTCCGCCATGATCCGTACCCATAAGGGACGCATGAATGTGCGTCTCTTCCGGCTGTCACGTCTGGCGTTGCTGTGGGCTTTTGCCTTCGCGGTGGCGCTTGCCCCGTGGCTGGGGGAAAGTCACGTCGAGGCGCGCCCCGTGGGGGCTATGGTGATGCAGGGTGAATCACCCCTTTCATCGGAAGCCATGGCCGCCCACAGCGATGCCATGAGCCATGATTGCGCCAGCCTTGCTGATGCCGGTGGCGTCATGCCAGATGATCCGGTCACGGCATCAGGCCATGCGGCAGGCGACACCGCATCCCACAACAACCAGATGACCGGCTGCGAGGACATGTGCCGCATGGCCTGCCATGTGGTGGTGATTTTGCCGGCCGTTGCTTCTGTTCCGGGTTCGCTTGCGCCGGCCCATGAGGTGCGCGCGGTTGCCACTCTTGAAACCGTTGAACGCGATGTTCTGGTGCCTCCCCCGCGATATGCGGCATGAGTTCCAGCGGGCCTTGCCCGCCCCATGCACGCCAATGGTTCACTTTCGCACTGCGCGCGGGTGACCTGCTTCAACCTGTTTCAGGAAATAAAGACATGTCTTTTATTCGTTCCACGGCGCGCACCTGCGCGGCCGCAACCCTTCTTGCCGCCCTTTCCATGACTCCTGCGGCCTTCGCGGCTGAGCCCGGGCAGGGCCATGATGGGCACTCTGCCTCAAGCTCCGCCTTCTCCGCCGCGAATGCGAAGATGCATGCGGACATGAGCACACCCCTCACCGGTGACGCGGATGTGGACTTTGTGCGTGGCATGATCCCCCATCATGAGGGGGCCGTGGCCATGGCGCAGATTGTGCTGGAGCACGGCAAGGATCCGGAAATCCGCAAGCTGGCGGAAGCCGTGGTGAAGGCGCAGACCGATGAGATCGCCTTCATGAAGGCATGGCTGACCCGCAAGGGCGTGGATGCAGCTCCCGCAGCCAAGTGATGTGAGTGTGCGGCGAGACCGGTGCCATCACCTCTCACGTTGAGCTGACAAAAGGCCGGGCCATTGGCCCGGCCACTTTGTGCGCGAGGGTCACCCCAAAAAAGAAATGCCCCGTCTGTGACGGGGCATGTCTGTTCCGCGAGGAAGCGGGATTGGCGGTCAGACCGCAATCTTCTCCACACCGGCCAGTGGCTCGCGCAGCACATAGCCGCGGCCCCATACGGTCTCGATGTAGTTCTTGCCGCCGGAAGCCGTCGCCAGCTTCTTGCGCAGCTTGCAGATGAAGACGTCGATGATCTTCAGTTCGGGCTCGTCCATGCCACCATAGAGATGATTGAGGAACATCTCCTTGGTGAGGGTGGTGCCCTTGCGGAGCGAGAGCAGCTCCAGCATCTGATATTCCTTGCCGGTCAGATGCACGCGGTTGTTTTCCACTTCCACGGTCTTGGTGTCCAGATTGACGATGAGGTCAGCGGTCTGGATCACGGACTGGGCATGGCCCTTGGAGCGGCGGACGATCGCATGAATGCGCGCCACCATCTCGTCCTTGTGGAAGGGCTTGGTGAGATAGTCATCGGCACCGAAGCCGAAGCCCTTCACCTTGTCCTCAGTGTTGGCGAGGCCGGAAAGAATAAGAATAGGCGTCTTCACCTTGGCGACCCGAAGAGCGCGCAGGACCTCGAAGCCCGACATATCCGGCAGGTTCAGGTCCAGCAGGATGATGTCATATTCATAAACTTTGCCGAGATCGACGCCTTCTTCACCGAAGTTGGTCGTGTAGACGTTGAAGTTCTCGGTCTTGAGCATCAACTCGATGCCCTTGGCCGTCGCACTGTCGTCCTCGATGAGCAAGACGCGCATGGCAATCCCTTTCCTCGCAACTGGTCGAAAGGCGGCGATAACCGGCTTTCGTTGCTCGGCCGACGGTGTGATTCGCGGTTCGAATGCCGAATCGTTAACAGACCCGGATTCCGCCGCACAAGGGCTTGCAGGAAAAACTTTGTGTACGGATTCGAGGACCGACTCAATTCCAGACACTTAAGCTTTTTCGCGTGCTCCACGTGCGCCGTACGTTTCGAAAATCCACCACCGGCCCCGGTCAGCGCCTGATTTGCGCCACCCGATCCGTGAGGTCATCATTAACGAAGTGGGTAAACGATTAGTTTCCAAGACGGGATGAAGCAGGATTTCTGAGAGAAATGTGGCGTTGGTAACCAAGGGGCAACCGCTGGCGGTCATGGTGGGGGCAGAAGGGCCTGCAAAAGCCGGCCTCAGAACCTGTCCCTAGCGGAGTTGATGGCGATGAAGTCGCGTGAGCCTTTGATCCGTGCCAAGAGATTCCAGATGGACGACATGCGTCGTCGAATCGCGCAGATCGAAGGCATGATCGCGGATTTCGACCGCATGATTGCCGATCTGGACCGGGATATCGCCCTTGAGGAGCAGCGCTCCGGCATTAGCGATCCCCGTCATTTTGCCTATCCGCCTCTGGCACAGGCCGCCCGCGGCCGGCGGGACAATCTGCGGACTTCCGTGGATGAGCTGTCTCTCCAGCGTGACAGCGCGCGTGGGATGCTGACCCAGGTTGAGGCCGATCTCGCACTGGCTGAAGCCGCCGGAGAGATGGAGCGCGGTGGCAAGAGTGATGCCGGCGCGCGCCGGCGTGGCTGGCGTGCTGGTGAGACACTTCGGCTCTGATGAAAAAGCCCGGCCCTGGTGGCCGGGTTTTTCTTTTGGCGGAGGCGAAGGGAAGCTCTTGTGCGGACCCGGCTCTTCCCGGGCGTCTTGCTGTTGTGACGCGGTTATGAGAAGCAGCGGGCAAGACTTGGCTCCGGAAGAGGTTTGACCATGAGCGCTGCGCCGCGCCGGCTGTACAGCTATGTTTTTCCGGCGTTGGGGATTGGTCTGGCCGCCATCCTGATGATGCAGCCGGCTCTTGCACCGGGGCGGGCGGGGGAGTTGCCGGCCTTCATGGGCTTTCTGGCCACTGTGCTGCTGTGCGGCTCGGCCTTCGCCACCATCTTCCATTCAGATCTGGTGGCGGAAAGGGTGGGGCAACCGCTGGGCACACTGGTGCTGACCCTCTCGGTCACGTTGATCGAGGTCGCCGTCATCGCCTCCATGATGATGCACAAGGAAGATAACCCGACCCTTGCGCGTGAGGCTGTGTTCTCGGTCATCATGATTGTGAATACCGGGATTATCGGCCTGTGCCTTCTACTGGGCAGCCTGCGCCACCGTGAGCAGACCATCCGCCAGCAGGGCATCAGCGGGTTTCTTTCGGTGATGATCGCGCTGGCCGTGCTTTTGCTGGTGCTGCCTTCCGTGACCCGGACCTCTTCCGTGAGCGGGGCCTTCTCCACCTTTCAGCTTGTGGTGATGACGCTGGTGGCGGTCGCGCTCTATGGCGCATTTCTCTACATGCAGACGGTCCGGCACCGGGATCATTATGACGCCGAGGAAACCGGCAGCGCGCATGCCCGTCCAGATGGGTCTGCCGCGTTGCTGGCACTGGGGATGCTGGTGCTCAGTCTGGTCGCCGTTGTCGCGCTCGCCAAACATGTCGCGGCCAGTGTGGAGACCGTGACAGCCCAGCTCAGCCTGCCGAACCCTGATGCGGTGGCCGGCGCCTTGCTCGCCGCGCTCGTGCTGATGCCGGAGGGGATCGCCGCCGTGCGTGCCGCCGCGCGCAACCATCTCCAGTTCAGCCTGAACATTGCCCTTGGCTCTGTGCTCGCCACCATTGCACTGACTATTCCGGTGATGGCGGTCATCAGCGTCTGGCTGGGCCTGCCGATGGTGCTGGGGCTGGAGGCGGAAGAACGCACGCTGATGCTGCTGACCTTCGGTGTGGCGATTCTCTCTTTCGGCACGGGCCGTACCAATGCGCTCAACGGCATTGTGCTGCTGATTATTTTCGCTGTTTATGTGATGCTGTTATTCGAACCGTGAGGGTTGCAGCACCATTTGCCTGCGCGGCCGGCAAATGAATCGGGGCTGCGGCCTCTGTGCGGTGGACATGGGCGGGGCCAAGTGGCATGTTCCCGCGAATTCTGGAACGAGGCTCTGGCCGCAATGCGACTGCTGGAAATTATCTTCACCTGGTGGAACAAGAACACCTTCGGCACCTGGCTGTGGACCAAGCGCTATGGCGAGTTTGTCGGGCAGGATGAGTTCGGCAACAGCTATTACCGCACCAAGGGTGGCGCGATTGACCCCACCCTCGGTTTCGAGCGGCGCTGGGTGCTCTACAATGGCTATGCCGAGGCATCCACCATACCGCCCGGCTGGTGGGGCTGGATGCATCACCGCGTCGATGTTGCGCCGGTGGATGAGAAGTATCAGCCGCACGCGTGGGAAAAGCCCCACAATGCGAATCTCACCGGCTCTGCCGCTGCCTATCGTCCGCAGGGCTCCCTGCTGGCTGGTGGTCATCGCCCGGAAGTGACCGGCGACTACAAGGCATGGACCCCCGGCGATTGAACCTCGCTTGTGGCCGGGTCTTTCATGAGCCGCGCCTTGTTTGGGCTGAATCCCAGCCCTTCGGCAAATGCAGGCAGGTCCGCCTTCCGGTGGCCTGCCTTGCTGATGTCTGATTGCTGGTCAAAAACAAAGAGCCGGACACCGGGTGCGGTATGCGCTGCGCCGTTTCCGGCTTTGGACCTGACAGGTTGAAGTTCTCCATGCGCCTGAACCGTATTGCTCCTGTTTTTGCCCTGATGCTCTCCACAGGCTTCAGCCATGGCGCGCTGGCGCAGAGCAATGATGGTTTTGAGCAGTCCTATCTGCCTCCACCCTCCAGTTTTGGTGCGCCAACTGCGCCTTTGCCGCCTCAGGATCAGCGCTTTCAGGCTGGCCAGACCTTTGATGCCCGCCCCGATGCAGGGCAGGGCAGGGTTCCCGCTGCGCCGCCTGCTGCTGGTGATGAAGTTGGCACCGTTGCGCCTGCCGGTTCCACCATTGTGGTTCCGGGTGGCACGGGTGATGTGACGGTGGTGCAGCCGCCATCCGTGCGCATTCCCAATCGGGTTGCGGTCTATGCGGGGCTGGACAAGATCACCGGCCGTATCACATCGTTTGATATCGCGATTGGCGAGACCGCGCAGTTCGGTGCCCTTCAGGTGACCCCGCGCGCCTGCTACACCCGCCCGCCAACAGAAACGCAGAACATCACGTCCTTCAGCGAAATCAACGAATTGACGCTGAAGGGTGAAGCCAAGCGGATTTTCACGGGCTGGATGTTTGCTTCAAGCCCCGGCCTGCATGCGGTTGAACATCCGATTTATGATGTCTGGCTCATTGGCTGCAAGGCTCCGGCCCCGGTAACCGCGGCTGGCCAGCAGTAAAAGTCTGCATCAGCAACCAGCGCATCTTCCAGCAGACGCTGATAGCGCCTGCGCGGCACCTCAACTGCGCCGAGGCTGGCGAGGTGGCTGGTCACGAACTGTGTATCCAGCAGCCTGAAACCTCCTGCCTTCAGCCGCCCGACCAGATGAACCAGTGCGACCTTTGAGGCATCGCGCGCGCGGTGGAACATGCTTTCGCCAAAGAATACCCCGCCCAGCCGCACGCCATAAAGCCCCCCCACGAGCTGCCCGTCGCGCCATGTCTCCACCGTGTGGCAATGGCCGCGTTCAAACAGTTCGCCATAGAGGCGGCGAATAGGGCGGTTGATCCATGTATTCTCGCGCCCTTCCTGCGGGGCCGCGCATCCGTTAATGACCGCCTCAAAATCTGAATCAACCCGCACCTCGAAGAGGTCGGATCGCACTGTGCGTGCGAGGCGGGAGGAAACGCGGAAGGTCTCCAGCGGGATGATGCCGCGCCGCTCCGGTTCTACCCAGAACAGCCCCGGATCATCGGCGCTTTCCGCCATGGGGAATATTCCGCAGGAATAGGCTTTGAGAAGCACATCCGCTGTGATCTGAGAACTGGCGTCGCCGTGCTGGGTCATGGGGAAAGTCTAGCAGTTTTGAGGCGCAAGGGTATCCGCCGCGCTGCCGTAGATCTGGGCATCGAAAGGCGCTGCCTGTTTTATGATTCGATGCATCATCCCTGCAGGCATGAAAAAGGCCGGAGAGAATATCCTTCCGGCCCGTTTCAGTCACTGTGCCTGCATCAGATGCCAGCAGGCGGCGAACCAGCTCAGTGCTTGAGGCTGGCTTCCAGCGCCGCGCCCAGACCCTTGAAGGAGATGGGCAGGATGATCGGCTTCTGCTCGCCTGCGGCAAACACGATCTCCCCCGCACCATTGCTGGCCTTGAGCGCCTTGAGCTGGTCCGCTGTCAGCTCCACAGCGGCGGTGCACTCGCGCCCGCAACGCTTGTAGGTGAGCACGACATCCGGCACGTCCTTGACCTTCAGCAGGACATTGGACGGCAGCCACACGCCCGGCGGAACCTGAGCGATAAGATGAACCGGCCCATCCTTCTTCGCGCGCACGGCGATATGAGCAAGGATGTTCTTATTGTCTGCGGTCTGGATGGTCTGCACCGCCTCACAGGCGCGGGCATCGCCCTCACCGGCGCAGCGCACGGCCCAGTCATCATGTACGGAAAGGGTCTTGGTGGCCGGCTGTTCAGCCTGCGCGGCAGGGGCCGTTGCAGGCGCCGCCGCCTTGGGCGCTTCGGCCGCAGCGGGAAGGGAGAAGGCCGCTGCACACAGCCCAAGAGCTGCGGCAAAGCTGTGGCGAAGATGGACCTGCATCGTCGTGCCTTTCTGCGTCGTCGTGCCTAAATGACCGCTTCCTGCCAGACCTGTGCACGGCACCTTGCGCGCCATCAGGACCTGCCAGCTTCGGCTTATCTGAACCGTCGCATGGCAGGCAACCGCAAACTGCCCGTGCCCGCCGTGCGACATGACTGCCCGAGGGGGCTTACTTCAGCTCCACCTTGCCATCGATGTCGGCAAGGAAGTGCTCCAGCCAATGGATGTCATAGTGCCCTTCCAGAATGTCCCGTGTGCGCACCAGCGTACGGAACAGGGGAAGGGTGGTGTCGATACCATCCACCACGAACTCGTCCAGCGCGCGGCGCAGGCGGTTCAGGCATTCCTCACGCGTGCGGCCATGCACGATGAGCTTGCCCACGAGGCTGTCATAGTGCGGGGGGATCACATAGCCCTGGAAGGCATTGGAATCGACCCGAACGCCAAGGCCTCCCGGCACATGGTAGTGCGTGATGCGGCCCGGTGAGGGGCGGAAATTGGTGGGATGCTCGGCATTCACGCGGCATTCGATCGCGTGGCCATCCATCACGATATCGGCCTGTGTGAGGGAGAGCGGCTCGCCCGCACCCACCCGGATCTGCTCATTGATGAGGTCGATGCCGGTGACCATCTCGGTAATGGGGTGTTCCACCTGAATGCGCGTGTTCATTTCAATGAAATAGAACTCGCCATTCTCATACAGGAACTCGATCGTGCCGACGCCGAGATACTTCAGGTCACGCATCGCCTTGGCGCAGGTTTCGCCAATCTGGGCGCGCTGGGCGGCGGTGATGACCGGGGAAGGGGCTTCCTCCCACACCTTCTGGTGGCGACGCTGGAGCGAGCAGTCGCGCTCACCCAGATGAATGGCATTCCCTTTGCCATCGCCCAGCACCTGCACCTCGATATGGCGCGGGGTGGAGAGATACTTCTCCAGATAGACCGCATCATCACCGAAAGCGGCCTTGGCCTCGATCCGCGCGGTGGACAGGGCGCTCGAGAGGTCGTCCTTGGTGAAGGCCACCTTCATGCCGCGACCACCGCCGCCGGCGGCTGCCTTCACCAGAACGGGGAAGCCGATTTCGGCTGCCACGCGGTGGGCTTCCTCATCATCGGTGATGCCGCCATCGGAACCGGGCACGACAGGAATGCCAAGCGCCTGAGCGGTCTTCTTGGCCTCGATCTTGTCGCCCATGATGCGGATATGCTCCGCCTTGGGGCCGATGAAGTGGATGTTGTGGTCTTCCAGAATCTCGGCGAACCGGGCGTTCTCCGCCAGGAAGCCGTAACCGGGATGCACCGCATCCGCCCCCGTGATCTCGCAGGCCGCGAGCAGGGAGGGCACATTGAGATAGCTTTCGCGCGCCAGAGGCGGGCCAATGCACACGCTCTCATCCGCGAGGCGCACATGCATGGCATCCGCATCAGCGGTGGAGTGCACCGCCACGGTGGCAATGCCCAGTTCCTTGCAGGCGCGCAGAATGCGCAGGGCGATCTCGCCGCGATTGGCGATCAGGATTTTCTTGAACATCAGCCGATCCTCTGCGGTGCGCGCATCACTCGATGATCAGCAGCGGCTCGCCATATTCCACCGGCTGGGCGTTATCCACCAGAATACGCTTCACCGTGCCGGAGCGGGGCGCAGGAATGGTGTTCATGGTCTTCATGGCTTCCACGATGAGAACCGTGTCGCCTTCCTTCACCACGGAACCAACCTCGACAAAGTTCGGGGCAGTGGGCTCAGGCGCCAGATAGGCGGTGCCGACCATGGGGGAGGGCACGGCACCGGGGTGCTTGGCAAGATCCGCAGGTGCCACGGCTTCAACAGCGGCAGCAACCGGAGCCGCCGCGACGGGCGCAGGGGCCGGGCTGGCGGCATATTGCGGGGCTGCCTGAACCATGGTGACAGGAGCCGGGCTGCGCAGCACACGGATACGCAGGTCTTCGTGCTGAACCTCGATCTCGGTCAGGTCGCTCTCGGAGAGCAGCTTGGCGATTTCCTTGACGAGGTCGGTATCGAACGGGGTTTTGGTAGGCTTCATCATGTTCCTGCTCTTGCCGGCCGCACAGGCCGCACGAGGGCTAAAGGGAAGGGGCGGGCGCTCAGGCCGCAAGCCCCGCCAGTGCCGCGATGCCGAGGGCGTAACTCTGCGGACCAAAGCCGCAGATGACCCCCTTCACCACCGGCGAAAGATAAGAGTGGTGCCGGAACGCCTCACGGGCGAACACATTGGAAAGATGCACCTCGATGGTGGGCACGCCCGCCGCCGAGACCGCATCACGCAGCGCCACGGATGTATGGGTATAGGCCGCAGCATTCAGCACGATGCCACGTGCGCCACGGGCCGCCTGCACCAGATCCACCAGCGCACCTTCACTGTTGGTCTGCCGGAAGACGAGAGAGAAGCCGAAGCGTTCCGCCTCACGGGCGCACAGGGCCTCCACATCGGCAAGGGTCGCTGCCCCATAGATATGGGGTTCCCGCGTGCCGAGAAGGTTAAGGTTGGGCCCATTGAGGACGTGGATGGTATCAGACATCCTGCCAGATCTGCCGTCGGCCCCATGGCCGGATCGTTGCGGTTATAGGAGGGCTCTCGTCTCAAGGAAAGAGGCCCTGTGTTCTTATGCGGTTTTGCCCCGCCGCCTGTGAACAGGCGACAGGGCATTCATGAAGAGCGTGAGCCTACTTCTTCGCGTTCGCGCGGGTGGTAGCGATGGCTTCCTTCAGCTTGTCGGCTCCAACTGCTCCCACCACCACGCTGTCTCCCACAATGTAGGAAGGCGTGCCGTTGAGGCCGAGGGCGGCGGCGATCTTCATGCTCTCGTCGAGTGTGGCGTTCAGCTCGGGGGAATTGGCCTGCTTGGCCAGTTCGTCCGCATTGATGCCGACAGAGGCCGCAGCGGCCAGAGCCTTCTCACGGTCGATCGGACCCTGCTGCTGGAACAGGGCGTGGTGGAAGGCGAAATACTTCTCGGGGGCCACCATGCGCACGGCAACGCCTACCTGTGCGGCTTCAACCGAAGGCTGGCCCAGCACCGGGAATTCACGCAGCACCACGCGCAGATTGGGATCTGCCTTGATGAGCTGGTCGAGATCAGACAGCGCCTTGCGGCAATAGCCGCAGTTGTAGTCGAAGAACTCCACCAGGGTCACATCACCCTTGGGGTTGCCGACAACCACATTGCGCGGGCTGTCGAACACCAGTTCCTTCACGGATTCCAGGGCCTTGCCGCGCTGTTCCGCCTGTTCGGAATTGTGGCGGGCCTCAAGAACCGCGATGGCTTCTTCCAGCACTTCCGGATTGGTGATGATGTAATCGCGGATGATGACGCCCATTTCCTTCTTCTCCTCATCGGTGAAGGCGGCGGCGGGCGTTGCGGCAGCGGTTGCGGCGAGAACGCCAGCCAGAGCCAGAGGAGCGATGCGGCCGCGAAGGCCGGTGAAGGGGAACATGCGTTTCTCCATGGTGTAAACTGTCTGTATTCAGCGCCGCGCGGACGAATCGCGCTTTACGGGTGGTTCGAGATTGAGAAGATCATCCGCCTTTAGCCAGCCGGGTGAGCCCTTGGGAAAATCCCGGCGGGCACGGGCAGCAAGCTGGCGGGCGGTTTCAAAATCACCGCTGGACCATGCCGCATTCGCGGAGGCCAGATCGGCATTGGGTTTGTCGCCGCGCTTGCCATAGGCAATGGCGAGCGCGCGCCATGCGGTGGGGGACTCCGGCTCGCGCTGGGTGGCGAGGATGAGTTCGCGAATGGCATCCTGCGTGTTGCTGCCCCCAGAGCGCCCGCCAGAGCCGGATGCACCCGGAATGCCAGCTGTGCCGCCGCCCTGTCCGGACTGAACGAGGGCCTGCCCCAGCATCGTGCGAATCAGCGGGGCGCCATTGCTGAGTTCCACCGCCTTGCGCAGAGGGGGCACGGCCTGCGATGCCCGCCCGCCTTCCAGAAGCGCCTGCCCCTTCAATTCATAAAAATAGGGATTGTTCGGCTGGCGGGCGATAAGCCCGTCAATCTGCGCCACCGCCCGGTCTATGTTGCCATAGAGATAGGCAGAAATGGCGCGTGCATAATCTGCCGCCAGTGAGGTGTCCGAGGCCGGATATTTGCGGTTCACCGCCTCAGGCCGATCAGTGAAACCTACCAGCTTGGCGCGCATCAGGTCATGACGGGCCTGTAGGGAAGGAGAATCCTTGCGATTATAGTGCGGGCTGTTGCGGGCCAGTTGCTCCAGCGTGCCGATACGCTCACGCGCCATGGGGTGGCTGATGAGATAGGGATCGATCCGCTGGCTCATGAAGAGCTGGTCGTTCTGCAGGCGCTGAAAGGTTTCCAGCATGCCCTTGGCAGACTGGCCGGTGGCGGCGAGATAGCGAATGGCGGCGCGGTCGGCGGCCTGTTCCTCGCCCCGCTGGTAGGAGAGAATGGAGCGGCGGGCCATTTCCTGTGGCAGGCTCATGCCCGCGGCAGCAGCCTGCCCCATATTGCTGCCGCCTGCACCCGCTGCCGCGCCAGCCGCAGCACCTGCGCCAGCCAGCAGCATCGCCACGATCGCCATGGTCTGTGCCCCGGCGATCTGCTCGCGCATGCGCGCCAGATGCCCGCCGGCGATGTGCCCGGTTTCATGGGCCAGCACACCAATGATCTGGTTCGGGGTCTGCGCATCCATCAGCGCGCCGGTATTGATGAAGATGCGGCGGCCATCGGCCACGAAGGCATTGAAGGAACGCTCGCCAATCAGCACCACTTCCACATTCTGCCGTCCGAGACCGGCGGTTTGCAGAATGGGGCGGGTGTATTCGCTCAGCAGCGCCTCGATTTCGGCATCGCGGATGATGGTCTGCGTGCGGCCACCAGACTGGGCCAGTGCCTCATGGGCCGGAAGCAGGATCACCGACGCCACGGCCAGCACGCGCCCGGCCTTCTCCATCACCCGGCGAAGGACCGAGGGTGTAGAGGGGCGCGATGTCGCTGGCGGGGAAAGTGAAGAACCCATCTGGCTTCGATGCCTCGGCTTTAAGGAACCGCGGGGGCAACGTCGCACGATTCGCCGCGCAGGATGACGGCGCGCGTGCGAACGCTCAAGCCCCGGTAGCCCATAACTCTCTCGCCGGGGACGTGGCACGGCAGAAGACGCAGGCTGTTGAGCGGCCTCAAGCCGGTTTCGGGCGGTTTCGGGTCGATCAGATATTTCCTTCCGGTCGCAAAGCGCTTTAGGACAGGGCGAAGGCAGACCGCCCCAGCCGATATCAAGGCCAGTATTCGTTTCCCTCAAGGACAGCCAGAATGCGGCGGCAACACGGCATGGCCTATGCCCTGTATCGCCGGAAAGATGGATGAGCATGACCCCGCCCGTGATTTCCCCTGCTTCAAACAGCCTCTTCATGCCCCGCGCCTCGAAGCGCAGCGATGTCGCGCCCTTCATCGTGATGGATGTGATGGAGCATGCCGCGCGCATCGAGGCCGAAGGCGGGCAGGTGATTCATCTGGAAGTTGGGCAGCCTGCCGCGCCCGCGCCGCTCACCGCCCGCAAGGCTGCGGCTGCTGCATTGGAGGCCGGGCAGGTGGGTTATACCGCCGCGCTCGGCATGCCATCTTTGCGTGCCCGCATCGCCCGCCACTATGGCGAACAGTATGGGCTGGAACTGGACCCGGAACGGGTGGTGGTGACCAATGGCTCATCGGGCGGCTTCATTCTGGCTTTTCTTGCGCTGTTCGAGACCGGAGACCGGGTGGCCATCGCCTCACCCGGTTATCCGCCCTATCGCCATGTGCTGTCCGCACTGGGCTGCGAACCCGTGCTGATCGAGACACGCGCAGAAGACCGTTATGCCCTGACACCGGAGCAACTCATCGCCGCCCACCGCGCGGCCCCGCTCAAGGGCGTGCTGGTGGCCAGTCCTGCCAACCCCACCGGCACCATGATGGACCGTGAGGCCCTGAGCGCCCTGCATGCCTGCGCGCGCGAACTTGGCATCGCCTTCATCTCGGACGAGATCTATCACGGGCTGGATTATGCCTTCCCGGCCGTGAGTGCGGCGGAGATTGCGGATGATGTCATCGTCATCAATTCCTTCTCCAAATATTTCTGCATGACCGGCTGGCGTGTCGGCTGGATGGTGGTGCCTCCCGGTCTTGCCCGCACCATGGAGCGCTTGCAGCAGAACCTCTCCATCTCCGTACCCACCCTCTCGCAGATCGCGGCCGAAGCTGCCTTCGACGGGCGCGCGGAAATGGACGCCGTGAAGCGTGGCTATGAGGAAAACCGCCGCATTCTCACCCAAGGGCTGCCGGGCGTGGGGCTGAAGCACTTTCTGCCGGCGGATGGTGCTTTCTATTTTTACGCCGATGTTTCCGCCTTCACCGACGATTCCGCCACCTTCGCAACGCGGATGCTGGATGCGGTGCATGTGGCGACAACACCGGGGGTAGATTTCGATCCCTTCCAGGGCCACCAGTTCCTGCGTCTCTCCTATGCCGGTTCGGCAGCGCATATGCGCGAGGCGGTGGCGCGCATCGGGGCATTTCTGGCGCGGGGGTGAGGGCTTGGGCTGACGGCTTGGGCTGACGGCTTGGGCTGAAGGAGGCGGGTATGAACAGGCGCAGATGGATTGTCATTGTGCTGCTGGTATGCGCCACGCTGATGCCCCTTGCCGCCATCGGGCTGGCCGTTTTTTTGGAGCCCCCGACCTATGTGCTCACGACCTCGCCTGATCCGCTCTGGCGAGCGGGGCATGTGCTGCCTTCGGGCGCGCAGGTGCGGGTGGAGGAGCTGGCCGATGCGCAGGCCGCCCGTACCATGGCGCGTCGCAGTTTTGAGGCTGTGCCGACCATCCGCTCCTCAACAACGCTTGGAACCTATCGATATCGCACCCGTAATGGGGTGTACGGGTTCATCGCGCCTGTCGGGTCGCATGTGGTGAGCATCCGTGCAGATAGCCGTGAGAAGGTGGATGCGGCGCTCTCGGGCCTGCCTTTTCTGAAGATCAGTGAAGGGCCGTTGTTTCGGCTGGTGAGCCAGCATTTGCCCGTGCTGGTGGGGGCTATCCTTGTTTACGTGCTGGTCATGCTCGTTGCGTCCTCGCGCCTTCTGGCCTGGGCTGAGCGCAAGGGCCCGCTACCCGGCCGCTTCGCCCTGAGCGACACGCAGTTGCGCCGGCATCTGGAACAGGCCGCGCCCGCCGGTGTGACTGTTCACAACAGGCCGGGAGCGGAGGTTGTGTTTGAACGGGCCTCGAATGGCCGGCGCACCGAACTGCGGTTGCGGCTGAATGCGCGCGAAAGGGTGGTGCGCGCTGTGCTGACCCATACGGTTTCTTCACGCCGTCTCATGAATTTCAGCATTCACAAGTCCCGCACCATGCCGCTTGCGGGCTGGTCTGCGGATGTGGGTGAAGCCGTGCGCGCCGGTGGCTGGACATGGCAGCCTGTCTTTACTTTCCTGCCGGTTCTTGGTGGCTGAGGCGCAGAGGCAGGCATGAGCAGGGACGAACCGATGAATGACAGCGACGACAGGCGCGTAACCTACCACCTCGATGCAGATCTGCTGAAGCAGGCATATTTGCTGCATTTCCGCATGAATATCTTTCGCCCGCACACCCTGTTCAAGCTGGTTGTGGTCTGGTGTGTCGGCGTGTTCGCCTATGCTGCCATATTATATGCCATTGGGGGCAGGTGGGATGTGCTGAAGCTGACCTTGTGGTTCGCGCCGGTGCTGGCGGCTGTTTTGCTTCTCATGCCGTGGCTGGTGAATATTCTTCTGTCCGGTTATTCCGCTCGCAAAACCTTCCGCATCCAGAAGAGCCTGCACCCTGCCATCACAGTCTCATGGGATGAAGCCGCCATCAACTGGGTCAGTGCTTCGGGAACAGCGCATCTGCCATGGGAGAATATTCATGAGTGCGGGGAGAATGCGCGGGTTTTGCTGATTTTCGAAACGCCGCGCCTGTTCCGGATGGTGCCGCGCCACCTTCTGACCCCGGCCCAACTGGGTGACATTCACGCACATCTTGCCCGGCATGGGATCAAACTTGCAACTTTTGGCTGAGAAAAGCAGGGTTGCCATGGCGTTGCGTAAGCTCCACACAGATTGAAACAATCAAAAGCAGGGGCGAGACGCGATATGGCAGAGGGTGTTGAGCGGATGGTGCGGTTTCATATGGAACCTGCAGATCTCTATCGCGCGCAGAAACTGAATTTCCGCATTCTTCTGTTCAGCCGCTCGTTCATGATGATGCTGGCCCGCGTGTGGCTTTTGTCCATGCTGGCTTATGGTGGTCTTTTGTATCTGCAAAGCGGCTGGGACGAGGTTTTCAGCGTGCTGATCTGGTTCGCGCCGCTGTTTCTGGTGGTGCTGTGGTGCACGCCATGGGTCGTGATGGCTTTTCTAAGCTGGCGCACGGCCCGCAGAACCACACGCGGCCCGCAGCCTGATCCCATCGTTATCACCGTGGCATGGGATGAGACGGCCATTTCGTGGAACAGCACTGCGGGTGAAGCCAAAACCCGGTGGGAGGATTTCGTGAAGGCCGGGCAGGATGAGTATTTCATTCTGCTGTTTGAGTCCGATGCCCTGTACCGCATCATTCCCAAGCGGGTGCTTTCTGCGGCGCAGCAGGTGGATCTGAACACGCTCTCTGCCGGAATCAGGCCGCGCTGAGTGCCGGACAGCATCCGGGCAAGAAAAAAGCGGCCCCAGTTCTGGCGGCAGCTTTTCCTTGTCTCTGAAGCTAAATGGCCATAGCCATTCAGGTCACACCATCAGCCCCATCGCATTGGCCGCAGAGGTGCGGATGGCGGAGATATTGGCGCGATAGCCTTCGATGCCACCCTTGAACACGGCGGAGCCAGCCACCAGCACATCCGCACCCGCCCGCGCGCACTGGGCGCCCGTCTCCGGGTTCACGCCACCATCCACCTGAAGGCGAATGTCACGACCGCGGATCATGTCGCGGATGCGCTCGATCTTGGGCAGCACGGCGGGAATGAAGCTCTGCCCGCCAAAGCCGGGGTTCACGCTCATCACCAGTACAAGATCCACCTTGTCGAGCACATATTCCAGCACGTTTTCAGGCGTCGCCGGGTTCAGCGCCACACCGGCCTTCTTGCCCAGGCCACGGATGACCTGAAGGCAGCGATCCAGATGCTGGGTCGCTTCCGGGTGCACGGTGATGATATCCGCGCCCGCCTTGGCGAAAGCCTCCAGATAGGGCTCCACCGGCGAGATCATCAGATGCACATCGAACACCTTGTCGGTGTGCGGGCGCAGCGCGCGGATGATATCCGGCCCGAAGGTGAGGTTCGGCACGAAATGGCCGTCCATCACATCAAGGTGGATATAATCGGCACCAGCGGTGGTGATATCGCGCACTTCCTCACCCAGACGGGCAAAATCGCTGGCGAGCATGGAAGGGGCAATCAGCGGCGTGGTCATGGCAGCTTCCCGGCTGTGTGAACGGGGCGCATGGCCCCGCCCGGACAAGTTCAGTAATAGGAGGCGATCTTCTCCACCTCGCCCTTCGAACCGAACACCAGCGGAATGCGCTGGTGGATATGGTGGGGCGTGATGTCGAGAATACGGGTCTTGCCATCCGTTGCGCCGCCACCGGCCTGTTCCACAAGCATGGCGACGGGGAAGGCTTCATAGATCAGGCGCAGGCGGCCATTCTCATAGCCCTTGCGCTTGTCGGAGGAATACACATACACGCCGCCGCGGGTGAAGATGCGGAAGGCATCCGCCACCATGGAGCCGACCCAGCGCATGTTGAAGTCCTTGCCGCGCGGGCCTTCCTTGCCGGCGAGGCAGTCCTTGATCCAGCCGCTCATGGCCGCATCCCAATGGCGCATGTTGGACTGGTTGACGCCATATTCCTTGGTGTCGACCGGTATCTGCACATTGTCGCGCGCAAGGATGAATTCCGAGCGGTTGCGGTCATACACAAACACCTGCGTGCCATTTCCGAGCGTGGATACCAGAATGGTGGCCGGGCCGTAGGCGAGGAAGCCCGCGGCAAGCTGGTTGGTGCCGGGCTTCATCACGGCGGCATTCGGGTTCTCCCGGTCCGCATCGGTGAAGGGCATGATGGAATAGATGGTGCCAACCGACACATTGGTGTCGATGTTGGAGGAGCCGTCCAGCGGGTCCACCGCCACCACAAGCTGGCCCTTGGGGTTCAGCACGATGAGGTCTTCGCTCTCTTCCGAGGCGAGATAGGCAACGGGAGCTTCACGCAGGGCGGCGCAGATAACCTCCTCGGCGATCACGTCCAGTTCCTTCTGGGTGTCGCCACCGCCATTGGGATCAGAACCGTGAATCTTGGCGAGCCCTTCCTCAAGCGGGCCGCGCGCAACCAGATCGGCAATGCCGACGCCGGTGCTGGCGATGGTGCGCACCGTGCTGGCGATCGCAGCCTTTTCCGGGTCCGCACCTGCCCACTGGTTGAGGAACGCCTGAAGGGTCACGATGTCGCTCACCACATGAGTCTCCTGTCTGATGCCGGCATTCGGGCCGGATAATGAGGTCGCTGGGTCGATTCCTGCCCGCGCCAGTCGGCACTCTTATGGCGCAAGCGTGCGGCCACGGCAAAAGAATTGGCGTGGATTTGTTTTCACATATGGGATGGCACGGCCGTGAGCGATGTTCAGCCGCACGGTCCGTGAGTTCTTCCGGCACCAGAGGCAAAACGCGCCGGGCCTTCCACTCTTCGGGAAAACGGGATGCGCTCGCGAAGTGCGCCCGGCTTCCCGCGCCGCTCACATGCCGGTTCTAAAGCCCGGCTTTGCGCAGCTGTTCCGCCAGTGGCATGACGGCGGCCATCAGTGTCACCTCTGCCTGCATGGTGGAGGTTGCGCTGACATGCACTGTCGCGACAAGGTCTCCTGCCCGCATTGCCGTACCGGGCGGGGGGGCATCCAGCACTGTCGCAGGTGAGGTGAGGGCGGGCATAGTGAGGTTCTGCCCGGCATGGAGACTGGCGATCGCGCGCACCTGCACAGGGGCCGGAAGGCCGGAGGGCATGCGCCCGCCGCACGCGGCGAGGTGCAGCGCCAGAAGCGGCGGCAGCGGGTCCGTATCGAACAGGTCGACACTGGCATCGGGGTGGGGCGTCACGCCCAGCACGAACCAGCCTTCAGTGCTGATGATGATACGCACGCTCACCAGCCCGACCAGCCCGCAGGCCAGCGCAATATTCTGGGCAGCTGTGGTGATGGGGGCATGGAGGGCTTCCGGCAATGCCACCGGGCCGATGCGTCCATCTTGCCGGAATGGCGTGGCCGCGTTTTCCGTGCCCGCCGCAAAGTGCCGTGAGATGCCGAGGGTGATGCAGGCTTGCCCATTGGCCAGCAGCAGCAGGGAGAAGGTCTGGCCTACCACCTCTTTTTGCAGATAGTGGCCCGGCGCGGGAGCGCTCAGATCTCCGGCCGCACGACGGTGCACATCGCTGCCGCCAGAACTGCCAATGCGCTTTTCCAGCACCGCTGCGCCCGTGAAAGTCTCTGCATTCGGGGCGGTGAGGCTGATCGTGGGAAAGGGAATGCGCAGGTGGCCGCACAGGGCTTCCAGCGCCAGCGGGTCTTTCAGCACACGCACGGTGGTGGGGGTGTTGCCGAGGACAGGATTGCGTGCCGCGATCAGCGCCAGAACCTCCGGCATCACATCCAGCCCGTCACCGGGAATGAAAGGAATTCCCGCAGGCACATGGCTGGCAAGGGCTGCCGGCAGGGCCGCGCCGTCAAATCCGGGCGCTTCACCGGGTGCGGTGCGCGCCAGTGCGGGGAGTTGCGCATGGCTTTGGGGGCATTTGCCGCCAGCGGGAAGAACCATCGTCTCACGCAGATCAAGCGCCAGTGTGGAAAGGCCTGCACGCGCCGCGCTGGTGGCCAGCGGGCGGGCGGAAAGGGCGATAAGCGCGAGATCCATTTTTCCTCAACCTGTCGGCCAGAGCGTTTTCGCCTTTCGTGAGAGGCGAGACCGCTTCATCTTTTGTTGTCACGTCTGTCCGGCCGCAAAACCGTTTCACACTTTATGCTGGAAAGACTCTGAAGCGCATCTGTATTTCTTGCACATTGAATGCGTGTGGCCCTTTGCGGTGAAGCAATTCATGCAAAAAACCCGGCAGTCGGGTCTGGGGGGCGCGGGGTTGGCGGCTGGGCGGGAATGTGGCCGGCACCAGGGCACCGGCCACCAGCATTCACTGTTCCAGTGCGGCGCGCAGGAGCTGGGCCTTTTCGGCCAGAACGTCCGGCTTTTCCAGCTCGCTGGCGGGGGCCTTCAGCGGCTCGCCCGTATGGCGGGGAATCACATGCACATGCAGGTGAAACACTTCCTGCCCACCGGCCCGCTCATTGGCCTGAAGAATGGTGATGCCGTCCGCGTCAAAGGCCTTGATGGCGGCATGTGCGATGCGCTTCGAGATCTTGTGCACATGGGCAAGGTCATCGGGGGTGATGTCGAAGATGTTGCGGGCGGCAGCCTTCGGAATCACCAGCGCATGGCCCGGGGCGCGCGGAAAGATATCAAGAAAGACGAGTGCCTTGTCGTCCTCATAGATTTTGTGGGCCGGCAGTTCCCCGCGCAGAATCTTGGCGAAGATATTGTCGTTCTCATAGGCCGGCTTGGTGCTCATGGGTGTGTCTCGGCTCCTGCTGGGTTCTGATGATGAGAATGCAGTCAGGCACGCCGGGGTCAAGAGGGCGAAAGACATCCGCGTCAAGGGCAGGCCGGGCAGTCAGCCCTCCCTGTCCTCTTGCCGTTGCAAACTCACCACTGCGAGGTGGCTCGCTCAGCTCTGCTGCTGGCTCTGTGCCTGCCCCAGCGTATCGTGCTGCACCTGCGTGTTCAGCGGCGGATTGCGCACGGAACCATTGCGCAGAACGCGACCGCTGCGAATGGAAATGGTTTCCTTCAGGTCCGTGCCAGTGGTGCGCAGGGGGGCGACGCCCAGCGCATCAAGCCCCACAGCGAGACGCAGATGGCTTTCCGTGGCACACAGCTTCTGGCCGCTATCGAACGCGATCCAGCCAATTTTCGGCACATAGGCTTCCGCCCAGTGGCGCACGCTGCCGGTATCTTCGGTCGCGAAATAGCCGGAGACATGCCGGGCCGGAATGCCAAGATGCCGGGCAGCGGCCGTGAACAGGTGGGTGATGCTGCCGGAGCAGGCCCCGCCTTTTTCCAGAACCGTGGCCGCATCCAGAGTGTCGCCGCTCGGGGTGTCGGGCCGCTCCTCCACCTTCTCGTGCACCGCCAGCATCAAGGCATGGAGGTGAGCAAGCGGGTCCGCATCTTTCTGCACGGCTTCAGCAAAATCGATCACACCACCATTCGGCAAGGTGAGGTCGGTGGTGCGCAAATACAATTCTACGGGGAAGCGCTCCACCGTGCCGCGCACGATGCCGGATGTGTCGACCGTTTCCACCTCGCCATCGGCGGTTACGGTCACATGGTCCACCGGGCCATCCACGGTGAAGGCATGGCACAGATTGCCATAGGCATCTTCCTGCCCGTGCAGGCAGAAATCGCCGTCCACATCCAGGGTCCATCGCTGGATGAACTGTCCCTCATAGGGGCGCGGGGTGAGGCGGGCGACAGCGGCAATGTTGCGGCTGCCTGGTTCGAAACTCTGGGAGATTTCGTGGCGGATGCGAAAGCGCATGGGAGCAGCCTCTGGAGGATGAAGAAGGAAGGGGGCCGCTTTGGCAGAGCCTGCGGCCACCTTGCGGCGTCAGGTGAGATATTGCTCCGTTATGGCCTTGCCGAGCTTGTTGTTGTCGGTGATGAAATCCGTGATGAATTCATGCAGGCCGTTCTGGAAAATGTCCTCGATGTCGCAATTCGTCAGCCGCCCGAGAATGGAGCGGGAGAGGCGCTGGGATGGCCCCTGCCGGCCATAGGCCCCCGCGATCTCATCGAGATGGCGCGAGAGATTCTCGTAGCAGGAGGCAAGCGAGCGCGGCATCTGGCGGTTCAGGATCAGCAGGTCCGCCACCAGCCAGGGCTTCACGCTGTCGCGATAAACCCAGTGGAAGGCCGTGAGCGCCGAGACCGAGCGCAGGATGGACGACCACTGGAAATAATCCAGCGGCCCGCCCACACGCTCCTTCTCCGGAAGCAGCACATGGTACTTCACGTCCAGAATGCGGGCGGTGTTGTCGGAGCGCTCGATCTGCACGCCGGAGCGGGCGAAGCAGTAGCCATCATTGCGCAGCATGGTGCGGAAGGTCGCGCCATCGAAACGCAGGGAAGTTTCCTTCACGAAGGCGAGGAAGCGGGAAAGCTCCTCCCGCGTCATCGCCCGGTTGGGGAAGTGTCGCAGCTCAATCCAGGCGGAGTTGATGACATCCCACATCTCGGTGGTCAGCGCCGTGCGCACGGAGCGCGCATTGGTGCGGGCCAACTCGAAGCAGTTGCGGATGGAGGCCGGGTTCTCGGGCGCGAAGGCGAGGAAGGAGACCACATTCTCCTCGGTCGCATCCTCCAGCGGGCCGTAGCGTTCAATGAACAGGTCGGCGCAGCCGGCGGTGAGCACGGCCGAGCCCCACTCATTGGCGGTGGAGCCTTGTGAGACCGGTGTGTAGGCAAGCCGCTGGGAGACATCGAGAATGCGGGCGAGGCAATCCGCCCGTTCCACATAGCGGGCGAGCCAGTACAGATTATCGGCGGTGCGGGACAGCATGAGGGCAACCCATCGTCAAAAGGAAAGGGGCAGACGGGGCGAAACATATGGGCGCGGCGGTGCGCCCAGAGCCGGGCTTATGGCCCGTCTCAGGTATCGAGCACCCAGGTATCCTTCGTGCCTCCGCCCTGGCTGGAATTGACCACGAGAGAGCCCTCCTTCATGGCGACGCGGGTGAGCCCGCCGGGCACGATCCGCACCTTGTCTGAACCGGAAAGAATGAAGGGGCGCAGATCCACATGGCGTGGGGCCAGCCCCTTTTCCACCAGCGTGGGGCAGGTGGAGAGGGCAAGCGTGGGCTGGGCGATGAAATTGTCCGGATGGGCAATCAGCTTGGCGCGGAACGACTCGATCTGTGCCTTGTCTGCCGCCGGGCCAACCAGCATGCCATAGCCACCGGAACCGTGAACTTCCTTCACCACCAGCTCGGGCAGGTGCTCCAGCACATATTTCAGATGGTCTGCCTCGCGGCAGCGCCATGTGGGCACGTTCGGCAGCAGGGGCTCCTCGCCCAGATAGAAGCGGATGATATCCGGCATGTAGCTGTACACGGCCTTGTCATCCGCAACGCCGGTGCCCACCGCATTGGTGAGGGTGACATTGCCGGCCCGATACGCGCTCATCAGCCCGGGCACGCCCAGCACGCTGTCTGTGCGGAACACCAGCGGGTCGAGGAAGTCATCATCGAGGCGGCGGTAGATCACATCCACCCGCTTGGGTCCCTCGGTGGTGCGCATGTAGACGACCTCGTCCTTCACGAACAGGTCGCGCCCTTCCACCAGATCCACGCCTAGCTTGTCGGCGAGGAAGGAGTGCTCGTAATAGGCCGAGTTGAAGATGCCGGGGGTGAGGATGACCACATTCGGCTCATGCCCCCCGCGCGGTGAGAGCGAGCGCAGGGTGGCGAGAAGGTCATCGGCATATTTCTCGACCGGGGCCACCTTGTGCATGGCGAACAGCTCGGGGAACAGCCGCAGCATGATCTCCCGGTTCTCCAGCATGTAGGAGACGCCGGAAGGGGTGCGGGCATTATCCTCCAGCACATAGAAGGTATCCGGGTCGGTGCGCACGATATCGATGCCGGCGATGTGGACATGAATGTCGTGCGGCACTTTCTGGCCGTTCATTTCCGGGCGGAAGGCCGGATTGTTGAACACCAGCTCCTTCGGCACCACCCCGGCCTTGAGAATCTCGCGGCGCCCATAGACATCGCGGATATAGAGGTTCAGCGCCTTTACCCGCTGTTCCAGCCCGCGCGAGAGGGTGGACCACTCGTTCTTCGTGATGATGCGGGGCACGATATCGAAGGGAATCAGCCGTTCCTGCGCATTTTCCTCGCCATAAACAGCGAAGGTGATGCCGATGCGGCGGAAGATATATTCGGCTTCCTTGCGGCGATGGTCGAGCACATCGTGCGGCACGCTGTCCAGCCAGCGGCGAAGGGTTTCATATGCGGGACGGACCTGCCCGTCGGTGATGGACATCTCGTCGAAAGCCTGGCGCATCGGAACAGCCTCTTCATGCCCATGAGTAACGACTTGGAACGTTACAAACATCGTGCCAAAGACGTGAGGCTGGGAAAAGATGTTTCGTACCGGGGTTCGCGCTTTGCGCGTGGTGATGAAACGGGCAGCAGCTGCCAATTGATTGGGCAAAAAACGGAAAGGGACGGTCATGACTGAGGCAGACGGCGCGCATGTGGTCACGGCGGCGCTCATCGTCATTGGTGATGAGGTTCTTTCCGGTCGCACCAAGGATAAAAATATAGGCCACATTGCCGAAAGACTGACCGAAGTCGGCATTGATCTGCGCGAGGTGCGCATTGTGCCGGATGTGGAAGAAGACATCGTCGCAGCCGTAAATGGCCTGCGCGCCCGCTTCACCTATGTCTTCACCACCGGCGGCATCGGCCCGACCCATGATGACATCACGGCTGATTCCATCGCCCGTGCATTCGGGGTGCCGATTGATGTGGACCCGCGCGCCCGTGCCCTGCTGCTGGAATATATCCCTGAGGACAAGCTGAACGAGGCCCGTCTGCGCATGGCCCGCATTCCGCATGGAGCGGAACTGGTGGCGAATGCGGTGTCAAAGGCTCCGGGGTTTCGCATCGGCAATGTGATCGTGATGGCGGGTGTGCCGCGCATCATGCAATCCATGCTCGAGGTGGTGCTGCCGGATCTGGAGAAGGGCCGCCCCATGCTCTCGCAGACCGTTCTGGCCAATACCGGCGAAGGCGATATCGCCGCTGGCCTCAGCGCGCTGGCGCTGAAATATCCGGATGCAATCCTCGGCTCCTATCCGTTCAAGGATGAGGACGGGCGGTTCAAGACCCATCTTGTCGCCCGCTCTCGCGATCAGGCGGTGCTGGATCAGGTGCGGGGTGAACTTGAAGTGCTGGTGTCGCCCTTCGCCTGATGGCACGGGCAGCCGGCCCCTGTGGGTTCAGGCTGTCGCGATCTGTGTCAGATAGATGGTGCGATACCAGTCCACGAAGGCCGCGATGCCATCTGCCAGAGAGGTGCGCGGGGCAAAGTCCACCGCTTCGGCCAGCGCATGCACATCGGCATAGGTGGCATGGACATCGCCCGCCTGCATCGGCTGCATGTCCAGTACCGCCTTGCGGCCCAGCGCCGTCTCAATATGCGCGATGAATTCCATCAGCGGTGCTGGCGCATGGTTGCCAATATTATAGAGGCGGTAAGGCGCGCTGGAGCGGGAAGGGTCCGGCTGTGCGCTGTTCCATGAGGCATCCACCGTGGCAGGCAGGGGAATAAGCCGGCACACCGCCTCCACCACATCATCAATGAAGGTGAAGTCGCGGCTCATGTCTCCGCCATTGAACACCTTGATGGGCCGCCCATGCCAGATGGCATCGGTGAACAGGAAGGCCGCCATGTCCGGCCGGCCCCATGGGCCATACACCGTGAAAAAGCGCAGGCCCGTGGTGGGCAGGCGATAGAGGTGGCTGTAGCTGTGGGCCATCAGCTCATTCGCCTTCTTGGTGGCGGCATAGAGGCTGATGGGGTGGTCTACATTCTGTTCCACGGCGAAGGGCAGGGTGGTGTTGGCCCCATAGACCGAGGATGACGAGGCATAGATGAGGTGCTCCACCCCATTATGCCGACACCCTTCCAGAATATTGCCGAAGCCGACAAGGTTTGAATCCACATAGGCTGCCGGATTTTCCAGCGAATAGCGCACCCCTGCCTGCGCTGCGAGATTCACCACCTGCCCGGGGGCATGACGCGCGAACAGGTCCGCTGTTGCCGCGCGGTCTGCCAGATCCAGCTTTTCGAAGGTGAAGCCGGGCCTGTTTGCCACCTGTGCCAAACGGGCCTGTTTCAGGCGCACATCATAATAATCATTGAGATTATCGACACCGATGACGGTGAACCCCTCATCCAGCAACCGCAGGGAGAGCGCGGCTCCGATAAAGCCGGCCGCACCGGTGACGAGGACGGGGCGCTTGGCGCGTGGGGGTGTCTGTGTCGTCACGGTTCTGGATCTGGTTCCGGTCAATGTCGCGAGATGTTCATAATGTGGAGTGCGCGCGGATGAAAGCCTTGTCCAGTATATCGCGCACCGGAGAGGGCGATGGGCATTTGCATTCATGCATAGGCTAGTTTGCGCAAAAAAAGGTATCTGACGCGGTTTGGACACGTTTTTGAAGTTTGAAAACTTATAAAGTCATTCCATCCGAATCCTCACCGGGAGCCGAAGATGTGCCTCAAGATAACTGCCGCCCTTCTCGCTGGCCTTGCCGCTGCCACCGCGACATTCTCCGTTGCCCAGGCGGATAACGTGATCCAGCAGCGTCAGGCCCGCATGAAGGAAATGGGCGCGCAGATGAAGGTTGGGGCCGATATGGCCAAGGGCACCATCGCCTTCGATTCAGCCAAGGCCGCAGAGATCTTCAAGTCGCTCCAGACCAATATGGACGGGTTTGTCGCGCTGTTCCCTCCGGGATCGGACAAGGGTGAGACCAAGGCCCCTGAAAATGTGTGGACCGACCGGGCTGGCTTCGAGGCGGCAGCAGCCAGCTTCGAGAAGTCGGTTGCGGATGGTGTCGCCAATGGCACAGCCGATGAGGCCAGCTTCAAGACGGCCTTTGCCGCCGCTGGCGAGGGCTGCCGTTCCTGCCACCAGACCTTCAAGAATCGCTGAGCCAAGCGTTCTCAGATCACAGTTCGGATGACAGGGCGCGGGATCGGCCGCGATCTTGTCTGAGTGAGATATTGAATGCACCCTGCGGCAGCTTTGCCGCAGGGTTTTTTGTGCAATGCGCCATGCCATGGGTTCTGACGGGACCGCTTCGGTGGACGTGGGCACCGGGTCATCGAGCTCTGTCAGGTTGCTGTTTGCGCCATTCATACGGCTGTGGAGCACATCGCACATGGATGTGGGCGAAGCCGAAACATGGCAGGATTGGTATCCAAAATGCCCGAAAATGCTTTATAGCGCAGGGGTGCCGGCCTGATACGCGCGAGTGTTTCGGTCCGGCTTCATCCGTTCTCCGGCACGGCTGGAGTCCGGGGTCCTGAGGCATCCGCACCGGGGCAAACCGGGGTCGCACAGATAGCCTGCTCTGCGCCCAACCAAAACGAGGATGGCGAGAGATGGCCGATTCGACTGCCAAGCTTCCCTTCATTCTGTCGATGAAATGGTCTGTCCAGTGGACCATTGCAGTGGCGCTGCGCCATCAGGTTGCTGTTGCCGCCTATATGGCGGGTGGTGTTCTGCTCTCCCTGCTGTTCATGGGTGAGCCGATGCTTGTGGGGCTGGGCTGGATCGTGCTGGGCGTCGCCAGTATCGCGCTGGCACTGGTGACGCATAATGAAGTGCTGTGCGGTCCCTCCGGCTTCAATGCCGCGATACTGGGACAGAGCGGCGGTCGCATCTTCAGCTATTTTCTGGATTGCATGGTGCTGGGGGTGCTCATCTTCCTCATCATCCTTATTCCGACCTTTCTGGTGATCCTGATCGCGAGCGTTGAAAGCGCGGAAGGTAGCGCCATGGTGTGGGGCGGGATCATTCTCATCACCTCGATCATCGGTCTGGTCATCACCTCGCGTTTGGCGCTGCGCCTGCCTTCTCGCGCGATCGGGATGCCAATGGCATGGGGCGACGTCTGGCGGCTGGGAGCAGGCCATACGCTGGTTCTGGTGCTTGCGCCGGTGTTGCTGTCCATCCCGCTGGCGGTGGTGTCCGGGCTGGCGGAAGGGCTTGTTTCGCAGGCTTTTGGTGATGCCGTTCACATGGTGCTGATGCCGCTTCAGGTCGTGCTCACATGCAGCTTCCTCTCTGTGGCCTATGGCCGGCTGCGGGCGCTGGCGACGGTGTAGGCACTGCTTCCTCTGCTTGAGAACGGCGTCATTTCATAAAAAAGGGCCTTTCGGCGTTCCTGCCGAAAGGCCCTTTTTCTTCTGGCGATCAACCTGCCGCTCAGCCTGCCCGGTTGAGAAGCCTCAGGCGTAATTCACCACGCCCCATACCGCACCGGCAGCCACCAGCAGTAGCAGCGCGGCCAGCCACAGGGGGGCGAGGTGCGGGGCTGCGAGGCGTGCCGGCAGGCGGGTCCAGCCTGTCACCATCGGGCGCACCAGATCCTGCCGCAGCAGCACCGCATAAAGCAGCACCGCCGCCACATGCAGCACCACGGCGATGACGATGATATCGAAGCTGTAGCCGTGCAACACGGTGAAGGTGTCGCTCCACGCCCCGCCGACCAGATGGGCGAGGGGCGCTTCCTCGAACATGCCGTCATTCGAGAACAGACCGGATATGGTCTGGAACAGCACCAGCGCGAGCAGGGCCAGCACCATATAGGCCCCGGCGGCATTGTGCCCGGCCTCATCCTCGCGCTGGCGGCGCAGCACATGGCCCAGATGCGAGAGCGCGGCCATCGGACTCTTCACGAACTGGCTGAAGCGGGCGGTCTGGCTGCCGGCGATGCCCCATAAAATGCGGAACAGCACAAGGGTGAGGATGGCGTAGCCAATATAGAAATGCACATCCAGCTTGCCTTGCCGCGCGCTCACATAAGCGCCGATGATGAGCAGCACGAGACTCCAATGGAACAGGCGCACCGGCCCATCCCACACCTTCACCCATTTGACAGTGCTGGTGTCCTTGCTGGCTCTGGCTTTCATGTCCATTGATGTTTCATCCTCATCTTGCGCCATGCCCGCCAGAACCGTTTTCCTCTGGCCGCGCCATTTGCGGATGCAAGTGGGCGGTCTCCATGTCTTTCTTGAGGTGCCGTTCTTCTGGCGATGTGCCCGACACGCTTCCGCTACGTGATTGCGGTGGAATAACTCTAATCAGAACTGCGGAAAATGCCATTGAGGCAAAAGGTGGTGCGTGGATTTTTCAGGGGTGAGGTGTCAGGCCGAGGTGAAAATGATGTAATGGCCATGGCAGAGCATGAGGGCGCGGCAAGATGGCATGCGCGCCCGCTTCTCCCCCGTGCCTTTGCGTGAGGTTCCATTGACCCAGGTTTCCTTGCCCCCCCCCGCAAGCGCGCCCACTCTGGCGGATGTTACGGTGGTATTCGTCACTTATAACAGCGCGGCCGTCATCACCCGTGCGGTGGCCAGCGTTCCGGCACAAAGCGCTGTTGTGATCGTGGACAATGCCAGCCCACAGGGCACGGCATGGGTGAAGGATCTGACCCGTCCGGTGTCGGTGCTGGAGATGGGGCGCAATGCGGGTTTCGGCACGGCCAGCAATGCAGGGGCCAGGGCGGCGCACACCCGGTTCGTGATGTTCCTGAACCCGGACGCGGAGCTTGAAGCGGATGCGTTGCCTCGCCTGCTGGAGGCTTTTGCAACCTATGGGGAGCCCGCTATTCTCATGCCTGCCATGGCGGATGAGAGCGGCCGGCTGATGCGCAAGGAAGGCACCATCTTCGAGAAGGTGCCCCGCAGCGCCCGCCTGAAGCCGGAAGAAATTGCCGGCGATTACTGCACCCGCTTCGTGCATGGGGGCGCTTTTCTGGTCTCGCGTGCCACATTCGAGGATCTGGGCGGGTTTGATGAGCGTATTTTCCTCTATCATGAGGATGATGACCTGAGCCTGCGCGCTCTGGCGCGGCAGGTGGCCATCACGGTGGTGCCGGAGGCGCGGGTGATGCATGCTCAGGGCGGCTCGAGCACGCCGAGCTTTGGCCAGACCTTCCGTATCAACCGGTTCAAGCAGCATTCGGAAAGCTATGTGCGCGCGAAATATGGCCGCACCGGCTCGCGGTTCGGCCGGGCCATGAAACTGGCGGGGGGGTGCCTGCTGGCCCTCGCGATGCTGAACCCCCACCGCTTCATGGTGCGGGCAGGAAAGCTGCGAGGCCTGTTCGATTCCCTCTCGTCGCCGTGAGGTCCGGTGCGGGATTCTGGAATTGTCCGGCCTGAATGCGCTCATGGCGGTCATGTGATGCACGAAGCTGCTTTCAGAGGTTCCAAGATGACGTTTGGCCCGTTATGTTCTCTCGGCAAGAGCTGGAGCGGTGATGCTTCCGGTCTTGTGAAACAGATGGCAAGACCACGAAGACCTCATGCGGGATGAATGCGGGAAACAATGCTGGTGAATCAGGCTGACTTGATTGACCCTTTCCGCAAGCTTTTGACGCAGGGCCGGTTCTCGATCGGTTTGTGCCATGCTGTTTCATCACAATTTCGGATGCTGCCAGAGGGTGCACTGCGTTGCGCGGCGCGCCTCTCCTGTGTAAGCCTCGGTTTCGCCGGAGTGGACCGGCGCGGAGTGGGTTCGTGACGTCCCTGAAGACACCGTTGCTCGATACCATCAAGGACGCGGCTGATGTGCGGCGTCTTTCTGCCGACAAGCTGCCCCAGCTCGCGCATGAATTGCGGGCGGAAACCATTGACGCCGTATCCGTCACCGGCGGGCATCTGGGCGCGGGCCTCGGCGTGGTCGAACTCACGGTGGCGCTGCACCATGTGTTCAACACCCCGCATGACCGGCTGATCTGGGATGTCGGCCACCAGTGCTATCCGCACAAGATTCTCACCGGTCGCCGTGATCGCATCCGTACGCTTCGGCAGGGCGGGGGCCTTTCCGGTTTCACCCAGCGGGCGGAAAGCGTCTACGACCCCTTCGGCGCGGCCCATTCCTCCACCTCCATTTCCGCTGGCCTCGGCATGGCCGTGGCGCGTGATCTGGCGGCGGTGGACCGCAATGTGGTGTGCGTGATCGGCGATGGCGCGATGTCGGCCGGCATGGCCTATGAGGCCATGAACAATGCCGGTGCGATGGACAGCCGCCTCATCGTTATTCTCAATGATAACGACATGTCGATCGCCCCGCCCACGGGGGCGATGTCGGCCTATCTGGCGCGGCTGATCTCGGGGCAGACCTATCGCTCGCTGCGCGAGATCGGCAAGCAGTTGGCCGGTCGCCTGCCCAAGTTCGTGGAGCGCGGCGCCCAGCGGGCAGAGGAGTTCGCGCGCGGTTTCCTCTCTGGCGGCACGCTGTTCGAGGAACTGGGCTTCTATTATGTGGGGCCGATCGACGGCCATAACCTCGACCACCTTCTCCCCGTGCTGAAGAATGTGCGCGACGCCAAGGGCGGCCCGGTTCTGGTGCATGTGGTGACCCAGAAGGGCAAGGGCTATGCCCCCGCCGAAGCCAGCGCCGACAAGTATCATGGCGTGGTCAAGTTCGATGTGCTCACCGGCACGCAGGTGAAGGCGAAGTCCAATGCCCCAGCCTATACGCGCGTGTTCGCCGAGAGCCTGATCGCAGAGGCCAAGCGCGATGACAAGGTGGTGGCGATTACTGCCGCCATGCCTTCCGGCACCGGGTTGGACCAGTTCCTGAAGGCCTTTCCCGGTCGCACCTTTGATGTCGGCATCGCCGAGCAGCATGCCGTGACCTTCGCGGCCGGCCTTGCGGCAGAGGGCTTCAAGCCCTTTTGCGCCATCTACTCCACCTTCCTCCAGCGCGGTTATGACCAGGTGGTGCATGATGTGGCGCTGCAAGGCCTGCCCGTGCGCTTCGTGCTGGACCGCGCCGGTCTGGTGGGTGCGGATGGTGCAACCCATGCGGGTGCATTCGACATCGCCTTCCTCGCCTGCCTGCCGGGCATGACCGTAATGGCCCCCGCCGATGAGGCGGAACTGACCCACATGATCGCGACCATGGTGGCGCATGATGCTGGCCCAACCGCCGTGCGCTTCCCGCGCGGTGAAGGCGTTGGGCTGGAGCGACCGGAGCGCGGCGCGGTGCTGCCCATCGGCAAGGGCCGCATGGTCCATGGCACGGGTGAGGGCGATGTCGCCATTCTCTCCCTCGGCACCCGTCTGGCGGACAGCCTGAAGGCGGCCGAGCAGCTTGAGGACGCCGGCTTCAAGGTGAGTGTGGCGGATGCCCGCTTTGCCAAGCCGCTGGACCGGGAACTGGTGCTGCAACTGGCTGCTGGCCACCGGGCGTTGATCACGATTGAGGAAGGCTCCATCGGGGGCTTTGGCAGCCATGTGCTTCAGCTTCTCACCGATGAAGGTGTGCTGGATGCCGGCCAGCTGAAGGTGCGCTCCATGATCCTGCCGGACATCTATATCGATCAGGATACTCAGGCCCGCCAGTTGGTGCAGGCCGGGCTGGATGCCAATGCCATTGTGGCCAAGGCGCAGGAGCTGGTGGGGCGGCAGGCTGGTGAGCGCGGGTTATTCCGGGCGGGCTGAAGAGATGACGGGCGGCCCTGTCTTCATCGGGGCTGTGCGCGTTGCATTATTCTATTCCGCCTGGCGCCCGCCTCCGGGTTTGCCACATATGGTGCCAGGCTCAGTCCGGGCGCAGGTCGATTGTAAAAAAGGCCCGCTGGACACATGTCCGGCGGGCCTTTTTGTTTCATCCGGGCTGCCTTGCGGGACCCGGCACCTTTGTCACTCCGCCGCTTCAAGCGAATGGCCCAGCTGCTGCGAAATCGCGATCACCAGATCGCGCGCCGCATCGGCAATCACCGTACCGGGCGGGAAGATGGCCTGGGCGCCGGCGGCATAGAGCTCATCATAGTCCTGCGGGGGCACAACGCCGCCCACCACCACCATGATATCTCCGCGGCCTTCCGCCTCCAGCGCCGCCTTCAGTGCCGGCACAAGGGTGAGATGCCCGGCGGCGAGCGAGGAAATGCCCACCACATGCACGTCGTTTTCCACGGCCTGCCGGGCGGCTTCCTCGGGGGTGGCAAACAGCGGGCCGATATCCACGTCGAAGCCGAGATCGGCGAAGGCAGAGGCGATCACCTTCTGCCCGCGGTCATGCCCATCCTGTCCCACCTTGGCGACGAGAATACGCGGGCGACGGCCCTCGGCTTCCTCGAATGCATCCACCAGCTTCTGCACCTTGCCCACCTTGTCGGTCATGGCGCTGGCCTCCCGCTTGTAGACGCCGGAAATGGCGCGGATTTCGGCGCGGTGGCGGCCGAACACCTTTTCCAGCGCATCAGAAATTTCGCCCACGGTCGCCTTCACGCGGGCAGCATTGATGGAGAGCTCCAGCAGATTGCCATTGCCGGCCGCGCCATTGGTGAGGGCGGTGAGGGCGGCTTCCACATCCGCGCTATTGCGCTCGGCGCGCAGGCGCTGGAGCTTGTCGAGCTGGGCGGCGCGCACGGCGGTGTTGTCCACCTTCAGCACGTCGATCAGCTTGTCCTTCTTGGGCTTGAACTTGTTCACGCCGACCACGGTCTGCGCCCCGCCATCAATGCGGGCCTGCGTGGTGGCGGCGGCCTCTTCAATGCGCAGCTTGGGAATGCCGGCCTCAATGGCCTTGGCCATGCCGCCCAGTTCCTGCACTTCCTGAATATGCGCCCATGCCTTGGAGGCGAGATCGTAGGTCAGCTTCTCCACATAATAGGAGCCGCCCCACAAATCGATCTGCCGGGTGGTGGCGCTTTCCTGCTGAAGCAGGATCTGCGTGTTGCGCGCGATGCGGGCGGAGAAGTCGGTGGGCAGGGCCAGCGCCTCGTCCAGCGCATTGGTGTGGAGCGACTGGGTCTGGCCCTGTGTCGCGGCCATCGCCTCAATCGCGGTGCGCATCACATTGTTGAACACATCCTGCGCGGTGAGCGACCAGCCGGAGGTCTGCGAGTGGGTGCGCAGCGGCAGGGATTTGGGGTTCTTGGCCCCAAGGTCACCCATCAGCTTGGTCCACAACAGGCGGGCGGCGCGCAGCTTGGCGACTTCCATGTAGAAGTTCATGCCAATGGCCCAGAAGAAGCTGAGACGCGGGGCGAACTTGTCGATATCCAGCCCGGCAGCCATGCCCGCGCGGCCATACTCCACGCCATCGGCCAGCGTGTAGGCGAGTTCGAGATCCTGCGTCGCCCCCGCTTCCTGCATGTGGTAGCCGGAAATGGAGATGGAGTTGAAGCGCGGCATCTCCTTGGAGGTATAGGAGAAAATATCCGAAATGATACGCATGGAAGGCGCAGGCGGATAGATATAGGTGTTGCGCACCATGAACTCTTTCAGAATATCATTCTGAATGGTGCCGGAGAGTTGGTCGTGCCGCACGCCCTGTTCTTCCGCGGCCACCACATAGAGCGCCAGAATGGGCAGAACCGCGCCATTCATGGTCATGGATACGCTCATCTGGTCCAGCGGAATGCCGTTGAACAGGGTGCGGGTGTCATAGATCGAGTCGATCGCCACGCCCGCCATGCCGACATCGCCCGCCACGCGGGGGTGGTCTGAGTCATAGCCGCGATGGGTGGCCAGATCGAACGCCACCGAGAGGCCCTTCTGGCCGGCCGCGAGGTTGCGGCGATAGAAGGCATTAGAATCCTCTGCCGTGGAGAAGCCGGCATATTGCCGGATGGTCCAGGGCTGGGTGGCGAACATGGTGGGGTAAGGCCCGCGCAGGAAGGGCGCGATGCCGGGATAGGTGTCGATATAGTCCAGCCCGGCAATGTCCTGCGGGCCATAAAGCGGCTGCACCGGAATGCCTTCCGGTGTGGTCCACGGGGCGGCACCTGCGGCCGGGGGCGCGAGATCCGGGGCGCGCCATGCGATATCGGCGAAGGCTGGCAAGCGGCTCATGAGGATCATCCTCTCTCAATCAGATGGCGCACGGCGGGCGGCGCACATGAAATGGCATGCGGAGTGGAGCAGGCGGAAAGCCGCCGGTTCCTCAAAGCCCTGCGGCGGCCTGCGCTGCGGTGAGACGCTCCAGCACATTGCAGCCGGCGAAGATGAAGCCCCCCACACCTGCGGCGGCCAGTTCATCTTCCATGCCGGCAGGCTTGCCGGCCACCCAAACGGCGGTTGCACCGGCAGCCTTCAGCGCCTGCGTGGCGGCGGCGGCATCGGCGGTGTAGCCATCATCGGAAGAGGCGAGGCAGGCGAAGGGCGTGCCGGAGGCCTTGAAGGCCGCAACCGCTGCGTCAATATCGGCAAAGCCGTTCGGCACATCGGCCTTCAGGCCGCCGGCCTCGAAGAAATTCTTGGCAAAGGTGGCGCGGGCGGTGAAGGCTGCAACCGGTCCAAGCACGGCCAGAAACACTTCCGGCTGCTTTGAGGCGGCCTCGGCCTTGTCGCGCAGCGCCTCATAGGGCTCGGCGATGCGGTAGGGGGCCAGCGCGCCATCCGCCAGCGGGGCCGGGGTGGGCGCGGCGGCCAGCACCTCGGGCGCTTCCTGCACCAGAATGGGGAATTCAGATGTGCCGGTGATGGGGGCCTTGCGGGTCGCCACATCTTTCTCGCGCGCGGCCTTGACGGTGGCGATCTCACCCTTCAGCCAGCGATCTTCCAGCACGGAGACAATGCCGCCGCGCTGCTCGATGGTGCGGAACAGCTCCCATGCCTTTTCGGCAAGGCCGTCGGTGTGGGCTTCAACCGCGCCTGCACCCGCACCCGGGTCTGCCACGCGGTGAACATTGGATTCCTCCAGCAGGATGAGCTGGGTGTTGCGGGCCAGATGCCGGGCAAAGGTTTCCGGCAGGCCCAGCGCCTGTGTGAAGGGCAGTACGGTCACGCTATCTGCCCCGCCGACGCCGGCAGCGAAGGCAGCCACCGTGTTGCGCAGCAGGTTCACATAGGGGTCGCGGCGGGTCAGCGCACGCCATGCTGTGGTCCCATGCAGCTTCAGGTGGGTCTGCGGCAGGCCGGCCTCGCGCAGCACAGCGCCCCACAGCAGGCGAATGGCGCGGAACTTGGCGATGGTCGCGATCTGGTTCACGTCTGCGGTAAGCGCGATCTCGATGCGCGCGGCGGCATCTTCCAGCGCCACGCCGGCCTCGGCATACAGGCGCAGATAGGCGACAGCGGTGGCCAGCGATGCCGCCAGTTCCTGTGCATCCGATGCACCGGCGGCATGGAAAACAGCGCCATCCGCACGGGCAATGGTGCCGCCAAAGCCCTGCGCGGCGAGGGTGGCGGAGGTTTCGTTGAAGCGCTGGGCCAGTTCAGTCCAGCCCACCGGCAGGCGGCCGGTTGCGGCAAGATCACCAATGGGGTTGAGGCCGAAGGAGACCGACATGGTCTTGGCATCATGCCCGCGCTTTGCCACCAGCGCGGCAAAGTCCAGCGCAGCCTTGTGGCCATTGAAGCTGCCGGCCTCAAGCCGGGTTTCGATCAGGTCGAGCAGCACATCCTTCAGCACGGCGTCGAGGTCCGCGCCATCCGGCAGGCCGAAGCCATAGGCTTGCGCCGAGGAAGCAAACACCAGCGCGAGGCCGGATGCGCCATTGTTCAGGTCTTCCAGCGCCTGCTCGTTGGCAGCGGCGAGAGCCGGCTGGTCCACACGGGTGCTGATGACCCAGCGCTCGCCGGCATCGCGCCCGGCCAGAACCGGAGCCTGCGGCTTGCGCGATGGCAATGCATCCAGCGCCAGCCCCTCATAGGTGGGGGTAACGAGCTTCTTGTCGTAAGGCGCGCCCTTGAGCACGCCCTCCACCATCTTCAGCCAGTCCTCGCGGGAGACGGGGGCAAGACCAGTAGCGAAGGGAAGAAGGGTCATGACTGGGCCTCCGGAGCGAAGCTGAAAGTGGGGCCCGGCGCGCACGCCGGGCGGGAGGGGTTCTGAAACAGGGCGCGCGATGTCATCGTCGCGTTTCGCGGGCGGCGAGCGCGCGCTCGCCATCCACCATATAGTCGCGCAGCACCGGCACATCGTCGCGCTTCTCGGAGAGGAGAAGCTGGAACACCATGTTGGAGCCGTGCAGGAAGCCCAGCTCCACGGCGGCGAGATAGAATTCCCACATGCGGCCGAAGCGCTCGCCCATCATGGCATCGGCTTTCGCGCGCTTGGCCATGAAGTTCTCGCGCCATGCGCGGATGGTCCAGTAATAATGAAGCCGCAGCACTTCGCAGTCATCCACCCACAGATGCGTGCGCTCGGTGGAAGCGAACACTTCCGAGAGTGCCGGCACATAGCCGCCGGGGAAGATGTATTTGCGGATGAAGGGCGCGGTGGTGCCGGGAGGAGCCATGCGGCCAATGGCATGCACCAGCGCAAAGCCGCCCTCATCCAGCAGGTTACGGATGGTGGTGAAATATTCGTCGAAATGGGCCACGCCCACATGCTCCATCATGCCGATGGAGACCACGCGGTCGAACTTGCCCTCAAGATGGCGGTAATCCACCTCACGGAAATCGATCTGGTCGGCCACGCCGGCGATCTGCGCCAGACGGCGGCTTTCGGCCAGCTGCTCGGGCGAGACATTGATGGCGGTGACCTTGGCCCCGCATTCTTTCGCCATGAAGATGGCGAGCGCACCCCAGCCGGAGCCGATCTCGGCCACACGCATGCCGGGGGAGATGTTCAGCTTGGCCGCGATATGGCGGAACTTGTTGCGCTGGGCATCGGCCAGCGGCTCATCGGGGCTGCGGAAATAGGCGCAGCTATAGGTCATCGTCTCATCCAGCCACAGGCGGTAGAATTCCGCCGGGTGGTCATAATGGCTGGAGACGTTGGATTTGGCGGTCTTGACCGGGTTCGACTGCTGGAACCGTCGCACGGCGTGCCAGCCCTTGCGCAGCGCCTGCTGCACCGGGTGGCTGCCCAGCCCCTGCCGGTTGACCGAGAACAGCGACAGCAACTCAAACGCACCCGCGCCATCCTCGAACGAGAGGCGACCATCCATATAGGCCTCAGCCGCCGCAAGCTCGGGGTTGAAGAACAGCTCTTTTTCCACCTTACGATCATGCAGGCGCACGGTGACGGAGGGACCGTCCTGTCCCGTACCGAACACATGGCTGACATTGTCAGCCGTGATGACCGTCAGGCGGCCTTTCTGGACAAAGCGTCCAAGCAGGGTGGAGAGCAGGCGCATCAGCGGCCTCTGTTTTTGCTCCTCCCCCGGCCGGGCATGCGGGCGGGAGAGGAAGGGGAGTGGGACATGAGGGCGGCGAAGGCGCCGAGGGTGGGCTGCCAGCGGCTGGCCGGGCGCATTGCCCTTCCAGCCCACCCCCGCCCGCAGACGGGCAGGGGTGTGGCAAGCCTGAACTCTCGTCGCTTCGCCATCATGTCAGGCGAATTCCAGAATCACCGCATCCACGGCGAGACTGTCGCCGGGCTTGGCATGGACCGCCTTGATAACCCCGTCGCGCTCCGCGCGCAGCACGTTTTCCATCTTCATGGCCTCGACAACGGCCAGAATCTCGCCACTTTTCACATCCTGTCCGGCCGTGACGGAAATGGAGACCACCAGACCCGGCATCGGGCACAGCAGTTCCTTGCCACCGCCGGCATTTTCTTTCTTCGGCATCAGTGCCGCGAGACGGGCCGAAAGTTCAGTATAAACCCGCGCCAGCGTGGCGATGCCGCGATAGGCGAGCGCCGCGCCATTGGTGATGGGCCGCACCTGCATCGCCACATCATTGGCATCGATGGTGCCGGTCCATACCGGGTCGCCGGGCTTCCAGTCCGAGCGCAGCAGATGGGCATGACCGGGGGTGCCGTCTTCATTGAAGATCTGCACCTTGAAGCCGCCATCCACCGTCTCGACCTCGCACGGGGTGGAGATGATGTCCTCACCGGCGGTGAGATTCACGACCCGGTGCTTCGAGAAGGCCACCGGTACGCCGGAGGTCTGGCCCGAAATCTGGCGCTTGCGGGTGTTCTTGATGTGGTCGATCACCGCGGCCACGGCAGAGAGGTAGTGCACCAGCTCGCCTTCGGGGCGACGGGGCACGAAGCCTTCCGGGTATTCCTCGGCGATAAAGCCGGTGGAGAGATTGCCGGACTGCCAGCGCGGATGGGACATCAGCGCCGAGAGGAACGGAATGTTGTGGCCGATGCCGTCAATGGCGAAGGCATCCAGCGCCACGGCCTGCGCCTCAATGGCCTGCGCGCGGGTCGGGGCGTGGGTCACCAGCTTGGCGATCATCGGATCGTAGAAGATGGAGATTTCCCCGCCTTCATACACGCCGGTGTCATTGCGCACGGTGATGGGGCCGGTCTTGCCTTCTGCCGGCGGGCGATAGCGTACGAGGCGGCCGGTGGAGGGCAGGAAGTTGCGGTAGGGGTCTTCCGCATAAATGCGGCTTTCCACGGCCCAGCCGGTCAGCTTCACGTCATCCTGCGTGATGGTGAGCTTCTCGCCCGCCGCAACGCGGATCATCTGCTCCACAAGGTCGACGCCGGTGATGAGCTCGGTGACGGGATGCTCCACCTGTAGGCGGGTGTTCATCTCCAGGAAGTAGAAGCTCTTGTCCTGACCGGCGACGAACTCCACCGTGCCGGCGCTGTCGTAACCGACAGCCCGCGCCAGCGCGACAGCCTGCTCACCCATCTTCTTGCGGGTGGCTTCATCCAGCAGCGGGGAAGGGGCTTCCTCGACAACCTTCTGGTTGCGGCGCTGGATGGAGCATTCACGCTCGCCCAGATAGATGATGTTGCCGTGCTTGTCGCCCAGCACCTGAATTTCGATGTGGCGCGGATCGACGATGAACTTCTCGACGAACATGCGGTCATCGCCGAAGGACGACTTGGCTTCCGACTTCGAGCGGTCGAACCCGTCCTGCACTTCATCGCGGCTATAGGCGATGCGCATGCCCTTGCCGCCGCCGCCGGCGGAGGCCTTGATCATCACCGGATAGCCGATCTCGTCGGCGATCCTGGCGGCTTCCGCGCCATCGGCGATCTCGCCCAGATAGCCGGGAACGGTGGAGACATTTGCGGCAGCAGCAGCCTTCTTCGACTCGATCTTGTCACCCATCGCCTCAATGGCGTGCGGGTTGGGACCGATGAAGACGATGCCGGCTTCCGCCAGCGCCTGTGCAAAGGAGGCGCGCTCGGAGAGGAAGCCATAGCCGGGATGCACGGCCTCGGCACCGGTCTGCCGGCAGGCGTCGATGATCTTTTCGGCGATGAGATAGGACTGGGCGGCCGGGGCCGGGCCGATGAAAACGGCCTCATCGGCCATTTCCACATGCAGGGCGTCCTTGTCCGCCTCGGAATAGACGGCCACGGTCTTGATGCCCATCTTGCGCGCGGTCTTGATGACGCGGCAGGCAATCTCGCCCCGGTTCGCGATCAGGATTTTCGAGAACATATCAGTGTCTCCTGCGCCTCAGGCGCTGAATTTCTCAGTTACCTTCACCGCTCCCGCCATCTGCAAAATGCGCGGCGGGAGAGGGTGTGCCGGGAAGTGACACTCCCGGCAGGCGGCATCACAGCGGCATGTTGTCGTGCTTGCGGTGCGGCTGCTCCAGCTTCTTGGTGCGCAGCATCGCCAGTGCACGGGCCAGACGCCGGCGCGTGGAGTGGGGGGTGATGACCTCATCAATGAAGCCGCGCTCTGCCGCCACGAAGGGCGAGAGGAAGCGCTCTTCATAATTCTTCGTCTGGGCGGCGATCTTCTCCGCGTCGTCCATGTCCTGACGGAAGATGATCTCGACAGCGCCCTTCGCACCCATCACCGCAATCTGCGCGGTGGGCCAGGCATAGTTCACATCCGCGCCCACATGCTTGGAGGCCATCACGTCATACGCGCCGCCAAAGGCCTTGCGGGTGATGACAGTGACCAGCGGCACGGTGGCCTGCGAATAGGCGAACAGCAGCTTGGCGCCATGCTTGATGAGCCCGCCATATTCCTGCGCGGTGCCGGGCAGGAAGCCGGGCACGTCCACGAAGGTGACGATCGGGATCTCGAAGGCATCGCAGAAGCGCACGAAGCGGGCAGCCTTGCGGGAGGCGTCCGAGTCGAGCACACCGGCCATCACCAGCGGCTGGTTGGCCACGAAGCCCACCGTGCGCCCCTCGATGCGGCCAAAGCCGGTGACGATATTCTTGGCGTAGGCCGCCTGAATCTCGAAGAAATCCCCTTCATCCACGACCTTCAGGATGAGTTCCTTCATGTCATAGGGCTTGTTGGGATTGGAGGGGATGAGCGTGTCGAGGCTCTCGTCCAGCCGGCCGGGCTCATCAAAGGAAGGCCAGTGCGGCACGCCGTCGAGATTATTGGCGGGCAGGAAGTCGATCAGGCGACGGGTTTCCAGCAGCATCTCGACATCGTTCTCGAACGCACCATCGGCGACCGAGGACTTGGAGGTGTGGACCTTCGCCCCGCCCAGCTCTTCCGAGGTGACGCTTTCATTCGTCACGGTCTTCACCACGTCCGGGCCGGTCACGAACATGTAGGAGGTGTCACGCACCATGAAGATGAAGTCGGTCATGGCCGGCGAATACACGTCGCCGCCCGCACACGGACCCATGATGAGCGAGATCTGCGGAATGACGCCAGAGGCCAGCACATTGCGCTTGAACACCTCGCCATAACCGCCCAGCGCCGCGACGCCTTCCTGGATGCGCGCGCCGCCGGCATCGAACAGGCCGATGATGGGCGCGCGGGTCTTCACCGCCATGTCCTGGATCTTGGTGATCTTGCGGGCATGCTCTTCAGAGAGCGAGCCGCCGAACACGGTGAAGTCCTTGGCGAAGACGAACACCTTGCGCCCGTTCACCGTGCCCCAGCCGGTGACGACGCCATCGCCGGAGATCTTCTGCTTCTCCATGCCGAAATCGACGCAGCGATGCTGCACGAAGGTGTCATATTCCTCGAAGGTGCCACGGTCGAGCAGCAGTTCGATGCGCTCGCGCGCGGTCAGTTTGCCGCGCTTGTGCTGCGCCTCAATACGCTTCTCGCCGCCACCGAGGCGTGCAATCTCGCGCCGGCTCTCAAGCTCTTCGAGGATCGTCTTCATGCCACTTGCCTTCGTTCAGGAGTGCCGTTCTTGGTGAAGGAACAGAATGAAGGCATGAGCAGGCTCATCCTCCTTGTCCGTTTCCTCTTATTCGTTTGTTTGCAAAGTTCGCTACCAGTACGCGCATCGGATTTGAATATGTAAAAGTTTTGCTTTGTAACTTGTGAAGTGTTTACAATAGCAGCGAACAGCCATTTTTAGAATGGTTAGCGGTATTTTAGTGTGGTGATCGCATGTCCCTACGCCAAAAGGTCTATGCCGGACACGCGGTGCGGCGTCTGCGTGAGAAGCTGGGTCTGAAGCAGACCGAGCTGGCGCAGAGGCTTGGGATTTCGCCGTCCTATGTGAATCAGATCGAGAGCAACCAGCGCCCGCTCACAGCGGCCATTCTCATCGCTATTTCACGCACCTTCGATGTCGATATCACCTCTTTCGGTGCAGAGGATCTCGACCGGCTGGTCGCGGACATGCGGGAGGTTGCGGCAGATCCGTTCTTCCGCGACCTAGAGCTCGGGCTTCAGGATGTGAAGGCTGTGGCGAACCTTTCTCCGGCCTTTGCCCGCGCCTTTCTGCGGATGCATGTGGCGATGCGGCGCTCCACCGAATGGCGTGCCTCGCTGGATGACATGCTGGCCTCGGGAGAAGATCCGCGCGCGGACGAGAGCCGCCTCATTCCCTATGAGGAGGTGCGCGACTTCTTCCATTACATCGACAATTATGTGGATGCGCTGGACCGGGCAGCCGAGAGCTGCGCGCTGGAACTGGGCATCATGGATGGCGCGGACCCCGTTACGGCCTTTGCTTCCCACCTGCAACGCCGCCATGGGGTGACGGTGGAAGTGAATCCGGCCGATACGCCGCTTTCGCGCTTTGACCCGCGCATGCATCGCCTCTCGCTGTCGGCTACGCTCTCCACCCCAACACGCGCCTTTCGCATGGCTGCCACCATTGCCCAGCTGGAGCACGCGCAGCTGGTGGCGCACACTGTGGCCGGAGCGGGGTTTCGCAGTGAGACAGCGGCGGAAATCTGCAAGATCGCGCTTTACAACTATTTCGCCGGTGCGGCCCTGCTGCCCTATCGCCCGTTTCTGGAACTCGCCCGCAGGCGGCGGCATGACCTCGACCGCCTGACACTGGAAACCGGCGCGAGCTTTGAGCAGGTGTGCCATCGCCTTTCCACCCTCCAGCGGCCGGGAGCGAAGGGCGTGCCCTTCTATTTCGCCAAGGTGGACAGGGCCGGCAACATCATCAAGCGCCACTCGGCCACGCGGTTCCAGTTCGCGCGCCATGGCGGGGCCTGCGCAGCGTGGAACGTGCATGAATCGTTCGAGATGCAGGGGCGCACGCTGGTGCAGGTGGGGGAGATGCCGGACGGCGTGCGCTATATCAGCTTCGCCCGCGCGGTTGCCTCTCCGCCCTCATCTTGGGGGCAGCCCGTGCGCGTGCATGCCTATGGGCTGGGCTGCGAGGTCGCTTTTGAGCATGACATTGTCTATGCGGACGGAATCGACCTGAAGGCCGCTCCGGTGGCGAAGCTGGGTGTCTCCTGCCGCATCTGCCCGAGGCGCGATTGCCATCTGCGGGCCTTCCCTCCGCTGGATCGCGATATCCGTATTGATGAGAATGTGCGTGATATCGTCCCCTTCACCGTGGCGTGACGCAATTGCGCCACATGCGCGCTGGGTAAAAGTCCGCTCCCCGCATATGAAAAGCCACAAGTGGCGATTTACATTGCACGCACCATCCTCTGGATCTGTCCCTGAGGTTGTTGGCGCGTTGTCTGGAGGATTCCGATGCAGATGCTGAAGATTGTCAGCGTCGTTGCCGGTTTGAGCCTGACCGGTGTGGGTGCGGCGCTGGCGGCGCCCGGTTATGTCACCGCCAATGTGAATTTGCGCACGGGGCCGGATACGGCCTTTCCCTCCATGGGCGTCATTCCCGATGGCGCACAGGTGAACATCGAGGGCTGCCTGAATGATGAATCATGGTGTGATGTAGACTGGCGCGGCAATCGCGGCTGGGTCTACAGCACCTATCTGCTGTTCTCCTATCAGGGACAACAGGCGCTGGTGCCGGATCTGGGCCTTGCCGCCATCGGCATTCCCATTGTGGCGTTTGCGGCTTCCGATTACTGGGGCCGCTATTATGTCGGCCGGCCATGGTATGCCGAGCGGGCGCGCTGGTATGGCTATACGCCCCGCCCGCGTCCCGGCTGGCGTCCGCCGCCGCCCGGTCCTCGTCCGCCCGGATGGTGGCAGCCCGGTTATCAACCCGGAAGATACCCGCCACCGCCGCCCGGCATGGGCCGCCCCGGTGGGCCGCCACCCTATATGGGTGGGCCGGGCCGTCCGGGTCATGGCAACCAGCCGCCCTATATGGGTGGGCCGGGTCGCCCGGGACAGGGCAATCCTCCACCGAACATGGGTGGGCCGGGTCGTCCGGGACAGGGCAATCCTCCACCCAACATGGGCGGACCGGGCCGTCCGGGTCATGGCAACCAGCCGCCCTATATGGGTGGGCCGGGTCGCCCGGGACAGGGCAACCCTCCGCCGAACATGGGCGGACCGGGCCGTCCGGGTCATGGCAACCAGCCGCCGAACATGGGTGGGCCGGGTCGTCCGGGACAGGGCAATCCTCCACCGAACATGGGTGGGCCGGGTCGTCCGGGACAGGGTAACCCTCCGCCTAATGCGGGCGGGCCTAATCGTCCGGGGCAGGGCAAACCGCAGCCGAATGCTGGTGGTCCGGGCCGTCCGGGGCAAGGCCAGCCGCCCTATCCCGGTCAGGGTCAACAGCAGCGTTGATAACCTGACATCTGAGTGCAGGGCGAGGCAATTGTCAGTGCCCCGCACTGCCATAGCGCCTGCCGAAGCACGGTTTTGCCCATCAACCATTCGCCTGATGGGGTATCCTGAAGCCATATCAGCTCTGGCTTTGCAGGTGGCCAGTCATCTTGTGTTCAAGCGGTTTGAAACGGGCGGCCGGTGGTCGCCCGTTTTATGTTCTGTTTCAGGAAATGAATGCGTCTTTCCCTCTCCGGCGATGCCTATACCGCCTGCGCTTTTCACGGAGCCGGGTTATGGGCATTCCAGCCATGTGAGTGTAATGCCGCCCGTTTTCATGCATAGGGACGGAGAAAGCGCACAACTTCCATTTTCCGGTTTCAAGCGGGCGGGAAAATGCTCTATGGCCATGGCATGTCCAGCCTCATGTCCCATTCCGCGCCGTACCAGCCCGCAACCCTGAAGCCGGTGCTGCGCTTCGCGCCTTCGCCCACAGGCCTCATTCATGTGGGCAATGCCCGCACGGCCCTGCTGAATGCCCTTCTGGCCCGGCGCGGTGGTGGCACCTTCATCCTGCGCTTTGATGATACCGACAGCGCCCGCTCGCGTGCCGAATATGCCGAGGCGATTGTCGAGGATCTGGCGTGGCTGGGTATTCCACCTGATGCCACTTTCCGGCAATCGGAGCGGCTGGCCCTTTATGAGGCCGCAGCAGAAGGCCTGAAGGCGGCAGGGCTGCTGTATCCGGCTTATGAGACCGAGGAAGAGCTGGAGCGCAAGCGTGGCATACAGCGCGCCCGCGGCCTGCCGCCGGTCTATGACCGCGCCGCCCTGAAGCTCTCGGACGAAGACCGCCAGAAGCTGGAGGCCGAGGGGCGGGTGCCGCACTGGCGCTTCCGGCTCGCCCACAAGGTGGTGAGCTGGGATGATGGCGTGCGCGGCCCGCAGCAGGTGGATACGAGCAATCTGTCTGACCCGGTACTGGTGCGCGCGGATGGGTCTTTCCTCTACACGCTGCCCTCCGTGGTGGACGATCTTGATATGTGCATCACCGAGGTGGTGCGCGGCGAAGACCATGTGACCAATACGGCGGTGCAGATCGAGATTGCCGAGGCGCTGGGCGGTGTTGCGCCGCGCTTCTCGCATCACAATCTGCTCACTTTGCCCAATGGCGAGGGGCTGTCGAAGCGGCTGGGCCACCTCTCGCTGCGTGCTTTGCGCGAAGAAGGGCAGGAGGCGCTGGCGGTGGCTGCGACTGCGGTTCTGGTGGGCACATCGCAGGCGCTGCGTCCGGTTGAAAGTCTGGATGAACTGGCGGGGCTGGTGGAGCTTGCCGCCATTTCCCGCGCACCGGCGCGGTTTGATCCCGAGGATGTAGCAGGACTCACGGCCCGCACCCTGCACGGCCTGCCCTTCGACGCTGTTGCTGAGCGACTGGCGGTGCAGGGCGTGGGCGGGGGCGCGGCCTTCTGGATGGCGGTACGCGGCAATCTTAGCCGGTTCGATGATGCAGCCCAGTGGTGGGCCGTGTGCGCCACGCCGGGCATGGGTGCTGCGTTGCCGGAAGATGCGGAATTCTGCTCCGCTGCGGCCGAGGCTCTGCCGCCGGAGCCGTGGGATGAAAACACCTATGGCGCATGGATCGCCGAAGTGAAGACGCGCACCGGGCGCAAGGGCAAGGGGCTGTTTCATCCCTTGCGTCTGGCGCTGACAGGGCGGGATTCAGGGCCGGAACTGGCATCCCTGCTGCCATTGATGGGCCATGCGCGCGTGGCCGGCCGTCTGCGTGGCGAGGTGGCCTGAGACCCTGCTGGGGTCACAGCTTCTGTTTCCACCTCCGGCGAGAATGGCGGGGATGAGGGGCAGATGCCTTCATCCAACCTTGAAACGGTCATGGCCGCGGGTGAGGTGGGGGCTCTATTGAGGAGCCATTCCATGCGACCAGCCATTCCGGCCATGAGCCTGTGCCTGCTATTCTCCTGTGCGCCGGCCATGGCATGCCAGCAAACTGTGGGTTCCGCCTTTGAGCTGAAGGGCGACACCGTGCTGGACACACGCAGCGGCCTGCTCTGGAAGCGATGCGCTGTCGGCATGTCCTTCAATGCGAACACAGGCGGGTGTGATGGTGAGCCCGAAGGACTGACACAGGAAACCGCCGCCACCGCCGCGACCAAGGCCGGACCGGGCTGGCGGGTTCCAACAGGGCCGGAGCTTGAAACGCTGGTTCTCGAGACCTGTTCTGGTCCGAAAATTGACAGCACGGTCTTTCCGAATGTCGAGGCCTCTGATTCCGGGGAGGGCGCGAAGTTCTGGACCACAACCGAACTGCTGCCGGGAATGTTCTATTATTTCGAGTTTCTGGAAGGCTATGCGGATGCCCACAGCGCGGGCTATGGCCTCTCCCTTTTTCTGGTGAAGAAGCCCTGATCTCCGGGCTGTAAGGAGCAGCCCTCTTCCTGCCTTCTGAAACAAGGCGGGTGGTTGCCATGAGAGCCGTGAAAATAGAGACACGCATGCGCGGCCAGTTATCTTCGGGGGCAGGCCTCCTCTTCAGCACGCGTGAGGCGCACAGCAAAAAGCCGGGCGAATAGCCCGGCTTTGAGTTCGCTTCTGAATATGGAGTGTTCAGGCCGCCCAATAGCCCCTATTCGTCGCCCCCAAGAGCCGGCTGCTGGGGTGCATTACGCGAACGGGGAAGGGGAATGATGCGCACCGGGCGCTGGCCGGGCTGTTCCGCCGCAGGGGCAAGCGGGGCGGCAGCCGTAGCATGCAGCGCGCCCGGGTCCTGTTCCACATCCTTCGTCTTCTTGGGGTCGAACTTGGGCTGGGACATTTCCTTCGCCTGTTGCTCGGTCACCAGAATATCGCCCTTGCGCAGGGTGCTTTCATTCTCGATGCCATCCAGCGCCTGCGCCCAGGACTGGCCCGGGGCGCGGCAGGAGCAGTCCTGAACCACTTCCTTGCGATAGCGCAGGGCATTGGGCAGAGACATGTAGGATTCGCCATTCATGCCCACGGCAGAGCGGATATCATCGCCGGCGAAAGTGAACAGTTGGGTATCGGCAGCCGGGCACAGGCGCTTGCACAGCTGGTCTTCGGCCATGAAGCGGCTGGGGTTGGAGCCACGCGAAAGCGGGAAGAAATAGCCGTCACAGGTACGCACGCAAACGGTGCGCGAATAGCTGGCGCGGCTGGGCTCGACAGCGGTGATATCGACATCCGGCGCCACATCTTCCGAGCCACTTTCAACCGGCGAACCGAAGATCGCCTCAAGGAAGTTGCGCGGGCGCTGCTGCTGGGGCTGGCGCTGGCCACCCTGACGCACGGCATTGGTATATTGCTGGCCGCAGTTGCCCTGAGCCAGAGCCAGAATGAGCGCGCGTCGCTGGCCGGCTTCCTGCTGGCCACCCTGCTCAAGCCCGGCGATGGACGAGCGCAGGCGCGAGATCTGGTCATCGATCTGGTCGCACTGCGGCGGGCGTTGCGGGCCCTGGAAAATGAGAAAGCCGCGCGGGGCATTGCAGCCCATGGAGGAGGCGCGGGAGGTGAGATTCTGGAGCTCTGACCGCTGGCGCGCGGCCTGGGACTGGCGCGCCGCCCAACTGTTCGAGCCACGATCCAGCGCCGCGAGAGAGGCCTCAAGCTGGGCACAGTTCGCACCCTGCGCATGGGCCGGCAGGGCGAAGGCGGAGAGGCTGAGCACAATGGCGGAGGGCAGGCCAAGCGCCTTCACCACTGCGGAAACCGCAGGCATGCGCGGGGCTTGCATTGAGGCCGTGGCGGCGAGGTTGAGGCGCTGCGCCAGCCCGCTGGTGAGGACGTTGAGGGCAAGCCCTTTGACAAGGCCGCCGAAATGGAGGCCGAAGCGTCGCGTAAATCCCATCCTCAACCTTCTCGGGTCCATCTGTGCGGCTCATCTTGCCGAATGAGCTTCTATAGCTGCTTCGGCATGGTAAATGGTGACCAAACTAAGGAAAGTGCGATGAGCTTTCCTCACGGGTTGCATGAAAACTGTGCGGGGCTGCCCCCGCACTCTCAGCCTTTGCCGCGGGTGCGGATATTGAAGCTGTCGAAGGCGTATTCGCCAATCTGAAGCCATACAAGCTGTTCGTTGCGGATGGCGTTCATGGAGTCATAGCACGCCTTGAAGTCCGGATTTGTGGCGGACAGCTCGGTGTAGAGCGATTGCGCGGCCTTGTAGGAGGCCTCCATGATCGGGGCCGGGAAGGGGCGCAGTTCCACGCCCTGCTGCACCAGACGGCGCAGGGCGGGCGGGTTCACCGAATCGTAGCGCGAGAGCATCCAGTTATTGGCGGCATCCGAGGCCAGACGCAGGATGGACTGGTAAGATTTGGGCAGGCTGGCCCACTGGTCTGTGTTCACCATCAGGTGCAGCAGTGCGCCGCCTTCCCACCAGCCAGGATAGTAGTAATATTTGGCCACCTGCACGAGGCCGAGCTTTTCATCGTCATAGGGGCCGACAAACTCCGCCGCATCAATGGTGCCGCGCTCCAGCGCAGCATAGACATCGGTGGGCGGGATCTGCTGGGGAATGACACCGAGCCGCGCGAGTACCTGCCCGCCCAGTCCGGCAATGCGGAACTTCAGCCCCTTCAGGTCTTCCACCTTTTCCAGCGGCTTGCGGAAAAACCCGCCCATCTGGCAACCGGAATTGCCGGCGGGAATGGCGATGACCTTGTAGCGCTCAAGAATGCCGTTGATGAGCTGTTCGCCACCGCCAAAAGACCACCATGACAATTGCTGGCGGGTGTTGAAGCCGAACGGAATGCCGGTGCCAAAGCCCAGTGCCGGGTTCTTGCCGACATAAAAGTAGGTGGCGCTCTGCGCGCATTCTACCGCGCCGGAGGTGACCGCATCCATGGCCTGAAGGCCGGGCACAAGCTCACCGGCCGGGAAGGTCTGGATCTGGAAGCGCCCATCGGTGGCATCGCTCACATATTTGGCCAGCATCTGCGCCGCGCCATAGATGGAATCAAGCGAGCGCGGGAAGGAAGAGGTCATGCGCCAGCGCAGTTCCGGCTGGCTCTGTACGATGGCAGGTGCGGCAGGGGTTTGCGCTGCAAGGGCGGCGGAGGCGCTTGCGGCACCGCCCGCCAGGGCTGCCGTGGTCGCGCCAAGGAAGGTCCGGCGTGCGATATCCATGGCCATGTTCCCTGTCTGAATGCGCCGGTCTTTCTTTCGGCGCAGGCTGCTTTTCACGCGCAGGGGTGTCACGCTGTTGTGGTGGGGTCAATGCTTTCGTTTAAAGGGCATGATTTTCCGGGCCAGTTGCAGCCTGTCATCTCCCCATGCCGCATGTTGGGCATTACGGATTTGCCCCATGCCCCTTTTTTGCATCCGGCTGGAGGACCATATGTTTCTGGACCGGACGGAGGGATGCCCGAACATGCGACCCGTGACACAGATGCTGCGTGCCCATTTGCCCCGGAGTTTTGCGCGCCCGGCCGCGTGCCTCGCCGCAGGTCTTGTGGCGCTGGCCTGCTTGGCCGCACCGGTGGGCGCACAGGCCGCCGAGCCGGATGTCATCTTCAAGAAATCCACTGTCTGGAAATTCCTGACCCCGGATGACAAGCTGGTGGTGCATGGGATTGATGATCCCGTGGTGAACGGGGTCGCCTGCCACTACACCTTGCCGGAGAAGGGCGGTGTTTCCGGCATGTTCGGGGTGGCGGATGAGGTCTCGGACATCTCTCTCGCCTGCCGGCAGGTGGGGCCGATTTCCTTCAAGGAGAAATTCGAGCAGGGCGATGTGGTGTTCCGCCAGAGCCGCTCGATCCTGTTCAAGAAGATGCAGATCGTGCGCGGCTGTGACACCAAGCGCAATGTGCTGGTGTATCTCGTCTATTCAGACCGTCTGGTGGATGGCAGCCCGAAGAACTCCACCTCCACCGTGCCGATCATGCCTTGGGGTGGAAATGGCGATGTGCCGCGTTGCGCGGACTTCCTGAAATAGAGCGCCGGGGCGGTTGGGCCGCACATGGTCCTGCCGCCCGTGAAACTTAGCGCGAGCAGGTGATGGCGACAACCGCGGGGCAGGCTTCATCTGCCCGGCAGGCGGGCACATTCATGCCGGAGAGACGGATTTCGGCGCTTGAGCGGTCCACCGGTCCATAGTCCAGCACGCGCGCATAATCATGGGAGCGGCACCATGCGGCGGCAATCTGTGCCCCGCAGCTCTCTCCGGAGGTGAGGCAGGTATCCACCCCATAGCCGGAGGCGGAATCGAGCAGGAAGATGCGCGTATCGGCATGGGCCGGGCTGCTTGATGCGCCGGCAGCCAGTGCAAGGCCGATGATAAGGGTGGAAAGCGGCTGGTGAAGATTCACCATGCGGAAACTGTGCTTGGGCAGGATGAAACGCCTCGTGAAACGGCTGTCTGATGCAGTTCATGCCGCATCGCATGAACACACAGCACGTGTGAGCAACCCTCAAACATGCCGGATGATGGCCAGCATGCTCCCCCGTTTCCGGATAGTCCTGTGCTGCGCATGGGTCAAGTGAATGCGGGCAGATGGTGGGCTGAGACAGAAACATGGAGAGATGCCAAAAAGCCTTGACGCAGAGGCGATGGCAAACCATTGTCCCGGCCATGAACGGTCATGTCTCCATTTTCGGCATTACTGCGCCGATTATTTGCGGTTAGCCCCAACGCTGGCCGTGGCCGTCCTTTGCTGCCCCTGACATTGAAGGATCTGGACGCCCGGCTGGTGGACCGGCGGATGCGTGTGCGCTTTTAAGGCGCGGCTTCGCATGGAACCGGCGAACACGCCTGCGTGAAGGGCGTGGCTGTGCGGGCGGTGCAAAATGGATGCGGGCACTCCCTTGGTAAGGGCGTGTGCGGGCGAGAGATTCGGTTGCGTCGGCAATGCCGGTGCGGTTCGGGTAAGGCAAGAGGGCGCATGTGCGCTCAAAGCGAGGCGGGAGCGATCCATGGAGCTGCGGCTTCACAATACCTTGACTCGATCGAAGGACGCCCTGCGCCCGCTCGATCCCGCCAATGTGCGCATGTATGTCTGCGGGCCCACGGTCTATGACCATGCCCATATCGGCAATGCCCGCCCGGTCATCGTTTTCGATGTGCTGTTCCGGCTTCTGCGCCGTCTCTATGGAGCCGGGCAGGTCAAATATGTCCGCAACATCACGGACGTGGATGACAAGATCAATGCCCGCGCGGCAGAGCGCGGCATCCAGATCCGTGACCTGACCGAAGAGACCTATCGCTGGTTCCGCGAGGATACGGCCGCGCTCAACTGCCTGCCGCCAACCGTGGAACCCCGCGCCACCGAGCATATCGCCGAAATGCATGAGTTGATCGAGCGCCTTGTGGCGAGCGGCCATGCCTATGTGGCGGAAGAGCATGTGCTCTTCAACGTGCCGGCCATGGCGGATTATGGCGCGCTTTCGCGCCGCCCGCTGGATGATATGATCGCCGGCGCGCGCGTGGATGTGGCTCCCTACAAGCGCGACCCGATGGATTTCGTGCTGTGGAAGCCGTCTTCCGAAGGTGTTCCCGGCTGGCCCTCGCCCTGCGGTATCGCAACGCCCGGCCGCCCGGGCTGGCATATCGAATGCTCGGCCATGAGCTGGAAGCATCTGGGCGAGACCTTCGACATTCATGGCGGCGGCATTGATCTGGTGTTTCCGCACCATGAGAACGAGATCGCCCAGTCTCGCTGCGCCTTCCATTCGGGCATGATGGCGCAGACATGGGTGCATAACGGCTTCCTGATGCTGGAAGGCGAGAAGATGTCGAAGTCGCTCGGCAACTTCGTCACCATCCGCGAACTTCTTGATGAATGGCCGGGGGAGGTGCTGCGCCTCGCCATGCTCTCCACCCATTATCGCCAGCCCATCAACTGGACCCGTCAGGGGCTGGGTTTTGCCGCCCGCACGCTGGACAAATGGTATCGCGTGATCGGCGATGTGGAAGCCGAGACCGGCCCGGAAAACCCGTTTGAGCACGAGATTGCCGAGCGACTGAGTGATGATCTCAACAGCCCATCCGCCATCGCCCATCTGCACCATCTGGCAGATGTGGCAGAGCATGAGGAAAGCTCCACTGCATTGCGCCGTCGCTTCAAGGGCGCGGCCAATCTGCTGGGTCTGCTGAGCGAGACCGACAGCGCATGGCGTGCCCGTGCGCGGGAGGCGGTGTCTCTGGATGAAGCGGTGATCGCTGATCTGGTGGAGCAGCGCCTCGCCGCCCGCAAGGCGCGCGACTTCAAGCGCGCCGATCAGATCCGCGAGGAACTGGCCTCTCAGGGCATTGTGCTGATGGACAACAAGGACGGCACCACAAGCTGGGAGGTGGCGCGATGACCCCCGCACCCAAGGCAAAACGCATCGCCCTGCGTCCCCTTCTGCCAACCGATACCGCAACGCTGGCCGCCCTGTTCCGCGCCTCCATCGAGGAGCTCACCGGCGATGACTATGAGCCGGACCAGCAGGATGCATGGGCATCAGCGGCGGATGACGAAGAGGCATTCGGCGCGAAGCTGGCGGGCCTGCTCACCCTCATCGCCACCCATGAGGGGCAGGTGACCGGCTTTGTGGCGGTGAAGGACAATGCCCATATCGAGATGCTCTATGTGCATCCACGTGCGGCAGGTTCCGGTGTGGGCGCGGCCTTGTGCGAGGCGGCGGAAACGCTGGCCCGCGCGCGCGGCACCACGGCCATGAGCGTGGATGCGAGCGACTCCGCGCTTGGCTTCTTCCAGCAGCGCGGATATGTGCCCCAGCAGCGCAACTCGGTTTCGCGCGGGGATGTGTGGCTGGCCAATACCAGCATGCGCAAGCTGCTGGGCGAGGAAGCCCGCCTGCAGTGAGGCCGGTGTGCGGCCCCGATATGTGCGGGGTGCACATTCCTCTTCCTCCGGGGGCACCCCGGTGTTGTCCGCAGGCGCGGGCCAAAAGACGAAACCTTTCCGGCGCGTGATTGCTGCCGGAAAGACACCAGATGACATCACGTTCGCGGCCCGGCCGCACCAAGAGACGAGACCTGCATCGCGGTAGCTGAATGCCAGGCGGGAAGGCAGTATCATGGCCATGAAAGAGCGTCTGTTCCTCTATGACACCACGCTGCGCGACGGTGCGCAGACCAATGGGGTTGATTTCACTTTGGCCGACAAGGTCAAGGTCATCGCCCTGCTGGATCGTCTGGGTGTGGACTATGTGGAAGGCGGCTATCCCGGCGCAAACCCCACAGATACGCAGCTTTTCTCCGACCCGCCCGCAACCCGCGCGCGCCTCTCCGCCTTCGGCATGACCAAGCGGGCAGGGCGCTCTGCCTCGAATGATCCGGGCGTGGCGGCACTGCTGGAAGCGAAGGCGGATGCGATCTGCTTTGTCGCCAAATCCTCCGCATGGCAGGTGAAGGTGGCGCTGGGGGCGACGCTTGAGGAAAATCTGGATGGCATCCGCGAAAGCGTGAAGGCTGCCATCGCCGCTGGCCGTGAGGCGATGGTGGACTGTGAGCACTTCTTCGATGGCTACAAGGAAGATCGCGACTTCGCCCTTGCCTGCGTGAAAGCCGCCCATGAGGCCGGCGCGCGCTGGGTGGTGCTGTGCGACACCAATGGCGGCACGCTGTCCCATGAGGTGGAGGAGATTGTTCGCGACGTGACGCGGGTTGTACCGGGGGATTTCATCGGCATCCATGCGCATAATGATACCGAGCAGGCAGTGGCCAATTCTCTGGCGGCAGTGCGGGCCGGTGCGCGGCAGATTCAGGGCACACTGAACGGGCTGGGCGAGCGCTGCGGCAATGCCAATCTGTGCTCCATCATCCCGACGTTGCTGTTGAAGCAGGATTATGCGGCGCGGTTCGATATCGGGGTGTCCAAGAGCGCGCTGGCAGATATCTCCCATGTCTCGCGGGCGCTGGATGAGATGCTGAACCGCGCGCCGAACCGCCATGCGCCTTATGTGGGCGAGAGCGCGTTCGTGACCAAGGCGGGCATCCATGCCTCGGCCATTTTGAAAGATCCTTCCACCTATGAGCATGTGCCGCCGGAAGCGGTGGGCAATGCGCGCAAGCTGCTGGTCTCCGATCAGGCCGGCAAGTCCAATGTGCTGGCGGAACTGGAGCGCCTCGGCATCACCGTGGCGAAAGATGATCCGCGCCTCGGCCGTTTGCTGGAAGATGTGAAGCAGCGCGAGGCGCAGGGCTACAGCTATGAGACAGCCGATGCCTCCTTCGCCCTGCTGGCGCGCCGGGCTCTGGGCGCGGTGCCATCCTTCTTTCATGTGGAGCGCTTCAGCGTGAATGTAGAGCGCCGCTACAACGCGAAGGGCGAGCAGACCACCGTGGCTGAAGCCGTGGTGAAGGTGGAGGTGGATGGCGAAGTGCTGATCTCTGCCGCAGAGGGCAATGGCCCGGTGAATGCGCTGGACGTGGCACTGCGCAAGGATCTGGGCAAGTATCAGCCACTTATCGCCGGCCTGCGGCTCACGGATTACCGCGTACGCGTGCTGAATGGTGGCACCGAGGCCGTGACGCGGGTGCTGATAGAGAGCACCGATGAAAGCGGCGCACGCTGGGGCACGGTGGGCGTTTCCACCAATGTGATAGATGCCTCCTTCGAGGCGCTGATCGACTCCATCACGTGGAAGCTGCTGCAGGAAGGTGCGGGGACCTGACAGCACGCGCTTCGCGCAGGTTCAAGGCCGGGACGGGCTTGCAAGAGCGCGCCGTTTCGCTTTTGCATGTGGAGCATCGGACATGAAAACAAAACACCCCACCGCTGTGAGGCGGTGGGGTGTTTTGTTTTGTGCCTGCCTTCTGCCCTGTTTCATTCAGGGGAGAAGGTGCCGGCCTGTCATGTCGTCGAGTATTCAAAATGCGGGCGGATCATTGCTGCGCATGAATGCTCTTTCCGGCAGGTTTTATCTGCTGCGGCAGCGGCCGGTCTTGGTTGTTTCCTTGTCGCCATCATCATAGGCGATCCCGATCCGCTCACCGGCAAGCGATGTGATCGTGCCGCCGTACCAGTTGCCCTGGTTCTTGTAATTGCATTCGACCTTCATGCCGATTGCCCAATTATAAGGCCGGACATTGTTGATCGACACGGTTTCCTTGTCGCCATCATCATAGCGGATGGTGACCTTGCCATCACCGACCTTGTCTATGATGCCGGGGAACCAGTAGCCGGCATTTTTGTAGTTGCCGAGAACCCAGTCGCCCGCGGTTTGAGCATGGGCAGTGCCTGCGCCCAGAGTAATCATTCCGGCGATGAATAAAGCAGATCCAAGTTTAATCAAGATATTTCCCTCAGATCATCCTATTTGAGCCGATGAATGGAAGATAATTCAGTTTTCGTGGGGCATCTATTCTTATGTTCTGTCTGGCTCAAAACTATGTGGTGACGCTGGGCAGAAAACGACAAAAGTGTTTGGCCATATCTCCAATGCGCCACGCACGCTCACGCATTCCAGAAGGCTTGCAGTTCCTTTACATCCGCAAGAGCCCGCTCATGGCCGTTGTTCAGGCAGGGCATGATCCATTTCGGGTCCATGATGCTGTCGACATAGGTGACACCCGGCATCAGGCCGACAACCTTGAGGATGGTCTGCGTGCCCTGGCTTTCCAGTGTCTTCACCTCCTGCTGGAGGGTGTTGGGCAAGCCGGAGGTGCGAAGGCCCACCTTCACCGCATCCTCGCCCCCATCCGACAGCGAGATGATGAGGGCCTTCTTCACGCCAGCGACGACATCGCTGTGGGTGCTGGTCTGGCAGATGCCGCCATCCATGCACAGGCGGTTGTCCAGCCAGGTGGGGCCCATGGAGCCGGGCAGGGAGGAACTGGCGGCGCAGGCATGGCTGATGGGAATGCCGGAGTCGTGAGACACCACAAGGCGCTGACCCGTGTAGCAATCATTCGCGGTGGTGTGGAGATTGGGCGAGGGCCAGCCGGTTTCCCCGAGCAGTTCTTGCACATGGGCGAAATAATCTGACGGGCCTGCCGGGTTGCGCGCGGCCATGGCAGAGCGTCCGATGCTCTGGATCACTTCCGGCGTGGCCTCAGTGGCACTGTCGGCGATGGAGCGTGCGCGCAACTGGCTGGGATTGGGCGGAATGGCCGGGATGAGCTTGGCGAAAAGCGCTGGATTCTTGCCCAGCACTTCCAGCTCCGCCGCAAACTTTTCCAGTCGCCCCCCCAGAAGCACGGCACCGACAAGAGAGCCGGCCGAGGTGCCCACCGCGATATCGGCATTGGCGATATCAATGCCGTTGGCTTTCAATGTGCGGAAATAGCCGGCCATCCAGGAGGCGAGATAGATGCCGCCACCACCCAGCACAAGGCCGCGTGCCTTGCCGGTGCCCAGCTGCGGTGAATAGGGAATGGGATGGGCGAGCCCGTCATTCCAGCTTGTCTGTGCGGCAGTGGCTGACGCCGGTGCGGCCGGCGCTTGTGAGGTGGAGGCAGATGCCCCCTGCGCAAAAGAGGGTGAGCCGGCGAGCAATGTCGTGGTGCCAATGCTTGCTCCGGCGACCAGAAAATCTCTTCTCTTCAGCATGGGCGTCATCCTGATGGGCCAGATATCCAGAAGGTCCGGCATTCTGCGTTGTTGGGCCTGAGGTTAGCATTCCCTCAGGCCAAGACATTACAGAAATGCATGAGCGCGACGACATGCTCACTTTTTCATCTGAATTGGAAAAGTCTGTATCTATTCCAGTACCGGCTTCTTCTGCCACGGATGAGGCTGTCTGAAGAGGGCGCTGAATGGCGATTATACAGCGTCGTATTCTGATGAGACGCATTGCGAGCTGAATGGAAGGGGGCAGCGCCCCCGTTTTCAGCCGAAATGCCGTTTTGCATCAATGGTGAGACCGACACCTACAGAGCCGAAGGTGTCGCCTTCCACCACGCGCGCATCCCCCACAGCCTGAATGATGGCCTGTCGTACATGGGCCAGACGGGTGGAGCCGCCTGTGAGAAACAGGGCATCCACATCCGAATGCTTCAGGCCAGCCTGTTTCAGAAGGCTGTCGATGCGGGCGGCGATGCGCACCGCGAGCAGGCTGGTGACTTCCGCCAGTTCGGGCTGTGTAAGGCCCAGTGCAAAATCCCGTTCCATCCAGCCCAGCGGGATATGGGTACCGGGCTCGGCAGCCAGTGCGATCTTGGCGGCTTCAACGGAGCCTGCAAGCGCATGGCCGCGCCGTTCCTCGATCACCTGCATCAGCCGATCCAGCCGCTCGGGCGCACAGGCCTCGCGGCGCACCTCGCGGATTTCGCGCAAGACTTTGGGTTCATAGAGGCGATTGATGGAGTGCCAGCTCGCCAGATCATGGAAATAGCTGGAGGGCACATCCAGCCCCGCCCGTTTCATCGGCGTGCCATAGCCCAGCAAAGGCATGAGGGTGGCGAGACTCAGCACGCGGTCGAAGTCCGTGCCGCCGATGCGAACGCCGTCATTGGCGAGAATATCACTGGATCGATCCGCGACATGGCGACGCGCCGGGCTGATGCGGACGATAGAAAAGTCCGATGTACCACCGCCAATATCGGCGATGAGGGCGATCTCCTCATGGGAGATCTGCTGCTCATAGTCGAGCGCGGCGGCGATGGGCTCATACTGGAAGAGGATGTCGCGGAACCCGATGGAATGGGCGATGTCGCGTAGGGCATCTTCGGCCGCGCGGTCACCCTCCGGGTCACCATCCACGAAGTGCACCGGGCGGCCATGCACCACAGCGCTGATCTCGCCATCGGCCTGTGCCTCTGCGCGGCTCTTCACCTCGGAAATAAAGCGGCCAATGACCTGGCGAAAGGATGCGCGCTCTCGGCCAATGCGGGTGGCTTCATCCAGAAGAGCACTGCCAAGTACGGATTTGAGAGCGCGCATGAGGCGTCCCTCGACGCCTTCAACATAGGCAGAGATGGCGGCGCGCCCGATGCGGCTTGTGCCATCCGCACCGAAGAAGATGGCGCTGGGCACGGTTTCGTGCGCGCCTTCAAGGGTACACAGACGCGGACCATCGGGATGGTTTAGCCCGAGGGTTGTGTTCGACGTGCCGAAATCCAGCCCACAAGCGATCATACCATCCTCCAAAACCGGGCTTTCTGACGGTCTTGCACGCGAGTTTCAAGGGGGGCATGTGTGGGGCAGTCATGCCATACACGCAGAGGCGTGTGGAATCAGGCATATTGACCGGGAACAGACACATGCCTGTTTCACAATGGGAGGATGAATCTGTCAGCCTCATCCCTTTCGTGGGTCGATACAGTAGGGTGCGCCGGGTGACCTATGAATGACATCGCGACACATCTGGAACGCCTGCGTGAAAAGACGCCGGTGCTGATCGCTGCCTATGATGGGGAGGATCGCCTGCGCTATGCCAACCACGCTTTCCGGGTGGCCTATGGGGTGGAGCAGGATGAAAGCCCGACATGGTCGGAGCTCATGCGGCGCTGCTTCCAGCGCAAGGTGGGGCCGATTATCCCCACGCGGGATTTCGAGGCATGGCTGACCACGGCCCGCTCAAGCCGGGGCAAGGTGGCGGTGCGCCATACCGAACTGAAGCTTCATGACGGACGATGGATTCTTCTCACCGAGAGCACCTGTGATGATGGCTGGATGCTCTGCATTTCCTGTGACATCACCGCTGTGCGGGCAGATGCACGCACCGTGCGTGTGGCGCGTGACCAGGCGATACAGGACTCTCACACAGATGACCTGACCGGCGTTGCGAACCGGCGTTTCGTGACCGCGCGCATCGATGACATGCTGGCCCGCAAGGGGCTGGAACTGGGCGCTGGCACAACCGGTTGCGTCTGCGTGCTCGATCTCGATAATTTCAAATATATCAATGATCGCTACGGACATCAGGCGGGCGACATGATCCTGCGGGACTTTGCGGGGCGCATCAATGCGCAGGTGCGCCGTTCCGACTGCTTCGGCAGGGTGGGGGGCGAGGAGTTCGTGCTGGTGCTGCCAGATACGGCGCTTGAGGACGCCCTCAGGATTGTGAACCGGATGCTGGCGATGGTGCGCACATCGCGCCCATTGGCTGAGCGCCCGGACTTTGGCTACAGCTTCTCCGCCGGTGTGGCGGCGGTGCGACCGGGCGATACCTTCAGCACCATATATGGGCGCGCGGACAAGGCGCTCTACAGCGCCAAGATGGCCGGTCGAAACCGGGCGCAGGCAGAAGAGCCGGATGAGGTGATGTCTCGAGTTTAGGATAATTTTCCTTTTTAGGATTTTTATCCTTGACAGCGATGCGCTCTCCGGGTAGTGTCCTGGCATGTTCCAGAGTTGCGACCGCAGCGGTGCCGCGCGGTGCAGGGTCTGGCGTTCTCTTTCATTCGACAATCGGCTGACCCCGCCAGTGCGGGGTTTTGACGATGTGTCTTTTTGCGTCCCGGCACTGCGCTGGCGGGTGATCCATTCTGTCCGGGTCCGTACCCTGCCGCATGTTTGCTGCCGGAAAGCATTCAGCTTTGGATTTGCCATGCCGGAAACAGCATTGCCCGCGCGGGTCGCCCTGAAGGTGCCGCCTGATACGGCGCGCCTTGCACGCCAGCTTTATACAGAGGGGATGCCATTGGCCGACATTTCCCGGCGCACAGGGCTGGGCATCCGCACCATTTATTATTGGATCGACCGTGTGGTGGCCAATGATGGTGCTGTGACGCTGAGCCCGGTGCCGCGCCGGATAGAAACAATGACGGCGAGGCAACGACGCAAAGGTGCGGGTGGCCGCAAGCCGAGGGGAAAGGCTGGCGCAAGACATGGACGCGACGGGCATAGCGGGTGTGCTGGCGCATCACTCACGGGTGAGGCTGAAACCGTGGTGACGGGTAAGAGCGGCAGGGGGGCGAATGCCGCTATCGTTCATGCTTCAGGCACTCTGAAAGGCGAATGCACTCCTGCGCGACGTCGGCAAAAGCCGGTGCGGGGACCGGGTGGGTTGCCCCCGCGCCAGCGCCTTCTGGCGCGCCTGTGGCGTACGGCGGAACGGCAGGTGGCCGAAATTGAAGGCCGGATGTGGGCCGGGATGGATGCAGATGAGCAGACCGCGCGCACGGCTGCGGACAGCGAGAAAGACGCCCGCGCACTGGCGCTGATAGCCCGCACCCTGCGGGAACTGACTGCGGCGGAGGATGACGCCGCCCGACAGACCGGGATGAATACGAATGATGGAAGCGGGCGTGACCTCGATGACTTCCGTCGTGAACTTGCGCGCCGCCTTGAGCGCCTGCGCACAGACGGAGAAGGCAGCGCGGCAGTTTCTCTCGAGCCTGAGTGAGGCTGAAGCATGCCACCTGCTGGCGGACTGGGCGCTGTGGGCGCGCGAGGACCAGCTTCCACCCGCATGCGCGCAGGGCGGCGGGGCCTGGAACACATGGCTGGTGCTGGGCGGGCGCGGGGCAGGCAAGACCCGCGCCGGGGCAGAATGGGTGCGCGGGCTGGCATTGGGCCGCCCGCCCTTTGCCCATCGCCCGGTGGAGCGCATCGCGCTGGTGGCGGAAACCATGGCTGATCTGCGGGAGGTGATGGTGGAGGGCATTTCCGGCCTTCTTGCCATTCACCCGCGAGATGAACGGCCCAAATGGGAGCCGACGCGCAGGCGGTTGGAATGGCCGAATGGGGCGGTGGCGCAGGGGTTTTCCGCAGAAGACCCGGAGAGCCTGCGCGGACCGCAATTCGCGGCGGCATGGCTGGATGAACTGGCCAAATGGAAGCGGGCAGATGATGCCTTCGACATGCTGCAATTTGGTCTGCGCCTTGGAGACAGTCCGCGCCAGATGGTGACGACCACGCCGCGCCCCTCTGCGCTTCTGCGTCGTCTGCTGGCGGACCCGCATGTGGCGGTGACGCGGGCGAAGACGGCGGATAATGCGCTGCATCTGGCGCCCGGTTTTCTCGGGCATGTACTCAAGCGCTATGGCGGCACGCGGCTGGGACGGCAGGAACTGGATGGCGAACTGATCGAAGATCGCGCCGATGCCTTGTGGACGCGTGCAGGGCTGGAGGCCGTGCGGGAAGACGATGCGCCGCCACTGATGCGGATTGCGGTTGCGATCGACCCGCCTGCATCTTCTCGCGCCGGTGCGGATGCGTGCGGTATTGTCTGCGCAGGCATGGATGCGAACGGCAGCCTGCATGTGCTGGCGGATGAAAGCGAAAGAGGCCTGCGCCCGGCCCAGTGGGCGGGCAAGGCCGTGGCGCTGTATCGCCGGTTTGAGGCGGACATCATTGTGGCCGAGGTGAACCAGGGCGGTGAAATGGTGCGCGCGGTGATCGCCGAGGTGGATGCCGGCGTGCCGGTGGAACAGGTGCGGGCCACGCGCGGAAAATTCCTGCGCGCAGAGCCTGTTGCCGCCCTTTATGAGCAGGGCCGTGTGCGCCATTGCGGCACCTTTCCCGCCCTTGAGGACGAGATGTGCGATTTTGGGCCGGAAGGGCTTTTCTCTGGCCGTTCGCCTGACCGCGTGGATGCGCTGGTATGGGCACTGACCGCGCTTGCGCTGAAGCCGCGGGCCCCGCCACCGCGTGTGCGTGGGCTTTGATATGACGAGCAACATCCGGGGCTGTTTTCGGGACAGAGCCTCATGATCTGCACGCTCGGCCCGGATCCGGGGAGAAGATTTTCTGTTCAGGGATCGTGTTGTTTCCTCGCCTCGAAGATCTCTTCAAATCTTTTCCAGCCGCTGGGTTCTACCCGCGCGGCTTTTTTATTGAGGTTGGCTGATGCTCTCTTCCTTTCTCGCGCCCTTGCGGGGCAAATTCGTGCCACCGGAGGCCAAGGCCAGCCGCACGGCAGCGCTGGTGGCGCTGTTGGGTGCGGGGCGGGCGCGGTGGAGTGGGCGTGATTTCGCCAGCCTTGCGCGGGAGGGATATGCACGCAATGCCATCGCCTATCGTGCTGTACGGATGATTGGCGAAGCGGCGGCCTCGGTCCCGCTGGTGCTGATGGAAGGCGCGCGTGAACTGGATGAGCACCCGCTTCTGGCTCTTCTGGCCCGCCCAAATCCCCGGCTAACCGGCACTTCGCTGATGGAAGCGGTGGTGAATTATCTGCTGGTAGCTGGAAATGCCTATGTGGAAGCGGTGACGGTGGAAGGCCGCCTGCGTGAACTGCATGTGCTGCGCCCGGACAGGATGCGGGTGGTGCCGGGGACGGATGGCTGGCCGGAGGCTTATGATTACACGCTGGCAGGTCGGACCCAGCGGATTTCGCAGGCCAGTATGGTGGAGGGGGTGGATGTGCCGCCCATTCTGCATCTCACGGCCTTTAACCCGCTGGATGATCATTATGGCTTTGCTCCGCTGGAGGCGGCGGCGCAGGCGCTGGACATGCACAATTCCGCCAGTGCCTGGAACAAGGCGCTGATCGACAATGCCGCCCGCCCTTCCGGTGCACTGGTGTATGGCGGGGCGGGGGCTCTGACGGAAGAGCAGTTTGAGCGGTTGAAAAGCGAACTGGAAGCCTCATTTCAAGGGGCAACCAATGCGGGGCGGCCCTTGCTGCTGGAAGGCGGGCTGGACTGGCGGCCGCTTTCACTCTCGCCAAAGGATATGGACTTCGAGGCCGCACGCAATTCCGCCGCGCGGGAGATCGCGCTGGCGATTGGCGTGCCGCCCCTGCTGCTGGGGATACCGGGAGACAACACCTATTCCAACTATGCAGAGGCCAATCGCGCCCTGTGGCGGCAAAGCGTGCTGCCTCTGGTGAAGCGGGTGGCAGAAGGGTTTTCGTGCTGGCTGGGGCCGGCTTATGGCTCCGATCTGCGGCTGGTGCCCGATCTGGATCAGGTGGAGGCGCTTTCTGGCGAGCGCACGGAACTGTGGGCGCGCGTGGGGGCTGCGGGCTTCCTGAGTGAGGAAGAAAAACGCGCGGCCGTGGGCTATGGCGCATGAGTTTGCACCATCGATGCTCTCGCACCCTCATCTGGCAATTGCGCACGCATGACCGAGCGCATGAGGCGTCGGTCTGGGCGCTGTAGCATCAGGCCCGTCTTCAAACAGGGAGGTGCATATGGAGCCGCTCATCCGCGCCTTTGCGGAGCGGGGAGATCTGGCGCATCTGGCATTGCTGCTATGGGCGCTGCTCGCTTCCGCCGCATGCTGGCGCATTCTGGGCGCATTGGCGCAGGCAACAGCGCGGCTGGATGACTTCATCCGCGAACTGGCGCGCTTCAACGCTCATTTTGAGGATGAGGGGTGATGTGTCAGGTGAAGAGTGCCAGCCCTGTGTATGTGCTTTGAGCCTAGTTGCCGGACTTTGGTGCGTTATCTGCGCGGAAGAGCTTCCATTCTTCAACAACGCGGCCATCCGGCAGGTGGCAATATCCGGCCTCACCGTCTTTCTCCTTACGGATCTCCAGCTTTCCACCGATCTTGATGCAGTAAACCGATGCCGGGTTCGCCATTTGTACGGGCGGCTCCTTGGGGGCATCTGCTGCTGCATGGGCGGCAAGGGGCAAGCATGATGCGCTGAGGAGAAGAAGAGCCGGAAGAGTGCGTGCCATGACGGTGATGCCTTGTTGTGATGGCTGGCAGTTCACCCGGGTTTTGGGGCCTTCCTGTGGCGAGGGCTGCTGGAGCAGCGCGCTCCATTTCTGATTTTCACCATTTGGAGAGTTTGTATGCGTGCTCCTTTTCAAAAGGCGGCGGCGCCGCGCATTCGTGCGCTGGACGGCGCCCCGGCCCGTAACCGTGCATCCGGTGGTGCGGGGCGCAGCGGTGCGGTGAAGTCCGGTGCGGGTTCATCTTCTGCTGCGGGCCATGTTTTCCGCGAATTTGTGGCCACGCTGGAACGACTGGACAAGGCCCGGCGCCGCAAGAATGGCGCTGCGGCATCTTCCGGTTCAGCCGGCGCGGAGGGCTGAAGCATGGCGGAACATGCCGATGCCGGTGGCGGCTTTACCGTGGAAGGCTATGCCTGTCTGTTTAATGTGACGGATCTGGGCCGGGACATGGTGCTGCCGGGTGCATTTGTCCGAAGCCTGATGCGACAGGGCGCTGGTGGGGTGCGGATGCTCTACCAGCACGATCCTGCAGAGCCCATCGGGGTCTGGACACATGTGGTGGAGGATGCGCGCGGGCTTTATGTGCGCGGCCATCTTTCCCCGCGCGTGGCCCGTGCCCGTGAATGCGCGGCACTGGTGGAGGAGGGGGCGCTGGATGGTCTTTCCATCGGCTTCAAGGCCGTGGAGGCCCACACAGACCCGCGAAGCCGGGTGCGGCGGCTTTCGCGCATTGATTTGTGGGAGGTCTCGATCGTGACCTTTCCCATGCAGCCGGGTGCACGGATTACAGGTGCAACTTCTGCCCATGTGCCAGTGAGCGATGGTTCGCAGATGGCGCTGCCCTCGCTTGCTCTTGTCAGCGCCATGGGGCGACTGCGGGCCAGCCTGAACGGCGGCTGATTTTCCATTTCCCGATTGTCAGCGGATGCACCGAAGACGTGCGCGCTGTTCTGTTCTGTCTTTTTCTCCCAAAGGAAGATCTCATGCCGAATAACATCTGCGCCCCCGAGACCAAGGTGGCTATGGTGATGCCGAATAATGTGCAGTCGCAAGCCGTTATGGCGGATTTTCTTTCCGCTTTCGAGGCCTATAAGGAAGCCAATGAGACCCGGCTCGCCGAAATGGAGCGGCGTGGGGCGGATGTGCTGACGCTGGACAAGCTGGCCCGCATGGATGCCGCGCTGGATGCCCAGCAGGCCCGGCTGGATGCGCTGGCCACCAAGGCGCGTCGCCCTGCTCTGGATGGCCAGCGCGGTGCGCCGGAACGCTCTGCGGCCGGGCGCGAGCATGGCGCGGCTTTCGACAGCTATGTGCGCCACGGCGAGGCGGGAGGTCTCAAGTCTCTGGAGGAAAAGGCGCTTTCTGCCGGCTCTGGAGCGGATGGTGGCTATCTGGTGCCATATGAAACGGAGAGCGAGATTGGACGCCGCCTGACCGCGCTTTCTCCCATCCGTGCACTGGCAAGCGTGCGCACGATCGGGGCCGGCACGCTGCGCAAGCCGTTCATGACCTCTGGTCCCGTGGCTGGCTGGGCGGCAGAGACGGCTGCGCGCCCGCAGACCGATAGCCCGGTGCTGGCGGAACTGACCTTTCCGGCCATGGAGCTTTATGCCCAGCCGGCTGCCACACAGGCCTTGCTGGATGATGCGCAGGTGAATGTGGAGGAATGGCTGGCCGAAGAGGTGGACACCGCCTTCGCCACGCAGGAGGGGGCCGCCTTTGTGAATGGCGATGGGGTGGCGCGGCCGCGCGGTTTCCTCTCCTATGACACGGTTGCGGAAAGCGCGTGGGTGTGGGGCAAGGTGGGCCATGTGGCGAGCGGTGTCGATGGTGCATTCGCGGCGAGTGACCCCGGCGATGGACTGCTGGATCTGGTTTATGCGCTGAAGGGCGGCTACCGCCACAATGCCAGCTTCCTCATGAACCGCCGCACGCAGGCCGCGGTGCGCAAGCTGAAGGACGAGAACGGCAATTATCTCTGGGCACCACCTGCCGCCGCTGGCCAACCTGCCAGCCTGATGGGTTTTGCGCTGGTGGAAAGCGAGGACATGCCGAACATGGCGAAGGATGCCTGCGCCATCGCTTTTGGCGATTTCCGCCGCTTTTATCTGGTGGTGGACCGTGCCGGGGTGCGTGTTCTGCGCGATCCCTTCTCCGCCAAGCCCTATGTGCTGTTCTATACCACCAAGCGCGTGGGCGGCGGGGTGCAGGACTTTGATGCCGTGAAGCTGATGAAATTCAGCGCGGCATGACAATATGGGGGCTGCAGTCTTTCTGCCGCCCCTTTTGTTGAGGTTCCAATGTGATGGCCGGTGCCCGGGTTCCATGCATCGGCCATTGTTGCTCCCGAAAATGCTTTAGACTGCACGGATGTGTACTGAGCGGGTGAGAAGATGCTGGAAATTCTGGACATGAATGGCGACATGCTGCGAGCACAGAAAATTGCCATTCTGTATCAGGCACTTCCACCGCCCGTGATCGACGGTCTGCGCAAGGATGCCAAGCCCGGCGGTTATTCCGATGGCGGGGCGGATATCGGTTTCAATCTGCGCGCATGGGGGCAGGATGTGGTGACGCCGCAGGCTGCCTCGGACCCGAATGTGCCATTGGACTGGGTTTTTCCCGATACGCGTGAAGGTATTGAAGCCGCGCGCCAAAAGGGTGCAACCCTGTTGTGGGCCAATACGGTCTTGTTCCATGGACATCCGCTGGAACAGGTGCTGGACCAGTTCTGGATCGTGGGGCAATTGCCGGCGGCGATGCAGGCGGGGGATGACAAGTTTGCCACCAATGCCCTTTTGCGGGCACACGGCCTGCCGGTTGCAGCCTCCCTGCGCGCCGCGCCGGAGGCCCGCGCCGGCGTATGGGCCCTTTCCGCGCTGGATGAAGACGCGCTGGCTTCAGAAGGGCTGGTCTTTCCGCTGGTTGTGAAACCTGTACGCGGGCGGGGCAGCCAGGGTGTGAGCCGGGTGGAGAGCCATGCTGCTTTCATGACCGCTGCGCAGGAGCTGATTTCTTCCGGACGGTTCGGTGCAGATGTGATCGTGGAGCAGTATCTGCCGGGTGATGAACTCACCTTCAGTATTCTGCCGGGCCATGCGGGTGAAGCGCCTTTGGCATTGCCACCCGTACTGCGTTTCAATCATCACGACGGGGTCGCGCCCTATAACGGGCTGGTTGCGGTGACGCAGAACAGCCGTGCACTGACGCCGGCCGAGCAGGAGGCGCAGGGCGTGCAAGCCATCACGAAGGCCTGCATGGAGGCCGCGACGCTTGTGGAGTCGCGGGCGCTGAGCCGCATAGATTGCCGGGCTGATGCGGACGGGATGTTCCGCATTTTTGACCTGAACATGAAGCCGAACCTGACCGGAGCCGGGCGACCGGGGCGCGAGGATCAGGATAGCCTGACCGCTATCGCTGCCCGCGCGCATGGCTGGAGCTATGCCGAGTTGCTGGTGAAGATGGCGGGTCTGGCCTGGAAAGAGCAGGCGGCAGCAGGGTGATGACGGCGGGGCGGGCCGGTACGCTATTCATCATGCAAATGGGTGTTCAAGCCACACTTTGTGGCATGCCCTAGTTCGGCATGACAATACAGGCCCCGCCTGATTTGCGCAGCCGGTTGCACAAGGCATTGGCCTCGCCACGGGTTTGGGCGGGCAGGCGCACGCGATAGAAGACACGGTGCCCGCGTCCACCCATCCGGGTTGCGACGATCACAGGTGTCAGATCTCCGAACACCGCGCTGTGCCGATCCGCCACGCGGCGATAGGAGTTCAGTGCCGTGCTGCGCGAGAAGTTGCCAGAGATTTGTACGCCCCATGGGGCAAATAGCGGGTTTACCTCACCGCCCGGTGCGGGCACGCCCTTGCGCAGGCTGGCGAGGGTGGCAAGGCATGGTTCGGCAGGAAACAGACCTGCGCCGGTTGGGTCTTCGGCAGGGGCTGTCAGCGGCACGCTGGCGGTGGTGGGGGCTGCGGGCTGAACAGGAGCTGATGCGGAGGCTGGACCGGTTGAGGGCGGGAGAGGTGTCTGTGCTCCGGTGGTATCTGCCGCTTTGCCCATATCTTCCGGTGTGGCGAGGGTGACGAGTTCGCGCCGTTTCAGCGCTGCCCATTGTTCTGCGCTGCGCCCGGTGATGAAACGCACATAATCGCGGGTTTCAAGCGGCAGGCCTCCGCCGGCCAGAAAACGGCTGACCCGGCCCGGCCCGGCATTGTAGGCGGCGGCGGCCAGGCCGAGATTTCCGAACTGCTTCAGATGATCTGCAAGCAGACTGGCAGAGGCGGGGATGGCGCTGGCAGGATCAAACGGGTTTTCCAGCCCACGGGCACGGGCCGTGGCGGGCATGAACTGGGCGATGCCCTGTGCTCCCGCATGGCTGACCACATGAGGGCGGAAAGAACTTTCGCGCCAGATGAGGCGGGTGAAAAAGGCGGTGGGCAGGCCTTCCTTTGCCGATGCCTCATCAATGAGGCGGCAAATGGCGTGGTCGAAACTCTCGTCTTTTGAGGCAGACTGCGCAGTGGCTGGAAGCGAGGGGATGAGCCCCGTGCCAAGGGCTGCGAGGGCGAACATGGCCCGGCGCGCTGATCTGAAGAAGAAGGGCGTGCCGTGAGCCATTTCTTATTCTCCCAGTGAACTGCCAAGGCTGCGCGCAGCCTGTTCGATCCAGTCTTTGTGCAGGGAAACGAGAGTAACGCCAGTGACGCCACCACAGCCGCGCTTTCCGCCTGCTGCCGTGACCCAACTGGTGACCCCGGCAACCGCCCCGTTGCGGAAGGACGGGCCGCCGGAATCTCCGGTGCAGGCTCCCGCTCCACTGCCCTGCGACAGGCGCACCATGATGCCGCCTGTGGTGCCGATGGAAGGGAGCGAAACCATGCGCAGCTTGCCGGCTGTTTTCTCTGCGCCATCCTGGGTCATGCCATAGCCGGCCAGCTGGAGAGAGGTCCCTTTCGGAGGGATGCCATCACGCGCGATGCGGGCCGGACGGAAGCGGCCGGGCAGGGGCTCTGCCAAGCGCATGATGGCGAGATCCGGTGTGGGCTTGCGGCTTCGGAACTGGCTGGAATCAAAATGCGGATGAAGAGCAATGCCGGCTGCCGGAAGAAGGCGCGGCGGGCTTTCATCCACCAGCGCCACGGCATAGTCCGCTTTTGGGGCAACGCAGTGGGCGGCGGTGAGGACAAGGTCTGGCGCCAGCACCGTGCCGGTGCAGGATGCACCGCGCGTGGACACGATGAGCACGCTGTGCGCGGCCACATCTGGCGAGGCGGGGCCCCCCCCCACAATGGCCCGTGCAGGGCTGGCGAGAGCGAGGCCGGCGGCAAGGGCCAGCATGGCGGAACCGAGGGTGCGAAGGCGCATCATGCATATGGTTGTGCCGTTGCCCCGTGTGCGCGTCAATCCGGAGTTTTAGCGGCGGCATGGTTGTCTTGCCCGGATGAACGGTTGAGGGGCGGGCGGTGCTGCAGAGAACGCTGATCTTGCGTTGTTTTGCACCGACAGGCGCGGTTTCCGGAATTCGATAAGTCGCTCTCTTGCGGCATGTTTTTCTCATATGGAGCCCACTGATGGCAGAACTTGTTGCCGGCCCTCTGGCCGAGCCGCTGACGCGTGCGCATGCAAAGGAATTCCTGCGCATTGACCATGAGGATGAAGATGCGCTGGTGGATGCGCTGATCATCGCCGCCCGTCGCTGGGTAGAGGCCCGCACCGGGCGGGTGCTGATGATGCAGACATGGCGTTTCACCCGCGATGACTGGCCGGTGGGAGGGATTTTGGCCTGCCCAGTGGCACCCGTGCGATCTGTCATCGAGGCGAAGGTGCGCGGGGGTGATGGCACAGACCGCATGCTGCCGGATGGGGTGCTGCGCGCCAGCACTGGCGGGGGCGGGCTGCTGCTGGTGGACTTGACCCGTGCACCGCAGCCCGGAGGCCCGGAGGCGATTTCCATCACTGTTGAAGCCGGATATGGAGCGCAGGCCGCTGATGTGCCTGCGGATCTGGTGCAGGCGATACGCCTGATGGTGTCGCATTTCTACGAACAGCGCGATGGCGTGGGCGAAGCCAGCCTCATACCGGGAACGGTGGCGGAACTGATCGCGCCTTACCGGCTGGTGCGGATGTGAGTGCGCAGGTCATTCGGCTCGGTACTTTGCGCCAGCGTCTGAAACACCAGACCTTCGTGGATGTACCGGATGGAGCGGGCGGTGTGGCGCGGCACTACGTGCTGGTGGACAGCATCTGGGGCCGGGTGGAGTCCGCATCCACCGATTTCGCCATAGCCGAGGAGCGGGCACGGGCCGGGCATGCAATGCGCATCACCGTGCGGGCACCCACCACCATTGCGACCGGAGACAGGTTGCTGCTGGGCAGCCGGATTTTCCATGTGGAAGCGGTGAGCACTGCTGACGGCTGGGGGCGATTTGCGCGCTGTCGGTGCCGGGAGGAACAGCCATGAGAGTGAACATTTCCGAACGTGGACTGGCAGGGCTGGCCCGACGGCTGACCGTGCACAAGCTGGAACCGACTGTCGTGGCTGTGGCCCGGAGTGGTGCGCAGGAACTGGCGCGGGAAATTGCCAAAGAAACCGGCGCGGTGCCGCATGTGGAGGGGCCTGCGCAGCGTCCGCTCGTGCGCGTGGTGGATGAGACGGTGCTGGCACGCCTGCGCGGTGGAGTTGATGTTGAGGGGGAACCGATGCTGGACCGTATCCGTCTCGATTTCCAGAAACGCAAACGGGGGCGTGGCGCATGAGCGTGGCCTCGACCAGCCCGGCACTAAGCCTGCGTGCAGCGATCCACGGTGCATTATCCGGGGATACCCGGCTACTGGGCATGCTGGGTGGGCCGCGCATCTTCGATGTGCCGCCGAGGGATGCTGTGTTTCCTTATATCGCCTTGGGTGAGGCGCTGGTGAGCGACTGGTCTACCGGCACCGAGGCGGGGACAGAGCATGCGCTGACACTGCATGTTTTCTCACGCAGCGGTGGCCGTGCGGAAGCTTTCGCACTCGCGGCAGGCGTGCAGCATGCATTGCATGATGTGCCGCTTTCACTGGAAGGGCACCACCTCGCCAATCTGCGGGCCACAACGGCAGAGGTGGTGCGCGAGAAGGATGGGCGCACCTTCCACGCACTTGTGCGGTTCCGGGCTGTGACAGAACCCGTGTGAGCACTGGCCGTTCCTCTTTTCAGAAATGGAGATTCCCATGAGTGCGCAGAAGGGCAAGGACCTGCTGCTGAAGATGGATTCCGGCGCGGGGATGGTGACTGTGGCGGGCCTGCGCTCGCGCACGCTTTCTTTCAATGCACAGAGCGTGGATGTGACCCATGCGGAATCTGCCGGGCGCTGGCGTGAGTTGCTGGATGGAGCAGGTGTGCGGCGGGCCGCGATTTCCGGATCTGGTGTTTTCAAGGATGCGCAATCTGATGCGCTGGTGCGGCAGGCCTTTTTCGCGGGAGCGCTGGTGCAAAGCCAGGTGGTGATCCCCGATTTCGGCACGGTGACAGGGCCCTTCCAGATCTCCGCACTGGAAATTGCCGGTGAGCATGATCGGGAGGTGACCTTCGAGCTGACGCTGGAAAGTGGCGGTGAACTGGTTTTCGCGGCGCTTGCGTGAGGAAAAGAGCATGGCGAATGCAAGACGGGGCGAAATCTGTGCGGTGCTGGATGGTCATCCGCGCACGCTGGTGCTGACTCTTGGTGCCTTGGCGGAACTGGAGCAGGCTTTCGCAGCCGCAGATCTGATGGCGCTGGCGCAGCGTTTTGAAAGCGGACGGCTTTCTGCGCGGGATGCGGCGCGGATCATCCATGCCGGGTTGCGCGGTGCGGGGGCGGATGTGACGCTGGAGGATGTGGAGGGGATGCGGGCGGATGGAGGCGTGGCTGGGTTTGCGCGCATTGTTTCAGCACTACTCGCCGCAACTTTTGGTGTTGAGCCCGTGGGGGACAATGGCGAGGAACTGGCCCGCCCCCCGTTGGAGCCGCAGAAGGCCTGAACTGCGCCGCCCCTATGCCGGCCTGCTTTCCGTGGGATGAGGCACTGGCGGCGGGGCTGGGCGTTCTGCGGCTTCCACCGGAACAGTTCTGGCGCATGACCCCTCGCGAACTGGCTGCCGCTCTGGGGTTACTGGCGCCACAGCAGCCCCCGGCGCTGCCACGGGTGGAGATGGAGGCGCTGATGAGGCGGTTTCCTGATGAGATCCGTTGAAGGATGCAACTGTGACTGAAACTGTCGATATTGCGATTGCCGTGGACACGCGGCAGGCCAGAAGTGCGTTGGGAGAGGTGGAAACCTCGACCCGTGGTATGTCGCGGGCCTTGTCTTCGGCCTTCACAGGGCTGGTCGTGCAGGGCAAGGACTTTTCAAGTGTGATTGAGCAACTGGCGGGGCGGCTTTCAAATCTTGCACTGACGGCAGCCCTGAAGCCGCTGGAGAGTGGTCTCTCTTCGATGATGTTTGGCCTGACGGGTGGGCTGGCATTTGCGCAGGGCGGCGTGATGGATGCCGGGCGGGTGCGGCCCTTCGCGCGCGGTGGCATGGTGGCTGCGCCGACCTATTTTCCCATGAGTGGCGGCGGCGCAAGTTTCGGGCTGATGGGAGAGAAGGGAGCAGAGGCCATTATGCCGCTGGCGCGCGGCAGTGATGGAAATCTGGGTGTGCGCATGGCCGGAGGGGGCAGCACGACAGCCGTGACTGTGAATGTGAGCACACCGGATCTTTCGGCCTTCCGGCGTTCGGATGCTTATCTTTCTGGTCTAGTGGCACGAGCCGTGGCAAGAGGGCAGCGTGGTGCGTGAAGGTTTGTGTGTAATCCTAGAATGAAAATCCTGAGATTATATCATCCCAAGACTTCAAGCATGAAATTCAGTGTGCGCCGGGTTCAGTCTGTCTGCGGGATGGAGAGCCTGTCATCATTCCGGTTGCTTGGCCGGGAGTGATGACAGGTGATGTCAGGCTGGTTTGATAGCCTTGCCCTTTGCCGGGGCACGGGCAGGTTTTTTGGGCGTCGGTTCGGCCGCCGGCGCTTTTTCTGAAGTGACAGATTTGGCGGGTGCCTTTTTTGAGGCTGGCTTTTGTGCCGGTGCAGGCTTTGATGCCGCTGCCGGCTTCGTTTTTGTAGCTGCCGCTTTGGGTTTTTCTTGCGCCCCACCTTCAGTTGCAATGACCTTTGCTGCTGGTTTTGCTGTGGCTGATTTCACATTTGCAGTCTTCACGGCAGACGCTTTGCCGGCGGAAGATTTGGTCTCGGCCTGTGGCGGTGTAAGCGTGGCGATGAGCGGAGCCTTGGCTGAGGCAGCTTTCGGACGCGCTGTTTTGGTCGCTTCAGCTTTTACACGCACGGGTGCAGGGGTGCTTTCGGCCGGTTCAACTGCCGGCTGTTTGCGAACCTTTCCGCTGCTTGCTTTTGTCGATGCCGCTTTCGGGCGTTCTCCCTTGACAGCTTCTGCCTTGACTGGGGCGGGTGCGGGTTTTGCCGTACTCGCGGCCTTGGTTCCAGCTTTGGAGGCGGCTTTCGTCTTCGCAACCGGGGCTTCTGCCTGAGTTTCAGGTTTTGATTTCACGGCTGGTGGTTTGCGTGGTGCTGCAACAGGTGCGTCAGCCGCCGTGCCGGAGACGGGTGTCTTTTCGGCTGTCTTCTTGGCGGGTGTGCGGGCAGGGGTTCTGGCCATGTTTTCGCTCCCTCCTCACCGAGGATCAGGAAAATCAAGACTTCACAATCAACTGAGTCAAGCCGGTTTCTACTGTGCTGGCTCAAGACGTGAGAAACGGAGCAAGATATGGCTGCTTTCCATGAGGTTTTGTTCCCTCTCGATATTGCGCTGGGTGCTTCGGGTGGGCCTGAGCGGGTGACCCAGGTGGTGACAACTGCCACCGGACGGGAGGAGCGCAATACACGCATGGCCGATTCGCGCCGTCGATGGGATGCGGGATATGGCGTGAAAACGCTGGCTGCGCTCTCCGAGGTCGTGGCATTTTTCGAGGAGCGACGTGGACGGCTTCATGGTTTCCGCTGGCGCGACCGGTTGGACCATTCTTCCGCACCTCCGGGTGTGACGATCTCCGCAATGGACCAGCGCATTGGTGCTGGTGATGGAGCAACGCGCAGTTTCAGCCTTTCCAAGACCTATGGTGGCCTGCATGCGCCCTATGTGCGCGCCATTTCCAAGCCTGTTGCAGCTTCTGTGCGTGTGGCGGTGAACGGAGTGGAGCAGGTGGCGGGTGCTCACTACACACTGGATGCAAGCCATGGAACAGTGATGTTCATGGCCGATCTTGCACCACAGGCCGATGCTGTTGTGACAGCCGGTTTCATGTTCGATGTTCCGGTGCGGTTCGATACGGATTTTCTTGAGGTCAACTTGTCTGCATTTGCAGCAGGAGAAATCCCTCGCATTCCACTTCTTGAGATCCGCCCCTGAGTTTATCCGAGGACTTCACATGAGACATATCAATGAGGCGCTGGCTGCGCATCTGGCCGGCGGCGTCACGACCTTGTGTCATGGCTGGCGGCTGACGCGGCGCGACGGGGTGGTGATGGGCTTCACAGACCATGATCGCGACCTGCTGCTGGAGGGGCTGGTGCTGAAAGCGGCATCCGGCATTTCCGGTTCAGAGAATTCAAGCGTGCAGGGGCTGGCTGTGAGCGGGGCGGAAGTGGCGGGGGCGCTTTCGCACGATGCCCTGGCACCGGATGACCTTGCCGCCGGGCTGTATGACGGGGCGAAGGTGGACCTCTTTCTCATCAACTGGAACGCGGCTGAACAGCATGTGCTGCTGCGCCGGGGCACGATTGGTGAGGTGCGGTGCGATGACGGCGCATTCACGGCGGAAATCCGTGCCTTGAGCGATGCCCTCAACCAGACCAGCGGGCGCATCTTTTCTGCAAGCTGTGATGCAAGCCTGGGTGATGCGCGATGCGGTGTGAACATGACCAACCCTGCCTTCACAGGTGAGGGGGTGGTGCGTGCAGTTGAGGGGGCACTTCGCTTGCGGGTGGCCGGACTGGCGGGCTTTGCCGCGGAGACCTTCGCGCGTGGGCGGATGGAGTTTCTGAGCGGTTCAAATATCGGCTTTGCTACCGAGGTGAAGGCGCATGAGCAGCAGGGGGAGGATGCAATCATGCGGCTCTGGCAGCGCCCTCCGCTGATGGTGGCGCATGGGGACCGGGTGCGATTGAGCGCAGGCTGTGACAAGCGGTTCGCCACTTGTCGTGACCGTTTCCATAATGCACTGAACTTCCGGGGTTTTCCGCATATGCCGGGGAATGACGCCATCATCTCTGTCGCCGTTCCGGGCGAGGGCGGATATGACGGAAGCCTGCGATGAGGGCGGAGCCGTTGACCCGCGCCCTTATTCTGGCTGAAGCGCGCAGCTGGGTCGGCACGCCATATCGGCACCGGGCCTCGCTCAAGGGCCATGGAGCGGATTGCCTTGGCCTTGTGCGCGGAGTGTGGCGGGAACTGATTGGCCCGGAACCTGAAGCATTGGCTCCCTATGCGCCAGACTGGGCGGAAGCAGGCCGCCACGAGACGCTAGCGCAGACGGCGAGGCGGCACATGCGGAGGCTACCTTTGGCAGATGCCCGGCCGGGTGATGTGCTGCTGTTTCGCTTTCGTGCGCATTTGCCGGCAAAGCATATCGCCATTCTCGCGAATGATGCGCGCATCATCCATGCCTATGACGGGGCCAATGTGTGTGAGGGTACCCTGAGCCCGTGGTGGCGCAGGCGTATCGCCTTCGCTTTTGCTTTTCCCGGCGTGGTCGGCTGAAAGCCCTTTCAATCTGAACATATGAGGTTTCCATGGCGACCTTGCTTCTGGGCGCGGCGGGCGGGCTTGTGGGCGGCGCATTGTTCGGCCCAATCGGTGCTGTGGCGGGGCGTGCACTGGGCGCGCTGGGCGGGGCGGTGGTGGACCAGACCCTGTTTGGCGCAAACCGCACCAGCACCAGCCATGGCCCGCGCTTGTCCGATCTGGATGTGATGGCCTCCATGCAGGGGGCAGGCATTCCCCGGCTTTATGGGCGCACACGCCTTTCAGGGCAGGTGATCTGGGCCACGAAGCTGAAGGAAGTGGCGGCGACAGAGACGCAATCTGTCGGCGGAAAGGGGAGCAGTCTCGCACCCAAGGCGAGCAGCGTGACCTACAGCTATTATGCCAACTTCGCCGTGGCATTGTGCGAGGGGCCTGTTTCGCGCATTGGCCGGATCTGGGCGGATGGCAAGCTGCTGGACACGCGGCGCAATACGGTGCGCCTGCATATGGGTGCTGCGGACCAGCCGCCTGACCCGTGGATCGAGGCGCGGCAGGGGGCATTGGGCACGCCGGCCTATCGCGGCATCGCGTATGTGGTGTTTGAAAATCTGGACCTGACGCGCTTTGGCAACCGCCTGCCGCAGATCACCGTGGAGGTGGAGCGCACGGTAGGAGAACTGGAACAGCAGGTGCGGGCGGTGACAATGATCCCCGGCGCAACCGAGTTCGGCTATGCCACAGTGAATGTACGTCAGGTTTTCGGTACGTCCAGTTATGGCGCGGAAAACCGGCATGTGACCAGTGCGGCGAGCAATTTCAATGCCGCGCTGGAACAGTTGCGCGCGACCTGCCCGAATGTGGAGCGGGTTTCGCTGGTGGTCTCATGGTTTGGAGATGACCTGCGTGCGGGCCAGTGCAAGGTGCAGCCCCGATGTGAACGGCAGTTCAAGAGTACAACGCCGGTTGAATGGTCTGTGGGCGGGCTGACGCGCCTGAGCGTGCCGCCCGTATCGCGGCACGAGGGGCGGGCGGCTTATGGGGGCACACCCTCTGATGAAAGCGTGATTCAAGCCATCCGCCGGATGAATGCGGCGGGGCTGAAGGTAACCCTCAATCCGTTCGTGATGATGGATATTGCTGCCGGCAATACGCGCGAAGACCCGTGGACCGGAATGGCCGGTCAGCCGGCTTATGCCTGGCGTGGTCGTATCGTGTGTGATCCCGCGCCAGAGCGGGTGGGCACGGTGGATGGCACCCCGGCATGCCGGGCACAGGTGGAGGCACTTTTCGGCAAGGCGCGGGGTGCGGATTTCAAGCGCATCGGCCAGCTTGTTCTTTATACAGGGCCGGCCGAGTGGAGCCTGCGCCGCATGGTGCTGCATTATGCGCATCTGGCCGTTGCTGCAGGTGGGGTGGAGGCTATCCTCATCGGTTCCGAGATGGCGGCCTTGACACGGCTGCGTGATGCGGCCGGGCGTTTTCCCGCAGCTGAGGAGCTGGTGCGACTGGCGCAGGATGTGAAGGCGATTGTGGGGCCGGGCGTGCGTGTCTCCTACGGAGCGGACTGGACCGAATATGGCGCGCAGACGCTGGGTGATGGAGACGTGGCGTTTCCGCTGGATGAACTCTGGGCCAGTGATGCGGTGGATTTCATTGGCATCGATTATTACCCCCCGCTCACGGACTGGCGCGATGGGGTGGATCATCTTGATCTGTTACTGGCGCAATCCATTCATGAGCCGGCTTATCTGAAGGGTCGGATGCGGGCGGGTGAAGCCTATGACTGGTATTATGCAGATGATGCCGCCCGCGCGGCGCAGCAGCGGCTGCCGATTACAGATGGGGACTATGGCGAGCCATGGATCTATAGGCAGAAGGATATGTGGTCGTGGTGGGCCAATGCTCACCATCCGCGCCTGAACGGCGTGCGGCAGGAGCTTCCAACGGGCTATGTGCCAAAAGGCAAGCCTATTCGTCTGCTGGAGGCGGGATGCGCGGCAGTGGACAAGGGGCCAAACCGGCCCAGTGCATTTCCTGACCCTAAATCTGCCGAAAATGCGCTGCCGCCTTTCTCGAATGGTGTGCGTGATGACACGGTGCAGCGTCGCTGCAACAGCGCCATCCTTGCCTGCTTCGACTCCGCAGCGGGGGCGGAGGATGAGGATAATCCGTTCTCTCCCCTTTATGGCGGGCGGATGGTGGAGGAGGGCTGCGTCTATCTCTGGACATGGGATACGCGGCCTTATCCGCAGTTTCCCTTGCTTGAGGATGTGTGGGGCGATGGAGCCAACTGGCACACGGGCCACTGGCTGAATGGCCGGTTGGGATCTGCCCCGCTGGATGGGCTGGTGAAGAGCCTGTGTGCGGATTTTGGTGCGGATGGCGTGGAAAGCGCCGGGCTGACCGGCGTTATCGAAGGCTATGTGGTGCAGGAGCCGATGACCGCCCGTGCAGCATTGGAGCCGCTGGCGCGGGCTTTTGGCTTTGAGGCGAACGAGGAGGACGGGCGGATCGCTTTTCGCCCACGTGGCAAAGGCGCAGTGCTGGAACTGGATGAGGCGGACCTTGTGCAGGATAGAGACGGCCCGCTTTTCAGCCTGACCCGTGCACAGGAAAGCGAACTGCCCGGGCAGGTGAATGTGAGTTTCATCGATCCCATGCAGGATTACAGGCAGGCTTCTGTTTCATCCCGACGGCTGGCGGGCGCGAGCCACCATGTGGCGCAAGCGCGCCTTGCCGTGGTGGCTCCGGCCAATGTGATGGCACGGGCGGCAGATGTGTGGTTGCAGGATTTGTGGGCCGGGCGGGAAGCCGTGCAGTTCACGCTGCTTCCATCTTCGCTCTCGCTGATGCCGGGGGATGTGGTGCGCCTCTCGCTGGATGGGCGCGCGCGCCTGCTCGAAATTACGCGCGTGGAGGAGGCCGAGGCACGTGTAATTTCCGTCCGCAGCATTGAGCCGGAGGTGTTTGATGCGCCTCTGGACAAGATGGAGGGAGGAAAGCCCGGTTTGCCTCATGAACTGGGGCCACCTGATGTGCGGGTACTTGACCTGCCGGCCCATACCGCCAGTGAGCCTCTGCCACTTCAATATCTGGCCGCATCGGTCTCTCCCTGGCCGGGCACGCTGGCGGTGTGGCGTTCCATAGATGGCGGAAGCTTTGAACCGCTTGTGCCGCTGAATGCCAATGCAACATTCGGGGTTCTGCTGGAGCCCCTGAGGCCGGGGCCACTTTGGCGGTTTGACCATTTCAACCGTGTGATAGTGCAACTCGATACATCTGTTCTGCATTCCGCCAGTGCTGAGCAGGTGCTGGCCGGTGCCAATGTGCTGGTGCTGACGGCACCGGGACGGGAGCCGGAAATCTTGCAGTTTACCGAAGCGGAACTGGTGGATGAACGCAGTTATCGCCTGAGCGGGCTGTTGCGAGGACTTGCCGGCACGGAGGCAGCAGGGGCGCAGGCGTGGCCGGAAGGCGCACGGCTGTTGCGGCTGGATGGTGCGGTGATGCCGGTGGCGCGTGGACTGGGCGAGCTGGGGCGCAGTTATGTCTATCGTGTCGGGCCTGCCAGCGAAGACCATGGTGGGGAAAATGTGACGGAGTTGCGCGCTGAGGTGGGCCCGCGCGCTCTCCTGCCGCTCTCTCCGGTGCATCTGCGGGCGAAGAGGACGACGAGTGGGATCGTTGCTTCCTTCATCCGGCGCACGCGGCTGGATGGTGACAGCTGGGACATGCTGGATGTGCCGCTGGGTGAAGCGCAGGAGCACTATCGCATTGAGGTGCTGCGAGACGGCGCGGTGGTGCGTGCGTTTGAAACCGGGATAGCAAGCTTCACCTATCGTGCCGAGGACGAACTGGCCGATTTTGGTGCAGTACAGAGGCATCTCACATTTCGCGTGGCGCAACTCTCCCAGAGCGTCGGTGCCGGTGCGGCGTTAAGGGCCACTGTGCGGGTGTGAATTTTTCTTTTCATTCGGGGATATGCTGATGTCCGACCATTCGGCACGGCTGGGGCTGCCTTATCTGGCAGCGGCCCAGGCGCAGAAACATGTGACGCATAATGAGGGGCTGCGGCGGCTGGATGCCTATGTGCATCTGAAGCTTGAAAGCATACGGGCCCTTTCCCCGCCTTCTCTGCCACAAGAGGGGAACTGCTGGTTTGTACCGGCAGGGGCAGAAGGCGTTTTCGCAGGGCATGAGGGCGCGATTGCGAGTTGGGAGACTGGCGCATTCGAGTTTCTGCCTGTGCCCGCAGGGGGGCTGGCCTTTATCCGCGATGAAGGGCGGGTGATGCTGTTTAACGGGGTGGGGTGGGTCTCGCCTCTCGCCGCGACCGCTCATCATGCAGCTATTGAAGCGCATGTGGCGGAAGAGGATGTGGTGCTCTCGGGCGCTTACATCGAAACCCGCATCAGCATACCTGATCGCGCTATCGTTCTGGGCGTTTCAACCCGCACCTTGTCGGCGGTGACAGGTGCCGCTTCCTATGATTGCGGTGTGGCAGACGAGCGGACGAAATTCGGGGGCTCGCTCGGTGTCGCGCGGGGGGCTTCCAATGCCGGAGTGGTTGGGCCAACCGCCTATTATGAACCGACGCCCGTGCGGGTGAGCGCCAATGGTGGTGCCTTTACCGGCGGACGGGTGCGTGTCGCAATCCACTACATGATGTGTCCTGTAGCGGAGGTTTTCCCTGAAGAGGAGGCATGGTGGCGACAGGCATCCTATCTGCTGGATGGCGTTCCTCCTTCGCTTGCTGCGGATCTGGTGCGCGAGCGCTATGCGCTGGCAGACGTGCATTGTTCCGCGCAGGACATTCTGGTCCGCTCCGGCGGCCCGAAATGGGTGGTCAGTGCGGCTGGAACACTGGCCGAAGTGCCGGCCAACACATTGGCCTTCGATTATGTGGGCGGTCATCGGCGCATGGTGCTGGAAGGTGGGGCGACGAACCTCGCGCTTCAGTCCGCAACAATGGCTTCCGGCTGGGCCGGATCACGCTGCACGCGTGAAGGCGGGCAGGCTGACCCGACGGGGGGGACAAACGCATCCAGATGGGTGCAGACAGATGGGAGTACAACGGCCTATCTGGAGCAGTCTCCCTTTCTATCGGTTGCTGTCGGGGAAATTTATACCCAGTCCATTTTTGTGCGGAAAGAAACGGCTTCCGGTTTTGCGCTGTATGGCTGGGAAATTCCCGCAGACAATAGCGGGAATGTTTCCCACTTCGCGACATTCGCATGGACAGACGGCGTGCCCGTCATATCGTCTCAGGCCAACATTCTGAATGCGGGCGTTCAAGAGGTTGGTCAGGGTTGGTTCCGCGTCTGGGTCAGCTATGTGATTGCCAAGGCGGGAAGCCACCGGAACCGCTATCATCCTTCGACAGTGAATGCCGTTGGCGCGGGCACGACCTTTTACCTGCCTCAGCTGGAGAAGGGCAGCGCGCCGACATCGCCGGTGCTGACAACAACAACAGCAGTGACACGGGTGGCCGACCACGCTCCCTTGTCTGCGGCTGCCGCGGCAACCCTTGGCGGGACTGCTGCCACCTTAGCGGTGCGCGGGACCGCCGCGACATCTCTGCCCGGCACGTACCAACCTATCCTGACGGTCAATGCCGGGAAACGCATGCTTGTTCAGGATGCTTCGCTGAATGTCTGGGTTTACCGCCCACCGGTTGAAGCGCCGCCGATGCTATCGGGCGGGATCGTTCCCGGCGAAATATCTGCATGCGTCGCCTTTAGCCCTGCTGCGACATCGGCCAGCTATCGGGGGGAGGGTGTGAAAACCGGGGCAGGCACATCTGGTCTGATCACGAGCGCGGTGCTCGGTGTTCCGTCTGGCCTGCCCCTGGGTGCGCGGCTGGAATGCGATGAAGTTCTGGTCTGGCCCCTGAAGGGAACACATGCCGAGGTGCAGGCGCAGGCGAGGACATGGGCATGAAGACGATCTATCTGCGGTTTCCTGACAGGGATGCGGCGCTTGCGCGGCTGGAGGCCATACTCGGGCATGAGCTGGACCCGGAGGGCGGTATGCTGCCGACATCCGGCCATTGGCTAGATGCGCGGTACGACGTGGATGACGTAGGCGTGATCCACGCTCCTGTGCCACCGGATGCGGATGAAAACGCGGTTCCCGAGGCTCTGCCCGGCTGGCACGTCAATCTGCTGTGGTGGGGTGACGAGGGCAAGGCAGGACCAGATTTTGGTGCCGATGTGGTGCTCCCGCTGACACCGAGCAGGGTGTTCGCGACATAGCCCCTGTCCATTCATCCTCTGATGCCGCCTTCGGGCGGTTTTTTATTTTGAGGCGTTTGCCGGGACGGAGAGGTCATGTCCAGAACTTATGATTTTGAGCGTATTCAGCCAGATTATGAAAGCCGGTGGGCTGCCATGACCATCCCTGACGGGAGGATGGATGAGATTGCAGCTGCCGCCCGCAGGGTTCTTACCGGAAAACAGAGGTATCAGGCCGTTGAGGCCGCGACTGGCGTGCCGTGGGCTTTTATCGGCGTTCTGCATTATCGCGAGAGTAGCTGTGATTTTAGAGGTCTGCTCCATAATGGCGAGAAAATCCTGGGTACGGGCCGCAAGACACGACTTGTCCCCAAGGGCAGAGGGCCATTCTCGACATGGGAGGAGGCGGCACGCGATGCGCTTGGCATCAAGGGCTTTCGGCGCGGAATGCCTGAGTGGAGCCTGACGCGCTGCCTGTTCGAGGGGGAGCGCTTCAATGGCTTTGGCTATCGCATGCGCGGTGTGCCGAGTGCTTATCTCTGGAGTGGCTCGAACCAGTATCACAATGGGAAATATGTGGCTGACGGGAAATGGTCAGCTTCTGCCATTGACCGACAGATTGGTCTTGCGCCGCTGATGAGGCATCTGATGACCTTGGATGCTTCAGTTTCATTTGGGAAAACGCGATCAAGCGGTTCGGTCCTGCTTTCTGCCAACGAAATCCGCTCCGTGCAGCAAAGGCTGAGGGATCTCGGCTATGCAGAAGTGGGGCGGGTAGACGGCCTGTGGGGCCCACGAACTGTGGCGGGGATCACGGCTTTTCAGGCCACGGCGGCCCTGAAGGTGACCGGGCACCTTGATGCCACGACAGCCGCACGGCTGGCGACGGCAGGGCGCCGGCCTGTGAGTGCGGCGCGCGCGGAGATTTCCTCCAAGAAATTGCGAGAGGAGGGGGATGTGGTTGCCCGCTCAACGGCTGCAACCCGCTATGCCGCCGTGGGGCTTGGTGTGCCTGCCATGTTCCTTGGCATTGTGGACCAGTTTCAGGCGGCCTCTTCCCGGCTGTCCGGCCTTTCCCACCTTCTGGGGGAGGTTCCCGGCTGGGTCATGGCTCTAGCTGTGGTGGGCGTATCTATTGCGCTCTATCTCATGGCACGCCGCACTGAGGCGGCTCAATTGATGGCGGTGCGCGAAGGACGCGATGCCGGCCCGGCCTGAGTTTCTCTTCTTGCAGGAGATGGTGGCGTCTGTGGCGTATTTGGCACTCTCGCACAGGCTCGCTCTATGGCAGAGAGGGAACTGTTGAAGAGCAGGGCTGATGCTATATGAGAAGAGACGGGCCACTTGGGGTTGCCGAGAGCTCACATGCAGCCCCGAGGGATCGCGATCCAAAGTGTTTTCGAGTGAAGTGAATTCACTTCGCATCAAAGAAAATGCAAAGGAATTCATATCTGGATTATTTCCGATGAGCTGATGGTCAGCGGAAAGTTTCCGGAACACAGTTGGTTTTATCTGTTCACGCCGTAAATTCCCTTACGTCGAGAGCCCTTATCAATGTCCTTTGCCATGTCGCCAGTCTCTCTTGTTGCGGTCCTCCTGCTTGCAGGTGTGGTTTCCGGATGTGCCAGCAGCGGCCAGTCAGGGCTGGCCCTGGGGGCGGCTGAACAGCCGCGCGCGGTGGCAGGCGGCTTCATCTCCGGCAATCTGGGACAGACATTGAGCGAACCAGACCGGAAGCTGGCTTATGATGCAGAGGTTTCCGCGCTGGAAACCGGCAGCCCCGGTTATCCGGTCGGCTGGAGTGGGGAAAGCGGAGCGCGCGGAACGGTGATTGCTGGGCCGGCTTATCGGCGTGCCGGCTTCCAGAACTGCCGTGACTATTCGCACACCATCTATGTTGCTGGACGCCCGCAGATCGCCCGCGGAATGGCCTGCCGTGCGAATGATGGCAAGTGGCAGGCTGTCAGTTGAGGGCTGCGAGCCGGATAACGGAATATGCGCGGTCTTAGACCGCGCATTCCTTCAATAGGACATGAAAAGCGGCACTTTGCTCTCACGCAGGAAGGACTGGGTGACGCCGCCCAGAATCCACTCTCTCAACAGCGACCTGTTGAAGGCACCCATAACAATCATGTCCGTATTGGTGATGCTGGCCTGTTCCTGAAGGGTGCCGGCAATGCCGCCATCACGCACAACCAGATTCTTCACCGATACATTCACGCCATGACGGGCCAGATGAGGCGCAAGCTCTGCACCCGGGACAAGGCTGGTCAGTTCCTGCTCTGAGCCGACAGTGATGATTTCCACTGATCTGGCCGTTTTGAGCAGGGGCATCGCGTCATTGACGGCCCGTGCAGCCCGCGCGCCTGCATCCCATGCAATCATCACACGCTCGCACCGGAACTCGTCAAGGCCCTGGGGCACCACGATGACCGGGCGTCCGCTGTTGAACACCAGCGCTTCAATGAGGCCGCGATCCGCATTCACAGTGGCAGTCTCGGCATCCAGCACCGAAAGATCGTGCACACGGGCCTGCGTGACGAAAGAGTTGATCAACTCGCCATAGGCCAAATGCGGGGTTTCAACAGAACAGCTGACACCGGCCGCTGCCGCATCGCCCAGAGCCCGTTCTGCCAGCTGTTCTGCCAGCTGGCGCAGGCGGTTGTTATGATCGTTCAGCAGCCCCTTGGCGACAGTGCTGATGAATGCACTGCCCATGACCACTTTAAGGGAGGAGGCCTGTATGGTGGCATGCGCATTGGCCTGCCGGGCGAGAGAGAGGCCATAGCTCAGGGCCGAGGAGGGCTCGTCAATGCCTTCTTCGGTCATGCCAATAAGCACGCTTTTGATCTGGTTGAGCATGAGCCTTCCTCGAGAAGTAACGGTCTGCCCGGCAATATGCCGAATCGTGCCCTTACTTTAAGTCACCCTGAGATGAGAGCCATTGGACTTGTGTGCGGCTCCTGCGCGCAACTCAGAAGCGGCTCATGCCTCTCCTGAATGCAGGCGGTGATAGTTGCCACGGTAAAAAAGAAGCGGCTTCTCTTCACCTTCAGCATGCATATGAACAACGCGGCCAACGAAAATGACGTGGTCTCCGCCATCATAATGCGCATAAGGCGTGCACTCGAAGCAGGCATGGGCCGGCAACAGGCGTGGAGCGCCTGAATGGCCCTCTTCCCACAGTGTATCGCAGAACTTGTCTGAGCCCGCTTTTGAAAACCGGCTGGAAATATCCTCCTGCCCCTCCAGCAGGATATTCACGGAATAGCAGGTCGCCGCTTCCAGCCGATGCAATGAGTTCAGTGTGCGGGCCATGCAAAAGGACACCAGCGGAGGGTCCAGCGAGACGGCAGAGAAGGAGTTCACCGTGACCCCGATCAACCCGGCTTCATCGCGTGCCATGACAACGGCGATGCCAGTTGCGAAGCGGCCCAGCGCATTGCGCAATTCGCGAGGGTCGAGACGGGGGTCGATATCGAGACTGCTCATGAAATACTGGTTCCGCTTAAATTTATCGCACAGTGGCGCAATATGGGAATGTTTCGCAATAGCGAAGTGGCCGAAGAGCGAGCATTAAGCAATCCATGTGCCAACGCAGATTTGATGGAGATGCAGGGGCAGCTTTGCATTTGTAGCGCTTCCCAGCGGTACGTCTTCAGTCTAAAGCGTTTCCATCATGGCTTACGCTGTCAAAGAAATGTTCAAGACCCTGCAAGGGGAAGGTGCCCAGGCCGGGCGCACGGCCGTTTTTTGCCGTTTCACCGGCTGCAATCTGTGGACTGGCCGAGAGCAGGATCGCGCCAGCGCTGTCTGCCGGTTTTGTGACACCGATTTCGTGGGAATGGATGGTCCCGGCGGCGGTCGCTTCACATCGGCTGAGATGCTGGCTGATGCGCTGGTGCGCGTTTGGGGGGAAGAGGTTGAGCGCCGTTTCGTGGTTTTCACTGGTGGTGAACCATTGTTACAGCTTGATCCCGTGTTGATTGAGGCTGTGCATGCACGCGGCTTCGAGATTTCCGTGGAAACGAATGGCACCATTCTGGCTCCGGATGGAATCGACTGGTTGACCGTGAGTCCAAAGGGGACCGCACCTCTCGTCCAACGGAGCGGACACGAATTGAAGCTGGTGTTTCCCCAGATAGAGCGCGACCCAGCCGATCTTGCAGAACTGGATTTTGCCCACTTTTTCCTCCAGCCCATGGACGGACCTGACCGGCTGGGCAATACAGAGGCTGTCGTTGCCTATTGTCTCGCGCATCCGCGTTGGCGGTTGTCGCTTCAGACCCACAAAGTGATCGGTATTCCATGACGAACGTGCGGATTACGCAGGGCTTCACCTTCGAGTCGGCCCACTTTCTCCCCAACGTGCCCGAGACCCATCGGTGCCGCCGCATGCATGGCCATTCCTATCGTGTGGATCTGACGCTGGAAGGCCCGGTGGATCCGCAGACAGGGTTTGTCGTGGATTTTTTTGATCTGGAGACCGCTTTTGCGCCGCTGATGGAGCAGCTGGACCACCATTGCCTGAATGATGTGGAGGGGCTGGAAAACCCGACGGCTGAACTGATCGCCATCTGGATCTGGGATCGCATCAAGCCGGCTATCCCGATGCTGTCCGCCGTCCGGGTTTTTGAGACACCGCTTTCGGTTGCAGAATATACGGGGGGCTAAGCCCCCTCGACTTCACATCCGATCTGCAACACCAGCATCCGCAGCCTCAAAGACCGGGATGTCGTCGGCTGCGGCCTGAAGGGCTGGCAGGATTTCTTCTGCTGCATCAACCGTCAGGAACTGCACCGGCGCGTGAGAGCGGATGAATCCACTTATGCGCATGTGGTCCATAAGCGTCAGGAATGGGTCCCAGAAGCCTGCTATATTGAGCAAAAGAATGGGCTTGCGGTGCTGGCCGAGCTGCGCCCACGTCAGTTGTTCGACCAGTTCTTCCAGAGTGCCAATGCCACCGGGCAGCGCCACAAAGGCATCTGCCCGTTCGAACATGAGCCGTTTGCGCTCATGCATGTCTGATACCACGATAATCTCCGCCTCATGGGCGAATTCGCGTTCGCGGGAGCGCAGGAAGTCAGGGATGATACCCGTGACCGCTCCGCCCGCCGTGGCGGCTGCGGTTGCCACCTCTCCCATGAGGCCAATGCCACCGCCGCCATAGACGAGGCGCACGCCCGCATGTGCGAGAATGCGGCCAAACTGGCGCGCTTGCTCAACAAAAGCTGGGTTCTTGCCGGGGGATGAGCCGCAATAGACGCAAACACTTGTGATTCTTGCCATGCCATATCCTTAGGACGCGAGCCCATTTCAGGAAACCATGATCTGGTGTCCTAAATGGTTGCGGCCTTCCTCGTCACCTCAACGCAGGCGGCGATGCGCGTGCGATCATGCATATGTGACATGGATATGTGACGGAAGCAGGTGTGGCGGCTTGCTGGAGGATCATTCATCGTTTATCGTCGATTTACGATGAATGATCCTCCTCACTGTTCAAGTCCGGCTCTGGAGCCGGCAAGCCTGCACTATGAATTGCTGGCAGAGCGCTTGCGGGCGCTTTCCCATCCTGTGCGTCTGAAAGTCTTAATGCGCATTGCAGGACGGGAGCGATGCCCCTGCGGGGACATTGTGCGTGATCTACCCAAGGCGCAGTCCACCGTATCCCAGCACCTCAAGGTTCTGGTGGAGGCAGGGTTGCTTGAGTGTGCACCGGAAGGCCAGCGCACCCATTATCAAATCAATCGCGAGGCCCTTGCGGCATTGCGTACCGAAATGGATGTCCTGTTTGCCGCTGTCATGTCGGCCAATGAACAGGACAGATCCTAAAAGACGGTCTGATTTTCATGTCTTCGACTCCCAAGCCCTCCGCTACCGGTACGAACCGGACACGCGAACCCAAAAGTATGGGTGCGACCATGGCGGCGCTGTGGCCCTATCTGTGGCCGCATGACCGGGCTGACCTGCGCACGCGGGTTGTTTTCACCATGTTGCTGCTGTTCGCCTCGAAAGGGGCGACGATGGTGGTGCCCTTTGTTTTCAAGTGGGCGACCGATGCTTTGGCGGGCGCGCCGGATGCCATGTCTCTGCTGGACGCCAACTGGGGTTATATCGCGGCGATCCCGGTTGTGCTGACGCTGGCCTATGGTGGCGCGCGCATTGTCATGGCTGCCGTGACACAGGTGCGCGATGGTATCTTCGCCAAAGTGGCCTTGCATGCAGTGCGCAAGCTGGCCATCCAGACTTTCAAGCACATGCATATGCTCTCCTTGCGCTTTCATCTGGAGCGCAAGACAGGTGGGCTGACCCGAGTGCTGGAGCGTGCGCGTAATGGAATTGAGACCATTGTGCGCATGCTGCTGCTGCAACTCGCCCCCACCATTGTTGAGTTTATTATGGTGCTGGTTGTGCTGCTGTTCGCCTTTGACTGGCGCTATGTGGCCGTTGTTGTGGTGACGGTGGGCGCTTATGCCCTCTTTACATACAAAATGAGCGAATATCGCCTCTCCATCCGCAAGGAGATGAATGACAGCGATACGGATGCCAATACAAAGGCCGTTGATAGCCTTCTCAATTATGAAACAGTGAAGTATTTCAATGCGGATCGGTGGGAAAGTGACCGTTATGATCGTTCCATGGCCCGCTATGAGTCAGCAACGGTTACGACTTATACATCATTGGCATGGCTAAATGCGGGGCAGGCCATCATCTACACACTGGGCCTTACGGCTATCATGGTGATGTGCGTGTTCGACATTCGTGCCGGGCGGCAAACCGTCGGTTCTTTCGTGATGGTGAATGCCATGATGATTCAGCTTTATGTGCCGCTGAACTTCCTTGGCTTCATCTATCGCGAGATCAAACAGGCCATTCTCGATATCGAGACCATGTTTGGCATTCTTGCCCAAAAACCCGAGATTACGGACCGGGCGGATGCGAAGGAACTTGTTGTCGCTGGTGGTGCGCTGCGCTTTGAGGATGTGCGATTTTCCTATGATGCCAATGGGCGGGAAATATTGAAGGGAGTGTCGTTCGATGTCCCCGCCGGGCGTACTTTGGCTATTGTCGGGGCTTCCGGAGCGGGCAAATCGACTCTCTCACGCCTGCTGTTTCGCTTTTATGATGTGAGTTCAGGCCGCATCACTATTGATGGGCAGGATATTCGTGACGTGACACAAGAGTCATTGCGTGCCGTGATCGGCATGGTGCCGCAGGATACAGTGCTGTTTAACGACACCATAGCCTACAATATCCGCTATGGCCGAATGGGTGCTTCAGAGGCTGAGGTGGAGGAAGCGGCGCGTCTGGCGCAGATCGACAGCTTCATCCGTGCCACGCCTGAAGGCTATGACACACAGGTGGGCGAGCGTGGGCTGAAGCTCTCGGGCGGCGAGAAACAGCGTGTTGCCATTGCGCGCACGATTTTGAAAGCCCCACCCATTCTGGTGCTGGATGAGGCGACCTCTGCACTGGATAGCCATACTGAGCGAGAGATTCAGGGCGCACTGGATCAGGTCAGTGCCGGGCGCACCACGCTGGTGATTGCGCACCGTCTTTCAACGGTTGTGGATGCGGATGAGATTCTTGTTCTCGCGGCCGGGCAGGTGGCGGAGCGGGGCACCCATGCGCAGCTTCTCGCGCGTGGCGGGCTGTATGCCGACCTGTGGAACCGTCAGCGGGCTGCGGCAGAGGATGAGGCCGCAATCGAAGCCGTTGAAGAACGCATGGAGCATCTTGCAAGCGCGGCGGTTTGAAACTGAGGTGAAAGTGAGAATGCGGGGCGCAGTATCGCTCCGCATTTTCTACATGCCCGGTAGTGATGAGGTTTCTAATAGTCTTACAGCGGTAGAATACGGTCTCGCCAGGGGTTTTCCCCCTTTTGCAGCCATGTCAGCGTATCGGCCCAGAAGCCGGTGGCATGACTGTCGTGGAACAGGCTGAAATGACCGATCTGTTCTCGTCCATAATCTGAGGGATGAAGCAGAACAGCCGTGCGTGGCGCTTGCGCGTAATAGGCCAAAGCCCGACGAATGGCGGCGGCTGTACCCAATTCATCATCCGACATGGCAACAGCGAGGATCGGCGCGCGCACAGTGGTCATGCCAAAGAGGGCCTTATCGCGATCCGCTTTGGGGTGGCTACGCTCAAAACGAGGGCCACGAAAGCTCCATTCATGGGCGACGCCTGCCGGCAAATCTTCCAACCAGCCCAATTTGCTTCCAGGAAAATAACCGAACAGAGCTGTGGCCGCCGGCATGGCGACATGCCACTTGAGAAACAGGCGCCACCGCTGCTCTCGTGCATAATCCTTCCACCATGCAAATTGAGCGCCCATGGTCAACATGCGGTCTATGCTATGGGCGCTTGCGGCAAGACCGGGCAGGAACCCGCCAATGCTGTGGCCGACAACCATGAGCGGCGTATCTGGCAGATGCGGGCGGATGAAGCCAAGTGCGGATTCAAAGTCTTTCTCGCCCCACTCTCGCCAGAGATAGCCGCATCCGCGCAATTTTGCGGGCCTTGAGAGGCCGATGCCGCGGTAGTCATAGGTCAGGACTTCAAAGCCGTTCTGGGCCAGAAAGCGCGCATAGCGGTGATAATAGCGCGCACGCACGCCGGTCGCGGGATTGATGATGATCCGCCCGGCAACCGGGCTTGTTTGTGGGTGCCAGAGATGGGCACCAAGAACCACACCATCCGCACAGGTGATGGATACGGGTTCGCAGTCGTCATGTGAGGAGGAGGGAGCTGTCTGGTCCATGGCTTGAACATTAGGCATGCCGTGTGCAGAATGTATATTCACTATTCGGTATACATAAAGCCATGAGCGAAACGCCGGTCCCCACACAAGATCGTATCGTGAAAGCCGCGAGCAGATTGTTTCATGCCTCTGGCATTCGTGCCGTGAGTGTGGATGCAGTGGCGCTGGAAGCCGGTGTGACCAAGCGCACGCTCTACTACCATTTTCAAAGCAAGGATGACCTGATCGCTGCCTATCTTGAGCAGCGTGACCAGCCAAATCTCATGGCTTTCCAGCGTTGGTTTGATGCGACCGCCGGTGATGTGGCGGATAAAGTGGCCGGGATTTTTCTCAAGCTCGCAGAAGCGGCCAAGAATCCGCAATGGAAGGGTTGCGGCTTTCTGCGTACATCTGTGGAACTGGTGAACCAGCCCGGCCACCCAGCCATGGTGCGCGGGCGGGCGCACAAGATTCGCGTTGAGAACTGGTTTTGTGCCGTGCTTGCTGAGGCTGGAGCCGGGGCGCAAGCGCCTGTGGTGGCGCGCCAGATCATGGTGCTGCTGGACGGTGCTTTCTCAGTCGTTCTGCTCCATCGTGATCCAGCCTATATGGAGGCGGCTGGGGATGCCGCCGCCGCACTGGTGCGGGCCAGCCTGATAAAAAGGGGCTGATACAGGGCCAGTTTGGTTCGGCCCTGTTGTCTCTGGCTCAGCTGTCATCACCGACATAACGGCGCTTCAGATGCGACTTGAATATGCTGGCATCCAGCGGGCGCCCTGTGGCGCGACGGACCAATGCATTGGTCTCCAGCAGGCTGCCTTGTGAATGGATATTGAGCCGGAGCCAGCTCAGGAGCGGTGAAAAATCACCGCGCGCAATGCCGGGAAGAATATCCGGGTCCGCTTTGCAGGCGGCGTCAAACAACTGTGCAGCCGTGATTGCACCAAGCGTGTAGGTGGGGAAATACCCCCAGCCTCCGCTCGGCCAATGAATATCCTGAAGGCAGCCAAGGCGGTCATCTGGCGGCACGATACCCAGAAGCGCCTGCATCTGCTGCGCCCATGCATCCGGCAAATCCGCCAGTGCCAGTTCCCCACCGATCATGGCCTTCTCCAGACGATAGCGGAGAATGACATGGGCTGGATATGTCACCTCATCGGCATCGACACGGATGAACCCGCGTGAGACCTGTGTGTATCGCCGCCATAGGGCATCTGCTTCCCATGCAGGGCCGTTTGTACCAAAGGCGGCCCGCATGCGCGGGGCGGCAAAGGTCAGGAACTCCCGACTGCGGCAAGCCTGCATTTCCATCAACAGAGACTGGCTTTCATGCACGCTCATGGAGCGGGCCTGTCCTACGGGTTGATCGAAAAAGGCAGGCGGCCGGCCCTGCTCGTATAGGGCGTGCCCGGTTTCATGCAGAACGCCCATCAGGGCGCTGGAAAAGTCATTCTCATCATAGCGGGTGGTGATGCGCACATCATGATCCGCCCCGCCGCAGAACGGGTGTGTAGAGATATCAAGCCGGCCGCGATCAAAGTCGAAGCCGAGTACCTTCATCATCTCCAGCCCCAGCGCGCGCTGCGCCTCAACCGGGAACGGGCCTTCAGGAGCCGGTGTTTGCGGGCGCTTGGCCTGTGCCTCCAGCGCCTGAATCGTGAAGCCGGGCAGGAAGTCTGCGAGGTCATCGAAGAGCATATCTATCTCTTGTGAGCGCCCGCCAGGCTCATAGTCATTCAAGAGGGCATCATAGGGAGAGAGGCCGAGTTGCTCTCCCTTGGCGACGCCAATCTCGCGCTTGAGTTTCAAAACCTCGTCAAGATAAGGCAGGAGAGCGGGGAAATTCGCTTCAGCACGGGCCTGACGCCATGCCATCTCACTGGCTGAAACCGCTCTGCTGAAGGCCTCCACCAGATCTGCCGGCAGGGTTGTTTCCGCTGTCCAGAGACGTCGGATTTCGCGCAAATTGGCGTGCTCCCATGCACCCAGACTTTCGTCATCATTGGCTGCCGCCAGCCACTCACCGATGCGGGCATCGGTGATCATGGCATGATGCATGACACGCAGTAGTGCCAGACTTTCAGCCCGTGCACCTGCAGCGCCACTGGGCATCATCGTCTCGTTGTCCCAGTGAAGAATGCCGATGGCGTTGGACAGGGCAGACGCACGGCTGAAGTGCGCGCTCAACTCGGCATAGGCGGTCATGGCTGGTCCTTGTCAGGGATGGTGGGGCGATGAGGTGGAGTAAATCCTAGTGTCAGAATATGCCCTGAAAAAGCTCATGTGCCGGCATGTCCATAAAAAAGCCCCGACGCTGGAATGGCGCCGGGGTGTGAGGAGGTCATAACAAAAGGTGCCGACGTGCCGGCACCTGAAAAGGCTCAGGCAGCCTTGTCATCCAGCTTGAGCGAAAGCACGGATTCAAAGCCCTCAAACTCCGGACCGCCGATATAGTTGACACGGTTGGTGTTCGAGCCGGCATTCTTGTGGGCCTGCCGGAAAGCATCCGACTTGGTCCATGCCTCAAAGTCCGCCTTCTGCGCCCATACGGTGTGGGAGATGTAGAGGGTATATTCCTCGTGATCCGGACCCTTGCACAGATCGAATGCAACGAAGCCCGGAACTTCTGCGATATAGGTATCGCGCTCGCGCCAGACGCGTTCGAATTCGGCTTCCGAACCGTGCTTCACCTTGAAGCGGTTGGTGGCAATGAACATGGGTCTCACTCCGTTTGAAACTGATCAGCCTTCAGCACATCACTTGATGTAGGGCGCAGGCGTTGCGGCCGCGATAACATCGCCACCGAGAACCACCCGAAGGCCCGCCTTGAATGTGATGCCTGCGCTTGGCAGGAACTGCTGGTACTGAGTGTACTGCTCGTTCAGCAGGTTCTCCAGCGCGAAGGACGCGGTGACCCACTCGGTCGCCTGATAGTTCACATAAGCGTTGACGAGATTGAAGCTCGGTGTCGGCTCCAGCGCACTGGTGGACGGCAGGTCTTCAAGGGTCTTGGCTGCAACCCACTGCCAGCGCACGGCCATGGTGAGCTTGCTGTCGAACAGGCGCGTTCCAAGGGTGGTGGCGACAGTGTTGGGCATCACCGTTGTGAGCGGCTCATTGTCTTCCTTGTTCTTGCCGGTCGAAACCGTGGCGTTGAAGCCAACAAACCATGGGCCCGTATCGTACATGCTCTCGAACTCGAAGCCTTCAAGCTTCGCAGAGGCAATGTTCTGATACTGATAGCAAACCATCCAGCCCGCAGCCGCACAGGCCGGAACCGAGCTGTTCATGTAATCGATCTCGATAAAGTCATCGACATCATTGCGATACAGGTTCGCCTTGGCGCGCAGCTTGTCGCCCGAGAAGAACAGGTCGTCAAACTTGATGTTGACACCAACTTCCTTGTTCTTGCCAACTTCGGCCTTGAGGTCCGGGTTGGGCAGGAAGCCGAAGGTAAAGAACGGGCTGACACGCGGATGCTCCCCGCTCACCAGTGCTTCTGTCACCGCGGGCGCACGATAGCCTTCCGCATAGGTGCCGTAGAAGGTCAGCCATTCCCATGGCGAGATGGCAACCGTGATCTTGGGAGAGACGCGGTCTCCGCTCGTGCCTTCCACACCATCGCCAGACAGCTCATAGCCATCCCAGCGCAGGGCGGCGACAGTTTCCAGCCAGCTCGTCCAGTTGCCCTTCCACTGCGCGAAAGCACCACCCACGGAGCGCTTGCCCGAAGGATTATAGCCTGCACCGAAGCCGAACTTGTCCTCGTTCTTCACATCATCGTGGAAGTAGTCGCCGCCGATGGTGATGGCGTTCTTGACGGAACCGATATCGAAGCGGGAGGTGTTGTTGACGTCGAAGCCCAGCGTATCAATCTTGAAGCTGCGCGGGTCACCAATACAGCCTGTGGTGTTGTTGCAAGTGCCTGCAACTTTCGTCTGATCCTGGTTCACCTGGTTCCAGTATGCCCGGGAGCTCCAGTCAAAGAGACGATCATCTGGGTTGGAGTAGTTATACGCGACAGACGCGGTGCGGTTCGTTACACCCGTCTTGTACTGGGTCGCTGTCGTGGGAATCTGCCCGTTTGTCAGCTCGGTATTGTAGGTGGTGTAGGAGCTGTCGAAATTCAGCCCTTCCAGCTTGATCTCATGGAACTCGGCCGGGCGGAAGGTTGCCTTGGCAATGCCGGTCCAAGTTTCGTTGCTGGTATTTGGAACGACATCACCGTTGCCGTCCTCATAGTTGGACTGGGCGCGCTTGGTGAAGCCGAGGAACAGGTCAACATTCTGGCCAACGCGAGCCGCGCCGAATACGGATCCAAATCCCATCGGGCCGTTGGAGCCGAATTCACCGTTGGCTTCCATCGCCCAGAGCTGGCCGGGCTTGAGCAGGTCGTTGGCATCCTTGGTACGGAAATTCACCACACCGCCGATGGCGCCAGAACCATAGATGTTCGCGACAGGGCCGCGCACTACATCCACATTCGCCAGCAGTGAAGGCTCAAGGAAGAACGAGCCAGCGCCATCATTGTGGCCGAGCTGGGTGAAGTTCTGGCGCGCACCATCAATGAGAACGGCGACACGGCCGAAGTCCTGAAGGCCACGGATGTTGATGGAAGCCTGGGTGGAATTGCCGTTCTGGAGAACTGTCGTGCCGGGCATTCCGAAGAACACTTCCTGCACGGTCGACGGCATGAACGCCTGAAGTTCGGTCTGTGTCACGACGCTGACGCCGGCAAGCGCATCTACGGCGCGCTCGGCGCTGCTGCGGGTGGCGACCACGGTCAGCGTATCAAGGGCGATTTCATCGCTGCTGGCGGAACTGGTCTGCGCTGCAGTTTGTGTCGGTGTGGTGCCCTGAGCAAAAGCGCCGCAACCGGAAGCAAGAACGAGTGCGCTGGCCGCAACGCCGCGCAACAGGTTGCTCTGAAATTGAGCGGAAAAAGACAAAAACTGCAGCCGTTGAGCCATAACCATCTCCAGATCGATCCGGCTGGCTACCGTCTGAAAAAAGACGTGGCGTGCCGCAGGCGCCTCATGCCTGCCGCAGTTTGACTATCTATCTGCCTCCATATAGTCAAGTAATCGTAAAATTTGCTCCTGAAAGATTGGAGCTTTTCAAAATTATGTTCTCATCGGATGTCCGTTGAATGTCTGTGTCTGGGCGATTTTGTGCCTATGTATAAAGACATGAACGGGTCTGTTTGGAGATTTTATAATATGGAGCCATTTTAAATTGAAAAAGAGCCTGCTCCTTGCTCTCTCTCTGGTTTGTTCCTCCGGGCTATACGCCATGACATGGACGGCCACGGCTGCTGAAACTCCAGCTGACTCCGGTGCGAAAGCCACCCCAGCCAAATCCTTCACTGTGACAGATGCCCGTGATCGAGTGGTCACGATTACGGATGCCTCCCGCATTGCCTCAATTGGCGGCGCGGTAACTGAAATTCTTTATGCCATGGGGCTGGGCGATCGTATTATCGCAGTGGACCAGACCAGCACTTTTCCGATGGACGCAAAGAGCAAGCCTCAGGTGGGCTATACACGCACGCTTTCCCCGGAAGGCGTGCTTTCGGTTGGCCCTAGTCTGATTCTTGCAACTGATGGTTCTGGCCCACGCACCACTATCGATGTTCTGGAGCAGGCCTCAATTCCCGTGGTGATGATTCCCGAGGGGCATGATGCTGAAGGTGTGTTGCGGAAGATTGAGCTGATCGCCGCAGCTGTCGGAGAACCGGAGAAGGGGAAAGCGCTAGCGGATGCTGTGCGCGCGGATTTTGAAACTCTTTCCAGAGCGCTGGAGCCGGTGAAGGATCGTCCACGCGCCGTCTTTGTCATGTCTGCTTCCGGCGGTGCGGCAGTGGTCGGGGGCTCTGGCACCAGTGCGGATGCCATGTTCCAGCTGGCCAAAGCCACCAATGCGATGGCTGATATCAAGGGTTACAAGCCCGCGCAGGATGAGGCGGCGATGATCTCTGAGCCAGAGGCTGTTGTCGTTATGCGCGATGGCGGCCAGAAACTGGATGCCGACACCATTTTTGCGCTTCCCACCTTCCTTGGCACACCTGCTGCGAGAGATCGCAAGCTTCTCACCTATCCGGGTTCCTATCTGCTTGGCTTTGGACCGCGAACACCATTTGCAGTGCGCGATCTGGCGGTAGCCTTGCATCCCGGCCTTGAGATTCCCGAACTTCCCGCACGGCCCTGGCACACGGAGCCCGTGCAATGAGTGCGGAGCAGTCATCTTCGCTGCCCGTTACTGAACACAAAGACGCGGCCCGTCCGGTTGCCGCCGGTTTGGTGCTGTTCGGTGTTCTGGCCGTCGCGGCGTTTCTGGGCGCTTTGGCCATCGGCCCCTTCTCCATCGCTCCCGGGCGTATCATTGCCGTGATGTGGGAGGCATGGAGCGGCGTGGAAACGCATACCAGTGCCATGTTGCGCGAGCGGGTTGTGGTGATGGATGTCCGCTTTCCCCGAGCGGTGCTTGGCGTTCTGGTGGGGGCTGGTACAGCTGTGGCTGGTGCCATCATGCAGGGCGTCTTTCGTAATCCGCTGGCAGATCCGGGATTGATTGGCGTAGCACCCGGAGCGGGTCTGGCTGCTGTGGCATGGATGGTTATCGGTTCATCGTTTCTTGTCCATCTGCCGGATTTCTTTCAGGTCATGGGGCTGCCTCTGGCGGCATTCTTCGGTGGCCTTGTCACCACGCTCCTCATCAGCCGTCTGGCGACGCGGGATGGGCGGACATCGGTGGCGACTCTGCTTTTCGCAGGTCTGGCACTTGGTGCGATGGCTGCAGCTGGCACGGGCGTTCTCGTCTTCATTGCCACCGAGCAGCAAACCCGTGAATTGCTGTTCTGGACCATGGGCAGTCTTGCTGGCGCAACATGGATCAAGGTTGCCATGGCAGCTCCGTTCGTGGCTGCATTGCTGGTGCTTTCGCCATTTCTGGCGCGCGGGCTTGATGCGATGGCGCTGGGTGAGGCCGAAGCCTACCATGTGGGCATACCCGTGGAGCGGCTGAAGCGCATCGCCATCGTGGCTGTTGCTGCCGGTGTGGGCGCAGCGGTTGCTGCGGCTGGTGTGGTTGGTTTTATTGGGCTCATGGTGCCGCATTTGGCGCGTCTGGCGCTGGGGCCATCACACCGGGCCTTGCTCCCGGCTTCTGCGATGTTGGGAGCGGCGGTGTTGCTTGCAGCGGATATCTTCGCTCGCATGGTTGCGCCTCCGGCCGAGGTGCCGCTGGGCATCGTTACCGCGCTGGTGGGCGCGCCCTTCTTCCTGTGGTTACTGCTGCGCCGACGCGCCTTCGTGGGGTGAGAATGTACGAAGGAAAAGATGTCCGCGTGGTCATGAATGGCCGTACGCTTCTGAATGGAGTGGATATGGAAATCCGCTCCGGCCAGATCACCGTGCTTGTTGGCCCCAATGGGGCCGGAAAATCGACACTGCTCAAGGCTCTTTCAGGTGAGCACAAGCTGGCAGCAGGGCGCGTGAGCCTTGACGGCACAGCTATTTCTGAGCTTTCGGCTCGTGAACTGGCTTGCCGGCGGGCAGTGTTGCCGCAATCGGTGGAGGTGGCTTTCTCCTTCACTGTTGCCGAGGTGATCTCGGTGGGGCTTATGGGCTCCGGAGCGCGAGAGTCAGGGCGTGTGGCACGCCTGCTGCACAGTGTGGAGTTGCCGGGATTTGCGGGGCGCCGCTATGACAGCCTCTCCGGCGGTGAACGGCAGAGGGTGCAACTGGCCCGTGTCTTGGCACAGCTTGAATGCGGCCATGCCGACAAGGCCAGTTATCTGTTCCTGGATGAGCCGACTGCCAGTCTTGATCTGGCGCATCAGTTCGTTGTGCTGCGTCTGGCCCGTGCACATGCAGACAAAGGCGGCGGAGTGCTCGCCGTGCTGCATGACCTGAACCTCGCCGCCATGGTTGCGGATCGGATCGTGGTGCTGGCCAATGGCAATATCATCGCCGATGGAACCGTGGATGAGGTCATCTGCGATGAGGTGATCGAGCGGGCGTTCGGTGTTTCCGTTCGTGTTGGTGTGCCACCTGCCGGCCCCTATGTGCTGCCGCAGAATATTCGGCACTCTGCCGGCACCGCGCAGGCCTGATCGTTCTTAACATACGCAATAAAATGGCCCGGATGCGTTCCGGGCCATTTTCTTATGGGCCCGAGCTTTCGATGGGTGTCAGTCCAGTTCCTGTGCGGCCTTCAACACCACATCTGCATGACCAGCCACTTTCACCTTGGGCCAGATCTGCGCGATCTTGCCTTCCCGGTCGATGAGGAAAGTGGTGCGCGTGATGCCCATGAACTTGCGCCCGTAAAGGCTCTTCTCTCCCCATACGCCATAAGCCTCGAGCATCTCGTGGCTCTCATCCGAGCCGAGCGGAAAGGCCAGTTCGTTCTTGTCCCTGAATTTGTCCTGCGCTTTCACGGGATCAGCCGAAACGCCGAGAATGGCTGTATCCGCGGCCTCAAACTGCGCACGAAGCCCGTTAAAGGCGATGGCTTCCTGCGTGCAGCCGGGTGTACTGGCCTTGGGATAAAAATAGAGCACCAGTTTGCGTCCGGCGTAGTCTGCGAGCGAAACCTCACCATCTCCGTCACGCTTGAGGTGGAAGTGCGGAGCTTTTGAGCCAAGTTCCGGAATATTCGACATTCGCCTTCCTTTCGACGTGTTCAGAAGCGTAGGGCTAAGGGATATGACTGTGAGCGCGACTCACGGGTCATGATGCAGCCTGACGGTGTCCGCCCGTTCCTTGGTGAGAGGTGGACGAGAGCGGATCGGATCATGACAGGATACATGCCTCAGCAGAACTGGGTGTATCGTGCAGGATATCATTTCCCGCATCTTTACGCCGCAGGGGCAGGGTTGGCAGTGTGCGAGTATGGGCGAATCGAGCTGCAATCAGCAGCGGTGAAGCCATTAGGTATTCAGGCCGTGCGCGTCGTTGCGGGAGGAGCAGGCCGGTATGCAGGAAGGGATGCCAAATCCCGAACAGACGCGTCATCAACCGCGTCGTTCACGCGTGCGCGGCCTTATGGGTGCGCTGGTTCCGCGCGGGCGTGCGGGGCGCATTTTTGCGGGCATCTGCCTGTCTCTTATCGGTCTTGGCAGTCTGGCGGCCCTTGTCCTTTATGGGCTGATCGCATCCGGTGCGGTGACCGCAAATATCGCGACCCCCTATATCGAGCAGGCTCTGGCTGAGCGTATCGGCAAGGGGCACAAGGTTTCCATCCGCTCCACCTCGCTGGAGACAGCACAGGACGGCATGACCTCTGTTGTCGTGCATGATATTCGCGTGACAGGGCCGGATGGGCAGCTAGTGGCCAGTGCCCCAAGTGCTGTTGTGGAACTCGATGGCTCCCTGCTCTCGCCGATGCCCAAGGCGCGACGGGTGGATCTCATCGGCGCGGAAATGGTGATCCATATCAGCGCGTCCGGCCAGGTGGCGGTGGCGGCGGGGCAGGGGGGGGCATCTGTTTCCCCGCTGAACTCCTCGGATAATTCAAGCCGTTCTGAAGAATTGCCTGTGGAAGTGGAGCAAGCCCCTTCAGCAGCATCCGGTTCCTTCATTCCTGCACCTGTTGCGGAGGCTATCGGGGCGGCAGACCCGCTTCAGCTGACCGCGCTGGCGAACTGGATGAATGAGATGGACAGGGCGGGCTTCGATGGCAATGCCCTGGCCGATGTCGGGCTGCGCAACGGCACGCTGATTGTTGAGAATGAAAGCTCCGGCCGTCGCATCATTTTCCGCCATATCAGCGTTCGGCTGGCGCGACCATCCGGCGGCGGGATAGAGCTGACCTTCACTTCGCAAGGCCCTCATGGGGTTTCCACTGCTGTCGCGCATATTGGTGCGGCGCAGAATGGTGAGCGCGAGGTAAAACTGACCGTTCGCGATGTCTCGACCCGAGATCTGGTGCAGGCTTTTACCAAGGATCATCGCCGCTTTTATATGGATACCCCGCTCAACGCCTCACTGACGGCCCTCCTTGGGCCGGATGGGCAGGTGAAGGCGGCGACCGCTCAGATTTCCCTCGGCGCAGGGGCGATGGGCAATGGCGAGATGGTGCAGGAGCGGTTCGTGATCGATTCCGCCAGTCTGGGCGCGCGTCTTGATCCCGAACGGCGGATAATCTTCATTGATCCCCTCATCGCCCTGAAGAACCAGAACAGGATTGAATTGCGCGGGCAGATACAGGTGCCTCTTCAGGCGCGTGACCCGTGGACCTTTGATCTGACGCCCCTTGAGGTTGTCTTCAAGGGTGATGAGATGGATGAGCCGCCACTGGTCATCAACCGGGTGAAGGTGGACGGCAATTTCAACCCTCAAAACAAGCAGCTGGCTTTCACCAGTGGTTTTCTGGGCAGTGATGCAGGCAGCTTCAGCTTTACCGGGGTTATCGATTTCGGTGTGGAACTTCCCATCCTGAAGATGGATGGCATCGGCTCCCCCATGCCGGTCTCCACCGTTAAGCGGATATGGCCGGTCAATATTGCACCTGGGGCGCGCCAGTTCACGATCGAGAATGTTTCAGGCGGAATGGCTGATGGCATCACGCTGGCGGTGCGGATGCCTTTGAACCTGATCGGGCAGAAAGATATCCCGCTGCCAGATGATGCCGTGCATTTCACCATCAACGGCAAGGGCGTGAACCTGCGTCCGGTGAAGGGGCTGCCGCCTGTGGTGGATTCGGAGCTGAGTATCGTCGTTACGGGCCGTACGGTCCGGATCGACCTTCCCGAAGGCACCATGGTGACGCCCAGTAACCGCCGCATCGCTGTACGTGATGGCGTGATGTTCCTGCCCGATTATTTTCCGCGTGAACCATCCGCCCATATCAGCGTGAAATTCGATGGCCCCGCCGATGCTGCGGTCGAAGTGTTGGGGATGGAGCCCCTGAAGGGGCCAACCGGAACGGCTTTTGACCCCTCAACCACACAGGGGCGGTTCGCCGCGCTTCTTCAGCTCAATATTGTGTTCCGCAAGGAGCACCGGCCTGAAGATCTCGATTATTCGTTGGAAGCGACGCTGACAGACTTTGGCGTGAGCAAGGTATTCAAGGATCAGCGCCTTGAGGGAGCCACCGTGAAGGCTTTCGCCTCCCCTGGGGGCATCGTGCTGCGCGGGGACGGAAGGCTGGCGGGTGCGCCACTTGCCTTTGAATACGAGAAGAAGAAGGAAGTCGCGGACGCGGATATCCGTGTGAATGCACGTCTGGATGACGCCGCGCGCAAGAGCTTGGGCGTGTCTCTGCCCGGCTTGTCCGGCGTTGTTGGCGTGAGCCTGGTGGGAACGACAAATAACAAGGAAACCCGGGCCCAGATCGAACTGGACCTGACTTCGGCGGGCCTGTCTGATCTTGTTCCCGGCCTCAGCAAGAAAGTGGGTCGCCCACTGAAGGCGCGTTTTGTTGTCGATGATTCTGGCCCCACTGTGCGGCTCAATGATCTTGTGATGGAGGGCTCCGGCACCTTGTTGCGCGGCAGTCTGGAACTCACGGACAAGGGCGATCTGGTTTCAGCCTCCTTCCCCACATTCCAGCTTTCCGATGGAGACAAGGCCAGCCTGAAGGCTGAGAAGAGCGGCGATGTTCTGAAAATCCGCATCACGGGTGAGGTCATGGATGCACGCCGCATCATGGAGAGCTTGATGGGGTCGCCTGCTGCTCCCGCGCGCGGAGAGCAAAAAGTGCCAGATGTGGATGTGCAGGCCAAAATCGGTGCGCTTACAGGCAACCATGGCGAAGTGTTGCGCCAGTTTGATCTGTTCGTGGCGCGGCGCGGTGTGGCCGTGAGCAACTTCAAGCTGACAGCCAAACTTGGTCGAGATTCCGACATCGGTGGTGATATGCGCACGCTCGTTGATCGGCGCCGTGTGCTTGAGGTGACCACCTCTGATGCCGGGGCAATCCTGCGGTTCCTGAACCTCTATGCCAAGGTTGATGGTGGCGTGGCCCAGCTGGTTGTTGACCCGCCGCGCAGTGATACCCAGCCGCAGGGTGGGGTGATCAATGTGCGCAACTTCGCCATTCGCGGTGAGCCAGCCCTCCAGCAGCTTTCCTCTGCGGCGCGGGATGCTTCTGGCAAGATCGAAGGCGGCTCGGCTCCGTTCGAGAAAGCGCAAGCCACGTTCGTGCGTTCGCCGGGCAAGCTGAGCATCAGTGATGGGGCGATCTGGGGCCCATCTGTTGGTGCAACCTTTGATGGGTCCATCAACTTTGCCAGCGACCAGATCGCCATACGCGGCACTTTCGTGCCTGCCTATGCACTCAATAACATCTTCTCGAAAGTGCCGGTTCTGGGCATGTTTCTGGGCGGTGGCCCGAATGAGGGGCTGGTGGGTGTGACCTTTGAAGTGGTGGGTTCGATGAGCCGGGGGCCAACCTTGCGCATCAATCCTATCTCCGCCGTTGCACCCGGGTTCTTGCGGAAGCTGTTTGAGTTCAAGGATTCTTCAGCCACGGTCCAGTAGTCCGCAAGCAGGCCGGATGAGGAATGTGCGCAGACATGAAAAAGGCCGGTGGAGTCTCTCCACCGGCCTTTTTCATGTCTTCTGAATGCTGTGGGGCGGGTGATTACACCGGCTTCAGCAGAACATGCTTCTTCTTGCCGAGGGAGAGCTTGATAACACCCTCTGCTGTCAGATCCTGCGCAGAAAGCTGCGCCTTCTCGTCCGTTACAGTGGCATCATTGACCTTCAGGCCTCCGCCCTTGATCTGGCGGCGGGCCTCACTGGTGGACGCCACCAGAGAAGCCAGAACGAAAGCGTTCGCTACGCCAAGGCGGGCTTCAAGCTCTGCCTGCGGCAGTTCCACGGTTGGCAGGTTCACGGCAAGCGCGCCCTGCTCAAATGTGGTGTGCGCCGTCTGCTTCGCCTGTTCTGCAGCTTCCCGCCCATGCAGGATGGCGGTTGCCTCAGTCGCAAGAATTTCCTTCGCGGCGTTGATTTCCTGCCCTTCAAGAGCAGCCAGACGGGCGATTTCATCCAGCGGCAGCTCGGTGAAGAGCTTCAGGAAACGCTCGACATCCGCATCTCCGGTATTGCGGAAATACTGCCAGTATTCATAGGGCGGGAGCAGCTCTGCATCCAGCCACACCGCGCCACCAGCGGTCTTGCCCATCTTGGCACCAGAAGACGTGGTGAGCAGCGGGGTGGTGAGGCCAAAGAGCTCCATGCCATGCATGCGCCGGCCCAGTTCCAGCCCGTTGATGATATTGCCCCACTGGTCAGAGCCACCCATCTGCAGCATGCAGCCATGGCGCTTGTTCAGCTCCACGAAGTCATAAGCCTGCAGGATCATATAGTTGAACTCAAGGAAGGTGAGCGGCTGCTCACGCTCCAGCCGCAGCTTCACGGAATCGAAGGTGAGCATGCGGTTGATGGTGAAGTGCGGGCCCACCTCACGCAGCAGGGGAATGTATTTCAGCTCGTCCAGCCATTCCGCATTGTTCACCATGCGCGCGCCGGCATCGAAGTTCAGAAACTTCTCGAACACCTTGCGGATGGAGGCGATGTTGCCGTTGATCTGCTCATCGGTCAGCATCTTGCGGGCTTCATCCTTGCCGGAAGGATCGCCGATCTTGGTGGTGCCGCCGCCCATGAGCGCAATGGGGTTATGCCCCGTGCGCTGAAGTGTGCGCAGCATCATGATGGAGAGCAGGTGCCCGGCATGCAGGCTGGAAGCGGTGGCATCAAAGCCGATATAGGCCGTGATCGGGCCTTCCGCGGCCTTTGCATCGAGCCGCTCAAGGTCCGAGCACTGGTGAATATAGCCGCGCTCTTGCAGAGTGCGCATGAATTCGGAGCGGAAGGCGGGAGAGGTCATCGTTCTCTTTTCGGCCGTTCGTTCGGAAGGAGATAAAGCGGAAAGGTGCGTTGGTTTATCAGCTAATGCACAAGATTGCATCGGTCACAAAGCAGGACAGTTACATGCGCGTCGTGGGGCTCATGAGCGGCACCTCCATGGATGGGGTTGATGCGGCGCTGGTCGATACGGATGGTGAGACCGTGTTCTGGCTCGGTCCATCCATCACCATGCCCTATGATGCTGAAACCCGCGCCCTGCTGGTGCAGGCCATGGAAGATGCGCGCGGTATCAATGCGCGGACCGATCGTCCCGGAAGCCTGCTGGAGGCCGAGCGCCGCATGACAGACCTGCACGCGGATGCCGTGCATAGGCTTCTGGAGACCATGCGGCTGACCCCCTCCGATCTCGATCTTGTCGGGTTCCATGGTCAAACCGTACTTCATCGCCCGGATGCGCGCCTGACCGTGCAGATCGGAGAAGGGCAGCGATTGGCAAAACTGCTCGGCGTGCCTGTGGTCGCGGATTTTCGTGCGTCAGACGTCGCCGCTGGCGGGCAGGGTGCACCGCTTGTGCCGGTATTTCATGCGGCGCTGGCGGCCGGGCTGGGAACCGGACCACAGCAGAAATGGCCTCTGGCTGTGCTGAATGTGGGGGGGGTCTCCAATGTCACCATCATCACACCAGATGCGCCACCTGTTGCTTGTGATACCGGCCCGGGAAATGCGCTGCTTGATGATTTCATGATGGCTCGCACCGGCCATCCCTTTGATATGGATGGTGCCGCTGCCGCACGCGGTCAGGTGGATGAGGCGCGGTTGAAGCTTCTGCTGGCCCACCCCTTTTTCCAGATGCCGCCGCCCAAATCTTTGGACCGCAATGAATTCCGCACATTCGTGTCACGGCATGCGGGCCTTGATGACCTTTCACTTGAGGATGGCGCAGCCACGCTGACAACGCTCACGGCAGCAACGGTTGCGAGTGTGCTGCCGCATTTGGCTTGCAGACCGGAGCGTTGGATCATCGCTGGGGGAGGGGCACGCAATTCAACACTGCGTGCCATGCTCAGCAGGCGTCTCGGCGTGACGGTTGAGACCGCTGATGCTGTGGGTTGGTCTGCGGATGCACTCGAAGCTCATGCGTTTGGCTTCCTCGCCGCCCGCAGCCAGCGGAAACTGCCCCAAACCTTTCCGACGACCACGGGGGTGCACACACCGCTTGCGGGCGGCGTATTGTTTCAGCCCTGAGGGTTTCGGGAATTTCTAAGGGCATTATGGGCGTGGGCAGATGTAAATGCCCATCTTCAGCATCCGCAGAATTTATAGAGCCCACGGCCCCCTATACATTTCTCAGCATTCAACTGCGCTTTGGTGGGGCTGCTGGTGCTGGTTTGTGATGCACCGATCCTTCGCGCGCTTCAGTCCGGCTATTCCAGCCCTTCGGTAAGGCCCTCTTTGAACAGCCTCTTACCGAGACCCGCATAGCGCAAAAACCCGGCGCGGGATGCTCCGGGTTTTGTTTTGACAGGACTGCATGCAGATCTGAAGGTCAGTCGTTTCGGGACAGATGCCGCAGATGCATACGCCTTGAAAGCGTGTGCATCTGTCCATCCCGCAGACTCACCACAAATTCAGGGTCAGGCGGGCTTCTTCAGACATGCGGCTCTGATCCCATGGCGGGTCGAACGTGATATCCACCGTTGCACCAGCAACACCGGGGACAGATGCAACCGCGCTTTCCACCATGCTTGGAAGCTGGGCGGCCGCCGGGCAATTGGGGGTGGTCAGGGTCATCTCCACCGCGACCATGCGGTCATCGGCGATATCGACCTTGTAGATGAGGCCCAGTTCATAAATATCCACCGGGATTTCCGGGTCGAAAACGCTTTTCAGCGCATCAACAATATCGTCGGTGAGTTGGCTCAGCTCCGCCTCGGGAATTCCGGAATGAATCTCGGGCTGGTTCGCCTCGGTGCTTTGTGCCTTGTTCATGCGGGCCGCTCCTGCGCCTGAGAGGTGACAATGGACTTGCGGGTTTGCGATACAATCGCACCCGCAGCACCGCCGGCCATGGCGAAAAGACCGAATCTGAACAGGCAGGCGTCGCTCATATCGGCGACGATCTCCCGAACGGCAAGCATATTTCTTCTCCTTTCCCGCGCGGGGTCAAAGCCCGCGGGTCAAGTCCTAAGCCGCCCGGATAGAGCGGCCACGCACTCGCGGCACCACCTCAGCAAAGGCTGATACCGCCAGATCCACATCGCTCTCATCACTGGACCAGCCCAATGAGAGGCGCACCGCACCGCTGGCATAAGCCTCATTCACCCCCATTGCGGAGAGCACATGAGAGGCCCCGACCTTGCCAGATGAACACGCAGAACCTGAACTGACACTGATATGGGCAAGATCGAGCGCAATCACCAGAGTTTCCGCTCTTACATCTTCAAAAGCCAACAGAGATGTGTTCGCCAGTCGCGGCCCATCCCGGCCGATGACATGGGCGCCCGGTACGTGGGATAGAATAGCATTCTCCAGTCGATCACGTAGCGGGCACAAGCGCGCCGCCTCAGCCTCGCGACCCTCACGTGAGACACGGGCTGCCGCACCAAAAGCTGCGATGGCGGGCACGTTTTCCGTACCGCCACGCCGTCCCCGCTCCTGACCTCCGCCCGCCAGAAGAGCCGGCATACGATGGCCAGAGCGCGCGGAAACCAGAGCCCCCGCCCCTTGAAGGCCGCCCAGCTTGTGCGCGGAAAGGCTGAGAAAATCGATCCCCAGTGCTGCAATATCCAAGGGTATGCGCCCAGCAGCCTGCACCCCGTCACAGAGCACTACAGCGCCATGGGCATGCGCAATGCCTGCAGCTTCAGCAACAGGCTGGATGACTCCGGTTTCATTATTTGCGGCCATCAGCGCCACCAAGGCCCGGCGGCCCGCTGCGGCGTGGGCTTTCAGGGCGGCTTCAAGGGCGTCGAGATCCAGTTGGCCGCAGGAGTTTACGGCTACGGTCTCAAGGCTGGAAAACCGATGGCCCCGCAGCACGGCCGGATGTTCCACCGCACTTGCCAGAAGCACATCGCAGTGAACGGACTTCCCATCCAGTTCCAGATCCGGCTGTAACGCCAGCGCCAACGCTTCTGTCGCACCTGATGTAAACACCACATTGCGGCTTTCAGCACCCACAAGTCGGGCAACTTCGCCGCGCGCGCGCTCCAGGGTTGCACGAGCCGCACGTCCTTGCGCATGGACAGAAGAGGCATTACCCGGACCATCAAGACAGGCCAGCGCTGCATCACGGGCCTGAGGGCGCAGCGGAGCGGTGGCATTGTGGTCGAGATAGACCCGTGCCGGCCGCGTGTGATCTGCTCTGCCCTCGATGCTCATGCCATTTATGATCCAGTATGGCCTCTACTGCCCGTGTCATGGGCAGGGTCCTTTGCATCCAAGCGGGTGCAGAAGAGGCGGCTTATGCTTGCAATTGCCTCAAATATAAGGCATATGAACAAATCCGTCCATTTCCGCATACAGCGTATTTACTGCATTCACACGCTCGCCGGACACACCATGCAATGATTGTGAGCGATAGGTTGCACCTGTCTTGAAGTCAAGGCATCGCCACATGAGAGATCGTGCCGGCTGTGCCATAACAGATGCCTGACCGGTGTCTCACGGGGCTTGCCATTCTCCGGCCTGGTTCCGTTTCGTCGCATACAGCATTGCTACCCAGAGGTTGCGGACACTCATGCCTGAAGTCATCTTTCCGGGAGAAAAGGGGCGGCTCGAAGGTCGTTACCAGCCCGCCAAGACCCGCAATGCACCCATCGCCATCATTCTTCATCCTCACCCGCAGTTTGGCGGAACGATGAACAATCCGGTGGTGTACAATATGTACTACCAGTTCGTGAACCGCGGGTTCTCGGTGCTGCGCTTCAACTTCCGGGGGGTCGGCCGCTCGCAGGGCTCGTTTGATCATGGAACGGGTGAACTGTCGGATGCCGCCGCCGCACTGGACTGGGCGCAGTCCGTCAACCCGGATGCGCGCGCGTGCTGGATCGCAGGGTTCTCCTTTGGCGCATGGATCGGCATGCAGTTGCTGATGCGTCGCCCGGAGGTGGAGGGCTTCATATCTGTTGCCGCTCCCGCAAACCTCTATGATTTCTCATTCCTTGCGCCTTGTCCCTCTTCTGGCATCTTCGTGCACGGAGACAAGGACTCCGTTGTGCCCACCTCGGCTCTGGCCACGCTGGTGGAGAAGTTGAAGACCCAGAAGGGGATCGTCATCGAGCAGCAGATCGTGGAAGGGGCCAACCACTTCTTCGACGGTCGCACCGATGAGCTGATGGAAGTCATTGGCACCTATCTGGACAAGCGTCTGCCCGGCACCCGCAAGGTGGAAGCTGAAGGCTGACGGATACAAACCCGTACATATTTGAAGATATCAGGGCCGGAGCTTCTCCGGCCCTTTTTATTGCCATTTCACTTGCTCAACGTGCCGCCCCAAGTCGAGGCCCGTCTCATCGTTCAAGCGGGGACATCATGTGTCCTGCTCACCTGAAATGTTGATCTGACCATCTTTGATCAAGGCTTCCAACTGATCTACCGGCAGAGGCTTGCTGAACAGGAAGCCTTGCCCCAGATCGCATCCATGGGCATTGAGGAAGTTGTATTGTGCGGTTGTCTCAATGCCTTCAGCGACCACCTCAAGCCCAAGCGCGCGGGCAACAGAGATGATCGCATCTGCGATCTCACTATCAGCGACAGAGCGGGGCAGGTCATTTACGAAACTGCGGTCGATCTTCAGCTTGGTAATGGGGAAGCGCTTGAGATAGCCGAGTGAGGAATAGCCGGTCCCAAAATCATCCAGCGCAAGCCGCACGCCCATGGCATGCAATCGCTCACACTTCTTTTCCGCCTCGGCCCTGCTGTCGAACAACACGCTTTCCGTGATCTCGATTTCCAGTCGTTCTGGCGGTAGCCCGGAGTCCTTGAGAACCTGCTCGACCCAGTTGCATAAATTGTCGCGATTGAACTGACGCGGAGAGAGGTTCACGGCGATATAGTCGCAAATCTTTCCTTCCCGCAGCCATTTGGCCATTTGCCGGCAGGATTCTTCCATCACCCAGTCGCCAAGAGGCACAATGAGGCCGGTTTCCTCCGCGAGAGGAATGAAGTGTCCGGGCATGACCAGACCTTGGGTCGGGCTCTGCCACCGCACCAATGCCTCTACGCCGCGGACCCGCCCGTTTGCCAGCTCAAGGAAGGGCTGGAAGTGAAGCACAAACTCCTTGCGTACCAGCGCCCGGCGCAGGTCGCTTTCAAGTTCTACGCGTGTCTTGGCATCCTGCGTGAGCGACTTCGTATAGAGACTGAAGGTGCCGCGCCCATTCGCCTTGGCTTCTGACAAGGCGGAGTTGGCATGCTGCATCAGGTCCTGTGCATTCGAGGCGTCTTCTGGAAACAGGCTTATGCCCACGCTGGCTCCGACATAGGCTTCGATGCCACCTGTCAGCATATAGGGCGCTCCCAAAGCACAGATGATCTGGCTTGCCACGTCACATGCCTGCTGCATGTCCTTCAGATCTTCCAGCAGCACCACGAACTCATCCGCACCATAGCGGCCCAGCGTGGCATTCCCCTTGAGGATGGACTGCATGCGCTCTGCCGAAATGCGGAGCACCTGATCTCCCACTAGATGCCCAAAACTCTCATTGATGGTTTTGAACCGATCAAGATCAACGCACAGCACGGCGCAATGCGCCTCCGGCCTGTTGGCGGCATGATCCACCAGTGAGGTCAACAAGGTGCGATTGGGAAGGTCCGTGAGAGGGTCAAAATGTGCCATGTGATCAAGCGCCTGCTCTGAGCGCTTGATCTGGGTGATGTCATTGAATGCCCCGACATAGTTGATCGGGAGACCTTTGGCATCATAGACAGTGCTGATGGATAGATGTTCCAGAAAAATCACGCCATCTTTGCGTCGATTCCAGATTTCACCGTCCCAATATCCAGTCTTGAGAACCGAATTCCATAGCTTGATGTAAAAATTGCGTTCATGCCGGCCCGAATGCAGTGTGCGCATGTTCTGGCCGATAATGTCTTTCTCTTCATATCCGGTGACGCGTGTGAAAGACGGATTGATAGCCGAAACCCGGCCTGAGAGGTCCGTAACTACAATGCCTTCACGGGAATTGGCGAAGACGGCCGCGGCAAGGTTGAGGCGTCGAACCGTCTGTTTGCGCTGAGAAACATCAGCCAGAAGTCCGACGATGCGCTGAAGTTCACCGGCCTCGTCACGGTTGCCAAAGCCTCGAATCCAGTATTCGTGATATTCGCCATCGCTTTTGCGCAAGCGCAGCTCGCATTCGAACAGGCTGGCCTTTCCTTTGCGGAAATTGAACCAGGCCGTACGGAAAGAGGAGCGGTCTTCCGGGTGGATCAGAAGGGTCCACAACTGCCGCACATCAACAGGCTTGGTCTCATCCAGACCCAGAAGCTCCCGGGCGCGAGATGAGAGAAACAGGCCGGAACTCTTGCGATCCCAGTCCCAAACCCCTTCTTCGGTTCCGCGTATCGCCAGTTCAAATCTCTGCTGACTTTCGCGCAGTTCTTTTTCCTGGGCCCTGCGTGCCGATATGTCCTGATAAACCTGAATGAAATAATCTGGCTTGCCTTCGGCGTCACGGGCGACCGATGTGGTGCAATCGAGCCAGATGGATGATCCATCCTTGCGGATATAATGCTCTTCTGCGGTCAGGAAGGGGAGGTGTCCTGCCTCAAGATCGCGCCTCATCTCGATCACGCGTTCATTCGAGCCCGGTGCAAGAAAACGCAGGCAGATGGCACCTTCCATCTCTTTCTTGTCATAGCCAAGCATGTCTGACAGGCGTTCATTGCACCGCAGCAGCCTGTTATTGAGTGTGATGTGCGCAAGGCCCACGGCAGCCTGTTCAAAGGTTGCCCGGAAACGTGCCTCGGCAAGGCTGAGAGCATTGGCCTGGATTAGGAGCCGCTGGCTGATGCGCCGCTTGTTGCGCTGGTTGATGGCATAGCCGACGGCAAAAGCGAGCAGGAAGACCAGCAGGGCCATTGTCAGTGCCAGTGCCGTCATCAACCGCGTATCCGCAAGTACGGCGTCACGATCAACTTTAGCCACCAGGGCTATCGGTACGCTTTCGGCAGTCGGGATGGATATGGATTGCTTTACGGCCAGAACAGCCTTGCCATTATGATCAATGCCGATGATGGGCTCATGAAGCACGTCACCCGTGGGGACGGCAAAATCATAGGTGCTGGCGGGTACGTGAACTGTGAGTGGCGGAAGGGAGGCATCTCTTTGGGGCGAAGAGATAAGCCAGCTCTTGTCCGCCTCACGTCGCATCAGGAAAATATCGGCCGATGCATCATTGCGGATCGTAGAGGCAAGGCCTGCATAAAGAGTCTTCGTCAGCGTCGAATTGATAAGAAGTGCCGCACGCACAGGCGCGCGGTCATCGCGGCGGATGTTGATGGGCATCACCAGACTGGCGATGAAAAGCTTGTCCGATGCACGCCATATCGGCGTGAAAATCGGGCGGCCGATCTCAAGTGCCCGCGTGACAGACTTCTGAATATCCGGTGGAGGCACTGTGGCCTGCGCCGTACTGGCAATGCTGCGGCCCGATGGGTCGTAAAGTTGCAGATCATAGATATCGAACAACCCTTTATATTGGGAAAGTTGTTCATTGATCTGGGCAAGGGCTGTGCTGGATCCGGTGTCTTCGAATTCCACCAGTTTGCTGCGGAAGGCCGAATTCTCTGTGATCGCCTGACCGATCATCACCCGTTGGCGCATCCGGCTGGTCATGGCATCAGCCTGCAATTCTGTCAGGGTGCTCAGCGTGCGTTGCTGGGCAAGAAGCAGTGCCCGGGTACTCGTCTGGTATGCGAATGCAATCGCCGCGATGATAATCGCGAGCAGGATCAATGCGATGCCAATAAGAACTCCAGGCTGGGGGCGAAAACCCTTTTTCCTGAGTTCATGCGTCGATCTCTGGTTCATCCGGTCGCTGCATAAGGGAGGGGCCAGCGCAGTTCTGTGCCCGCATGCCAGTGAGTGATGCAGTGTTGCCTGCCGCGAAAACTCCTTCAAATAGACCCCTGCCGCATATGCTTCAGCAAAGCCGAACAGGGAGACTGTCGCTCAGCCTATACCAGTGAGAGGCGTCTTCAATGCCCAATTGTGGGTTTCTAACAATAAGTTGGGCTTGATCCACCGTGGTCGGCCCTGGTCCGCAGGAACCCGCTCTGCTGACATTGTGATGGCAGCTTCGGTTTGTTCGGCGATCAGTGTAAAGAGACTGGCTCTTGTATGGTGCACCGATGTCGCCCATGTGTATGCAAACAGAGAAGCGACATGCAGGTGTGGCAGGAGGTTTCAGATGAGTGAGGTTTCCGTCTCGAATACGGGCAAGCGCACGCCTCCGCCTGTTCTCAACATCACGGATTCTGCCGCTGAACGGCTGAAGGAACTGATGGAAGAACAGGATGATGACGGCCTGATGCTGCGTCTGGGTGTCGCCAAAAGCGGATGCGCCGGTATGGCGTATACGATGGATTACACGGACGAAATCACGCCCTTTGATACTGTTGTGGACCAGAAAGGCGTGCGGGTCGTGATCGATTCGAAAGCGCTGATGTTCCTGCTGGGAACAGAAATGGACTTCAAGACAGATAAAATGTCGGCGCAGTTCGTGTTCAATAATCCGAACCAGGTGTCTGCATGTGGCTGCGGGGAGTCTGTGGAACTGTCGCCGGTTGATCCCGCAGCTTGCCCACGCACCTCAGCCTGATAGGGCGGGGGTGCCCGCAGGCTTCACTCTTAATGTGCCCTCTGCTGTGTGTGGAGGAGGGCTTTTTTCTGCGAACCGGTAGCCACTTGGCGCTGAAATGATCTAGAAGATGCCGGTTGGTCGGATCATTTCGGGCAAGCACTCTGAACGTGATGGAAGTGCGTGCTGATATCCGGCTGTAGCGTCCGGGTGACGCTGTCAGATGAAGCTGAAATTGTGCCCCGGGACCGCACATATGGCCGCTTGCCGAAACTGGTAGACGGAAGGCACTTAAAATGCCTCGGGCATAGCCCGTGTGGGTTCGAGTCCCACAGCGGCCACCAGCCCACTCAAGAAACATGTTCAGACACACCTGTACATTTTGTGTGAGGCAAAACCGGCCTGCGAGGCCGCAGGCTTGCCCATACACAAGGCCCGCTATCATGGTCTGATAGCGGGCCTTGTGTTCAAAACCTTCTCGTGGCCAGCGCCTTAGCGCCCCTGCGTTCTGGCAACATGGTCACGCAGTTCATGCAGGGAGTCGAAGCGAACGATCCCGTCCGGCAGTTCAGCCTGAATCGAGCCATCCGAATACAGCGTATATGCCATGCCGCCGACGATCCCGGATTTGAGAATCCGGGGCTCTTCCTGTTCGGTTGGTGTGGGCTCACTCGACAGACGCAGGGGCGGGGGCTCCAGAGCGCGAGGCGCGCGTTGCTGAGTCTCGTTCAGGGTGGATGGCTGTGTTTCACGCTCAGCCCATTGGCTCCGCTCCGCGCGTGGGCTGCGGTCTGGCTGGAGGTCGCGTTCAGCAAGCAAGGCAGGCTCGCTGCGCAGCGGCGGAGGCAGGGGAGGCGTATCCAGCGTGGTCGCATCTGGCGATTCGAGTGATGGTGCCCGCAGCGCCTCTCGCCGATGCGGTAGCTCTGGCACAGGGCTCGAGGTTTCTTTCACCTCATCGGACTGTGCCGGCAATTCTTCACCGGGCTCATCACGGCGCGGTGCAGATGGGAAGTCGAGTGAAGCGGATGCCGGAGCCGGAGTTCTGGAAAGGGTGGGGGAAGGTTCATCACGTACGCGCTCTGCGGGCACTGCACCAGCAAGCGCGCTCACCCGGCCCAGTGTTGCATCAAGCCGGTTTGAGAGGCGCTCCAGCTGGCGCAGCACCAGTCCCATCGCCATGATGACAAAACCACCCGAAGCCGCCACTGCACCGGTCGTGATGAGCGTGTTGCCAAAAGTGGACACGAAGATCGAGACGCCCAGCGCAATGACAGCCAGGCCAGCCAGCGCAATAAGCAAGCCCAGTAGGACAAGGAACCACCACATCTCGTTACTCCGTTACATTTTCGAAACCCGACCAGATGGTCCGTAGCTGTGGTGCCAGCCGATAAAATGGCATCAGCAAGGTTGTTTGAAAGCGCACTCGGCCCTATCTAGAACACAGCTCGGATGCGAGCGGTATGATGCGTTTGCCTCCGGACCTGTTCCGGTCCGGATACGCTCGACCCCGCCCGGGCCCCTTGCCGGAATGCTGAGCGGAGACGTACCATGTCCTTTACGCTGCCCGACCTGCCTTATGCCTATGATGCTCTGAACCCGTACATGTCCCGGGAAACGCTTGAGTATCATCATGACAAGCACCACCTTGCCTATGTCACTAATGGCAACAATCTCCTAAAGGGAACTGAATTTGAAGGAAAATCCCTGGAAGAGATTGTGAAGGGGTCCTATGGCAAGAATGCCGGGCTCTTCAACAATGCCGGCCAGCATTATAACCACCTGCATTTCTGGAACTGGCTGAAGCCCAATGGCGGCGGCGCTATTCCCGGTGAGCTTGAAAAGAAGATCATCGAGGATCTGGGCTCGGTCGAGAAGTTCAAGGAAGATTTCATCGCAGCTGGCGTCAGCCAGTTCGGTTCGGGCTGGGCCTGGCTCTCCGTGAAGGATGGCAAGCTCGAAGTCTCCAAGACCCCGAATGGCGAGAACCCGCTGATTCACGGCGCGACCCCCATTCTCGGCGTGGATGTGTGGGAACACTCCTACTACATCGATTATCGCAACCGCCGTCCGGACTATGTGAAGGCGTTCGTTGAGAACCTCGTAAACTGGGATTATGTGGCCGAGCTCTACAGCAAGGCTGTCTGATCCGTTCCACGCCTAAAAGAACGCCCTGCCTGAGAGATCGGGCAGGGCGTTTTTTGTTGCCTGGGAGGCCGTTTGGAAGCCGGCTTTGCTCTCTTCAGATCCAGCGCAGCTTATGAAACGCCCAGAAGAAGAAGCTTCCCAGCAGAATGAGGATGACGCTGACGACCCAGAATCCCTCACCATCGTTACTGCCGGGAATGCCACCGACATTCATGCCGAACAGCCCGGAAACAAGGGTAAGTGGGGCGAAAACCACGGTCACCACCGCCAGCACAAGCATGGACTGGTTCATTTGCTCGGCCCGCCGGTCCACCATCTGGTCGCGGATCACAGCGGCGCGCTCTCTCACACTGTCCAGCTCTTCCGCGAAGCGGGTCACACGGTCGGCCGCATCGCGCAGACGGTTGCGGTCCTTGGGGCCAAGCCAGTCATCATCTTCAAGAGAGAAATGATTGAGTGCCTCCCGCTGCGGGGCAACATGGCGGCGCAGCTTGATTGCGACACGTCGAAGAACTGCAATCTGCGGCAGAAGTGTCGAGTTCTGAACGTTTGGAACGTCGTCCTCCAACTCATCCGCCTGATCGATCAGATTGGTGACCACAGCGTCCAGACGATCAACAAGGCGCATGGCCAGTTCAGCCACAAACTCCCCCTGCGTGCGCGGGCAGCGGCCACGGGCCAGCATGTCCTCATAATCCGAGATCGCGGACAAAGGCTCATGTCGGACCGAAATTACGCGCTTGGTATCCACCCACAGATGTACGGTGATGAGCTCTTCCGGAAGCGCATTACGATAGAGATTGATCCCCCGCAGCGAGAGCAGCGCTCCATCCGCGAAAAACACGCAGCGCGGCCGGGCTTCGGATTCCTCCATCGCCTCAAGTGCGGAAGGGTCAATACCGCTCTTGTTCTTCAGCCAGTCACGGGGGGCATCCTCGATATGGTTGAAGTGCAGCCAGACAAAGCCTTCGGCCTGATCGGGACGGGCCAGTATCTCAGGCCATCCGATGCGCATGCCCGCGCCTTTGCCGTCAAATGACCAGGCGCTGATGAGGCCTTCAGTGTCTACGGCGTTCATGCTGCTCATGTTGAACTCATGCGCGTGGGGTAGCGGCCCTATTTGGGCACGCCATTGATGATGAACAGGGTATTCAGGAACTGGTCCGGCGGAAACTCGCCAAATGTGCGCGAGTAGATATTGCGCACCCGGTCCGTGCGGTAGAGATCAGCCAGTGTGCTGTCCACAAGCAGGCGGAAGGCATCATCATTGCGCGGCAGGGCCAGCGCATAGGTTTCAAAGGTGAAATACTGGTCTGAAAGTGTCAGCTCGCGGCTGTAGGGGCTGTGTGTGATCAGGTAGTTGAGAATGCCGCGGTCCGCGAAATAGGCATCCAGCTGCCCTTCGGCCAGAAGCCGCATACCGTCCGGGTCTGTATCCACCGCAACGACATTCGCCTGAACCTTCATTTCACTGAGGGTGCGGCGCAGGGTTTCTTCCGTGGTTGTGTTCTTGAGAACGCCAACGCGCTTGCCCTGAAGGTTTTCAATACCCTTCACCGCCTGACCACCCCTTGTGGCTACACTCGCGCCATCGAGGAATGTGGGCAGGGAAAAGTCCATTGCCGCACGGCGGGACATGGTGACGGAAGTGGGATCGCACAGCACATCCACCTTGTCCTCTGCCAGAACCTTGAGGCGGTCATCAGCTGTCACCTCAATATATTCGACATCCAGCTTGGGCAGCTTGAGTGTTGACTGCACATTGCGTGCAACCTCGCGGCACAGATCGACAATGTAGCCGGAAATCTTGCCGTCATTGGTCACATATGAATAGGGCGGCGCATCGTGGCGATATCCGATACGGAACTTGCCGGTCTCGGCCACGCGTTCCAGAGTGCCGGCATGTGCCGGAGCCATAAAGACAAAAAAAGCAAAAGCAAGCAGGGCGGCTATGAGCCAGCCCTGGATATATGAGCGGAGATTTGCCCCAACGGGACCGGGTTGTGGCAACCTCAGGATCATGACTATCCCCCTGTCTCTGCTTCAGCGTCTGTGCGCCGACTATTCATGCCCACGCGATTCTGCGGTGCATGCTGCCATTGTGCTTCGCAATTGACCACAGCCCCAGTGGTTTTGCGCCGCAATCATCCCGCGCATTGCGGCAGAGCCCGGGCATATATGAAAAGAGCGGCGAAGCTACCTGCCTCACCGCTCTTTTCATAAGTTGATGACAATCGTTCAGCGTTCAGCGAAGGCTTTTTCGATAACATAGTGCCCGGGCTGGGACTGGCTGCCTTCCTTGAAGCCGCGTGCTTCAAGAAGCTCCACCAGATCTTTCAGCATGGCCGGGCTGCCGCACAGCATCAGCCGGTCTTCTTCCGGGTTGATCTCGGGCAGGCCGATATCTTCGAACAGCTTGCCGGAATTGATGAGCGCCGTGATGCGGCCCTGATTGCGATAGGGTTCGCGGGTCACGGTCGGGTAATAGATGAGCTTCTGGCGTACCTCTTCACCGATGAACTCATTCTCCGGCAGTTCGCGGGTGAAGAAGTCCTGATAGGCCAGCTCCGCAACAGTGCGGGTGCCGTGCACCAGAATCACCTTCTCGAAACGCTCATAGGCATCCGGGTCTTTTGTCACCGAAAGGAAGGGAGCAAGGCCGGTGCCGGTGGAGAGCAGATAGAGACGCTTGCCGGGCAGAAGATTGTCCTGGATCAGCGTGCCGGTGGGCTTGCGACCGATCAAAATCTTGTCGCCCACCTGCAGGTGCTGCAGGCGCGAGGTGAGGGGGCCGTTGGGCACCTTGATGGAGAAGAACTCCAGATCTTCCTCATAGTTGGCGCTGGCCAGCGAATAGGCGCGCAGCAGAGGGCGCCCTTCCACCATCAGGCCGATCATCGCGAACTGCCCGTTCAGGAAACGAAAGCCCGTGTCGCGCGTGCAGGTGAAGGAGAACAGGTTATCCGTCCAGTGGTGGACGGTTTTCACGGTTTCTTCGTTGAAATTCTTACTCATCTCAAGGCCCGCTGGAGGATGGGAGCGAGGGGGTGGCTCGTGGCTGCCCAATCACCGCAATTATTGTGTGTAAATTCTGATTTCACTCTATACCATGTTGAAGGCATATAGAAGTGCGGCGCGGTGTCCGTAGAGGATTTTAGCAATCTTCATCCGGCTTTTTCAGGCTCCACCGCAGGCGCGGGTGCAAGAAGGGCATCCACAATCTCATGCGTGCGCTGTTCCCAGGGGGCCGCACGCACGCCGAAAGTGCGCTCGAAAAGATCGCTTGCCAATTCGGAGTTTTGCGGACGTCGGGCCGGGGTCGGGTAATCGGCGGTAGTGATGGCAGCCACATCCGGCGTGCGGCCTGTGTGTGGTGCCGCAGCTTCAATAATGGCGCTGGCAAAGCCATGCCATGTGGTCGCACCCGTACCTGCAAAATGATAGGTGCCCCAGCGCGCGTCTCCGCGTGTGGCCGCATGTGCCGCTGCCAGAAGGGCGTTCGCGATGTCGGGCGTGGCGGTGGGGCAGCCATGCTGGTCTGCAACAATGGTCAGCCTGTCCCGCTCCTTGGCGAGGCGCAGCATGGTTTTCAGGAAATTGTTGCCATAAGCACCATAGACCCATGCCGTGCGGATGATGATATGCCGCTCCATCGCCGCGCGAATGGCTGACTCACCCGCGGCCTTGGTGCGTCCATAGACGCCCAGCGGCTTGACAGGATCGCTCTCGACATAAGCAGTGGGCTTGGTGCCGTCGAAAACATAATCCGTGGAAATATGGATGAGGGGGATGCGCGCATGGGCGCAGCGTTCCGCAATGAGGCCGGGGGCAAGGGCATTGGTGCGCGCAGCCTGCTCGGGCTCGCTCTCAGCCTTGTCCACGGCTGTATATGCGGCGGCATTGATAAGCACATCCGGCTGGTTCTTTTCCAGCGCGCGCGCCACTGCCACAGGGTCGGATATGTCGAGGCCGGCACGGTCAAAGGCGGTCAGCCTGTGGCCTTGTGCACGGGCCAGCGCACCGACTTCCTGCCCAACCTGTCCCGCAGCGCCGAAAAGTAGAATGTGCATGGCCATTGGTTCCCACGGAAAATCCTGCCTCCCTTTACCCGACTGGGCAGGGGGGAAGGAAACAGATTTGCGCGTATCTCGCATGTGAATGGGGCGGGAGTCACATTTTCCCGGTCCTGATTTTTCAGGCAGGGCCTGAAAAATGCTTCAGTGTGAAGAGGCCGTCGGGCGTGGAAGCACGCGCAAAACGATATCCGGTTCTGCCCGGCATGACAGATGGGCGAGGGCGCGCGGTTCCGGCCCGCCCGCCAGCACCAGCCGGGTGGAAGACGAAAACCTGCATAGAACTGACGTCAAGACAGCCATTGCAATCTTTTCTCCCGCAGGTGCGGCAAGTGGGTGCGTGCGCGGGCCGAAGGGCATGAAGGCCTCCGGGCTGATGGCTGGCGGGGCGCTTTTGCCAGTTGGCAGCGTCTCGTTCACCAGCCATCGTTCTGGTGCGAAGGTGTCCGGGTTGGACCAGAGCTTCCGGTGCCGGTGCAGCGTTCGCGGAGAAACCACAAGAGATGCGCCGGCCTCCACAGTCTGCCCGCAAATCTCCTGTTTCCGCGCATTTTCGCGCAGCATGAAGCCAAAGGGCGGGTGCAGCCGAAGGGTTTCCAGCACAAGCGCGCGTAACACAGCTTCTGGAGGATGTCCGTTGAAACGGGCATCGGCATCACCGCCCAGAACCGGCGCGCCGCCGAGGGCGAGGGCTGCACCTTCCTGCAAGAGCTGGTCGTGCGCGAGTTCATAGACCAGCCAGCCAAGAGTGGCGGCAATGCCTTCACTGGTGAAGAGCAGCAACGCGGTGATGACCTCGACCGCGGCGTCCGTTTTCCCTCCCGAGAGAAAGCCCGCTTCGGCGAGGTGACGGTGCAAGGGGGCATCGTTGTTCTGGGCTGCCAACTCCGGGAGAATATGCACCTGCGCCAGCGCCCGTAATTCTGCCCCGGTGCGGGCAAGGCCCAGCGCATGCACCATGGCGGCACGGGTGGTCGATGAATCGCGCGCCAGCAGAAACGGCAAGATCTGGGCCTGCTGCATCGCGCGCGCCTGAAGCATCACGAAACGCCGTGTGGTTTCCGCATTCAGCTGCACACCCATCAGGCTGATACTGATGGTTTCCAGTACTAGGCCGAATAGGTCTGCCCCCACTGGTGTGGGCTGTCCATTGCGGGCGAGCCAGCCGGAGATGGCCCGGTTTGTGGTGCGTGTTGCCTCTTCCTCTACCCGCGGCAGGCACGGAGCCGTGAGTATGGATGGCAGGAGGGGTGTCTCACCGCTCCAGTTTCCCGCAAGCGGGGTCAGCAGGTCTTGAATGATCGGGCTTGGCAGGAAACCATCATCCGCGTCACCGGCCAGAATGTGGGCAGCCACATCCGGATCATTGATGAGGAGCAGGGTGTGAAAGGGCAGGCGATACGCCACACTCTCTTCGCTCACCGGTGCCGTGCCGAGAAAGGAGAGCGGATCTCCCAGCATGCGTGCGGTGGCGCGTGCGCTCAAGGGCATCAGCCCCAGAGCCCGGATGCACAGGCGACAAAGGGCCGTTTCAGGAAATGAGGGCACCAGATTTCCGTTCAAATCTGCCAGAGACATACGGCGAGAGGGAATGTCCACGGGGCGGGAAAAGATGGAATATGCCCCGTGGTCCTGATGCGCCAAACCCGGTGTTGGGACGTGGCCTCGCAGATCAAACATGCAGGGCGGCGATTCCGTCTTGCCCTATCCTGTCAGGCACCCGCCGTGCTGCTTAAACCTGTCTTGTGCCAGCCTCAGCCGGTGGCGAGGGGCTTGTCGCTGGAACCCCATTCGGTCCACGACCCGTCATAAAGCGCCTGCGGCGGCTTGCCGATGCTCTCCAGTGCCAGCCACAGCACAGAGGCCGTGACGCCGGAACCGCATGAGGTCACGACCGGGCGGGACAGGTCCACGCCCGCATGTTCCAAAGCCGCCTTCACCTTTTCGGCAGAAGCGATCTGGCCATTTTCCACGACCGCATCAAACGGCAGGTTCAGTGCTCCGGGAATATGGCCGGAGCGCAGGCCGGGGCGCGGCTCAGGCACTTCACCACGGAAGCGTGCGGCAGCGCGGGCATCCAGAATCTGGGCCGAATGATCCTGCGAGATCTGCGCTACCTGTTCGATATCCGCCACGCGGCTGGCGTCAAAGTGCGGTGTGAACTGTGCGGCCGGGCGCGTGGATGCACCCTTCTCAACCGGGCGTCCCTCAGCCAGCCAGCGCGGCAGGCCACCTTCCAGAATGCGCACATCCTTCACGCCGAAGGTCTTGAAGGTCCACCACACGCGGGCGGCGGAAAACAGGCCGACGCTGTCATAGACCACGATGCGCGCCCCATCGCTGATGCCGAGCGCGCCTACCGCTGTACCGAAGGCTTCCGGTGACGGCAGCATGTGCGGCAGGTCTGAGCTGTGGTCGGAAATGGCGTCCAGATCGAAGAAGACGGCACCGGGAATGTGCTGCTCTTCAAACTCCTGCGCCCCGCTGCGCCCGGCGGCGGGCATGTGCCAGGACCCATCCACCACCACCAGATCGGTTGTACCGAGCTGGGCTGCCAGATCCTGTGACGAGATGAAGATGTCAGGCGTGCTCATGTCAAACTCTCACAGATTGGCGTGGCGGATGGGGCGGCAATTCAGACCAGTACGTTCGGCACGTCCACCTTGCGTTCCAGCCAGCCGGGAACCGGCAGGTTCTGGCTGCGCAGGAAGGCAGGGTTGAACAGCTTGGACTGATAACGCGTGCCATAGTCCGCGAGAATGGTGACAATGGTGTGCCCCGGCCCCATCTCTCGCGCAAGGCGAATGGCACCGGCAATATTCACGCCCGAAGACGTGCCCACGCACAGCCCTTCATGTTCCAGCAGATCGAAGATCAGCGGTACGGATTCACTGTCCGGAATCTGGAAGGCGATATCAATCGGCGCATCCTGCAGATTGGCAGTGATGCGGCCTTGTCCGATGCCTTCGGTGATGGAACTGCCCTCGGCCTTCAGTTCGCCGGTGGTGTAGTAGGAATAAAGCGCCGCGCCGGGCGGATCAGCGAGGCCGATCTGGACGGAGCTGTTGCGCTCCTTCAGGGCGATGCCGGTGCCGGCGAGCGTGCCGCCGGTGCCAACGGCGCAGATGAAGCCATCCACCTTGCCGTTGGTCTGTTCGAAGATCTCGGGGCCGGTGGTGTCGATATGCGCCTGACGGTTGGCGATATTATCGAACTGGTTGGCCCAGATAGCGCCATTCGGCTCGGTTTTGGCCAGAGCTTCGGCGAGGCGGCCGGAAACCTTCACATAATTGTTGGGGTTGGCATAACCCACGGCCGGAACCTCCACCAGCGTTGCGCCGGCGAGCTTCAGCATGTCCTTCTTTTCCTGGGACTGGGTCTCGGGAATGACAATCACGGTGCGGAAGCCGAAGGGCGCGGCGACCAGCGCAAGGCCGATGCCGGTGTTGCCCGCAGTGCCTTCCACAATCACGCCGCCGGGCTTCAATGCTCCGCGCGCAATCGCATCCTGAATGATACCCAGCGCCGCACGATCCTTCACAGACTGGCCGGGATTCATGAATTCCGCCTTGCCCAGAATTTCGCACCCGGTTTCCTCGGAGGCGCGTTTCAGGCGGATGAGCGGAGTGTGACCAATCGATTCCACTAGGCCGTTACGGATCATGACGTGGTAAACCTCAGGCGAATTCAGCGGGGAAGGCTAACCCACACGTTCCTCTGTATCAATATCACCATGCCCACTAATTTTGTGTAGATTTGAACGCCAGCAGTGCCCGTGCGCGTGCCGCATCATGATCCACAATGGGATGGGGGTAGGTTTCACCCAGCTTCACACCGGCCTGGGCCAGCCTTCCGGCGCCTGCCGCCCATGGTCTGTGCAGGGCGGCATCCGGCAACTTCGCCAGTTCCGGCACATAGGTGCGGATATATTCCCCTTTTTGATCGAACTTTTCGCTCTGGAGAACCGGGTTGAAAATGCGGAAATAGGGGGCCGCATCCATGCCCGTTCCGGCCACCCACTGCCAGTTGGCGGCATTGCTGGCCGCATCCGCATCCACCAGCGTATCCCGGAACCACGCTTCCCCCACGCGCCAGTCGATCAGCAGGTGTTTGGTGAGAAACGAGGCGACGACCATGCGCACGCGATTATGCATCCATCCGGTTTGCCACAGCTGGCGCATGCCGGCATCCACAAGCGGATAACCGGTCTGGCCCTTCTGCCAGGCCCGGAGGTTTTCCGGGTCCGTTCTCCATGGAAAGACATTGAACTGCGTTTGCAGGTTGCGCGTGCCCATCTGCGGAAAAGCAAACATCAGATGGTGGGCGAATTCCCGCCAGTAGATTTCCGCCTCGAACTTCTCTGCATCCGTGGCGGGCATGTCACCCGCCTCGCGGTGGTGATGAAGGGCGTGCAGCACCTGCCGGGGCGATAGTTCCCCAAAGCGCAGATGGGGTGAGAGGCAAGAGCTCAAACCGGCCGCAGGAAAATCCCGCCCCTCGGCATAGCCGTTGAGGCCAAAGGAGAGCGTATCATCCAGCCGGGTCTGAGCTTCTGCTTCTCCCGGCTGCCATGTGGCACGCAGGCCCGCGGCCCAGTCAGGCGTATGGGGCTCCAGATCCGAAGGGGCAAAATCATCCGTCAGAGTGACGGAAGTGCCATGCAGACTGGCGGGGGCAGGAGAGGGCGGTGCCAGTTTGCGGGATTTGCGCGCGCTGCTGTAAAAGGCAAAAAAAGTGCGTGGCAGATTGCCATTCTTTGTCACGATACTGCCGGGCACATGCAGAAGATGGCCCGGAAAGCTGAGAACAGCACAGCCGGATGACTGAAGACGGTCTGTCACCGCAGCATCCGTATCCACTTCTGCCGGGCCGGTGCGGTGATTGAAGGTGACGAGGGCCGCGCCCAGTTCGGCCGCGACGTGCGGCACTACCTGTGCGGCTTTGCCCTCTTTCAGCAAGAGACGAACGCCGTGTTCGGCGAGTGCGGAAGACAGGCTGCGCAGGGAGCCGGCGAGCCACCAGCGCGCCGCTCCGCCCAGGGGCTGGCCCCAGGCGCTTTCATCATCCAGAACATAGAGAGCGATGATGGGCCTGCCGCTGCGGGCAGCTGCATTCAACGCTTCATTGTCAGCAAGTCGCAGATCGTCACGGAACCAGACAAGAACAGGGGGCTGCATGTAGAGGCCTTCGGGGCAGGGTCGGCCAGTCAAGTGCACCGGACAGGGCCCGGTGCATGGTGAGGGTGCTACTTGTCTTTCTTGCCAGATTTTTCCGGCTTCCCGCCGGTGCGCTGGGTGCTGTTCGCCAGCGCTTTCTGGCTGTTTTCATGCGCCTGCTTCATAATTTCCAGCCAGAAGTCCATCGGACTGAGCGGCGTGCCCTGTCCATCTGGTGCTACCGGTGCGGCGGGCTGGCCGGGAAGAGGGGGCTGGTATGGCTGCTGTGTACCCGCCCTGAAACCCGACATCATCATGCGGGCGAACATGTCCTGAAATTCCGCGAAGGGATTGGGCGGCATCTGGGTGGTCGGTGGAGATGTCGTGCCGGGGGCTGCCGCCGGTGATGGAGCGGATGGTGAAGGGGCTGCCTGAGGTGTGGCAGGGCCGCTCATCGCAGCTCCGGTCTGTGCCATGGTGTTGGTCATGGCGTTCACCACATCCTGCCAGCTTGCCGGGGCGGGGGGCTGTGGCGCGGGCTGTTGTGGAGTGGCGAGGCGCATGCCATGGGACATTGCATCCGCCCACGGATTGGATTGCCCCCAGCCCATGCCAGCACCCATCCACGGGTTTGGAGCGCCATAAGGGGATGCACCGCCGGCAGCGGATGAAAACGCCATGAAGGCATCCATCCACGGGTTGCCAGATGATATCGGCGTATGGCGCGGCTGACCCTGGGCGACAGGCATGCGGCTGAGCATCGCCGCCAGCATCTGCTGGAGAGAGCCAGAGGCCGCGAGCGACTTGGCGAGCCCTCCAACCACAAGGCTGGCCATAGCCGGCATCGCCTGACGCACCACCGCGACACTCAGGCCTGTTGAGGCGGCAACCTGATTGGCCACTGCGGCACTGACATCAGGCGAGCCGAATACGGTATTCAGCGCATTCATACCTGCCTGGGTCATGGGCGCCTGCTGTGCGGGCTTCTGGCCATAGGCTGCGGAGGGCTGCGTGGGCGGAAAACCGGGCGTGGGAAAGCCCTGTGGCGTATAGGCCGCACGCCCTTGGGCCGGCGAGAAGGAAGACTGGGGCGCGGGGGAAGCAGGCTGGGCCGCATAAAATGCGGCGTAAGGGCCCGTCAGCATCATCTGGGTGATGTTCGCCATGGCTTCCGGCGAGCGGCCCATGTCAGAAAACGCATCCATGAAGGCGGGCATGAAGGCTTCTGCCGTCGCCTGCGCCTGCTGCACGGAAAGGCCGCAGACACGCGCCAGATTCTCAAGCCCCTTGCCGTCCTGCGCCGTGCGCAGCATATCGACAAACTGATCCATCGGCCTTCTCCGCTCCCACCCGCGTCGCACGCACAGGCTGGCTGCGGCACTAGGCGAGTCGTTGTCTACCGTCAGCCCAGAGGCCAGAGCGGCGTGTTCCTTCGCGTTCCGGCTGGTGCATTCCACCGGCCAGTCCGCGTGCAATACGCATATTATGTCAGTGTAATGCGCTTTTGGGCCGGGGGCATCCCGAAAGCGCATCAGACCTGTGGCGGAGTGGGGAGAAACACCCTTATGCAGGCCATAGGCTCCGGTCGCCCACCCACCTCTGCGCACCTCACCCATAGATGGCATGATGGTGCCGTGTGGCGCAAAGGCAGGCTTGCGGCAACGTTAATTTCGCGCAGGGGTTGCTGAGAGCGCGGTGTCTCAATGCCTTGCGGCCCCGGTGATGAGAACCGGGTGTGTGCGGCTTGCCCGCATGACTCCTCTGCCCACGCCATGACGTCGATGATGCGCGAGGGATTGAGCTGATACAGATGAGCCCGCCATAAAGGCAGGCCCATAACAGCTAGAGCAGGTCTTCAAGGCCCTTCGGGAAGCCGTTCAGGCTCAGGGGAACACCGATTCCCTCTTCCGGGGTCTGGAAAATGATGAAGGTGGCCTGCTTGCCGGTCTTGAGGCGGTTCAGCAGGGTGTCATCCATCACCACTTCAGCCACGCAGCCATTGGGCAGGCAACGCACGAAGCCGGCGCGGCCGACATCCTGATCATCAATCTTCAGCCCAAGGCCAGCCGGCAGCAACACGCCAAGAGGGGCCAGAACGCGCAGCAGGCGGCTTTTGCCGTCCGCTGTCTTCAGCACGATAACGGTGAGGCCGACATTCGGCCGGTCTTCTGCCAGAACAGATTGCAGCAGCACGCACTGCTCGGCCTGCGCACCGGGCGGTGTATCGCAGCGAATCTGCCAGTCTCCGTGAGTCGATTTCACAGCGCCTTGCGCCGCAGCGGGGGCGCTGGCTGCGAGCAGGCCGCCAATCACCGCCGCAGCAGCCAGCAATGGGCGCAGGGCGCGGCCCGGCTGCCGAAGGGCAGCGCTGGACGGCGCGGTCTTGGACGAATGCTGACCTCGGGACGACACGACCATCAAACACAACTCCAAAAGCGGTCCGGGGCAGGGCAGGCGCGAAGGCCCGTTTCTCTCCGCTTTAGCGCAGTTTCCCAACAAGAGCCTTAATGCTCAGGGCTTCCTGTCAAGAATACGGCTTTTTCACAAACTTACGCCCGTTTTGCCGGGATTCTACCGATCCGTGCGGCTTTGTGCCGTCACGGCTCGCCTGCTTCAGCGATTGTAATAGGCTTTGGGACGATCACTTTCCCGGAAATATCCGTAAAGAGCCGCCACGCCTGCCAATTGCAGCAAAATGCCGGGCAACAGCGCCGCAAAGTCTCCAAGGCTGGTGCCGGTGGGGGACATCAGGTCGCGGATCGCGAACTGGCACCATGTGGAAAGCATCACCCACACCAGCAGCAGCAGGGGCGCGAACCGCAGCGCATGTCGTGAGCGCATGACGGTAAGAACCACGAAAATGGCCCCCCAAAGAAACAGGCCGAAATGGGGAATGACACCCAGCCGCAGCACCTGCGCAGAAAGGGTGTTGCCCGCAAATGTTTCCTGAAGCGCCCACCACATGCCGGTGAAGCCATTGGCCAGTGTGAGGGAAAATACGCCCGCCAGAGGCAGGGCGGTGATGCCGCAGGCACACCAGAATATCCATGCCAGCGGCCCGCCCAGCCTTTTGCCCGCAAGGGCCGCATCCGTCTTGCGCTTGCCTGCGGGGCCAGAGCCCGTCGGGCTTCCGCCTTGCCGTGACGAACGCGGAGGGGCGGTGGTTCCGCTCTGGCGGCCGGGGGCGGACGGTTCTGTCGGCTGGGTCATCGGGGCTTTCCTGAAGGACTGTCCCGCCTCATGAAACGGGATGGTGTGCATGGCACAAGGAAGGTGGCCACACCGCACATGCGGAAGCGATCCATATAGGGGCTGGGCGAGATTGGCACACTACATAAGAATGCAGCCGTAATACCGTCATCCGGATGTTGAGCCTTTGGCCAACCGGCAGGGGCTGCTCTCGCGAGGCCACCTGCCTCAGGGCTGGAATGCGGGCACTGCATCATCGAATCGGTCGTGCCAGCTGGGTTGTGCGCCGGGATAGGGCAGGGCTGTTGCGGCGAATACCCCGCGTGCAACAGCCCGGGCCAGCACGGTGGAGGCCGCCGTGCCGAGGCGGGCAAGATCGGGCAAAGGCCGTTCCAGCGGGCGGCGGCCGGTCGCGAGGGCGAAGACGCAATCTCCATCCAGCGGCGTGTGAATCGGGAAAAGTGAAAGCGCCAGCCCATCCTGCGCCATGATGGCGAGCCGGCGTGTCTGCGCCGTGGTCAGCACGGCATCGCAGGCCACCACGGCGATGGTTGTGGCAAAGCGGGTGACCTCGCCCTTGAAATCTGGCTGCAACGCTTCATCCGGGAAGGATCCCGGAAGACCCAGTCCGCCGAACTCCCGGTCTCGTTCATATGGGGCGGCGCGAAAGTGCGGACCTGCACCGAAAATGGGGCTGCCCACGGCATTCACCGCCACCACAGCACCAATCACATGGCCGGAGGGAAGGGTGAGCGAGGCAGACCCCAGCCCGCCCTTTACTGTCGCGGTGGTGGCCCCCGCCCCGGCACCAATCGTGCCCAGCGCGAAATCAGAGCCCGCCGCTGCCAGCGCATCAATACCAAGCTGGCGATAGGGCGGCACCGCCCCCCATTTCTTGTCGCCGCCATTGAGCAGGTCAAACAGCACCGCACCGGGCACGATGGGCACGCGCGCATCTCCCACCGCAAAACCTCGCCCGGCTTGCGCCAGCGCCGCCATCACGCCCGATGCCGCATCCAGCCCGAATGCGGAGCCGCCGGAAAGGGTGATGGCATCCACGGTTTCCACCGTCGAGGCCGGGTCGAGCGCATCTGTCTCTCGAGTGCCCGGGCCGCCGCCGCGCACATCCACCGCCGCAATGGTGGGTTCATCGCACAGCACCACGGTGACACCGGTGCCGATGGCCAGATCCATGGCATTGCCAACGCGGATGCCCGGAACATCGGTGATGAGATTGCGCATGGGTTCCCTCTCCGTTTCTCTTTTCTAGGGGACGGCAGCGCCGTGCGTCCAGTGGCGCGGTGCGGGATGCTCGCACCACTCCCGGCATTGCACAGGAATGCTTGCTGCCGATGGATGGCGATGTGCGGGAGGAGAGGCAATGCGCTCGCGCATCCACGTCTCGCGCCGGAGTGGCAATGGGGCGGTGCTCTGGGGAGATGAAGCACGGACCTGCCCGGCAAGCGCGGCGATCTGCGGCTTGCCCCGGCCGTCTGCTCGGCCCATGAAAGGGAGGAACGAAGGCCAATGCAGCCATTCCGGCACCGCACGCTTTCATGTGGGCGCTTGCGCCCTGATTTTCATGGGCGCCCCGCCTTCACGCCGGGGTCTGCCGCAGCGCGCATCAAGGGTTCCATGGTCGACGTCACGCTTACCGCCGCCTTTCTGGCCGGCCTTGTGAGTTTCCTCTCTCCCTGCGTGCTGCCGCTGGTGCCGCCCTATCTCATCTATCTGGGGGGCAGCACGCTGGATGATCTGGCGGGAGACGAGCCGGTGCGGGCTGTGGGCACGCGCGCCATCATCGGCTCGCTGCTGTTCGTGGCCGGCTTTACGGTGGTGTTCGTGCTGCTGGGGGCAGGCGCATCGGCCATGGGGGCAGTGCTGCGCACGCATATGGAGTTGCTCTCCATCATAGCGGGGCTGGCCATTATCGTGATGGGCCTGCACTTTCTGGGCATATTCCGCATTTCACTTCTGAACCGCACCGCGCGGGCAGATGTGCACCAGCCTGCCGGCCTGTGGGGCGCATTCGTGATGGGGCTGGCCTTCGCCTTTGGCTGGACCCCATGCCTTGGCCCCGTGCTGGGCGCGATTCTGGCGGTGGCCGGCTCTGAGGCGACCGTCTCCCATGGCGCGGTGCTTCTGGCTGTCTATTCGGCCGGGCTGGGTGTGCCTTTCATACTGGCGGCTGTGGCCGTGCGGCCTTTCCTGCGCAGCCTCACCCACATGCGCAAGGCGCTGCCGATGGTTGAGAAAGTGATGGGCGTGCTGCTCGTGCTCACCGGCATCGCCTTCATGTCTGGCTGGATCGCCAATGCCAGCTTCTGGCTGCTGGAAACCTTCCCTTTCCTCGCCACACTGGGCTGAAAACGAATCGTCCCTCATCACGGATGCGTGCGCGCCTGTGGAGAGGATGCCTGATATCCGGGGCTTTCAGCCCTCTTTTACCTGCCATGCGCACAGGCGGCTTTCGTCCGGCGCTACTTATGGTTAGGTTGGCGGCTCATTTCTTGAGGCCCAGAACCTGAGGGTGTGGACCAGTGCGTTACGTTTCCACTCGCGGCGAAGCTCCCATCCTGTCCTTTTCCGATGCGCTGCTGGCGGGCCTTGCCCGTGATGGCGGCCTCTACATGCCGGAAAGCTGGCCCACCCTCCCGGCGGATGAGATCGCCGCGCTGGCGGGCAAGCCCTATGCGGATGTGGCCCGCGCCGTCATCTCCCCCTTCGTGGCGGAGGCGATTGACCCGCGCGCGCTCGATCTGATGATTTCGGACGCTTACGACACCTTCCGCCATCCGGCTGTCGCGCCGCTGGTGCAGGTGGAGGCGAACCGCTTCGTGCTGGAACTGTCCCACGGGCCGACGCTCGCCTTCAAGGACGTGGCGATGCAGCTGCTGGCGCGGCTGATGAACCATGTGCTGGCCAGCCGCAATGCCCGCGCCACCATTGTCGGCGCCACCTCCGGCGATACGGGAAGTGCCGCGATCGAGGCATTCAAGGGCTCGGATGCGGTGGATGTGTTCATCCTCTATCCGCACGGCCGTGTTTCGGAAGTCCAGCGTCGGCAGATGACGACCGTCGCGTCGCCGAATGTGCATGCCATTGCGGTGGAAGGCACGTTTGATGACTGCCAGGCCATGGTGAAGGCCATGTTCAACGCCCATGCTTTCCGCGATGAGCTGGCGCTGGCGGGTGTGAACTCGATCAACTGGGCCCGCATCGTGGCGCAGGTGGTCTATTATTTCTATGCCGCGACCGCGCTGGGCGCACCGCACCGCGAGGTCTCCTTCGTGGTGCCCACCGGCAATTTCGGCGACATTCTGGCCGGCTGGGTGGCGAAGAAGATGGGCCTGCCCATTCGCGACCTGACCATCGCCACCAATGTGAACGACATTCTGGCCCGAACGCTGGAAAGCGGCACTTATGAGGTGCGTGGGGTGCTGCCCTCGTCCTCGCCCTCCATGGATATTCAGGTGTCCTCGAACTTCGAGCGCCTGCTGTTCGAGGCTGTTGGCCGCCATGCCGGCACCGTGCGCAAGCTGATGGCCTCGCTCTCAGAGACCGGTGCTTTCACCCTGCCGCAGGAGGCGCGCGCCTCCATCGCCGCCGAGTTCAATGCCGGCAAGGCCGATGAGCCCGAAACCCGCGCCACCATTTCCCGCCTGTGGAAGGAGGCCGGATATCTGGCAGACCCGCACACCGCTGTGGCCCTGAATGTGGCGGACAAGGTGGAGCATGATCCGGCCGTGCCGCAGGTGGTGCTTTCCACCGCGCATCCGGCCAAGTTCCCGGATGCGGTGGAAGCCGCCACCGGCATTCGCCCGCCGCTGCCGCCTCATATGGCAGACCTGCTGAAGCGGCAGGAGCGCGTGAGCGTGCTGCCCAACAGCCTTGAAGCTGTGCAGGACTTCATTCGCACCCGTGCGCGCATCGCCAAAGGTGGCGCGGCCTGAGGCGAAAAGACATGAGCGTCAAGGTCTCTACCCTCGATAATGGCATCACCGTTGTCACCGATGCCATGCAGCATCTCGGCACGGCATCGCTCGGCATCTGGTCCGGTGCCGGCGCGCGCGATGAACGGGAGGATGAGCACGGCATCTCCCATCTGCTGGAGCATATGGCCTTCAAGGGCACGCGCCGCCGTTCCGCCCGCCGCATCGCGGAGGAGATCGAGCAGGTGGGGGGCGATATCAATGCCGCCACCTCCGTGGAGCAGACCTCCTATAATGTGCGGGTGCTGGGCGAGGACGTCGCCCTTGGGCTAGATATTCTGAGCGACATTCTCACCGAACCCGCCTTCGCCCCCGAAGAGCTGGAGCGGGAGAAAAATGTGATCGTGCAGGAGATCGGCTCGGTGCTGGATACGCCGGACGATCTCGTGTTCGATCTGTTTCAGGAGCAGGCCTATCCGGGGCAGGCCATCGGCCGCTCCATTCTTGGCACCCCGCAAACCGTGCGCGGTTTCGGGCGAGATCAACTCGCGGCCTATCTGGGGCGCACCTATCGCGGGCCGGATATGGTGGTGGCCGCTGCCGGTGCCGTGGACCATGAGCGCTTTGTCGAGGATGCAGCCGCGCGTCTCAGCTCCATTGCCGCCCCTGCCAAGCCGGAACTGCCACAGGCCCGCTATGAAGGCGGTATTCGCCTTGTTCCGCGGGAGCTGGAACAGGTGCATGTGCTCATCGGCCTTGAGGGATGCGCCTACAAGAATGATGACGTGCACGCGCTTCAGGTGCTTTCCGGCATTCTGGGCGGCGGCATGTCCTCGCGTCTTTTTCAGGATGTGCGGGAAGAGCGCGGCCTGTGCTACTCCATCTATGCCTTCCATTGGAGCTTCGCGGATACCGGCCTGTTCGGCGTCTATGCTGGCACCGATACGGGCGATGTGGGCGAGCTTTCGGATGCGGTGGTCGAGCAACTTCTCAAGGTTGCTGATGATGCCAGCGAGATCGAGGTCGCCCGCGCCCGTGCCCAGATGAAGGTGGGCCTGCTGGCCGCGCTGGAAAGCTCTGGCGCGCGGGCGGAACAACTGGCGCGGCAGATTCTCGGCTTTGGGCGCATTGTTCCGGTCGAAGAAATCGTTGCGAAGGTTGATGCAGTGGATGTGGCCGAGGTGCAGCGGGTCGCGCGTGAGTTGCTAGGGCGCGGCAATCCGACACTGACCGTTTTGGGCCCCAAAGCCGGGCTTGACCCTGCGGTGAGGGCGGTGGAACGTCTGTCACGGTAAGGCGCACGTGAGGGGCTTTGCCACTGCCATGATGCCGCTGCCATGGCAGTGCACACGCCACAGTCTGGTAAAGGTCTTTTTCCGGTTGTCTGTCATGTTGACGTCTTCAGTATGATCGAGGTCAGACACGCGGGTCATGCAACTGCTGCGTTCGCTTTTCGCTTCGGCGCCAGTGCCCACTATTGAGGGGGAAGGGGTTTATCTGCGTGTTCCGCAGATGAGCGACTTCCCGCAGTGGAGTGAATTGCGGGGGCGCAGTCGCGCTTTTCTGACCCCGTGGGAACCTGCATGGTCGGCAGATGATCTCTCGCGCTCCGCTTTCCGCCGCCGCATGAGCCGCTATGCGCGCGACATGCAGGCGGACGAGGCCTATCCCTTCCTCATCTTCCGCAAGGATGATGTGCTTCTGGGTGGGCTCACCCTTTCCAATGTCCGTCGGGGTGTGTGTCAGGCTGCGGTGCTGGGCTATTGGATGGGTATGCCCTTCGCAGGCAAGGGCTTCATGAAGGCGGCTGTCCGCGCCTTGCTGCCCGTGGCGCACGATACGCTGCGGCTCCACCGGGTTGAAGCTGCATGCATGCCGCGCAACCAGCCATCAATTCAATTGTTGCGCAGCTGCGGTTTCGTGAATGAGGGCTATGCCCGCAACTATCTGTGCATCAATGGCCGGTGGGAAGATCACCTGATGTTCGCGCGGCTGAACACGGATCTGCTGGGGCCAAATCCGGCCCGCCTGAAGCCTCATGGCGTAATACGCCCACAGCCCGTGGGGTCATATTCAGGACGGTAACGGTCGCATCCTGACGTCCTCATCGCCATTGCCATGCCCGCACGTCACAAGCCGTCTCATGGCGTGCTGCTGGTTGGATCCGATGAAAGAGGGCCGATCTCGGCAGGTGCGGCAATGCCGGGGATGGAGAGAACCGGACCGATCAGATGATCGACCAGCGGATGGGCCGCAGCACGCTCGCGCTGATCCTTCATCGCCTCCAGCAAAGGCTGGGCGGCCCCTGAACGTTCGATCAGGCTCAAAGGGTCGGCCATGATGCGTGGGGAGGCCCACGGCCCCTGAATCATGAAGGGGAGCCGGACTTCCTTCTCTTTCGCAGTTGCTTCCCCGGAAGGGCGCAGGGCTGCCTGACCATGCAGGTCCATCGAGCGGTTCTTGATGGCAATGCTGCCGGTAATGGAAAGGTGGGCCTGCGGACCATCCAGTTCCAGGCTGTTCAGCATGGCAACGCCTTCCGAAATGGTGGCTTTCGCCTCAAGCATCTGGAACGCTGTTCGCCCGCCATGTGGGTCTCCACCGCCGGAAAGCGGGCGTCGCTCGATCCGGCGCAACACGCGCGCCACATCAAACCCGCGCAGGAAGCCGCCGTTGCTGCCCAGCTCCACCGAGCCGGAAAGATCCTGCGCGATGGCGGCAATGGTGCGCCCCTCTCCCTGCAAGAGGAAGTGCAGGGTGCCGGTGCCTTCAAAGCGATTGAGATCAGCCAGATCACCCAGCGCCTGTTCCATCCGGATATTGGTGCACTCAGCCTCAACCTGCACGCTGATGCCGCGCTGGTTCTGCAAGGCACCGCTCCAGCGCGGAGAAAGCGTTGCCGTGCCACGCAACATTCCGCCCCAGCCATTGGCCTGCCCAATGGCAAGCACCAGTTTGCCTTCAGCAAGAACAGCACTGCCGGCCACAGTGGTAAAAGTGGCGGAGCCGGTGGAGACTTGCCCGGCAGAGAAACGCAGATCCAGATCAAATGTATCGAGCAGGTTCAGATTGAGTGGCGCCGGATTCCATTCCTGACCGTCATTCACGGTGAACTGGACGCGATCATAATGGCGCAGATTCAGCTCATCGGCGGCGGCAGTGCCCTGCACCTTGGGCTTCTCTCCGGTCATGCTGACAAGAAAGCCGCCATCAATCTTGTTGCCATCAATGTTGATGCGGGTATCCGTGAGGGAAAGTGTCCCCTTCTCAAGCACAAGCTGTGAGGTGAGGCCAAGGGGCCCGAAGCCGTTCTGGGTCGGCACAGTGGCATCCAGCCATGTCATGACCTTGCGAAGAGAGTCAGCATCCGCCGAGATTTCGCCGCGGGCAGAAAGGGCGCCATCATAGCCGGCCGTGCCGCGAAAGCGCATCACCGCACCTTCTCCGGCAATACGGGAGCGCACCGCGCTGGACTTGCCATCCAGAAAGGCCGACATGTCATCAATCGTCAGGGTGGCTTCAACAACCGCCTCACGCCACTCGAAGACGGAAGAGAGTGACACGCCATCGCCGCTCAGCGTGCGTTCCAGCCGCCCGTTGATATGGCTGAGAATGCTTTGCGTGTAACCATTTTGCGAGCGCCACGCGATGGTGCCATCCACCACCCGCACGCCGGGGCCTTTGGGCAGTTGCTCCAGCAGCGGGCCAACCATCGCGGCGGTATTCACCTTGCCGCTGAGCACCAGAACCGGGCGCTCAAGTACGACATCCGCAACCTCTATACGGCCGAAAAGCAGGAACCAGATGTCCAGCCGGCTCACCACCGTGGTGGTGTGGATGGATTGTTGCGGGTCCAGTGGCAGGCGCACATCATGAAGGATGAGACGCGGCGACGGCAGGAGCTGAAGCTCGGGTTCGCCTCTCAGCTGGATGGAATGGCGACCATCACCCGAAAGGGCTTTTTCAACCGCGACCCGCATCTGCCCGGAGGACACCAGCCAGGGCAGGAGAGCCAGAGCCGCGAGCCAGAGGAGCGCTGCAATGCCAGTGAGCAGCCCACCTGCCCACATGATCCGTCGCGCTGTATGGCCGAGTCTTCGCATCAATTCTCAAATGGTCGGAACATGAGTGAAGCCGGAGACTGAAAACCAGCCTGCGCGGCAAGCCCAAGGCCCGGAGCCATGTCCGCGCAATCCGGGCCGAATCTGATGTCGCCTTGGGCGCATTCGCTCAGACGTGCGGCACAATCGGGTGTCTCTGTGTCGCTTTCAAGGCTATTGTTCCCTCCGGGCACGTCCCATGCCCAATCAGGAAGCCTTATAAACAAAAAGCCCGGCGCTGGGCCGGGCTTCTGTTCAGTTCCGCGCGTGCGGATCAGTCTTCGTCCAGATCGCCGATATGGTGCTGCGCATAGAGCGGCAGGCCAAGCTTGGAGATCAGGTCGAGCTGGGTTTCGAGGAAGTCGATATGGCTTTCCTCGTCCGCCATCAGTTCCTCAAAGAGGTCGCGGCTGGGGTAGTCCTTCACCGTCTGGCAATGGCCTGCGGCTTCCTGATACAGGGCGCGGGCTTCCAGTTCGGCAGCAAGGTCTGCCTCAAGGATTTCCTTCACATCCTGTCCAATGCGCAGCGGGTCCAGAACCTGCATGTTCGGGAAGCCGTCAAGGAAGAGGATGCGGTCCGTGAACTTGTCCGCGTGCACCATCTCCTCGATGGATTCGGCACGCCACTTCTTCGCAAGCGCCTTGTAACCCCAGTTGTCCAGCATGCGATAATGCAGCCAGTACTGGTTGATGGCGGTGAGTTCTGAACGAAGGCCCCGGTTGAGATACTCAATAACCTTCGGGTCGCCCTTCATGGTCTGCTCCTCATTGCCCCTTGGGGGCACATGCCCTGTCAAATTTGAATCAGGCTTAGACCAATTCCAAGATCAGCGCAACGCGATAACCATTCGCATCCTTTGCTGCGAATGGTTTGCCGGAGCAGAAGAGGGGGAAAACGTGCCGGTGGGCCGGGCTTATTCGGCAGCCATGAGGTTCACCATGCCGGCGGCGGCGCAGTTCTCGGTGCAGCCACGGCAACCCGCATGGGCGTGGACTTCATCCATGATGGTGCGGATGGTGCGGGCGCAACGGCCGCACTGGGGCGAGCACCCCAGAGAGCGATAGACCTCACTGGTCGAGCGTGCCCCGCCGGTGGCGGAGACAGCATCCCGGACCTGATGGTCCGAGAAGACATTGCAAGAACACACGATCATCGCGCGACCCGGATCCGCCTGCTGGACAACCCACAAGCTTCTTCTGGGATTGATGTAGGCTACGCGGCCGCAACGTCAACTCTACATGCGAGCGGATCGCATAAATAGGAGGAACTCTAAACTGTGAGCCGGCTGTCTCAACGCAGGTTGAGGTGGTTGAATTCATTGGGAATCATCCGCCTCTCCCGGCATTTTCTATGCATCAGGGGCGCCGCTGTCCTCACGCGGAAGTTCCAGAATGGCGTGCATGCCACGGCTTTGTCCGCGGCGCACCGTGAAGTGCCCGCCAAGGGCTTCCGCTTCAGCCGCCATGCGTGCATGACGCAGCGGCCGGCCGGCAAGCGTGAAACGATCTGTGCCGGGGGCAGGGGAAAGAGGTGCGCTGGCGCTGGCCAGATCCACCTCATCAAGCGCCATGCCGGCATCCGCGATCTCCAGACGCACCGGTGCATCCGGGATATCCTCATCGCAGCCGAGGGAGACAAGAACCGCACTGTGGGCGGGCGTGGCATCCAGCGCCTCTTCCAGCATCACCCGCACCAGCCGCGCCAGATGGGCCGGCCGGCTTTGCACTGATGGCACAGGCGCAAGATCCATCCGCAGGATGATGCGTCGCCGGCGTGCCGAAGGCTGAAGATAGACAAGAGCTTCTTCCACCACCGGGGTCGGGTCAAAGATTTCGGTTGCGGTATCGGGCTGGGGTTCAGCAAGGGCCGCGAGATCTGAGAGGCACTGGCGCACGGCGCGCAGGGCATCCGCAACCGATTGTGGCAGGTGCTCGCTGTCTTTCTCCGGTGTCTCGGCTGTGTCGAGCAGGGTGGCGAAGGCCGGGCCGAGACTTTGTGTGAGACGGCGGGCCGCCAGATGCAGGGCAACCGGCGCGCTGGCCGGGGCCTCAATTGCCTCAATCTGGGCATCCTGCGGGGCATCCGTCTCAGGCAGGGGTATTAGCTGGGGCGCAAGTTCCGCTTGTGCGGGGCTGAGCACAAGGCAAAGCAGCCTCTCATCCGTATCCATGCGGGCAAGGCCGGCCAGAACGGTGCGTGACTCATCCGCAGGCGTGCGCAGGGTCAGGCTGCGGCTTTCGGCACTGCACGTCTCATCGCGTCCGGCGATGTCATCAATCCAGCCGATGGTTTCACCGCGCGCATCGGGTGGCACCACGATGGTGAAGGGTTGGCCAACCATTTCCTCGGCGCTGAACCCGAGCAGATCCACGGCGGCGCTGTTGGCGAAGCGGATCTCGCAATCCCCGTTCAGCAGCAGGACCGGCCATGGCACCTGATCCAGCGCCTTTTCTCGCGCTCTGGCCAGCACTTCCAGGGTGATGTCGGATTCTGTGGGGCGATGCAGAAGCAGCAGGCGGGCAGAGGGGGCAAGGAAGCTGGTTGAGACCGTGCGCGCGTCCAGCAGCAGGTTTTCACCCTGCGCTGTAATGATGCGCGCATGGCCCTCATCATCCTCGTCCACCAGATATGTCAGCACTCCGGCTCCGCAGAATGCCTCGACATCGGCCCAGCCGGTCCAGTCCAGAAAGGCGCGGTTCAGATGTAGCACCGTGCCTTCGCGCTCCAGAAGGGTCGCGAAGGGCAGGGCATCCAGCAAGGCGCGGGTGCGCGGGCCGGGCACGGGTTCCAAGGCCACTTCCTGTGGCTGGGTGTCGCTCGTCTCGCCATCGGTGTCGGTCTGCTCAGGCGCGGCGGTCTCCATCGCCTGCGGCTCATCCCCGCCCTGTGCCATCACGGCATGCAGGGTGCGGCCGATGTCGCGGAATGTTTCGCTGTCTCGCGGCGAAAGCGCGCCGTTGAAGGGCACCACATTGGTGGGGTCCTGCGCGGTCGGGGCGATTGGCGGTGTCACGCCATCGAGAAAAGCATGGCTGGATTCGGGTTCGAAACTCTTGATCCAGTTGCTGGTGCGGGTATTCGGCCAAGTGCGCAGAATGCCGAAGCCGCGCGTGGCCACCCGCCGGCGGGATGCATCAAAAAGGGGGATGCCGCCGAGTTCCAGATCCAGCACGATGGGGCCGGGGGTTGTGACCCTCACGCCCGCGAAACTTTGCGCACTGTCCAGAGCCCGGATGGCATCCTCGCCGGAAACGATCCAGCCGCCATCCTCCAGTTCCTGAAAGGTCGCGCCCTGCCAGTGTGGTGCATCCTGCCCCAGGGCGCGCAGGAGTGTCGATGAGAGGCCGCGCAGCCGGTTCGCGTCATCCGCCTCAAAGGTGAAGCGCAGGGGCGCGGTTTCCGTTGTAGGCTCGATTTCCGTTTCCATGTCGGATGATACCGTGGAGTGGGGTTCATCCGCATCGGTAGAACCGGAATCGGTGTGCTGTGCCTGAATGCTGGCGGCAGGGTCTGCGAACAGCACGGCGGGGCCGGTCTCCAGCTCAAGAAGCGTGCAGTAGAACAGATAGGGAGAGGATGCTGCCGGCAGGCGCAGGCGGGCCAGTGCGAAGGGACGGTGCCGGTTGGAAACAAGCCCGCGCGCGATCTCCGCAGCCTGCTCCGGCGCGCGGATGCCGGCGGGCAGGCCCTGCCGGGCACAGGCCGGGGTGGCTTCAAGAACGGTTGCGTTTCCGCTGCCCGAGCCCGGCCAGCCGATGACAAATGACGGCAGGTCCGCCTGCTGGAGAGCGGCAAGGCGGGGGTCTGACCAGCCGGGCGAGTGGTCCGTCGTCTCCGTCATCATCTCCTGTCCCGTCCATGCGAGCGACCCGCTGGGTGGGCCATCTGGATTCGTTCAGCTGATGAAAATGCAGGGAATTGGTTAACGGCTCCGCAATCGGGGAAAAAATCTATCTTTGTTATTGCCCAAACATGTCCGCGCGATACTACAATCTGCGGGATACGGCGGTCGTCGGAGGAGCGGCCACCGGCCCGAGGAGTGCAGAACATGACGAATTCTTTCGTTCCAGACCTGGAGCTGCCCGCCGAAGTCCGCGCCATTGCGGAAAAGAATGTGGCCCAGGCCCGTGAGGCTTTCGAAACCCTTTTCCACAACGCGCGCGAATCCGTTGGTGAGGGGGAAGGTCATCTGGATGAGGTGCTGGCCAGCGCCCAGGGCCTGCGCACCAAGGCGCTGGGCCTGATGCAGTCCAATATCGAGGCCAGCTTCGATTTTCTGCAGAAGGTGGTTGCGGCCAAGAGCCCGCAGGAAATGCTGTCACTTCAGGCCGAGTTTCTCTCCAATCAGATGCAGGTTGCCGCCGAGCAGGCCCGCACGCTTGGGGTGGACGCCAAGGGCCTTGGCGAGACCGCGATGCGCTCTTTGGATGAGCACACCCGCACGCTGGCCGAGCGGGTCAAGACCCTGAGCGCGGCTGCGGCGCAGAATGCGCAGAACGCCGCACAGGACATGAAGACGGTGGGTGAGAGCATGGTCAGCGCCGCCAAGACCAATGCCGAGACCGCAGCCGCCAATCTTCAGCAGAATCTGAAGTCCTGATCGCGATCAAAATCGCTTGCACACCGCCAATTGTGCGGCGCAAAATAACTTTTGTGCCGCACAGCCTGTTCGGCTATATCTGAAGGGGTCAGGGCATCCGTGCAAATCTTTGCAGTGATATGCTCCGCGGTGTGATGGCGTCTGTCGTCACGGTGTCGCGGTGGTGTCGCATGTGCAGGGAGCTGCTCGTGATTGCTTGTCTCAGGGCGGTTTAACAAAACTGTATCGTGCGTAACGAGGATCACATGAGCGACTCCTTCATCAAGGCGTATCAGGACCAGATCGAAGCTGCCAAGAAGGCCCTTTCGGCCAATGGCGTGCCTGCCGTTGAAGTGCCCCCGGCGCTGCGTGAACTGGCCGAGAAGAACCTTGCAGCTTATCGCGAAAATTATGAGAAGCTGAAGGCTTCCACCACGCAGATCAATTCTGCGCTTGAGAGCAGCTATGAGAACGCCGGCAAGGGCGTCGCGGAATACAATGCCCGCGTGCTGGAAGCACTGCAGTCCAACATCAACTCCACCTTCGATTTCTACAACTCGGTCATCAATGCCAAGTCCGTTGCGGAACTGGTGGAGCTGTCCACGGGCCACGCCCGCCAGCAGTTCGAGACCGTGAGCGGCCAGGTGAAGGATCTTTCCGCCCTGGCCCAGAAGGTGGCAACCGACAGCTCGCAGCAGCTGAAGGACACCGTTGAAAAGACCGTGCGTCCCGGCAACTGATGCCAATGGGCCGTGAGCCAGTCTCATGGCCCGCCTTTCTGGCCCGTTCTATGGCGATGCCCCTGCATCTCTTTATTTGGGGCCAGAGTGGGCCCAAGCCTCGCAAGACCGGTTTGGATGCTTATATAGAAGGCGCTTCCCGCGAAGCGCCTTTTGCCTTTCAAAGGTTGCTTTGCCAGATATTGCTGCCGGCCACCCGCGCCCTCCGGTTGAATACGGGGGTGGCCCCCTCGTCTTGACGTGGCGGTTTCGCCTTGTCATGACACAACAGGTTTTGCCACGAGTATCGCATGCGCGCACTTGGTTCCGCTTCGCCCCTGCTGGTTGTCGGCCCCTCTTGGGTCGGCGATATGGTCATGGCGGCAAGTCTGATTGAAGTGTTGCGGATGCGAGATCCCGGCCGTCCGATTGATGTGCTGGCGCCTCCTGCCGCACTCCCGGTGGCGCGGATGATCCCCGGTGTTCGTCGCACCATTCCTCTTGGTTTTGCACATGGTGAGCTGGGCCTTATGGCCCGCTGGCGCACGGGTCGCGCCCTGCGTGCGGAAGGATATGGCAAGGCCATCATCCTGCCCCGCGCCTTCAAGGCCGCCATTCCCCCGCTTGCCGCCGGTATTCCCGAGCGGGTGGGATACAAGGGTGAGCTGCGCAGCCCGCTGCTCACCGATGCGCGCTCTGACGCCAACCGCAAGACCGCCCGCACCATCGAGCGGTTTGTGGCTCTGGGACTGCCTGTTGGTGCGATGACCAGTGCGCCGCGCCCCCATCTCATCATGCCCGATGGCGCGCTGGATCAGGCGCTGGACCGTTTCGCGCTCCCCGGCTCCGGGCCGGTGATGGCTCTGTGCCCCGGTGCGGAATATGGCCCGGCCAAGCGCTGGCCAGCCGAGAAGTTCGCAAAACTCGCCGCGCTTGCGGTGAAGAATGGCTATCGCGTGCGGGTGTTTGGCTCGCCAAAGGATGCGGAAGCGGCGAAGATCATTGTCGAGCAGAGTGGCGTGCCGGTAGATAATCTGGTGGGTCGAACCAGCCTGATTGATGCCTCGGCGCTGCTGTCCATCGCCGATGTGGTCATCTCCAACGATTCAGGCCTCATGCATATAGCTGGCGCGTTCGACCGCCGGCTTGTGGTGCTCTATGGCGCATCTTCCGAGCTGATGACCCCGCCTGCCTCGCCGGGCGCGCGAATCGTCTCGCGCCAGCTCTCTTGCAGGCCTTGCCACAAGCGGGTCTGCCCGCTGGGCACACTGGCCTGCCTTGAGAACATCTCCGCCGAAGAGGTGTTCGAGGTCGCCGAGCAGAGCGGACGATGAAACTTCTTCTGGTGAAGCTGTCCTCACTGGGGGATGTGGTTCACACCTTTCCGGCGCTCACCGATGCGCAGGCCATGTTCCCGGGTCTGGTGGTGGACTGGGCGGTGGAAGAGGCCTTCGCGCCTATTGCCGCGCTGCATCCGGCCGTGCGCCGCACCATCAGCGTGCCCATGCGCCGGCTGCGCAAAAACCCTATCAAGGCCTGGCGGAGCGGAGAGGCCGGTGCCGTGCGTCGTGCGCTGGCGGCCGAGCACTATGATGTCATCATTGATGCGCAAGGGCTGGTGAAGAGTGCGCTCATTGCCGCGCTCGCCCATGGTCCGCGCCATGGGTTTGACAGTTCCAGCGCGCGGGAGGGGCTCGCCAGCCGTTTTTATGCGGGCCGTCATCATGTGCCCGAGGTGGAGCATATGGCGACCCGCATCCGCAAGCTGTTCGGTCTGGCTCTGGGCTATGGCATTGAGGCGCTGCCGGAGGATTCCGGCCTGCGTCCGGCCCATGCCGAAGAGGGCGCGCCGCCCTATCTGGTCTATCTGCATGGCACCACATGGCCCACCAAGACGTGGAGCCTTGAGGGCTGGCAGTCTCTTGCCCGGCTGGCCGAGGCCGCGGGCTGGCAGGTGAAGATGTTTGCCCATGGCGCGGTTGAAGAAGCGCGCGCCCGCAAAGTGGTACAGAGCTGCGCGGCGGTGCGCCTGCTGCCGCCGCAATCCCTGGGCACCCTTGCACCAGTGTTGGGTGCGGCAGCAGGGGTGGTGAGTGCGGATACAGGTCTTGGCCATCTGGCCGCTGCCTATGGTGTGCCCACCCTCGGCCTTTATGGCCCCACGGATCCGCGCCTCACCGGCATGTTCGGCCCCCGCGTGAGGGAACTGGCCGCGCGTCGTGATTGCGCGCCTTGTGAGAAGTCTTCCTGCCGTATTGCACCGGAGAACAGGGAAGGCCCGCCCTGTATGGCGGACCATGATGCGCGAACCGTCTGGGCTGCTCTTCAGGCCTTGCGTTCGCAGCAGGTGTGAGCGGGTAAATCCCTCTGAATCTCAAAGCTGCGATGCCCAGCGGTTGGGCTGGATTTGTGGTTGCGGACCATGGGCGGTATCAAATAATGCCTGCGGGGATGTCAGGCATTGCTTTTCGCCAGAGCGTTTCTAACCTCTATCAGCGCTCTGAAACCGCTCTGGAATTGCCCGCGTGCATGGACAAAGGGGCGTAAGCCATGGCACATCGTGCCAGCAGGTGAAGTAATCAAGGCAGGCAGGCAGATGACGCGCGCGGCACTGGGTCGTGATATTCTTCTCGTCACCGGCGGAGCCGGGTTCATCGGCTCCAACATTGCCCGCGCCGCTGCGGAAGATGGCTATCGCGTGGTGGTGGCGGACTGGCTTGAAGCCGGCCCCAAATGGCGCAACATCGCGGATATTCCGCTGCATGATGTCATCCGCCCCGAAACCACGAACATTTATGTGGAGCGAGAAGGCGGGCGGCTGGCCGGCATTGTCCATATGGGCGCGATCTCTGCGACCACGGAACGGGACGGCGACAAGATCGTCACCCAGAACATCCGCTCCACGCTGGATTTGTGGGAGCTGTGCACCCGCAAGAACCTGCCCTTCATCTATGCCTCATCCGCTGCCACCTATGGCGACGGCTCGGAAGGCTTTACGGACGATGAGTCATTGCCTGGCCTCGGCCTGCTGGCGCCGCTGAACCCCTATGGCTGGAGCAAGCTGTTCGTGGACCGGCGCATCATGGCCGATGTCGAGGGTGGCGCACCGCGCCCGCCGCAGTTCGCGGGCCTGCGCTTCTTCAATGTCTACGGCCCCGGCGAGGACCACAAGGGCGACATGCGCTCTGTGGTGCACAAGATCTACCCCGCTGCGGTTGCCGGTGAGAAGGTGACGCTCTTCAAGTCTCACCACCCCGATTATGGCGATGGTGGCCAGTTGCGTGACTTCATCCATGTATCTGATTGCGTGGAAGTGGTGCGCTGGCTGCTGGAGAACCGCTCTGTCTCCGGCATTTTCAATGTGGGCACCGGCAAGGCGCGCTCGTTTGCGGATCTGGCAACCGCCGTTTTCAGCGCGCTGGGGCGCGATCCGCTCATCAATTATGTCGATATGCCGGAGCATCTCCAGAAGGCGTACCAGTATTTCACAGAGGCGGATGTGACCAAGCTGCGCGCCGCCGGCTACAAGCGCCCCTTCATGTCTCTGGAAGAGGGCGTGGCCGCTTATGTGAGCGAGCATCTGAAAGCCACGGGCGGCTCAACCTTCTGAGCGTGAGGACAGGCTGACATGGCTCAGGAAGGCGCACAGCGTATCGTCGTCATCGGCGATGTGATGGTGGATCGCTACATCACCGGCTCGGTCTCCCGCATTTCGCCGGAAGCGCCGGTGCCGGTGCTGGTGCATGGGGCGGAGCGCATCGTGCCCGGCGGGGCGGCAAACGTCGCCGCCAATGCCGCCGCTCTTGGCGCGGCTGTCACACTGGTCGGGTTTGTGGGGCAGGATGCGGAGGCCGACAGGCTGGCCGGCGCTCTGGATACATGGCCCGGTATCGATCTCTCCCACATGGTGCGCGATGCCGCCCGCCCCACCATCACAAAGACACGGGTGATGAGCGGACGACAGCAGATCGTGCGCATTGATGCCGAGAACAGCGCAGCCCCTTCCGCCGAGGCCGAGGCACGGCTGATCGCTGAGGTGAAAACGGCCGTGAAGGGCGCGAAGGTTGTCGTGCTCTCCGATTATGCCAAGGGGGTGCTGTCAGATCCTGTCATCGCCGCCGCCATCGCTGCCGGGCAGGCTGAAGGGGTGCCGATCATTGTTGACCCCAAGCGCCGCACATTCGAGGCCTATCGCGGGGCAAGTCTTGTGACGCCAAACCGGCTGGAGCTGGTGGCGGCGACCGGCCTGCCGGACAATTCCGACGAGCAGGCCGCCGCCGCCGCCGCTGCCGCCGGTGCGCAGTTCGGTGGCGATGTGCTGGTGACCCGCTCAGAAAAGGGCATGACCCTTTGGCGGCAGACCGGGCGGGTGCTGCATGTGCCCACGCAGGCGCGCGAGGTCTTCGATGTGTCCGGTGCCGGCGATACCGCGCTGGCGGCACTGGCCGTCGCGCTGGCAAATGGCGATGCTCTGGAAACCGCCGTACATGTGGCCAATGCCGCCGCCGCCGTTGTGGTGGGCAAGCTGGGTACGGCGGTGGTGACCCGCGCGGAGCTGACTGCGGCTCTTGAAGCCACCATGCCGGAAGGTGAGCCGCTTGGCGCACTTGTGTCTCACGAGCAGGCGGCGCGCATCATTGCGGGCTGGCAGGCTGCCGGCGCACGCGTGGTGTTCACCAATGGCTGTTTCGATCTGGTCCATCCCGGTCACATCAGCCTGCTGGAAGCCGCCGCGCGGGAGGGCGACAAGCTGGTGGTGGCGCTGAATACGGATGCCTCTGTGCGCCGCCTCAAGGGTGCGAGCCGCCCGGTGCAGGATGAGGCCGCCCGGGCCTGCGTGATGGGCGCGCTGCGCTGTGTCGATCTGGTGGTGCTGTTTGATGAAGACACGCCGCTGGAGGTTATCACCGCGCTGAAGCCGGATGTGTTGGTGAAGGGCGCGGACTACCGGGAAGATCAGGTGGTGGGCGGCGATGTGGTGAAAGCCAATGGCGGGCGTGTGGCGCTGGTTCAGCTTGTGGCCGGGCGCTCCACTTCGGCTCTGGTGGCGAAGGCACGAAGCTGAACTGGGCAGGCCGGCCTTGTGCAGGCATGATACAGGCGGGAGCGTGCTGGCGGGGCTCGGAGCAGATCTATCCGGTCCTGGAAGAGCGTAACACGCCCTGCAACGGCCCCGTCAGAGGCCACATGCAGCACATGATTTCACGGAGGCGCTGGCTCAGCGCCTCCGTGAAACGGCCTCTATGAAACCGGCTCCATCCCGCCGCGCGGATGATGTATGCCCCTCACCGGATGTGGCGGTCAGGCTCCAATCATATAGGCCACGGCACCGGCGAGAACGAGGAGCGCGGGATTGATCTTCCACATCATGAAGATGCCGAAGATCGTCAGCGCGATTACAATCGTCAGCACATCGGAAATGGCCGCGCGGGTGATGGTGATGGTGCCCGCGATCATGAAGCCCACAACCATCGGGGCCATGGCGCGCTGCATGGTGAGGTGCCAGTCCGCCTTTTCGTAGCGCGCCCACACCCGGTTGGCGTAAAGCACGATAATGCTGGCCGGGGTGAAAAAGCCGACAAAGGCCAGAAACGCCCCCAGAAAACCGGCCACATGATAGCCGATGACAACCACAATCAGCATGTTCGGCCCGGGCGCGAGCTGGCCAAGGGCGAAGATGTTGCGGAACTGCGGATCTGTCAGCCAGTGCTGCTGGTTGATGGTGAGCTGCTTCATCTCCGGCAAAATGGCCGTACCCCCGCCAATGGTGAGGATGGACAGCAGGCCGAAGACGACAAGGATGTTCCAGTTGGTGTCATTCATCGCGCCAGCCCTCAATCAACCGATTTGCCATGGGGCGGGTGAGGCTTCAGGCCCCGGCCGCGGAACAGCAGAAATGCCACGGGGCCAACCGAGATCAGAACCCACAAAATAGAAATGTGCAGGAAGCTGATGAGCACCACGGTGACGGCGATCACCACCAGATCCAGCCGGTGGGTCAGCTGCTTCTTGCCCAGTTGCAGGGCAATCGCGGCCAGCAGGCCCACGGATGCCGCACCCACGCCGATCAGGGCTTTTTCAACCCATGGATTATCGTGGTGGCTGGCATAGACCACCGCGAGGGTGAGAATGAAAAGAGCGCCCGGCACGGTCATGCCGAGAAAGCCGGCAATCGCGCCCGGTGTTCCGCGAAGCCGGTCGCCGACAATGATGGAGACATTGGTCGCGTTCAGACCTGGCAAGGCTTCAGCCACCGCGAGTGCTGCCAGAAAGCCATCCTCTGTCAGCCACTTCTTCTGAAGCACGAGGCTGTTGTGCAGATAGGCGAAGGTTCCGCCTCCGAAGGAGGTGGCGCCGATAATCAGGAAGGTAATGAAAATCTCGCCGAGAGGTGCCTTGCGCGTTTCGGGCTCGGCAGCAGGCGGACTGGGTGGTGTTGATTCAGGTTTGGGATCGGTCATTTTCATTTATCGCGAATTGAAAATATTTCCGGAAGCTTTCTGGGTATGGCATATATATTTATCTGTCATGTCCAGAAAGAATTTGTTGCCCGTGATTTCAGGAGAAGTGCTTCACTTCAAGCCCGCAATCAACTTTTTTCTGAGAATGCGTCCGAGCTACAGAGCCGTGCGGCGAAAATATCCTTCGCGAAACAGCATAAAAGCAACGTGTTGCATGGAGGCGACAGGGGCGGTGCGGGCCTGCTGAGGATGGGATCTTTATCATCCGTCATACACAAGCACCAACTGCTTGCGGGGCTGGCACAGCTCTGGCGTCGCTGAAGTCCCCGGGCAAACTTCTCCAGCGCAGACCTTCAGTTCTCGCAATAGCGGATCACCTGCCGCACGAAGTTTTCGCAGGCTGTGAGCTGGCTTTCGTCCACATATTCATCGGCCTGATGGGCCTGCGCGATGGAGCCGGGGCCGCAAACAACAGTGGGAATGCCTGCCATCTCCACAAACAGCCCGGCCTCCGTGCCATAGGCGACGCGCGCATGGTCATTGCGGCAGGCCCAGTGCTTGGCCAGCGTGGTGATGGGTGCATCCGGCGCGGTGGTGAGGCCGGGAATGGCGGATTTCACCTCAAACACAATCCGTGCCTCTGGGGCACGGGCCTTCATGGCCGGTTCCAGCTCTTCACGGGCATAGGCGATGATTTCTTCCATCAAGGCGTCGATATTGTCTTCAGGCAGGGCGCGGATTTCCCATTCCAGCACGGCATATTCAGGCACGATATTCAGGGCCGTGCCGCCATTCAGAACGCCGACATGGGTGGTGCTGTAGGGCACATCATAGAGTGCGTCGCGCGCGCCTTCGTCTTTCAGCCGCTGGCCAAGCGCGATGATGCGGGCTGTCAGCAATGCGGCCATTTCCACGGCATTCACCAGTTCCGGTGTGCGGGAGGAGTGGCCGCCGCGCCCGTGAATATGGGTGCGAATGGAGCATTTGGCTTTATGGCCCACCACCACCTGCATCATGGTGGGTTCACCCACAATGCAGCCCTCGGGGCGATAGCCTTGCGCCACCATATGCTGAAGAAGAGGGCGCACGCCAAGGCAGCCCACTTCTTCATCATAGGAAAAAGCGAGATGAATGGGCTTCTTCAGCCGTGCGGCCTTCATCTCCGGCACCATGCCGAGGCACACAGCGTCAAAACCTTTCATGTCACAGGTGCCGCGCCCGTACAGGCGACCCTCGCGCGCATCAATGAGAAAGGGGGGCGTGGTCCAGTCCTGCCCATCCACCGGCACCACATCGGTATGGCCTGAGAGCACGATACCGGCCTCTGCGCGCGGGCCGATGGTAGCGATCAGCGCGGCCTTGCCCTGCTCGGTATCTTCCACCCTCTCGAACGGCACCTCATGGGCTTGCAGAAAGGCTTCCACCGCTTCGATCAGCGGCAGGTTGGAATTGCGGCTTGTGGTATCAAACCCGACAAGGCGCGAAAGCCAGTCCAGCGTGAGGGCGCTCGCCATGGATGGAAACTCCGATATGGAAGAGCATGTCCCGCGCCGGGGAGGGCCGGCGCAAGACTGCCTCAGGGTGATTTCGCCCAGCCACGTCCTTTTGGCATGGGCATTCCGGCGGCCTGCATAGACATAAAGGCAACCGGGGATATGACACCCCGATTCCCTTGCACAGTTTATACCACCGGCTCAGATCGCTCAGGGGGTGAAGGTGAAGGTGCCGACCTCACACACATTCACCTTGCGTTTCACTACGGCATCTCCGTCCGCGAATTCGCCCTTGAAATCATAGACGCATGCCCCGGAACCGTCATCGATATCGGCTTCCAGCGTCTCGCCATTCTTCAGCGTGTCGCCGCCCAGCAGGTCTTCTTCCCAGCTCTCCTGATCGACAGACGAGGCGTAAAAGCCGGTCATGGTGTGCCCGGTCTTGTTGACGATATCGACCTTGCGGTCGGCGGCGAGCGCGGGAGTGGCGCAAAGGCCGGCAATGATGGCGGTGATTGCGAGCACGCGAGAGCTGTGCATGGTCGTGTCCTTGAGAAGAGTGCGGGATGCACCCTGACCTGATCTTGTATCCGGCCTCTGGCCAAGCGCAACGTATTGGATGCGCACCAAAAGCGCATTTTCGTGAATAGATTGAAGGGTGCCATGGCTGGGCGGTATCTGCGGATGCAGGCATGGCTGTTTCCATCTATGCAGGTGGTGCGACAGTACGCGGAGCGGGAGATGGAGGCGGCATGAAATCGGGTCTGGTTCTGGTGTTGGGCGGGGCGCGTTCCGGCAAAAGCCGCCATGGGGAAGCTCTTGTGCAGGCTTGCCCCGGCCCATGGGCCTATATCGCCACCGCCGAGGCATTGGATGAGGAGATGGAGGCGCGCATCGCCCTTCATCGCACCAGCCGGGGGGAGGGGTGGCAAACCCATGATGCGCCTCTGGCACTGGCCGAAATCCTGCGCGCGCTGCCGCCGCACCAGCCTGCTCTGGTCGATTGCCTCACCTTGTGGCTCACCAACCATCTGCTGGCGGAACATGATCTTGAGGCAGAGGCTGCGGCGCTGGAAGAGGCGCTTGTGGCCCGCCCGGGTCTCACTGTCTGTGTGGCCAATGAGGTGGGGCTGGGCATTGTGCCGGATAATGCCCTCTCCCGTCGTTTCCGTGATGCGGCCGGGCGGCTGAACCAGCGTCTGGCTGCACAGGCCGGGCATGTGGCCTTTGTGGTGGCGGGTATCCCAATGGTGGTAAAGGGCGGAGCCTGAAGGCTCGCGGGTGTGCTGGTTTGGGAAAAGTTCAGAACAGCCAGAGCACTCCGGCGATGAGAAGCACCACAGCCACCATCAGCGCATCTGCCCGGCGATAGAGGGCCAGCGCCGCGCGGACATCGGCAGCTGTGGCCTCACGCCGGCCATGGCCCATATAGGCATCATCTGTGGGCATGCCGCCATAGATCTTGGGGCCGTTGAGCTTGAGGTGCAGCGCGCCGGCCATGGCGGCTTCGGGCCAGCCGGCATTGGGAGAGCGGTGGCGGCGGGCATCGCGCTGCATCGCCTCATGCGCCATATGGGCCGATCCTTGACCACCCATTGCCGCCGCACCAATGAGCAGCCAGCCGGCGATGCGCGCGGCGGGCAGGTTCACATAATCATCCGTGCGAGCGGCAGCCCAGCCGAAGTCTCCATAGCGGGTATTCAGATGGCCGATCATGCTGTCTGCGGTGTTGATGGCCTTGTAGGCGGCGGCACCCGGCAGGCCCAGCGCGCACATCCAGAAAGTGGGCGCGACCACGCCATCTGAGAAGTTTTCTGCCAGCGTTTCAATGGCAGCGCGGGCGATGCCGGCAGAATCGAGCTGTTGCGGATCGCGCCCCACAATATGGCTGACAGCCGTGCGGGCGATTTCGATGTCGCCCGTTTCCAGTGCTTGCGCCACCTGCGCCACATGCCAGTGCAAGGAGCGCTGCGCCAGGAGTGCACTGCCCAGCACGCCGGCAAGCAGCCCCCCCAGTGGCAGAAGCCCCAGAAGGGATTCCAGAAGCAGCATCGGCAATGCGGCCACCAGCACCAGCACCAGCACGGTGACAACACCCAATGCACGGCGTTTCTCGGGGGGCAGCTCCGGCCGGTTCCAGCTTCGGTCCAGCCTTGAGATCAGCGCGCCGATCCATATCACCGGATGGCCGATGCGGCGCACCAGCGTGTCCGGATAGCCGAAAGCGGCTTCCACCAGCAGCGCAATACCCGTGATTCCGAACCCCATCCATGCCCCCTGTTTATATCGCCCAAGCCTGAGGGGAGGCGGCCCGCACATGTGTGCTCTGGCCGTGGCCGTTGTAAATGGCCGGGACAATGCGGGGCATGTATGGTCGCCCATCGCGCTTACCCCAATAACAGGCTTCCTGCGAGCCCTCTTTGCGCGCGCGATTGTGCTGGACCCGTAATGCCTTGGGCTTCAGGCCTGCCCGCGCTCCTGCCACCCGGTGCGTGTGGGCGTGGTTCTGCTCCGCTTGCGGATCATCCATGCATCAATCGCGATACGGCCAGCACATTTTCGCATGTCGCTGCATCGCAAAAATGTTTCATCCTTCCGGCATAATAGGATTTTACACGGGTGGTCCTGTTTCATTGCAGAACATGACAGCCCGGTGGTCCAAGGGACAATGCGGATGAGTTTGAAGTCTTTGCCCATTCTTGTTGCTGACGGGCGCACCGCGCCGCGTGTGCCGCAGGGTGTGCGGCTCTATGCCGTGGGCGACATTCACGGGCGCTTCGACCTGTTGCAGACCCTGCAACACAAGATAGATGCCGACCGCGCGGCCCATCCGGACCGGGAGCATGTGGAGATCTATCTCGGCGACTATGTGGACCGGGGTGCGGATTCAGCAGCTGTCATCGAGCGGCTCATAGACCGCCAGATCAGCCATGGCGTGCGCTGCCTTTCCGGCAACCACGAAGACATGATGCTGCGTGCGCTGGATGAGCGCGACGCCTTCAGCCACTGGCTGACCGTGGGCGGTTATGAGGCCGTGCTCTCTTATCTGAATGGCCCGCCGGAAGCGGATGAGGACAGGCTCTGGGCGCAGTGGCGTGCCTCTATCCGCCCGCAGCATCTGGAGTTTTTGCGCACGCTCGGCATTTATCATGTCTGCGGGGACTATGTTTTCGTGCATGCCGGCCTGCGTCCTGGTGTTCCGCTGGCGCAGCAGCAGCGTGAGGACATGCTCTGGATCCGAAAGCTGTTCCTCGACCATCGTGAGCCGTTCGAGCATTTCGTGGTGCATGGTCATCAGCCGGTTTACGAGGTGGATGTGCGCAGCAACCGCATGGATATCGACACCCGCGCCTATGATAGCGGCCGCCTCACCTGTGTGGTGCTGGACGGTGACGAGCGCTTCATCATCTCCACCTGATTTGCCCGCGCGGGCGTGGTCTGCTTCACTCCGCGCCATACAAGGCGGAGCGGGCAGGCATGTTCATCGGATTCTTCGAGGCGCTGAAGGCAGCCGGCGTGCCGGTTTCGGTGCGCGAGTATCTCACCCTGATGGAGGCGATGGATCGCGATGTCGCCGGCCGGCAGGTCGAGACCTTCTATTATCTCGCCCGCGCCACGCTGGTGAAGGATGAGCGCCACCTCGACAAGTTCGATCGCGTTTTCGGCACCTGCTTCAAAGGGCTGGAAAGCGTGGGCGAGGAGGCCCATTCCATCCCGGAGGAATGGCTCCGCAAGCTGGCTGAAAAGCACCTGACCGAAGAGGAAAAGCGCCAGATCGAGGCCATGGGCGGGCTGGACAAGCTGCTGGAAACCATCGCCGAACGCCTGAAAGAGCAGAAGGGGCGGCATCAGGGCGGCAACAAATGGATCGGCACTGGCGGCACCTCCCCCTTCGGAGCCTATGGCTATAACCCGGAAGGCATCCGTATCGGGCAGGATGGAAACCGCAATTTCCGCGCCGTGAAGGTGTGGGACAAACGCGAGTTCCGTGACTTTGATGACAAGCAGGAACTGGGCACCCGGAACATCAAGCTGGCCCTGCGCCGCCTGCGCAAGTTCGCCCGCACCGGTGCCGCGCAGGAACTGGATCTGGATGGCACCATCCGCGAAAGTGCGCGGGCCGGATATATTGATGTGAAGCTGCGCCCGGAGCGGCGCAATGCTGTGAAGGTGCTGCTGTTTCTGGATGTCGGCGGTTCAATGGACTGGCATATCGAGCAGTGCGAGGAGTTGTTCTCCGCCGCGCGGGCCGAGTTCAAGCATCTCGAACATTTTTACTTTCACAACTGCGTGTATGAGAGCGTGTGGCGTTCCAATGTCCGGCGCGCCAGCGAGCGGATACCGCTTTATGATGTGCTGCATACCTATGGCAGCGATTACAAACTCATCTTCGTGGGCGATGCTTCCATGGGGCCGTATGAGGTGCTGTTTCCCAACGGCTCGGTGGAACACCGCAATGAGGAGCCGGGCCGGGTGTGGCTGGAGCGGCTGCTGGCAGCCTACCCCCATGCGGCATGGCTGAACCCTGTGCAGCAGGAGCACTGGCGCTACACCCAATCTATCCGCCTCATCGCCGACCTCATGGAAGAGCGCATGTTTCCCCTGACTGTAGAGGGCATTGATGCCGCCATGCGGGAGATGAGCTGAGGCTGAAAGCGTTGGTCTTTATGCACCTTTTGTGTGCATTGAAATATATATGCAACTTATGATATTTAAACGCGAGAGTTTTCATAAGCATGGCTGAAGCGGCAGAACCCCTTGCATCTTATGGTTTCCTGCCGCGCCTTGGTGGTTCCGGGGTGCGGCTGGATTTGACCGGTACGGCACTGGACTGGACCGTGGGGGCGCGTGCCGGCCATTTGGCCTTGCGGGATGTAAGACGGGTGCATCTGGTGTTCCTGCCCGCCAAGTTTGCCACTGCCAGTTTCGAGATGCGGATCGAGGGGCGGGGCGGTGAGCGGGTCCTGGCATCATCGGCCTCTCGAACGGCGCTGACGCGGGTGGAGACACAGGGGCCGGCCTATCTGGCTTTTGTGGAGGCTTTTCACCGTGTGGTGGTGGAGGCCGGTGGAAATGTGGAGTGGATTGCGGGCTATGGCCGAGCGCGGTGGTGGGTGATGGTTGTGCTGGGTGTGCTCACCCTTCTGGCGCTGCTGGTGGTGCTGGGCATGACGCTGGTGGAAGGGCAATGGGTCTTTTCAGGCCTGCTGGGGTTGTTCTCGGCAGTGCTGATATGGCCGATGGCAGAAGCATTGTGGCGGAACCAGCCGACTGTTTATCCCCCCTCATCTCCACCCCCACGTTTATTGCCGGCTTGAGGCAGCTCTGCCTTGATGCTGACGCATAGTTGAAATCAGTTCACGCGGGGCTCACAGATCATTCAGCTACGTGTTGCGGTGCGGCTGCATACAAAAATCGGGTATGTTTTTTATGCGAAAGCTGACCATTTCAGCCGTTTCTGCCGCATTGATTGCGATCATCATCGGCGCGGGCTTCTTTTTCATGAAGGGTCAGTCAGGTTCTTTGGAAACCTCAAAAGAAGAGGAGCACAAGCAACCTGAATTCGTCACGGAATATATAGATTCCATCGCGGATATGCATCGCAAGTTCCCGACAGATGCAGACGTCGTCTTCATTGGCGATAGCCGTATCCAGCTGCCGCAATGGCAGGATATGTTCCCCAATGCCAAGGTGGCGAACAGGGGCATTGGCAGCGATACACTCGATGGATTGCTGCGCCGTGTGGACCATCTGGGCATCCGCAACCCGGAGGTTGTCGTGCTGGAGATGGGGGTCAATGATGTCCTTCAGAAGCAGTCACTTGAAGCCTCCACCGTTGAGGCGAACAAAATCCTCAAAAGCCTGAAGCCACAGGCAGGCCGCGTGGTTGTTCTGGAAGTCATCGACTGCAATGTTTCAACCTGTGACAGGGGGCAGGTGCTGTTGCTGAACATGCATATGCGCGCCCTCGCGGAGAAGCATGGCGCGCAATATGTGTCCTTGAACAACCGGCTGGCAGGGCCGGATGGGCTGCTCCCGGAATATTCCCATGATGGCCTGCACCTGAATGCAAACGGCTACAAGGTGCTGGTCAGCATTCTGTGCGGTGAGATCAAGGAACTGGCCTGCGCGGATAAGGCTGCAACTGGAAGTACGGTACCCGCACCCGCATCTCCTGAGAAAAGCTCTTCTCAAAGCACGGCTCCGGCTGGTGCCTCAGCGACATCACCGCAGGTGCAGTGACGCGCGCATGGTTCTGCTCGGCGGGCTGGCTCCAGCCCGTTCCCACGTGCCACGGGCTCCGGTTTGTATCCGGGCAAGGCGTTGACTGATCTTGGGCCGAAGAGTGTGCAGTGGCCTTTGACCTCATCCCAAAGACCTCGGCCAAAGCCGTGCATGTGTTCAAACGCCATGCAGGCTAAACCTGCAGCCAAGCGTGTTGCCTAAAGCCCTCGAACTCAGGTCCGCGCGCCGTCCTTCGGCTTTTTCTGCTCTTCCTCTTCCGCCTTGCGCAACAGGCCGGTGGCGACATCGGCCAGGCGTGGGGCGGGGAGGGCATCGAAGGGCAGCGGCCGGGTGACAGCAATGGCCGCAAGGCCAAGGCGGGCCGTGAGCATGCCGTTCACCACGCCTTCACCCAGCTTGGCGGAGAGCTTGGCTGCAACCCCTTGACCCACAAGCTGCTGCACCAGCGTATCTCCCGCCGCCATGCCGCCGGTGATGGCCAGATGCCCCAGCACATGGCGGAACAGGCGCAGCATGCCGAGCGCACCGGGCCGCCCGCCATATAGCTGCGCCAGCCGCCGCATGAGGCTGACAGCGGTGAAGAGCACGAAGGCCAGATCCAGCAGCGCACGCGGGGAAATGGCGGTGACGACGGAGACATTCTTCGCGGCATCCGACACCATCTGCCGGGCGCGGGAGTCGAGGTTCGGCAAGAGAGTGCGTTCGGTGAGGCGCACCAGATCTCCGCCATCAATGATGCTGCCGAGATGGCCTTCAAGGTCCACCCGGGCGCGGGCAAGGCCGGGGTTTTCAGCGGTCAGCTTCAGCATCTCGCGCGTGACCTTCTCGGCCTTGGCGCGATCATCCTCTGCGAGAGCAGAGATGGCCTCATCGCGGATATGGTCAAGATGGGCGAGACGATACAGCCCCCCCACTTCACGCACCACCAGCCCAAGAGCCGCCAGAACCAGCACCAGCGCAACACCAGCCCCGAGATAGCCCAGCCATTCAGATTGCGCGAACAGGTCTGTGATGAGACGGCTCAGTGCCACATAGAAGGCGAGGCTGACCACGCCACCCAGAGCAGACCAGAAAATGGAGCCCCACGGCCATCCGCTCTTTCGCGGTGAAAGTGCCGCCGCATCCAGCGGGGCATATTCCGGTTCGGCAGGTTCGGGTGGGGCGAGGGTGATATGTTCCTCATCCAGCCGGAACACCTGGGGGCGGCGCGTGGTGCGTGCGTCCGCGGTATGGGCATTCCGGGCTGTCGTGGATTCATCACTCATCAAAGGGTCACTCCGCACATGCCGGGGAAGCCCGGCCCCTCACACCAGCCTGTCGCCGATGAGGAACTGAAGCGCCCGGTCCAGACGGATATGGGGAATGGCGCGGCCTTCGCCAATGCCCGCAGGTGGCCGGAAGCGCAGGAAGCGGAAGTCCGCTGCCTCCGGGTTTTCCGCAGCAAGGCCGCGAAAGCCGGTGTCGGAGGGGTCGAACAGGCTGTCCGGGTCCAGCGGCAGGTCGCCGGGGAAGACGGCCACCTCCTCTTCGCCATCAAACACATGACCGCCCGCGCGCTGGCCCTTCTCAGGCGTGCCGACAATGGCGTCGAGGTCCTGCCCGTCGCGGCGCACACGGGCCTCGCGCGTTGCGCGGATGGCAGCCAGCGCCACCACATCCAGCGCCGCTCCGCGCTCATGCGCCCGCAACCGTGCCCGCTCCACAAGCTTGGCAAGAATGGCTTCCAGCCGGTCATGGCTGGAGCGGTGGAGATGGTCTGCCTTGGTGGCGGCAAACAGCACCTTCTCTACGCGCGGACGAAACAGCGTGCTGACGAGGCTGTTCCGCCCGGTGCGGAAGGCGGCAAGAATGCCATCCAGCGCCCGTTCAAGGTCCGCCAGTGCGGCAGGCCCGGCATTCAGCGCGGAGAGGATGTCCACCAGCACGATCTGCCGATCAAGCCGCGAGAAGTGATTGCGGAAGAAGGGGCGCACCACGGCGCTCTTATAGGCCTCGAACCGCCGTTCCATCATCGCGCCCAGCGTATTGGAGCGGGTGGTGCCATCATCCGGCAGATCCAGCGGGGCAAATGTGAGGGCGGGGGAGCCCTCCAGTTCACCGGGCATGAGGAAGCGGCCGGGGGGCAAAAGGCTCATGGCCAGTGTATCGCTGCGGCAGGCGGCGAGATATGCGGTGAACTGGCCTGCCACCTCGCGTGCCCGGCTTTCATCCGCCGGGGCCGTGGGCGGGTTTGTCGCAACCGCGGCAAGATAGGGGCCCGACACGGCAGAGCGCGGCGCGGCGCGGGCAAGGGAGAGGCTCTGGCGGGAGAAGTCCGCATAGCTCATGTCGAGCAGGGGCAGGTCCAGCAGCCACTCGCCGGGATAATCCACAAGGTCGAGCGTGAGATTGCGCAGGCTGCCGCGCGGTGTGGCATAGCGCAGCGCAATGCGCAGCTCGCTGACCCGCGTGGTGGATTCCGGCCAGGCGCGCGCCTGTTGCAGGCTGGCCATGTGCGCCTCATAGGCGAAGCGCGGCACGGCATCATTGGGCTGGGGTTCCAGCCGGGCATGGGCAATGCGCCCGGATGAGGCCGCCTCAAACACCGGCATACGGGCAGACTGGGTGAGCGCATGCACGAGTGCGGTGGTGAAAATGGTTTTGCCGGCGCGCGACAGGCCGGTAACGCCAAGGCGCAGGGTGGGGTTGGCAAGGCCCGTTGTCCTGTCAGCCAGTGACATCAGGGCAATGCGGGCATCATCCAGTGCGTCGGCGAAGCCGGCCATTCTCAAGCCTCCGGCCTATTCACCCTCGGCCAGCTCACGGGGCTGCACGAACCGGTCGAGCCGGCCGGTGCCGGGTGTGACAGCCGCCCAGTCATCCACCGGCAGGTCGATCACCGCCAGCGCGCCGGTGGGGAATTTCACCTTCACCCGCTCCAGCGCATCTCCGGCTGCGGAGGCGGCGAGCATGAGGGTCAGATCCTCAAGGCCGGGATTATGCCCCACCAGCATCAGGCTGTGGATATGAGCGGGCTGCTCACGCACCACGCTGAGGAGCCGTGCGACCGGCGCTTCATAAATGCGCGGCTCGCTCGCCATTTCCGGTGCGGGGGTGAGACAGGGTGAAATCAGGGCCCATGTTTCACGGGTACGACGGGAAGGGGAGATCAGAACCTTGTCTGCCACCAGCTTCTCGCGCGCCAGATAGGCGGCCATGCGAGGCGCTGCCGTGCGCCCGCGCGGTGCAAGGGGGCGTTCAGAATCTGCGACCCCATTCGGCCATTCGGATTTGGCGTGGCGGAGCAGAATGAGTCGCCGCATCGGAACCTCGGTGCCTTTCAGGGGCCCCATTTATGGCCCATGGCCGGCTTGTGATGCAAGGCATTGTACGGCGTGAAAGCGCTTCGTCAGATGCTTTATTGTGTCGCATCAATATGTTCGCCGCGCAGATCCTGTGAAGGCGCAGCATGAACGGGGAGGCCCAGCATGATAACCCTTTCGCCCTCTCTGCAGGTTCAGGCCCAGGACCCTGATGGCGCATCCACTGCTGCCGCTTCGGCCCAAAGCACCGGGGGCAAGGGCGGGGTTGAGCGGGGCGGAGCCCCGGCACGCCAAGGTTTCGAGCGCACGCTGGAGTGCGATATCTGTGTCGTCGGCGCGGATCTGGCCGGGCTGCTGATCGCCTGCGATCTGGCCAGCCGGGGCTATGATGTCTCGCTGGTGCGGTTGCCAGAGGAAGAGCCAGGCGGATTCGATTCTGCCCTCGCCCCCGGCTTTGCCCTGCCGGCAACGGAGCTTCTGGCCCATGTGGGGCGGGAGGATGCTTCCGAACTGCTGGGTCTTACAGCCGGGGCCGCGGAGAAAGGCATGGCCTATGCCACGCAGGCCGGGCTTGCCCTTGGCCCGCGAGGGCGCCTTGCCGTGGCGCGCGCTCATGCCGCCGCAGCCTTGCGGGTGGAGCAAAAGACGCGTGAGGAACTCGCGCCCCATTCCACCCTTCTGTTGAATGCACAGGATACGCAGGCGCTTTTGGGCACATCCGCCTATGCGGCCGCTCTTGGGGTGGTGCCCGCCCAGCGGGTGGATGTTGCCGGCCTGAGGGCTGTTCTGATGGAAGCCGCCCGTGCATCCGAGGTGCGGGTTCTGGATGGCGCGCCCGGAATGGTGGTCGAGCCCCATGGCCTGCGCAAGCATGTTTATGCCGGCAAGCTGCGGGTGCGTTCGGCCATCGTTGTGTTTAGCGGCGGCCTTTCCATATGCGGGATTGCCCCGGCCCTGAGGCCCAGCCTGATTCCCACCCCCTGTGTGCGCGGGCACTTCGTGCTGCCGGAGAATGAGGATGGCTATCAGGGGCTTGCGGAAGAGGTGGGGTCCACCGGGTTGCGTTTCTATCGCGCGGGCGGGGCGCTTCATATCAGCGCCGAGACAGCGTGGCAGGCGTGGAGCGCAAGCGGTGCGGCCCGCGCGTTGTGCCGAGATGCCCGCGCACTCAGTCCGGATGTGGCAGGCCTTGCCCCGCAAAACCCTCGCGCCCTGATGCTGGCCCGCACGCGTGAGCAGATGCCGCTGGTGCAGGAGGGGGAGCCCGGCGTCTGGTATTGCGCCGCTCTCGGCGATGAGGAGCCGGCCCATGGGGTGATGGCTGCAGACCTGATCGTGGGGGCGATTGCCGAGCGGGATGATCGCGTGCGCCTGCTACAGCCCTTTGGTCTGGCTACAGCTGGGCAACGACCTGCCAGCCGGTTCGGGACGATTGTCTCTTATGGTTACGCAAGGCTTTCCAGAATGTTCATGCCGAAGGTCGCGCCGGCCTCCGCACCCCCCCGTGCACTGCCTCCTCCAGCATCTTCGCGTCAGGCGGAAGTCTGGTCTGAAGATGGGATGGACGGGTCGAAGAGACAGATTTCAAGATATTGATATTATTTATCTTTATTGGAAACGCATGCGCGCTTTGGTCTCCGCTGTCCGGGCCACCGGGCGCATGGTTTTTTCAGATTTATGGCCGTGGTTTCCGGTATCGAAAATGGCGGCCATCGTTAACTTTTGGCCTCCGTTTCTCGCATTACGAGCAAAAGAATGGCAGAATAAACGGCATGTGTTCGCGCCCAATCGGGGCGTGATGGCGAAAAGCTATAAGGTGAAATTTACGGACAGCGCCTAGCGTCAGGCCGAACACCGGGTTCCCGGACCCTTTCGGCAAGCAGAAGTCATTATTCTGCCTGATGTTTTCCCTAAACCTGAGTTGATATGGCGAACGCGGCGAAATCCCTTCACAGATCCTGTCTGACGTCCGTACTGGTGGCCGCGGCTGCCCTTTCGGTCGCGGCTGCGCCCGTGCGCGCCGAGGAGGGGAGCTTCTTTGATTCCTTCGCCAATTTCTTCAATCCGAACCGGGAAAAGGAAGACACCCAGCCCTCTCCCGATGCGGTGCCCTACACGGTTGATATCGAGGTGGTGGACGCCAGCCGTTCGCTGCGCAATGCGATTATCGATGCCTCCAACCTGAAGGCGATGGAGAAGAACCCGCCAGCGGGCGCGGCCGGCCTCGTGCGCCGCGCGGTGGTGGATCAGGACCGGTTGATCGCCGCCCTCTATTCCGAGGGCTATTATGGCGGCACCATCGACATGACCATTTCCGGGAACCGCCCGGATTCGCCCAACATCTTCGATATCGTGCAGGCCGCGCGGGCGCGTGGTCCGGTGCCGGTGAAAATCGTCATCAATCCCGGCCCGCTCTTCACCTTCGGCACAGTGCGTATCGTCAGTGCCAGTAATGGACGTCCGCTGCCGGATGCCCCGACCCAGCGCACCCTGCGCCTTCAAACCGGCGAACCGGCGATGGCCAGTTCCATCGTTGAAGCGGAAGGGCGCCTTTCCGGCCACTGGCGGGATATGGGCTACCCCTTCGCGCGGGTGGCGAACAAGGACGTGGTGGCAGACCACGCCGACAAGCGCATCGATGTGACCTTCATGGTCGAAACCGGCCCGCGCGCCACATTTGGCCAGTTCACCGTGGTGGGGGCGGATTTCCTCACCCCCGGCTTCATTGAGGACCGGATCGAGATCAAGCCTGGCGAGCCCTTCTCGCCCAAGCGGCTGGCCGATATGCGCACCCGCCTTGCCAAATATGAGGCCATCGGCGGTATCCGTATCCGTGAAGGTGAGCATCTGGACGCCAATGGCGGGTTGCCCATCACCATCGAGGTCACGGCCCGCAAGCCGCGCTATGTTGGCTTCTCTGCCGAATATTCGAATACGGATGGCTCGTCGCTGAATGCCTTCTGGGGCCACCGCAACCTGTTCGGCGGGGGCGAGACGCTGCGCCTTGACGGTTCTGTCTCCTGGTTCGGCCAGAAGCCGGAGGCGGTGCCGGATGCGGATCCGTTTGGCTACAAAGTGTCTGCCACCTTCACCAAGCCGGGCATTATCACCTCTCGTGATGATCTCATCGCCGCTGCCGCCATCCTGCGCGAAGTCACAAACGCCTATGTGCGTGAAGGCGTGACTGTGACCGCCGGTGTGCGTCGCCGCTTCAGCGACCAGTTCTCCATGCAGATCGGTGTCGATTTCGAGGATTCCTCGATCGAGGACGCCGAGGGCAAGGGCGATTATTTCATTGTCGGCATTCCGGTGGACGCCACCTTCGACAATACCGACTCCCAGCTCGATCCTTCCCGCGGAATGCGTGTGAATGCCACCGTGGAGCCCTTCGCCTATCTGGGTGACAGCGGTGCGGGGCCGGTGATGGCCAAGGGTACGGTCTCTGCCTATCACGCACTGGATGAGGAAAAACGCTACATTCTGGCCGGGCGGGTTTCTGCCGGCTCCATGATGGGCACCTCGATCCAGGATGTGCCGGCCAACCGGCGCTTCTATGTGGGCGGCGGCGGCTCGCTGCGCGGCTATGATTATCAGGCCGTCAGCCCGCGCAATGCATTCGGCCAGATCATCGGCGGCCTCAGCTATTTCGAGGCATCGGCGGAAGCGCGCATCAAGATCACCGATACCATCGGCATCGTGCCTTTCTTCGATATGGGTTCGGCTTTTTCAACCGAGTTTCCCGATTTCGACGGCCTGAAATATGCCGCCGGTATTGGCCTTCGCTACTACACAGCCATCGGCCCGCTGCGGTTCGATTTCGCCGTGCCGCTGAATCCGGGGCCGGATGACGGTTCCTACGGTATTTATGTCAGTCTTGGTCAGGCCTTCTGAGGAGAGCGGCACCATGTTTATTCGCCTCTTCAAATGGGTCGGCTTCACGCTGGCGGGGCTTGTTGTTCTGGTTCTGGTGCTGTTCGGTCTGATCCAGACCGGGCCGGGCAAGGGCATGCTGGCGCGCATCGCCTCTTCGCTGGCCTCTGTCTCCGGCCTGAAGGTGGAGATTGCAGACATCAGCGGCGGCGTGCCGTGGGATATGCGCATAGGCCGCATCGCGGTGGCGGACCCGCAGGGCCCGGTGGCGCAGGTGGATGACCTGCGCCTGAGCTGGAGCCCGCTCTCGCTTCTGGGCGGCGTGCTGAACGTGGATGCCATCACCGCCCAGCGCGTGGCGGTGGAACGGCTGCCGGAGCTTCCGCCTTCAGAGCCGGAAGCCGCGCCAAGCAGCAGCGGCGGCAGCTTCATGATGCCGGTTCGTCTCGGACAGCTTGATATTGCAGATATTTCCATTGTTGAGCCGGTGCTGGGTCATGCCGCGCAGCTCTCACTCAATGGCTCTGCTGACCTGATGGCTTCCGGGCCGGGCCTGCTGGCCAATCTGTCGCTGGACCGTAAGGACGAGCGGGGACAGATCGCGGCCAAGGTGGAATATTTGCCGGAAACCCGGAACCTTGATGTCAACATCACGGCCAGCGAGCCGGCAGGCGGCCTTGTCGCGCGTCTGGCGGGCATGGACGGGTTGCCGGAACTGAATGCCAGCATCATCGGCAATGGGCCGATTGATGCGTGGGATGGGCATCTGCGCCTCGCCGCGGGCGATATCGCCCAGATGAGCGGTGCTGCCGGCGTGCGCGCGGTGCCGGAAGGCCATCGCATCAATCTGGGTCTTGATGCGGATGTGGAGCGCCTGCTGCCGCCCGCCCTTGCCCCTCTTTTCGCGGATCGTACCGAAGTGGCCGGAACTGCGCTGGTGCAGCCGGATAATCTCGTGAATGTCGAGAACTTCACCGCGCGCGCCTCCGGTTTCGGTGTGGCTGCACGCGGGCTGGTGGATCTTGATGGCAACCGCTCGGATCTCGCCTATAGCGCGGTGGTGGGTGACGCCGCCCGCTTCGCCGAACTTGCGCCGGGTGTGAGCTGGAAAAGCGTGAAGCTGGAAGGTGTGCTCAAGGGCATGCTGGCCAAGCCCGCCACCTCATCACGGCTGGAGGCACAGGGTCTTTCTGGTGCAGGTTATGGCGTTGGCGCGCTGACGGTCGATGCCAAGACCATGCCTTATAGTGCGGGCAATGCACTGCTGGTTTCCGTGGAAGGTGATGCCAAGGGCCTCACCGCCGATGACCGCAAGGTGAAAAGCGCGCTGGGCGAAACCGCCACCTTCACCGTGAATGCCACGGTTCCGGATGCCGGCGACCCGGCACTGACAGGCTTCGTTGCCAAGCTCGCCGCTCTTGATGCCCGCTTTGATGGCACCGCCAGCGCGCAGGCTGCTTCCGGTGTGCTGAATCTGGACCGTCTGGATCTGGCGGCTTTCGCTCCGCTGGCTGGCCAACCCCTTTCCGGCACCGCGAAGCTGAAGGCCGAGGTGGAAGGTTCTGACGCCTATGAAAAGCTCACCATCACGCTGGATGGCGGCACGCAGGCGGTAAAGACCGGCATTGCTGCCGTGGACAGCATTTTCGGAGCAAATAGCCGCATCAGTGGCGCGATCGAGCGCAAGGGCGCGGAAGACTTCGCCGTGCGCAAGCTGGCGCTTGAGGCCACCGGGCTGGCGCTGCTGGCGGATGGCACGCTGTCTTCCACTTCTGCCGATCTTGAGACCAGCGTGACACTGGATGACTTGAAGGTTGTGGATCCGCGCCTGTCCGGCAAGCTGGATGCCTCGGCCGCCTTCTCTGGCTCGCTGAATGATCTCGGTGTGGCGGCGAAAGTTGCTGTGCCGCAGGGCACCGCCATGGGGCAGAAGGTGGAAGGGCTGGCGCTGGACCTCACCGCCCGCAGCCTCACCGGCAACCCGGCGGGTGATTTTAAACTGGATGGCCGCATTGCCGGCAAGCCCGCACAGGGCGGGGGCGCATTCGCGATGGGCGAGAATGGCGCAGCCCGCCTGCAAGGGCTGGACCTTGCCATTGGCTCCGTTTCCGCGAAGGGCGATCTCGCACGCGGCGAAGATGGACTGTTCGCAGGCAAGCTCGCCCTTGTGGCCGGCAATCTGGCGGACCTCTCTGCGCTGGCGCTGACCGAGATGGCCGGCCGGCTGAATGCCGATGTGAATCTGGGCACCACCAATGGTGTGCAGACCGTTGCGGTAAAAGCCTCGGCTGATGGCGTGCGTGCGGCCGGGCAGAGCATCGGTTCCGCCCGTATCGACGCGAGCGTGACTGACCCCACCGGGCGGCCGGTGATGAACGGCAATATCGACCTGAACAATGTGAATGCCGGTGTCAGCATTCCGCGTGCGCGCATCGTGGCACGCGGGCAGGGGCAGGGCACATCGTTGCAGATGGATGCCGTGGTGGATGGCATGGATGTGGCGGGCGCGGCCCAGCTCAACCATTCCGCCAATGCCACGCAGGTGCGGCTGGAACGTCTGCGCGCGGCGCGCGGGCGCACGGCCATTGCGACGACCGGGCCGGCCAACATAACCATCAATGGCGGGGATGTGACCATCGACCGTCTGGCGCTGGCCAGCGGGGGAGGCAATATCACGGTCGCCGGCCGGGCGGGTAATACGCTTGATCTGAATGTGGATATTCGCGCTCTTCCGCTGAATATCGTGGAGCTTGCGGCGCAGGGGCTTGGCCTTTCCGGTACGCTCAGCGGCAATGCCCGCCTGCGTGGAGCGGCAGCACGCCCGGATGGCACTTATAATCTTCAGGTCAACGGCCTCACCAACCGCGATATCGCGAGCGCTGGCGCTGGCCCGTTCAATATTCGCAGTGAAGGCACGCTGGGTAATGGACGGGTGAACACCCGCACCACCATTGGCGGGCGGCATGTGTCCAATCTGGTCATCTCAGGTTCCGTGCCCATGGGGGCAGGGGAGATGGACCTCGCCATTCGTGGCGGGCTGGATCTGGCCATCGCCAATGCCTCTCTGGCCGCTACGGGCAGCCAGCTCTCCGGCAATGCCAATATCGACGCCACCTTCAAGGGCACCCCGCAGGCGCCGCGCGCGGGCGGCACGGTGCGCATCAGCAATGGCCGCTTCCTCTCCTCCGAGATGGGTGTGACGCTGAACCAGATCGAAGGTGTCATCACCGGCACCGAGCGCACGGTTACGGTCTCGTCCTTCAATGCGCGTACGCCGAATGGCGGCAGCGTCTCTGCACGGGGCAATGTGGCGTTGGATCCGCAGGCCAATTTCCCCGGTCGTGTGGAAGTGGCCATGCACAATGCCGGCATCATCAACAGCGAATTGATCCGCATGGTGACGCAGGGCTCCGTGGCCGTGACTGGTGAGTTCACCAACGGCCCGAAGGTGATGGGCCGGATTGAGATCAAGGCGATGGATGTGAACATCGCTGAGCGCATTCCCGGCGGCGTGCAGGCCATTAATGTGCGCCACAAGAATGACCGTCGCGGGCGCAATGCGGCGCGCCTCACGCCTGCTGAAACACCAGCTTCGGGTGCCGCGCGCACCGAGAGCAAGGGCATCTCGCTGGACGTGGTGGTTTCCGCGCCAAACAACATCTTCGTGCGCGGCATGGGCATGGAAGCGGAACTGGGCGGCACCATCAAGGTGGGCGGCACCAGCACCGCTCCCGTGACAGAGGGCGGGTTCGAGATGCGGCGCGGCCAGCTGGCCGTGGTGGGCCGGCGGCTGAACTTCACCCGCGGCAAGATCACCTTCACCGGCTCCACCGACCCGGAGCTGGACTTCGTGGCTGAGACCACGGCCAACGACATCACCGCGCGCGTGATGGTGACAGGCTATGCCTCGAACCCCGAGATTGCCTTTGGCTCCACACCATCCCTGCCACAGGATGAGGTGGTCTCGCGTCTGCTATTCGGTCGCTCCTCCAGTTCGCTCACCTCCAGCCAGGCGCTGCAACTGGCGCAGGCCATGGCGCAGTTCTCCAGTGGTGGCGGCGGCGTAATGGACCAGATGCGTCGCAATCTGGGCGTGGACAGTCTTGAGGTTGGCACTGATTCCACCGGCAAGGGTGGGCAGATCGGCATGGGCAAGCGCATCAATGACCGCATCTATATGGGTGTGCGGCAGGGTACGACGCCGGCCTCCAGCAAGGTGACAGTGGATGTGGACGTAACCCGCAATATCCGCCTTCAGGGTGCAACCGGGGCCGATGGCAACACCACCATGGGTATCGGCGCGCAGTGGGATTACTGACGCGCTGCGTGCAGTGCCCAGGGCTGAGAGAAAAGGTGAGAGCGCAGCATGCGTTTCTTCATGAAACGGCAGGGCGGGAACGGAAACCGGGATGCGGCCCGCGTGCTGTCAGACATGGTGCGGCAGGCGCTTGCGCTGGAGGAGGAGGCGACTGTCTCCATTTCCGAGATTTCCTGTGGGGACCCGGCCTGTGGCGGTGCTGAAACCGTGGTGCTGGTGATGCGCCCCGGCCAGCGCACACAGGCGGCAAAGGTGCTGATGCCGATGGCGCAGGTGCAGGAAGCAGACCTGCTCGCCGCGCTGAAACCGCTGGCGGGGCCGGAGCTGGGCTGATCCGGCAGCCCGAAGAGGGGCGGTTGGGAACTGCGAAGATAGCTTGCCGCTCTGATGCGCCGCAGGTGAAAGGGCAGGGCATCCAGCGCTCACTATGCCGCACCGTTGAATATCGCCTGGCAGACGGCGTGTAATTGCGCCATGCGAGTTACAAGATGGCAAAGGCTGTTCTAAGCCACTCGCCGTTCACACCTTTGCGCCATCAATTGCATGTTTCTGTATGTGCTGCATCACAGATGTTGCCAGCGCTGCGGCATGTTCTGATCGTTACGCTGCGGCCCGAGCAGGGGAGAGGGCATGGCCTGATGGGTGAGTTCAGCACCTGCGGTCTGGCCGCATGTAAAGCCCGATGCCTCGCCAGTCACAACGATCCGCTGTGCTCCCAGTATCTTGCGCCGCACTGTTGAAGCTGAGAAGCTGGCCTCATGCCTTGCACGCAAACCGTCTTTCGAATGGGAGTTCTGCGCGTAAAGAGGCGTATTTCTCCCGCGCTTGTTCCCGGGGACACATTTCACCCCCTTCTCCGCTTTTGCCTTCACCCACCTTCCTCTCGCCGCGCTCAAACCATGGTGCCATCGTGACCGTTCCCGCCCGTCCGCTTAACAGCATCTATTCCGCCCTGCCCACCACGGTTTTCGAAACCATGTCCCAGCTCGCCCGCGTGCATGAGGCAGTGAATCTGGGGCAGGGGTTTCCAGAAGATCCGGGGCCGGAGGATGTGCGGCTCAAGGCGGCGGAAGCCGTGGTGAATGGATGGAACCAGTATCCCTCGATGCTCGGCATGCCGGAACTGCGGCAGGCGGCGGCCACGCATTTTCGGCACTGGCAGGGGCTGGAGCTGAACCCGGACACCGAAATCATGGTCACCTCCGGCGCAACCGAGGCGCTGGCGGTTTCGCTGCTGGCGCTGATTGAGCCGGGCGATGAGGTGGTGCTGTTCCAGCCGCTCTATGATGCCTATCTGCCGCTGGTGGAGCGGGCAGGCGGCATTGCGCGGCTGGTGCGGCTGGAGCCGCCGCACTGGCATATCACGCAGGAAAAACTGGCGGCGGTGTTTTCAGATCGCACCAAGCTGGTGCTGCTGAACAACCCGCAAAATCCCACCGGCGTTGTCCACTCCCACGCGGAGCTGGAGCTGGTGGCGCAGTTCTGCCAGCGCTTCGATGCCTATGCCGTGTGTGATGATGTGTGGGAACACATCGTGTTCGATGGCCGCAGCTTCACCCCCCTGATGGCTCTGGAGGGCATGCGTGAGCGCACGGTGAAAATCTCATCCGCCGGAAAGATCTTTGGCATGACAGGGTGGAAGGTGGGCATGATGTTCGCCGCCCCGCCCCTGATGAAGGTGCTCTCCCGCGCGCACCAGTTCCTCACCTTCACCACGCCGCCCTGCCTGCAAACGGCCGTGGCCTATGGGTTGGGCAAGGATGATGCCTATTTCGCCACAATGCGCGCCGGACTCCAGCGTGCGCGGGACAGGCTCACCGATGGCCTGACCAGTCTTGGTTTTGATGTGCTGCCTTCTGCCGGGACCTACTTCCTGAATATCGATCTGTCCTCGCGCTTTGCCGCGCCGGATGATGAGGCCTTCTGTCGGGTGCTGGTGGAGCAGCATGGGGTGGCGGCCATTCCCGTCTCGGCATTTTATGCACAGGATGCGGTGCGCAGCGTGGTGCGGCTGTGCTTCGCCAAGTCCGATACCACGCTGGACCTTGCGCTGGAGCGGCTTTCCCGCGCTGCGAAAGTGCTCTGAGAGGCGCATTTTTCCGAACCTGAACAAACATTAATTGGACCCGGGCCGCTTTTTCGCGTTGCATCCGCACTGACGTCCTGCCCCTCCGGCATGCTGCATCGCGGCATGGTTGCGGTTGAGGGGCGGACAATCATATCGAAACCGTGATTGCGTGTTCCTCTCGGCCTTGTGCCGGTGCGCGAGCGGTGTGGCAGCGGCAAGCAGTTCGGGGACGTGATGGGCGAGCGAACACCACAGCACAGAGGCAATGTCATCATTGCCGTTATCGGCCTTGCCGTTCTGGCGGGGGCGGGGTGGCTGTGGCAGCACAAGCCATGGGCCAGCGAGGCGACAGCACAGGTGCGGCCGGCGCAGGCGCGCGGTGTTTCTGTGCTGACAGCCGTGGCCACCAGCAGCGACATGCCCGTGCGGGTGGAAGCGCTGGGTGTGGTGGAGCCAATGGTAACTGTGCCGATCCGCTCGCGGATTGCCGGCACCGTCACACGCGTGGCATTCGAGGATGGCGCACAGGTGAAGGCCGGTGATCTGCTGTTCGTGCTGGACCCGCGCGAGATCGACGCCCAGATCCGTCAGGCAGAGGCCACTCTGGCCCGCGATAAAGCGCAGCTTGAGAAAGCGGAGCGCGATGTCGCCCGCTATGCCGGTCTTGTCACCCGCAATGCCATCTCGCAGGTGCAGTTGGAGGATGCCAGGACGACTGTTGATGTCCAGCGTGCCCTTGTGGACCAGAATGAGGCCAGCCTCGAGGCCCTGAAGGTTCAGCGCAGCTATTATGACCTGCACGCCCCGGTGAGCGGACGCATTGGCGTTGCGGCGGCACGCGGCGGGGCGGTGATCCGTGTGGAAGAGACACTGGCCACCGTGCGCCAGCTTCGGCCCATCTATGTCGCCCTTGGCCTGCCTGAACGCTACCTCACCGAACTGCGCGCGGCACAGGATGCGCGTGTCACCATCACCCTTCAGGGTTCGGGAGACAAGGTCGAAGGCGGCCGCGTGGCGGTGATCGACAATATGGTGGACCCGCAGAACGGCACCATTCCCGTGCGGGCGCTGTTCGAGAATGAGGATGAGCGCCTGTGGCCGGGCACGCTCGGCTCTGTCACCCTCACCTTGCGCACGGAGGCGGGCGTTGTTGCTGTGCCCAGCGAGGCGGTGCGGGTGGGGCAGGAAGGCACCTATGTGTTCGTGGTGGCCGATGGCGTGGCCCAGATACGCAAGGTTGCGGTTTCCCGCTCCGTGGATGGCCAGAGCGTGATTTCCGCAGGGCTGAAGGCGGGCGAGACCGTGGTGACCGATGGTCACCTTGCGCTGCGTAATGGCAGCCCGGTGAATGTGCGGAACACTGTGCCCGCGGCAGCCGGGGGCTGAGCCATGTTTTCAGAACTTTGCATCCGCCGCCCGGTTATGACCACGCTGATGATGCTGGCGCTGATCGTGGTGGGCCTGTTCGCCTATCGCCAGCTTCCGGTCTCGGCCCTGCCACGGGTGGATATGCCCACCATCACGGTGACAGCCTCCCTGCCGGGTGCAAACCCACAGACCATGGCCACCTCTGTCGCCACGCCCATTGAGCGGCAACTGGCGACGATTGCCGGCATCACCTCGCTCACCTCCACCAGCAGCCAGGGCAACACCGCCATCACGGTTCAGTTTGACCTGAACCGCAACATTGATGATGCGGCGCTGGATGTGCAGTCCGCCCTCTCTCTGGCGCAGCGGCAGCTGCCGGATGAGATGACCACCCCACCCAGCTTTCGCAAGGTGAACCCGGCTGATGCGCCGGTGCTGTTTCTGGTGGTGTCGTCCGATACGCTGCCCCTTTCCAGCGTGAATGAATATGCCGATACGGTGATCGGCCAGCAGGTCTCGCAATTGCCCGGTGTGGCGCAGGTGCAGATCTATGGCAGCCAGAAATATGCCGTGCGCATCCGGGTGGACCCTGCCGCTGCCGCTGCCCGCAACATCTCTGGCAATGACATTCAGGCCGCGATCTCGGCCGCTGCCTCCAACACTCCCATCGGTATCCTCTCTGGTCCCAAACAGTCTTTCACCATTGATATGGGCACGGCAGAGGCCAATGCCGATGATTTCCGCCGGATCGTGGTGGCCTGGCGCAATGGCGCGCCGGTGCGGCTGGATGAAATCGCGACCGTCTCCGATGGGGTGGAGAATGAGCGGGTGGCGAGCTGGTTCAATGACACGCGCGGCGTTGTTGTCGCCGTGGTGCGCCAGCCGGATGCCAACACCGTGGCCGTGGTGGATGAGGTGCGCGCCCGCCTGCCATCCTTCCGCGCCCAGCTTCCGGCCTCTGTGGATGTGAATGTGCTGAATGATCGCTCCAACTCCATCCGGGAGGCGGTGAGCGATGTGCAGCGCACGCTGTTCGAGGCCATCGTGCTGGTGGTGCTCGTCATCTTTCTGTTCCTGCGCAATGTGCGCGCCACCCTCATTCCCTCACTCTCGCTGCCGCTCTCCATTGTGGCGACCTTCGCGGCGATGTGGCTGTTCGGCTATTCCATCAACAACATGACCCTGCTGGCGCTCACCTTGTGCGTCGGCTTCGTGGTGGATGACGCGATCGTGGTGCTGGAGAATATCCATCGCCATATCGAGAACGGGGAAAAGCCCTTCGCCGCAGCCCTTCGCGGCTCGCGCGAGATTGGCTTCACCATTGTCTCGATGACGCTGTCGCTGGTGGCGGTGTTCATTCCCGTCCTGTTCATGGATGGCGTGGTGGGCCGGGTATTCCGTGAATTCGCGGTCACCATCTCCATCGCCATTCTGGTTTCCGGCTTTGTGTCGCTCTCGCTCACCCCCATGCTCTGCGCGCGGGTGATGAAGGCGCATGAGCCTGAAAAGAAGCCGGGCCGTTTCTCGCGTTTCATGGAGCGGATTTTCGATTCATGGCTCGCGGCCTATCGGGTAAGCCTTGATCTGGTGCTGCGGCACCGCTTCTTCATGCTGCTGGTGACCTTGGGCACCATCGTGCTCTCGGTCTATCTCTATGTGGTGATCCCGAAAGGCTTCTTTCCGCAGGAAGACAATGGCTTCATCACCGGCACCGTCGTGGTGGCCAATGACTCCTCCTTCGAGGCGCTGGCCGAACGGCAGCAGCAGGTGGCGGCCGCCGTGCGGGCCCAGCCGGATGTCGCCTATCTGGTCTCCACCGCCGGCAGTTCCGGCGCCAGCCGTGGCTCCAATACCGGCCGCATGTTCATCGCGCTGAAGCCGTTTGCCGAGCGGGACCGTTCTGCAAACATGATCGTGCAGGATCTGCGCACGCGTGTTGCGGCCGTGCCGGGGGTGCAGGTGTTCTTCCAGCCGGTGCAGAACATCAATCTGGGCGGTGTCTCTTCCCGCAGCCAGTTCCAGTACACGTTGCAGAGCGCGGATGAAGAGGCGCTCTACCGACTGGCCGCCGAGATGGAGGAGCGCCTCTCCGGCCTGCCGGGGCTGCGCGATGTGACCTCTGATCTTGAGATCAGCAATCCCCAGCTTACGATCGATCTGGACCGAGACCGTGCCGCCGCGCTGGGCGTGACCGAGCAGATGCTGCGTGATGCGCTCTACAGCCAGTTCGGCACCCGGCAGGTGGCGACCCTGTTCACCTCCACCAACCAGCACGCCATCATTGTGGAGGCAAAGCCGCAGTTCCAGCAGGATGCAGCCGACCTGAGCCGGGTCTATGTGCGCACCTCAACCGGCGGTGTGGTGCCGTTGGAGGCGGTGGCGGATATTCGCCGCACGGTGGGGCCGCTCTCGGTCTCGCACCAGCAGCAGCAGCCTTCCGTCACCATTTCCTTCAATCTCGCACCCGGCGTGGCGCTGGGGCAGGCGGTGGAGGCCGTGCAGGCGGTGGAGCAGGAGGTGGGTTTCCCGGCCCATGTCACCTCCAGCTTCCAGGGCACGGCGCAGGCCTTCCAGCAGTCGCTCTCCAGCCAGCCTCTGCTGATACTGGCAGCCGTGGTGGTGATCTATATCGTGCTCGGCATTCTGTATGAGAGCTTCATCCACCCGCTGACCATTCTCTCGGGTCTGCCATCGGCAGGCATCGGGGCACTGCTGACGCTGATGGCGCTTGATATGGAGCTGTCGGTGATTGCCATCATCGGCATCGTGATGCTGGTGGGCATCGTGAAGAAAAATGCGATCATGATGATCGACGTGGCACTGGTGTTGCGTCGGCAGGGCGAGGATGCGGTGAGCGCCATCCGCACGGCGGCACTGATGCGTTTTCGCCCCATCATGATGACCACTTTTGCCGCGATTTTCGGCGTGTTGCCTATCGCGCTCGGGGCAGGGGCGGGGTCTGAGCTGCGCCAGCCGCTGGGTGTGGCTGTGGTGGGCGGACTGCTGGTGTCGCAGTTGCTCACCCTCTTCATCACGCCCGTGATTTATCTCTATCTCGACCGGTTTGATCAGGCCGTGAACCGCGCCATCACCGCGCACCAGAGCGGGGCTGGCGAGGCCGGGCGGGCTCCGGCGGAATAGGGCGGCATAAGGCCAGAAAAAAAGCCGGCGGCGCAGATGCCTGCGCCGCCGGCTTTTTTATATCAGTATCCCTTGCACAGAGGGGCTGCCATCGAGCCGCCGAGGCTTCAGATCAGGCCCAGCTGATGAACATGCCAACATCGCCCGGCATGCCATTTGGCCAGTCAATGATAAGCGCCCGCAGCTTGTAGTGCCCCTCACGCAGATGGTCGCGCCACAGCTCATAAGCCTGACGCGGACGCCCGGTGAGGGTCTCCGGCCAGTTCTCATCGCTGTTATTGATGGCGCGCCCCTTGTCTGTGCAGAGGGCATTGGGAAACCGCATGATCATGATCTCGGTTTCACCGCGCTGGGCGGCCAGCCGCATCTTGTGGATGAGGTTCTGGGAAATCTCGTGGAGACGCTCCTGCGTCAGCTCCATCGGTTCGGAAAGGGTCTTCACCAATTCCGCGCGCGCCTGCTCCGCACGGTCCAGGGCGGCCATTTCCGTGTTGATCTTGGCCAGTTCCTGCTGGTGCATGTAATCGCGCAGGTCATCGGCCGAGACGAAGCTCTCGTCCGCAAGCTGGTGCTGGCCCTTGGCCTGCTCTGATGTTCCCGTCATTTTGCCTTCCTCTCAAACAAAGCAAACCAAACCGGGCGGGCTATCCGCCCCTCGTGTCGTCCGCGCCGCATTGCAAAATGCTACTACGGAACCATGACCGGCCCACAACCGAAATTATAGGCAACCCGCGCGCTAGATTCTCCGCTTCTGGTAAATTCATCATGACTGCCTGCCAGAATGCGCATCAATCAATCGGACTATGTCGAAAGCCATGAAATTTCTGGCTTCATTCCATTCTGGCGTGTCCACAGGCTTCATCGTTCCGGGCCTGAAAACAGGCTGCCGGGCCTGTGAGAAAGAGAGCCCGCCAGTTGCGCAGCCGGCGTTGCATTTTGGCAACCACGGTGCGGCTTTTCTGCGATAAATGTTTGATTATCTGACCTTTGTGGTTGGACCCCGTTCGAACTTGCAGCTCAGCATGATGCGCGAGGATGAAACCGGCAGGTTCCACTCATGGGTCATGTCTTCGCGTCATATGGCTCTTGTTGGAATTCGGGGTTGGGCATGTCTGCATACAGCACTGGCCGTGTGGCGCTTGTGGCTCTGGGGCTTTCGTTCGGGCTGGGTACGGCGGCACAGGCCGCTGATGCAACCATCGGCCAGAAGAGCGCCACGGTTGAAGATTGGTATGTGACCATCGGCGCACGCGGCGTGATGCAGCCCAGCTATCCGGGCTCTGACACCTATGATGTGCGCCCCGGCCTGATCTTCTCTATCGCCCGCGCCAGCCAGCGCAATGTGTTCCGCAGTGTGGACGACAACCCCTCCATCGCCCTGTGGAACGGCAAGATTTTCCGCGCCGGTGTTGTCGGTCGTCTGGACTGGGGCCGCAGCGAGAGCGACTCGGACCGCCTGCGCGGCATGGGCGATATTGATTACTCGATCGAGGCCGGTGGCTTTGCGGAAGTCTATCCGCTGGAATGGCTGCGTGTGCGCGCAGAATTGCGTTACGGCATGGGTGGCTTTGAAGGCGTGCGCGGCGATCTGCGCGCCGATGCCATTTTCCGCGATGGTCCGTGGCGCTTTGCTGTTGGTCCGCGCCTGTCCTATGCCGGCTCGGACTATATGCAGACCTATTTCGGCGTCTCGCGTGACCAGTCCCTGATGACAGCCCTGCTGCTGAACCCGCTTCCGACCTATCAGGCCCGCAGCGGCTTCGACAAGGTGGGCGCGACCGCCCAGGTCAACTACACCTTCGATAACGGCTTCGAGGCCGGTGTTTTCGGCACATACGGCTATCTGCTGGGTGATGCCGGCAACTCGCCGCTGGTGGAAGACAAGAGCCAGTTCACAGCCGGTGTGTCCCTCAGCTACACGTTCAATATGGGCCCCGGCTGGTGGTGAACCGAGAGCTGGCTGCCTGAGCAGTTTCGAAAAGCCGCCGCTGGAAACAGAGGCGGCTTTTTTGTGAGTTGAATGCGGGCTGGCGCGTGAGACCGGTATGTCTGCTTAAGGGCCAATTGCGAGCCGGAGCAATGCCTGCTCCAGCCCTGTTGCGCATGCGGTTTTTGACGCGGCTCAGCTCTCGCGTCGAGCCAGAAAGGCCAGTCGCTCAAACAGATGCACATCCTGCTCATTCTTCAGCAGGGCGCCATGCAGCGGAGGAATGGCCTTGCGGATGTCTTTCTGGCGCAGGGTTTCAACGTCCACATCTTCCGCCAGCAACAGTTTCAGCCAGTCAATCAGCTCGGATGTTGACGGCTTCTTCTTCAGGCCCGGCACCTCGCGCAGTTCATAGAACATGCGCAGCGCCTCACCCACCAGCCGTTGCTTGATGCCGGGGAAGTGGACTTCCACGATCTCGCGCATCGTTTCAGCATCCGGGAAGCGGATATAGTGGAAGAAACAGCGGCGCAGGAAGGCGTCCGGCAATTCCTTCTCATTGTTTGAAGTGATGATGACGACGGGCCGCTGGCTGGCTTTCACCTGCTCACCGGTTTCGTAGACATGGAATTCCATGCGGTCGAGTTCCAGCAGCAGGTCATTCGGGAACTCGATATCCGCCTTGTCCACCTCGTCAATCAGCAGTACCGGGCGCTGATCAGCGACGAAGGCGGTCCAGAGCTTGCCGCGGCGGATATAGTTCGCGATGTCATGCACCTTGGGATCACCAAGCTGGCTGTCTCGCAGACGGGCCACGGCATCATATTCATAAAGCCCCTGCTGGGCGCGGGTGGTGGACTTCACATGCCACTCGATCAGCGGTGCACCCAGCGCCCGCGCCACTTCCTGCGCCAGAACGGTTTTGCCGGTGCCCGGCTCTCCCTTGATGAGCAGCGGACGTTCAAGGACGATGGCGGCATTCACGGCCACTTTCAGATCATCGGTCGCCACATAGCTCTCGGTACCCTCAAAACGCATCGGCGGCTTCCTTGGTCTGGTCATTGCGCAGATGCGCGAGGGGCAGGGTCGGCAGCCAGAGGCCTGCCGTCAAGCCCGGTGGTGCATGCCGGATTTGGTGCTGTCTTCATTCATGGCTTCATTCGGGTTGTCGCCGGGCGGTCACGTCGATATAAGCGCGGCGACCTTGGAGCGTCACTCGTGCCGGATGAGATGCCAGTTGCGTCCACTGGGCAGGGGAGGACGGGCCATTTCGTTGACGGTTCGGAAAACCCAGGCTGTGCCGCTATGCCGGTCATAGCCGGGCTTCTGTGCCGCAGGGAACAACCGCTTATTGAAGGACAGGCTGATGTCGATCCATCTCGACGAGGACTATCGGCCCACCGAGGACGAGCCTTTCATGAACGACAGACAGCGGGAATATTTCCGCAAGAAGCTGTTGCGCTGGAAGGACGATATCCTTCGGGAAGCCCGCGAGACCCTGCAGAACCTTCAGGACGAAAACCAGAATCACCCCGATCTTGCCGACCGTGCCTCCTCCGAGACCGATCGATCGATCGAACTGCGCGCACGTGACCGCCAGCGCAAGCTGATCTCTAAGATTGATGCCGCGCTTCAGCGGATCGAGGATGGCAGCTACGGCCTGTGCGAGGAAACGGGCGAGCCCATTTCTCTCAAGCGTCTTGAGGCGCGCCCCATTGCGACTCTCTCTATCGAGGCGCAGGAGCGTCATGAGCGCCGCGAAAAGGTGTATCGCGACGACTGATGTCGCGAGCGCAAGCTGTTCCCGTCAGAACTCTGAGACGGATCGCGAGGGCAGGATGACATGAAAAAGGCCGGCTCCACCATGTGGGGCCGGCCTTTTCGCATTCAGAGCCACCGGGGGCATGCCCCCGGTTTCGTGCTCAGAGCTTGGAGCCGGGTGTGCGGCCCAGCAGATTGGCGATCTCGCTCTCGAAATCCTCCAGAAAATCCGTCGCCGGGTCATTCTGGGCGGGTTTGTCGATGACCGAAACAGCGCGGTCTTCAACATGGCCCGCCGGCTGCACGGACGGGTGAGCCATGCCCGGAACCGAAGGCAGAATATCTGCCCGGCGCGAAGTCATGGGGGAGGGCGGACGAATGCGCGGGGCAGACACCTGCTCACGCCCAGCATCAACCGATTGCGGCTCGCGATGCGCTGCGCCGAGAAGCGGCACGGCCGGGTCTCTCTGGGTTCCGCTGGCCACATTGCGGGGACGGGCCAAAGGCTCGGTCCGCAGAGGCGGGCGTGGCGGAGCTACAGGTGTGCGGGGCGATGCATCAATACGCGGGCGGCCATAGCTGGCATTTGTGCGGCTGAAAATCTGCCCAAACCGGCTGCCGGTGCGTGGTTCTGCTGTCGGCGCTTCCGGGGCAGGCTGTGGCTCCACCGGCGAGACGACAGGGACATCCGCCTGTGGTTCGGCAGAGGTTTCCAGATGAGGAGCCTCGGGCATGACCGGACGGGAGGGAGGTGCTGCGCTATTGCCTGCATCCTGCAAATCGTCGAGCAGGTCTGAAAGCGAAAGGTGCGGGCTGTTATCCTGCGAGGCAGAGCCCTGCGCATTGAAATCTGCAGGCGCGTTCAGGGCAGAATCCAGCCGTGCCGCGATATCCTTCACGCGGTCATCCTGCTGTGCGGCAATATCGGCCTGAGCCTGCCGCTCCTGCTCCATTTCCTGGAGAACCTCGGCCATTTCAGCGGCGATCTTCTCGTCAAGGGCCAGAGCTTCCGCTGCTGCGCGTGCGGCTTCCCGCTCGGCTGCTTCATGGGCTTCGCGGGCTTCACGGGCGGCAGCCTCCCGCTCTTCAACTTCGCGTGCAGCGGCTTCGAAAGCAGCAATAGCTGCGGCTTCCTGTTCAGCGGCTTCAATCGCTGCCCGCTCTTCTGCTGCCTGCTGGGCTTCGCGCTCGGCGGCCTCGCGTGCAGCCTGTTCTGCTGCCTCCTGAACTGCCAGCTCAGCGGCTTCACGTTCAGCAGCCTCGATCGCAGCACGTTCCGCAGCTTCCTGTTCTGCTGCTTCACGGGCGGCGCGCTCTGCTGCTGCCTGTTCCGCTGCCGCGATGGCGGCGCGTTCCGCAGCCTCCCGCTCGGCCTGAGCCTGACGTTCGGCCTCTGCGATGGCGGCGCGCTCTGCGGCTTCCCGTTCCGCCTGCTCGCGCTCTTCGGCTTCCCGTGCAGCTGCTTCAAGGGCTTCCTGTTCAGCAGCACGTTCGGCGGCCTCTTGCGTGGCGCGCTCTTCGGCTTCCCGCTCAGCTGCTGCAATCGCGGCCAGTGCTTCCTCCTCGCGGGCAGCAGATTCTGCCGCTTCCCGGGCAGCGGCCCGTTCCGCGGCCTCAAGGTGCTCGCGCTCCTGAGCCTGTCGCGCGATTTCACGGGCTTCCTGCTCTGCGGCTTCAATCGCCGCGCGCTCCTCAGCCTCGCGTGCGGCAGCTTCTGCAAGCGCCAGATCTTTGTCTTTTGCCTGATCCGGAGAAGTGTCGTCGGCGGTCTTTTCTTCCTGATCGTCATCCTGGCCGGTCACGATCAGATCCCCAGAATCCAGAAGGTCATCTTCTGAAATCAGAGGGATTGCAGATGCGCGCACGTCATCTGTGCGGTCAGCTTCTGTATCCGGCTTTTCTTCTGAGGCGGTCTGTTCTGCAAGCGCAGGCATACGGGGGCGAATAGCACCCGCCCCCTGAATGGCGGCGGCAGTGGCAAGAGGAGCCGCTACAGATGGTTCGAACGCGCGCCGTGCATGACGGTTGCGGATGGATTCGGGGAGAAGCGACTCATCCGTGAAGGAATCTGGTGTCTTCAGTTCGGCATGGTCGCGAATCGAAAGGGGCTCTGCCTTGAGTTCCGGCTCCGGCACGGAGAGGCTTGGTGCCTCAAGCGCCTTCTCTCCACGGGTGGGGAAGGCGGGCTTTTCCGCAGGGGCCGCAATCACCGGTTCGCGGGCATGGGCAACCTGTTCCGGCGTGCGGGGCGCTATCGCCTCCCGCACGGTCTGGGTGCCTTCCGCCCGCACGGGAATATTGTGTTCCACCACCAGATCCGATGCACCACCCGTAAGGAGCAGGTGCTCGGTATCATCACGGCGCACCAGCACCAGCCGGCGCTCCTGATCCACGGGCACGGCATCCACCACGGAAATCCGCGATCTGCCGGTGCGTGGGCGGGCAACCATGGGGGCTCCGCTTTTCCGACTCATTCTGCGCAGAATGAGGGCCGTTAGGCCAAGCAGCGCGGCGATGACGATCAGGGAGACCGCAAGCCGAACCCAGAAGTCCAGCTCCGTCCCAAAAAACTGCTGTAACATCACGCCTCCGTCGCGCAATCTGCACACACTCTCCAACGCAGTGGGCCACGTTCTATCAATGACCTTGCAGTATAACCTTAAAGGCCATCACCTAAGGTTTTGTTGATAATAGTGGCAGGATTCCGGGCTGGTGCGAATCTCCCTCAGCCTGCGAAATGCAGAGATGGTGAATCAAGAAGGGCGGATGATGAGCAGTTCGAGGACTTTCGGGGGCAAGCGCAGACCGTTTGTCACCAGCCTGTTTGGCGGCGGACTGCTGGCCATTCTCGCCTTTGCAGGTGGTTTTGTGGCCACCCTGCTGTTTTCTGTTTCCTCCTTTTCTGTATTGCCGGGCCTGATTGGCGGCTTCGCTGTGTTCGGCGCCTGGTGGGCGATTTCCATGATCTGGCGTGGCGCGCATGAGAGTGCACCAGAGCAGGATCTTCTCGGACCAACCGCAATTGCCGCCGCTTCCGACGCCATGGCACTGGTGGAGGATGGCGAGCAGGTGGTGGAAGTGAATGCCGCCTATCGGGAACTGTGCCGCAGTGCTTCCGGGCAGCCGCCGATTCCCGAGCATTTTCTCGCCCGTGTGCCCGGAACGCAGGCCGCCGTGAGCGAACTGCTGGCTGCCGTGGCCAAGGGGGAAACCCTCACGCGCATCATCCGAGCCGATTCCGGGATGCGTGGCCGGCAGATGGAAATTTCCGTGTACCCCATTGGAGGAAGCCCGAAGCGGGTTCTTTGGGATTTGCGGCTGGTTGGTCCCGTGATTGAAGCTGCAGGCGAGGTGGGCAAGGTTCCTGCTCCTGCTCCTGCTCCTGTGGTTGCGTCTGCCGTAGTGCGGGCCGCACCGCTTGCCGCTCCGGTGCCGGCATCTGTATCAGCGCCCGCGCCCATCGCCACGTCCACGCCTGTTCCTGCTCCCGCATCTGTGGTGCGAGCCCCTGTTGAAGCCACGGTTCCGGTTCCGTCCGGGCCGGTGAGTGCAGAAACCAGCGGATTGCTCGCCGCATGGGAGATGGCTCCTGCCGGTGTGGCCCGATTCGGGCGCACGCATGTGCGTCTCGCCAATGCCGGCATGTGCCGTCTGCTGGGCTACGGCTTGGCCGAGTGGGGCACAGATGGAATGTCGCTTCAGGATGTCGTTGTGCCCGAGCAGGTGGAAACCCTGCGCGCGGCCCTTCAGCCGGGTGCGAAACCAGCCAGTTTCAGTCTGAGCCTGCTGCGCAAGGACGGGAACGATCTTCCCGTTTTCATGCGCCTCGGCATGGTTGATGCCTCTGGCGAGGCAACCGCTGTTGTTCTGCCGCAGGTAGTGCTGCCTCAGGCGGTTCAGCCTGCTGCAGGTGTTGCCCCGCGTGCGGTAGCTCCTGTTCCCGTTGCTGCGGCGCCTGCCGTCGTGCGGGCCGCCCCAGTGGTGAAGCCGGTTTCTGCCGGTGCGGTTGATGCTGTGGCGGACCAGTTCTTCCAGCGTGCACCCCTGGCTCTGGCCGTGGTGGATGCAGGCGGGCAGATCCGCGCCGCGAATGAGGCTTTCGCCCGTCTGTTTGGTGAATCTTACGCCAAGGCCGGGATTGCGCTGGCAACTACTGTTGCAGAGCAGGATGCCGCAGCTGTGGAAGCCTTCCTGTCCTCCGCGCGCGCGGGCACCCAGGGTGGGGCTTTCAGTGAGGTGGTGGTCACAACCGGCACCGGCGGGCGTTCCGCGCGGCTTTATGGTGCTCCTCTCGCAATCGCTGGTGAGGTTGCGCTCTGCGCGATGGAGACGACAGAGCAGAAGGCGCTTGAGGCGCAATATGCCCAGTCGCAGCGGCTTCAGGCTGTTGGTCATCTGGCGGGCGGTGTCGCGCATGACTTCAACAATGTGCTCACCGCCATCATCGGCTATTGCGACCTGCTGCTGGCGCGTCACCGGCCCAGTGATCCATCCTTCCCGGACATCATGCAGATCAAGCAGAATGCCAATCGGGCTGCGGCACTGGTGCGCCAGCTTCTGGCCTTCTCCCGTCGCCAGACCCTGCGTCCGCAGGTGATCGAACTCACAGATGTGATCTCGGATGTTTCGGAGCTGCTGCGCCGTCTCATCGGCGAGCGCATCACGCTGGAGGTTCAGCACGCGCGCGAGCTGTGGCCGGTAAAGGTGGATGTGAACCAGTTTGAGCAGGTGATCGTGAACCTGGTGGTGAACGCCCGCGATGCCATGCCCAATGGCGGCACGCTGACCCTGCGTACAGCGAATGTGCCTGCCTTTGCCTGTGCCGGATATGGCCAGAGACTGGCCGAGGGGGACTATGTGCTGGTGGAGGTGGAAGACACCGGCACTGGTATTCCCGCGGACATTATCGACAAGATCTTCGAGCCCTTCTTCTCCACCAAGGAAGTGGGGAAGGGCACCGGGCTTGGTCTCTCCACGGTCTATGGCATCGTTGAGCAGACCGGCGGCACCATTCAGGCTGCCAATGTGGAAGGGCGTGGGGCCGCGTTCCGCGTGTTCCTGCCGCGCCATGTGCCGGGTGTCGAGGATGAGGCACCGAAGGCGCTGGAGCCAGAAGTGAAGGTGGGTGATTCCACCGGCCATGGCTGCGTGCTGCTGGTGGAAGACGAAGACGCCGTGCGCGCCTTCGCAAGCCGCGCGCTTGCCGGGCGGGGCTATGAGGTGCTCACCGCCGCCAGCGGGGTTGAGGCGATGGAGGTGATGGCGCGCTTCGGCAAGAAGGTCGATCTGGTGATTTCGGACGTGGTGATGCCTGAGATGGATGGCCCAAGCCTGCTGCGGGAGTTGCGGGCACGCGACCCCGCGCTGAAGGTCATCTTCATCTCCGGCTATGCGGAGGAGGCCTTCGCCAAGAACCTGCCGCCAGATGAGCACTTCAGCTTCCTGCCCAAGCCCTTCTCGTTGAAGCAGCTTGTTGGGGCGGTGAATACGGCCATGCGCGGCACGGAATAGCCGGCGCGACAAAATGCCATCTGCGCAGGAAGAGGGGGCCTAATGGCCCCCTTTTTTGTGCCCGGTTGCAGTGCAGAGCGCATTCCAGAGCGATTCTACATAACCTTGCGGAAGGTGTGAAATCCGTGCCGCCTGAGGCTTTTGCAGGACAGGTTGTGAACAGCTTCAGGCAGATGATTGGATGCTTCTGATTTCAGCCAAATTCACGTTGTATTCTCGCAACACAGCGTCCTGCCTATATTCTTTCCAGATTAAAGGTGGCGCAAAGCCCATCTGCGCCCCCTCGCCGCATTGCGAGATAGAAAGTTGGATGAAGCAAGGGCTTGCCTCCCATCTGGCACTGGGATAAGGCTGCCTCGTCATTTCGAATTCCTCCAACCGAGGCCAGTGCGGTACGCGTTGTGCGGACCTGCAAAGCCCCCGATGGGCGGGCAAAATGAACGCATTGCTCATGGATTATCTGCCGGTGGTGATTTTCATCGGCGTCTCATTGGTCATCGGTCTTGCTTTGCTGGTGGCTCCTTTCATCGTCGCATACAGCAATCCAGACCCGGAGAAGCTGTCGGCATACGAGTGCGGGTTCAACGCATTCGACGATGCCCGCATGACTTTTGACGTGCGGTTCTATCTGGTCTCGATTCTGTTCATCATCTTCGATCTCGAAGTTGCATTCCTGTTCCCGTGGGCGATCACATTCGGTGGCCTTGGCGATCTGGGCTTCTGGTCGATGATGATCTTCCTTGGAATCCTGACTGTTGGCTTCATCTACGAGTGGCGCAAGGGAGCTCTGGAATGGGATTGACCCCTTCAGCGGCAAAGCCCGCCATCGCACCGGCTCCTTCCGGAATTCTGGATCCCTCCACCGGCAAGCCGGTGGGCGCGAATGATCCTTTCTTCCAGGATGTGAACGCGCAGCTGTCCGACAAGGGCTTCGTGATGACCTCCGTCGAGGAGCTCATCACTTGGTCCCGTACGGGTTCGCTGATGTGGATGACCTTCGGCCTCGCCTGCTGCGCGGTCGAGATGATGCAGGTTTCCATGCCGCGTTATGACGTGGAGCGTTTTGGCTTCGCGCCCCGCGCCTCACCACGTCAGTCTGACGTGATGATCGTGGCCGGCACGCTGACCAACAAGATGGCTCCGGCCCTGCGCAAGGTCTACGACCAGATGCCAGAGCCGCGTTATGTCATCTCCATGGGCTCGTGCGCCAATGGCGGCGGCTATTATCATTACTCCTATGCAGTTGTGCGTGGATGTGACCGGGTGGTTCCGGTTGACATCTATGTACCGGGTTGCCCGCCCACGGCGGAAGCGCTGCTCTACGGTGTTCTTCTGCTGCAGAAGAAAATTCGCCGTATTGGCACAATCGAGCGCTGAGCCCTCAGGCGGAGAGGACGGGAGAGTCGGATGGACGAGACCCTGAATGATCTGGCGGCACACATTGCCGGTGAACTTTCCGGCGCGGTGACGGGCTGGAATGTTTCTCGTGGCGAACTGACGCTGAATGTTGTGCCTGCGCAGATTGTCAAGGTGGCCACATTCCTGCGGGATGATCCGGCATGCCTGTTCCGCTGCTTCGTGGATGTGTGTGGCGTGGATTATCCGCAGCGGGCCAACCGGTTCGATGTGGTCTATCACCTGCTCTCCCTGAAGCAGAACCTGCGTATCCGCCTGAAGGTGGAGACGGATGAGGACACTCCGGTGCCCTCCATCTGCTCGGTGTTCCCCGGCGCGAACTGGTTCGAGCGTGAGGCGTATGATCTGTACGGCATTCTCTTTGCCGGTCACCCGGAGCTGCGTCGCCTGCTGACAGACTATGGCTTTGATGGCCATCCCCTGCGCAAGGACTTCCCCACGTCCGGCTATGTGGAAGTGCGTTATGATGACGAGCTGAAGCGCGTCATCTACGAGCCCGTGCGTCTCACGCAGGAATTCCGTAATTTTGATTTCCTCTCTCCGTGGGAGGGCGTTGATTATGTCCTTCCCGGCGATGAGAAGGCTGCCGGCCAGCCCGTGCCCCCGAAGGCAGGGTGAGGAGCGTCACATGGCACAGACACAGGGACATGCCGCCGACGACATGAAGCCGGCAGATAAGGTCCGTAACTTCCAGATCAATTTCGGCCCCCAGCATCCGGCCGCCCATGGCGTGCTGCGTCTTGTGCTTGAGCTGGACGGCGAAGTGGTGGAGCGGGTCGATCCGCATATCGGCCTGCTGCACCGTGGCACCGAGAAGCTGATCGAGGCCAAGACCTACGTGCAGGCCGTGCCGTATTTCGACCGGCTGGACTACTGCGCTCCAATGAATCAGGAGCATGCCTACTGTCTGGCAGTGGAGCGGCTTCTGGGCGTCGAGGTTCCAATCCGCGCGCAACTCATCCGCGTGCTCTATTCCGAAATCGGTCGCATCCTTTCGCATCTGCTGAACGTCACCACCTTCGCGATGGACGTTGGCGCGCTTACCCCGCCGCTGTGGGGCTTTGAAGAGCGCGAGAAGCTGATGGTTTTCTATGAGCGTGCATCGGGTAGCCGGATGCATGCCGCCTATTTCCGTCCCGGTGGCGTGCATCAGGATCTGCCGCAGAAGCTGATCGAGGACATCCGCGATTTCTGCCCGCACTTCCTGTCGGTGCTGGATGATCTGGATGTGCTGGTTACAGGCAACCGTATTTTCAAGCAGCGTACGGTTGATATCGGGGCCGTGACGCTTGAGGACGCGCAGGCCTGGGGCTTCTCCGGTCCTGTCATTCGCGGTTCCGGAGCAGCCTGGGATCTGCGTCGCGCGCAGCCGTATGAATGCTATTCGGAACTCGAATTCGATATTCCGGTTGGCAAGCATGGCGACTGCTATGACCGCTATCTGGTGCGCATGGAAGAGATGCGTCAGTCGGCCCGGATCATGCTCCAGTGCATTGACCGGCTGCTGAAGGAGCCGGGTCCTGTCCATGCTCTGGATCACAAGATTGCTGCGCCAAAGCGCGGTGAGATGAAGCGCTCGATGGAAGGGCTTATTCATCACTTCAAGCTTTACACCGAAGGCTTCCATGTGCCGAAGGGCGATGTGTATGCCGCGGTGGAGGCTCCGAAGGGTGAGTTCGGCGTCTATCTGGTCTCCGATGGTACCAACAAGCCTTATCGCTGCAAGATCCGGGCTCCGGGTTTCGCGCATTTGCAGGCCATGGATTTCCTGTGCCGCGGCTACATGCTGGCCGACGTTTCGGCGATCCTCGGGTCGATTGATATCGTGTTCGGCGAGGTGGACCGCTGATGCCCCGCCAGCTTTCAAATTCCCCGGTGTCTGAGTTCGGCCTTTCGGCCATGGGCTCCGCCGTCGGCCTGGAGTTCTGACCATGTCTGTTCGCCGCCTCGCACAAGAGCAGCCTGAAAGCTTCGTTTTCTCCGCAGAGCTGGAGAAGATCGCTCAGGACCTGATCGCGAAGTATCCCGAAGGCCGTGAGGCCAGCGCGGTCATTCCGTTGCTGTGGGAGACGCAGAAAGAGGCCAATGGCTGGCTGCCGGAGCCGGCACTGCGCGCCGTGGCGGACCGTCTGGGCATGGCGCATATTCGTGTGCTTGAGGTCGCGACCTTCTACACCATGTTCAATCTTGAACCGGTGGGGAAGTATTTCGTTCAGGTCTGCGGGACCACGCCCTGCATGGTGCGCGGTTCTGATGACATTCGTTCCGTGTGCCAGCGCAAGATTGGCGCTGAGCGTCATGTGACCGAGGATGGCGTTTTCTCCTGGCTTGAGGTCGAGTGCCTTGGTGCGTGCACCAATGCACCGATGGTGCAGATCAACGATGACTATTTCGAAGATCTGACCGCCGAGAACTTTGAAAAGCTGCTGAACGATCTGGCCGCCGGTAACCCGGTGAAGGTCGGCCCGCAGAACAGCCGTATGGGTGCAGAGCCGATCTCCGGTCAGGCTGCACTCATCGATCCGGAAATCTATGCGGACCGGTCCAAGCCGGCCCCCGGGGAGTGACCGACATGCTCGCCGACAAGGATCGCATCTTTACCAATCTCTATGGCCAGCACGACTTCAGCCTGAAGGGTGCAATGGCGCGTGGTCACTGGGATGGCACGAAGGCCATTCTGGAGAAGGGCCGCGACTGGATCATCAACGAGATGAAGGTCTCGGGGCTGCGCGGCCGTGGTGGCGCCGGCTTCTCGACCGGCCTCAAGTGGTCCTTCATGCCCAAGCAGTCCGATGGGCGCCCGCATTATCTCGTCATCAATGCTGACGAGTCAGAGCCGGGCACCTGCAAGGACCGGGAGATCATGCGCAATGATCCTCATACGCTGATTGAGGGTGCGCTGATCGCCTCGTTCGCGATGGGGGCTCACACCTCCTATATCTATCTGCGCGGCGAATATATCTGCGAGCGCAAGCGGCTTCAGCAGGCGATTGACGAATGCTATGCGGCTGGCCTGCTCGGCAAGAACAATATTCATGGCTATCCCTTTGATCTCTACCTGCACCATGGCGCGGGCGCCTATATCTGCGGCGAAGAGACGGCACTGCTGGAAAGCCTTGAAGGCAAGAAGGGCATGCCGCGGCTGAAGCCGCCATTCCCTGCCAATATGGGTCTGTATGGCTGCCCCACGACCGTGAATAATGTGGAGAGCATCGCGGTTGCGCCCACTATTCTTCGTCGTGGCGCATCCTGGTTCTCCTCCATTGGCCGTGCAAACAATGTGGGCACGAAGCTGTTCAGCCTTGCCGGCCACGTCAACACGCCCTGCGTCGTTGAAGAGGCCATGGGCATCTCCTTCAAGGAACTGGTGGAGAAGCACGGCGGTGGTATTCGTGGTGGCTGGGATAACCTGCTGGCGATTATCCCCGGCGGCGCATCCTGCCCCGTTGTACCGGGCGAGCAGTGCGAAGACCTGATTATGGACTTTGATGGCCTGCGTGCCGTGAAGTCCTCTTTCGGCACAGCCGGCGTTCTTGTGATGGACAAGTCCGTGGATATCATCCGCGCCATTGCCCGCATTTCCAGCTTCTTCAAGCATGAGAGCTGTGGCCAGTGCACACCGTGCCGTGAGGGTACGGGTTGGATGTGGCGTGTTCTGAACCGCATGGCCGAAGGTCGCGCCCACAAGAGCGAAATCGACATGCTGCTGCAGGTGACGACCCAGATCGAGGGTCACACCATCTGCGCGCTGGGTGATGCTGCGGCATGGCCGGTTCAGGGCCTTATCCGCCATTATCGTCATGTGATTGAAGAGAGGATTGACCAGTATTCGGCCAATCCTCATCCGCATCCGATTGCTGCGGAGTGAGATGATGGCGCGGATTACCCAGATCTGCCCCACCTTCCCGGCTGCTGATCCTTCGGCAGCAGCGGAATGGTATGCGGCAAAATTGGGGTTCGCGGTGAAGTTTACCATGGATGGCTATGCCATCGTGGGACGGGACGATGTGGAGATCCACTTCTGGCGATGTGCGGACAAGGCCATCGCAGAGAGCGCATCGGTCTATGTTCGGGTGGATGATATTGATGCGGCGCATGCTGAAATGGCAGGTGCCGCGGAAGGCGGGCGCATCTCGCCGGTGCAAAACCGGGACTGGGGCATGCGTGAATTCTATGTGTGGGACCCGAGTGGCAACCTGTTGCGTTTTGGTGTCCCCGTGTCCGCGCCCGGCGCGGCTTAAGGCGAGGTGGGAGTGATGGCGAAGATCGTCGTCGACGGCACTGAGATCGAAGTCCCGGCCGAATACACGCTGCTTCAGGCGTGTGAAGCGGCAGGGGTCGAGATTCCGCGCTTCTGCTTCCATGAGCGGTTGTCCATCGCAGGCAACTGCCGCATGTGCCTCGTGGAAGTGCAGGGCGGCCCGCCCAAGCCCACGGCGTCCTGCGCCATGGCGGTGAAGGATCTGCGCCCCGGCCCGAATGGCGAGCCGCCTGTGGTGCTCACCAAGAGCCCGATGGTGAAGAAGGCCCGCGAAGGGGTGATGGAGTTTCTCCTCATCAATCACCCGCTGGATTGCCCGATTTGCGATCAAGGCGGCGAGTGCGACCTTCAGGACCAGGCCATGGCATATGGCGTGGATACCTCTCGCTTCGCCGAGAACAAGCGCGCGGTTGAAGACAAATATATCGGCCCGCTGATCCGCACCTCGATGACCCGCTGCATTCATTGCACCCGTTGCGTGCGCTTCACCACCGAAGTGGCGGGCGTGGCTGAAATGGGCGCGATTGGTCGCGGTGAGGATTCCGAGATCACGACCTATCTCGAGAAGGCGTTGACCTCCGAGATGCAGGGCAATGTGGCAGACCTGTGCCCGGTGGGCGCGCTGACTCACAAGCCTTACGCCTTTCATGCCCGTCCGTGGGAACTCATCAAGACCGAGTCCATCGATGTGATGGATGCTGTCGGCTCCAATATCCGGGTCGATACGCGCGGTCGTGAGGTCATGCGCATTCTGCCGCGCAACAATGATCTGGTGAATGAGGAATGGATTTCGGACAAGTCCCGCTATGTGTGGGATGGACTGAAGACCCAGCGGCTTGATCGTCCTTATGTGCGCAAGAATGGTCGTTTCGTGCCAGCTTCCTGGAACGAGGCTTTTGCTCTCGTTGCAGAGAAGGTGAAGGCGGCGAACCCCAAGCGAGTTGGCGCGATTGTGGGTGATCTGGCCAGCGTTGAAGAAGTCTTCGCCATGAAGGCGCTTCTGAGCAAGCTGGGTTCCACGAACATAGATTGTCGTCAGGATGGCGCGGCTTTGGATCCGTCTCAGGGTCGTGCCAGCTATATCTTCAACCCGACCATCGCCGGGATTGAAGAGGCTGATGCCATTCTTTTGGTGGGTACAGACCCGCGTCATGAGGCATCCGTGCTCAATGCGCGTATTCGCAAGCGCTGGCGGGCTGGTGGTCTGCGGATCGGCCTTGTGGGTCAACAGGTCGATCTCACCTATAGCTATGAATATCTGGGTGCCGGACCGGAAAGCCTTGCCGCCTTGGCTGGCGAAGGTGGGTTCGCCGACGTTCTGCGTCAGGCACAGCGGCCGATCATCATTGTGGGGCAGGGGGCTCTTGCCCGTGCTGATGGTGCCGCCGTGCTGGCGCTTGCAGCCCGTGTCGCACAGGCCACTGGTGTCGTGAAGGATGACTGGAACGGCTTTGCTGTTCTGCACACCGCTGCGGCCCGTGTGGGTGCGCTGGATGTAGGTGCCGTTCCCGGCAAGGACGGGCTGGACGTGAAGGCCATGACCGCCGCCAATGGACTGGACGTGGCATTCCTGATGGGCGCAGACGAAGTTGATGTCGCCTCCGGCGCATTCGTTGTCTATCTCGGTACTCACGGTGATCGTGGTGCCCACCGGGCAGATGTGATCCTGCCGGGTGCGGCCTACACCGAGAAGTCCGGTCTGTATGTGAATACAGAAGGACGGGTGCAGCTTGCCAATCGCGCAGCTTTCCCGCCCGGTGAGGCGCGTGAGGACTGGGCAGTTCTGCGGGCACTTTCCGAAGTTCTTGGCCAGACATTGCCCTTCGACAGCCTCCATGCCCTGCGTGCGGCGCTGGTCGATACGCATTCGCATTTTGCCATGGTGGACGAGGTTGTCCCGGCTGATGCGTCTGCTGTTGCGGCACTGGCGCAGCAGGCTGGCACTGCCGGTAAGGATGGGTTCCGCACAGTTGTGGCGGACTTCTTCCTGACCAACCCGATCGCGCGTTCTTCCGCCGTTATGGCGGAATGCTCGTCGCTTCGTGCGGCGGCCATCGCTGAAGCTGCGGAGTGAGCCGCATGCGGATGAATGGCTTTAAGGCCTTTGTATTTTTCGACGCCGGCGATCTGCAGTTCGGCGGTCATTGTCAAAGCATCGTGGGAATTCGGACATGAGCTGGCAGGATACACTCATCCAGGTGCTGATCATCCTGGCGCAGAGCCTTGCCCTGCTGGTCGGCCTGCTGATCTTTGTTGCCTATATTCTGCTGGCTGATCGCAAGATCTGGGCAGCGGTACAGATCCGTCGCGGTCCCAACGTGGTTGGTCCGCTGGGTCTGCTGCAGTCCTTTGCGGACTTGCTGAAGTTCGTGTTCAAGGAACCTGCCATTCCGGCTGGTGCCAACAAGGTCCTGTTCCTGCTGGCGCCGCTTGTCACCTGCGTTCTGGCGCTTGCGGCTTGGGTTGTGGTTCCGCTCGCCGAAGGATGGGTGATTGCCGACCTCAATGTTGGCATTCTGTATATCTTCGCCATTTCCTCGTTGAGCGTATATGGCGTCATCATGGGCGGCTGGGCTTCGAACTCGAAGTATCCCTTCCTTGCCTCGCTGCGTTCGGCAGCGCAGATGGTGTCGTATGAAGTCTCCATCGGCTTCGTGATCGTGACTGTGCTGATGTGCGCGGGTTCCATGAACCTGACCCAGATCGTCATGGCTCAGGATGGCGAATGGGGGCTGCTGAACTGGTACTTCCTGCCGTTGTTCCCGATGTTCGTCATTTTCTACGTCTCGGCGCTGGCGGAAACCAACCGTCCGCCCTTCGACCTCGTGGAAGCGGAATCGGAACTCGTCGCCGGCTTCATGACCGAGTATGGCTCCACGCCATACCTGCTGTTCATGCTGGGGGAGTACGTGGCCATTTTGACCATGTGCGCACTGGCGACCATTCTCTTCCTTGGTGGCTGGCTCTCGCCGCTGCCGTTTGCCCCCTTCACCTGGGTGCCGGGCCTTGTGTGGTTCGTCATCAAGGTCTGCTTCATGTTCTTCCTGATCGCCATGGCGAAGGCGATCGTGCCGCGCTACCGCTATGACCAGCTCATGCGCCTTGGCTGGAAGGTCTTCCTTCCGATTTCGTTGATCGCTGTGGTGCTGGTGGCCGGTGTGCTGCACTTCACCGGGACGGCTCCGCAATGAACGTGAATCTCACCCTCAAGTCTGATTGCCGTAAGGCGACGGGAGAGCGCTCATGAAGATGGATCAGGCCGCACGTGCCTTCTTCCTGTCGGAGTTCATCTCCGCCTTCTTCCTGACCATGCGGTATTTCTTTCAGCCCAAGCCCACGCTGAACTATCCGTTCGAGAAGGGCCCGCTGTCTCCGCGATTTCGTGGTGAGCATGCCCTGCGTCGCTATCCCAATGGGGAAGAGCGCTGCATCGCGTGCAAGCTGTGCGAAGCCATCTGCCCGGCACAGGCCATAACGATTGAAGCTGGCCCGCGCCGCAATGACGGTACACGCCGCACCACCCGCTACGACATCGATATGGTGAAGTGCATCTATTGCGGCTTCTGTCAGGAGGCCTGCCCGGTGGATGCCATCGTCGAGGGGCCGAACTTCGAGTTCGCCACGGAAACCCGTGAAGAGCTCTACTACAACAAGGAAAAACTGCTCTCGAACGGCGATCGCTGGGAGCGGGAAATTGCCCGCGCCATAGCGCTTGATGCGCCGTATCGCTGAGGGATTTTGAGATTTGCCCGCCCCTTTCCGGGGCGGGTGCGGTTTAAGCGGTGCCGCGTGCTGGGCGCGGGGCCAGATGGGTGGATTTTGGGATGGGTCAGTTCATTCGACGCGCCAGCCTTCGTCGGGCGCATGCCCGTGCGGTGGCCGCGGGTGCGATGACCACAAGCGCGATCAAATCGCGCAGGGGAGGGCTCTCCGCATGAGTGTCGCGGCAGTGTTTTTCTATCTCTTCGCGTTCGTGCTGGTGGCGTCCGCCTTTATGGTGATCTCCTCCCGCAATCCGGTGCAGTCTGTGCTGTTCCTCATTCTTGCCTTCGTGAACGCGGCGGGACTTTTCATCATGATCGGTGCCGAGTTCCTCGGCCTGATCTTGGTTGTCGTTTATGTCGGCGCCGTGGCGGTGCTGTTCCTCTTCGTCGTGATGATGCTCGACGTGGACTTCGTGGAACTGCGCCAGGGCTTCCTGCAGTATCTGCCGCTCGGCATCATCGTGGGCCTTATCTTCCTGGCCGAACTGGTGATGGTGGTTGGCGCGTGGGTGACGGCCCCCGGCATTAATATTTCGGTGCCGAACGCAAGTCCCGGTGGTGAGAACCTGACCAATGTCGAGGCAATCGGCCGGGTCCTCTACACCGACTACATCTATTTCTTCCAGGCGGCTGGCTTCGTGCTGCTCGTGGCAATGATTGGGGCGATCGTGCTCACCCTGCGCCACAAGCCGAATGTCAAGCGCCAGAACATCACGGCCCAGGTGACGCGCAAACCCGAGGATACCCTCGAGGTTGTCAAAGTGCGTCCCGGTCAGGGCCTTTGAGGGGGCAGCCATGGATATCGGTCTCTCTCACTATCTGACTGTCGGGGCGATCCTGTTCACCCTCGGCACGATCGGCGTCTTCCTCAACCGGAAGAATGTGATCGTCATCCTGATGTCGATCGAACTGATCCTGCTTTCGGTCAACATCAACCTCGTGTCCTTCTCCGTGTTCCAGGGCAACCTGACGGGACAGATCTTCGCCTTGCTGGTGCTGACTGTCGCGGCGGCGGAGGCGGCCATCGGTCTTGCCATTCTCGTGGTGTTCTACCGCAATCGCGGGTCGATCGCCGTCGAGGACATCAACGCCATGAAGGGTTGAGGTCATGTATCAGGCGATTGTCTTCCTCCCCCTTCTCGGCTTCCTCATTGCGGGTCTGTTCGGTCGCGTGATCGGCGCGCGCATGAGTGAAGTGGTGACCACCACATTGATGGTCATTGCTTGTATCTTCGCGTGGATCACCTTCTTCCGTGTCGGCTTCGGCGGCGTCGAAGTGCGGTTGCATCTGCTCGACTGGATCAATGTCGGCAATCTCAAGATCGACTGGGCGTTGCGGATCGACTCCATCACGGCTGTGATGCTGATCGTCGTCACAACGGTTTCGGCCCTCGTGCACCTGTACTCCATGGGGTACATGCACGAGGATCCGAGCCGCCCGCGCTTCTTCGCCTATCTCTCTCTCTTCACCTTCGCCATGCTGATGCTGGTGACGGCAGACAACCTGCTCCAGCTTTTCTTCGGCTGGGAAGGAGTGGGTCTGGCCTCCTACCTGCTGATCGGCTTCTGGTATGAGAAGCCTTCCGCGAATGCGGCAGCCATGAAGGCCTTCGTGGTGAACCGCGTGGGTGACTTCGGCTTCCTCCTGGGCATCTTCGCCATCTTCGTGATGACGGGCTCGGTGATGTTCGATGAGGTTTTCGCGCAGGCTCCTTCGCTGGCTGGCCAGAAGATCACCTTCCTGTGGGGTGATTGGGATGCGCCGACCGTGATTGCGCTGCTGCTTTTCGTCGGCGCCATGGGCAAGTCGGCCCAGCTTGGGCTGCACACCTGGCTTCCCGACGCGATGGAAGGCCCGACCCCGGTTTCGGCCCTGATCCATGCCGCGACCATGGTGACCGCGGGTGTGTTCATGGTGGCGCGCATGTCGCCCATCTTCGAACTCTCGCCGATCGCTCTGGATGTCGTGATGCTGGTTGGTGCAACCACCGCCTTCTTCGCGGCGACGATTGCGCTCGTTCAGACCGATATCAAGAAGGTCATCGCTTATTCCACCTGCTCACAGCTCGGCTACATGTTTGCCGCGATGGGTGCCGGTGCCTACTCGATTGGCCTGTTCCATCTGCTTACGCACGCCAGCTTCAAGGCGCTGCTCTTCCTCTGCGCCGGCTCTGTCATCCATGCGATGCATCATGAGCAGGATATGCGGAAGATGGGTGGTCTGTGGAAGAAGGTGCCCTTCACCTATCTCACCATGATGATCGGTACGCTGGCCATCACCGGCTTCCCGTTCACGGCTGGCTACTACTCCAAGGATGCCATCATTGAGGCAGCCTATTCGAGCCAGAACACCTTTGCGCTCTATGGCTGGATCATGACAGCACTCGCTGCGGCACTGACCTCCTTCTACTCTTGGCGTCTGGTTTTCATGACCTTCCACGGCAAGCCGCGTGACCATCATGCCTATGACCATGCGCATGAGTCCCCGTTGGTGATGACCATTCCGCTCGGCATTCTTGGCGTTGCGTCTCTGGTCGCCGGTTTCGCGCTTTACGGTGTGTTCGTGGGCAGCGATATGCATGCCTTCTTCCGCAACTCCATTTATCTGGGCGCGGAGAACCATGTGCTGCACGACATGCACGAGATGCCGAAGCTGCTTGTGCTGACACCGACCTTCCTGATGGTGATCGGCTTTGTGATCGCTTTCTGGTTCTACGTTCTGGATACAAGCGTTCCGGTGAAGCTGGCGCAGTCCTATAACGGGCTCTACCGCTTCCTGCTGAACAAGTGGTACTTCGACGAACTGTACAATGCGGCGTTCGTGCGCCCCTCGATCCGGCTTGGCCGTCTGCTCTGGAAGCGCGGCGATGGCACGATCATCGACGGGTTCGGTCCGGATGGCGTTGCTGCGCGGGTGGTTGATATCACCGGCCGGGTTGTGCGGATCCAGACAGGCTACCTCTACCATTACGCCTTCGTGATGCTGATCGGCGTCGCGGCCCTGCTCACCTGGTTTATGTTTGTCGGAGCGTGACGCCATGATCGACTGGCCTATCCTCTCCGTTGTCACCTTCCTGCCGCTCGTCGGCGCGCTCTTCATCTTCCTGGTGCGGGGTGATGATGAGGTGGCGGCGCGCAATGCTCGCTGGGTGGCGCTCTGGACCACTCTGGTCACGTTCCTGGTTTCGCTGCTTCTGTTGCCGAATTTCGATCCGGCCGCAACGGGCTTCCAGTTCGTGGAAAAGAAAGCGTGGCTGGGCGATATCGCGTCCTACCACATGGGGATTGACGGCATTTCACTGCCGCTCATCATCCTCACCACCTTCCTCATGCCGTTTGCGATCCTCGCCTCCTGGGAGAGCGTGCACAAGCGGGTGAAGGAGTACATGATCGCGTTCCTGCTGCTGCAGACGATGATGATCGGTACCTTCTGCGCCCTTGATCTTGTGCTGTTCTACTTCTTCTTCGAAGGCGGCCTGATCCCGATGTTCCTCATCATCGGTGTGTGGGGTGGACCGCGTCGTATCTATGCCGCGTTCAAGTTCTTCCTCTACACGCTCGCCGGTTCGGTGCTCATGATGCTCGCCATCATGGCCATGTACTGGCAGGCCGGCACCACCGATGTGCCGACCCTGATGGAATATGGCTTCCCGTCCGGCATGCAGTTCTGGCTATGGCTGGCCTTCTTCGCCTCGTTCGCGGTGAAGATGCCGATGTGGCCGGTGCATACCTGGCTGCCGGATGCGCACGTGGAAGCGCCAACCGCTGGTTCGGTCATTCTGGCGGGTGTGCTTTTGAAGATGGGTGGCTACGGCTTCCTGCGCTTCTCGCTGCCCATGTTCCCGGAAGCGAGTGCCTTCTTTGCGCCCGTGGTGTTCACCCTGTCTGTCGTCGCCATCATCTACACCTCTCTTGTGGCGATGGTTCAGGACGACATGAAGAAACTCATTGCCTACTCATCGGTAGCGCACATGGGCTTCGTCACCATGGGTATCTTCGCCATGAATGAGGCGGGGCTTCAGGGGGCAATGTTCCTCATGATCTCCCATGGCTTCGTCTCTGCGGCGCTGTTCCTCTGCGTGGGTGTCATCTACGACCGCATGCATACGCGTCAGATTGCGGCCTATGGTGGTCTCGTCAAGCGCATGCCGCTTTACGCCACGGTGATGCTGATCTTCACCATGGGTAATGTCGGCCTGCCTGGCACCTCCGGCTTCGTGGGTGAGTTCCTCACCATGCTGGCGGCGTTTGAACGCAACACCTGGATCGCTTTCTTCGCGGCGACCGGCGTTATCCTCTCGGCGGCTTATGCCCTGTGGCTGTACTGGCAGGTGATCTTCGGGCCGCTTGAGAAGGAAAATCTCAAGCATATCCTCGACCTCTCGCCGCGCGAGATCGTGATCATGGCGCCTCTCGTCATCCTCACCATCGTGTTCGGCGTCTGGCCGGCGCCCATTCTCAACATGACGTCCGGTGCGGTGAACGCGATCCTCGCGCGCACCGACCAGGTGACGGGTGTGGTCAAGACCGCACTCCTCCTGTCCTTCTGATTTCGAGGTCGCTATGTCGCAGCTCCTGCCTCCCATTGGCGCGGTACTGCCTGAACTGGTGCTCGCCGTCTCCGCAATCGCGCTGCTTCTGATCGGCGCGATCCGCGGGGAGGCGGCGGCCAATCTTGTCACCGGCCTTGCCATTGCTGTCCTCGTGGCAGCTGGCGTGCTGGTGTTGCTTGGTCCCGGTGGGGAAACCGTGGCCTTCAATGGCGCGCTCGTTATCAGCCCATTCAGCCGCTTCATGCAGATGCTGGCCATTCTGGGTGCGGCCGTCTCGCTCATCATGGCAGTGGACTGGCTCAACCGTGAGAAGCAGGCCAAGTTCGAATATGCGGTGCTGATCCTCATCTCCGTTCTCGGCATGTGCATGCTGGTGGCGGCGGGTGACTTCATCGCCCTGTATCTTGGCCTCGAACTGATGAGCCTTGCGCTTTATGTCGTGGCTGCCATCAATCGGGATTCCGTACGTTCCACGGAAGCGGGCCTGAAGTATTTCGTGCTGGGTGCGCTCTCTTCCGGCATGCTTCTGTACGGTGCCTCGCTTATCTATGGCTTCACCGGATCGGTGAACTTCTCCGTCATTGCAGACATCGCCAAAGATCCTTCCCTTGGTCTGATCTTCGGTCTCGTCTTCCTGATGGCCGGCCTGTGCTTCAAGATTTCCGCCGTTCCGTTCCATATGTGGACGCCGGATGTCTATGAAGGTGCACCGACGCCGGTGACCGTGTTCTTCGCCTCTGCCCCGAAGGTTGCGGGTATGGCGATCTTCATCCGGATTGTCACCGAAGCCTTCCCCAACATGCAGCATGAATGGCAGCAGATTGTTGCCTTCGTCGCTCTGGCGTCCATGGCGCTGGGTGCATTTGCGGCAATCGGCCAGCGCAATATCAAGCGTCTGATGGCCTATTCCTCGATCGGCCATATGGGATTCGCGCTTGTGGGTCTGGCTGCGGCAACCGTTGAGGGTGTTCAGGGCGTTCTGGTTTACATGGCCATTTATGTGGTCATGACGCTGGGTTCGTTCGCGGCCATCCTGTCCATGCGTCGCAAGGGGCAGGCGGTTGAGAATATCGAGGATCTTGCCGGTCTCTCGCGTACCAAGCCATTGATGGCCCTGATGTTCGCGGCCCTGATGTTCTCGCTGGCGGGTATCCCGTGGTTTGCCGGCTTCATCGCGAAGTACTACGTGTTCATCGCGGCGATTCAGGCGGGCCTCTATTGGCTGGCGATCATCGGCGTTCTCATGTCTGTGGTGGGTGCCTACTACTATCTGCGTATCGTCAAGGTCATGTATTTTGATGAGCCGGCAGAAGCGTTTGACCCGGTTCCGGTGGAGTTGAAGGCGGTACTGGCCGTAAGTGGGCTTTTCACCATCTTCTATTTCGTCTATCCCGCTCCTCTGATAGAGGCGGCGGGTGCCGCTGCCCGCTCGCTCTTTTAGAGATATGGCCATATACGAATTTCAGGGTTCCACGGTTCCCATCATCCGCTTCACCGAAATCGGCTCCACCAATGCCGAGGGGTTGGCACGTCTCGCTCGTGGCGAGACGATGCCGGTCTGGCTGGTGAGTGATATTCAATCAGCGGGGCGGGGACGTCGGGGACGATCCTGGACTTCGGAACTGGGCAATCTGTTCGCCACCCTGGTGCTGCCTAACCCGGCACCGGTGGCGAACTTGGCCCAGCTTTGTTTTGTTGCCGGGCTCGCGGTGCGTGATGCGGTGCTTGCCGCTGCGCCGCAGATCAGCCCTGAATCCCTGAAGCTGAAATGGCCGAACGACTTGTTGCTGGATGGAGGAAAGCTCTCCGGCATTCTGGTGGAAGGCGGGGCAGATGCTACCGGGCGGTCTGCCGCGGTCATCGGTTTCGGCGTGAACTGTCTTCACCATCCCGTAGACCTGCCATACCGCGCCACCAGCCTTGAGGCTGCAGGTGCACCAGTCGCGCCTGACCGCCTGCTCGAAGCTCTTGATCTTGCCATGGCTGTTCGTTTGAACCAGTGGAACGCCGGAAGTGGCTTCCCTGTCATTCGCTCGGACTGGATGCGCCACGCGCTGGGCATGGGCGATCAGGTCAGTGTGAAAATCGGCGAACGTGAAGTAATTGGCCGTTTTGAAAATCTGGATGCGCGCGGTGCGATGATGCTGCGGCGGCGCGATGGCGTTGCCGAGATTATCACCGCCGGTGACGTGTCCCTGCGCCTTCCGGAGTGAAGGGCGCGACTTGTGTCTTGGATGTGGGGCTGAAGTTCCCAACTTCAGCCTGCCACACTGATGTATCGGGTTTGCAGAGGGCACGACGCCTGTCTTGCAGCCAATCTCTAGGAAGGTGTTCTGCCGCGACACAGCGCGCCGACGTGCCTTCGGGAAGTGACCTGAGTTGATGACAGCCACCAATGAACTGGTCTTCGCGCCCCTGGGTGGGGTGGGTGAGATCGGAATGAACATTGCCGCATACGGCTTCGGTCCCCGTCAGGATCGGCGATGGCTCGTCGTTGATCTGGGCATGAGCTTCGCCGGGGATGAAGCCCCCGGTGTGGATCTGGTGATGCCGGATATCCGCTTTCTGGAAGCCGAGAAGAAAAACATCGTTGGCCTCATCATCACCCATGGGCATGAAGACCATCTGGGTGCTGTTCTGGATCTGTGGCCGCGCCTTCAGTGTCCCATTTACACCGGCCCCTTCACGGCGGGCCTTCTGGAAGCCAAGCGCGCGGGGGAACCGGGAGCGCCATCACAACTGCCGGTTACGGTTATTCGTGCGGGTGAACACACCCAGCTTGGCCCATTTGACATTGAGTTCATCCCTGTCGCCCATTCGATCCCGGACAGCCATGCCGTTGCTATCCGCACCGATGCCGGGCTGGTTGTGCATACCGGTGACTGGAAGCTGGATCCGACCCCGATGGTCGGTCATCCGACAGATACGGCGCGGCTGGCAGAACTGGGCGCGGAGGGCGTGCGTGCGCTGATCTGCGATTCCACAAATGCCATTCGCGATGGTCAGTCTCCGTCTGAGGCGGATGTTGCGGCCTCCCTGAAGGAGATCGTGGCCAAGGCCCGTCATCGCGTCGCCTTCACCACCTTCTCCTCGAATGTGGCGCGTATTCGTTGCATCGCTGAAGCTGCTGTCGCCAATGGGCGTGAAGTGGTTGTGGTGGGGCGTGCCATGGAGCGGATCATCGCTGTGGCGCGTGAGCAGGGCTTGCTGGATGGCTTGCCGGCGTTTCGCAGTTCGGAGGCTTACGGCTATCTGGACCGTGACCGGGTGGTGGCCATTCTTACGGGCAGCCAGGGTGAGCCGCGCGCTGCCCTGCGGCGGATCGCTGATGATGACCATCCGGAGATCGCTTTTTCCCCGGGTGATCTGGTGGTGTTCTCCTCCCGCACCATTCCGGGCAACGAAAAGGTTGTGAACCACATCATTAATGCGCTTATCAAGCGCGGTATCGAGGTGATGACGGATCGTGACGGCCTTGTGCATGTCTCGGGCCATCCGCGCCGCGGCGAGCTGGAGCAGATGTATGCTCTGGTCAAGCCGCAGGTGTCCGTGCCTGTGCATGGCGAGGCGCAGCATCTGTATGCCCATGCCCAGCTTGCGCGCAGCCTTGGCGTGCCGGAAGTGGTGAACTGCTTTGACGGACATATGATCCGCCTGGCACCCGGACCGGCTGAGCGGGTGGGAGAGGTTCCGTTCGGGCGTCTCTACAAGGATGCCCGGTTGCTGCTTCCCGAAGACACCCGCACCCTGCGGGAGCGCCGCAAGCTGAGCTTTGTGGGAACGGTTTCTGTCGCTTTGGCCGTCGATCGTCAGGGGGGGCTTGCTGGCGACCCTTCGGTTGAGATCAGCGGCATTCCTGAGCGCGGCGAAGGCGGCGTGGACATGCTGGACCATGTGCTCGACACGGTGGTGAGCACTCTGGAGAACCTGCCGAAGGCGCGTCGGCGTGACCCCGATGCACTGGCAGATACGCTGGAGCGCTCTGTGCGCGGTGCTGTGAATGCGCTATGGGGCAAGAAGCCGGTCTGCCACGTCCATGTGCTGGAGGTTTAGCCTTCTGGCGCATTGTTTCTGGTGGCAGTGCCGTCACAATGCGCTTTCAGGCTGAATTCAAACAAGCTGGCAAAGCCCAGCGAACGAGGAAAACTCCATGATCGGACGGCTGAACCATGTGGCCATTGCGGTTCGCGATATCGCGGCGGCTTCGGCCCTTTATCGCGATACTTTGGGTGCCAAGGTCTCAGCCGTGGAGCCCCAGCCTGATCATGGGGTGAATGTGGTATTTGTCGAACTGCCCAACACCAAGATCGAGTTCCTTGAGCCGCTGGGTGCGGACACCCCGATCGCCAAGTTTCTGGAGCGCAATCCGGATGGGGGCATCCACCACATCTGCTATGAAGTGGATGATATTCTGGTGGCTCGCGACCAGTTGAAAGCCAAGGGCGCACGGGTGCTTGGCTCTGGTGAGCCCAAGATTGGCGCGCATGGCAAGCCGGTGCTTTTCCTGCATCCGAAGGACTTCAATGGCACACTGGTGGAGCTTGAGCAGGCCTGAGTGGGCATGTTTGTGATCTGTAAAGTCTAGCCACGGCCCCGGTCACTGACCGGGGCCGTTTGCATGAGGCCTGTCATGACCATTGGCGCCATTGCTGCCATCTATCTCAGCGTCTGGGCTATCGCGCTCTTGCTGGCCATAAGATGGCGCAGGCGGGCGGAGAAGGGTGCACGACATATGGCGGATGGGGTCAAAGCCCGGGTTCCACTGATGCCGATGATGATCAGCACCTCATTCGTTGCCGCCTTGCTCACTGGCATCTCGGTTTTTCTCTTTAAAATCAGCGGATAGCCTTATTTCGCCAGATTGTTTGAGGGGCAAAGGGGCCGATAGGGCTCAGGCCATCTGTGCACGGCCATGTCCGTTCAGGGGCACGTTTTCAGGTGCTGGCTGTGATGAGGTGCTTTTACGGCCAATGCGCTCCCATTCTGCGACAATCGACAAAACAGAGCGGAGCGGTTCCAATTTCTTATTGGGCGATAACGAATTTCAGATTCTATAGCCGCGATCTTGTGGATGGCGTGCAGGGACTTTTCTGAAATTGTGCTGCGCACAAAATATTGGCGCAATAATTTCAAAAAATGAGACTGGTGGGCAAGAAAGCGCCTAGCCAGTGCCGCAAAAATGCGAATCGCCTCGTGGTTCCCATTTCTGGTCGCCGTGGAATCAGGGTCCAAACATCAATAGCATGATGCATTTGATATTGAGGCAATGTGTTGATGAAAAAGAAAAGGCGAGACCCGGTGGTCTCGCCTTTTTCATGTCACGGTGTTTGTAGCGCCTGCAAGTCTTTGCTTGCGTTTAAGCGGAACCAACTTTCCGTGATGCCGTTTCCCTGCTTGCTGCTTTTTTGCAGCTGCGGCCGGCTTATTTCGCGTCCTCCCGAGACCCAGACCGTATTCACCACCCAGATCACCGGGCGAGTGACGATCCCCTTTCTTAGTGCGAGATCAAAATAGAACAAGAAACTGTCGTTTGTCATCCTTGCGCCGCAATAGGATAATTGCTGCATCGCGGTATATGGAGAATGAGGGCCGGGATGGCCACGCGGGCTTGTGTTTTGGGCGGGGCTGGGCTTTCACTCCGCAGACACATCTTTTTTCCCTTCATTTTTCGAGCCTCCCGATGCGCCTCTCCCGTTATTTTCTGCCCATTCTCCGTGAAGTGCCGAAGGAAGCGGAGATCGTTTCGCACCGGCTGATGCTGCGTGCCGGCATGGTTCGTCAGGAAGCTGCCGGCATTTATGCGTGGCTGCCGCTCGGGCACCGGGTGCTCAACAAGATCTGCAATATCATTCGTGAGGAGCAGAATCGCGCCGGTGCGGTCGAGATGCTCATGCCCACCATCCAGTCTGCCGATCTGTGGCGCGAAAGCGGACGCTATGATGATTATGGCAAGGAGATGCTGCGAATCAAGGACCGTCACGAGCGAGAAATGCTCTTCGGCCCCACCAATGAAGAGATGATCACGGACATCGTCCGCGCCTATGTGAAGTCCTACAAGGCGCTGCCTCTGAACCTCTATCACATCCAGTGGAAGTTCCGTGACGAGGTGCGCCCGCGCTTTGGTGTCTATCGCTCACGCGAGTTCCTGATGAAGGATGCCTATTCCTTCGACTTGACGGCCGAGGGTGCGCGCCACTCCTACAACAAGATGTTCACCGCCTATCTGCGGACCTTCGCGCGGATGGGGCTTAAGGCCATTCCCATGGTGGCGGATACCGGCCCCATCGGCGGCAATCTCTCGCACGAGTTCATCATTCTCGCCTCCACGGGTGAGAGCGAGGTGTTCTGCCATGGCGATTATCTCGACATGCCCCCGCCGGCAGCCGATGTGAACTTTGATGATGCGGCTGCCCTTCAGGGTGTGTTCGACCAGTGGACCTCGCTCTACGCGGCCACTTCGGAAAAGCACGACGAAGCTGCTTTCAATGCCATTCCCGATGCCCGCCGCATGGCGGCCCGCGGCATCGAGGTGGGGCATATCTTCTATTTCGGCACCAAATATTCCGAGCCTTTCGGCGCGCAGGTTCTGGGGCCGGACGGGCAGCAGCACACCATCCACATGGGCTCCTATGGCATCGGGCCTTCGCGCCTCGTGGCCGCCATGATCGAGGCCTCCCATGACGAGGCGGGAATCATCTGGCCGGATGCGGTGGCCCCTTTCCAGATCGGTATTCTCAACCTGAAGGCCGGTAGCAGCGAAACGGATGCGGCATGCGAGCAGCTTTACGCCACGCTCACCGCTGCCGGTTATGATGTGCTTTATGATGACACCGAGGAGCGGCCGGGGGCCAAGTTCGCCACCGCCGATCTCATCGGTCTGCCCTGGCAGATTCTGGTGGGCCCGCGCGGCCTCGCCGAGGGCAAGGTGGAATTGAAGCGGCGTGTGGATGGTGCGCGCGAACAGATCGCGCCTGCAGACATCCTGGAGAGGCTGAAGGTATGACGTCCAAAGGGTCCGCTGCGGCACGAGACGAGGAACCCACCGGCACGCGCCCGTTCGCGGCGTTCGAGTGGATGCTGTCGCTGCGCTATCTGCGGGCCCGGCGGAAGGAAGGCTTCATCTCGGTCATCGCCGGCTTTTCCTTTCTGGGGATCATGCTGGGGGTGGCCACCCTCATCATTGTGATGGCGGTGATGAACGGGTTCCGGCAGGAGCTGCTTTCCAAGATTCTGGGGCTGAACGGGCATGTGCTCGTGCAGCCGCTGGAAACGCCGCTGACAGACTTCAAGGAAGTGGCAGAGCGCATTGCCGGGCTGAACGGCGTGCGCATCGCCGTGCCGCTGGTGGAAGGGCAGGCGCTGGCCTCCTCACAGTTTGGAGCTTCAGGTGTGCTGGTGCGCGGCATGGCGGAGAAGGATCTGCGCGGATTGCCGTCCGTGGCTGGCAATATCAAGACCGGCACGCTCGAAGGGTTCGACAACGGGCAGGGCATTGTTATCGGCAAGCGGCTGGCGGACCAGCTCTCGCTGCGGGCGGGGGACAATATCACCCTTGTCTCGCCACGCGGGGCGGTGACGCCCATGGGCACCTCGCCGCGCATCAAGGTCTACAAGGTCGCGGCCATCTTTGAGGTGGGCATGTCGGAATATGACAGCGCCTTTGCCTTCATGCCGCTGCCCGAGGCGCAAGCCTATTTCAACCGCAACAACGATGTGAACGCGATCGAGGTCTATATCGACAACCCCGATGATGTGGCCGAATTGCGTGGGGCGATTGAGGCCGGGGCGCAAAGGCCCGTCTATCTGGTGGACTGGCGCCAGCGCAACGCCACCTTCTTCAACGCGCTTCAGGTGGAGCGGAACGTGATGTTCCTCATCCTCACGCTGATCGTGCTGGTGGCGGCGCTCAATATCATTTCCGGCCTCATCATGCTGGTGAAGGACAAGGGGCACGACATTGCCATTCTGCGCACCATGGGGGCGACGCAGGGGGCGGTGATGCGGGTGTTCCTTATTACCGGCGCTTCCATCGGTGTGGTGGGCACGCTGGTGGGCTTCGCGCTGGGCGTGGTGGTGTGCTGGAATATCGAGACCATTCGCCAGTTCATTTCATGGCTGACGGCAACCGAGCTGTTCTCGCCGGAGCTTTATTATCTCAGCCGTTTGCCGGCCGAGATGAATGTGGGTGAAACCGCGACCGTGGTGGTGATGGCGCTGGTGCTCTCGCTGCTGGCCACCCTTTATCCCTCCTGGCGGGCCGCGCGGCTCGATCCGGTGGAAGCGCTGAGATACGAGTGATGGCTTATTCCGCACCAGAGCACGCATTGTCGCTGGACAATGTGACCCGCGCCTATGTGCAGGGCGAGGACCGGAAGTTGGAGATTCTGCGTGGTGCGGATCTCACCATTCTGCATGGCCAGTCGGTGGCGCTGGTTGCGCCATCGGGTTCGGGCAAATCCACCTTGCTGCACCTCGCCGGGTTGCTGGAACATCCCGATTCCGGTGAGGTCTTCATTGATGGCGCACCCACTGCCAAGCTGAATGATGCGGACCGCACGCGTATTCGCCGGCTGCATGTGGGCTTTGTCTATCAGTTCCATCATCTGCTGGGTGAGTTCTCGGCGCTCGAGAATGTGGCCATGCCGCAGATGATCCGGGGCCTGTCTCGCACAGAGGCGAATGCGCGTGCGAAGGACCTGCTGAACTATCTTGGCCTTGGTGCGCGTCTCACTCACCGCCCGGCGGAGCTTTCCGGCGGTGAGCAACAGCGTGTCGCCATCGCCCGCGCGCTCGCCAATGCCCCACGCCTGCTGCTGGCGGATGAGCCGACAGGAAATCTCGACCCCAAGACCGCCGATCATGTCTTCGGGGCGCTCTCGGAACTGGTGCAGGCCACCGGTGTCGCGGCGCTCATTGCCACCCATAATCTGGAGTTGGCAGCACGGATGGATCGTCGTGTCACACTACAGGATGGCAAGGTTGTGGAGCTGCCCTGAAGCTCGTTTTACGCTTATGCGGATGCGAGTTAATCGCAGTATTGAGCGTTTCCAATGTGCGGAAGGGTGGGTCTAAGGCTGTCTTGGGTCCAAATATTTATTTTAAATATGAATATCTTACAGCTAAAAGGCCTGTGCTTTTGCACCGCAGCGCATGGCCGGGGCAGGGGTTAGCGGTTACGGTCAATTAAGAGTATAGCTGTCCCCGAGAGCCAGCCCTTGCATCGGCCACGCCCGACAAGAGCGCCAGCGATTTTCCTTGGTTCCGGATTGGTGACGCGCAATGCCCCTCCGCATTCATGCCCGTATGTCTGATATGCGGCTTATCGGTCGTTTTCTAAAGGGTACGGTTGTTTTGACATCCGCCCTTGCCCTGTTTGCCCAGCCTGGTTTTGCGCAGACAGAACCTTCTGCCGCCGCTCCCGCATTCCATCATGCGCCTGCGTCCGCACAGCCTGCACCCGCAACACCGGCACAAGCCGCGCCTGCATCGGCCGCGCCTTCCAGTGCTCCTGCGGCATCTGCCAGCCAGCCCGCACCAGCTGCCGCCGCGCCAGTTGCGCAAGCGCCTGCCGCTCCGGCCGCCCAGGCTCCGGCACAGGCCCCTGCGGCTCCCGCTGCTCCCGCACCAGCCTCACAAACCACTCCGGCCAATACGCCTGCTGACGGGCAGGGTGCCCCGGCTGCGGCCACAGAAGCTCCTGCCGCTGCCAATCCGGCAGATACCGCCAGCCCCTTCGCGCCGGAAGTCCTGCCGGATCTGGCCGAGGATGATGCATCCCCCTCCACCCTGCCGCATGACCTTTCCCCCTGGGGTATGTTCATGGCCGCAGACTGGGTGGTGAAGGCCGTGATGATCGGCCTCGCCTTTGCCTCGGTGGTGACCTGGACGGTCTGGGTCGGCAAGTCCATCGAACTGGCTCTGGCCCGCCGCAATGTGCGCCGCGCGCTGCACGTGCTGCGCATGTCGGAGACGCTGGAGAAGGCCGCGCAGCTGATGCCCAAGGGCAAGGGCCCGGCACAGGCTGCGGTTATCGCCGCACTGGATGAGTGGAAGGCCTCGGCCGATCTGCCGCCGGATGGTGTGAAGGAGCGCGTCACGGTTGCGCTCAACCGTATCGAGGCTTCCGCCGGCCGTCGCATGATCGCAGGCACCGGCCTGCTGGCGACCATTGGCGCGACCGCTCCATTCGTGGGTCTGTTCGGCACCGTCTGGGGCATCATGAACAGCTTCATCGGTATCTCGAAGGCGCAGACCACCAATCTCGCCATCGTCGCGCCCGGTATCGCCGAGGCACTTCTGGCCACGGCCATTGGTCTTGTTGCGGCCATTCCGGCTGTGGTGATCTATAATATGTTTGCCCGCGCCATTGCCGGTTACAAGGCCAACGTATCTGATTGCTCGGCCGAGGTGATGCGACATCTCTCGCGTGATCTGGACCGGGAAGCTCAGGCTCGCCGCCCCGCTTCGCTGCGCGCTGCGGCAGAGTGAGGGCGCGCCATGGCCGCTCAGCTTGATCACGGCGGGGATGACCTTGCCGAGAACCACGAGATCAATGTCACGCCCTTCATCGACGTGATGCTCGTGTTGCTCATCATCTTCATGGTCGCCGCACCGCTGGCGACCGTGGATGTGCCAGTGGATCTGCCCACCTCCAATGCCCAGCCACAGAGCCGGCCGGACAAGCCGCTGTTTCTCTCCGTGAAGAAGGATCTTTCCCTCTCCATCGGTGATGAGACGATTGCGCGCCCGGCGCTCGGCTCGGTGCTGGACCGTGCCACGTCTTCGGACCGTGAGCAGCGCATTTTCGTGCGTGCGGACAAGACCGTGCCTTATGGCGACGTGATGGAGGTGATGAACCTTCTGCGCGGTGCCGGTTATCTCAAAGTGGGTCTTGTGGGGCTGGAGCTTGCTCCGGGTGGCGCGACAGCCGCACCGGGCAGCCTGCCTGCACCTGATGCGCCCGCACCAGCCGCAGTTCCCGGCGCAAGCGGAGCAGGGCAGTGACGGGTCGCTGGTATGAATTCGACAGAAGAAGCCTGCGTCGTTCCGTTGCGCTGTGGGCTATTGCGGGTCTGTTCATACTGCTTGCTCACACCGTCGCCGTTTATGCCGCCCTGTTCTGGCAGGCCGAGGTGGAGGCCTCTAGCCCGCCCGCAGCCGTGATGGTGGAACTGGCCCCCATGCCCGTCAGCGCCGAGTCGCAGGTGGAGGATGTGGCCCCCGGTCCACCCATGGAGCAGGCGCCTGACGTTGAGCCCGTGGACAAGCCGGACGAGAAGATAGACGACGCGCCACCGCCGCCAGAACCTGTTCAGGAGAAGGTGGATGAGGAAATGCCGGAGCTTCCTCCGGTGCCGTTCCAGTCCAATGTGGCGCTGCCTGAGCCCAAGCCGCGTGAAATCGTGGAAGAGGTGGAAAAGCCAAAGCCTCAGCCGAAGGAAAAGCCAAAGCCTCAGGCCAAGCCCAAGCCGCGCAAGCCCGCACCGCAAACGGCCGCCGCTCCTCGTTCGGATGCACCGCGTAGCAATACAACGGCTGCGCCTTCACAGGGTGCTACCGCCTCGAACTCGCGGGAGCAGGCCTCGTGGGCCAACCGGGTGTCTGCGCATCTCAACCGTTTCAAGCGGTATCCGTCAGGTGCACAGAACATTACCGGCCGTCCCGTGGTGCGTTTCAGCCTGAATGGCTCGGGACAGGTGACCTCGGCCAGTCTGGTGCGGTCCTCCGGGTCTGCCATTCTGGATCAGGAAGCGGTGGCGACCGTACGGCGGGCCTCACCTTTCCCGCGGCCGCCAAACGGGCAGGGGGCCTCCTTCAGCGTGCCGGTGAACTTCACCCGCCGCTGATAACCGGTGGATGACGAAGCCATGCAACGCTGCATGGCTTCGCACCATTCGCAATTCCGACCTTTGGACTTGCAGCGGCCCCTGTGATAAGCGCAGGGGCCGTTTCTGTTTGGGCGGGCGTCGGAGATTCCCGCGCCTTCCCGGGCACACGGAGCCCAGAGCCCGAGATCGAGCCGTATTACCGGAGACCCCGCCATGGCCTCGCAGGACGCGAAGACCGCCTCCACGTCGGAGGAGTACAACCGTTTCTTCACCGCCTCTCTCGCCGAAGTTGATCCTGAGATCACCGGTGCGGTGAAGGCGGAACTCGGTCGCCAGCGCGATGAGATCGAGTTGATTGCCTCGGAGAACATTGTTTCCCGCGCTGTTCTGGAAGCACAGGGCTCGGTGCTCACCAACAAGTATGCGGAAGGTTATCCCGGCAAGCGCTATTATGGTGGCTGCCAGTATGTGGACGTGGTTGAAGAACTGGCCATTGAGCGCGCCAAGAAGCTGTTCGGCTGCGCCTTCGCCAATGTGCAGCCCAACTCGGGCAGCCAGGCGAACCAGGGTGTGTTCTTCGCCACCATGAAGCCGGGTGACACCTATCTGGGCCTCAACCTTGCCGCCGGTGGCCATCTCACCCACGGCGCGCCGGTCAACATGTCCGGCAAGTGGTTCAATGTGGTGCCCTACACGGTGAAGAAGGACGACCAGCGCATCGACTATGAAGAGGTGGCGACCCTTGCCGCCCAGCATAAGCCGAAGCTGATCGTGGCCGGTGGCTCCGCTTATCCGCGCATCATCGATTTCGCCAGGATGCGCGAGATTGCAGATAGCGTAGGCGCACTGCTGATGGTGGATATGGCGCATTTTGCGGGTCTCGTGGCCGGTGGCGCGCACCCCAGCCCGTTCCCGCATGCCCATGTGGTCACCACCACCACCCACAAGACCCTGCGCGGCCCGCGCGGCGGCATGATCCTGACCAATGACGAGGATCTGGCGAAGAAGATCAACTCCGCCATCTTCCCCGGTATTCAGGGTGGCCCGCTGATGCATGTCATCGCCGGCAAGGCGGTGGCATTCGGCGAGGCGCTGCGTCCCGAGTTCAAGACCTATGCCCATAATGTGGTCGAGAACGCCAAGGTGCTGGCCGAGACCCTGAAGGGCCACGGCTTCGATATCGTCTCCGGCGGCACGGATACCCATCTGATGCTGGTGGACCTGCGGCCCAAGGGCCTCACCGGCAAGGTGTCAGAGATCGCGCTGGGCCGTGCCCACATCACCTGCAACAAGAACGGCATTCCGTTTGACCCGGAAAAGCCCTTCATCACTTCTGGCGTGCGCCTCGGCACTCCGGCTGGCACCACACGCGGCTTCGGCACGGAAGAGTTCCGCCAGATCGGTGATTTCATCGCCGAAGTGCTGGGCGTGCTCTCCCAGAAGAAGGTGGATGAGGATTCGCTGGTGGAAGAGGCCGTGCGCGGCAAGGTCGCTGCACTGCTGAAGAAGTTCCCGATCTATCCGGACCTTTGAGTTTCTGGATCTGACGGCGGCGGAGGCGGTTTGTCATGCGGTGCCCCTATTGCAACGGCCTGGACACCCAGGTGAAGGATAGTCGGCCGACCGATGATAATACCGCCATCCGCCGTCGCCGCATCTGCTCGGATTGTGGTGGCCGGTTCACCACCTTTGAGCGGGTGCAGTTGCGCGAACTGACTGTTGTGAAGCGCTCCGGCCGCCGTGTGCCGTTTGATCGTGACAAGCTGGCCCGCTCTGTTGCCGTGGCCCTGCGCAAGCGCCCCGTGGAGAGCGAGCGGGTGGAGCGTATGCTCTCCGGCCTCGTGCGTCGCCTGGAAAGCCAGGGCGAGAGCGATATTCCGGCCGAGTTGATTGGCCAGATGGTAATGGAAGGCCTCAAGCAGATCGATGGCGTGGCCTATGTCCGCTTCGCCTCGGTGTATCGCGATTTTCGCGAGGCACGCGATTTTGAGAACGCCCTTGCCGAACTCGGTCATGATGGCGAGACCGAACTGGTGGATGAGGGTGAAAGCCCGAATCCACAAGAGGTGTCATAAGCATGCCCGGCAGTTCCCTGACCTCTCAATTGCCCGGTGTCGCCTCTCCCGAGGATGATGAGCGCTTTATGGGTGAGGCCCTGAATGTGGGCCGAACCGGTCTGGGGCGCACATGGCCGAATCCGTCTGTTGGCGCTGTTGTGGTCCATTGCGGGCCGCGCGGTTCGCAGATTGTCGGCTCCGCCGCCACCGCACCCGCCGGCCGTCCGCATGCTGAGCCGCAGGCCCTGGCGCAGGCTGGTGATGCCGCGCGTGATTCCACACTCTATGTCACGCTTGAACCATGCTCCCACCATGGCCGAACGCCTCCCTGTGCGGATGGCATTATCGCAGCCGGCGTGCGGCGCGTGGTTGTGGCCGTTGGCGACCCGGACCCGCGTGTGCATGGACGCGGCGTGGCGCGTATGCGTGATGCCGGTATATGGGTCACTGTAGGGGTTGGGGCCGAGCAGGCGCTCCATGACCATGCGGGCCATATGCGTCGCGTCACAGAGGGCCGGCCGCATGTTCTGCTGAAGATGGCGCTCTCCGCTGATGGCAAGGCGGGCCTGCCCGGTCCAAGGCCTGCCGTCATTACCGGGCCGCAGGCGCGTGCGCGCGGGCATGAGATGCGTGCACATGCCGATGCGATCCTTGTGGGCATTGGCACCATCATGGCCGATGACCCGATGCTGACCTGCCGTCTAGAGCAGTATGCGGGACGCTCGCCCGTCCGGCTGGTTCTGGACAGTGGGCTGGACATGCCCCTGCACTCCGCGCTGGTGCGCACGGCCAGTGCCGTGCCCGTCTGGGTGATCTGCGCCGAAGATGCGGATGCCAGCCGCGAAGCGGCTCTGGTGTCACATGGCATTGAGGTGTTGCGCACGCCGCGTGGCCGGGATGGGCGGCTGCATCTGCCATCTGTTCTGAAACTGCTGGGGCTGCTGGGCATTACCCGCCTGATGGTGGAAGGTGGCCCCACTGTTGCCGCCGCCTTTATGGATGAAGGGCTGGTGGACGAGGTCGCGCTCTTTTCAAGCCCGGTGGTTCTTGGTGAGGATGCCGTGGATGCCTTTGCCGGCATGCCCGCGCACCATCTGCTGAATCCGCTGGGCTTTGCCGAACTGGAGCGCACCGCCCTCGGCCCGGACCAGCTTGTGAGATTGTGGAGACGCTAGAATGTTCACCGGCATCATTACGGATGTGGGAGACCTTCTCTCCGTGGAGACCCATGGCGAGGTGAAGACGCTGACCTTCGCCGCGGATTATGACCCGGAGGGGATTGATCTGGGCGCTTCCATCGCCTGCGCCGGCGTGTGCCTCACGGTCACTTCTGTCTCAGCCGGAAATGCCCGGCGCGCCCACTTCACCATGGATGCCGCGCCGGAAACGCTGGCGATCACCACGGTTGCACAGTGGAGCGCGGGCCAGCGCATCAATCTGGAGCGGGCGTTGAAGATTGGCGATGAACTGGGTGGGCACATGGTGTCCGGCCATGTGGATGCCATTGCCCGCGTTGTGGCCCGCGAGGATCTGGGCGCCACAACCCGCTTTGTGTTCGAAGTGCCGGAAGTGCTGGCCCGCTTTGTGGCGGTGAAGGGGTCTGTGACGCTGGATGGCACCTCGCTCACTGTGAATACGGTGGAGGGCAACCGTTTTTCCTGTCTGCTCATCCCGCATACCCTCTCCGCCACCACATGGGGTGGAATCGCGGTGGGGGATGATGTGAATTTCGAGGTGGACGTGATGGCGCGTTATGCTGCCCGCCTCGCGGAGTTTCCGCAGTTCTGAGCTTCTGGCCGGCCGCTCTGGCACGGCGAAAATGCAGCGCTTTTCCTGAGAGCCCGGCTTTGATGCATAGCCGGGCTCATTTGTATTCGAAAAAAGCACTTCCTTCTGGTGCGGCAGTGCTTTCTCGATTCAATGAAACAGAGAAATGCTCTAGAGCAGGCCATGAGGTTGCGGAATCGCTCCGGCATTTTCGCGACACAAGACATGCATGCGCCGTTGATGCCGCAGGTTTGCGGCGCGGCGGGTCGTGAGCGGTGAATCGGCTCACGTCATCAGGTTCGGAGAGGTTCCATGGTCAGCACGCGCAGGGAAAGTGCCGTCGTGGCGGATGAGCCGCTTGAGGGCGCGCGCGTCCTCATTGTTGAAGGGCGCTATTATGAGGCGCTGGCGGATGAGTTGCTGTCCGGCGCACGCGCCGTTCTGGAAGCCGCCGGGGTCGAGGTTGAGGTGATTACCGTGCCGGGCGCGCTGGAAGTGCCGGTGGCCGCCGAAATCGCCATCGAGGCCGCTGAAATGGCGGGCGAGGCGGTGGATGCCGTGATTGGCCTTGGCGTCATTATCCGCGGTGAAACCTATCATTTCGAGATCGTGTCCGATCAGTCGGCTCGCGGTCTCATGGATGTCGGCATTGGCCATGCCATGCCGGTGGGCAATGGAATTCTCACGGTGGAGAGCGAGGCGCAGGCCTGGGAACGCGCCCGCGTGAGCGAGGGCAACAAGGGGGGCGGTGCGGCTGAGGCTGCGCTTTCCCTGCTGCGCCTCAAACGGAGACTGGAACAATGACCGCCGCCCCCGCCAAACCCATGAAGAAGAGCGCGGCCCGCCTTGGTGCGGTGCAGGCACTCTATCAGATGGATATGGCCCAGACCCCCCTGCACGATATTCTCGCGCAGTTCCAGACTTTCTGGCTGGGGCAGGAGGTAGAGGGCGTGCAGATGCCTGACGCCGATGTGCGCCTGTTCCGCTCCGTTCTGGAAGGCGTACTGGATAACCAACGCCGGATTGATCCGCTGGTGAACCGTGTGCTGGATGATGGCTGGCCATTGGGCCGGGTGGAAGCGGTGATGCGTGCCGTTCTGCGCGCCGGAACCTATGAACTGCTGGACAAGGATGACGTGCCGGCACGCGTCGTCATCACCGAATATGTGAATGTGGCCGGGGCCTTCCTCGACAAGGACGAAATCGGCATGGTGAACGCCGTGCTGGATACCCTTGCGCGCGAGGTGCGCCCGCACGAGTTTGGCACGGGCCTGACAGGACCGGGAGCCAAGTGAGATGCAGGGGGGCGGTTCGGGAGAGGATAACTTCATCGCCCGGTATTTCCGCCCGCATGCCCGCGCGCCGGAAGCGATGGGCCTGCGCGATGATGCCGCCCTTCTGACCCCGCCTGCCGGCACCCAGCTTGTGCTGACCAAGGATGCCTTGGTCGCAGGTGTGCATTTCTTCCCGGATGATGCGCCGGCTTCGGTGGCGCGCAAGGTGCTGGGGGTCAATCTCTCTGACCTTGCGGCCAAGGGCGCGCAGCCGCTCGGGGCTCTGCTGGCACTGGCCCTGCCGAAATCCATGCCAGAGGTGAAATGCACGCCTGAGGAATGGGTGGCTGCCTTTGCCGATGCCTTGGGAGCGGATTGCGCGCGCTATAACTGCCCGCTTCTGGGCGGAGATACGGTTTCCACATCCGGGCCGATTGCCATCTCCCTGACCGCACTTGGCACCGTGCCGGAAGGGCAGTTTGTGCCGCGCACCGGCGCGCGGGCCGGGCAGGCAATCGTGGTCAGCGGCACGATTGGTGATGCCGCGCTTGGCCTGCTCTTGCGGCAGAAGCCGGAGCATCCGGCCTTTGCGGCGCTGAGTGATGAACAGCGCGCCCATCTGCTGGATCGCTATCTCCATCCCCAGCCGCGCCTTGCCCTCGCTCCTGTTTTGCGCGCCCATGCCTCTGCGGCGATGGATGTTTCGGACGGGTTGGCTGGCGATCTTGCCAAAATGCTTTCGGTTTCCAGGTGTGGCGGCCGTGTTGAAGCACAGCGTGTGCCGCTCTCGGCGGCTGCGCAGGCCGTTGTGAAGGCGGATCCCGGCCTTATGCGTCAGGTGCTGACGGGTGGGGATGATTATGAAATCCTCGCCACCGTGCCTTATGAAGCGCTGCATCTGTTTGTTTCTGATGCGGCGCTTACGGGTATATCCGTATACCTTATTGGTGAGACACAGGCAGAACCCGGCCTTGAGGTGCATGATGCCGGCGGGCATGTCATGGAACTGGGCTCAGGTAGTTTCAGTCACTTCTGAATATCTGTGACCAGAAGGCTCCTGCCACCCATCTATTTTTCGCAATGTGCCGTCATGCGCTCAAATGCCGGGTGATAGGCAGTCCCCACTTTTGCCGCATGCAGAAGCATGTCTTCTGTCACGGGCTTTTGACTGTGGTTGAGCCGAAGGGTTTTGGGGAGGGGCGGCTTTTCCTCCACCTTTAGCCGGGCGATCACCTGCGCCCACATCTGCCGGGGTGTGCGGGCTTCCTGTGTCACCTTGTGCGCATCCGGAATGCCAATGGCAGAGATAAAGGTTTCCATAACGCCCGCACCGCTGCTGGCGGCATTATAGGAATAGACCCCGATATCAGCATGGCTCATGGCCTGCCAGCGGGACAGGAATGTTTCATAGTCGAAATATATGAAATTCCTGTCTTTTCTCTGGAAATATCCCTGCTGCAAGATCATTTCTATGAAATGATAGAAGCACAAATCGGGCTGTATTTTCAAAGCTTCATTGTAAAATGATATTGAGTAGCTGACCGGGTCGCGAAGAAACAAGATATAATGCGGTTTCCAGCCTGCATCATGAAGTGTGTCTTCAAGCTTGCGGATCAGTTCCGGCTCTATAACCAGAAATTGAAGGTCCTCATCAGAGATGACAGCTTTCTGAAAAGGGCAGGCGGCCAGTTCACGTGCCAGTTCTTGTATGCCCCCCAGGGTGGGGTTCTTCCTGTCGTCCCCGCGCAGCATCCATCCAATGTTGTGATGGCCGGCAGAGTTCGGAAAAGGGCGTCCGGTTTTCGGCACATAAATGCCAGCCCGCTGCAAACGGGCCTCACGGCGGCACAGCAAGGACTGGATCGATGTGGTGCCAGTCTTGTGTGTGCCAATATGGATATAGATCTGACGCATTCCGGGCCCCTCCGTACTCGCGTCCCTATTCTGTCTGCTGTCAAAGAGCAGGACAACCTCTTGATGCCGTTGCGGCAGATATTAGGTGTCTGGGTACGGAAATTGAGGCGGTTGATTTTTCCACCGGCCGGGTCTGCATGGCATCCCTGCAAATGTCGCGTGTTGCGGGGCATGTCTGCGGCGTCCTAAGAAGGAGCCGGCCAAGCGGGCGGGATGACGGGACAGGCTCGGACCTGTCCGGATGCAAGCTGTGGTGACACTGCTGCGCGACATGCGAAGGTGATGTGCTGATGACAGGCCCCGGATTCGTCCATCTCCATGTTCATTCCGCCTATTCGCTGCTGGAAGGCGCCCTGACGGTTGGCAAGCTGGCCAAACTGCTGGAAGCGGACGCGCAGCCGGCGATGGCCTTGACGGATACTGGCAACCTGTTCGGGGCACTGGAGTTCTCGGAGAAGATGTCCGGCGCGGGCATCCAGCCGATTCCGGGGGTATCGCTGGCGCTGGATTTGCCGGAGCCTCCCGGCTCGCGCAGCCTTGTGCGGCCCCGCCGGCCGCGCATCGTGCTGCTTGCGCAACAGGAAGAGGGCTGGCGCAATCTCATGCATCTGGTCTCGCGCTCCTATCTGGAGACGCCGAGCGATGATGAGCCGCGCATTTTGCTGGAATGGCTGGAGCAATCCCATCACGGCCTCATCGCCCTCACGGGTGGCCCTGCCGGACCTCTGGATATGGCGCTGGCCGCCGGGCATGCGGATTTCGCGGCCGATCGGCTGGAGAAACTGGCGACCCTGTTCGGTGACCGGCTCTATGTGGAATTGCAGCGCCACGGCACAGATGCAGAGCGGCTGGTGGAAGGCGGGCTGCTGGATCTGGCCTATGAGAAGGGGCTGCCTCTTGTTGCCGCCAATGAACCCTTCTTCGCCGCGCAGGATGATTATCTGGCCCACGATGCCCTGATCTGCATCGCGGAAAGCAAGATCATCGGCGATGGCGACCGCCGCCGCCTGACAGCAGAACATCGCTTCAAGACCCGCGCGGAAATGCTGGAGCTGTTCGCCGACCTGCCGGAGGCCACGGCCAATTCAGTGGAGATTGCCCGGCGCTGCTCGTGGCGTGTGCGCACGGTGAAGCCCATTCTGCCGCGCTTTACCACGGCGGATGAAAGCGAGGAGGGGCAGGACCCGGTTGAGGCCGAGGCCGCCGAGCTTGAGCGGCAAGCCAAGGAGGGGCTGGCGCAGAGGCTGGCGAAGCATGGCCCTTCCGAAGGGCTGGAGGTGAAGGATTATGAGGAGCGGCTCGCCTATGAGCTCTCCATCATCGCTCGCATGAAATTCCCCGGCTACTTCCTCATCGTGTCGGACTTCATCAAGTGGGCCAAGAAGAATGACATTCCGGTGGGGCCGGGGCGTGGTTCGGGCGCAGGCTCTCTGGTGGCCTATTCGCTCCAGATTACGGATCTGGACCCGCTGCGCTTTCACCTGCTGTTCGAACGCTTCCTGAACCCGGATCGCGTCTCGATGCCGGACTTCGACGTGGACTTCTGTCAGGAACGCCGCGATGAGGTGATCCAGTATGTGCAGGATCGCTACGGGCGTGCGCAGGTGGCGCAGATCATCACTTTCGGTACGCTTCAGGCGCGCGGGGTGCTGCGCGATGTGGGGCGCGTGCTGGAAATGCCCTATGGGCAGGTCGACAAGCTGTGCAAGCTGGTGCCCCAGAACCCGGCCAGTCCGGTTTCGTTGAAGGACGCCATCAAGGACGAACCGCGCCTTCAGGCCGCCGCCGAGGAAGAGGAGGTGGTGAAGCGCGCCTTCGATATCGCGGTGCGCCTTGAGGGGCTAAACCGCCATGCCTCTACCCATGCCGCCGGTATCGTGATCGGTGATCGCAAGCTGCATGAGCTTGTGCCGCTGTATCGAGACCCGAAGTCCGATATGCCGGTCACCCAGTACAATATGAAATGGGTGGAGCAGGCCGGGCTGGTGAAGTTCGACTTCCTCGGCCTCAAGACGCTGACCACCATCGACAAGGCGGTGAAGCTCATCCACAAGCGCGGCATTGAGTTGGATATTTCGAAGATCCCGCTGGATGACCCCAAGAGCTACGCCATGCTCGGCAAGGGCGAAACGGTGGGCGTGTTCCAGGTGGAAAGCGCGGGCATGCGCCGCGCCCTCGTGGATATGAAGGCCGACCGTATTGAGGATCTCATCGCCCTAGTGGCGCTCTATCGCCCCGGCCCGATGGCCAATATTCCGGTGTACTGCGACTGTAAGCACGGGCGGGCGCAGCCGGATTATATCCACCCCAAGCTTGAGCCCTATCTGAAAGAGACTTTCGGCGTCATCATCTATCAGGAACAGGTGATGCAGATTGCCCAGGCTCTTTCGGGCTATTCATTGGGCGAAGCCGACCTTCTGCGCCGCGCCATGGGCAAGAAGATCCGCGCCGAGATGGAGAAGCAGCGCGAGCGCTTCGTCTCCGGTGCATCGGAGCGCGGTGTCGACAAGCCGATGGCGGACCGGATCTTCGACGTTCTGGCCAAGTTCGCCGATTACGGCTTCAACAAGTCTCATGCCGCTGCCTATGCACTGGTGGCCTACCAGACCGCATGGCTGAAGGCGAACTACCCCACCGAGTTTCTCGCCGCCTCCATGACGCTCGATATGGGCAACACCGACAAGCTGGCCGAATTCCGCCAGGAGGCGCAGCGGCTGGGAATCACAGTGGTGCCGCCGAACATCAACCGTTCCTATCGCGAGTTCGCGGTGGAGAATGGCGAGATCATCTATGCCATGGCGGCCATCAAGGGGGTGGGCACGGCAGCGGTGGATGCGCTGGTTGAGGCGCGCGGCGGAAAGTCATTCCGCGATCTGGCCGATTTCGCCTCTCGCCTCCCGGTGAAGATGGTGAACAAGCGGGTGCTGGAAAGCCTTGCCGCTGCGGGCTGTTTCGATGTTCTCGAACCCAATCGCGCCCGTGCGTTTGCCTCGATAGAAAGCGTGATGGCCGAGGCGCACCGGGTGGAGGCCAATGCGACATCAGGCCAGAACGATATGTTCGGTTCTGGCCCTGCTGCGGCGGAACTCCATATTCCGCAGGTGTCCCCATGGCTTCCGGCAGACCGGCTGAAAAAGGAATATGATGCCGTCGGCTTCTTCCTCACCGGCCATCCGCTGGATGATTATGCCGATGCGCTGAAGAAGATGCGGGTGCAGACCTTCACCGATCTTGGTCGCGCCGTGCGGGCAGGGGCGGCCGCTGGCCGGCTGGCGGCTACCGTGGTGTCACGGCAGGAGCGGCGCACCAAGACCGGCTCCCGCATGGGCATCATCGGCCTGTCCGACCCTTCCGGTCATTTCGAGGCTGTGATCTTCTCCGAGGGGCTGGCCCATTATCGGGATCTGCTGGAGCCGGGCACGCCTGTTCTGATGATGGTGGGGGCCTCACTGAATGGCGAGGATGTGCGCCTCACTATCCAGACCTGCGACCGGCTGGATGAAGCCACCGCCCGCCATCACAAATCCCTGCGCATCTTCCTGCGCTCCCCCGAGCCAATCGAGGGAATCGCCAAGCGCCTCTCTGCCGGGCGGGGGGATGGAGAGGTCAGCCTCGTGGTGATGGTGGAAGATGGCAAGGCGGAGGTCGAGATCCGGCTGGATGGCCGTTACCCGGTTTCCCCGCAGATCGCCGGTGCGCTGAAAGCCATTCCCGGCGTGGTGACGGTGGAGGCGGGCTGAGGCCCGGTTCCAGCCGGCCAAATGCTGCTGGAACCGGGAAAGGTTTTGCCCGCTACTCCGCCGGCGCACCTTCGAGCCGGTTGATGCTGGCCTTGGAGTTGTAGGCCGCCTCATCCAGAATGCCCTGTCGCTTGGAAACGATGGTCGGCACGAGCACCTGCCCGGCAACGTTCACGGCGGTGCGGCCCATGTCCAGAATCGGGTCCACCGCCAGCAGCAGGCCCACGCCCTGAAGCGGCAGACCGAGCGTGGAAAGGGTGAGTGTCAGCATCACCACTGCCCCGGTCATGCCCGCTGTTGCGGCCGAGCCCAGCACCGAAACCAGCACAATCAGCACATAGTCCGCCAGATCCAACGGCACCTGATAGAACTCAGCCACGAAGATGGCCGAGATGGCCGGGTAAATGGCCGCGCAACCATCCATCTTGGTCGTGGAACCCAGCGGCACCGCGAAGGCCGCATATTCGCGCGGCACGCCCAGTTCGTCCTCTGTCACGGCCTGCGTCACCGGCATGGTGCCGACAGAGGAGCGGGAGACGAAGGCGAGCTGGATTGCGGGCCATGCGCCTGCATAAAAACGCGCCGGGTTCAGCCCATGCAGCGCCAGAAGCGCCGGATAGACGCCAAACAGCACCAGTGCGAGGCCGATATAAACCGCCGCTGAAAACCAGCCGAGCTGCGCCAGCGCATACCACCCATATTGAGCGACCGCCGTACCAAACAGGCCGATGGTGCCGATGGGCGTCAGGCGGATGATCCACCACAGCACTTTGCGAATAACCGCGAGCGCCGACTCATTGAAGGCGAGGAATGCCGCGCCTTTCTCGCCCACCCGCAAGGCAGCGGCACCGATGACAATGGAAATGACCACCAGTTGCAGAACATTGAAGTTCAGCGCGGTGGTGGCGGTGCCGTCATTGACGCGGGTGTTGGCCTCAAGCCCGAAAATATTCGAGGGTACAAGGCCGCGCAAAAAGTCCAGCCATGCGCCGGATGTGCGGGGCAGGGCTTCAGCCGCGGCCGTTACGCCCGTGTGAAGGCCGGGGCGGATGATGAGGCCAAGCGCAATACCGATGAGAACCGCAATAAAGGCGGTGATGGCGAACCAGAGCAGCGTGTTCCAGACCAAAGCCGCCGCATTCGAAAGTTGCCGCAGATTGGCGATGCTCGCGACAATGGCCGTAAAAACCAGAGCCGGCACAAGTGCACGCAGCAATTGCACGAAGATGGAGCCCACCAGATCGAGCGTCACAGCCAGCGCGTTCAAGCCGCCGCCTTCAGCCGGGCCAATGGCGCGCGCCACCAGACCCAGCAGCAACCCCAGAACAAGTCCGGCCAGCACCTGAAGACCAAAAGAGGAAAAGAATCGGCCGGATGGCGCGGATGATGGAGCAGCAGCCATGGTGCTATCCCTGACCTGACGGGTGGAGCGGAAAGGATATCCGCCGTGCTGTCCCCACGATGCCACGACGCCCGGTGCATGCAATATATAATTAAGTCTATATACAAACTTTACATTTGTAACCGACCTTATGTGTAGCCCTTTTTTGCGTACATATGTGGTCGGCGAACAGGCAGGCCTTGCCTCATGGCACTGCATCGCGTATAGCGCGCCCATCTCACACGCGGACTCATCGGCCTTTTGGCCATCCGGTGCTCAGCTCCAGATGGAGTGAGAGTACGTCCGCGGAGGTCTAACCGGAGAATAGAAGACAATGGCACTGCCCGATTATTCCATGCGTCAGCTCCTCGAAGCCGGCGTGCACTTTGGTCACCAGTCTCACCGCTGGAACCCGAAGATGGCCCCGTACATCTTCGGCGTGCGCAACAACATCCACATCCTTGATCTGTCGCAGACCGTGCCGTCCCTGCACCGCGCTCTGCAGGCCGTGTCCGACACCGTGGCCCAGGGTGGCCGCGTGCTGTTTGTCGGCACCAAGCGTCAGGCTGCGGACATCGTGGCTGATGCAGCCCGCCGTTCCGCCCAGTATTATGTGAACCACCGCTGGCTCGGCGGCATGCTCACCAACTGGAAGACCATTTCGAACTCCATCGCACGCCTGAAGAAGCTGGAAGAGATTCTGGCCGCTCCCGAAGGCAGCGCCGGCTACACCAAGAAGGAGCGCCTGACGCTGACCCGCGAGCTGGAGAAGCTCGACAAGGCGCTCGGCGGCATCCGCGACATGGGCGGTCTGCCTGACCTGCTGTTCGTGATCGACACGAACAAGGAAGACATCGCCGTGAAGGAAGCGCAGCGCCTCGGTATTCCGGTGGCCGCGATTCTCGACTCCAACTGCGATCCGGAAGGCATTGCTTTCCCGGTTCCCGGCAACGACGACGCCGGCCGCGCCATTCAGCTCTATTGCGATCTGGTCGCCCGCGCCGCCATTGACGGTATTGGTCGCAGCCAGGGCGACATGGGCTTCGATCTGGGCGCTGATGAAGATCTCTCCCTCGTGGAAGATCTGCCGGCCGAGGCTTCCCTCTGGGTGGCTTTCGAGCCCCTCTCCGGTCCGCGCGGCGTGGCTGACGATCTCAAGAAGCTGACTGGCGTCAGCCCCGAGATCGAGCAGAAGCTGAACGAGCTCGGCGTGTTCCACTTCTGGCAGGTTTCCGGTCTGGCTGGTGCGGATGCACAGCGCGTGGGTGAAGACGTTGGTCTTCCCGGTCGCGTGGACGGCTGGGTGGCGCAGGCCAAGGAGCTTTCCGCCGAAGCCGAGTGACCTGTCGCACGGTTGAAACGTATTGAAGGCAAAGGGGGCGTGTGGCGCCCCGGCGGCCGGCTCGGGACCAACCCCTTGCCGGCCGTGTTGTAAAAGAAGGGATTTGGACATGGCTGCGATCACTGCCGGGCTCGTGAAGGAACTGCGCGATCTGACCGGCGCGGGCATGATGGACTGCAAGGCCGCCCTCACCGAAACCGATGGTGATGTGGAAGCCGCTGTAGACTGGCTGCGCAAGAAGGGCCTCGCAAAGGCTGCCAAGAAGGCTGGCCGTGTGGCTGCCGAGGGTCTGGTGGCTGTTGAGTCCGCCGGCCACAATGCCGCTATCGTGGAAGTGAATGCGGAAACCGACTTCGTCGCCCGCAACCCTGACTTCCAGGCTTTCGTGCGCGAGGCCACCAAGGTGGCTCTCAACACCGATGGTTCGCTGGAAGCCTTCGCCAATGCGAAGTTCCCCGGTGCGGATGTGTCCGTTGCCGAGAAGCTCACCGCGCTTGTCGCCACCATTGGCGAGAACATGGCCCTGCGCCGCGTGGCCAAGCTGACCGTCTCTGAGGGCGTCGTTGCGTCCTACGTTCATGGTCAGGTTATTGATGGTCAGGGCCGTATCGGCGTTCTGGTCGCGCTCGAATCCGCTGGCGATGTAGAGAAGCTTTCCACTCTCGGCCGTCAGATCGCGATGCATGTTGCGGCTCTGAACCCGCTGGCGCTCGACGAAACCGGCATTTCTGCCGAGACTGTCGCCCGTGAAAAGGCCATCCTGCTCGAGAAGCATCAGGGCAAGCCTGCCGCTGTGCAGGACAAGATCGCTGAAAGCGGCATCAAGAGCTTCTTCAAGGAGAACACCCTCCTCGACCAGCCTTTCGTGCATGACGGCTCCAAGTCTGTCAGCCAGGTGCTGAAGGAAGCTGAAGGTCAGGTTGGCGCTCCGGTGAAGCTCACCGCCTTTGTGCGTTTCGCTCTTGGCGAAGGCATCGAGAAGGAAGAGACCGACTTCGCGGCTGAAGTTGCTGCTGCGGCCGGCCAGGGCTGACGGGGGCCGATATGTCACGTAGCGCGATGGACGATTCGGAATGGGTGGCTGGTGAGGCCGGGCAGGAACGCCCGGTTCTGCCTTTCCCCCGTGTGCTGGTGAAGGTTTCCGGTGAGGCCCTGATGGGGCCGGAGCCGTTCGGCCTGCATCCGCCAACCGTTTCGGCCATCGCGCGCGATCTCGTGGCGCTGCGCGAGCGGGGGTGCGAGATTGCTGTGGTCGTCGGGGGTGGCAACATCCTGCGCGGCGCGCGTGTGGCGGGCGAGGATCTTGCCCGCGCCACAGCCGATAATATGGGCATGCTCGCCACCGTGATGAATGCGCTGGCACTGGAGCAGGCCATTGAGAAAAGTGGTGCGCCCGCGCGCACCATGTCTGCCATCGCCATGCCGTCCGTATGCGAACCCTATGCGCGCCAGCAGGCGCTGCGTCATCTGCGTCGCGGCCGGGTGGTGGTTCTGGCCGGTGGAACTGGCAATCCGTATTTCACCACAGATACGGGCGCGGTTCTGCGTGCGGCAGAGCTTGAATGTGATGCGGTGCTGAAGGCCACCAATGTGGACGGTGTCTACAGTGCCGATCCCAAGACGAATCCGGATGCCGTGCGCTATGAGCGCCTGACCCATGACGAGGCGCTGGCCCGCGACCTGAAGGTGATGGATGCTGCCGCATTCGCCCTTGCTCGTGAGGCAGCTCTGTCTATCATTGTTTTTTCAATCCGGGATGCTGGCGCCATTACGGCCGCCGCGACGGGTGTGGGACGCGCAACTATCGTTTCTCCTTGATGTTGCGCGGGGCTTGAACTGTCCGGCAGGCATGTCGTTCGCGGGTTGGTGAACTCCGCCCCATTGCAGATTGTGTGAATTTGTCATCGCCCTGGGCCATGCCTTGAAGATAAAAGGTGAGGCCCTTTGGGTGACGAGAGAGCAAAAAGAGGATTGTCATGAGCGCCGCGAATTTCGACCTGTCCGATATCAAGCGCCGCATGAATGGTGCGATCTCCGTTCTCGGTGATGAACTGTCGGGTCTGCGCACCGGGCGCGCCTCTGCCAATCTTCTGGAGCCCATCACGGTTGAGGCTTATGGCGCGCGCATGCCGCTGAGTCAGGTGGCGACCGTTTCGGTTCCGGAATCGCGCATGCTTTCCGTGCAGGTCTGGGATCGCGGCATGGTTTCCGCTGTGGAGCGTGCGATCCGTGACAGCAATCTGGGTCTGAACCCGGCCACCGAAGGGCAGGTTCTGCGTCTTCGTATTCCTGAGCTGAATCAGGAGCGCCGCCAGGAACTGGTGAAGGTTGCACATAAATATGCGGAAGCCGCACGCGTGGCTGTGCGTCATGTGCGTCGTGACGGCCTCGATCTTCTGAAGAAGATGGAGAAGGATGGCGAGACCGGTCTGGACCAGATCGAGCGCCTCTCCAAGGACGTGCAGAAGGTGACGGATGAGGCGATCGCCGAGATCGATCAGAACGTTGCGCACAAGGAAAAGGAAATCCTCTCTGTCTGAGCCATCGCGATCTGCCGCGACAGGCGTGAGGAGCCGCATTTGAACCCGGAGCAAGCCATGTCCGTGCATGTCCGCCCTGATGAGGCGGACATTGCGACCTCTGCCCATGGGCAGGTGCCGGTCCATGTTGGTATCATCATGGATGGAAACGGACGTTGGGCTGCAGCTCGCAGATTGCCCCGGGTTGAGGGGCATCGCCGGGGCGTGGAAGCCGTGCGCCGGTGTGTGCGCGCGGCCCGCGAGCTGGGTATCCGATATCTCACGATTTACAGCTTCTCTTCTGAGAATTGGACCAGACCGCCTACCGAGATCTCGGAATTGATGGGGCTGCTCAAGCTTTTCATTCGGCATGATCTGGCGGACCTGAATGCCTCCAATGTCCGGGTCAAGATCATTGGAACCCGCACGGGTTTGTCGCGGGAAATCGCTGGCCTGCTGGATGAGGCGGAAGCGCTGACCAGCAAGAATACAGGCCTGACGCTTATTGTTGCCTTCAATTATGGAGCGCGTCAGGAAATCGCTGCCGCCGCAGCAGCCATCGCTGCTGATGTTGCCGCGGGCAAAGTTACCCCCGATGATGTCTGCGCAGAGATGATCTCGGCACGACTTGAAACCGCGGGCATTCCTGATCCGGATCTCATCATTCGCACATCGGGCGAGCAGCGCCTGTCCAATTTTCTGCTGTGGCAAGCCGCCTATGCGGAGTTCGTCTTCCTGCCGCTCTACTGGCCAGACTTCGACAAGGAGGCGCTGAGTGCTGCATTGGAAGAATATGGCCGGCGCAATCGCCGTTTTGGCGGCGTCACTTCTTGTCCGGTTCCATGATGTCTGCGGGTCGGACGAGTGATCTGAAATATCGGGCGGCCTCGGGTCTGGTGATGATACCGGCCGTTCTGGCGCTGACCTGGTGGGGCGGCTGGCCTTTTGCTGCGCTCTGGACCTTCGCTGGTTTTGCCATTCTTTATGAGTGGGCGGAGATGACACGGCTGGAGCGTCGACCGCTCTGGCTGACCATTTGCGGTGTTGCCGTGATGGGAGCTGTTGTGCTGGTGCATTGCGGAGCACTGGCGCTTGCCGTGCTGGCTATTCTTGTTGGGGCGGTTGCGGGTGCTGTGGTGGTGCCCAAAGAGCGGCTCTGGGCTTTGTGTGGTGCTCTGGTGGCCGGGGCCTCTGTTGTGCCGGTGCTTGCCCTGCGCGAGGAGGGCACGGCAGGCATGTATGCCGTGCTCTATCTCTATGCCGTTGTTTGGGCGACAGACATTTTCGCCTATTTTGTCGGCCGCACTGTTGGTGGGCCAAAACTATGGCCGCGCGTTTCCCCCAACAAGACATGGTCTGGAGCGTTGGGCGGTGTGGTGTGCGGTGCGCTGGCGGGCGGTCTGCTGGCGGTAGCGGCGGGCTTGTCAGGCGTTGCATGGCTGACAGCGCTGGCTGTGGTGCTTTCGGTTGCCTCACAGATGGGCGATCTGGCCGAATCTGCCGCCAAGCGCTTCTTCGGGGTGAAGGACACCAGCCGCCTTATTCCCGGACATGGCGGTATTCTCGACAGGCTGGACGGTTTCATCGTCGCGGCCCTGCTGGCCCTGCTTGTTGCTCTTGCCCATATGGCGCTGAATCCGGCAGGCGGGCTGCTGTTCTGGTAAGGAAGTGAGATGACCCGTCTTACAGTGCTTGGCGCAACAGGCTCGATTGGCCGCAGTGTAGCGAAAGTGCTGGCTGCGCATCCGGGGCGCTTTGAGGTTGAAGCCCTGGCCGGCGGGCGGGATGTGGCGGCGCTGGCGCACATGGCGCGCACGCTGGGCGCACGCTTCGCCGCCATCGCGGACCCCGGTGCGGGACCGGCTCTTGCAGAAGCGCTCTCAGGCAGTGGCATTGCCAGCGGGGCTGGAACCAGCGCCATCATGGAAGCTGCCGCACGCGAAGCGGACATGGTGGTTAGCGCCATTGTCGGTGTTGCAGGGCTCGCGCCTTCCACTGCGGCGCTTGGGGCAGGCCGGCGCATGGCGCTTGCCAACAAGGAATGTCTGGTTGCAGCCGGTGCCTTCTTCATGGCGGAGGCCGCGCGCAAGGGCACCGAACTCCTGCCTATGGACAGCGAGCACAATGCCATCTTTCAGGCCCTGTCTGCTGCCCCTGCATCAGCTATCGAGCGCATGACATTGACGGCCTCCGGTGGCCCGTTCCGCCAGAAAAGCCGTGAAGAGATGAGCCGCGCCACAAGGCAGGATGCGCTGAGGCATCCCAACTGGTCCATGGGTGCAAAAATCACGATTGATTCTGCAACCCTGATGAACAAGGGGCTGGAACTGATCGAGGCGCATCACCTGTTCGCAGTGCCGGCAGAAAAGCTGGATGCCGTTGTTCACCCCGAATCGGTCGTGCATGGGCTCGTATCCTTCACGGATGGCTCCGTGGTGGCCGGTTTGGCCATGCCGGATATGTGCGTGCCCATTGCCCACTGCCTCGCATTTCCAGACCGGCTGCCGATTCCCGCCCGCAGGCTGAATCTGGTTGAGATGGGACGTCTCACCTTTGAGGCTGTGGACGAAGCCCGTTTTCCCGCCTTCTCACTCGCGCGTGCCGCTATGGCCGCAGGCGGGGCAGCACCCACCGTGCTGAATGCGGCCAACGAGGTCGCCGTGGCTGCTTTCCTGGATGGGCAGACGGGTTTTTATGGAATCAGCGAGGTGGTGGAACAAACGCTCTCCCGATTGGCCGGGGGCAGGGCGCCGACCAGCGTTGAGGAAGCATTGGCAGTGGATGCAGATGCACGCCGCGTGGCATCGGACCTTTTGGCGCTGGCCGTGGCGTAAAGGGGCTGTCTGCGCTTTTCAAAAAAGCGCACCGCGAATATGACGCAGGGTGAGTTCTTGCCCAAGTTTGCCGCAAAGGCATCCTATGAGCAGTTAAAGTGCATGCGGCTATATGTGCCTGTTGCCGAACGGTAGGCGGCAGCAAGGGCAGGGAAGCGGATAATGGAAACAGTGACCAGTACGAGTGCGGACCTTCTTGGAACAATGGCCGGGGCGGGGTCATCCTTTCTGGGCTACATCATCCCCTTCCTGTTCGTGCTGACGCTGGTGGTTTTTTTCCATGAGCTGGGCCATTTCTGGGTCGCGCGCCGGGCGGGCGTCCGGGTGTTGACCTTCTCGCTCGGATTCGGCCCGGAACTGGCGGGCTTCAATGACAGGCACGGCACGCGCTGGAAGCTCTCCGCGATTCCCCTTGGCGGTTATGTGCGTTTCTTTGGTGATGAGGATGCGGCATCCACACCGGACCAGACCCGGCTGGCGCGCATGAGCCCTCAGGAGCGCAAGGAAAGCTTCTTCTACCAGCCGCTGGGCTGGCGTGCGGCCATTGTCGCCGCTGGGCCCATCGCCAATTTCATCTTGGCCATTGTCATCTTTGCCCTTGTTTTCATGGTGTATGGCAAGCAGGTGACGGCCGCGCGCGTGGATCAGGTCAACGCCGAGAGTGCAGCGGCGCAAGCGGGCTTCATGCCGGGCGATCTTGTGCTCTCCATTGACGGGAAGCGGATCGAGAGCTTCTCGGACATGCAGCGCATTGTCGGCATTCATGCCGGCCAGCCCCTGACATTCGTGGTTGATCGAAATGACCGGGAAGTCACGCTGACCGCCACGCCGGAACTGAAGGAAATCAAGGACAATTTCGGCAATGTTCAGCGACTGGGTCTGCTGGGCATTACGCGGTCACTGTCCGCAGGTGATGTCACCGTCCAGCATTTTGGACCTGTCGAGGCCGTGGGCTTGGGGGTGCAGGAAACCTGGTTCGTGGTGACGCGCACGTTCGATTATATCGGCGGGCTGGTCGTGGGCCGGGAATCGGCTGACCAGCTTGGTGGCCCCATCCGCATCGCCCAGGTTTCCGGTCAGGTTGCCACCTTTGGCTTTGGTGCACTGCTCTCTCTGGCCGCTGTGCTCTCGGTCTCTATAGGTTTGCTTAACCTATTTCCCATCCCGCTCTTGGATGGAGGCCATCTTTTGTTCTACGCTTTTGAAGCGATCCGTGGGCGTCCTCTCAGCCCGCAGACACAGGACATCGGATTCCGGATTGGAATGGCGTTGGTGCTTATGCTGATGCTGTTCGCGACATGGAACGATGTCTGGCATCTTATTGCGATATGAGAGAAAAACAGGACGATGAGCCGTGGCGATAGGGCAACGGTTCATTGAAAATGGCAGGCAGAAGCGCCGGTGTGGTTTGCACCGCCGCTGAAAGCCTGTAAAAGCTGCCCTGATAGGGTGAGAATCTGGTAGGCCTCCTACCGGGTTCGGATTGTCGAAATTTCTTAAGGTTGCGCGCCATATGACTGCTCCGCTCCGAGTGATGAGAAATCTGGCTGCCACCATTGGCATCGCAACCACAGCTGCGGTGACCACGGCGGCTGGAACCATCGTATTGGCGAGTCCGGCTGCCGCTCAGTCCAGCTCAATCGTTGTGCAGGGCAATCAGCGTGTGGATGCGGAGACGATCCGCTCCTACTTCGGTCCCGGCCCCTATACTGCAGCTAAAATCGATGAGGCCTGGAAGGCGCTTTATGCGACCGGCCTCTTCTCTGATGTTCAGGTTTCCCAGTCTGGTGGGCGCGTTCTGGTTCGGGTTTCCGAAAACCAGATGATCAACCGTGTCTCCTTCGAGGGTAACAAGAAGCTCAAGGATGACGTGCTTGCGGCTGAGGTTCAGTCCAAGCCACGCGGGAATCTCTCCCGCTCGACCATTCAGTCCGATACGCAGCGGATCGTCGATGTGTATCGTCGCTCTGGTCGTGACGATGTGCGTGTGAACCCCGTCACTATTGATCGCGGCAACGGTCGTGTCGATCTGGTGTTCGAGGTCGAAGAAGGCAAGAAGGTTGGTGTCAAGGAGATCAAGTTCGTCGGCAATAAGGCCTTCTCGAACTGGAAGCTCAATGACGTCATCACGACGACCACGACTGGCCTTCTGTCCTTCCTGAAGACGACTGATGTCTATGATCCGGATCGCGTGAATGCCGATCAGGAGTTGCTGCGTCGCTTCTACCTGAAGAATGGCTATGCGGACTTCCGCGTTCTTTCGGCGAATGCCGAGCGTGAGCCGAATGGCGATGGCTATATCCTCACTTTCGTTCTGGACGAGGGTGAGCAGTACCAGTTCGGCAATATTGATGTGACCTCCTCCATTCGCGAGGTTCCCGCAGAATCCCTGCGCAGTGCGCTGCGGACGGTTGAGGGGAAGACCTACAACGCGGATCTGGTTGAGAAGTCTGTCGAGAACCTCACGATCGAGGTTGCCAAGCGGGGCTACGCCTTTGCTCAGGTGCGTCCGCGTGGTGATCGGGACTTCGAAACCCGCAAGATCAACCTGCTCTTCGTGCTTGAAGAGGGTCCGCGCGTTTACATCGAGCGCATCGAGGTGCGTGGCAATACCCGTACGCGTGACTGGGTGATCCGTCGTGAGTTCGATCTCGGCGAGGGTGATGCCTATAACCGTGTGCTGGTGGATCGCGCTGAGCGCCGGCTGAACAATCTCGGCTACTTCAAGACGGTCAAGATCGTCAATGAGCCCGGTTCTGCGCCGGATCGTGTGATCCTTGTCGTGGATGTTGAAGATCAGCCCACGGGCGAGTTCTCCGTGTCGGGTGGTTACTCGACCTCGGACGGTCTGATTGCTGAAGTCTCTCTGGGTGAGAAGAACTTCCTTGGTCGTGGTCAGTATGTGAAGGTCTCTGGCTCCTGGGGCGAAAACACCCGGGGTGCGGAGTTCTCCTTCACCGAGCCCTTCTTCCTTGGCTATCGCATCGCTGCTGGCGTGGATGCCTACTGGAAGCAGACTCAGCCGACCAGCTACAGCAACTATTCGACCGACATGGTTGGTGGTGGCTTCCGCTTTGGTCTGCCGATTACGGACGAGGTCACTCTGGCTCTGCGCTATAATCTGTATCAGCGTGAAGTCACTGTTTGCGATCCCAGCAACTATTCTGGTCTGGGGCCGATTCTGGCCTATGATCAGATGTTGCTTTGCCAGACGTCGACCTCATGGGCGGTGCGTCAGGCGCAGGAAGATGGTGCAACCATCACTTCCGCGCTGGGATATACGCTGTCCTTCAACGGTCTTGATAGCAACATGACCCCGACCCAGGGTCTCTATGCAGAGCTCAAGCAGGACTTGGCGGGTCTGGGTGGCGACGTCAGCTTCATTCGCACCACAGGTGATGTGCGTCATTACACGCCTCTTGGTGTTGCTGATGCAGTTCTGATGCTGCGAGGTCAGGCCGGGCAGGTTAGTTCTTGGGGCGGTGATGATCTCGCCATCATGGACAACTTCTTCATGGGCCCCAATCTGGTTCGCGGCTTTGCGCCGTCCGGTATTGGGCCGCGTGACGTGGCGCCATGCGCTCGCAGCAATGCGGGTACTCCGGCCTACTTCAACTGCCTCGAGGACAATACGACAGCTCTAGGTGGTACGCTTTACTGGGGTGTTTCTGCTGAGATTCAGTTTCCCCTATCTTTTCTGCCCAAAGATATGGGTTTGACGGCAGCCATTTTCGTGGATGCAGGGTCTTTGTATGATTATAATGGAGCTACTAGCTTCCCAGATATTGCTGGGGTCTGGGATAATAAGAAAAAACAATTTGTGGGGGGGTGGAACGGAGATAATTTCTACGGGAATCCTAACCTAGTGAATTGTGGAACTACTGGATTTAATACAAAGAATGCCAAGGGTAATGTCTGCGTCGTTGATCAAAATGTTGTGCGCTCCTCGGTCGGTGCGAGCTTGATCTGGAAGTCACCCTTTGGTCCGCTCCGGTTTGACTATGCTTGGGCTCTGTCGAAGGCAAACTACGACGATATACAAGAGTTCCGCTTCTCCGGTGGTGCGCGCTTCTGATCCCATCATATAAGGCGGGCGCTGCGAGGTCTGGGCTTTTGCTCAGGCTTCGTGGCGCCCGAGTTTGTTCTACATGAATTTACCGGTCTTTTTTCCGCTTCCTGAAGTGTTGACGCTAAAGGCCGTTGCTGAGCTCAGCGGTGCCCGTATTTTTGTGCCGGAGGGCATGGATTTACCGGAAATCGAACAGCGCTTGATCCATGGCGTGGGAGCTTTGGATACGGCCGGGCCGGATGAGCTTATTTTTTGTGACTCGCCAGCATTTGCTGAAAAACTTGCCGAAACGCAGGCCGGCGTTTGCATCACTTCGGAGCGTTTCGCAGAAAAGGCGAGTGATGGGCTGGTGCTGCTGATTTCTACACGCCCCGCCGCAGCTTTTCTGGCCGTGACCCGGCATCTTTTCCCTTCCGCACTGCGGCCAAGCTCAATTTTTGGACAGGATGGTGTTGCGCCCGGTGCGCAGGTGCATCCCACTGTTCGGCTCGAAGCAGGTGTGACCATTGATCCAGGCGCTGTAGTGGGGCCGGGGGTGGAAATTGGTGCGGGCACGGTTATTTGTGCTGGAGCAATCATTGGGCCGAACGTGCGTATTGGCCGGCAGAGCGCTATAGGGCCGGGTGCCAGCGTTGTGCATGCTTTTTTGGGGAATAACGTCACGATTCATGCAGGAGCCCGTATCGGAACTGATGGTTTCGGCTATCAGCCAAGCGTTGCCGGGCACGTAAAGGTGCCCCAGCTTGGGCGTGTTGTTATTCAGGACAATGTCGAGATTGGTTCCAATACGACAGTTGATCGCGGTGCATTGACCGATACCGTCATTGGAGAAGGCACCAAGATCGATAACCTTGTGCAGATTGCCCATAATGTCGTTATCGGTCGGCACTGCATCATTGTTTCTCAGACGGGCATCTCCGGTTCCACAACACTTGGAGACTTCGTTATTTTGGGTGGGCAGGTTGGTGTCGTTGGTCATATTACAATCGGTACTGGCGCGCAGATCGCAGCCTCCAGTAATGTGAAAGACGATGTTCCGCCCGGTGCGCGATGGGGCGGATCACCTGCCAAACCGGTGCGGGAATGGTTCCGTGAAGTTACGGCATTGAAGAATCTCGCTGCTCGGGGGCATCACCGGAGTGGCGGCGCAGTTGGGGGAGGAACGAGCGAATGAGCGATGCGCTGTCTCAGAAAAAAACTGCCGGTGAAGGTGCCGGTGAAGAAGCCGCTATTGAGCGGAAAATACTGGACAGTGCCGATATTCAGCGCGTTCTGGCCTGCCTGCCGCATCGCTATCCATTCTTGATGGTTGATCGTGTGGAAGAGATCGACAAGGACCTCTCCTGCATTGGCATCAAGAATGTAACAGCCAATGAACCTCACTTTCAGGGGCATTTCCCGGGAAATCCGGTCATGCCCGGCGTTCTGATTATTGAAGGGATGGCGCAGACTGCTGGTGTTGTCTGCGTTCTGGCCAAGGACAACCCGAGCCCATCTCTTGTTTATTTCATGACCATTGATGAAGCCAAGTTTCGCCGTCCGGTCGTGCCAGGAGATGTTCTGGAATATCACATGACCCGTATCTCCAAGCGCCGCAATATGTGGTGGTATCGGGGGGAGGCGCGCGTGAAGGGCGAACTGGTCGCCGAGGCGCGGGTCGGCGCCATGATTATGGAGAACTGAAATCGTGCCGAAAATCGACCCCACCGCTCGTGTTGAAAACATAGCGGGTCTTGCCGAAGATGTGGTGATCGGTCCTTATTCTATTGTTGGGCCCCATGTCGTTCTCGGTGCCGGGGTTCGATTGCACGCGCATGTGAATATTCAGGGCGATACAACGATTGGTGCAGGCACGGAAATATTTCCGTTCGCATCCTTGGGTACGCCGCCGCAGTCCGTACACTATAAAGGTGAGCGGACCCGGCTCAGTATTGGTGAGAAATGCCATATTCGTGAGCATGTAACGGCAAATATCGGCACAGCCACCGGGCGTGGAGAAACGCGCATTGGCAATGGCGTGATGATGATGGTTGGTGCCCATGTGGGGCATGACTGTCTGGTTGGTGACGAGGTGATGTTTGCCAACAACGCAACGCTTGCAGGCCATGTTGAGGTAGGGGACCGCACATTCCTTGGAGGTTTGTGCGCTGTCCATCAGTTCACGCGGATCGGTCAGCAGTGCATGATTTCTGGCCTCACGGGTGTACGTGAAGACGTTATTCCTTTTGGGAATGTGCTGGGGCAGGCGGGCAAGCTGGTGGGGCTCAATGTCGTTGGCATGAAGCGCCGCGGCTATAGCCGCGCGGAGATTCATGAAGCGCGGGCTGTCTATCGCGATCTGTTCTTCGGCGATGATACATTCGATGAGCGGCTGGAGCGGGTGCGTGAGAAGATCGCGACGTCTCCTTTCGCGGCTGCTGTCATTGCCTTTGTCGATGCGGATCGCAAAAGGCCCCTGTGCCACCCTTCTCGGGGCGTCACCAAGGAGGCGTAAGCCTTGAGCGTGCCTTCTGGCCCTTCAGCTGAACCAGCTTTCAGTGAAGGCAATCCTGAACCTGCGCCAAAGGGGGCAGGGCCGCTGGCAATTGTTGCCGGCGGAGGGGCGTTCCCTGCCGCAGTTGCGGAGGCGGCCCGTGCGCAGGGGCGGGATGTCCTGTTTCTGCTCATTCGCGGTTTTGCAGACCCCGCACTGGAAGCTTATGACCATTACTGGTTCCGAATGGGCTCTCTTGGTGGGGTTGCTGCCCATGCCCGTGCGCGTGGCATCACAGATGTGGTGATGGTGGGAACGGTTACCCGGCCGCGCGTGCGCGATCTGGGGCTCGACTGGACCATGGTGCGGTTGCTGCCTCGCATCGCGCGCCTGTTTCGCGGCGGTGATAATCATCTGCTTTCGGGTGTATTGCAGCTTGTATCGGAGCAGGGCTTCCGGCTTCTGGGAGCACATGAGGTCGCCCCCCAGCTTTTGCTGCCGGCTGGCGTTCTTGGGGCACATCGGCCCAAGGAGCAGGATCAGGCAGATATCACCCGTGCCATGAAGTTGCTTCATGCCTTGAGCCCCTATGATGTCGGACAGGGTGTTATCGTCGTGAACGGGTTGATCGCGGCTGTTGAGGCTGCCGAGGGCACAGACCAGATGCTGCGGCGCTATGGCGAGATGTGCTCATCCGGTCGGCTTCGTTTCTCCCCCGGTCATGGTGTGCTGGTCAAGGCCCCGAAGGTTGGACAAGATCGGCGAATTGACTTGCCGTCTCTGGGGCCGGATTCGGTTACCCGGGCGCGTGCGGCTGGATTAGCCGGAATTGCATTTGAGGCAGGCGGTGCCATGGTGCCGGATGTTGCCGGCCTGATCGAAGCGGCGGATGCTGCGGGCCTGTTCGTCATGGGTGTGCCGCCGGAGATGGGCGCATGAATGCGGCTTTTGAGCCGGTGGGCAAGGGGGGGCAGCCTTTGTCGGTGTTCATTGTCGCAGGCGAAGAATCTGGCGATCAGCTCGGCGGTGCCTTGATGGAGGCCTGCGCCGGTATGGCTGGTGAAGGTGTGCAGTTTCGCGGGGTTGGCGGAACACGCATGGAAGAGGCTGGCCTGAATGCTCTCTTCCCCATGGAAGACCTGACGGCCATTGGGGTGACGGCGGTGCTTGCCAAACTGCCCCTTATTCTGCGTCGTATGCGCGAAACGGTGGATGCAATTCTTGCCAATCCGCCTGATGTGCTGGTTCTGGTGGATGCGCCGGATTTCACACATCGGGTTGCAGCGCGTGTACGGGCGCGGAACCCGAATATTCCCATTGTAAAATACGTCTCTCCCACCGTGTGGATCTGGCGGGAGGGGCGCGCTGCGGCTATGCGGCCTTATGTGGATGCTCTGCTCGCATTGCTGCCGTTTGAGCCAGATGTTCATCGTCGGCTCGGCGGACCGCCCACTTTTTATGTGGGCCACCCGCTTCTGGAACGGCTGGATGTGATGCGTCCCTCTCCGGCGGATGACGTTCGCCGTGCTGCGGAGCCTCCGCTCGTGCTGGTGCTGCCGGGAAGTCGCCGTCGTGAGATTGAGCGCCTGATGCCGGATTTCGGGGCTGCTCTGGCACAGGTTGCGCAGGAAAAGCCTTTGGAGCTGGTTCTCCCCACCTTGCCGCACTTGCGGGGTGTGGTTGAGAGGGCCGTTGAAACTTGGGCCTATAAGCCACGTATCATCACCGGGGAGGCTGAAAAATATGCGGCTTTCCGGCAGGCGCGCGCAGCACTTGCGGCCTCTGGCACGGTGACGCTGGAACTGGCGCTGGCAGGTATCCCGCATGTGGCAGCCTACAAGCTGGGTTGGCTTGAGGCGCAGATTGCCCGCCGTGTGCTCAAAGGCACCACCGTGATTCTGGCAAATCTCGTGATTGGCGAGGATGTGGTGCCAGAATTCCTGCAGGAGTTCTGCACCGTGCCGGTCCTGCGTGAGAATATGCTGGCAGTGCTTGCGGATGGCCCAAAGCGGGCGCGGCAGGAAGAGGCGTTTGCCCGGCTGGATGATATTTTTGGCATTTCCGGGCCCGGGCCCAGCATCCGCGCTGCCGAGGTGGTTTTGCGGCTGGCACGGCAGGGGCGCTCAAAGGCGTTGCCTCATGCTCCAATCACGGTTGAGGCAAAGAGCTAGCCCTCTGTGGCATGTGGCTGGGCTCAGCCCTGCTTTCTCAGGCCAAACCTTCATAAAGAGCGCTGATTGCCTCAGGGGCCACATCTTCCACGCTGGCGGGTTGCCAGCGGGGCTCAGCCTGTTTGTCGACCACGGCTGCGCGGATGCCTTCAGCATAGTCTGCGCGCCGGGACATGGGAACGCAGAGATGCTGCTCCATGGCGAGTGCACCCGATAGATCCAGATGAGCCCCCCTGCGCATGTTCTCGAAGGTCACGGCGAGGCTGGTGGGGCAGCGGGCTCGCAGTATCGAGAGTGTTTTAGTGGCAAACTCACCCGATTCCTGTTTCAGAGAGCGAATAATTTCGCAGACAGATGATGCGTTTGCGAAGTGATGGGCGATCTCGGGGCGCTGGGTGGCAAGTGCGGATGGGCCGGGCAGGGGTGTGGAAAAATGCTGCACGGCTTCAGCCGCAGCTTCGCCATCCACAAGCGCATCCGTGAGCGCAATATGGCTGGAGCGCGGGACGAAACTGGTCGCGAGCCCGACCTCCAGCGCATCAGCGGCATCGAGCTGCGCGCCCGTCAGGGCAAGATAAAGACCGACACCGGCAGACAGGCGCGGCAGAAGATAGCTCGTTCCAACATCCGGGTAAAAGCCGATCCGTGTTTCCGGCATGGCAAGGGTCGCTCCCTCCGCCACGATGCGATGACCGCCATGCATGGAAATCCCCATGCCGCCGCCCATGCAATAGCCGTCTATTAAAGACACATAGGGCTTGGGATAGGCCCCGATGCGGCCGCTCAGGCCATATTCTGCCTCGAAGAAGGTTGAGATATCCCCGAATCTTTCTTCAAGGCTGGCCATACGCAAGGCCCGGATATCGCCGCCGGCGCAGAAGGCTTTGGGGCTGGAGGAGCGGATAACCACCGTTTTTACGGCTGCATCATCTGCCCACTCATCCAGCAGGGCTGCCATGCCACGCAGCATGGCCAGATTTAGCGCATTCAGGGTCTGCGGCTTGTTCAGGGTGATGATGGCGGCAGAGCCCATACGGGACATCTGAAGGCCGGGAACAGCAAGAGAATCGGTCACCCGGCCCATCAGGATATCTCCCCGCCACCCGGCTGCAGCTTCGTTCCGGAAAGCTCTGTGCCGCAGTTTAGGTGAGGTATTGGAGGAACGGCAACTGCGAGATGGGCAGATACGAAAAAGGGCGTGAACCGGAAGGTCCACGCCCTTTTCTGTGTCAATAAGCGGGTGAGCGGCACAAACCCTCACCCGTCAGCGCAATTTCAGGAGCGCTTGGCCATGTCCACATAATCACGACGCGGAGCGCCTGTGTAGAGCTGGCGCGGACGACCGATGCGCTGGCCCGGATCTTCGATCATTTCCTTCCACTGGCCAATCCAGCCCACGGTACGGGCCAGAGCGAACAGCACGGTGAACATGTCGGTGGGGAAGCCCATCGCCTTAAGCGTGATGCCGGAATAGAAATCGATGTTCGGATAGAGCTTCTTCTCGATGAAATACTCATCGTGAAGAGCGATCCGCTCCAGTTCCACAGCCACGTCGAGCAGCGGATCATCCTTGATGCCCAGCTCGTTCAGCACTTCATGGCAGGTCTGCTGCATGATCTTGGCGCGCGGGTCGTAGTTCTTGTAGACCCGGTGGCCGAAGCCCATGAGGCGGAAGGGATCGTTCTTGTCCTTCGCGCGGCGGATGAACTCGGGAATCCGGTCCACAGAGCCGATCTCGGACAGCATCTTGAGCGCGGCCTCATTGGCACCGCCATGGGCAGGCCCCCAGAGGCAGGCGATGCCGGCTGCGATACAGGCGAACGGGTTGGCACCCGAAGAGCCCGCCAGACGCACGGTGGAGGTGGATGCATTCTGCTCATGATCGGCATGGAGGATGAAAATCCGGTCCATGGCGCGGGAGAGAATGGGGTTGACCTTGTATTCCTCGCACGGCACGGCAAAGCACATGCTGAGGAAGTTGGACGTATAGTCCAGATCATTGCGCGGATACACGAAGGGCTGGCCGACCGAATACTTGTAGGCCATGGCGGCCAGGGTCGGGATCTTCGCGATCATGCGGATCGACGCAATCAGACGCTGCTTGGGGTCCGAAATGTCGGTCGAGTCGTGGTAGAACGCGGAAAGCGCACCAACCGAAGCCACCAGAATGGCCATGGGGTGGGCATCACGGCGGAAGCCGTGGAAGAAGCGGTTCATCTGCTCGTGGACCATGGTGTGGTAGGTCACGGAGCGATCGAATTCCGCCTTCTGGGCAGCGGTGGGAAGCTCGCCATAGAGCAGGAGATAGCAGGTCTCCAGGAAGTCGCCATTATCGGCGAGCTGCTCGATGGGGTAGCCGCGATAGAGCAGAACGCCCTCATCGCCATCAATATAAGTGATCTTGCTTTCGCAGGATGCCGTGGAGGTAAACCCGGGGTCGTAGGTGAACATCCCGGTCTGGCCGTAGAGCTTCGAGATGTCGACTACATCGGGGCCAATGGTACCCCCATGGATCGGAAGGTCCCAGCTTTTCTCGCCCAGGCTTAGCTTGGCGGCTTTGGCCCCGGTGTCGTTGGTGGCGTCCATGGATCCCTCATCATTTGGGCGGACTGTCGGCGTAACGACGCAGCCGCGTCGCGCCATGGTGCAGTCCTAACCGCTCCCCCATTTTGCCGCAAGCATGGCCTTGCTTCATTATTCAGCAGGAAGGCGCAGCCTCGCGACAGCGAGATCTTCGGCGGTGTTTACATTAAAGAAGGGGTCGCCGGTAGCCCCGTCCCAGCTCTCCGATACGACCTGTAGCGTGTCAAGGATAGCCCCGACTTTTCGGTTACCTGATTCCAATGCAGCACGTAACGCCCCCCGCGCACTGGCCGGCCAAAGCGCGATGACATGGTGATTCTGTCCATTCGAGGCTGCGCAGCTTATGCGCCCGCTTTGCTTTTGGCGCATCATGAGTCGCTCAACCAGATCCGTGGGCAGGAAGGGTGTATCTGCCGGAACGGTGAGAAGGGGGGCCTCAGGCGCATTCAGGGCCAGCCAGTCCAGGCCAGCCAGAACGCCAGCCAGCGGACCGGGACGACCCGGAAGGTTGTCAGCAATGATCGGCAGCCCGAAGGCCGCGAAGGGGGCCGTGGGCTCATTGGCATTGATGAGAAGTTGCGAGACCTGAGGTCGCAGCCGCGCGATCACGTGGCCAATCAGGGGTTTATCCCCAAGCAGCACCAAAGGCTTGAGAGGCCTGGAAGGTAGCACCGCACCTTCGGTCATGCCCATTTCCAGGCTGCTCTCGCCCATGCGCCGTCCATAGCCGCCAGCGAGAATCAGACCGAAGGGGAGAGGGGAGCTCTTCATCTCCGCGCTGATAGCAAAACGGGCAGGGAATGTCCCCGCCCGCCTTGTTTCAGATGCTGTCATGCGATGTCAGGTGAGGGCCTCAGTCTGACAGCGCAGAAGATGCGCCGGGGCGTCGGGAAGAGGCCAGCCAGCGCGGCAGATAGGGCGCAATTTTCGCGTGAATACGGTTCCAGAAGGCATAGTCGTTGAAGCGCGAGGGCTCGAACAGGCCGATCATGGCTGCGGCCACATAGGGCAGGCTCTGCACCATCAGCGCCATGGCGTAGAGGTTGATTTCCCGCGTGTCATGCCAGTTGGTGTAGAAGAGAATCACACCGGCGAGCAGCAGGCACGAGCCGATGATCGCCTCCGGCAGAGCCGGGAATGTACGGGCCGCGCCAGCCAGCCACGTATTGCCCTTGGCCGTGCGGGCGAAGGCGAGATCCTTGTAGCGGAAGCCGTCCAGAACCGCCTTGGCCACGGTGAACTGTACCGCGCTGGCCACAATGGCTGCGCCCAGCATGCGCAGGGGGGTGGTGCGCACCCGCAGCCGGTACAGGCTGATGAAGTGAAGCGCATAAACCAGAAAGGTCGCCACAATCGGCAGGGTCAGCACATAGGCTGGCACCGAAATGCCGAGAATCAGCACGAAAGGCACAAAGGCCAGCGAGGCCACGGCCACGGCCGCGCCCACCGATTCTGCGCCCAGCCAGGACATCCAGCCCAGCACAAAATGCCTCCGCTGTGCAGCCGTGAGCTGGGACTTGCCCGGCAGGAACCGCCGCCAGTGCTTCTTGATGATCTGCGTACCGCCATAGGCCCAGCGGTGACGCTGCTTCTTGAAGGCCTCGAAGCTGTCTGGAAGCAGGCCCCAGCCATAGCGGCGGGCGGTGTAATGGGTCTTCCAGCCATGCTCGGCAATGGTAAGGCCGAGATCGGTATCTTCGCAGATCGTATCGGAAGACCAGTTTCCGGCCTGCTCCATGGCGGCGCGGCGGATAAGGCACATGGTGCCATGCACCACCACGGCGTCATCCTCATTGCGCTGAACCATGCCGATATCGAAGAAGCCGGCATATTCTGCGTTCATCGCCTCATGCAGCGGGCTCAGATGGCCGTCGCGGTGGTCTTGCGGGGCCTGAACGAGGCCGACCGTGGAGTCCTCAAACACCGGCACCAGATTCTTCAGCCAGTCCGGGCTCACCACATAGTCGGCATCAATGATACCGATGATTTCGGCATCCGGGGCAGTCTGTTCAAGCGCAATGCGCAGGGCACCGGCCTTGAAGCCGGAGACCTTCTCCGCGTTGATGAACTTGAAACGGCTTCCCAGCTCCGCGCAATGGGCGCGAATGGGGTCCACCATCTCCGGGTCCGGCGTATTGTTGATGATGATGATGCATTCGAGATTCGGCCATTCCAGCCGGGCGAGGGCATCAATCGTCTGTTTCAGCATCTCCGGTGGCTCGCGATAGGCGGGCACGTGGATGGAGACCTTCGGGAAGCGGGTGGCTTCGGGCAGCTTGTGCTTGTCCAGCAGGCGCACGGGGCCACGCCCGAACGCCAGAGCGGCAAGTTCTTCAATGCGATAGAGAATGACGAAGACCAGAGGCACCAGCATCACGATGCAGAGCAGCAGGGTTATATAGTCACCGCCCGACACATAATGGTTGACCCAGTAGTCCACCACCAGCGCAAGCCATGAGGCCACGGCATTGGCCGAGCCAGCCAGCGCCAGCCCCTGAAAGAAGGTGAGGCCCTTCAGCCACAGCAATGGCAGGGTAAACACCACGCCCAGAATCAGCGCTATCGTGGCGGCCTGGGTGTAGGTGCGCTCAACAATCGGGCCTGTGAGAGGGAACTTCAGGTTCCGGTCGGCGTCAAACATGCCCCAATACTGGCCAACCGACCCCTCGAAGTTCTTCCAAGGAGAATCAAAGGCTTCGATGATGTTGTATTCGATGCCAAGCGCATCCGCGCGGGCCACGAAGTCACGCAGAATCTTGGCCTGTTGCACCTGACCCGGCACGGAGGCGTCGCGGTTGAAGCCGCCGGAGGGCCATCCGAACTCGCCAATAACGATGCGCTTGCCGGGATAGGCCGCGCGAAGACGGTCATAGGCATTGACGGTGTAGTCCACCACCTGATCCGCCGGCACACCTTCCCAATAGGGCAGGATGTGCGCGAGGATATAGTCGACCGAAGAGGCAAGCTCCGGTTCTTCCAGCCAAGTGTTCCAGATTTCGCCGGTCGTTACCGGAACTTTCACCTGCCGCTTCACATCCCGGATCAGAACAGCCATTTCAGCGCCGGTCTTTTCGGCACGCAGAACTGTCTCGTTACCCACAACGATGCTTGTGACATTCGGGTTGGCGCTGGCGATATCCACGACGCTTTTCAGCTCGCGCTCATTACGCTCCTCGCGCTTGTCGATCCACGCGCCGATGGAAACCTTCAGGCCATCTTCTGCGGCAAGGGGAGCGACCTGCTCAATGCCCCCGGTGGAGGCATAGGTGCGGATAGAACGGGTATAGGGGGCCACGACCTTCAGGTCGGAGCGAATCTGCTCCGTATTGGTCTGCGTGCCTTTTTCGGGGTCCATATAGCGCCCATAGGGGGCGAAGGAAAGGCTCTGCACCTGCCCGGTAATATCCGGTGCATGGACTTCCGGCCTCATCAAATACCAGAGCGCGGCGCTCAGGGATGTCGCAACAATGATGACTGCTGCCGCAACAGCAAGACCCTTACGCATGGCAATGCCACCCCACGGGGAAACAGACCCCGGCCCCGCCACGGGACCCAAGGCTGCAAGACCTTGTGAAAGGCAGGGTTGAAATGCTGCCTTCCGAAAACATTCGAGGCCCCGCCGCGCCATGGCGGCGGAACCCGATAATGATGCAGGCTGATAGCCCCTGACTATGGCGGGGGTTCGGCGTGCCTGCGACCCTCAGAAGGTCTTTTCCTACTTCTTGTCTTCTGCTGGCGCGGGTGGGGCGGCAGCCGGGGGCGGGGCAGCGATATAGTCCGGGTTCACCCAGCACTGATGCACCCGCGCACCCAGACGCTCCTGCGCCTTGGGGTCGATATTGCCCTGCCGCACGAGGCAGCGGAAGGTCAGCTTGAGGTGCTCAGTGGGGCAACCGAAGCGCTCATACAGGTCAAGGTGACGACGGGCGGTATCGAGGTCATCACGCCACAGCAGGGCAGCGATGCGGCGCCCGCTCCATACGCATTCCGGAAGGCCGGCTGTACCGGGCAGCTTGGCGGCCTCGTCATATTCCTCGATGGTGCGACGCTGCACCTCCTGAAGAGCCTTTTGCTCGGGACTCTGCTCCTCCTGCGCCGGCTGCTGGGCGGGCGGGGCGCTGGGAGCGCTTGCCTGATTCTGCGCCGCGGCTGGCGTGGACACACCGGCGCCGAATGCGACGGCGAAGCACGCAATCAGGGTGGCGCCGGCCAGGTGCGAAATTCGGAAGCGTTGCATGAGATCCATGTTCTTCAGAAAAAGGAGCGGAACAGACCGCAAGGGAAGGTTAGGAGATGGCGGTGATTTTGTCAGCATGACGGCACACTTCGCTTATCGGGCTTCCCTTTCCTTCCGCAAGGCATCACGGCACCTATTTTAGGCCCTGTTACCGCTGCGTGTGGAACGGGAATTTCGACCAGCTCATGACATTCTGCAATTCTATAATAATTGCACACAGAGGTTTAATCAGGAGTTTCATGCGGCGGGGCGGACATCGGGAAACCCCATTCTTGACTGTATAGGAGCGTGCCACATAGATCGTTGCCCTGAATCAGGGATGGCGATCCTGGAATTATATCCCGCATCGGGAATCGCAGGCTTTCGCGCCATGCGGAAGTTGAGGAGTTTTCATGCTGTCAGCCGCGCGCCTGCCGCTTCTTCTTGCTCTTGTCGTTGCAGCGCTCGTTTCAGGCTTGTGGGCATGGCTGGGCCAGCCGGTGCACATGCCGGCCACAACGCACGGGCCGGAACAGAAGCTGCCTTGCGTCTCCTATGCGCCTTTCCGTGAGGGGCAGTCGCCCTTCGTGAAGGGGCTGGTGATCTCCGAGGCGCAGATCGACGAAGACTTCGCCCAGCTCGCGAAAATCACCTCCTGCGTGCGCACCTATTCCATCGAGATGGGGCTGGACAAGGTGCCGCAAATCGCCCGCAAGCATGGGCTTGAGGTATTGCAGGGCATCTGGCTTGGCCCGGAGGCAGACCGCAACCGCGAGGAAGTGGAGATCGCCACCAAACTCGCGCGTGAGAATGCGGATGTGGTCAAGGCCGTTATTGTGGGCAATGAGGTGCTTCTGCGCGGTGAGATGTCCGCCACGGATCTCGCCAACACCATCCGCGATGTGAAATCCCGCGTGGGTGATGTGCCCGTGACCTACGCTGATGTGTGGGAATTTTGGGAGCGCAACAAGGCGCTGACCGGCGAGGTCGATTTCGTCACCATCCATATCCTGCCCTATTGGGAGGACCTGCCCGTTTCCGCCGCTGAGGCCGGGCCGCATATTGATTCGATCCGTCAGAAGATGACGGAGGAGTTTCCCGGCAAGGAAATCCTGATCGGCGAAACCGGCTGGCCTTCTGCGGGCCGCATGCGTGAAGGGGCGCTGCCTTCGCCTTCCAATCAGGCGCGGGTGATGCAGGATGTGCTGACGCTTGCCGAACAGCGCGGCTACCGGGTCAATCTCATCGAGGCCTTCGACCAGCCGTGGAAGCGCCGCAGTGAGGGCACTGTGGGCGGCCACTGGGGCATTATCGACGCTTCGGACCGCGAACCGAAATTCACTTGGGGCCAGCCTGTGGAGGATTTTCCGGGCTGGCGCATGCATATCGCGCTGGGTCTTGGCGTGGTGGTGGCCGCATTCGGGGCGGCGGCACTGGCCGGGCGTGGGCGTGCGGATGGTGTGCAGGCCCGCGATTGGCTGGCCGTGGCTTTCATTGCACTGATGGGTGGGGCAACGCTGGGGGCTGCTCTCTCGGCCCTGCCACTGGAAAGTCTGGGGCTGGCGGGCTGGGCGCGGAATGGTGCATTCTTTGCGCTTGCGGCGGCGAGTATCGTGGTGGTGCCGGCCATTATCGGGCGCGGGCAGGGCGTTGCGCCCTTTGCCGTTGCTCTTTCCGGGAATTTGCGGGCCAGCGCGCCGCCGGCCTTGGCGCTTGGCGGGCTAATGCTGGCGCTGGGCGTGGTGGCCGTGGGTGTTTCGGCGTTCGAACTGGTGTTCAGCCCGCGCTACAAGGATTTCCCGGTTTATTCACTGACGGCAGTGGTGGCGGCGCTTCTGGCCGCAGCTCTTGTGCACAAGGCTCCGCGTGAGGGAGCCGGGCTTGCGGAACAGGTGAGCATGTGGGGCCTGCTGATCGCCGGTTTCTACATTCCGCTGAATGAGACGCTGGCGAACTGGCAGGCCCTGTGGTTCGGCGGGCTCTGCCTCGTTCTGGCCTTTACGCTGTGGCGGGTCCGGGCCGGGCAAATGACAGAATAAGCATCATCGCCGCCAGCGCACCGGCAATTTCATTGTGGAAGACCAGCGCGAAGGCGGAAAAAACCAGCCCCACCGCGAGGGCGGCGAGCGAAGGCGCAATCAGTTGCACCACTGCCGCCGCCAGCGCTATGGCACCGAACACATAGAAATTCATGAGTACCAGAACGGCAGAGCGGGTATAGCAGCCCGCATTTGCTAGGCCGGCATCACAGGCAAGGCGCACCAGAGCCGGTTCCACCATCATGTAGCGCATATAGAGTGCCCAGCCCGTCGCGCCCATGGCGAGGGGAATAAGCCAGTTGAGGCTGCGCGGGCCGGGGCGAAAAAGGGTGCGGGCCGGCTGGGCGTTCTGGGATGTCTGGCTCATGCGGCCTCTCGCTCGGGGCAGCCCCCAGTGGAGGGGCAGGGCTGATTAGGACGTGGCATCGTTCGCGTCCAGAGATAATCAGATGTATGTGGGGAACTGTGATCTGCCCGCAGGGCATTCTGATGGCGGTTTATCCTGAATTTTGGCATTCGCTTTGAATGTGGAGGGCCTTTGATGTCTGGTCGGCGACTGTTGGTTGTTGTTCTTGGCGCGGGAGAGGGAACGCGGATGGCGTCTCGCCTGCCGAAGGTTCTGCATCGGGTCGCGGGCTGGAGCATGCTGCATCATGTGCTGGCCACGACCCGGCAGGCGGGGGCCAGCCATACCGCAGTTGTCATCGGCCCCGGGCGCGAGGATGTGGCGGCGGAAGCCCATCGCGTCATTCCCGATGCACAGGTCTTCGTGCAACAGGACCGGCTGGGCACGGCCCATGCGGTGCTGGCCGCGCGCGCTGCGCTGGAAGCGGGTGTGGATGACGTCCTCGTGCTCTATGCCGACACCCCCTTGATCCGTCCCGAGACGCTGGAGCGTCTGCGCACCCCGCTGGCGGAGGGGGCTGCGGTGGTGGCGCTGGGCTTTCGCCCGCAGGACCCGACCGGATATGGCCGCCTGCTGACGGATGGCGATGACCTCCTCGCCATTCGCGAGGAAAAGGAAGCGAGCCTTGAGGAAAAGGCTGTCGGCTTCTGCAATGCCGGCCTCATGGCGCTTTCCGGCGCACATGCTCTGCGCCTGCTGGAGCGCATCGATAATGCCAATGCCAAGGGCGAATATTACCTGACCGACGCGGTGGAGATTGCCCGCGCCGATGGGCTCAAGGTGGTCGCCACCGAGGCGGATGCGGAGGAGGTGGCTGGCGTCAACAGCCGCATCCAGCTGGCAGAGGCAGAGGCCATCTTGCAGCAGCGCCTGCGCCATGCCGCCATGGCTGGTGGAGCGACGCTTGTTGCCCCCGAAACCGTTTTCTTCAGTGCCGATACCGTGCTGGGCCGCGATGTGGTGGTGGAGCCCCATGTGGTGTTCGGCCCCGGCGTGCGGGTGGGCGATGACACCGTCATCCATGCCTTCTCGCATCTGGAAGGCGCACAGGTGGGGGCGGATGTGAATATTGGCCCCTATGCCCGCCTGCGCCCCGGATCGCGCATTGATGTGGGCGCGAAGATCGGCAATTTCGTGGAGACCAAGGCCTCCCACATCGAGGCCGGCGCGAAGGTGAGCCACCTCTCCTATATCGGCGATGCCCGCGTGGGCGCGCGGGCCAATCTGGGTGCGGGCACCATCACCTGCAACTATGACGGCTTTGGCAAATACCGCACCGAGATCGGGGCCGATGCCTTTATCGGCGTGAACAGCGCTCTGGTGGCGCCGGTTGTCATCGGTGAGGGGGCCTTTGTCGCAACCGGCGCGGTGGTGACGAGCAATGTGCCTGCCGATGCACTGGCCGTGGCGCGCAGCCGGCAGGTGGTCAAGGAAGGCTGGGCGCGCAAGTTCCGGGAACTGAAGGGCGCGACAAAGCCCGAAAAGTAATGCCGCCACCGGATGGTTTCTGACAGAAACCGAAAGGGTAAGTGATTCTGTCTTACCCTGCCCGGCGGGTTAAACAGGATGGAACATTGCACGGCCTGATTCATCTCGGGCCAGCGAGCCAGATATGCTGCGCTGTGCGAGACCTTTCGCACGGCGCGGATGTTCGCCAAAGCCGGTGCCTGCCATGCAGCATTGGTGCGGACCGAAACCGTTAGAGAAGTGGAGCGTGGCCCATGTGCGGAATCGTCGGTATTCTTGGGAAGGGGCCGGTGGCTTCCAACGTCATCGATGCCCTGCATCGCCTCGAATATCGCGGGTATGATTCCGCAGGCATCGCCACGCTGGAGCAGGGACGGCTGGAAGTGTGCCGGGCCGAGGGCAAGCTGCGCAATCTGGAAGTGAAGCTCTCAAGGCATCCGCTGGAAGGTCATAGCGGCATTGGCCACACCCGCTGGGCCACCCACGGCAAGCCTTCCGAGCGCAATGCCCACCCGCATGGCACGAGGCGTGTAGCCGTCGTGCACAATGGCATCATCGAGAATTTCCGCGAACTGAAGCAGGACCTGCTCGATCTTGGTGTGAAGTTCCTTTCCGATACAGATACCGAAGTGGTCGCGCAGCTCGTGGACCGTGAGCTACTGGGGGGGCGCGCGCCAGCAGAGGCCGTGGCCGCTGTGCTGCCGCGTCTGCGCGGGGCATTCGCGCTCGCTTTCCTGTTCGAGGGGGAAAACAACCTGATGGTCGCGGCTCGCCGCGGCTCGCCGCTGGCGATCGGACATGGCGATGGTGAAATGTTCCTTGGCTCGGATGCCATCGCACTTGGACCGTTCACCAACCGCATCACCTATCTCAATGAGGGTGACTGGGCTGTGCTGACCCGCGCCGGGGTCGAGATCCGAAATGAGGATGGCGAACCGGTCTCGCGCCCGATGCAGATTGTGCCGGCTGGCGCGCTGCTGGTGGACCGGGGAAATCACCGCCACTTCATGGCCAAGGAAATCTATGAGCAGCCCGAGGTTATCGGCCACACGCTCGGCCATTATCTTGATCTGGCGAGCGAGACGGTGAACCTGCCTGAGCTGCCGTTTGATGTGAAGACGGTGAAGCACATCTCGATCACCGCATGCGGCACCGCGCTTTATGCCGGGGCGGTGGCTGAATACTGGTTTGAGCAGTTCGCGCGCATTCCGGTGAGCATCGATATCGCCTCCGAGTTCCGCTATCGCGAGACGCCGCTGAACCCGGATGGCGTGACCATTGTCATCTCCCAGTCCGGCGAGACAGCCGATACGCTGGCCTCGCTGCGCTATGCCAAGGAATGCGGGCAGAAGGTGGTGGCCGTGGTGAACGTGCCCACCTCTACCATTGCGCGTGAAGCCGATGCTGTGCTTTCAACCTATGCCGGCCCCGAAATCGGTGTGGCTTCCACCAAGGCCTTCACCTGCCAGCTGGCGACACTGGCTTGCCTGGCCGTAGCGCTGGGGCGGGCCAATGGCGCGCTGACCCCGGATGATGAGCAGCGTCTTGTGCGCGAGCTGATGGAAACCCCGCGCCTGATGACCGATGCGCTCAAGCTGGCCCCGGAGATCGAGGTGCTTTCGCGCACCCTCGCCAATACCAGCGATGTTCTCTATCTGGGCCGCGGCACCGCTTATCCGCTGGCACTGGAAGGTGCGCTGAAGCTGAAGGAAATCTCCTACATCCATGCCGAGGGCTATGCTGCCGGGGAGCTCAAGCATGGCCCGATCGCTCTGATTGATGAAACCATGCCTGTGGTCGTCATCGCGCCGTTCGATCGGATCTTTGAAAAGACCGTCTCCAATATGGAGGAGGTCGCCGCGCGCGGCGGGCGCATCATTCTGGTCACCGACCAGAGAGGTGCACAGGCCGCCCATGTGGATGCTGCCCAAAAGCTCATTCTTCCAGACATGCCGGCCAGCATCTGCCCCATGGTCTATGCCATTCCGGTTCAGCTCATCGCCTACCACACGGCCGTGATTATGGGCACGGATGTTGACCAGCCCAGAAATCTCGCAAAATCAGTAACCGTCGAGTAGGGTGCAACCCGAGAGGGTGCTCGCCGAGAATAGAGCCGGCATGCCCGCAAGGGATGATGGGGCAACGCTGGATGCACGCGGCAGGTTTCTCTCTTGTGATGAACATGATGGTGGCTGGCCTGTTCACGGCCAGCTATGTCGCGATAGCCCTGATGAATCCGGGCTATCGGGCTCCCGTCTGGTTCGCGGCAGCTTATGGTGTGGGCATCCTTACCCCCATTGCACAGCTTGGGTTGGGGTATAGCGGCTGGAGCACCTTTTTCGGCCTGATGGTCTATTTCAGCTTCGCCGGCGGTTTGCTGCTTTTATTACCGGCGATCGCGGTTTTCTATCGCCAGAGGCCGCCATGGAAGCTCATCACGAGCATTGCCGTGGTGGCCATGGTGTTGATGCCTGTGCAATTTATTCTGCCTCGCGCCACTTTCCCGCGCGAACTGGCTTATCAGACCCCCTTCATCCTGTCTGTCGGCGCCTGCGCATGGTGGGTGCTGCGATATAGCCCACGCCATGTGGGCGACTATGTTCTGGCCGCGCTTCTCGGGCTTTTGGCCGCTCACTTTCCGGTGAAGGCATTTGTTGCATCCCAGATCGGCACGGGCAGCCAGGCCTCGGACTATATCAACAGCACCTATGCGCTGATTTCACAGGTCAGTTCCGGTGCACTGCTGATGGCGACCGGCCTCGCTTTGCTTATCAAGTCTCTTCAGGATGTGATCCGCGAAAACCGGATGGTGGCGGAAACGGATCCACTTTCCGGCACAGCCAACCGTCGGGGCTTTGATGCGCAGGCAGAGCGTATGCTGGAGCGTGCGCGCAAAGAAGCATGGCTTATCTGTGTGATGCTGCTGGACCTCGATCACTTCAAGCAGGTGAACGATAAATATGGGCATGCCGTGGGCGATGCGACAATCCGGGCATTCGGGGCATTGCTGTTGCGCAATGTGCCGCACTCCAGCCTGGTCGCGCGCATGGGCGGAGAAGAGTTTGTGGTGCTGCTGGAGCGAACGGAACTGGAGACCGCGTATCTGCACGCCGAAGCAATCCGACGCGCTGTCATGACCAACCGGGAGGAGGGAGTGCCAACCATAACGGTCAGTATTGGCGTGGCGGAAATCCGCTCCCCTTATGAGTTGCAGAAGGGCATGGCGAAGGCAGATGCGGCTCTCTATGACGCCAAGAATGAAGGGCGGAATAGGGTGAAGGCAGCAGCCTCACAGCATACACTTAATGTTTAACCTTAACTTTAAGATGTCGGTTTTTCTCATAAAAATCAAATGATTATGGTTAATATTTAATGTTAACTTGGGCTATGAGTTTGGGCGGCTCACGATAAAAACACCCAGAGCAATGAAGAGCACGGCCAGCCCTGCCAGCACAAAATCGGGCGCGCCCAGAAGCCATGACAGGACGAAAGACCCCACAAAGCTGGCAAGAGCGAAGGCCTTGGCGAAAAGAGGGATTGAACCGCTTTCGCGCCATTGCACAACACTGGGGCCAAGGTAGCGATTGGTCAGCAGCCAGTTCTCAAAGCGGGGAGAAGAGCGGGTGAAGCACCATGCCGCGAGGATCAGGAAGACGGTTCCCGGCATCATGGGCACCACCATTCCGATGGCCCCGATAACCACAAAGGTCACCCCGGCGCTGAACAAAAATTGCCTGTAAAGGCCGCCACCCAGACGGCGGGTCAGTTCAACAGCGCGCGGCTTGCCCGCTTGCCGGTCTGTATTGCGGTTTTTACCATGTGCGTCAGGCGATGAAGGCGCGCCAGCATTTTCCATGCTGCCGGGCGTATCGGCGGGCTCGGCAGCTTCAGAAGGGCGCTCGGTGGTGGGCATACGGGCAGGATGACGGTTCAGCCGGCAGAGAGCAAGCGCACTGCACCATCGCGTTCGTGCAGATAGAGCAGGGTGCGCATGGGGTGGGCATCAGGGCCGGTCAGGTCCGGGTCCCGGCGAATGGCGATGGCGGCAGCATTGCGCGCCTCCTCCACCTCAACCCCATGAAATTCCGAGCGCGCCAGCCGGAAGCCGGGCATGCCGCTTTGCCGGGTGCCAAGCACATCGCCTTCCCCCCTCAGGCGCAGGTCTTCCTCGGCCAGCCTGAAGCCATCCTGACTTTCACGTAGAATGGAGAGGCGGGCCTTTGCGGTCTCGCTCAGCGGGCCGCGATAGAGCAGAAGGCAGGTTGAGGGCTTGTCTCCACGTCCGACACGCCCGCGCAACTGATGGAGCTGGGCAAGGCCAAAGCGCTCTGCGTGCTCGATAATCATGAGCGTGGCATTGGGGACATTGACCCCCACCTCCACCACCGTTGTCGCCACCAATATGCGTGTTTCTCCAGCAGAAAAGCGGGCCATCGCTGCATCTTTGGCTGCACCGGACATGCGCCCGTGCACCACATCCACCCGGTTTCCGAAGTGGGACTGAAGGCTCTCGAAGCGTTCGGTGGCTGCGGTGAGGTCTGATGTCTCGCTCTCTTCCACCAGCGGGCAGATCCAGTAGGCCTGTGCTCCTGCATTTAGGGCGCGGTGAATTCCGGCGACCACATCATCCAGCCGGTCCAGCGGCAGGGCGCGGGTGTCGATCTCCTGCCGTCCGGGAGGTTTTTCGCGTAACTCACTGGAATCCATGTCGCCAAAGAGCGTCAGAACCAGCGTGCGGGGGATGGGGGTGGCGGTCATCACCAGCATGTCCACCGCTCGTCCCTTGCGCGCCAGTGCGAGGCGCTGTTCCACGCCGAAGCGGTGCTGCTCGTCCACTACGGCCAATGCAAGGTCGTGGAAGGCCACCTCATCCTGAATCAGGGCATGGGTGCCCACAAGCATATGGATGCGTCCATCCGCCAGCCGCTCCAACACTGCTGCGCGTGCTTTTCCCTTCTCGCGCCCTGTCAGTAGTGCCACTTCAATGCCGGCAGCGGCGGCGAGGGGGGCTATGGTTTCGGCATGCTGGCGGGCCAGAATTTCGGTGGGGGCCATGAAGGCGGCCTGTCGCCCTGCTTCAACCACTGTTGCCGCAGCCAGAAGAGCGACAACCGTTTTGCCGGAGCCGACATCTCCCTGAAGCAGGCGCAGCATTCTGGTTTCAGAGGCGAGATCTCCGCGAATGGCCTCAAGCGCCTGTATCTGGGCGCCGGTGAGCGCGAAAGGCAGTGCATCCAGAATGCGTTGGGCGAGCATATTGCTGCCGATGCTGGGGCGCCCGCCCGCGCGCTCCTCACGCGCCCGCATAAAGGCTAAGGTAAGCTGGTGGGCGAACAGTTCATCCAATGCCAATCGCCGCCAAGGGGCTCCGGTAGCTATGGCATCCATGGGATTCTGGGGCTGATGCAGGCGTAACAGGGCTACGCGGAAGGCAGGCAGAAGCCCGCTGGTTATGCTGGCGGGAAGCCATTCCGGCAGATCGGGCACCTTATCCAGCGCGGCTGTCATGGCCCTGCGCAGGTGTCCGGCGGCAAGCCCGGCAACCAGCGGGTAGGTTTGTTCCACGGCCGGGAGCCGGGCAAGGCCGGCAGCATCCAGGATCCTGTCCGGGTGGGTCATCTGCCGGGTGCCGTCGAAAAGGGAAATTTTGCCGCAGAGCCAGCGCGTTTCGCCCACCGGTAGCATGTGGGTGAGGCGTGCATTATCCATGCGGAAATGCACAACAACCATCTCTCCGCTCGCATCGGAGACATATGTGCGGTGCGGTGCACGACTGCCCGGCGGTGGGGCGCTGTGTCCATCCACCTTTACTTCCAGCGTCACATCCGTTTCCGGCAGCGCTTGCGCGATGAGCGGGCGAGCCCGCCTGTCCACGAAACCAGATGGCATGTGGAACAGCAGGTCCATCACCCGTGGGGTATCTCGTCCCAGCAGTCGCGCGAACGGCTTCTCCAGCTTCGGCCCAATGCCGGGAAGGGTGGTGAGCGGCGCAAAGAGCGGAGATAGGGCATCTGGGCGCATAGGGCAGGGGGCTCCGTGCCTTTTGTCATCTTAACTTAAAGTTTGAGTTTAGGTTGAAGATTGTCATAAATTGACTTAAAATCAATGGTTAATGATGGATATTGGATTTTAAGGATGAATGAAGTTTCCGGCGAAAGCGAGAGAGCTGAGCGCATGGCCTTCATTCTTGGCCTGCGCCAGAGCGGCGTGCGCGATGTTTCTGTTTTGCGTGCCATGGAGATGGTTCCCAGGCCTCTCTTCGTAGATCCGCAATTTCGTGTAAGTGCCTATGATGACATCGCCTTGCCGATTTCATGCGGGCAGACCATGTCGCAGCCCAGCTTGGTTGCGAAAATGACTGAATTTCTTAACATAACGGCAGAACATACTGTTCTGGAAGTCGGAACGGGCTCTGGTTATCAAGCGGCGGTGCTGGCGCACCTTGCATCGCGCGTTGTGACAGTGGACCGGTATCGGCATCTGATCTCGCAGGCGCAGGTTCGCTATGAGGTGCTGGGCTTTCGCAATCTCATTGCGGAGCTTGGGGATGGCTTTTTGGGGTGTCCGGAAGGTGGGCCTTTTGATCGCATCATGGTCACGGCCTCAGCGCCTGAAATTCCGCAGAGCCTGATTGAGCAGCTGAAATTTGGTGGCGTGCTCGTCATGCCGATTGGGGCCGCCGATGCGGAGCAGCGGCTCGTGCGCTTCGTGAAGCAGCAATCCGGCGATGAGCGCAGGGATCTGATGCCCGTGCGTTTCGTTCCGCTGGTGCATGGTGTGGCGGCCACACTCTAGGTGAATCCTGAAAGTTGTACGGAGGATGGATTGCCCTCATGTGGGCATCTGTTTATTCAGTCTGGTTATCCAAATTTCTGAATGGGGTTCAATCTTGCAGCGATCGGCACGGCATGGCCTGCGTCACATCGTTCTTGGCCTGCTGATGGCCAGCGTGCTCGCGGCATGCGCCGGGCGGCCGGATGGAGCGCTCATTCCTGTGCCGGATGATGTTGCGGGCACATCTCGCGTAAACATGATGGTTGCCACCGTGCGCCAGCGGGTGGATGGGCCGGATGTGTTCAGCGGCGAGCGCGGAGGCAAGGTCAGCTTTCTGGAGATGGATGTTTCCATTCCGCCGGACAATGCGCGCCAGCCAGGTGAGGTGCAGTGGCCAAAATCCGTGCCCGGAAATCCTGCAACGGACTTTGTCACCACGCGCCTTGAGGATATGACACAGCCGCAGGCTGAAACCTGGTTCAACAAGCAGATCAAGAAGACACCCGGGCGACATGCCCTTGTGTTTGTGCATGGTTACAACCAGCGCTTTGATGATGCCGTGTTCCGTTTCGCGCAGATTGTTCACGACTCGGGAGCATCTGTGACCCCGGTGCTGTTTACGTGGCCATCACGTGGCAGCCTTCTGGCCTATGGCTATGATCGCGAAAGCACATCCTATTCGCGCGATGCGCTTGAACGGCTTCTCACCTTTATGGCGAATGACCCGAATGTGAGCGAGGTTTCAGTTCTTGCTCATTCCATGGGGAATGTGGTGACGCTTGAGGCGCTGCGGCAAATGGCGATCCGCAACGGTCGCATCGCGCCCAAAATCAAGAATGTGATGCTCGCAGCGCCGGATGTCGATGTGGATGTGTTCCGCAGCGTCTTTAATGAAATCGGCGATAAGCGCCCGACTTTCACGATGTTCGTGTCACAGGATGACAAGGCGCTGAAGGTGTCCAAGAGGGTTTGGGGCGGGGTGCCCCGTATCGGGCAGGTGGACCCCACGCAAGAGCCTTACCGTTCCGAGTTCGAGCGCAATAAAATCACCGTGGTTGATCTCACGAAGCTGGATACGAGCGACCCGCTGAACCACGGCAAATTTGCCGCTAGCCCCGTGGTGGTTCAGTCCATCGGTGTGCGGCTGGCCCAGGGGCAGGCGATGACGGATTCGCGTGTGGGCTTTGGTGAGCATATCGTGCAGTTGACTACGGATGCGGCCTCCACTGTGGGGACGGCTGCCGGTCTGGTTATCGCTGCGCCTGTTGCCGTGGTGGATTCCAACACGCGTTCCAGTTACGGCAATCATATCGGGCAGCTTGGAAACTCTGTCTCCAGCACGGTTGAGTCGGGTGGCGGCGTATTGTCCCTGCCTTCGGGGCGCTGATAATCTGAATGGCGCTTTCCATGGCCGCGGGTCCGTTGCCTGAGGCTTCATTCCCTAACGTAACGCCTCTCTTGTGAAGAGGCGTTGCATTCGACGTGCCTGTCAGTATAGTCCCGCATCTTCATGGTGGCCTGTGTCGCCACGCTGAAGCCTGACAGACGAATCTTTCCAATAGACGAACGAGGAAGCACATGTTCATCACGCCTGCTTTCGCCCAGGGCGCTCAGGGTGCCGCCGGCGGGGCCGACATGCTCATTCAGCTGGCACCGTTCCTGCTGATCTTCGTTGTCATGTACTTTCTGATTCTGCGTCCGCAGCAGAAGCGCGCCAAGGCACACCAGGAAATGGTGGGTGCCCTGCGTCGTGGTGACGTTGTCGTCACCATGGGTGGTCTTGTCGGCAAGGTCACTCGCGTGCTGGATGATGCTGAAGTTGAGATCCAGGTGGCCGAAAACGTGCGTGTGCGTCAGCTCCGTGCGCAGATTGCCACGATCCGTACCAAAGGCGAGCCCGCCAAGGATGAGGCGTCTGCCGCCTCCTGATCTGACGGAATAGCCTGCGACATGCTGCACTTTTCACGCTTAAAGACCACTGCGATCCTTCTGGTCGTTGCTGCGGGTATTCTGCTGGCGCTGCCGAATGTGTTGCCACAGAGTGTCCTGCAGCATCTGCCGCAGTGGTACACATCCAATCATGTCACATTGGGTCTTGATCTTCAGGGCGGGTCTCACATCCTGCTTGAGGTGGATGAGACTGCGTTGCGGCATGAGCGGGCAGAGCAGTTGCGTGATGATGTGCGCAGGGTGCTGCGGGATAATCGCATCGGCTATCAGAATCTGGTGGTGCGCGACACCACCGTGAGCCTGCGTCTGCGCGATCCGGCTGAAACCACCAAGGCTTTGACCGAACTGCGCAAGCTTGCGACGCCGATTACAAATACTCTGATGGGCACCGGCACCGGTGAAATGGACCTGACAGTATCCTCCGCTGCGGAGGGGGCTATCTCTGTCCAGCTCACCGCTGCCGGGCTTGAGGCGCGCGTGCGTTCCGCAGTGCAGCAGTCGATTGAGATTGTGCGTCGCCGTATTGACCAGCTTGGCACGGTTGAGCCGAATATCCAGAGGCAGGGCAATAGCCGCATCCTGGTACAGGTTCCCGGTTTGCAGGATCCGCAGCGCCTGAAAGCTCTTCTGGGGCAAACGGCCAAGCTCTCCTTCCGGATGATCGATCAGTCCATCTCTCCGCAACAGGCTATGGAAGGGCGCGCGCCGCCGGATTCCGAACTGCTGATGGGGCAGGATGGCCGGCCCTATCTTGTTGAAAAGCAGGTTCGCGTTTCAGGTGAAGATCTGGTGGATGCCCAGCCGGGTTATGACCAGACGACATCTGAGCCGCTGGTGACTTTCCGCTTTAATTCCAATGGCGCACGCCGGTTTGCTACGACCACGCAGGAAGCTGTGGGGCGTCCGTTCGCGATTGTTCTGGATAATGAGGTCATTTCCGCGCCTGTGATCCGAGAGCCCATTCTGGGGGGCTCGGGCCAGATTTCCGGAAGCTTCACGGTTCAGGAGGCGAATGATCTTGCCATTCTGCTGCGTGCGGGTGCGTTGCCTGCGCCGCTGGTTGTAGTGGAAGAGCGGACTGTTGGGCCAAGCCTTGGAGCGGACTCAATCGAAGCCGGAAAGCTTGCGGCCTATGTCGCATCCGGTCTGGTCGCTGTCTTCATGGTTGCGGTCTATGGCTTCTTTGGTTTCATCGCGCTGATCGCGCTCGTGGTTCACATCACGCTGATGTTCTCGTTGCAATCCATCTTGGGTGCGACGCTGACCCTGCCTGGTATCGCCGGTGTCATTTTGACGATTGGCATGGCGGTGGACTCCAACGTTGTGATTTTCGAGCGTATCCGAGATGAAGCGCGCGAGGGGCGGTCTGCCATCTCAGCTATCGACAAGGGCTTCGTGAATGCTCTTGGAACGGTGCTGGATGCCAATATCACCTCATTGGTCACAGCGGTCATTCTGTTCCTCATGGGAGGTTCCGGCCCGGTTCGCGGTTTTGCCGTTACCTTTATTCTTGGCATCGTCACGACGGTTTTCACCGCTTACACGTTCACGCGTCTCATGATTGCGTGGTGGGTGAAGTGGCGTCGTCCGACTGAACTGCCGATCTGAAGGTCTGCCGATAATGCCATTGATTGACTACATTCCGGCGCAGACCAACATCCGCTTCATGAGGCTGAGATTTATCAGCTTCCCGTTGTCTGCTGTCCTTTCGCTTTTGACCGTCATCATGTTTGTCACTGTCGGGTTCAACCTTGGCATTGATTTTCGTGGCGGTACCCTGATCGAGGTTCAGTCCACTCAGGAAACGGCGGATATCGCGGCGTTGCGCGAGCATCTGACGGATCTTGATGTTGGCGAGGTTCAGATCCAGCAGTTCGGCTCCCCGCGAGATGTGCTGATACGCATCGGGCAGGCAGAGACGAGTGAGGAGTCTCTCCAGTCTATCGTGCAGCTTGTGCGCGAGGAGCTGGGGACAGATTACTCAATCCGTCGCGTCGAAACTGTTGGCCCCAGCGTATCCAATGAGCTCGTGCGCCAGTCGATTGTGGCCATGGTGCTCGGTGCCTTGGCAATTCTGGCTTATCTCTGGTTCCGTTTTGAGTGGCAGTTTGCCGTCGGTGCCCTTGTCACGACGATGCATGACGTCTTCATCACATTGATGATCTATTCCATTCTCGGGATAGACTTTGACCTCACGGCAATCGCGGCATTGCTCACCATTATGGGCTATTCGCTGAACGATACGGTTGTTGTCTATGACCGCATTCGAGAAATGTTGCGGCGCTACAAGAAAATGCCGATTCAGGAATTGCTGGATGCATCTCTGAATGCAACGTTTTCGCGTACAATCATCGTTTCGCTTACAACCTTCTTTGCGACCATCGCTCTCTATCTGTTTGGTGGCGAGGTGCTGCGCGGTTTCTCGCTGGCCATGACGGTTGGCGTCGTGATGGGAACGTATTCGACCATTTTCGTCGCTGCTCCCATTCTTATTCATCTGGGCTTGCGTAGTTCCACTGTGGCTCCAGAAGCCAAGCCTGATGAAAAGCCAGAAGACATTTTGAATGTCGATGAGGCCGCTCGCTTCATCGAGGCCGAGGAGTTGGCCGAAGGAACTGCCAAGCCGAAGCAGAAAAGCACAGGGGCAGTTGTCGGCAAGGGGGGCAAGAAGTCCTGAATTATATCATGGGTTCAGGTTTTTGCCTTTGGGAGGGGAGTGCTATGGAGAGGCCAGATAACCCCTTTCTGCCCCGTAAGGTGCCGATAGATGGATATCGCAGCAAATTTTTCCACTTTGCAGGGATGTCTCATTCAGGTTCCATTCTTGCCTTGCCATCAGGCATTCGGCCTTGGGCTGTCACGTCCATGGCAGATGTGGATGGCAAGGCATTGGAGCAGATCGTGTCTGAGGCGGCCGAGTTCGAGTTGCTTTTCATTGGTACCGGGCAAGATCCAGCCCATCTGAAAGAGCCTTTGAGGCAAGTTCTTCGGGATTGCGGGCTTCGGTTCGAGCTTATGCCGACTCATGCCGCTGCCGCGACATATAATGTTTTGTTGGCAGAAGACCGTCCTGTTGGCGCTGCGTTAATCGCCATATGATGCTGGTGGTTCTGTGTTGAAAGTGGCAGTTCTTTTCCGAGCCTGTCAGTCCACCTATATGTGAGCCTGATATCTGGCTTCATTCAGCACGGCAGGCCATGCCTTCAGTTTCCTCCTCTTCCCCCGCTTTGGATGCAGCTTATGCCTATTGCGCAGATCTTGTGCGCAAGCAGGATCGTGATCGTTTCCTCGCGACACTGTTCGTGCCGGAGGAGATGCGCCGGCATCTTCTGGCGCTCTATGCATTCAATATAGATGTTGCCCGTGTTCGCGAGGTGGTGCGAGAGCCTCTGCCCGGTGAGGTGCGACTGGCATGGTGGCGAGAGGTTATTGAAGGGCAGGGGAGAGGCGCCGTGGAGGGCCACCCGGTGGCGCTTTCTTTGCTGGATACGATGGCGCGATTTTCGCTGCCTGCTTCCGCTCTCGCCAACCTCGTAGATGCCCGCATTTTCGATCTTTACGATGATCCAATGCCAAGCCTTGCTGATCTGGAGGGGTATGCGGGGGAAACTGCCAGCGTGCTGATGCAATTGTCTCTTCTCGTGCTGGCCCCAGATATGGCCACACTTGCTGGAGATGTTGCAGGGCATGGTGGCGTTGCGCTTGCGATGACCGGGTTGATGCGCAGCTTTCCGGTTCATGCAAGACGTGGTCAGTGTTATCTGCCGCTCGACATGCTGGCGCGTCACGGCATGGGACGCGAGGATGCTGTTTCCGGGAAGGTGAGCGCGGGTCTTGTTGCCACTCTGAGCGATCTGCGAGAGGCGGCTTCAGGTCATCTTGCTCGGGCCAATACCGCTTTTATGGCGTTACCGAAAGAGGGGCGCCTACGTCTTGCTGCACCCTTATTGCCTTTAAGACTCGTTCCCGGGGATTTGAGGGCCCTTGCAAAGGTGGCTGATCCTTTTCGTGATATGGCTGGCCTATCGGTTTTCTGGCGCCAGTTTGCACTTTGGTCTGCTGCCCGTCGCATAAAAGCTGGTGGCGGCTTAGTGCGCACCTGATTGATTTCACTCTCAATCGACACGTTACCACTTAGTATACACATATAGAAATATACATGATTTATGTGTATGGTTAACGGTGTGTATACTCAGGTGCGTCTTCTCGCTTATAATGCCTATGCGAATCCGCGTGCGCTAATGAGTTGTGCATGTGGCTGGATTCCATATGCCTGTATTTGTGTATACCTGTATGTCTGAGGTGGGTTTATGAAAACATTGGCCATCGTCTCGCAGAAGGGCGGTGTCGGGAAAACAACTCTGGCGACAGCTCTTGCAGTGGAAGCGGTGCGACGTGGGTTAAGTGTGGTGATTGTGGATCTTGACCCTCAGGCCAGTGCGAGCTTTTGGAAGGATACACGGCAGGAAACCTTGTTTGAGGACCCGCTGGCAATTACTGCCGTTCCTGCATCTCGTCTCGGTCACGTTCTTTCCGCTGCGGAAAGTGCCGGTTGTGATCTCGCTGTCATCGATACGCCGCCCTTCTCCAAGGATATCGCCTACGAGGCCACCCAGCGGGCGGACTTTGTACTGGTTCCGACACGACCTGCCGTGCTGGATGTGATGGCAATGACGCGCACGCTGGAACTGGTGAAGCGCTATGAGCGCCCCTATGCCATTGCCCTCACATTTTGCCCCTATCAGGGCCGAGAAGTTGAAGATACTGAGCGCGCGATCCGTGAACTGGATGCGCAGCTATGTCCAGTGCGCATTGGCAGCCGCATTGCCTATTCACGTGCTCAACAAACGGGACGTGCAGCTCAGGAGCTGGATCCTGAAGGGAAGGCCGCTCAGGAAATTATAGGCTTATATGACTATATTGGTATACACATAAACGGTGAGGCGAAGGAGCATTCAGGTCATGACTAATGCTTTGCAGGCAGTTTTGAACCGGGCAATGCAGCAGGCTCCTGCCGAGGAGAGCAAGCCTTCAGCCGCTCCTCCGCGGCGTGGACGTACAGTTGAGCCGGCCATTGTGGTGGAGGAGGCCGCACCCCTCCCTCAGCCCGAGAAGGCGCGTCGCCCGGGTCGTGCTGGCACAAGGTTGATCGGTGGACACTTTCCGCCAGAAGTGGCGAGGCAGTTGCGCATGCTCGCAGCTGAGGAGGATACAACCGTTCAGGCTCTTCTCGAGGAGGCCATCGACCTGCTCTTTGTTAAGAAGGGAAAGGCGGCAATCTCTGCCCGGCTCATGGATGAACGTATAATCCGGTAGTCGCATACGCCTTATCTGTCATACGGAGTGACACGTATACGGTCTGATATGTTTATTGTATGCGTGTATACAAATATGTGTTTTTGAGTTGTTGTCTGTTGTTGCGATAGAGAGCGCATCGTCCCTTTCGAATTGTATGTGCGTATACGCGTATGATTGTTGGGGGTATTTGCTGTTAATGTGTATACCTGTATCATTGTAATTGCCCGACCAAATGAGAGAGGGCGCAATGCGCCCTCGTTTGGTGCGCGTCGTGTGATCAGGACGTCGCGTTGCGCGTAATGCGATCCGTCAGATTTTGACGCGAACGGGCAATCTCAGCCACCTGCTGACGCATGGCTTCAGAGCCCGCGAGATCCTGAAGCATTTCGATCTGGTTGCGAGCAATAAGCAGGAGAAGGTCATCTCGAACGGAACCATCTGCAGCGCGGGGCAATGCCTGCACAATTTGCAAATGGTTTAGATGGGGCTTGTCCGTAAGAGACGTCGCAATGTGCGCACGCAAGGCCTCATCAGAAACCTGCATACCGGGCTTGAGCTCAACAAAGGCATAAAGCCCCACCTTGCCGCCGAGTGTCTGGAAGTCCGCCATGTGTGCATCAGCCACTGAAGGGTGTGAGCGCAGAGCCGTGATGATGCTTGGCCCGACCTGAGTGACACGCGGACCTCTGCCCTCTGTGTCCGAGTAGGACAAGAGGCGGCGGGTTACAAATCTGTATACGCGCTTACCCGTAGCCATCCATACGCGTGTAATAGCGCTTTTCTTTGCCAGCATTGCGCGTTCGCGTGGCGTCAGTTCATCGGGGCAATAGGTGCGCTTGTGCTTCAGCAGATGGCGCAGGTCTTCATAGGCCAGTACGCGCCCCAGCTTCCAGCGTCGGCTGATGGGCAGGGCAAGCTGGAAGTCCATCAGCCATGCTTCACCATCGGCTCCATGCAACCAGTTCTGTTGCTTGGCCAGGTCATTATGCACATAGCCATTGCGGTGCAGTAAGTGCAGGGCCTGGCGTGCTGAATGAAAAAAATGGCTGTCTCCCGCAGGACGGGCGATTTGTAAGGGTACGCCTTCAATCCAGCCGCGCACGAGGAAGCGATGTCCTACGGCGAGCAGCGGTGTTGTGACGCCTGTCGAGGTGACCCGCTCCAGTGCCTGTACCTCAAAGGCGGCAAGACGGCGCGCAAGGAGTGCCAGCCATGGAGAAACTTCATTCCAGCGCCGGCGCACAGCGGGCCATTCCCGGCCTTGCGTGTCCGTCCATGTGCCACGCTCCACCACGGAGAATACATCGCGCTTTAAAACCGTATCCACGGTAAAGCGCGCCATATCGGCATTATACTCAATCGGCGGAACATTCTGGACAGAGCGGGCCATGGGCGTCTCCGGGAAGCACGATCCAGACCTGTAAGACAATGATCATTACAGGTGTGATGTCGCGCCTTTAAAACTCAGGATGCGAGACGGTGTCATCATTCAGATTGAACCGTCCTTGCGATTCAATCTGAATAGGTTGGGCTCTGGGTTGCCTTGTCATCGCTGTCAAGCCATGGCCCGATATCAGCGAGGGCACGCGCGGCGAAAGCTTTTTTGCGCGCGAGGGCCTTTTCGCTGCCACGCAGACGCTTGCCACCTTCAGCGCGCGGCGCTTCTGCCAGTGGGGGGAACAGGCCAAAATTGATATTCATGGGCTGGAAGGAACGCGGACCAGCTTCCACGGTTTCAATGTGGCCACCCGTGATGTGTCCCAGCAGGGCGCCCAAGGCCGTCGTGGGAGGAGGAGGTAATTGTATCGCCCCCTTGCGCTCGGCAGCGGCGAAACGCCCGGCAAGAAGACCCACAGCCGCACTTTCCACATAGCCCTCGCAGCCGGTAATCTGCCCGGCAAAGCGCAGGCGGGTATCCGCCTTCAGGCGCAGGCTCTCATCAAGCAGGTTGGGGGAATTGAGATAGGTGTTGCGATGCAGTCCGCCAAGGCGCGCGAACTCCGCGTTCTCAAGGCCTGGAATGGTCCGGAAAATACGCACCTGCTCTGCATGACGCAATTTGGTCTGGAACCCGACCATATTATAGAGCGTCCCCAGCTTGTTATCCTGTCGCAATTGCACAATCGCGTAGGATTTGACAGTCGGATCACGCGGGTTCGTGAGGCCCACAGGTTTCATTGGGCCAAAGCGCAGTGTCTCGCGGCCACGCTCAGCCATCACTTCAATGGGCAGGCAGCCATCAAAATATGGGGTTTTGGCCTCGAAGTCGCGTAGCGGGACGGTTTCACTCGCCATAAGGGCATCAATGAAGGCGTTGTACTGCTCCTGATTCATCGGGCAGTTGATATAATCTGCGCCATTGCTGTCCGGCCCGCTCTTGTCATAACGGGACTGGAACCACGCCTTGTCCATGTCGATGCTGTCAAAATGCACGATGGGTGCGATCGCATCGAAGAAGGCGAGGGCGCTTTCTCCTGTAATATCTAGCACAGCCTGCGCCAAAGCCGGGGCCGTGAGCGGCCCGGTAGCGATAATGACCTTGTCCCATTCGTGCGGGGGAAGGCTGGAAATCTCCTCGCGCCGGATCTCCACAAGCGGATGAGCTTCCAGTGCAGCGGTTACGGCTTGCGCAAAACTAACCCGATCTACGGCCAGAGCACCGCCGGCGGGTACACGGTGTGCATCAGCCATGCGCATGATGAGCGAGTCCGCCCGGCGCATTTCAGCATGCAGAACGCCCACGGCATTGGCCTCGGCATCATCCGAGCGGAAGGAGTTGGAGCACACCAGCTCAGCGAAGTCGTGGCCATGGTGGGCTTCGGTGCTGCGAACAGGGCGCATTTCATGCAGAATCACCGGCACGCCCTGGCGTACAAGTTGCCAGGTGGCTTCGGAACCGGCGAGACCGGCGCCGATAACGTGAACGGGGGTCATACACACACTCCTGATGGCGATATCGCAGTCCAGCGGTGTGCGCCACCGGCTCTTCCGCCCTGATTGGGAGATTCAGAACAACACACGCGAAATCCGCTTGCCCGGTGTTGTTTCTGTAGCAATCTCCGGGCAGAGGACATCTCTTCGTCATCATCTATCGCAGGAAGGCCTCGCGCTTCAAGGCCGCGACGTCCGTTCCTGTCATTGGGATGAGGGAGGCTGCGCGTTACGCTCTATCTTCACTCCGCTGTTGTCTTGCTGCGCGTGCGCCCGCGGGCTCGCGTTACCTTGTCTGGCGAGACAATTTCCTCCTGCGCGGATGCTTCCGCATGGACTGGTTCTGCTGCTTCGCGGCTCTTCGCAGAGTGAGTGGGACGACGCGCCAGAAGTTCCGCCAGAAAGTGCCCGGTGTGCGAGCGCGGATTGGCGGCAACATCTTCAGGTGTTCCGGTCGCGACAATCTCGCCACCACCATCTCCGCCCTCGGGGCCAAGGTCGATGACCCAATCTGCAGTCTTGATGACATCGAGATTATGCTCGATCACCACAACCGTGTTGCCCTGTTTGACCAGTTCATGCAGCACCTCCAGAAGTTTTTTGACATCATGGAAGTGAAGGCCGGTCGTGGGTTCATCCAGAATATAGAGCGTGCGCCCGGTGGCACGACGAGACAACTCCTTGGAAAGCTTCACTCTCTGGGCCTCGCCGCCTGAAAGTGTATTGGCCTGCTGGCCGACCTTCACATAGTCCAGCCCAACACGACGCAGTGTTTCCAGCTTGTCGCGCACGCTCGGCACCGCCTTGAAGAAAGCCGCGCCTTCCTCAACCGTCATGTCCAGCACATCGGCAATTGACTTGCCCTTGAACATCACTTCAAGAGTTTCACGATTATAGCGCTTGCCCTTGCATACATCACACGTGACATACACATCGGGCAGAAAGTGCATCTCAATCTTGATGACGCCATCACCCTGGCATGCCTCGCAGCGCCCCCCCTTCACATTGAAGGAAAAGCGTCCCGGCCCATAACCGCGCGCCTTGGCCTCCGGAAGGCCGGCAAACCAGTCACGAATGGGCGTAAATGCCCCCGTATAGGTGGCGGGATTGGAGCGCGGTGTCCGGCCGATGGGCGACTGGTCGATATCAATCACCTTGTCCAGATGCTCGAGACCATCCAGCCGGTCATAGGGGGCAGGTGCCTCGTTCGCACCATTCAGCCGGCGCGCAACAGCCCTATAAAGCGTATCCAGCAGCAGCGTGGATTTGCCTCCGCCCGAAACGCCCGTGACAGCAGTGAACAGGCCAAGCGGTATCTCGGCTGTGACATTCTTCAGGTTATTGCCCCTGGCCCCCTCAAGGCGCAGCATCCGCTTCGGGTTGGGCTTGCGTCGGGCAGGCACCCCCACGGAAAGCTCTCCGGTAAGATAGCGTCCTGTCAGTGATTGAGGGTCGGCCAGAATATCCTGAGGCTTGCCCTGGGAGACGATACGACCGCCATGGATGCCCGCGCCGGGGCCGACATCCACCACATAGTCTGCCGCGAGAATGGCATCCTCGTCATGCTCCACAACAATCACGGTGTTGCCGAGGTCTCGCAGATGCTTCAGCGTTTCCAGCAGGCGGCTGTTGTCGCGCTGATGAAGGCCGATAGAGGGCTCATCAAGCACATAGAGTACCCCCGTGAGGCCTGATCCGATTTGCGATGCAAGGCGGATACGCTGGCTCTCGCCACCGGAGAGTGTGCCGGAAGCGCGGGCGAGGGTGAGATATTCAAGCCCCACATCCAGCAGAAAGGTCAGTCGCTCGCGAATTTCCTTCAGGATGCGGGTGGCGATCTCGTTCTGCTTGTCGGTCAGATGTTCCGGCAGTTCTTCAAACCAGCGCGCTGCCGCTTTCACGGAAAATGCGCTGGCCTGGCCAATGTGAAGCCTGTTGATTTTGACAGCCAGAGCTTCGGGCTTAAGGCGATAGCCGTTACATGCCGCACAGGGGACGGTGGAGAAATATTTCGAGATTTCCTCGCGCGCCCAGTCACTTTCAGTTTCCTTCCAGCGTCGGTCCAGATTGCGCACCACTCCTTCAAAGGGTTTATCGGTCTCGTAAGAGCGCAGGCCATCATTATAGGCAAAGACGATTTTCTCAGTGCCCGAACCATTCAGCAGCACATCACGTGCCTTTTCCGGCAGGTCGCACCACGGCGTTGAAAGCTCAAAGCCATAGTGCTTTGAGAGAGCTTCAAGCGTTTGCCCATAATAAGGTGAGGTAGATTTGGCCCAGGGAGCAATCGCTCCTTGCCGCAGGGTACGCATCCTGTCTGGCACGACCAGATCGGGATCTATGGTTTGCTCCACCCCCAGCCCGTCACAAGCGGGGCATGCCCCAAACGGATTGTTGAATGAGAACAGGCGCGGCTCAATCTCGGCAATAGTGAAGCCAGACACCGGGCAGGCGAACTTCTCAGAAAAAACAATGCGCCTTGGCGCGCCATGTTCGTCTTTTTCATCCGCGAACTCGGCGACAGCTATACCGTCTGCCAATCCCAGCGCCGTTTCAAAACTGTCTGCAAGACGCTGGGCAAGGTCACCGCGCACCACGATGCGGTCAACGACCACATCGATGTCATGCTTGAATTTCTTGTCGAGCGCCGGGGCCTCGGCAATCTCGTGGAAAGCGCCGTCAATCTTGACGCGCTGGAAGCCCTTTTTCATCCATTCCGCAAGTTCCTTGCGGTACTCGCCCTTGCGTCCGCGCACCACAGGGGCAAGCAGATAAAGCCTTGCCCCTTCAGGAAGTGCCAGCACGCGATCCACCATCTGCGATACGGTTTGACTTTCAATTGGCAATCCGGTCGCGGGAGAGTAGGGCACACCCACACGCGCCCACAGCAGGCGCATATAATCGTGAATTTCAGTGACCGTGCCAACAGTAGAGCGCGGGTTCTTAGATGTGGTCTTTTGCTCAATGGAAATGGCCGGGGAGAGACCGTCAATCTGGTCTACATCCGGCTTCTGCATCATCTCCAGAAACTGGCGGGCATAGGCTGAGAGGCTTTCCACATATCGCCGCTGACCTTCAGCATAAATCGTGTCAAACGCCAGCGAGCTTTTGCCAGACCCCGAAAGCCCGGTGAAGACCACCAGGCTGTCTCGCGGAATATCGAGATCCACGTTCTTCAGATTGTGTTCGCGTGCACCACGCACCGACAGGGTCCGCGAGTCTCGGCGGGCTATGGGCATGGTGGCTGGTGTGAGCCGCATAACAGAATCGCGATCCGACATGGAACTCTCAATCGTGAAGACAAGCCGTGCGGGTTGGGTGCATGCCGGTCAATGTCTGAAGGGGGCAAAATGCAGGGTTTGAAGGAACAGGCCAGAATCCACTCCTGACAGTTTCCGCGCTGTTCTCGTGGCCTTGGCCTGTATCTAGTGTGCAATGTGCAATGCGGAAGGGAACATAAGTGGAACTTTTGGCCATTGCGAGTCAAAAATATCTCTGATGCCGAGCAGGGCGATCTTGTCGTTCTGCGCAGATGTGCGTAGAACATAAAAAGAACATTCTTGGTGCGCATCTCGGCTCAGATGCGCATATCGTGGGCTTTATGGTGGATAACCTGCATTGCGGGTCGCGCCGTGCGGCTGGCTTGGTAGGGTGCGGCATCATTTAGATGCTTGGAAGAGATGGAGGCTCGCCAATGGCCGGCAGCGTCAACAAGGTGATCCTGATCGGCAATCTTGGCCGTGACCCGGAAGTGAAGAGCTTCCAGAATGGTGGGCGGGTCTGCAATCTGTCGATCGCCACATCGGAAAACTGGCGGGACAAGGCTTCCGGCGAGCGGCGGGAACGCACCGAGTGGCACCGTGTTGTCATTTTCAATGAGAACCTGGTGGGTGTCGCCGAAAAGTTTCTGAAGAAGGGCTCCAAGGTCTATATCGAAGGCCAGATCGAAACCCGGAAGTTCGAGCGGGACGGTCGCGAGCAGTACACAACTGAAGTTGTCCTGCGTCCCTATCGCGGTGAGTTGACCCTGCTGGATGGCCGGAGTGGCGGCAGTGAGGGTGGCGATGATTATGGCGGGGGCTCAGACTTCGGGTCGTCGGGCCCGATGGGTGGCGGCGGCTATGGTGGCGGCGGCCCGCGGCGCGGTGGCGGTTCTGGGTCAGGCGGCGGTCGCCCTGTGAGCGATCTCGATGATGAGATTCCTTTCTGATCAAAATGATGCGGGCCGGAGCTTTCGAGTTGCCGGCCCGAATTGCTTTCGCTGCCCAATCCTTTGGGTGTCAGGATTATGACTGGCCACTGAGGTTGCGCTCTTTTGCGGGCGGGCGAAATACGGGCGTGCGCTCTTTCTGATGAGCGGATCTTTCTGGTGTTTTGTCTAAGTCATTGTTTTATTGAAAATTTATTTAAATTGGCCGGTCGGGTTTCTCTGGCATTCAAAGCATGAATCGGCTAGTAAGGTCCGTCCTTCGAATGTTATGCGAGTGTTGACTTTTGGCTGACTCCGAGACGCCGATTTCGGGCGACGAGCCGTCTTACGACATCCGGCCTGTTTCCATCACGGAGGAGCTTTCTCGCTCCTACCTCGATTATGCCATGAGCGTCATCGTTGCGCGGGCCTTGCCCGATGTGCGCGACGGATTGAAGCCTGTGCATCGCCGCATCCTGTTCTCCATGCATGAGAACGGGTATGAGTGGAACAAGTCCTATCGCAAGTCTGCCCGCGTGGTTGGCGACGTTATCGGTAAGTATCACCCACACGGTGATCAGTCGGTTTATGACGCATTGGTTCGCATGGCGCAGGTGTTTGCCATGCGTGTGCCGCTGGTGGATGGCCAGGGCAATTTCGGCTCGGTTGATGGCGACCAGGCCGCGGCCATGCGTTACACCGAGGTGCGCCTCCAGAAAATCACGAATGCCCTGCTCGACGATCTCGATAAGGAGACCGTCGACTTTCAGGACAACTACGATAATTCCGAGAGAGAGCCGAGCGTCCTTCCTGCCCGTGTGCCGAACCTTCTGGTGAATGGCGCGGGTGGTATTGCTGTCGGCATGGCGACCAACATCCCGCCCCATAATCTGGGTGAGGTGGTTGATGTCACAGTGGCGCTGCTGGACGATCCCGCTCTTGAGCCTGAAGCTCTTCTGGATTATTTGCCCGGGCCGGATTTCCCGACAGGTGCGCTCATTCTGGGGCGCACGGGTATTCGGCAGGCTTATCTGACCGGGCGTGGTTCAATTCTCATGCGCGCCCGCGCAGCCATTGAGAATATTCGCAAGGATCGCGAAGCGCTCATCATCACCGAGATTCCCTATCAGGTGAACAAGGCGACGATGATCGAAAAGATTGCCGAACTGGTGCGCGACAAGCGCATTGAAGGGATTTCGGAGATCCGTGACGAGAGCGACCGCGATGGGATGCGGGTCGTGATCGAGATCAAGCGAGATGCCCAGGCAGATGTTGTTCTGAACAACCTCTATCGGCAGACCCTGCTTCAGACCTCGTTCGGCGTGAACATGGTTGCCCTGTCCGGCGGCAAACCGGGCCTTATGAACCTGCATGATGTGCTCACCGCCTTCATCGCCTTCCGGGAAGAGGTCATAAGCCGGCGCACCAAGTATCTCCTGCGCAAGGCGCGGGACCGCGCCCATGTGTTGGTTGGTCTGGCGATTGCCGTCGCGAATATCGATGAGGTGATCCGCCTTATCCGTACCGCGCCGGATCCGGCCACCGCACGCGAGTCCCTGATGGGGCGTGATTGGCCGGCACATGATATGGCTCCGCTGATTCAGTTGATCGCGGATCCGCGGCACATGCTGAATGCGGATGGCACATATCGTCTTTCCTTGGAGCAGGCGCGCGCCATTCTGGATCTGCGTCTCCAGCGCCTTACCGCTCTTGGGCGGGATGAAATTGCTGATGAGCTGGAGAGGCTGGCTGTCGAGATTGCGGATTATCTCGATATTCTGTCCAGCCGTCCGCGTATGCGGGCCATCATCCGGGATGAGCTGCTGTCCATCAAGGCAGAGTTTGGCACACCGCGCCGTACGGAGATCGTCGAAGGCTTCGGCGATCTGGAGGATGAGGATCTCATCCAGCGTGAGGAGATGGTGGTGACCGTTTCCCACGCCGGCTATATCAAGCGTGTGCCGCTATCCACCTACAGGGCGCAGCGACGTGGCGGCAAGGGCCGTTCGGCCATGCAGACGCGGGACGAGGATTTCGTCACCCGCCTGTTTGTGGCGTCCACCCACGCGCCGGTGCTGTTCTTCTCCTCCAAGGGGCAGGTCTACAAGCTGAAGGTGTGGCGCCTGCCTCTTGCTGCGCCTCAGGCCCGTGGCAAGGCGTTGGTGAATATTCTGCCTCTGGCACCGGATGAGCGCATCACGTCCGTGGTTCTTCTTCCCGAGAAGGGGGAGGAAAATGAACGCGCGCAGATCATGTTCGCGACCACATCGGGCACTGTGCGGCGAAATGCGCTGACAGACTTCGAGAATGTGAACCGCAACGGCAAGATCGCCATGAAGCTTGGCGAGGGCGAGGCTATTGCCGAGGTTGGTCTGTGCAATGAAGACGATGATGTGCTTCTGACCACCGCCAATGGTGCATGCATCCGCTTCCCGGTCATGGATGTGCGCGTCTTCAAGGGGCGTGACAGCGTGGGCGTGCGCGGTATTCGCCTTGAAGATGGGGATCGCCTGATCTCCATGGCGATCATTCGCCATGTGGACGCTTCTGCCGAGGAGCGGCTCGCCTATATTAAGATGCGGCGTGCTCTTCAGGGTGAGGCGGCCGATACGGTCGAGGTGGACGCCGAGGAAGGCGCTATCGGCAATGGCCAGCTTGGGCAGGATCTTTATGTGAAGATGAGCGAGGCTGAGCAGTTCATCCTCACTGTCTCCGAAAATGGCTATGGCAAGCGCAGTTCGTCTTACGAATATCGTGTGACCGGACGTGGCGGCAAGGGCATCGTTGCCATGGCGGTGAATGACCGTAATGGCCCGCTGGTCGCCTCGTTCCCGGTGGAAGAGCATGACCAGATCATGCTCGTGACCGATGGCGGGCAGCTTATCCGTTGCCCTGTCGATGGTATTCGTATTGTCGGACGCGCCAGTCAGGGTGTGATTGTCTTTGATACGGCCGAAGGTGAGCGCGTCGTTTCTGTCGAGCATATCAGTGAGGATGCCGGCGGCGAGGGGGCTCCGGATGAGGGCGAAGATGGTCTCGCGCCTGAGGCATAGGCCATAGGTGAGCTTCGTGCGCAGGGCATCTGAGATGCTTGGGTTTTGATGAGATCTAGCGGGGCGGCATGTGCTGTCCCGCTTTTTTCATGCCGGCTCGCATATGGCCGGAGTTGAATAATTCTTGTGCAGTTCGTGGTTCAGCACCGCGTGTGAAGCGCATATATTGGCTAGCACAGGCGGTGTGCCAGTTTCGGTCGCCGCCATAAGGGGAGAGGATGCCATGTCCAGCCTGCTTGAACGGTTGCAGATGCGGGTGCCAATTATTCAGGCCCCAATGGCAGGTACATCCACCCCCGCACTGGCTGCCGCGGTTTGCTCGGCGGGAGCGCTTGGTTCTATCGCGCTTGGGGCCGTGGATGCTGAAGGCGGCAGAAAGGCTATCCGCGCGACCCGCGCCGCAACAGATAAGCCTTTCAACGTCAATCTGTTCTGCCATGCTCCAGGGGTGCCTGATGCGGGCCGGGAGGCCCGTTGGGTGGAGGCTCTCACGCCGATTTTTGAGCAATTTGGTGCGCAGCCTCCCGCGCATTTGCATGAGATCTATCGCAGCTTTGTGAGCGCGGATGATGTGGCGGATATGCTGTCTGAGGAGCGCCCGGCCCTTGTCAGCTTCCATTTCGGGCTGCCTTCAGCGGCACAGATCGGTCGGCTGAAGCAGGATGGCGCGATACTGTTTGCCTGTGTCACAAATCTGGAAGAGGCACATGCTGCCGTTGCCGCCGGTGTTGATGCGCTGGTTGCGCAAGGCATAGAGGCGGGTGGCCACCGTGGCATGTTTGATCCCGAGGCGCGTGATGAGCGCCTGTCCACATTCACTCTGGTGCAGCTTCTGGTGCAGGCGCAGTCTTTGCCGGTGATCGCCGCAGGCGGCATCATGAATGGTGGGGCGATAGCGGCATGCCTTGATCTTGGGGCGGTCGCCGTGCAGCTGGGCACGGCCTTCGTCGCTTGTCCTGAAAGTGCGGCGGATGCGGCCCATCGGTCAGCACTTCTGGGGCCGGGTGCAAACCAGACCATATTGACCGATGCCATATCTGGCCGTCCTGCCCGCTGCATCGCCAATGGGTTCACAGAGCTTGGCCTGTCTCTGGCACATAAGGGGCTGCGACCGGCGGGCTATCCCATGGCCTATGATGCCGGAAAGGCACTGAATGCAGCCGCCAAGACCGCTGGAGATACCAGCTATGGCGCGCAATGGGCGGGGCAGGGTGCGCCGTTTGCACGCGCCTTGCCTGCCGCGGAGCTGGTGGATGTCTTGATGCGGGAATATGAAGGCGCACGCGCTGCAGCGAGCATGCGCTGACATTTTCAAACGCATCGCACCTCATGCGCGCAAGCCGTATGTGGTGCCATATCTGGCAGAAGCATTCCCGTTGATTATGCATCGGGAATGTGCCGGGCATTCGCTGCCCAACCCTCTGAATTCCCTCAAATCAACTCCGCTTGCGTCAGATTGACCCTAAATGCCCATTCGAGCAGGGCTCATGGTCGCATCGACGCTCTTTCTGGAAATATGATAATAAAAAGATAGGTGCCGAGAGGCGCTTGCCGTTCTGTGTGCGCCTGTTGGTTACGGGCTCGCACCGGGATGTGAGCCATCGGTGATCATGCATGGTGCGCCTGCTTCACACAGGTGCGCTGGAAGGGGGAGTTTCATCATGCGTCTGGCTTCGCTCATCGCTGCCGCACTGGCCGCTGTTACTCTGGCGGGGGCTTCCAGCGCCGCCTTCGCTGAACCGGATGCTGCCAAGGGTGAGAAGGTTTTCAAGAAGTGCATGGCCTGCCACATGGTTGGTCCCACTGCAAAGCCTCGGGTCGGGCCGCCACTGAACGGGATTGTGGGGGCGAAGTGGGCGCATTTCGAGGGGTTCAAATACTCTCAGGATATTCTTGATGGCGCCGCCGCTGGAAAGGTCTGGGATGATGCAAATTTGAACAGCTATCTCACCAATCCCAAGGTTTTGGCCCCCAAGGGCAAGATGGCCTTCGCCGGCGTCAAAAACGATGCGGAGCGCGCGGATCTGATTGCCTATCTCGCCCAGTTCGATGCAGCTGGAAACAAGAAGTGATTTGGCGCTGAAGCCAAGCTGATATTGACGAAGGCCCGGTGTGCCCGCACGGCACGCCGGGCTTTTTTATGTGAGCACTCCAGTCGAAATCCTGAAGGCCCTTGCCATCATCGCCTGCACATGGTGTCCCAGTTCATAAAGCCCCGGAGACCGGATAGGGATTCCGCCATGACTGCCGATTTTGATTTCCGCGCCCAGCGTCTGCATGTGTCCAATGATCTGTCCGAAGGGGCGGAAATCGTGCTGGAGCCGGAACAGGCGCATTATGTGCTGAATGTCATCCGTCTGCCGGTGCAGGGACGTATTCTTCTTTTCAATGGCCGGGATGGAGAGTGGAAGGCGGAGCGGCTGGCCGCAGGCAAGCGCGAGGCGCGTTTTGCGGTATCCGGGCAAACGCGCGCCCAGCCGCCTGCTCTTACGCGGGAATATGCGTTTGCACCGCTCAAGCATGCCCGGCTGGATTATATGGTTCAGAAGGCCGTGGAGATGGGGGCAGGTGTGCTCACCCCTGTGCTCACCCGCTACACGCAGGTGTCGCGCATCAATCTGGAGCGGATGACCGCGAATGCGGTGGAAGCCGCAGAGCAATGCGGCATCCTGACATTGCCAGTCGTGAATGCACCGCGTTCGCTTTCCCAATGGCTTGAAGAGCTTTCCCCTGAAAGAGCATTGGTTTTCTGCGATGAGGGGGCACCTGAGGCCGATCCCATCACGGCGCTTCGCACCGCATCACACAGGCCGGTGAGTGTGCTTATCGGCCCCGAGGGGGGCTTTTCCCCGGAAGAACGCATGGAACTTTCTCGCCGTTCAGTCGTTCTGTCCCTTGGGCCGCGTATTCTGCGCGCCGATACCGCCGCTGTTGCAGCGCTGGCCTTGGTGGAGGCCGCAGGGTGTGTGAGGTGATTCAGTGAATGCTTTGTTTTGATGTTCGATTATTTGTGTTCCTCTGTGTTATTCGATGAATATTGATTTGTATTTTTTCTGTTTTTATCGCGCATATTGCATTGCGATAAGAATTTTGGAAATCTTGTATAAGAAGAATATGGTGTACAGGCCGTATTTTGGTCGAAATTTCCGTGTGTCTGTTGTGCACCGGCGGAATCGGGTGATTTACCGTGGGTGATTTCTGAAATAATTCTATGAGGCAGTCGCATGACGCAGCGCTACCAATTCGGAATCGAAGAGGAGTTCTTCGTCATTGATGCTGCCTCACGGGCAATCCAGAAGCGCCAGCCGGCCGATTTTCGTCAGGAACTGGCGGAGCAGGTGGAGCGAGAAACAGGGCGGGGCCAGCTCGCGGATGCCGTGCTGCCTTGGCAAATTGGGGTTTCCACGGCCTCCACGCTGTCCATGCGGGATGCCGCGGATAGTTTGCGTCACCTGCGCCAACTCGCCGGTACGGTGGGGGAGCAGCATGGCCTTGGTATTCTGGCCGCGGGCACCCATCCGACCGCGATCTGGGACAGTGCCCGTGATGCCAAAGCCAGCCGCAATGACGCGATGGGGGCAGGCCTCCAGATGATGGCAGAGCGCAACATGGTTTGCGGGCTGCATGTGCATGTGGAATTGCCAGACCCGGACATGCGCGTGGACGTGATGCGGCGCATCGTGCCCTATATTCCTTATTTCATTGCTCTTTCCACGTCTTCGCCATTCTGGGGCTCGAAGCGGACGGGGCTGATGGGCTATCGTCTTGCGGCCAGTGATGAGTTGCCCCGCACCGGTCTGCCGGAGATGTTCGAGAACAATGCCGACTATGAGCGTTATGTGAATGCGCTGGTTTCTGCGCGCATGATGTCGGATTCGAGCTCTGTGTGGTGGGTGGTTCGTCCCTCGCGCACGTCGCCGACGCTGGAATTGCGCGCACCCGACAGCTGCACCCGTCTGGAAGATACGCTGGCTATTGCCGCACTTTATCGCGCGCTGGTGCGTTTTCTGGTCCGCAATCCGTATCACAATGCGGATGTTGGCACGGTTGATCGGGCCATTGCCGATGAAAACAAGTGGCGTGCCCAGCGCTATGGCGTGCATGGCTCTTTTGTGGATCTGGCCCAGCGGCGTGCCATTTCCGTGGGGGATGCCGTGGAAGGTCTGCTCAATCTGGTCGCCGAAGATGCGGATGCGCTCGGAAGCCTGAACGAGCTGATGCAAATCCGTACGATTGCCGGGCAGGGCACCAGTGCAGATATGCAGCTTGCCATGTTCGAGGAAGCGCGCCATCGTACAGGCAACAAGCGCGATGCCTTGATGGCCGTGAAGACATGGCTGGCGCATACAACCCTGCAATAGGGGCGCTGGCGCTGTTGCCTTGATGTCGCACTTTCCGCCTGTCCCGCCCGACGCGCTGGCCATGTCGCAGTGCGTCATAAAACAGACAGGCGACTCCGGCTAAGTGATCCGCGTGCTTCTGAAGAGCGCCCGGTCCGGTCACAGGTCTAGGTTTGGGTCCAGAGCAGACAATGCCGTCTGCACTTGGCTCTTCTGGTTCTTGACCCTCCCGGCTCCGGCGCGGGAGAAAGCGGGGTCCGCCATGGATACGACCGGCAAGACCAATCTGCCCATCAGTGTAGAGACACGTCCGGACACTGGCCCGGAGGCCCGTCATTACAGGGCGCTCTTTATTTCGGATGTCCATCTCGGCACACGGGGCTGTCAGGCGGAGCTACTGCTTGATTTCCTGAAGTATAATGATGCTGATGTCATCTATCTCGTCGGCGATATTGTCGATGGCTGGCGGCTGAAGTCATCCTGGTACTGGCCGCAGAAGCACAATGATGTGGTGCAGAAGCTGCTGCGCAAGGGCCGCAAGGGCGCGCGCATTGTGTATCTGCCAGGAAATCATGATGAATTCCTGCGTGACTATTACGGCACGCATTTCGGCGATATCGAGGTGGTTGAAACCGCCATCCATGAGGCTGCTGATGGCAAGCGCTATCTGGTCATCCATGGAGATGTGTTCGACGTGGTGGTGCGCCACGCCAAATGGCTCGCCTTCATGGGAGACTGGGCCTACACCACCGCGCTGGGTCTGAACACTTATGTCAATCTTATCCGCCGCCGCCTTGGCCTCACCTACTGGTCTCTCAGCCAGTGGGCGAAGCTGAAGGTGAAGAACGCTGTCAACTTCATTGGCAAGTTCGAAGAGGCGGTGGCTGATGAAGCCCGGCGGCGCGAGGTGGATGGTGTCATCTGTGGACACATCCACCATGCTGCACTTCATGACCATTTCGGTATACGTTACGTCAATTGCGGTGACTGGGTGGAAAGCTGTACAGCCATAGCCGAGCATGAAGACGGGCGAATGGAGATTTTGTGCTGGACACGCCAGATGACAACTGCGGAGGACACGAGTTCTCCGTCGGTGAAGGAGGGGGCCCGGGCGGCCGCGTGATGCGTGTGCTCGTCGCCACGGATGCGTGGCATCCCCAAATCAATGGCGTGGTTCGTTCGCTGGAATATCTGGCGCAGGAAGCTCCGCATCTCGGCGCAGAGATTGTCTTTCTCACGCCCGAGGGCTACCGCACGGTGGGCCTGCCCACCTATGATGAAATCCGTCTGGCTCTTGTTACCCCCCGCATGATCCGGCGGCGGATTGAGGAAGCTGACCCGGACTTTGTCCATATCGCGACAGAAGGGCCGATCGGCATGCTGGTGCGGCGCGCCTGTATTGCCCAGAGACGCACTTTCACAACCTCCTATCACACCAAGTTTCCCGAATATCTCTCCGCCCGCGCACCCGTGCCGGAGCGGGTAAGCTATGCATGGCTGCGCTCCTTCCATAATGCGGCGGGCGGGGTCATGGTCTCCACCGCCACGCTGGAACGTGATCTTGAGGCGCGCGGTTTTCGTCGCCTCATGCGCTGGTCACGCGGGGTGGATGCAGAGCTGTTTCGCCCGCGTCCGGATGAGCCCATTGAGGATATCCGCAGCCTGCCGGGGCCACGCTTCCTGTTCGTGGGGCGTGTTTCTGTCGAGAAGAATATCGAGGCTTTCCTCAAGCTGGACCTGCCCGGCAGCAAGGTGGTTGTTGGCAGTGGCCCTGCGCTGGATGAACTGAGGGTGCGGTATCCTGAGGTTCATTTTCTGGGCGCGCTGGAGGGCGAGGCTCTGGCTCGTGTCTATGCGGCCTGCACCGTGTTCTGTTTTCCCAGTCGCACGGATACGTTCGGTATTGTTTTGCTGGAGGCAATGGCCAGCGGCCTGCCCGTTGCCGCCTATCCGGTGACAGGTCCGATGGATGTTCTGGCCGATGCGACCGAGCCGGTGGGTGTGCTGGATGAGGATTTGCGCTCTGCGTGTCTGCGGGCGCTGGAATTGTCGCCCGAAGCCGCGCGCCGCTTTGCGCTGCGTTATACATGGCGGGAGAGCGCCCGGCAGTTTCTGGAAAATGTGCTTGAAGCCCATAATATCGGCCCCATTGACCGCCGTTACTGGCTGACCCGGAGACTGCGCCGCGCACAACAGGGCTAGGGACTGATCTCGTCGTTTGATGCCGGGCTTCTTTCTCTCTCCATCCAGTTCTCCGGATGTGAAGAGAGGCGCGACGGAACAGCGTAAAATGCGCTATGCCGTGCCTCTATTGCGAACTCATTTGAAATGCTCGCGCCTCAAGAGGCATTCCGGAGTTTCGATGTGAGGCGCTACGCCAGCGGAAGTCATGTTCATGTCCGTCAGGGAAGGTCAGCAAGAGGCGGATGAGCCTGTTGGCAATGCGGCCAGTGACCGTTCGGCAGAAGCATCCGGGCAAAAGCCTGTCCAGCATGTTTCGCCTCCAGCTTCCGGCCCGCGCTGGAAGTTGCCTCTGGCACTGGGGGCAACCTTTGCAGCCTTCTATCTGCCATTGGGCATCCAGATGCCTTTTCTGCCACTCTGGTTGCAGTATCGCGGGTTAGGGCCTGAAGAGATCGGCATTGCCATAGCGGTGCCGCTGGTCGCGCGCCTTTTCGCAACCCCGGTTCTTGGTTTCGTGTCCGACAAGGTTGGCCGCCCCCGTGCTGTGCTGGCATTGCTGGGTGTTGCCACCGTATTCAGCACCACGGCTCTCGCGTTCAGTGTCTCCCCCCTTCTCATCTTTATCGCTCTAGGGCTGACGGCACTGAGCTGGAATCCCAGCTTTTCGCTGCTCGATTCCTATACGGCACGGCAGGCGAGGGCAGGGCGCGTGGATTATGGCCGCGCGCGACAATGGGGCTCCGGCTCATTCCTGATCGCGAATCTGGTGGGTGGGGTCATCATTACGGCGCTTGGGGCTGGTGCCGTGGTGTTCATGATGCTGGCGGGTCATCTGGCTTATTTGGCCTTCGTCAACACCCTGCCGGAACTGGAGCGCCCAGCGCCGCCGCCGCCGCGCGGGGCTGGCGGCATTCGTGAACATGGTTGGCTGGTGCTGGGAGTGCTGGGGGTGGCTCTGGTGCAGGCCAGTCATGCCCAGCTATATGCTTTTGGCTCCATGCAATGGCAGGCCGAGGGATATTCACTCACCATTATCGGCCTGCTCTGGGCGGTGGGGGTTGCGGCGGAGATCGCCCTGTTTCGTTTCGGCACCCGGCTTGTCGTTCGCTTTGGAGCGCTGGGGCTGATTGTTTTGGGCGGGGTCGCAGCTGTGGTGCGGTTCGCAGCCATGGCGTTTGATCCGCCGCTCGCTGTGCTGGTGCCGCTTCAGTTGCTTCATGCCTTCACTTTCGGGGCGACATATCTCGGCATGGTGGAACTGGTTGCGCGAGGAGTGCCGGAGCACCGGTCCGCATCGGCACAGTCTCTGGCATCATGGACCGTGAGCCTGATGATGGCTGGCGGAAGCATCATCGCCGGCTTGCTCTGGGTGATGATGGGAGCACACGCTTTCCTCATTTCGGCAGCTATCGGCGGGGCGGGGGCCGCTGTGGCGCTGCTGGCGCGCATGTTGCGCCCCCCGAACACGACAGGCAGACGTGCATCAGGCAGGCGTGAAGGCGGATAGTTTCGCCTTAGATGCCCACGCTTTTATTCATGCCCGGTGGGGCTGGGTCTTTGGCTGGCATCCGCATCTCACCGGGTTGGAGTAGTGACCATCCAACACATGTGGTTGTATATGAGTATACGTCTATATACGTTTATGTGTCAGGTTGTCGTCTTGCTTTCAGCTCAATAACTTTCGAGGCCCGCTCTCACCCCCACAGTTCCGGGGGCGGCGGGAAGACCTTCTCCCCCTCATAATGCAGGGCTGGAGTGCGGTCTTGAGCAAGCAACAAAGGGCCATCCAGATCCACCACCTGCGCGTGCTGCGCCACCAGCAGGGCCGGGGCCATGGCGAGGGAACTGGCCAGCATGCACCCCACCATGAGGCTGAACCCCAAAAGCTCCGCCTGCCGCGCCATGGCCAGTGCCTCCGTCAGGCCGCCTGTCTTGTCCAGCTTGATGTTGACGGCGTCGTATCTATTGCGCAGCGCGGCCAGCCCCTCACAGGTATGGACACTCTCATCCGCGCAGATGGGAACCAGATGGGGAATGCGGGCCAGCACATCGTCCTGCCCGGCTGGCAGGGGCTGCTCCACCAGTTCCACGCCCACCCTGGCGCAGGCATCCAGCAATGCCGGAAGGCTCGCCTCATCCCATCCTTCATTGGCGTCCACGATGAGGCGGGCTGAAGGGGCGGCCGCGCGAATGGCGGACAACCTCTCCCGGTCGCCCTCCGCACCCAGCTTGAGCTTCAGCAGCCCTCTGCCGGAGGCTTGTGCGGCAGCCGACGCCATGGCCTGAGGTGTATCAAGGCTGAGCGTATAGGCAGTGGTGAGAGGTTTCAGCGGCCCGCATCCCGCCCTCTTCGCAGCAGGAATGCCGGATCGCTTGGCTTCGAGATCCCATAATGCGCAGTCCAGTGCATTGCGAGCTGCCCCGGCTGGCAGATGCTGTTGCAAGCCTGTCCGGTCCAGCCCATTGGCAATATCGCCCGCGAGGGCAGATATGCTGGCGACTACTCCATCCACGCTCTCGCCATAGCGGGCATAAGGCACGCACTCACCCCGCCCGGTGAACGGGCCATCCTGCAATTGCACCTCCACCACAACCGCTTCGGTCTTGGAGCCACGGGCAATGGTGAATGTGCCGGCGATAGGAAAGCGCGTTACCTGAACATGAAGTATGGGCATGGATGCTGCCTGTCGAGAAAGAGCCTGTAGCGCCAAGGGTGTGCCTCAAATGCCCCTGTGTTCAAAAAACCACGGGAGAGCGCGCCGCAACGTCACAAGCCGTCTTCAGATATGGTAATCCCCATCCATATGGCTCGGTATTAACGGATTCGTAAACGGACCCATCCTGCCGTCCGGTTCAGGCGAGGAACCGGTCGCGAAGGTTTGCCAGGCAGGGGGTTCTCGGGAGACGTCGCATTGCCGCAGAGCGCGTTGATTTCGGTTCAGTCGCAGGGGAACAGTCTGGCCGTGGCCGGTCATGGCCTTTGGACGTCCGAACATGCCGCTGCTCTGGAGGCCGAGGTCGATGAGGCGGCAGCCCGGCATCCGCAACCGGCAGATGTCAATATTGACCTGTCAGGCATCTCGCGCATGGACACGTTTGGGGCCCTGCTGCTGGACCGTCTGGTTCGCAGCTGGAGTAGCGCTGGCATCACACCGCGCGTGACCGGCCTTTCCGAACGCTATGAGGTTCTGCTGCATGAGGTGGAGCGCGGCATCGGAAAGCCGCGACCACCGGAGCGCCATCGCGAAAAGGGCCTGGAACTCGTTGGCCGTCAGGTCATGGCGACAGGGCGCGATGCACTTGCCCTTCTGAATTTCGTGGGTGCGGTGGTGTCCGCATTGCTGCGGGTGCTGATGCGCCCGCGCACGTTCCGCTTCACATCCATGGTGGCGCAGCTGGATCGGGTGGGCCTTCGGGCGGTGCCGATCATTCTGCTGATGACCTTCCTCATCGGCTGCATCATCGCCCAGCAGGGCATCTTCCACTTCAGCAGTTTTGGCGCTGATATTTATGTGGTGGACATGGTGGGGGTGCTGGTGCTGCGAGAGCTCGGCGTGCTCATCGTCTCCATTATGCTCGCCGGTCGTTCGGGCAGTGCCTATACGGCGGAGCTGGGCTCCATGCGCATGCGTGAAGAGATGGATGCTCTTCGCGTCATGGGGTTTGATCCTATCGAGGTGCTGGTGGTGCCGCGCATCATTGCGCTTGTTATCGCCTTGCCATTGCTCACCTTCATCGGCTCCATGGCGGCACTGCTCGGCGGCGGGCTGGTGTGCTGGATTTATGGCGATATTGCACCGGATGTTTTCATATCCCGGCTCAAGATGGCTATTGATCTCAACCAGTTTGAGGTGGGCATGTACAAGGCCCCCTTTATGGCGGCCACTATTGGTCTGGTAGCCTGTCTTGAAGGCATGCGGGTCGGCGGCAGCGCGGAGTCTCTCGGCGCACGCACGACGGCCTCTGTTGTGAAAGCCATCTTCCTCGTGATCGTGATGGATGGCCTGTTTGCCATCTTCTTCGCATCCATCAATATGTGAGGCCTGATGGACGCGCAGAGCCTCTCCCCAACCCAATCATCCGCCCGGCAAGACCGGGAAGTCGTCATCCGGGTGCGGGATATTGTTGTTGGCTTCGGTGACAAGATCATCCTCGATCATCTGAACCTCGATATTTTTCGGGGCGAGATTCTGGGGTTCGTTGGTGCGTCCGGTGGCGGAAAATCCGTGCTCACCCGCACCATTCTGGGGTTGCTGCCCAAGCGTTCCGGCGTGGTCGAGGTGTTCGGGCAGAACCTTGATGACCTGAATGAACTCCAGCGTTCCGCGCTTGAGCGCCGCTGGGGTGTGTTGTTCCAGCAGGGGGCACTGTTCTCCTCGCTCACGGTGAAGCAGAACATCCAGTTTCCATTGCGAGAGCACCTGAGACTGTCGCAGAGGCTGATGGATGACATCGCCTTCGCAAAGATCGAAATGGTGGGCCTGAAGCCGGATGTGGCCGAGAAGCTTCCTTCCGAACTTTCCGGTGGCATGATCAAACGTGCGGCTCTGGCCCGCTCTCTGGCGCTGGATCCGGAAATCCTCTTTCTGGATGAGCCGACCTCGGGGCTGGATCCGATTGGCGCGGGAGAGTTCGATGAACTGATCCGCACCTTGCAGCAGACTTTGGGCCTCACGGTTTTCATGGTAACCCACGATCTCGACAGCCTTCATTCCGTTTGCGATCGAATCGCAGCGCTGGGAGATGGCAAGGTGATCGCGCAGGGGACGATCGAGGACATGATGGCCGCGCAGCATCCGTGGCTGCGGGCATATTTCCACGGTTCGAGAGCGCGGGCCGTGCAGGTCGGGCGTGGTGCGGGCTAGAAAACCGGGTTAGGGCGCGACCAACACGTCAGGCCATAGGTCTGTGGCGGACGATCGAGAGAGTGGGATGGAGACACGAGCCAATTACACCATTATCGGAGCCTTCACCCTCGCTGTTGTGGCGGCGGCGTTTGGCTTTGTGTATTGGTTCGCGGGGCCGGAAGACACCAGCGGTCGCAAGGTCTACGAGATTATTTTCAGTGAATCCGTGGCGGGTTTGCGCGAAGGCAACTCCGTGTTGTTCAACGGAATTCCTGTCGGGCAGGTCACACAACTGGGTCTTGTTCCAGGCCAGCCCGGGCAGGTGAAGGTGCTTGTGGGTATCAACCGCAATGTGCCCGTTCTCGCAGATGCCAGAGCCGGCTTGCAGATGCAGGGTATTACCGGCATCGTTGCGGTCATGATCTCAGGTGGCAAGCCGGATGCCGCACCCCTTGCCATTGGCCCGGACGGGTATCCGCGTATTCCGGCGGCGGGCACACTGGGCTTTGCCGGTCTTGTTGATTCCGCGCAGAGCGTGGCACAGCGGATCCAGCAGGTCCTTGATGCCATCAAGCCGGAAGATGTGAGCAAAATCGTGAATAATATCGAGACGTTCTCGTCAGCGGTCGCCGCCCGCTCGCAGGATGTCTCAAATGTTCTGCGCCGCTCGGATGAACTGGTGGCTCGCCTGAACACCGTTGCCAACAATGTTGACAGCGTGGTGCTGACCCTGAAGGACGCGATGGAAGACAAGAATGGTCTGCTCGTTCAGGCGACAGAAGCGGCCAGTTCTGTGCGCGTACTGGCCAATAATCTCGACCAGCGGACCGCCGAACTGACCAATGAGGTCAGCCGCCTTGCTGGTCCCACCATGCGTCAGTATCAGGCTCTGGCAACGGATGGGCAGCGTACGCTGGGCGAGATCGATCGTGTGCTGCGTTCCATCCAGCGCAACCCGCAACAATTCATTACGGGCGGTGGTTCCTCCGTTCCGACATACAGGCGATGAGCAGGTCATGACCCATTCGTGCCGGACAGACAGGGCGATGCAGGGCGGTGCGTTTGTGCGTCGGGGTGTGCAGTTCGTGGTGGGGCTGGCGGTTACGCTCATGCTGGCTGCCTGTGGCAGCACGCCGACGCCCACCTATAATCTCAGCGCACCTTCGGGCTTTTCCGCCGGCGGGCGCGGCAGCGGGCAACTTATTGTGGCCCCGCCTTCTGCGCTGGCAGTGCTGAACACCGAGAAAATCATGGTCGAGCCCGGCGGCGGGCAGGTCGCTTATCTGGGTGATGCCCAGTGGGCAGACCAGCTTCCGGCGCTGTTGCAGGCGCGGATAATTCAAGCATTTGAAAACGGCAGTAATCTGCGCCGGGTGGCACGTCCCGGTGATGGCGTTGCCGGGGATTACCAGCTTCTCAGCGATATCCGCACCTTTGGCATGCGCACAACGGCAGATGGTCCGGTTGGCGTGGTGGAGATTTCTGCCAAGGTTGTGAACAATCGCAGTGGTGCCATTCTGGCCGCGAAAGTGTTTCAGGCCAGCGTGCCGGCAGCCAACTCTTCCGGCCCGGCTGTGACGCAGGCGCTGGATCAGGCTTCTGATGAGGTTCTGAAGGCAATGGTGCGTTGGGCTGCGCGCTATTTCTAAGGCGAGCCCGGCTTGATTGAGGTTGTCCGCGCAGGGCGCTGAGAGCGAGCAAAGCTTTTGGAGCGGCCCTTGTATCCATGAATATCAAAAAGGCCGGCAGAGCTTCTGCCGGCCTTTTTGATGATTGAGCCTGAGATGTCTGCCATCTTACAGCCGAAAGGGGTGTTCAGATGGCAGACTTCTTGTGTCACGGGAGCCCGCCCCCGGACAAATCAGATCCCGGCTTTGCCCAGTTCGGCGTAAACCTCTTCGCTCCATGTGCGAAGGTCCATCAGGCCTGCATAGGCGGACCAGATCTCGATGCCGAACTTCTCCGCCAGATCATTCTCGGTGGCGGCAAGAGCCTCTTCCACCGGGGTGAATGTGCGTTCCAGATGCGGCCAAAGCTCTGAAGAGCAGCGCGGAATGGAGACGAAGGAGAGGTTGCGCCCCTCGGCGGCCTTGCGGATGCGCCCGAGGTCGAACGTCTCGAAGCTGCCGCCGACCTCGTTCTTCACCACCACGATATTGCCCACGGGCAACGCCCCGCCCACCACCACGTCATCAATAAGGGTGGCGACATTCTCGATGGAGTGGGTTTCCGGCTTTGTCACCACCAGCAGGTCAATTTCGGGGGAGTTGCGCTGCTGCATGATGTGCGAGACACGGCGATGATGTGCCCATTGCACCAGTTGCGGCAGCACATTCGCGCCAAGGTCCAGAACCGCGCCGCCCGTGAGCAGCAGGCCACCGAAACGGTCCCAGTAGCGCAGCGGCGCATTTGCGTCATTCTCGGTCTTGCTGGAGGCTAGTGAGGAGCCGATGCCCAGTTCCAGAACGCGGGTGGGGAAGAACTTGCCGATCTTGGAATGGCCTGTTCCGTCGGTGAAGTCGGCCGCAACCAGCTTGTAGTTCAGTTCGCGCTTGCGCAGGGCGGAAAACACCATCTGAGCGAGAGTGGTCTTGCCCTGTCCGCCGGCATAGGCGGCGCAGATATAGGTCTTCATGAGGTGGAAGCTCCCCGCTGGGCCTGAGATGAACTGCGCCGGAGTGTCCGGCGTCGAGATGAAAGCCGATGCCTGTGACCCCCTCATGGCACTTTGGTGCCAGACGCATGCGCGCGTGAGACGGATCAGAAAAAAGGGCCGGTGGAGGTCTCACCGGCCCTGAAGGTCAGTCGAAGCGGCCAACCGCGTGGGCGAGCATGGTGTAGGCCTTGCCCTTCTCCGAGGTCAGGTGCCCCTTGGTGGCGACGAAGTTCTTGTCATTCGCGCTCACCTTGTCGAGCATCCGGTCGAACTCGCCGAGGGACTGGTCTGCCGCTGATCGGAAGGCCGCATCCTCACGATAACGACGGCGCAGGGTTTCGAATGCCTTGCGGCCCTGCGGGCTGTAGAGCCGCGCGGAGAAAGCCCCGCCTGTGCCGCGCAGATAGCGATCCCAGGCATCTGCCAGAACCTGCTGGTCCACCATGTGCGCGACATTGCTGGCGAGCACATCAAGGTTGGCCTCGGAAGCATCCGCTGCAGGGGCTGTCTCGCTCTTCAGCTCGGTGCGCGCTGTGGCGCGGGCATCGGCGACCATTTCAGGTTTGCGGGCGATGTCCGTGCTCAGCGTTTCCCTCTGGCGGCTTTCGCGCACCGGAGCGGCCGGGGCCGGGCTGCGAACCATGGCCTGTGCGGCAGAACGTGCGCTGGCTTCAACCACATCCAGTGTCTGTCCCTGACGGGCGACGATCTGGTTCAGCTCGGCCAGAGCCTTGATCTGCTCGGCCACGGCGCGGCGCATGGTGGCGGCGCTGGCCTCCGTCTCTGCAGGCAGTTCCAGAATACCGCGCTTCATCTCCTCGCGAGCGAGTTCGATGGAGCGCTGCACATCCTGTGCGGTCTTCTTCAGCTCTGTCGCAGCATCGGCAAAGCGAGAGCCGGTTTCACCGAACAGCCGCTGCATGTCCTTGAAGGCGACTTCATAGGTCTGGCGCAGGGCGGCCGTGGTGCGCTCGCGCTCCGCATCGGCAGCATGGCGCACACGTTCGAACTGGCCATCAAAGATCTTGGCCGAGCCAGTATTGGCCTCACTCACCGCACCCGCGATCTGGCGCAGCCGATCCTGGGTGCTCTTGAAGCTGGCATCCATCATGCCGTGGAAGTTCTGGAGGCGGTTTTCCAGATCCGACACGCGGCTGATGAGTGCGGAAGACATCTCTTCCATGTTGGCACGGCGGGTGGCCAGCGTGGCTTCAACCCGGTCATGGGTCGAACCCAGCGCGAGAGCGGCATCACCCAGCAGGCGGCCCTGCTGTTCAAGCCGGTCTGCCAGTCCGCCCACATCGGCCAGAGCGCCGTTGGAGAGCGACTTCAGGTCCTCGATCTGCGAGCTGAAGCGTTGCGAAGAGGTTTCCACCGTCGCGCCAATCTGGCTCACAGTCTGGTTGAAGCCATCCACCTGGCGGGCGAAGGTGCCGGAGAAGTCACCCAGATTGCCGACAGCCGCATTCATCGCCGCCTGGAAGGTGGAGTTCGCCTCGCCCAGCCGCTCGATGATGGACTGTACATCGCCCTTCAGCGTGGTGTTGGTGGAGGTGATCTCGCTCACCGCGCGCTGGCTGGTGCGTTCCAGTGCAATGAGGAAGGCGCCATTTTTGTCGTCGATGAGGTGCGCGATCTCGTTCAGTCGCTCGCCGAGCGACTCCGAGACCTTCTCCGCATGGGTGCTGAGCGACGTGGCGACATTCTGGGACAGAGAGGTGAGAGAACGCTCGACCTCCGCCGCATTGCTCTTCAGCGAGCCCGTGACCCCTTCCACGCGGGTGGCGAGGGTCTCCGCCATGGTGTTGGAGCGGGTTTCGAATGTATCCGCCATGCCGATGAGGCGGCCAAACACCTGCTCCTCGATCCGCGCAACGCGCGTATCCAGCATGGAGGCGACATCCTGCACCCGGTTGCCCAGTGTGCGGTTGGCGGTTTCGGCATGCTCTGCCATCGCCTCGCCGAGTGCTCTGGTGCGCACCTCGAACAGGGAGTCGATGGTCTCGACCGAGCGCTCAAGCGCCTCATTGGTGCCGCGCGTGCCATCCGCGATGGAACGGGCGAAGGCCAGGGTGCGCGAGGCGAAGGTCTCGGTGAAGCTCTGGGTCCGCTGGTCCAGCGTTTGTTCAATGCGCGCGAGGCGCTGGTCCATGGTGCTGGCCACGGAAGAGGTGGTGGAGGCGAGGCGCTGGTCCAGCGTTTCAACGGACAGGCGCAGGTTCTCGTTCACCGAGTTCACCCGCAGGTTGATCTGGTCCACCAGTTCAGGCGCATGCACCTTCACCGTGGCGTCGAAGGCCTTCACGCCATCCTGCATGGTGCGGGCGAGATGCGTGCCTTCCTGATGCAGGCGATCTGCCAGATCCTTGCCGTGGACGGTGATGGTTTCCTCGATAGCCGTCAGCTTTGAGGTGAGCGCCTCCTGAATGGCGTCGCCCTTGGTGCCGATGGAGGCCGAAAGCAGATCCGCCGTTTCGCGGAAAGAGTCGGTCACCTTGCCGCCGCGCGCACCAATAGCCTTGGTGACCTCTGCGCCCACCACAGAGAGACGCTCGGTCATCTCGGTGCTGGCCGTGGTCAGGGACACGGCAATGTCATTCCCCTTGTCGGCGAGTGCAGAAGTGATCTCCACACCGGAGCGATCGAGTGAGTTCGTGATGCGCTCACCCGTTTCGGCAAGACGCTGAGGCAGGCTCTCGCCGCGCACAACAACCGCGTCATAGATGCGGTCGCCGGCGGTCTGGATCTGCTCGGCAAGCTCGAGGCCACGAGTGGAGAGGGTTTCGGCGGCCTTCTGGCTGCCGTCCTCAAGCCGGCGCACCAGCTCGTTTCCACGCTCGGAGAAGTCCGCGACAATGGTGTCGCTGGTCGAACGCAGGGTTTCACCCGCCGCGCCGATATGTTCGCTGATGGTCCCTGTCAGCTGGCGTGCATGCTCATCCAGCGCCTCGCCGATACGGCCCTTGAGGTGCTCCAGATTGCCATTCACATCCAGCCCCCAGCCGTCGATCAGCATCGCGACATCAGAGGTGGTGGAGAGAAGGTTGGCAGCCAGATCATCGGTCCGGGACTTCAGGGTCTTCACCAGCAGGTCGCCGGAATTGGAAAGATCCTCACGGATTTCCGCACCCGTCATCTGCAGGCGGTCAATCAGCTCGCCACCCTTGGCGGTGAGGCTGTCGATCATCGAGTCACCCACCCGTGCCAGAGCCGTGGTGATATGTTCGCCCTTCTGGCCGAGGATCTCGGTCACCTGCTCGCTGGCTTCCAGCATGGTGTCATTGATGCGGGCCGAGACGAGGCGCACTTCCTCGGAGAGAATGGTCTCGGCACCCGCGAGGCCCTCACGCAGGCGCTCGGTTTCCAGTTGGATGGAGTGGCGCTCGGCCTGAAGGTCATCCACCAGCGAGCGGATGCGGATTTCATTCTCCTCATAAGCCCGTTCGAGGATGGACACCTCGGTGCGCACCATGGCTTCCAGTTCGCTCGCGCGGGTCATGGCGCGATCCACGCCATCGGTCATGGCGGCGACCTCGCGGCGCACGGCCTGACCCACAGAGACAACGGATTCCGTGGCGATGGTTTCCGGCTGTGCCAGACGCAGGGCCACATCCGTCATCGAGCGGGCGATGAGCTCGAGATCCTGAGAGCGGCGCATCACTGCCGCCATGCCGAAAAAGCCCATGGGCGGAATGAGGATGCTGGCGAACACGCCCAGCAAGGCCGGGGAGGTGAGGAGAGACTCCACTCCATCCGAGCTTGCCACCAGACCGCGATGATATGCGAAAGCCAGCCCGATGCCGACAATCACCCACACCAGCGCCGCTCCGGCGGCCCACCAGTAGGGTGCGAAATTGGGCGGACGCTTGAGCTGGTTCACAAGCTGGCCGATGGACTGGCGGTCATCATTGGCGGCGCGGCGTTCGGTGGCATCGAAGCGCTGGCGGGCGGGGCGCTCCTCGATGCTGTCGTCACGCACGGCGCGACGGCCGATGGGGCGGGTGCCCGCAGGCTGTACCGGGCGCTCTTGAAGTATTGGTGCGACCGGAACAGGCGGCGCTGCCTCATAGGCATCATCCACCGCATCCGGGCGCATGTCCGCGCGCTCTATCCCGGCATCTGACTGGGCATTCTCCAGCTCCAGCGTCAGAGCTTCCTGGATCGCCGCAAAAGCGGCTTCCGTAGGGTCTTCGACCTTCAGTGGATTGTTCATCTTGCCGTCGCCTTTGCCTTCGGACCAGCCGGGAAACGCCGTGCTGAAACCGATACCCGTTACGCCCGCCATTCCGTTGAGACCGCAGCCCGATGGGAATGGTTTATCATTCGTTATCTTAGAGCCGTGTCCGCCCGGATTGAACCGAGCGTGTGCGGAGAATGAAGATATCGTTAACGCGGCCCGATGGAGGTTGGCATCGCAGGGCTGGTATCATGCAGAGACAACGGGTAAGGCTAGACTTCATCCAATTCCATGTTGCGTTAGGTCCATGGTCGCGATCACTTTTATCGAATTCAACGGCACCCCGCATGAGGTCGATGCGCCAGATGGTGCGTCCGCTATGGAAGCTGCGGTGCGCAATGGCGTGCCCGGTATCATTGCCGAATGCGGTGGGGCCTGTGCCTGCGCCACCTGCCATGTCTATGTCGATAAGGCATGGGTTGAGCAGGTGGGCGAACCTTCCGAGATGGAAGAGGGAATGCTGGATTTCGCCACTGATGTACGCCCGACCTCCCGTCTCTCCTGCCAGATCCGCGTGACAGGTGAGCTGGACGGGTTGGTGCTGCATATTCCCGAATTTCAGGGGTAATTGCCGGCATACCGGCTTTTCACGCGGGACTTCAGGCCGGGTGAAAATGGCAGCATGGCAGGTGCATGGCTGCGGGTCGCCATGTGCACGATTGGTTCACCATTCCTTTACGTCGCTTGGCCACAATATCGCCTGCGCCGTCGAGGATAAGCCATGTCGTCGCTTGTCATTGCCAAGAAGGCTACGCCCGTGTTGCCCGCGTCCCATCCGGTTCCCACCATTCTGGTGTTTGATTCCGGGGTTGGGGGTCTTTCCGTCTTTCGGGAGATCGCCAAGGCCCGGCCAGATGCGCATTTCATCTATGCAGCAGATGATGCGGGCTTTCCCTATGGTGCCTTGAGTGATGTGGCGCTGGTGGCCCGCGTCGATGCGGTGCTCAATGCGCTGATTGCGCAGGTGCACCCCACGCTGGTTGTGATCGCCTGTAACACGGCCTCGACCATGGCCCTGCCGGGGCTGCGGGCGCGCCACACAGGCCTGCCTTTTGTTGGCACCGTTCCGGCCGTGAAGCCGGCTTGCGCAGATTCCCAAACGGGACGCATCAGCATTCTGGCCACGCCGGCGACTGTGCGGCGCGACTATACCGCTGCCCTCATTCGCGAATTTGCCGGCGCATGCGATGTCAATCTGGTGCCAAGCACCCGCCTTGCCAGTCTCGTTGAGACCTATATTTCCGGCGGGACGGTCACGGATGAAGAGATCCGTGACGAGATAGCGCCCTGCTTCATCGATGCCGAAGGACGGCACACGGATACCGTGGTTCTGGCCTGCACCCATTACCCCCTGTTGCTGGAGCGGCTGCGCGCGCTCGCCCCATGGCCCGTTTCATGGGTGGACCCAGCGCCTGCGATTGCGCGTCGGGTGACTCAACTTCTGGGGCCTGCCGGTTCTGAAGACATGCAGGGTATGGGTGCATCCCCAGTGCGCCTGATTTCGACCCGTCATTTGCTCGATGCTCAAAGGGTTTCTGCCCTTATTGCCCGCCCGGTCGATGTGCCGGAAATCATGTCCTGGCCTTTGGCCGAGGCCAGTTAAAAGGATGCATTCCGGTTACGAGGCGGCTACCGCTTCGCTCACGAATGCCCAGTATTCAGGGAGAAACGCCATGCCCCTCACCTTTGATCGCCGCACGGTTTCTCTTGGCCTGCTCGGTGCCGCAATCGCCAGTACCGGAAGCCTGTCGTGGATCACCGGCGCTCTCGCGCAACAGGCCGAGAAACCATTCCCACAGTGGGTGCGCGATTTCAGGGCGCGTGCCCGTGAGCGCGGGATTTCCGACAAGACCTATGATGCGGTGTTCCGTGGGCTTCAGCCTGATACCAGCGTCTATGCGCATGACAAGGCGCAGCCGGAATTCACCGAGCAGCCGTGGCAATATCTGAACCGGCGCGTCTCTGATTGGCGTATTTCGCAGGGGCGGGAACGGGCACAGCAATATGCCGGCCTGTTTAATCGTATCGAGAACCGTATCGGTGTCGATCGCAGCGTGATGCTGGGTTATTGGGGCATGGAAAGCGCCTTCGGCGATGTGCTGAAGAGCCCGGACCATATGAAGCCGATATTTCCCTCGCTTGCGGCTCTGGCATGGGGTGACAAGCGCCGGCGCAAATATTGGGAGACGGAGCTTCTTAATGCGCTCGTGATTGTGGATCGCGGCTGGGCTCGCCCGGAACAGATGACAGGATCATGGGCTGGCGCGATGGGGCATACCCAGTGGATGCCGGAAGTCTGGCTCAATATGGGCGTGGATTTCGATGGAGACGGCCGCATCTTCCCTTATGGCCGCCCGGATGACGCCTTGGCTGGAACGGCCAATTATCTGGTGAAGCGCGGAAAATATCGCCGTGGTGAACCTTGGGGTTATGAGGTGCGCGTGCCGGCGGGCTTTGACATGAAGCTGGCCGACGGCAAAACGCGGCGCAGTCTGGACTCATGGTCACAACTGGGTTTGAAAACTGCGGATGGGCAGTCCTTCCGCGGGCTGAGCGATCAGGCGCGCCTCTGGCAGCCTGGCGGGGAGGGGGGGCCGGCACTGCTGTTGATGCATAATTTCTATGCGGTGCGTCGTTACAACCCCTCAAACAATTATGCTCTGGCCGTTGTGCATCTTGGCGACCGGGTGATGGGCGGTGGGCCGTTCGTGACCCCATGGCCCGGAGGTGAGCGGGCACTGAGCATTGTTGAATTGCAGGAGTTGCAGACACGGCTGACCTATGCCGGCTTTGACACCTCCGGCACGGATGGCCGCGTGGGCCCGGCCACAATGCGGGCTGTTCAGGCGTTCCAGCAGCATAATGGCATCAAGCCTGCTGATGGCTATGCCAGCCTTGAGGTTCTCTCGACCCTGCGGCGAATGCCCTGAGCCCGTAATCTTGGAATGGAAAAGCCCGCTGGTTTTGCCAGCGGGCTTTTTTCTGTTTCCAGAACTCGCAGTCTTCATGACGCAAGTCTCAGGGTACTCTCATTCTGCGTCGTCAGGCTCCACGCCATCCGCATCTGCTTCCGGCTCACCTTCCAGAATCTTGGCCGCGATAAGCCCGGCATTCTGGCGAATGGCAGCCTCGATACGCTCCGCAGTTTCCGGGTTCTGCCGCAGGAAGGTCTTGGCGTTCTCGCGTCCTTGCCCAAGACGCTGGCTGTCATAGGAAAACCAGGCGCCAGACTTATCCACGATGCCAGCCTTCACGCCGAGATCGATCAGTTCTCCAAGCTTGGAGATCCCCTCGCCATACATGATGTCGAACTCGACCTGCTTGAAGGGCGGAGCAAGCTTGTTCTTGACGACCTTCACGCGGGTCTGGTTGCCGGTAACTTCATCGCGATCCTTGATCGCGCCGATGCGACGAATATCGAGCCGAACGGAAGCGTAGAACTTCAGGGCATTACCGCCGGTTGTCACTTCAGGCGAGCCATATACCACACCGATCTTCATACGGATCTGGTTGATGAAGATCACCATGGTGTTGGACTTGGAAATGGAGGCGGTGAGCTTGCGCAGCGCTTGGCTCATGAGCCGCGCCTGCATGCCGGGCTGGTTGTCGCCCATCTCGCCTTCAAGCTCTGCGCGCGGGGTCAGGGCCGCGACCGAGTCCACCACCAGCACATCCACCGCACCGGAGCGCACCAGTGTGTCTGCAATTTCCAGCGCCTGCTCGCCGGCATCTGGCTGGGAGATCAGCAGGTCATCCAGATTGACGCCAAGCTTGCGGGCATAGACAGGGTCCAGTGCATGCTCTGCATCGATGAATGCGCAGATACCGCCACGCTTCTGGGATTCAGCAACGACATGCAGCGCAAGTGTGGTCTTGCCTGAGGATTCCGGGCCATAAATTTCGACAATACGCCCCTTTGGCAGGCCGCCAATACCGAGTGCGATGTCCAGTCCCAGAGAGCCGGAGGGGATGCTTTCGATCTCCAGCGCCTTGCCTTTGCCAAGCCGCATGATCGAACCCTTGCCAAAATGGCGTTCGATCTGGGAAAGCGCGGCATCCAGAGCCTTGGTTTTATCCATTGAAGAACCTTCGACGAGTCGGAGTGTGGCCTGAGTCATCGCTGCGCTCCGGTGTTGGCGCAAGGGAAAATGATGCAAGCCGTGATGTACACGATATGTTCCGTGTTCGCAATATGTTCTTTTTCACGTTCGCCCGCATGCAGCCGGCATAGTGAGGTGTGAGCGCAAGGTGTCACGCATCGTAAACTTCAGATCTAAAATCTCTGCCCGTTGGAGTAATCTGAAAGGACTTTAACAGTTGAAGGGCGACATGCGCCATATTATTTTTTCTGACGCAGTGTATAGGCGAGAGCCTCATAACGAGAGTCAAAGTAGGTCAACTTGACTTTCTTGCTGCCGCACATGTCGCATCGCAATTGAGCGGGGGTAGCCTGCAGGTCGTCGGGCGTCTCAGGCATCGCCTGTTTGAGTGTCACAGCTTCATCTTCAAGCAGGGTGCGGCTACCGCAGCGACTACATTCAGCGCAATACATGGCCTGCCATCACGTTTTGCATCTGTGGGTCACAGATGCTTTTCTTCATAGGCAATGGTGGCTGAAATGAGCTGACGCCACAAGCCTTCTGCGAGGCCTTCCGGAAGGCCATGCTGAAGGGCGAGGGTTTCCACATTGGAAACCACTTCCTCCACCCGGACCGGCAGAAGGGCAGGAATGCCCGCCTCGCGCTTGATGCCAATCACACGTTCCGCCACCGCGAAGCGCTCGACCAGAAGGGCGATCAGGCGCTGGTCGATATCATCAATTTCCCGGCGCGCCTGCTGGAGCGCCGGGGGGATGGGGGCGGACGTTTCGCTCATCCGCGCCACCACAGGTTTTCGACAGGGAAGCGGCCTGCTGCCTCTTCCACCACCTCGGCGAGGGAGAACAGGCTTTCTTCCTCGAACGGGCGGCCGATAAGCTGAAGCCCCAGTGGCAGGCCATCCGCAGAAAGGCCAGCCGGCACGGAAATGCCGGGCAGGCCCGCCATATTTACGGTCACTGTGAAGATGTCGTTGAGATACATCTCCACCGGATCCGCCTTCACCTTCTCGCCAATTCCAAAGGCTGGCGAGGGGGTGGCGGGGGTGAGGACGGCGTCCACACCCAGCGCGAAGGCGTTGTCGAAGTCGCGCTTGATGAGGCTGCGCACCTTCTGGGCTTTCAGATAATAGGCGTCATAATAGCCGGCGGAGAGCACATAGGTGCCGATCATGATGCGCCGGCGCACTTCCGGGCCGAAGCCGGCGGCACGGGTGTTCTCATACATCTGCGCGATATCGGCACCCGGCACACGCACACCGAACCGCACGCCATCATAGCGGGCGAGGTTGGAGGAGGCCTCCGCAGGTGCCACGATATAATAGGCGGGCAGTGCATATTTGGTGTGGGGCAGGGAGATATCGACAATCTCCGCACCCGCCTCTTCCAGCCACTTCGCGCCTTCACGCCACAGGGTGTCGATCTCGTCGGACATGCCATCCATGCGATATTCGCGCGGAATGCCGATCTTCTTGCCCTTGATGGAGGCGCCCACGGCCTGCTGATAGTCCGGCACCGGCCGGTTCACGCTGGTGGAGTCCTTTGCATCGTGCCCGGCCATGGAGCGCAGCAGCAGGGCTGCGTCATTCACCGTGCGGGCGAAGGGGCCAGCCTGATCGAGCGAGGAGGCATAGGCCACCACGCCCCAGCGCGAGCAGCGCCCATAGGTGGGCTTGATGCCGACAATGCCGGTGAAGGCCGCAGGCTGGCGAATGGAGCCGCCCGTATCGGTGCCGGTTGCACCCGCGCACAGGAAGGCGGCAACAGCCGCCGCCGAGCCGCCGGAAGAACCGCCCGGCACCAGCGGCGTGTCGTCGCCATCGCGCTTCCAGGGTGAAACGGTGGGGCCGAAAGCCGAGGTTTCGTTCGACGAGCCCATGGCGAACTCGTCATTGTTCAGCTTGCCCAGCATCACCGCGCCATCACGCCACAGATTGGCGGTGACGGTGGATTCATACTGCGGCACGAAGTTCTCAAGAATCTTCGAGCAGGCCGTGGTGCGCACGCCTTCGGTGCAGAACATGTCCTTCACGCCCAGCGGAATGCCTTCCAGCACACCGGCCTCGCCATTGGCGCGGCGTTCATCGCTGGCTTTTGCCATGGCGAGCGCCTGTTCCGGCGTTTCCAGCACATAGGCATTCAGGGCGCGGGCCTCTTCCATGGCCTTGAGATAGGCCTCGGTCAGCTCGACAGAGGTGAACTCACCATTGGCAAGGCCTTCGCGCGCCTCGGTGAGGTTAAGCTGGGTGAGCTGGGTCATTCCACCACCTTCGGAACGGTGAAGAAGCCGCCTTCGGCATCCGGGGCGTTGGCGAGAACCTTGTTGGCATAGTGGCCATCATTGACCACATCTTCGCGCATCGGCAGCTCTGTTGGCACAACGCTGGTGAGGGGTTCAACGTCTGTAACGTCGAGATCGGCCAGTTGCTCCACAAAGTGGAGAATGGAGTTGAGCTCGTTCTGGAGGTGGTCGAGTTCCTCCTCGCGCACCGCGATGCGCGCGAGATGAGCCACCCGGCGGACGGTCGCCTGATCGACGGACATATTGCGCTCCCAATAGTTATGGTCGCTATAGCAAGGGCCACGCGCCGGTGAAAGGGTTCTGCGCCTTTTCCTTCAGATGTGCCTGCTTCTGCCACAGATAATGAAGGCCGAATGGGCGGTGCGCCTCATGTTTCGCTGTTTTGGCCGAGTGATCGGGCATCCATCAGCCCCAACCAGAGTCGCAGATGGGCATTCAGTTCATCGCGCACATGGGGGGGGATGCCCTCCATCAGAGCATGCTGGTTGGCCACATGCTCGGCCACCACCTGTTCGATCAGCGCAAATCCCTTGGGCGTCAGCGCCACCACAAAGCCGCGCCCGTCCTGCGGGTTGCGCTGTCGGGCGATGAGTCCGGCGCTTTCCAGCCGGTCCAGCCGGTTGGTCATGGTGCCGGATGTCACCAGCGTGGAGGCGCTAAGGGCTGTTGGGCTCAAGGCATAGGGGGCACCGGAGCGACGCAGGGTCGCCAGCACATCGAAACTCGCCGCGTTGAGGCCATGGGCGGCATAGACGTGGCCGAGCTCCTCGGCCAGCTGGTCATGCAGGCGTTTGAGTCTTCCGATCAACCCCATGGGGCCGACATCGAGGTCCGGGCGCTGCGAGTTCCACTGCGCAAGAATGCGGTCGACATGATCCATATCCGAGTGGTGCAATGCATTTATCTTGACGTCAAGGAAATATCGACTTACTTCGACGTCAAGATAAATGGAGCGCCCCATGTCCCGTTCGCTAGATACCCTGCTGACAGCCGCCGCACCGGCGATATGGGGCAGCACCTATATTGTGACCACGCAGATGCTTCCTTCTGGCTACCCGCTGATGGCCGCTATGTTGCGCGCTTTGCCGGCCGGCATCCTTCTGATTGTGCTGACGCGCCAGTTGCCGCCCCCAAGCTGGCTGGGGAAGCTCCTTATTCTGGGGGCACTGAATTTCGCGATATTCTGGAGCGCGCTGTTTGTTGCGGCCTATCGACTGCCCGGCGGGGTCGCGGCCACGCTTGGTGCCATTCAGCCGCTCATCGTACTTCTTCTGGCAAAAATGGTGCTGGAGACACCATTGACCCTTCGCCACATGGTGGCTGCCATCGCCGGTATTGGTGGCGTGGCTCTGCTGGTGCTGGGGCCGGCCGCCCAACTGGATTGGGTGGGGGTGAGTGCGGCGCTGGTGGGCGCGGTGTCGATGGCATGCGGTGTGGTACTGACGCGCAAATGGCAGCCGCCGGTTTCAGCGCTGACCTTCGCCGCATGGCAGCTCACGGCAGGCGGTCTGCTGCTTTTGCCCGTGGCTGCATTTTATGAACTGCCTTTGCCGATGCTCACCATGACCAATGTGGCCGGCTTTGTCTGGCTGGGGCTGATTGGTGCGGCCTTGACCTATTCTTTCTGGTTCCGGGGCATCGAGCGGCTGGGGCCAGCCGCTGTGACCAGCTTTGGTTTCCTGAGCCCGCTGACCGCAGTTCTGCTCGGCTGGCTGGTGCTGGGAGAGGCGCTGAGCGTGCCCCAGATGTGTGGCGCTCTTATCGTGCTGGTCTGTGTCTGGCTGGGCAGTAGCCGCACAGTGAAAAGGCATAATCGTATACAGGTAGACGCGTAACTATGTACGGGCGGAGTTTATCCCGCCCGCGCCATATCCAGAAACTGCGGCCCGTAACGCTCCAGTATGGCTTCACCCGCGCTGGAACTATCACCGAATGCAGCTTTATATGTACGGCGCCTTCATCGCGCTGGTCTGTGTCTGGCTGGGCAGTAGCCGCACGCCGAGAAGGCATAGTCGTATACAGGTAGACGCGTAATCGTGTATGGGTGTCTTCTAGCCAGCCCGCATCACATCCAGAAACTGAGGCCCATAACGCTCCAGCTTGGCCTCACCGACACCGGAAATATCTCCGAATGCAGCCAGTGAGCGCGGGCGGATGCGGGCGACATCCATGAGTGTCGCATCATGGAAGATCACATAAGGCGGCACACCCTGTTCGCGGGCAATCTCCAGCCGCAGGGCCTTGAGGCGGCGGAACAGCGCATCGTCCTCCGGGTCGCTCAGGCCGGGGCGCGGTGTGCGTCCGCCGCCGGTGACGCGTGCCGCGCGAGTACGCTTCTCGGCCTTCAGTTCCACCTTTTCGGCACCTCGCAGAACCGGCAGACTGCGTTCGGTGAGGGCGAGGCCGCCATGGCCTTCCACATCCACGCTTAAAAAGCCGGCTGCCACCAGCTGGCGCACCACGGCACGCCATTCATCGCGTGAGAAGTCCTTGCCGATGCCGAAGGTGGAGAGGCTCTCATGGCCGAACTTGCGCACCTTGTCATTGTCCTGCCCCAGCAGAACATCAATCACATGGCCCGCGCCAAAGACCTGCCCCGTGCGATAGACGCATGAGAGCAGCTTCTGCGCAGCCTGGCTACCATCGAAAGTGCGGGGCGGGGTGATGCAGGTATCGCAATTGCCGCAGGGCTCGCCCAGATCTTCCTCGAAATAGGAAAGCAGAACCTGCCGCCGGCAACGGGCGGTTTCGCACAGGCCGAGCAGGGCATCCAGCTTCTGCCGCTCCACCCGCTTGCGGGCATCGGGTGCTTCCGAGTTCTCGACGAACTGGATCAGCTTGGCCACATCCTCCGTGCCATAAAGCAGCAGGGTTTCCGAAGGCAGACCATCGCGCCCCGCGCGGCCGGTTTCCTGATAATAGGCCTCTATGCTTTTGGGCAGATCGAGATGGGCCACAAACCGGACATCCGGTTTATCAATGCCCATGCCGAAGGCGATGGTGGCCACCATCACGATACCCTCTTCTTTCAGGAAGCGGTCCTGATGGCGGGAACGGGTCTGCACATCCAGCCCGGCATGGTAGGGCAGGGCGGTGCGGCCTTCTGTGGTGAGCATCTCCGCCGTGCTCTCCACCTTGGCGCGGCTCATGCAGTAGACGATGCCGGCCTCGCCCTCATGCTCATCCAGAAAGGCGCGAAGCTGGGCGCGGGCATTGTCCTTGGGCGCTATGCGGTAGCGGATATTGGGGCGATCAAACGAGGAGAGGAAGACCTCTCCTTCTTCCAGCGCCAGCCGCTCTACAATCTCGCGCCGGGTGGGGCCATCCGCAGTTGCGGTCAGGGCGATGCGCGGAACGCCGGGAAAGCGCTCGTGCAGCAGGGTGAGCTGGCTATATTCCGGGCGGAAATCATGCCCCCATTGCGAGACGCAGTGTGCTTCATCAATCGCGAAAAGGGCTATACGCGCGCCATCCAGCAGATGCAGGAATGAATCTGTCAGCAGCCGTTCGGGTGCGACATAGAGAAGGTCGAGATCACCCCGGGCCAGATCCCGCTCCACCTGCCGGGCTTCGGCAAGGGTGAGGGAGGAGTTGAGCATGGCCGCTCGCACCCCAAGCTGGTTGAGGGCCTGAACCTGATCGTGCATCAAGGCGATGAGCGGGGAAACGATGATTCCCGTGCCGGGGCGCACCAGAGCCGGCACCTGATAGCACAGGGACTTTCCCCCGCCCGTGGGCATCAGCACCAGCGCATCGCCGCCGGCGATCACATGCTCCACAATATCCTTCTGCCGCCCGCGAAAGTGCTCATAGCCGAAGACATGGCGCAGCACCTGTTCCGGGCTCGCGCCGGGTTCAAGGGCAGACATGGAATCGGGAATCGGCAAGGCGGAGGTGGGCGAGATGGACATGGTAGGCCTTATAGACGTGTACCCGTCCACTGCAACGGCCGCACGCACATGTGTCGTCCACGCGCCGTTGAAGGGCGGCTGCCACTTGAGCGCGGCTGCCACTTGGGCGCGGCAGCCGCTGTCTATCATACCTCGAACGAATCGCCCGAGGCCGGCACCACCACCTTCACCGGGTAGCCTTCCAGTTCCGCAATAAATTCGGAGGCATCGGCGGCCAGCAGGGGGAAGGTGGCGTAATGGCAGGGTACAACCACCTCAACGCCCGGCAGGAAGCGCTTCACAGCCAGCGCCGCTACCTTTGCACCCATGGTGAAACGGTCGCCAATCGGGATGAAAACCACCTTCGGTGCGTGGATTTCACACAGCAGCGCCATATCGGAGAAAATATCCGTATCGCCCATGTGCCACACGGTCGGCTCACCCGGGGCCTTGATGATGAGGCCGGTGGGGTTGCCCAGATATTCGGAAGGCGTGCCCGGCCCGCCCGAGGAATGATCCGCGCGCACCATGGTGACGGTGAAGCCGCCAAGATCCACCGTGCCGCCGGTGTTCATCATCACGCCGTTCTCGCCCACGCCCTGCGTGCCAAGCCATGCGCAGACTTCCGGGTTCGTCACAACCGGAATATCCACACCGCTTTCCTTCGCCTTGGTAACGATGGCAGGCGTGTCACCCACATGGTCGCCATGGCCATGGGTGAGAAGGATATGGGTGGCCCCGCGCGTGGCATTCTCCACCCCCGCGGTGAAGCTGGGGTTGCCCGTATAGAAGGGGTCAATCAGCACCCCCTTGTCCGCAAAGTCGAGGCGGAAGGCGGCGTGGCCGAACCAGGTGATCTTCATGGGATACGCCTTTCGGAATGCTTCTTATGGGGGCGGGCCTTGGAAAAGCAGGTCCAGCCCGGACAGGTGGCGCGGAGTATCCGGCAAGCCGGGAGCGGGCGCAACGCTCGGGATGGATACTGGTTGGGTCATCCCGTCTCTTCACGCCTGCTTTTCTGGACAAGAGAACGCACCACAGCTAAACGAACCCAAAGCCCAGTGTGCGTATTGTGGAAGGCTGTGTCACATGCCCTCCATGCTGGCGTGGCAACGGGGCGGGCGGCAGACGGGGGCGAGATCAAACCCGGGTGCCAATGGCGAAATTCGCCGGCAAGCGCTCTGCTTCCGGCCTGCAAGCGTAGTGGTGGCCGGCATATGAGCGGCGTGAACGAGATCCGGTCGACTTTCATCGATTACTTCGTGAAAAACGGGCATGAGGCTGTCCCCTCTGCACCGCTTGTGCCGCACAACGACCCCACCCTGATGTTCACCAATGCGGGGATGGTGCCGTTCAAGAACGTCTTCACCGGAATGGAGAAGCGCCCCTATCAGCGCGCCGTCTCTTCCCAGAAGTGCGTGCGCGCTGGCGGCAAGCACAACGACCTCGACAATGTGGGCTACACCGCCCGCCACCATACCTTCTTCGAAATGCTGGGGAATTTCTCCTTCGGAGACTATTTCAAGGACCGCGCCATTGAACTGGCATGGAACCTTGTGACGAAGGAGTTCGAGCTGCCGAAGGATCGTCTGCTCGTCACCGTCTATTCGGAAGACGATGAGGCATTCGGCCTGTGGAAGAAGATTGCCGGTCTGCCGGATGAGAAGATCATCCGTATCGCCACCAGCGACAATTTCTGGTCGATGGGCGATGTGGGTCCGTGCGGGCCATGCTCCGAGATCTTTTTCGACCATGGCGATCATATCCCCGGTGGCCCTCCCGGCTCCCCGGATGAGGATGGCGATCGCTTCATCGAGATCTGGAACCTCGTGTTCATGCAGTTCGAGCAGCTGCCGGGTGGCGAGCGCGTCTCCCTGCCGCGCCCCTCCATCGATACCGGCATGGGGCTGGAGCGAATCTCCGCCCTGATGCAAGGCACGCATGACAATTACGAAACCGACATGATGCGGGCCATCATCGCCGAGGTTGCGGAACTGACGGGTGTGAGCCCGAACGGTGAGCACAAGGCGAGCCACCGCGTCATTGCCGACCATCTGCGTTCGTCCGTGTTCCTCACTGCCGATGGTGTGCTGCCTTCCAATGAAGGGCGCGGCTATGTTCTGCGCCGCATCATGCGCCGGGCCATGCGCCATGCGCAGATTCTGGGGGCGAAGGACCCGCTGATGCACCGTCTGGTGCCGGTGCTGGTGCGTGAGATGGGCCGGGCTTACCCGGAACTGCTGCGCGCGCAGTCCCTTTCTGAAGAAACCCTGCTGCTGGAGGAAACCCGTTTCCGCCGCACGCTGGAGCGCGGTCTCTCCATTCTGGAAGACGAGAGCGCGGGTCTGGTCTCCGGGGCGCAGTTCTCCGGTGAGGTCGCCTTCAAGCTCTATGATACCTATGGCTTCCCGCTGGATCTGACGCAGGATGCCCTGCGCGCCCGCAATATCAGCGTGGATGTGCCGGCGTTCGATACTGCCATGGCGCGCCAGAAGGCGGAGGCCCGCGCCAACTGGTCTGGTTCCGGCGAGGCGGCGACTGATACCATCTGGTTCGGCATCCGTGACAAGGCGGGCGCGACCGAATTCCTCGGCTATGATGCCGAGAAGGCCGAGGGCGTTGTTGTTGCCCTGTTGCGTGATGGTGTTGAGGTCGAAAGCCTCAAGGCCGGTGAAAAGGGCCTCGTGGTTCTGAACCAGACGCCCTTCTACGCCGAATCCGGCGGTCAGGTGGGCGATACCGGCCGTTTCACCGGCGAGGGCGGTGTTGCGGCGCGCGTCACCAATACGCTGAAGAAGCTGGGTGACCTGTTCGTTCACGACGTGCTGGTGGAAGACGGCGCGCTGAAGATTGGCGGCGCTTTGGTGTTGGAAGTGGAGCATGAGCGCCGCAAGGCCGTGCGCGCCAACCATTCTGCCACTCACCTGCTGCACGAGGCGCTGCGCCGCGTGCTGGGCGACCATGTGGCCCAGAAGGGCTCCTTGGTTGCACCGGATCGTCTGCGCTTCGATTTCTCCCACCCCAAGCCGCTGACATCTGCTGAGGTTGCGGCTGTGGAAGACCTCGCGAACCGCTTCGTGTTGCGCAACGAGCCGGTGGAAACCCGGGTGATGGCGGTGGACGATGCCATTGAATCCGGTGCACGGGCGCTGTTCGGCGAGAAGTATGGCGATGAGGTTCGCGTCGTCTCCATGGGCTTTGACGATGGCAATGGCGCGCCTTATTCGGTGGAGCTGTGCGGTGGCACCCATGTGCGGCGCACCGGTGATATCGGGCTTGTCTCGGTTGTCGGCGAGAGCGCTGTGGCCTCCGGTGTGCGTCGCCTTGAGGCGCTGACCGCCGATTCTGCGCGCCACCACCTTAATGCCAGCAATGCCGCGCTTCAGGGGGCAGCAAGCACGCTCAAGGCTCCGGTTTCCGAAGTTGAGGAGCGTCTGGCCGCCTTGGTGGAAGAGCGCCGCAAGCTGGAGCGGGAGCTTTCGGATGTCCGCAAGAAGCTGGCCATGGCTGGCGGCGGTGGTGCCGATGCGCAGGGGCCGAAGGTGGTCGAGGTGAATGGCGTGAAATATCTCGCTATCGCCATTGCCGGCGCAGATGCGAAGGACCTGAAGTCCATTGCGGATGAGGGCAAGACCAAGATCGGCTCCGGTGTCGTGGCTGTTGCCAATACGGCGGCAGACGGCAAGGGGGCCCTGGTTGTGGGTGTCACAGCCGATCTCACCGAACGCTTCAGCGCCGTAAATCTGGTACGTGTGGGTTCGGAAGTGCTGGGCGGCAAGGGCGGTGGTGGCCGTCCGGACATGGCGCAGGCCGGAGGTCCGGATGGTGACAAGGCTGGCGCGGCTCTGGAAGCGATTCAGGCTGCACTGGGCGCATGATGTTGTCGCAGGTGGTAATCCGCCTGTTTGAGTGATGATGGCAAAACGCCGTGCATGAGGGAGCATCGCTCCATATTCATGCGCGGCGTTTTCTTGTCGGTTGGATGATCTCGCACCAGCGCGTATCGCGCATCCCGTTCCAGCCGGCGGGAGTTGGGGGAGCCGGATAAGCTTCCTTCATCCATATCCACAAGCCTGCTTGCGTCCGGCCCCCGCCCTGTGGGACATGAGCCATGGGTGAGGAGGCGCAGGCCCATGACATATAATCAAATCCGACGCCGCATGTTCGATGTGCTCGAGCGCGATACCACCGGGGATCGGCTGGCGGACTGGGTCTATTATTTCCTCGTCAGCATCATTGTGTTGAGCGTGGCCGCGGCCGTCATCGCGACCGTGCCGACCTTACCCTGGCAGGATAGTGCCCTGCTCATTGGTCTTGAGCACTTCGCGCTCATCGTCTTCCTTGTGGAATACATCGCCCGTGTCTGGGTTGCGCCCGAGCATCCACTGCGACGCAGGCTGCCGCCATGGCGCGCGCGGCTGCACTACGTGATGACGCCGGCCGCGATCGTCGATCTCATCGCTATCTTGCCGATCATCCTTGCGCACTTCATGGATATCAGCCTGCAGACTCTGTTGGTGCTGCGCCTGCTGCGCTTTTTCAAACTGGCGCGCTATTCCTCCGGCTTCAATGCGCTCTATCTCGCCATCCGGCACGAGCGTTATGCATTGCTGGCCTGTTTCCTCATTCTGTGCGCCAGTGTTCTGCTGACCGCCACAGCCGCCTATCTGGCGGAGCGCAATGTTCAGCCAGACAAGTTCGGTTCCATTCCTCAGGCCATGTGGTGGTCCATCACCACGCTTACCACGGTGGGATATGGTGACGTTGTCCCACAGAGTGAGCTTGGCCGGATGATTGGGGCGGCAACCATGGTGATCGGCGTTCTGATGTTGGCGTTGCCGATCGCCATCATCTCATCCTCATTTTCCACGCTGATTTCAAAGCACGATTTCGTCGTGACTTTTTCGATGATCTCGCGCCTGCCCCTGTTCAATGACCTCAACTCGCAGGCGCTTTCTGATCTGCTACCCCTGCTGGATTCCCGAAATTTTGACAAGGGGCGAGCCGTGGTTTTGCCGGGAGAGACCTCTCACCGCACATTCGTGGTGCTTGAAGGCCTGCTGGATGCCGAGACGCCCGACGGGCCGGTCTGCCTCGGGCCGGGGGATGTTTTCGGGGTGGTGCCAGGTCTGGAGGTCACGATGACCCCTCCAGATGCCGTGAGGGCCATGACGCGGGTGCGACTGTTATCCATCAATGCTGATGCCGTGCGCGTTCTGCTCGCGCGCCACCCGGAACTGAAAGAGAGATTCGCTGAGGCGGCGATGAGCCCACCCTCCAGTGCTTCCGCCCATCCTTTTGGCGCAAGTCATGCGAAAAGCATTGCGGAACCCAAATCTCCCCCTCCACCTGCCAATCCGGGGCAGGCTTGAAACAGGCATGAAAAAGCCGCCGATGTTGCCATCGGCGGCTTTTCCTTAAAAGCTTCTGGCCCGGTTTGAACCGGGCCAGAGCGGCATCACGCCGCCATTGCCTTTTCGAGGTTCTCGGAAACCTTGTCGAGGAAGCCGGTGGTGGAGAGCCACTTCTGATCGGCGCCGACCAGCAGGGCCAGATCCTTGGTCATGAAGCCGGACTCAACCGTATCCACGCACACCTTTTCGAGGGTCGCGGAGAACTTGGCCAGTTCCTCATTGCCGTCCAGCTTGGCGCGGTGGGCAAGGCCACGGGTCCAGGCGAAGATGGAGGCGATGGAGTTGGTGGAGGTCTCCTTGCCCTTCTGATGCTCGCGATAGTGACGGGTCACGGTGCCGTGGGCGGCTTCGGCTTCCACCGTCTTGCCATCGGGCGTCATCAGCACGGAGGTCATCAGGCCGAGCGAGCCGAAGCCCTGCGCCACGATGTCAGACTGCACGTCGCCGTCATAGTTCTTGCAGGCCCACACATAACCGCCGGACCACTTGAGAGCGGAGGCGACCATGTCGTCGATCAGGCGGTGCTCATAGGTGAGGCCGCGCTTCTCAAACTCTTCCTTGAACTCGGCGTCATACACTTCCTGGAAGATGTCCTTGAAGCGCCCGTCATAGGCCTTCAGGATGGTGTTCTTCGTGGAGAGGTAGACCGGATAGTTCCGGATCAGGCCATAGTTGAGCGAGGCGCGGGCGAAATCGCGGATCGACTCATCCAGATTGTACATGGACATGGCCACGCCAGCGCCTGGGAACTTGTAGACTTCCTTCTCGATCTTCGTGCCGTCTTCGCCAACGAAGGAGACGGTGAGGGTGCCCTTGCCCGGCACCTTGAAGTCAGTGGCGCGGTACTGGTCACCGAAGGCATGACGGCCAACCACGATCGGCTGGGTCCAGCCCGGCACAAGGCGCGGCACGTTCTTGCAGATGATCGGCTCACGGAAGATCACGCCGCCGAGGATGTTGCGGATGGTGCCGTTCGGCGACTTCCACATGTCCTTCAGCTTGAACTCTTCGACGCGGGCTTCATCAGGGGTGATGGTGGCGCACTTTACGCCCACGCCATGCTTCTTGATGGCCTCTGCCGCGTCCACGGTCACCTTGTCATTGGTGGCATCGCGGTTCTCGACCGACAGATCATAATATTCCAGATCGATGTCGAGATAGGGGTGGATCAGCTTGTCCTTGATGTACTGCCAGATGATCCGGGTCATCTCGTCGCCGTCGAGTTCGACGACGGGGTTAGCCACCTTGATCTTCGACATGTGGACTGACCTTTCAGGTGCTTGCTGAGCGCAGTGGAAGACAATTCGGAAACTGAAGCCTGCCCACCTCACCGAGGGGAGCCGCCTCAATTTTCCCGAGCGAGGCCGCTATAGCATTGCCTTGGTGCAATTCCCAAGCAGCAATGCACGACCTTCCACCTTTCGCCTATGCGCAAGGCTCGACCTGCGACGGCTGACATGCGAGACAAACGGGAAAACAGGACGGTGAAATGACAGGTGCCGGAACGGACAGTACGAAGCCATGGGTCTCTGGCGGGCCAATGGTTATCCTTGTTGAGCCCCAGCTTGGCCAGAATATTGGTTCGGCAGCGCGGGCCATGGGCAATTTCGGGCTGGCGCGTCTTCGGCTTGTAAACCCGCGTGAGGGCTGGCCAAATGAGAATGCGCGCATTTTCAGTGCTGGTGCAGACCGGGTTCTGGAAGGCGTGGAAGTATTCCCCGATTTGCGCTCTGCGCTGGCCGATGTGAAGTTTGCCTTTGCCGCAACTGCGCGCGAACGTGGCATGGCCAAGCCAGTGATGGGAGCTGATGGCGCTGCGACCGAGACTCACCGCCTGATGGCTGGCGGTGAGGATGTGGCGCTGGTGTTCGGCCGTGAACGCACGGGGCTGTATACGGAAGAGGTCTCGCTTTGTGATGCGATTATGACTCTTCCGGTAAACCCGGCCTTTGCATCATTGAATCTTGCCACTTGCGTGGCCGTGGCGGGCTATGAATGGTGCAAGCTCGGTGCTGATGGTGCGCTGCCTTTTGCCCCATCCGGCAAGTCTCCGCTGGCTGACAAGCAGGATTTGTTCGCGTTCTTCGACCATCTGGAAGGCGCGTTGGAGAGTTCGGGCTTCTTCCGGTCATCGGAAAAGCAACCATCCACCACGCGCAACATCCGCAATATTTTTCATCGCCTCGGCCTGACCCGGCAGGATCTGGCGACCCTTCACGGCGTGGTGGCCGCGCTGGAGGAGGGGCAGGCCGGGCGAGAGGCGCGCAAGAAGGCGAACAGTGCGGCTGCTGAAATCCGTCAGAAAGAGAAAGCTGCATTGCGGATTGGTGCGAGCGCATCCCCTGATCGGGATCAGGACCCCTCAGAGAACTGAGACGAGCCACGTTGCAGGAACGCAGAATGCTGGGTGGCAACGTTGGTTATCGGTATGCCATGCGCGGGCCGCTTGCCGGATGGAAACGTGAAGTGGCTCTCTTGGGGTGATGAGCGACTTTTTTGCGCGCCGGTAAGGTGATTGGGGGCAGTATATCATGCCTCAAACTTCGCATAATTTCGCAAGTGTCTGATATATATTGAATTTATCGGATTTTGAATTTGTGTGCGCGTATGTGTGTATATTGGTATGTACGTATACTCATATACTTTCGTGCGCAGAACGGCATGTTTTGATGTACAGCCCGCTATGATGCGAGGGGCATGCCGGCTGCGTCATCCGTGCGTGGTATTGGTAAGGCGTTAAGCGAAGGGCGAGATGAGCGAGTGTTCAGATCCCCAGAACTGGCACGCTCAACGGCCGAAACACTCGCAAGATGCATGCGAGCCGATACAGAAAAAAGCCCCCGGTTTTTTGCCGGGGGCTTTTTTGATCAGCTTGTCTTGATGCGCACGGGCCGCAACAGGAAGGCCGGAAGATGAGACATATCTGCCGGCTCATTCACCGCGCTGCGCTCCCGACGCGGGGCGCGTGCCTCACCATTTTCTTCACGGGCAGGACGACGGGGGCGTTCATTCCGCTCCTGCCGCTCACCGCGCTCCGAACGTTCAGTGCGCTCTTGCCTTTCTGCGCGTTCAGCCCGATCCGGGCGCTCATTACGCTCAGGGCGTTCCGCACGCGGCTGCCGCTCAGGCTTGTCTGTCGCTGGGCGATTCCGCTCAGCTCCGTTCTCACGGCCCTCGCGTGGCTCTTTCTCCACACGACGCTTGCCACGCAGCTTGGTGCTGTCACCACGGCTTTCGCGCTTTTGGCTTGGCGGCGGTGCATCACCCAGAGGCTCACCCTGCCATGTCACCGCATTGCCAATGAGCTTCTCAATGGCAGAAAGCGACTTGGCATCAGCATGGGTAACAAGGGTATAGGCCGTGCCCGAGCGACCCGCACGGCCGGTGCGGCCAATACGGTGCACATAGTCTTCCGCGTGGTGGGGCACGTCATAATTGAAGACGTGGCTCACCTCGGGAATATCTAGACCCCGGGCAGCGACATCAGAGGCCACCAGCAGCGTGGTATCGCCATTGCGGAAGCCATCCAGCGCCTTGATGCGAGCGTGCTGGTCCATGTCGCCATGCAGAGCCTCGGCATTGAAGCCGTGCTTCTGGAGCGAGCGGTGTACCACCGCCACATCACGCTTGCGATTGCAGAAGATGATGCCGTTCTGAAGGCCATCGCAGTTGCGGATGAGATCGCGCAGAATATCGCGCTTCTCATAATCCTCAGACCGTGAGGCCACCAGCAGCTGCTTCACAGTGGTCGCGGTTGATGCGGGACGAGCAACCTCGATCCGCACCGGATTCGAGAGGAACTGCTCTGACAGGCGCTGGATTTCAGGCGGCATGGTCGCCGAGAAAAACAGGGTCTGACGGGTAAAGGGCACCAGTTTGCAGATGCGCTCGATATCCGGAATGAAGCCCATGTCGAGCATGCGGTCGGCTTCATCAATGACGAGCACTTCGATGCCGGAAAGCAGCAAGCGGCCGCGCTCCACATGGTCCAGCAGGCGGCCGGGGGTGGCGATGAGCACATCAACGCCACGCATGAGCTTGGAGTCTTGATCTCCGAACGAAACACCGCCGATCAGCAGCGCCACGTTCAGCTTATGGTTCTTGCCATAACGGGCAAAATTCTCTTCCACCTGTGCCGCGAGTTCGCGGGTTGGCTCAAGGATCAGGGTGCGGGGCATACGGGCCCGCGCGCGGCCCTTCTCAAGCAGCGTCAACATGGGAAGAGTGAAGGCCGCTGTCTTGCCCGTGCCCGTCTGGGCAATACCGAGAACGTCCCGGCGCTCCAGCACATGCGGAATAGCCTGGGCCTGGATGGGTGTAGGCTGGGAATAACCAGCAACAGCGACTGCCTTTGCGACTTTCTCGCTAAGGCCGAGTTCTGAAAAAGGACCGAGTTCGGAAAGGGACATTGCATCTTTTGGATGCGGCTGCGCGCCGTTGATCGAACGTCCCGTGCCGTACGGGCGCAAACGAGTGGTCGTCAGTCGGCGCACTTGGATTCGACATAGCTCGGACGACGTCAGGAAAATAGGTGAAATGCGCCTCCTGTCAATGCTTATGCGGTATTTACCGGCAAAAAACCCAAGGGTCTGAAAAGCAATGGCAGGCTGTGCTGTCCCTGCGGCAACTTGACCGATAGGCATACAGGGCTCAGGAATGAGGGAGATTGCTCTGCCCCGCGTGAAAAATGCCCTTTCTTCTTGTCTTTGGTCTCGCCGCGTTTGCGAGTTCCTTTTCCATGCGCGCCGTCGACCCGATGTTGAACATCCTGGCGGCAGATTTGCACGTTACCGTGCAGGATGTGGCCTTGCTGGCCACGGCCTTCACGTTGCCCTATGCGGCCATGCAGCTTGTCTTCGGCCCGCTTGGGGATGCCGTGGGCAAGGTGAGGTTGATACGCCTCAACCTTCTTCTCCTGTGCATCGGGTTGATTGCATCCGCTCTGGCCATGGATCATTCCACACTGATGGCGGCCCGCATCTTTTCCGGTGCTTTTGCCGGCGGCATCATTCCGGTGGCTCTGGCAGCGGTAGGAGACCGGGTGCCTTTCGCAGATCGTCCGCTGGCACTCAGCCGTCTGCTTCTGGCACTGGTGTGCGGGCAGCTTGTGGGGTCCACCGCCTCCGGCTTTATTGCCGAATGGGTGGGCTGGCGTGAGGTCTTCTGGACCGGCGCCGGCGTGACAGCCCTTGCCGCATTGGCAGCCTTCTTCGGTATTCAGGAAGGGCGCACTGGTGAGGGGCTTTCGGTGAGCGCGGCTGTTGCGCGCTACGCCATCGTTCTGCGTAACCCTCTGTCCATCAAGGTTTATACCGTGGTGGCTATTGAGGGGGGGCTGATCTTCGGTGTGTTTCCAATGGTTGCGCCTCTCATGGTGGCGCATTCCATTGGTGATGCCGTGGAGGCGGGCGTTGTTCTGGCGGCTTTTGCTGTTGGCGGCGCATTCTATGCGTTCGCCGTGCAGTTTCTGGTCCGTACGCTGGGGCTGGGGCGGATGGCCGGGGTCGGTGCTGTACTGGTCGGGCTGCTGCTGGCTGCGGCGGCTGTTGCGCCCACCCTGTTGGGTGTGGGTCTGCTGTTCGGTGTGGCCGGGTTCACGTTCTACATGATCCACAACATGTTGCAGATTCTGGCGACCGAGCTTGCGCCAGAGGCACGAGGTTCGGCGCTGGCCTTGTTTGCCACGGCATTTTTCGTGGGGCAGGCCATCGGTGCCGTTGTTCTGTCTTCGCTTGAGCCGTGGATTGGCCCGGAATGGGTCTTCATTCTGGCCGGTATTGGCATGGTTCTGCTGGCTTATCCGGCATCGCGCCTGCCGCCGCGTTGAAGCAGGAGTGCGTGAGGAGGAGCCCTCAGGCGGCCTCTTCCTCACGCATACGGCTGCGCACTTCATTGATGGCCGTTTGCAGAACTTCAAGACCCGCACCGGGCTTCACTGCTTCGGTGGCCAGATGGCGACGGAAGAGTCTGGAGCCCCGTTGCCCGCCAAACAGGCCCAGCATGTGGCGCGTGACCTCGGAGAGGCGTCCGCCCGCTTCCAGATGGGCGGCGATATACGGCTCAAATGCCTCCAGTGCCGCAAATGTGTCTGCATGCGGGGCAGGGGTATTGTAGAGGCGGGGGTCCACCTCATGGAGCAGTTCGGGCTCATGATAGGCGCTGCGGCCAAGCATGATGCCATCCAGACCCTGACTGGCCGCGACCCCTTCATCAAGGCTTTTCAAACCCCCATTGAGCGCAATGAGGACATGCGGCATGCGGGCCTTCAGCCGGCGGACGCGGTTATAGTCCAGTGGCGGGATGTCCCGGTTCTCACGGGGGGAAAGGCCCTTCAGCCATGCCTTGCGGGCATGGACGATGAGTGCATCCGTGCCGGCCGCAACAACAGCATCAGCGAGCGTATCCAGCGCTTCTTCCGGGTCTTGCTCATCCACGCCAATGCGACATTTGACGGTGACGGGAATCTCAACAACCGCCTTCATGGCAGATACGCAATCTGCGACCAGATCCGGCTGGAGCATCAGGCACGCGCCGAAATTCCCGCCCTGCACCCGGTCGGATGGGCAGCCGACATTCAGGTTGATCTCATCGTACCCAAAGTCCGCACAAATTCGCGCGGCTTGCGCCAGCAGGGCCGGGTCGCTACCGCCAAGCTGCACCGCAACAGGATGCTCCAGCGCATTGAAACCGATGAGGCGTTGTCTGTCGCCATGGATCACGGCTTGTGCTGTCACCATCTCTGTATACAGGCGGGCATGGCGTGAGAATGTGCGATGGAATGCGCGGCAGGACCTGTCTGTCCAGTCCATCATGGGCGCAATTGAAAAGCGCAGGTCTTCTGCTTTCAACGGCAAGACTTGGGTTCTCCGCCGGCACCGATCTCTCGGCACCCAATCATACTGCTCTGAGCCAGGTTCATCTGGCATAGGCGCTTTCAGCGTTATAGGCGAAAGGCACAGACGCCGACTTCAGTGCGTGAGTAGCAGATGAGGCAATTAAAATAAGTGGCTCCCTGAGCAGGGCTCGAACCTGCGACAATTCGATTAACAGTCGAATGCTCTACCAACTGAGCTATCAGGGAACAGGTCTTCATGACCGAGGCCGCTCATATAGCAATCTCAGTTCTGCTTGTGAAGCGATAAATTACCTTGGAGCACGACATTTTCACATCTGATCCGCCCCATCATCTCTGGGGCGGCATTCAAATACCCGCAGCTGAGAACGCACAGGGAGAAATCAGAAGTCAGGCTTCTGATCACACTGTGATGGAAACAACCTGGATATAGAATGTGAAAAGGCGAACTTGTGTTCGCGAAATAAGTGGCTCCCTGAGCAGGGCTCGAACCTGCGACAATTCGATTAACAGTCGAATGCTCTACCAACTGAGCTATCAGGGAACAGGTCTTCGTGACCAAGGCCGCCCATATAGCAAGAGGTTTTCAGCTTGTGAAGCCGCCTCCTGATTTTTCCGGGGGATATTCACAGTCCTTTATATCTCCGGCTGGCGTGAGATGCGCCAGCCGGAGACTGTTTCAAGCGTGGCTCAGGCTGCGGCCTCACGTTCGTGTGCGAACTGCAGATGATAGAAGCCATAGTAGCGACCCTTAAGGTCCAGCAACTCCTGATGAGGGCCGCTTTCAACCACGCGGCCATGTTCCACGACGCAAATTTTGTCTGCACGCACCACGGTTTGCAGCCGGTGAGCGATGACAATGGTGGTGCGTGAGGCTTGCAGAACCTGCAGGGCCTTCTGAACTTCAGCTTCGGATTCGCTGTCCAGAGCGGCCGTGGCCTCATCCAGCAGCAGAATCGGAGCATTCTTGAGGAAGGCGCGCGCAATGGCGATTCTCTGGCGCTGACCGCCCGAGAGCTGGGCGCCATGTTCACCCACGCGAGTATTGTACCCATCGCCGAAGCTCATGATGAAGTCATGGGCATGGGCTGCGCGCGCTGCGGCAACAATTTCTTCTTCGGTCGCGTCTTGACGACCAAAGCCGATATTCTCGCGGATAGTCCCTGAGAAGAGGTAGACATCCTGACTCACCAGCGCGACATGCTCGCGAACCGATGTGCGGGTGACGGTCCGGGTATCAATATCATCAAACAGCACCGCTCCGCTCTTCGGGTCATAAAAGCGTTCGATGAGATTGATGATAGTGCTCTTGCCGCCGCCGGATTGGCCAACCAGTGCCGTTGTCTGGCCCGGTTCGGCGATCAGGTTGAGGCCCTTGAGAACCTGTTCATTGTCGCGATAGCCGAACTCAATATCCCGCAGTTCCACACGGCCGATGGGTCGGGGCAGGGCAGGGGTGTCAGGCTTCTCGGTTTCGGGCGGGTTGGAGTCCAGCAGTTCGAACAGCATCCGGGTGCCCATCATGTGGCTCACCAGTTCCACATGGAAGCGCGAAAGGCGCTTGGCCGGCTCATAGGCCAGAAGCAACGCTGTCAGCACCGAGAAGAACTGGCCGGGAGAACGGCCCATCTCGAGCACGTTATAGCCCGCATAAAGGATGACGCCGCCAATGGCGAGGCCACCGAGGCTCTCCATAAGGGGGCTGGATTTCGCCTGAGTACGCACGAGGCGGTTGGTGTTCAGTTCCACCTCATCAATGAAGGCGGCACTGCGCTCGCGCATCTGCGGCTCAAGCGTATAGGCCTTCACCGTGCGGATGCCCTGAAACACTTCGAGCACGATGGAGGAGAGCTTCACACCGGCCGTAAAGCCCTTTGTGAAGATCTGCTTGGCGCGCTTGATGAGCTTGCGGGTACCGATGACGGCGGCCGGCATCACCACAAGGGCAATGATGGCGAGGAACGGATCCTGCACAATGGCGACAGTCGCCAGCATCAGCAGCGAGAGCAGGTCGCGGCCAATGGAGGTGATGACCAGATCCAGCGCCCCGCGCGCGCCGTTGGCGCCAGCGCTGAAGCGCATGGTAATCTCGGCCGTATGCCGCTGAGCAAAGTAGGCCACGTCCTGAAGCAGCAGTCTGTCGAGCGCCCGCTTCTGATTATCAGCAACGATACGGTTGCCCACTCGCGCCATGGTGATGTTCTGCCCATAGGCGGAAACACCCTTGACGATGGAGATCGCCATCACCGCGAGCGCAACGCTCCACACCGCAGCCGGGGTGGGTTCAACGAAAATGGCGTTCACCGCATCATTCATCAGATAGGCGAGGCCGGCGGTACATGCGCCCATTGCGCCCATAAAGGCGAAGGCGACAGCGTAACCCTTCCAGTGCCGTTTGCCATCCGAAAGCAGCAGACGACGCAGCAGGTGCATTGTCTCCTGATCGCTGATTTTTTTCTGAGCCTGATCGTTCATACCGGTCTCCGGCGGCAATGCGCGAAAGCGCAGGCCGCTTTGGTGGCGTTGTTGAAACGCCATGGAGGGCGGCAAGTCAATGTCCGGTGGCAAAATGGCACGGGGCATCAGTCATGTTACATCGCGCCGTTGCTTTAAAGCAGCGGTGTCACAGATGAGCATGTGCTGGAAATCTGTGGACTGTCAAAGCCTGAAAAAGACTGCTGCCACAAGTATCTGGAGGCCACGCCCGGAATTGAACCGGGGTACGCGGATTTGCAGTCCGCTGCGTCACCACTCCGCCACGTGGCCTCACTGAGAGCGGTTCTTAAATCAGGATAAAGGCTTGCGCAAGTGCCCCGGTCGTCATCCACACGTCATTTCGAAATTCAAATTCCGCGTCATTTCGAAATTGTGTTCACGCGCTGTTCGCCACGCGGTGGGCATGCCTTTTGCGTGTTGCCCCGAGAGCGCGATCAAAAGTGCGTTTGGCGTAGCGGTCATATGCTCGGCTGCGATGCGCTGAAAGCGCGCGACCCTGGCCGTCTGTGAGGCCCGCCTCTTCAAGCTCCGTCATGCCCCCATGCCGGCAGGCATCCAGCGTGAAAGTGTCGGGTAGCCCAAGTTCGGTGCGGATCTTGCGCACCAGATGGGCCATCCGGAATGATGAATAGGGGACCGCTGCTCCATCTGGCCGGAGCTTTAAAATCATGGGCACCCCACGCCGGGGAAGGGCGCGCAGCACTTCTTCAGCCTCGGGGTAAAACGCGACAGGGTTGCCGTCTTCATCCTCGCCATCCAGCGGGTGAAGAACTTCCGCCCCGGTCTTGTGATGCTCGATTCTGATGGCTGACGGTGTGTCGGATGGGCGGTAGTCAGTCCAGCGCACATATCCGGCCAGCACATTTTCAGGCCGTTGCAGCCATTCGAAACACACGACTGCCGCCGCTGCTGCCTCGGGATAGCCCAGATCAATGGCCCCCCACGCGAATGTGTAGACATCATCGCGGCTCACCGCTGCCTTGATCGCGCGCACGCGTCTTTTGAGAGTGACCCCTTCCCAAGGGTTGGGCGTATCCTTGTCGAATAATTCAGGGTGCAGCCGGCGCACGATGGCCCATGCCTTCTTGGCAATGGTCACCATCTTTTCGCCCTGCCGCAGCCGTTCCTTGCCCTCTTTGCCGCCGGTGACCTGTGAGTAGATGGCATCAGCTGCCGCCGGCGAAATGGATGAGATGGCGCGTTGCCCGATGACAGGCCCGCCGCGTGGCGGCAAACACTCTGTTATAAGGCGCATGATGCGCTCGTAATCCGGCCGGGAGCGCGGCGAGACCTTCTCAAGGTAGGCCTCAGAGCTCTTATAGGCGCGGAACAGCCAGTTCACTGTGCCGTGGCGGTCAATGGGTGCTGGCTGTTCTCCGGTGCGGCTTCCGTTCCACTCATCAAACAACAAATTGAGAGCGGCGGCCTTCCCGCCAGTCCCGTCCACACCACATGCAATGGCGTAAATATTACCCAGCGGCTCGTTCGGGATCGGGCAGCCCATCTTACGATAATAGGTCGGAACGACCCAGTAGAACCCGGTCTGCCCACTTGCCAGTTTTCTGACGGTCACGAACCGGGGGAGGTGGACATCAAGGGTCAGAAGTCCGCGGCGGCGTCCCGCACCTTTGCCATGTCTGGCGGGAGTATCGCCCGATCCAGCTCGTCCCTTAGCCATAGCTTCCGCCTCCCCTCATTTACGCATGGTTGTGGGTATTCTGCGCCCACCCGCTTCAGGAAAGATTCTATGCTCGTTTCGCCACAATAGCCTGCTGCCAATGCTGCTGGCATGCGGCGCGGCCAAGATCCGGCGGGAATGATCGCTGGCCGATGACGCCCCCTGTCTTCATTCTGCTCACGCATCATCCCCTCCATCTGATGGTTTCAGTCGGAACAGCCGGGCCTTGAGGTTGCGACAGTCTGCGATTTCCCTTTCAAGTTTTGAAAGGGCTTCCTCATCCTCTTTCTCCCACGGACGGCTCGTGCGCAGGAGACCTTCCCATTGCCGGACGCCAGTGTGCAGAATCGCCAGCTCCTCTTCGGAAAGGCGGATGGTGTAGGGGCGGTTAGTCACGTGAAGCCTCCATCCGCATGAACAGCGCCTGCCGCGCGTACTGGCTCACCGTGGTTTTGCTGCGTTTGGCAGCCTGAGATATGGCGCGCATCTCCTGCTTGGACACCCGATAGATAATCTTCGGGCGGTTGTCCGGCTGGGTTAGGGCTGGCGTCTTGGCCTCGCTCATTTGGTGGTCAGTCATGGAGGCTCTCCTCTATGGCTGTAACTGGTCGGGCTGACACCGCGTGAATGGTCTCTGCCTGGAGGTAGAGACGCACGCCGTTGAAAAGCTGCTTAGCGACGGCGGCCCGAGCCAGCCCATCTTGCGCGCTGATTTTACGGGCTCTCATGGCTGCGAGATCTTCGGCAAGGCCGCAGATGATGGATGCAAGGTCGAGCCGATCAGAGGCCGGCATGCTGTCATAATCGCGTTGCGGCATCTGGGCCTCCTAATTGTGAAACATGGAAGGTCGCGCGCCGCGCTGAGGATTCGAGCGCGTTACCAAGGGCAAGGATCTGGTTCGCCATCCGGCGATCGCGGAAGGCTCCAAATGGGGGCATCTTCTGGCGGCCATAGCTGCGTTCGCAGACGATGCAAACCGGGGCTTGATGCGCCCACGGTTCGTTCTTGACCCACCATCTCATGCTGACATCACGCTGGCAGATGGCGCAGGTGAATGGTGGCTTATCCATTCTCTTCCTCCACCTCGAACAGCCCAAGCATGCCGCGCAGTGGCCTGAAGGGCAGGGGTTGCACGTCCTCGAGCACTAGCCCATAGGGGCCGAAAAACCATTTGGACGGGTGGTGGGTGACGCACGCTGACAGCCGGGCCATGCCGACGATTCCGCCCCGTGGCAGTTCATCGGCCGGGGGCACGGTGAGGCCAAGCGAGGCCGCGAAACCCCGGCAATCCTCATATTCCGCACGGGTCATGCCCTTGGCGGCGTGGATCAGCAGGGGGCCTGTGTAGGGTGTCCACCACCTGCGGTTTTCAACCGGTTTGCCGTGCAAGATGCACCATGCCCATGGCTGGCGGATGGAGAGGGCTTTCATGTTGCCGCCCTCCGCACAGTGCATTCCTTCTGGAACTGCCGGAATGTGAGGTCGTCGTTGCAATCGGAGGCCGACAGGAATGCGGAATAGCGCGCCTTGGCCGCGCTGGTGGCCACAACACTCATCTCTATGCCGTCAAAAGCGACGACATACCCTTTGTGTGCATCCTTGATCTCTTTGAGGTGATCAGCCAACGCCTTCCGTCCCGCATCAGAGACATAGAAAAAGGCCATGCGGTCGATTGCTTTCCCGCCTTCCCAGTGGGGAGAAGCACGCATCTCTTCGGCGACCGCACCATCTGTGAATGTCGCGTAATGATCGCGATAGGTTTCGCTGAGAGGGTTGAGGGGGCGGCCAAGAGCGTGATCAATCCGATCCATCGCCCTGTCCTTCAGATACCGGTTCACCTGCATGGCTCACCTCCCGGAAATGCGCTGTGCTCTTGGGCGTCGAGCAGCCGCCCAGATTCCCCCTTACCCCAACGGCGGATGCCGTCATGAGGTTCGCATCTGGTGCGTTCGATGCTCCAAGGGCGATGATCTGGCTCGTGCAAATGGCCCCAAGGCGCTATTGCGTGGGTCGCGCCCTCTGCTTCCGCCCGAACCTTGAAGTCCTCGATGGCTTCATCGGGTTGGCGCTCGACTTTCCATTCAGCCGGCCCCCAAGCGCCCCATTGCTTGAAAAAGAACGGCACTCCGGCATCCGCGCATTCATCGCGCAGGGTGCGCACCCAATCAGGATGCATTGGCCGGGCGTTCGGCCCGCTTTCGCCGCCGACAATGACCCAGTCGATGCCTGGCAAGGCATAGCCGGGGGCTCCCCAGCCCTTGAGCAGGCTGACGTAGAAACGATGCTGTGGCTGGGCGTCGACGCCGGTCACCAGCTTGATGGGATCGCGATCAATGAGCGTCACCCGGCCCAAAAGCGGTTCGGCAGAGATGAATCTGAGCGCGGCAGGTGTCCCCAGCAGTTTGGGGATCCGCGCATCAGCGCTCTCCTGATCCGAGATTGAGGTGCCCAGCCAGACATTATGGAGAGGCTCAAGCACCTGCAGGGCGGGGTATCGCGGGGCAAGAAGAGCCTGCACGCGGCTCGCCCAGCCCTGTGTCAGATACGCATAGGCTCTCTCCGGCCGCTTGGTCAGCACCTGAAATATGTGGTGCGGGGCAGCGGCCATGGTCGCAAAAACCTGATCTATCCATCCATCCGGCACACTGGAGTGGAATAGGTCGCCATGGGCGCAGACAAAGATGCGGCGCGGACGCTTCCAGCGCAGCGGCTGGTCCAGCCAGTCTGCATTCAGCCGAACCTCTCCGGTCCATTTCGGGCGGCTGGCGCTCACCCGGGTGAGGCCTGCACGGCTGGGATGGTGCTTCAGGCGCGTGCCTGCAAGCTGCATGGCGTAGCAGTTGGTGCACCCGGCATCCACGACAGAGCAGCCGGTGATGGGATTCCAGGTGGCATCTGTCCACTCGATCAGGGTTTTATCAGCCATCGTCAGACCCTCATCGGCATGAGCACGGCGCGGCTGTCATCGCGGCCACCGGGCGTGATGAGGGCTGGGCTGCCGGCGTCTGAAAGGGTGATGATCAACCACTCGGCCTGCAGGGCGGCGAGGATATCCAGCACATAGCGGCCATTGAAGCCGATCTGCATCGTCTCTCCCTCATAGGCGATATCGACCGTGTCGGTCGCGTCGCCGGAATCGGGGTTGGTCACGGTCAGGGTCAGGGTTTCCCGGGTGGGTTCGCCGAAGCTGAATTTGACGGCCTTGCTCCGCTCGCCTGCGACGGTGATGACCCGGTCCACAGCAGCAGACAGGGCGGCGGCGGTAAGAGTTGCTTTCTGCTCGCCGCCGGCAGGGATGACGCGGGTGTAGTCTGGATAGGTGCCGTCAATCAGCTTGGTGCTGTAGACGCTGGACCCGGCCGTGAGGGTGAGCAGGTGGGCGCTGATGGCCAGCCCGGCGGGCTCGTCATCCAGAGGCTTCAGGATTTTGGTGATGGTATCCACCGCCTTGCGCGGGATGATGATGGGCTTGAGGTTCTGCGCGCCTTCAGGCGCCAGCATCTTTTGCAGGCCCAGCCGGTGCCCATCTGTTGCAACAGCAATGAGGGCGGGGCCATCCTCTGTTTCGGCCGGATCCAGATAGATGCCGTTGAGATAGTAGCGCGTCTCCTCGGTGGAGATGGCGAAGGACACGCGCTCAATTGCTGTCGCCAGCCGGGAGGCCGGAAGCTGGAATGCGGACAGCGGGTCGCCCACATCAAAAGCCGGGAAGTCTGCCGGGGAGATGGTGGGCAGGTTGAGACGCGTGCGCCCGGCGCGCAGAACCACGCGCGGCTCACCGGCGGGCTGTTCCAGCGTCACCACCTGGCCGGCGGGGAGTTTTTTGACGAAATCACTGAGGGTGTGGGCGTGCACCGTGGTTTCGCCCGCCTGCTCAATCTTGGCCTGGGCGCGGGTGGTGATGACCGAATCCAGATCCGTGGCGGTCACGCACAGGTGCTCGCCATCGGTGCGCAACAGCACGTTGGCCAGCACGGGAACGGTGTTGCGACGCTCGACCACGCGGGAGGCGCGGTCAAGGGCGTGGGTCAGGGCTTCCTTGGTGAGGGTGAGTTTCATGCCTCGCCTCTGGTCGTGCCGGGGGTTGGGGCTGGAAGGTTTGGTGCAATGGCCGCGAATGCGGTGCGGGTTTCATCCAGCCATTCGCGCTGGATTTCCGGGTCGCAGGTTGGCAGGGGTTTAGGTTCGACCCCCATCGCCGCCCGGAACCAATCCATATGCACCTGTGCCACCCGCGTGATGGCATCCTCATCATGCATGATGGTGGTCACTGCCTTTTGTGCTGCAAGCCGCAGGCTTTCTTGACGGCAGCTATGGAGCTGGTCAAAAGGCGCCATATCCAGCGCACCACAGATGGCCAGAGCCACGCGCCCCACCAGTTCTTCCGTGGCTACCTCATCGGCATCTGGTGAGCCGTCGGCGCCAAAGGGGATGTCATCTTCAGGGTGGATCATTGGCTCTCGCTCGTTTCGAAAGGTGCGCCGCCGGTTCGGCAGGGCTTTCCCGGACCGGCCGGAGCCGGCGGCGCGATCCTGCCCGGCGCGGTCAGGGAGGGGACGCCGGGCAGAAAGGGAGGGGCAGACAGGTGCGCGGGGCTAGGCGGCCGGCATTTCCGGCTTGCCCTCGAAGGTGGGCAGGCCGGTTTCTGAGGCGACCTTGTCGAGGTCGGCTTCCACGCGCTCGGTGATGTGCAGATCCGGGCGGTAGATCTCGTAGAACCAGAGCACCCGGCCATTTTGCGGGCGGTAGCGCAGGCGCACGGGAATGCGGACCTTCTCGCCAGACTTGAACGGCGCAACCGAAAGCAGGAAGACGCCGGGGACCTTCAGCGGCTCTCCGCTTTCGTTTTTATGCACTTCTTCCCATTTGATCTGGCCCTCGCCAGAATTGAGGGTGCGCTCCTCGGCAAGCTGGCTGGAGACGTGCACCTTGAGCCCGCGTGAAAGCTGGACAAGCTTGGCTGGGGTGGCGACGGTGGTAGAGAATTCCTGCTCCAGCGCGATCACTTCTGCCTCAGTGGGGGCGGCAAGTTCCGGTGCCCGATCCTCAAGGAAGGTGGCGAAATCAAGCTGGTTCATCACCTCGCCATTCTGCTTCACCCAGGCCGTCCACTCCTCGGAGAGGGGGAAGGGATAGTGCACGCGGTGCTGGCCGTTGTTTGCGTCCGGCTCGAATGTGGCGCGCACTGCCGGGTGATAATCCAGAACGGCTGTGAAGCTCGGGGCATTCCAGTCCGTATCCGCGAAAACGACACTCTCGGCCTCGATCTTCTGATGGTTCACCAGAGCGATGAAGCTTCCCAGTGTCTGGACAATCGCGGTGCCTTTGCGCCGGGCTGGCCGCTGGCGATAGCCCTCAAGCTCATCCTTGAGGCTGATGACCTTGCCATCCTTCGGGTTCCACAGGGCCGGGATACTCTCCGGCAAGCCCGGATCGTTGAGGTTGGTGGTATCAATATTCAGCAGCTGCGCCTCGGCAGCCTTCTCACCCAGATGGGCGATGAACTTGGCATCAAAGCCGGGTGCGACAGGGGTGGTTTCAGACATAGTTTTTCTCGCTGGTTAAAGGGGGCTGTCGGACCATTTTGCCGGTGCTGGCAAAATGGTTGGTCAGGCGGTCTCGCTCTCGCGCACCGGGCGCGGGCCGAGTTGCATGTTGATCTGCTGGGGGTGCTCGGTGCTGACCGTGCCGTCATCCAGAACCCAGAAGAAGCTGGAGGCGCGAGGCATCTTCGGCAGCTTCGGGTCGATGCTGCAGGTGATGGTGGTGGTGCCGGCCTCGACCTCCATTTCGAAGGTCACCACCACCTTGCCCTTGGCTTTCGCCTTGGGCCGGTCGCCGGCCATTTCCTTGAGCTGCTTGAGCGCGGTGGTGATCTGGTGGGAGAGGTCTTTCGTGAACTCTCCCGATTCCAGCGCGCCGATGAATGCGCCGGCATCGCGAATGCGCATGGGCGTGGTCCTTCTCTGGCCGCTCTCAGGCGGGTTTGAGGTGGGGGAAAAGCAGGTGCAGGCGAGAAATCCACACGATGGCGGCATCCGGCCAGGGCAAAACCTTGATGCGGCCGGGTGCGCGCACGGGGCGTGCATTCTCGACAGCTGGGCCCCATGATGCTGGCGGCGTGCGCAGAAGCTGGTCCCGCTCGATGCGCAGCAGGGAGAGGTCCCATGCCTTCACCTCGCGCACGATTTCCGGGGGTAGGGGCCAAGGCATGCCGGCCGCGCTGTAAATGGCCCGGTCGAAGTCCTCTTTGATCTGGCGGCGTCCCAGCTTGTAGAGAGACGCACCGATGCCGGGTTTCAGCCCGACATCGCGTGCGAGACGCTCCATCCGCACTGCCGTGGCTTCATTCAGGGGCGAGGGTTCATCCTTGACGTATGCTTCATGGGCATCGTGCAGCAGGAAAGCGCGGGCGAGGGAGACGTCGCCCGTATCGCGCAGGATGAGGTCCACCCCCATCGCGCAATGCTGCGCGACGCTGTAAGAGCCGGAGCCGACATGGCCGCCGAACCGGGGTTCTCGCGCCAAAGCCTCGGCCACATCGGTGCGGAAGTCGATCATCTCCGGCGTGGGCTCGATGAGATCGACAGCGCGGCCGGTGCCGGTCTGGAGCCACGGGTTGATGCATGGCGCGCTCATTGCAGTGCCCCGGTGCGGATGAGGGAATAGAAGGTGACGGCCAGTGCAGCTGCGAGGCCGCAGAGGATGGGGCGGGCGCAATGGGCCAGCCGGATGGGGCAGGGGTCACGCATCGGCGGCCTCGCTCACGGGGATGAGCAGCGGGCGCTGGCGGTCGGTGAGCCCGAGCGTGAAAGCGGCTTCGCCCCAGCGCAGGAACTCGATGTCTACGGTCTCTTCCTCTCCGGGGGAGAGGCGATCCGCGATAGCCCGGATCAGCTCTTCGAGAGTTGAGGCCATGCTGTCGGGTTCCCCCACTTCCCACACATCGGTGTAGTATTCGGGGGTGAGAACGCCTGAATGGTTGCAGTCTGCGCGCACCGTGATGGTGTGGCGCCCCAGCAGGTCAAGATATGTGAAACTCAGGGTTTCCCCGACCTCGACGGTTTCGGCTTCCGGGAAGCGACCTTCTTCTTCGGCCTTGACGCTGCCGAACAGGTAGGTTCCGTCATCCTGTTCAGCCAGCCACGTTTCGGGTTTTTCATGCCCGGATGGCATCACCTCATCGCCGAGAAATTCCGGCCACCAGAGGCGCGGTTTTGCTTCGTCAGTCATGATTCCTCACGCGGCTGGGGGAAGAGGCGCGCCGGTGGCGGGCATCTGCGCGGGGGTGGGGTGGGAGAGCGGCAGGATTTGCCCGCCGCAGGGCATGGATGCCTCGAGCCCGGAGAGGCGGGCCGCTGAGAGCAGGATGGCGCGATCCATGGTGCGGGCCAGCGCGGGGGTGATCCGCGGATCCTGCCGCAGATCACCCAGCCAGCGGGCAAGGAAGCTGGCGGCGTGGGCGTTGCCCTGCCGTCCGGCCTCAAGCATGGCCTGCGAGGTCTGCCATACCTGCCGCAGCAACGCGCCGGGGCCGGGGCCGGCCGGGGCATAGGTGATGATGGTCGCGCCTGCCATCACGCGGCCTCAGGCAGTGCGATGGTATCTGCCGGGCCGGCAAGGCGCAGGGCGGCGTCGATATTTTCAAGAATCTGCGCTTCGCAGAACCCTGCGCGGGCAAGGTCGTGGGCGTCGCAGTAGCCTTTGGCGGCATACTGTTCGCGCATGACGTTCGCCATGATGGCGGGCGTTTCATCCAGCACCGGGGCGGGCTGGGCAGGGTGTGTGATGGTGTGGGGCTGGGTGCCGGGCATGTGGGGTCTCCGAACTGGGCGCAATGGGTACTGTCCCCATTATGTGCACATAAAGCTCAGAGATGGTCAACCCCAAAATGGGTACAATCAGTACGGGGCCAGAAGGCTAGAGGAGTAGCCCGAATTTCCAGTGCCGCGCATATCCACGGTTGTGCTAAGTGTGCGCCTTGGGGTGAGGCAGGAAGGGTAGCCGATGGATGATCTGAAAGTAATTATGCTGCTTGTGGTGCTGGTTGCAGCCATCGCCCCGTTGGCGATGTCATTGGCGGCGCGCAGCGTGGTTTCGACTGTCGTGTCAGTCGTACTTCTTGCTGTAGCGGGTTTTTTCAGCCGGGATGGCAATGTCTTTGGCCTTGGTGTGGCGGCAGTTTTCTATCTCGGGGCACTGCTTTCGGCATCCGTGATCTCTGCCGGTTACCGGATTGAGAAACGTATTGAGAGCCTGCACAAAGACCTGCTGGCGAAGGATACCAAGGCGGGTGAAGCCAAGCTCTAATCGTGACTTTTCTTGTCTTTCAATCGTGCGCGCCAGAGCCAGGGGGCTTGAAAGCTGGTGCGCCACAGGCCGTTCTCGGTGGCTTTGGCGTATGCCTCATCGGGGGCATAACCTTTCCCGGCCCGTAGATAAGGCAGGGCCCAGCCAGCGCGCACCATTGCTGCCCCGATGTCTTGCCCGCGCACGGTGCACCGCGCCAGTGTGCGCCTGTATTTGTCGAGGCTGGTCGATGCGCAGCGTACCGGAGCGGTGCCGATCATATCTGCCAGATGGAAGGCCGCGATCTGCCCACAGCGCATCGTGGCTCCAGTCTCTTTAGCCTTGCATGTCTGTCGGCTTTCGGGGGTATCGATGCCGATGAGGCGGATGCGGGTGCCGTGGATATCGAGGGTGTCGCCATCGATGACCGAGGCACGGCCAACCAAGATTCTCTCTTCAGCGGCGACGCCCGGGGTGGTGAGCAGCAATGCGATAGCCAGCCCCATCAATGGTGGACATGCAGGCATCCTATCTCTCCCTATCAGATCCCCGGCCAGTAAAGCCAAGGCCAGGGCGCTTTGCAGACGCTGGGTGGTGCCGCCGTTCACCGCCGAAATGTGCGGGCCGGAGGTCTGGCTGCCGGCGGTAGGATGGCAATTTGAAGATTGCGACCGGACCCGCCATCTGTCCGGCAGGATGGGCACACCAGCCTGCTTCCGAGTGCGGCTATGGGATCGGGCGCTGTGGCCGGAATAAGGTGCTGGTATTGCAGAGGGAAACGCACGCGCGACCTGCCGCAATCCTTGCAAATGATGAGAATTGAACCTGTTTGCCCCTGCGGTATTGCTGCCGGTTCGCCCATCTTCCGCCCTCAGGATGTTCGCTTAATGTTCTCATCCTTGCCGCGTTGCAGGGCGATGTCGAATCCTCTTTTAGGTGTAGGTTAATTACGGGGATAATCAGCCGCGCAGGCGGCCGACCACCTTGTGCACGGTCATGACGCGATCAAACGGGAAGGTGATGATCTTCTCTTCCCCTTCCGGTGGATTGTGCTGGAGCAGCACAAGCTCTTTCGCGGACTTGCGCATGAATTCCTTCACGAACCCGTAGGGGGGCTCGTCTTCGGCGCCCTTGATCTGCACCAGCACTTCGTCGCCAGCCGCTACTGGCCGAGAGGGGTCGATGTAAAGCGTATCGCCCGGGCGGAATGCGGGACGCATGGAGTCGCCGTGCATGTAAACGGCGAAGGCGTCTTTTACATGCTCGAGCTCCGGCGGGCACAGCACGTCTGCCACTTTCATCCCATTGAGGATGAACTTCCCGTCTTGCTCCAGCCCACCCGCAGCGTGCCCGAAAACCGGCAAGCGTCGGCGCGGGAACTCCAGCGGCATGGGGTAGGAGGCGTCTGGCTGGGGCGTAGGAATGGCAGTGGTCTGGGGCGCTTTTGGTATAGCCGCGCGAACTGAAGTGGACGCGCCGCCTTCCTCGATCAATGCGCCCAAGGAAACGTCAAGAGCCCCCGCCGCCCGTTCTATCCACTTGGGCGTTAGCTGGCGTTCCCCGCGTTCCAGCTTGATGAGCTGGCTGCGCGTGGTCCCCATCTTGGCGGCAAGGCCTTCCTGAGTGAAGCCTTTAGCCTCGCGTAGTGCTCTGAGATTATTTGCCATTTGTGTATTTTACCCGTTATGGGTAGGCGGTCGAGATGACAAAATGGGTACAAACAGGCTTGACCATGTTCCCCACAATGGGTACATGTCAGAGCATGAAACTCGCGACCTACCTCGAAATGAATGGACTGACCCAGGCGGCATTCGCTGAAGCCATCGGGGTATCGGTTTTTGCTGTCGGGAAATATGTGCGCGCAGAACGCGTTCCCCGGCCCCAAATCCTTGCGCGCATTCGTGCGCAAACAGGTGGGGAGGTGACAGCCAATGACTTCGTTTCAGATTTGGCCGCTGATTGCCCCACGGAGCGCGCCGCATGAATGCCCAGCCTGATCTTCGCGGCCTGACCCGCCCCGAACTGGATGCCCTCGCCGAACGGCTCGAGGTGCTCCGGGTGCTTGAGCAGCGCTTCGGTTCATCTGTCCTTTACGCCCGGCCGGGTGAGAGTGATTACCCGCTGACCCTCTCCGAGGCGCTGGGCACTCTTTCGGCTGCCCGTCTGCGCGATATTTCCGCCGCCATTACCCGGCTTGCGCGTCTCGCCATGCTGGATGGTCTGCTGAGCGGTGAAGCGGTCCTTCATCCCCTCTCCGATGAGGCTCTGCTCAAGCGCCTGGGCGAAATCTCGAGCGTGGTCGCGCAGAAAGGTATTGCCGGTCTGCGTGTAGATCGCGCGCAGGAAGGTGGCGGCCTCGCGGGCGACCCGTTTGCGCACACCGGCGGGGTCCTGCGCAACGGCGGGCGCGAGCAGGCGGGCGACAAACGTGCCCCAAATGTTCGCACAATGCGCGGCGTCATCACGTTCAATGATGACACTCCTTGGACGGATCATGATGAGGCTCCTGTAAAGGGCGGGGGTGCTGCCCCGCCGTGATCTGACAGGCCTCACTCAACCACATCAGACCCCATTCCCCCTCCGGGAAAACGTGATGCGTTTTCCCGGCACGGGAAAGCTTTATCCGCTTGACAGGCGAGGATTTTCCCATGTCCGCAATCGCAAATTCTCATTGGTTCCACCAGGTCAAGGGTGCAACGCGTGATCTTGTGCACCTGTGCGGTGGCGTGGTGCGCGCCGGAGAGGTGGCCAGCCGCTCGAAATCCGAGGTTTCACGCTGGCAGACGGTGACCGACACCGCAGTCATTGACCTGCCCTCGGTGCTGGCGCTGGAAGCCGATTGCGGCGTGCCGGTGGTGACCACCGTGATGGCCGAGATCAATGGCCGGCGGCTCACCGATGAGCGCACGCTCAAGGGTACGGCTTCGATCTGGCAGAGTTACGCCGAGCTCAATCAGGCTTCTGCGGATCTTTCCACCCACATGGCAGCGGCGGTGGAGGACCACACCATCACGCCGGCAGAGGCCGAGATTCTGGATAGGGTCGCCTCCGGGAAAGAGGAAAAGCTGCGGAATCTGCGGCATAGGCTCGCGGTCGTGAAGGCTGATGGCCCCGCGCCTGTCACCACGCCCCTGCATCCGTTTCAGCGGTGAGGGGCGGCCATGACGCCCGAAACCTTCCTCGGCGGCCGGGTCACGCTTTGGCTCGGTGATGTGTGCGCGGCACTGGCGGCGATGGAGCCGGACAGTGTGGATTGCATCGTTACCAGCCCGCCTTATTGGGGCCTGCGCGATTATGGCGTGGCCGGGCAGATCGGGCTGGAGCCAACCCTAGCCGAGCATCTGGCCGTGATGGTCGAGGTGTTCGGCCTTGCCCGGCGGGTGCTGAAGCCCACCGGCACGCTCTGGCTCAATTATGGCGATTGCTATGCCACCGCCCCGAACGGGCGCAGTGCGGCGGAAACCAAATCTGCCGGTGGAGATGATCGCACGTTCCGCGACAAGCCTTTCTCGACCGTGGGCGGAGGCTTGAAGCCAAAGGATCTCTGCATGATCCCCAACCGGCTCGCCATTGCCTTGCAGGATGCGGGCTGGTGGGTGCGCTCGGAAATCATCTGGGGCAAGACCAACCCGATGCCGGACAGTTCCGGCGCATACCGCCCTTCGACCGCGCATGAAAAGATTTTCCTGCTTACCAAGTCTGACTCTGCCGAGGTGTGGCGGGCGCGGGATACAGGCGAGATATGTTTTGCGCCTGACCTGTCTGAGCGCTGCCCATTGGTGACGCATCCAGAGCGCAATGGCCCGCGCTGGTTGAGGATGGGGGCATATTACGATGCGGAGGCGGTGCGGGTTGAGGCTGCGCCTGCCAGCGTTAGGCGCTGGGCGCAGGATATCGATAGCCAGCAAGGCTCGGTGCGCGCCAACGGTGGGGCCAAAACCAACGGTACGATGAAGGCTGTGGGTGGAGCCCGCGATAAGCAGCGCGGCCATTCTCGCCGCCATGACGGGTTTAATGACCGCTGGGATGCAATGGGGCGCGAAGAGCAATGCGCCAATGGCCGCTACCTGCGCAATTACGAGCCCGCGCCCCTCACCATCTGGCCGATGGGGACAAAGCCATTCTCCGAAGCACATTTCGCGACCTTCCCTCCGGAACTGGCGACCCGCTGCATTTCCGCGGGCTGCCCGCCGGGCGGGCTGGTACTTGACCCGTTCGGCGGGGCCGGAACTACGGCGCTTTCGGCCCTCCGGCTGGGGCGGCGCGCTGCGCTGGTCGAACTCAACCCGGAATATGCCGCCATAGCGCGCCGCCGCATTGAAGCGGATTGGGCCGGACCAATGGCGCGATCTCTGCGGGGCGAAAGTGCCGTGGGGCATGGGCCGCTGTTTGGCGGGGAGGCGGCGGAATGATTGGCCCTCTTCGTATCCTTGTCGGGTGTGAGACATCTGGCGTTGTGCGCCGTGCCATGGCGGCGCGTGGGCATGATGTGTGGTCGTGCGACCTGTTGCCGGCAGAGGATGGAAGCAACCGGCACATCACCGGCGATATCCGGGACCACCTCAATGATGGGTGGGACATACTGGCCGTCATGCACCCGCCCTGCACGCGCCTCTGCAATAGTGGTGTGCGCTGGCTCCATACGCCCCCGCCGGGCCGTACACGTGAAGATATGTGGGCAGATCTGGAAGTGGCTGCTGCGCTTTTCGCGATGTGCTGGCGTGCGCCAATTCCATCTGTTTGCGTGGAAAACCCCATCATGCATAGCCATGCTCATGCACGGCTTCCGGCCGATCTTGCCAAGCCTCAGATTGTGCAGCCGTGGTGGTTTGGTGAGCCCTTCTTCAAGGCAACGGGGCTGTATCTGCGTGGGCTCCCGCCACTTGCCCCGACTAACAGGCTGGCTCCGCCGGAGCGAGGGACGCCGGAGCACAAAAAGTGGAGCGCGGTGCATCGCGCCCCACCCGGCCCTGAAAGATGGCGTTTCAGATCTCGGACATTTGAGGGCGTGGCGAAAGCGATGGCCAGCCAGTGGACCCCTCTTGTTGATGATCTTGCGGAGGCTGCGGAATGATCTCAGGCCCCAGCCCCCACCTGCGCCCGGGCGCGTTCCAGCGCGGCGTTGACCAGATAGCCGCTGCGGGTCTGGCCAACGGCCTTGGCCGCGCGGTCGATCCGCTCCAGCGCGCGTTCATCGACAGAGATGTTGATGCGCACGCTTTTGCCGGGCAGTTCCACCGGCACGGCCACGGCCACGCCGCCTTCAGCCCATTCGGCTTCCTCGGCCTTGATCTGCGCGAAGCTGCGCAGGGCGGGCAAATCTTCCTTGTCTTCCACCATGCCATCAACGTGGAAGGCGAGCATCTGCGCGCCCTTGCTCACGGCTTCCTCAATGCTTTCGCCGGTAGAGATTGCGCCGGGGAAGTCCGGGAAGCTGATGCCGAAAACCCCTTCTTCCTCGTGGATGATGCCGACTGCGTAAGCCATCTGTCTGTTCCTTCGTCTGTTGCCGGGCGCGGGGGGAAAGAGTGGGAGGGTTGCCCCTCACCACTCCCAGCCTGCCTGCCGCCAGATGGACCGGAGCGTTCCGGTAGGTATCTCTCTGGCACCCATGTCCAGTGTGACCCTGCCTTTGCGTTCCGGGTGGAAGAACTGGAGGTGGTCACCGGGGCCTTTCCTTCCCATCTGCCACCCATCCTCTTCCAGCATCTGGCGTATTTCGCGGGGTTTGTTGCTCTTGCCCTTGCGACCCATGCCCGTGCTCCCTTCTTTCTGTGTGTATTAATACACACGAACAGGCGGTGCGTCAAGTGTGATTTGTGTATTGATACACATTTTTATGAGAGGGCATTATGAGAGGTTTTGCTCTAGAAGCGCCCTCGACACCCCGTGCCCCTCGTGTTCGGCGCGGTGGCTGGACATGGGGCCCGGTGGAGGGCGCAAAACTGCGGGTGTTGTCTCTCGGTGCTGGCATCCAGTCGACAACGATACTCCTTATGGTTGCCCATGGTGAGTTGCCCGCGCCTGACCTCGTCGTCTTTGCGGATACGGGCGCCGAGCCGCCAACTGTCTATGACCACCTACGCTGGCTGTCATCGCCGCAGGTGCAACAGTTGCCCATTATCACAGTTGATGGGGGAGATATTTCTCACGATTTGCGCGAGCAGGTCTCCGGGAGACGGGCTGCTGTCGGTGGCCGGGGTGCTTCCGCCCCTTTCTTCGCGCTCGGACGTGACGGCAGCGCCGCGCCGATCCGGCGGCAATGCACCGGACATTACAAGATCGACCCTATCAATGCCGAGATCCGCCGGCGTCTGGGCTTCAAGCCGCGCCAGCGCATCCCGGTGGCAACGGCCGAGGTGTGGATTGGTATATCCACTGATGAGGTTATCAGGGCTGGGGCTGCTCACCAGGCTTGGGTCGTCAACCGATACCCACTTCTCGAAATGCGGATGTCGCGCGGGGATTGTGAAGAATGGCTGAGGCGTCATGATTATCCAGTCCCGCCAAAATCGGCCTGCGTATTTTGCCCTTACCGAACAAACGGCGAATGGCGTCGCCTCCGGGACAACGACCCCGAGGCCTGGGCATCTGCTTGTGAGATTGACCGCCTGATCCGGGGAGGGATCGTGCGGAACGAGCGGGGCACGTCCACCGGTGGGCTGTATGTCCATAGGTCTATGCTCCCGCTGGATGAGGTTGACCTCTCCACCGACGAGGAGCGCGGACAGGGCATGCTCATGATCTGCGAGGGAGGGTGCGGGACATGACCGACACCGATCTCTCCGCTTGGGTGGCCGATGCCCGCGCCGTGCGCGTGGAAGAGGTGATTTCGCGCCGCTCCATCAAGCTTCGCCGCGCGGGAAACGAGCTGGTTGGCCCGTGCCCGGTGTGCGGGGGGCGTGACCGTTTCGGGGTGAATCTGCGCAAGAATGTCTGGAATTGCCGAGGCTCTGGCCGGGGCGGGGATGCCATCGCGCTGGTGGAATATCTCGATGGTGCGGACTTTCTGGCGGCCTGCGAGTGGCTGACCGGATATCCGCCACCGCGCGGTGAAGGCACGCGCGCCAGTGCCGAGGAGCTGGCGGCGCGGGAAGCGGAGCGGCGGGCGCGGGAAGATCAGCAGCGGCAGGACGCTGAAACCTACCGGGAGGCCGAGCGGCAGAGGCTGTATCGCCAGTGGAAGGGCTTGCGCCCCATCGTCGGCACGGCGGCCGAGGTGTATCTGCGGGAAATCCGCGGGCTGGATATTCCGGCCGGCGCGCATCTGCGGTTTGCGCGTGATCTGCCCTATTACCATGGCAAGCACATGGTGGCTGGCCGCGAGCGCCACCGCGTGGTGCATTCCGGCCCCGCGCTGGTGGCGGCGACAACGCTGGGCAATGGCCATTTCGCCGGCCTGCATTTCACCTGGCTGGACCTCAACGCCCCGAAGGGCCGCCCCGTTCTGGTCTGCCCGGAAACCGGCGAGATTCTGCCACCCAAAAAGGTGCGCGGCCAGCAGCAAGGTGCGCGCATCGTGCTGGTGCCGGGCGGCGATGAGCCTTGCGGCATGGCGAGCGGGGAGGGGATTGAGAGCACGCTCTCAGTGTGGACACCGCTGGCGCGACAGGGCCGGGCGGAAGCGGACTGGCTGTGGGTGGCGGCGATCTCGCTGGGCAATCTCGCCGGGCCGGCGCTGGCCTCGGTCGCGCACCCCACGCTCAAAAATATCGGCAAGGATGGCAAGCCGCGCCCCCGCCGCGTGCTCGGCCCGGAACCCAAACTGACCGAACGGGCGCTGCCAGTGCCGGACAGCGTGCGCGACCTGCTGCTGCTGGCCGATGCGGATTCAGACCCCTTCACCACCCGCCTCGCGATGCAACGCGCGGAAGACCGCCACGGCGCGGAAGGCCGGCGCGTGATGACGGCATGGCCCACGCAGGGGCTGGATTTTAATGACATGCTGCTGGGCAAGCAGCCGCCGGAAGGTGCCGCGTGATGGAACAGACCACTTCCGTAGTGCCGTTTGCCTTCGAGGACCATCTGGTGCGCGTTGTGATGCGCGATGGCGAGCCGTGGTTTGTGGCGACCGATATTTGCCGGGTACTGGGGACGCGTGATGCCTCAGAAGCCGTCGAGAAACTTGATGACGATGAAAAGGGTACGGATACAATCCGTACCCTTGGGGGCAGCCAGTCAGTACGGATTGTCTCTGAGTCTGGCCTCTACACTATAGTCCTGCGCTCGCGTTCCGCGACTACGCCGGGGGCACCCGCCCATCGCTTCCGCAAGTGGGTGACAGGCGAGGTTCTGCCGCAGATCCGCAAGACGGGGCGGTATGAGGCAGATGCTGCCCGCCCTGCTATGCCCGATCTGCTTCCGGGCCACCCTGAATTCCCGCATGCCGTGCGGCTGGTGCGTGAGGCGCGGCTGGCGCATGGCCCGCGCGCGGCTATGGCGCTGTGGCGTTCGCTCGGCTTGCCATGGGTGTGCGAGCTGGATGCACTGCCGGATGTGGGCGGCGCGGGCTTCGGGCCGGAACTTTCCCGGTTCATCGCGGAATGCGTGGTGCCGGTGCGCGGTGTCGATGTCACGGCCCGCACGCTCTATCGCGCCTATGTGGCGTGGGCGGCAGCGGCTGGCCGCCGACCGGTGAGCGAAACGCGGTTCGGCCGCGATGCGAAGGGGCATCTTGAGCACGCCGCCTCCAGCCGGAATGTCATGGTGTACCGCAATATCAGGCTGGCGAACCTGCCTGCACCGGAAGGTGCCGCGTGATGGATTTTCAGGGCACCGTCGCGCAGGATAATCTTGCCGCCATCGTCTCTGCCGTGCAGGCCGCGCTTGCCCCGCAGCCCCCCGCTGATACAGGCGCACCCACCGGAGAGGCGCGGGCAGAGGCTGCCGTGCCGCAGGGCGGTGCGGATGCCTCTGCCGATACCGTGCGAGCCTATCGCGAGGATGATGAGGGTATCGAGGGCAGCGACGGCCCTTCGGATAGCCTGCCGCCCGGCGCCGATCTGCCGACCGTGGAACGGTGTGCCGCGCTGGACCATTCCGATACTGACAATGCCGAGCGGTTCAAGGCGCATTTCGGGCAAGACTTGGTGGTGCTGGAAACAGAAGGCGTCATCAATCAGGATTATTTTGTCTGGTGCGGCACCCATTGGGATATGGCCGGTGGCAATGACAGCGCCCTGCGGCTCGCGAAGAAAGTGGGCGGGCTGATTGGCCTCGAGGCGGATTATCTCAAGCCCACGCCTGCCGAAATCCGGGCGATGGAGGATGGCGCGGCGGCGGAAGCCCCGCTGAAGCGCCTGCAGGAACGCAAATCAGAATGGTCTGATGCGGAAAAGGTGCGCGCGGCCGCCCTTGGCGAACAGGTCGAGGCTGGGAAAGTGGCGCGCGATGCGCTGGACCGGCGCAAGACGGCGCGCCGCAAGTTCGGGGTTTCGAGCAAGAACAAGGCCCGGGTGGTGGCGCTGCGCGATCTTGCGGCCTGCGATCTCACCCGCAAGCCTTCCGCCTTTAACGCGGATCCGCGCGTGGTCGCCTGTGCCACCCACACCCTGCGCTTTGTGAGCGAGCGCGACCTGGAATGCCCGGACCCGGATTCAGAGCGCTACACCGTGCGGTGCGAGGCGATTGAGGGCCACCGGCGCGAGGACCTCATCACCAAGCTGATTCCGGTGCCCTATGACAAGGCTGCGGTTTGCCCGCGCTGGGATGCCTTCATGGCGCGCTTTCTCCCCGTCGAGGCGGTGCGCAAGTGCGTGCAGGTGGGGGCAGGGCTGGCGCTGTTGGGGCTGCCGGTTCAGAAGCTGTTTTTTCATTATGGCAACGGCGCGAACGGCAAATCGGTGTTTCTTGAAACACTGGTGCGGGTGCTGGGCGCGCATGCCGCCAGCCTGCCCACCGAAGCCATCACCGGCACCGGGGAAAAGAATGCCGGCGCGGCCTCGCCGGAGCTGGCGCGGCTTTATGGCGTGCGGTTCGTGCGCGTGCTGGAACTGCCCGCCAACGTGCCCTTGAAAGAGGACATCGTGAAAAAGCTGACGGGCGGCGAGGCGATTCCTGTCCGCAACCTGTTCAAGGGCTATTTCGAGTTTCAGCCGGTTTTCATTGGCCATATGTCCGGCAACGGTTATCCGCGCATCGATGGCACGGATAACGGCATCTGGCGACGCATGGCCGTGATCCACTGGCCAGTGACGCTGGAGGAACACGAACAGCGCAATTTCGAGGATGTGGTGGGAGACCTGGTGCCGGAAGCACCGGGCATCCTGCAATGGCTCATCGAGGGCGCGCTCACCTATCTGCGTGAGGGGCTGATTATTCCGGCCGAGGTCAAGGCCGCGACGCAGGAATATCGCGATGAGATGGACGTGGTGGGGCAGTTCGTGGCCGCCTGCGTGGTGGCGGAGTCCGGAACGGATGTGACGGCGCGTGCCGCCTATCAATCCTATGTCCTGTGGGCAGAGGCCAACGGCAAGCGGCCGGTAAGCGAAACCAAGTTCGGGCGCGATATCAAGAAGCGCCTCGAGCACGGGCCTGACAGCCGGAACATAATGACCTATCGCAATATCCGGCTCATCAATATACCGTTGGCCGAACCAGAACCCCGCAGCCCCCATTACGGCCGCTGATTGCGCCCCGTAACCCACCAGTCAGGTGGGTCCGGTGGGTTCCCGGTGGGTTGAAATCAGACCCGCCGGCCCGTTTTCTCCATAAAATACAGCGAGTTGAATGCGCCTCCGGTGGGTCCGGTGGGTTTTCGCACGCCTATGCAATGTTTTTGGGGTTGAGGGGCGGCGGGAGTCTTTAAGGAAAAAACTCACATATACGTCACGAAAACCCACCGGACCCACCGGATTATGATATAACTAACTGTAATTATTATTCTATTTGTCCCGGTGAGTTGATAATGAACTCACCGGAAACCCACCGGACCCACCGGGGAGTTCAAAATGCAGAAAATCGACATCGAGAAGCTGCTGCGCTGGGCCTACAGGGACGAATTGCCAAAGGCAGTGGTGGAGCGGTCCTCATTCCTGCCTGCCGCCATACGCCCCGGCTGGGCCGGCATGGCCCGCTATGGTGAGTACCTGGCCGTGGTGCAGGATGAGGGCCTCGCGAACCGCTATGGGCTGATGCCGCTGGAAGGGCAGGCGGACGCCGAACCGCACCCCGACGCGGTGCTGGTGCATGAGGCTGTCGAGCGGCTGGCCGAATGCCATTTCGCTCTGCCTGAGGGCTGGGACCCGCTGGCGGATATGGGCGGGGTGGATGCCTTCGGGGCTGAGGGCTGGGCCGCGATGGCCCGGGCGCTTGGCACGCTCGCCACCGAAAACGCGGCTGGCGAACTGGATTTGCGCCGCCCGCCGCAGCGACTGGTCATCCGGCAGGCCATTCTTGGCGGCAGCCCGGTGTGGGAGGCGGAAGTGCCGGAACGGCGTGTGGTGTCCGAATATGGTCGCGCCAAGTGGTTCCGCCGGGCGCGGCTCGAGGCCGATGGCCTTTCCGGCCCCACATCTTTCATGGTTGAGGTGGATGGTTTCGATTACAAGCGCCGCAGGCCCGCAGTGGACGCCTACCAGAAATACGAGCTGGTGCCGGATCTTGCGCCCGTCATCTTGGCGCGCGCGGAACATGAAATCTGGCACGCGGCCATGAGCCTGCTGGCGGATGATCTTGCCGGGCGCTTGTCTGCCCATACGGTTCTGCCGCCCGCGCACCCTTCGCGGCCATGGGAAACCGGCCTGCCGGAGGTGCGTGTGCTGCCTTCCGGGCTTCTCCCACTGGCACGACGCGCAAAAAAATGCGCGATGGCCGAAAATGAAAAGCGAGACGCCGCTTGACTTGCGACAGTTTCTTGGTGCATTACTGGCCACGGATAAAAAGAAACCCCGGAGCTTAGCAGCTGCCGGGGTTTTTCTATGCCTGATCGCGGAAGGGAACACCATGCTGCTGCTGCACTGGGTGGGCTTCTGGGCGATCTGGTTCGGCGCGTCCGATATCTGGTCGCGCCCGGCAAGCGGGGATGAGTGATGGCGACCGGCCTCCACATCTACGCCGATGCCTATGATTTCGGTCGTGTCGCGGCCTTGCTCGAAAAGCTGCCGGTCGAGATGCAGCGTGTTGCATTCGGCCGCGCGGCTGCCCGCACGCGCAGTGTGCTTGAGCGGCAATATGCACGGTTTGCATCGCGGGTTTTGAAGGTCCCGCAAAAGCACATCATCGCGCGGACCCGGGCCAGCGTCCGGGGCGGCGATGTAATGTTGCGGGTGCGCTCCAGCAATATCCCGCTTCATGAGATCGGCGGCACCCAGAACCGGCGCGGCGTCCATGTTCGCGGGCGTGGCGGGTATCCCGGCGCATTCATCGTTTCGACCTCGGCCCGGCGCGCCGCCGGTCACATCCTGCGCCGCCAGCCCGGCGCGGATCGCCTGCCCACCCGCATGATGTTCGGGCCCAGCCCGGCCAATGCCATCGGTGAGCGCCCGGATGACTACGAGGAGATGCTCGCCTTCATCGCCCGCACCGAGATGGCGACCGTGCTCCTGCAGCAGGTCGCGTACCTCCTCGGGCGGATGTGAGGGGGTGTCGGGGGTGTGGCATTTTTGCAATTCGGCGGGGTTTGGGGTGTGACATTTTTGCGCTGCACCCCCCGGAACAGGGACCGTACCCCCGGTTTTTGCCCCACTGCGGTCCCGGCGGAGCGCGGATTCTTGTCAGTGCAACAGGGTTTTAGCTTGGGTTGACAGGTTGACAGATCATGACGCCGGTTGACAGCGCCGGGCCGCGCATCATGTGGTCCATCTCCCAGATTGCGGAACGCGATGGGGTGAGCCGGCAGTCTGTCTCGAAGCAGGTGCAGGGGTTTGTCGCCGACCATGACCTGCCTGTCGAGCGCGACGGGCGGGGGCGGATCGCGAAAGTATCGCTGCCGCACTACGACCATTTGCGTGGGCAGTTTACCAACCCTGCGAAGGTTGCCGCGTCGCGACCTGCGGCTGCGGTTACTGCGCCGGTGGCGGACAGGGGCGACAGTTACGACGAGGCACGCCGCCAGGAAGCCTGGCTGAAGGTCGAGCGTGAGAAGCTTGACCAGGCGCGCGAGCGGCGCGAGCTGGTGCGGGCGGACAAGTGGGGGGAGGCGGCCGAGCGGGCGGGGCGTGAGATTCAGAGCCTCATTGCCCGACTGCCGAATAGCGCAGATGAGCTGTCGCATGCCGGTATGAAGGAAGGCGTTCATGGCGTGCGCATTATGCTGCGCCAGATCGCATTTGATCTGAGCACCGGCATTGCCGATGCATTGGCGGCACTGGAGATCGAGGCCCCGGCGCTTGACCCTGCACTGAGTGATGACCCGGCATGACAGCCCATGCGGGTGCGCTGAAGCTGATGGCCGGGCGTCTTGCATCTGGCATCAGGCCGCTCCCGCCAACGCCATTCCGCGTGTGGCTGCCGCAGAACATTGTGCTGGTGGACGGGGCGAAGAAAGGGGATTTCTGGTCGGCGCTTGATGCGCCTTATCTGGCCGAGGTTGCGGACTGCCTGAGCATTGAGCACCCCTGCAATCTGGTGACGGTGCGCAAGGGCCAGCAGACTGGTGTTTCCATTCTGGCGCTGGCGTGGTCGCTGTATCTGGCTGAGGTTGCGCCGGACAATATCCTGTATGGCGTGCCGGGCATCGATGCGCTTCAGGACATCAACGGCCAGAAGCTGCAGCCGATGATTGATGCCTGGCAGAAGGCCACCGGCAAAAGGATCATCCTGCCGGCGGTTTCGCGCTCTGGGCTGGGGTCTACGGTTTACGAGAAGCGTTTCCCCGGCGGCTATATCTCGCTGGCGAACGCCAATGTGGCCATGGCGCTGTCCATGCGCACCTGCCGATACGGCGTGAAGGACGAAGTTTCCAAGTGGTCTGAACTGACCACGGGCGATGACCCGGAGGTGCTGTTCTTCGGGCGTTTCACGGCGTTTCGCCGGCAGAAGTCGTACAAGATTTTCGAGCTGTCGACGCCGGAAATCGACAGTGGCGATGATCTAGGCGATGCGCCGGGGCATTGCCGGATTGACCGGAGCTTTCGCCGCTCTGACCAGCGGTTCTGGAATATCTGCTGCCCTGAATGTGGGCATGAGTTTGTGCAGCAGATTGAGCATCTGCATATTGACCGGGCCCATCCGCACAAGACGGAATACGTCTGTCAGGGGTGCGGGCATCTCATCAGTGAGATGGAGCGGGTTCAGGCGGTGCGGCTGGGGCGATATATCCCAACCTTGAGCGGGCCAGATCGGCACCCGGGCTTTCATATCGACGCTTTCATCTCGCTGATGATGAGCTATGAGGCCATCGCGAACGACTGGATCGAGGCGGAAAAGCGGGGTGAGCCGGGGGCGAAAAACTTCGCTAACCTTGTGCTGGCCTTGCCGTTCGCGATGCGGGGCAATGCGCCGGACCACCAGCGGCTCATGGAGCGGCGGGAACGTCTGGACCGGGGGACCATCCCGGCAGATGGCCTGATCTTTGTTTCGGGTGTTGACGTTCAGCATGACGGGCTCTGGTACGAGTTTGTCACGTTTGGCGAGGATCGCCAGAGCTGGACGGTGGATGCTGATTTCATTTCGGGGTCTACCGATGACCCCTCCACCGGGGCATGGGCCGCGCTGGACGATCTCTACAAGCGCTTCTGGCCGGATGCCTTTGGAGGTGAGCGGCAGGTTGAGGCGATGGCGGTGGATGCCGGCGACGGCAACCGTACCAGCCAGGTGCTGGAGTGGTGCCGCCGCCGTCCGAATGCCTATGCGATCAAGGGGCAGCCGGGACGGGGCATCCCGGCCATTGGTGTGCCGCAAACAAAGAGCGTGAAGCGGACGGGCAAGGCTGAGAAGCGCCGCGCCGCCAAGGTGTGGCCGGTGGGCACATGGTCCCTCAAGGGGGAGTTCTACGGCAATCTGCACAAGGTTGGACTGCTTGCCGGTGAGGCGCAGGACCCGCCCGGCTACTGCCATTTCGGGCAGTGGTTGAGTGAGGAGTATTTCCGCCAGATAACGGCGGAGTATTTCAGCCAGCGCATGGTCAATGGCCGGTTCTTCGAAGAATGGAAGCGGATCCGGAAGGACAACCATTTCCTCGATTGCCGGGTCTATGCCATGGCGATGGCCGAATTTCTCGGGCTGTCGCGTCTGACGAAGGACCAGTGGGCCATGTTGCGCAGTCGGTACTGCGTTGCGCCACAGGCTGACCTTCTGGCCTCCCCTACAGTTCAAGTGGCGGAATCCGTTGCACCCGCCGTCGCTGAGAAGCCCGAACACACCGGTGCTCTGGAAGACAATGCCGCTGCCCAGTCACAGGCCGCCACTGAGAAGGTGCCGGGGCAGGTGGCTACGCGGTCGCCACGAAAGCGCTGGGGCGCATATCGCTGACATGAGGATGGGACAATGAGCAAGCCACGGATCCGCGTGAAGGCGGGACGGGGTGTGGCCACGCATGTGCCCATGCCTGCCGTTCGCCGGCCTGCGGCCACCATGCGCTATCTGCGCGATGACCGCACCGGCGTGCTGGCGATGCGGCAGGCGGTGACCCGTGATGCGGCATTTGATGTACGTGTCGCGGCCGAAAGAGCTTCGGCGCTGGCGCTGGATTTCATGCAGAACTGCGGCTGGATTGCGGGTGTTGTTGACCAGGTTATCGTTGATACGGTTGGGACCGAGCTGAAACTCAATCTTCGGCCTGACCTGTCCCGTCTCGGATATGACGAGAAGGAGACCTCGGACTGGTGCCGTCTGGTTGAGGCAGAGTGGCGGCGATACGCTTGGAATCCATCCGAGTGTGACCTTGCCGGTAAAACCAATATCCCCGAAGCCCTGGACGGGGCCATGCGCCATTACCTTGCCTATGGCGAGGCGTTCGGGGTGCTGGATTATTACGACCAGCGCCAGCGCGGTCTTTACGGGGTGCGCACCGGCACCAAGGTTTCGCTGGTCGCGCCACATCGTTTGCCACGGCGCACCAGTGAACTGGAGGGCCTTCAGGATGGCATCTTTCACGATGCCAACGGCCGGGCCACGCATTATCGGTTCCGTCGCCGGGAAGATGGTTCCGAGCGCGACCACGATGTGCCGGCGCGTGATGCCACCGGCCTTGCACGGGTACTGCATGTGATGGACCGGGGCGCTAACCCCGGCTGTTACCGGGGTATTTCGCCTATGGCGCCGATCTTCAAGGTGATTGCCCAGTATGACCAGCTTGCGGATGCAACCCTTGCCACCTCGCTGATGCAGACCATTTTTGCCGCGACCATCAAGAGCCCGGAGCCGAGCGAGGCTGCATTCGAGGCCATACGGACGCTGGCGGATGGTGAGGCCCCTCAAGGGTGGGCCGGCGGTGCGACGGCATGGAAGGATCATGTCGGGGCTCTTGCCGGTGACCTGATGGATGTGTGGGGGCAGCGGATCGAGGCGCTGAAAGATGGTGGGGTCAATCTCGCCGATAGTGCCCGCATTGGCCATCTTGGACCCGGTGAGGATCTTGTTTTTCACACGGCCCAGACACCGGGCAGCCAGTACCAGCCCTTTACGGCCAACCTCAAGCGCGAGGCGGCGCGCTGCATCGGTGTGACGGCGACTGCCGCCTCGATGGATTTCAACGGCGCCACCTATTCTTCGGTCCGGATGGAGACGGCCTGCATCTGGCCGCTTGCCGTGCGGCGACGCGAGCGCATCCCCGCCCCATTGGCGCAGGGGATCATGGAAGCCTGGCTGGATGAGAGCATCGCCGTCGGGCGTATCCCGTTCAAGGGAGGATATCGTGCCTTTGCAGCGAACCGCGATAAGGCGTGCTGGAGCGAGTGGCAAGGCCCGGCAGCGCCCACGGCAGATGATTATCGCGCAGCACTTGCGGCGGGTGAGCGGCTGGAAAAAGGCCTCTCCTCGCTCTCAGACGAGTGCGCCCTTTATGGCCGCGACTGGGAAGAAACCGCCCGCCAGCGCGCCCGTGAGCGCGTGGTGGTGGTGGATGAGCTGGGCCTTCCCGATCCTTTTGCGCCGATGACCGGCGGCGCGGGACCGATGGGGAGTGCAACACCCGGACGGCGTGAGCCAGCCAAGGAAGGGGCGAACGCATGACTCTGGTGAAGATTGGCGGAGCGGAGGTGGATCAGGATGATCCCTGTGCCCTGTGGCAGGCGCTCTATGCCCACAAGCTCAAGGTTCTGGCCGGCGGCGCGGTTGAGGAAATCGAGGTGCGCTCGCCGGTGACCCAGCAGCGTACGCGCTTTGGCAAGGCCAACCTTGATGCGCTGGACGCTGAACTCACCCGGCTTCAGGCGGCGTGCCAGGCGAAGCAGGGATATCGCCGCCGATATGCCACGCGCGGCGTTCACCGGCGTTATTGAGGATTCACGGACATGGCTGCAATTGTTGATGGCGGGAAGCTGAGGCTTTCCGGCACGGTGGGCGATTATTGGTTTGAGGATGGGTTTACCTCGGCCGATGTGATCATGGCATTGGCCGAGGTGGATGAGGCCTCTGATCTTGATGTGTTTCTCAATTCTGCCGGGGGTGTCGCCACCGAAGGCGAGGCCATCCGGGCGCTCTTTGCGACACGGCCCGGCAAGACGCACATCATCATTGAGGGGATTGCGGCCAGCGCAGCGTCGCTGATCGCGATGGCCGGGGACACCATCTCGATGTCTGCCGGGGCGGTGATGATGATCCACAAGCCGGCGGCCTATGCCTCCGGCACCGATGAGGATCTCGAGAAGGCGCGGGCCATGCTCGCGACCCTCTCCACGGCTTATGCCCGGGTCTATGCCGCGCGCTCTGGCAAGACTGCGGAAGACTGTCTTGCCCTGATGGCGGCTGAGACCTGGTTCACGGCAGATGAGGCCATTGCGGCCGGTTTTGCCGATGCCGAGGTCAAGACATTCAGCGTTCCGGTTGCGGCATTTGACTACCGTGTTTTTGAACATGCCCCCACACCTCTTGTCGCAATGGCAAAGGCTAAGGGATGGGCGCTACCACCTGAGAAGAAGCCAACGGCTTCGGGGGCTGCCTCCGAACCAACCAAAAGCAAGGAACCCACCATGACGGACAAGACCGCCAGCGGGGCCGATGCGGCTGCCGCTGAACTGGACCGGCTGCGCGCAGAACATGCCACGCTGCTGGCCGAGAAAAATGACCGGGAGCGGCGTGATGCCGTGATGGCGCTGCCGGAGGCCAAGGGCCGGGAAAAGCTGGCGGGTGAGCTTGCCAATGCCGGGCTGGGTGCCGAGCAGGCCAAGGCGGCCTTGCTGGCGGCGCCTGTTCCGGAACCGGCGGAAGACCCGGGGCAGGCTTATGACCGTGCACGCGCGACAGCAGCCGGAATGCAGGGGCCTGCCGGAAGTGGGCGGAAAAATCCGCTGCTTCAGATGGCGGAAGCGCGCTACGGCGCCACCAATCGATAGGAGCAGGGAATGCATCTCGCAGGAAGTTCTCTTGGGAACCAGATCCCCGGCCCGGACGATCTTCACTCCGGCAACATTCGCACCCAGCCTTTGAAGGTCGCTGCTGGCGAATATCAGCGTGGTGACGTGCTTGGTCTGGACAGTGCGACAAGCACTCTTGGTGATCTGGCGGATGAAGCTGATGCCTTCGCCATCATGCCCTTCACCGTCACGCTTGCCGCAGCCACTGACCTCTCTGTCTATGTCGGCGGTGATTTCAACGAGGATGCTGTCGGCATCGGCGCAGGCGATCTGGCCGCCATAAAGGTGGCCTTGTCGGCGCGTGGCATTTCATTGCGCAAGTGGGGCGTGGCCCCCGCATCCGTCTGAGGGTTCCCCCATGAAAGCAAACGCCCTTTATGACTCGGCTGATCTTGTCGAAGTCATTCGCACTATTCGTACACCGCAGCGGTTCTTTCTGAGCCGGTTCTTCCGTGCTGCACCTTACTTGTCCACCAAGGCCGAAATCGTCTTTGATGAGGTATTGGAGGATTTGCCTGCCATGGCACCCTTCGTTGCGCCCATTGTGGCAGCCAAACCGCAGAAGCGCAGCGGATACCAAGCCAAGTCTTTCACGCCGGCTTATGTGAAGCCCAAACACTTCCTCAAACCGGGGGATTTCATCCGCCGCACGGCTGGTGAGGCATTGTTGGGTGACCTGACGCCAGAGGCGCGGATGAATGCCGCCCGCCTTGATATGCTCGCGCTCCAGAAACGCCAGATCGAGGAACGGAAGGAATGGCTGGCCGCCAAAGCGATTGTTGATGGCAAGGTCACTATTTCCGGGGAAGACTATCCATCTGTACAGGTGGATTTTGGGCGTGATGCTTCGAACAACATCACTGTGTCTGGTGCAGGTAATCTGTGGTCAAACCCAGATGCTGATATCGCCAGCATGCTTGAAGATTGGTCAGATCAGATTCTGGGCAAGACTGGATATGCCGGCACAGACGTGATCCTGTCGCCGGAAGCATGGAAGCTCTTTCGCAAGAATGAGCAGGTGCTCAAGGAGGCCGATCTGCGGCGTGGCGTCCAGAATATTCCGAATCTGCAGGCGCAGGTGGCGGTCGAGGGCGCGCGGCTGGCTGGCCAATGGGGTGAGTTCACCCTCTGGGTCTATGCAGGCCGCTTCAAAGAACAGAATGGTTCATTGTCGCGGGCCATTGAAGCAAACCACGTTGTCATGACAGCCGCACCCTCGGCCGAGGATGGAACGGGCGGTGTTCAGGGCATGCAATGCTTTGGGGCCATTCAGGATGTCCGGGCCAACTTGCAGGCTGTCGAAATCTTCCCGAAGGAGTGGGAGGAGGAAGATCCTTCCGGCATCCAGCTCATGTCGCAGTCAGCACCGCTGATGGTTCCGGGGCGGCCAAATGCTGTAATCCGCGCCAAGGTGGCCTGATCCTGCCATGGGATGGGATGAGCACCGGGACATGATGGAAAGCGTGGTGGCAGCGTATTTCGACACCACGCCCTTCACGCTCACTGGTATGACAAAGCCGGCCCGGCAGGTGAATGCCGTTGAAGTGGTCGACCTTGAGCGCCCCGCTTTTGACTTCAAGGGCACTCTCCATCTCGACCCGGAATTTTCCACCCTTGACCGTCGCGCCCAGCCAAGCGCGGCGGATCGCAATATCCGGCAGGTTTCACGCATCTGCCTGACCGCGCTTCACGGTGCATGGCCCTGGCAGCCCCGGCAGGGGGACCGGGTTCTGGGGCCTGATGGGCTCTATGTGCTGGCCTCTAATCCGGATCGGGACGGCACGGGCCGGATCGTGATCTGGCTCAACAAGGTATCGGGCTGATGCTGGCTGCTGCTGCTTTACGACTTGCGGCCATTGAGGCCCTTTGCCCAACCGCTGCGGTGCTATCCGGCACGGGGTTCCCAACTCTGGCAGAGCATCGCGTTTATGACAGTGTGCCGATTTCGCCGGATGACTTGCAGTCGGATGCGCCTTACACCCCGGCGATCTCGCTCTATACCGAGGATACAGTGGTGCGGCGGCGGGGAGTGACTGCCACTTCCGCTATCGGTTTCGCTTCAGCGGATTTGATTATTGTCGCGGAGCTGGCGGAACTGGCCCGTGATGAGGATGGCAAGGTCATCACCAACCCAGATGGCAGCGCCGCCACGGATGCCGTTATCAATGGTGATGCGCGCATGCGCCTTGCCCTTGAGGCGCTGACTTCGCAGGTGCGGGCCGTGCTGGTGCGCGCGCCATCTTCCGCCGGACTGCGACGGGTAATGAAGGCCGCCACCGAGATCCGTGTGCAGCCTTATGCCTTGCCGGGATATGGCGTGCGCTTCATGCGCAATGTCATCACCGTTTCGGCCGAGATTGCCGATGACCGATATGATGATGCGGCGGGTTTTCCGGAGCCGATGCGTTCGGTGGCGGCGGACCTGCCGGCGGGCAGTTATGCCCGCGCTGAACTGGACCGGCTCGCCGCAGCCTTCCGGGCCACCACGCGCGAACAGCTGGAAAGCATTGGTTTTGCGCCTTCCGTGAACGGGCAGGCCTTGCCGGGCAGCAACCGGCCCTGACACCAAACACCAGACAGAGACCAGAACAGCCGCGCACGGGCGTCGGCTGAAGGAGGGCCCATGGCCATCGGATTCAACACCATTCCGGGCAATATCGTCGCCCCCATCATCTCATTCGAGATCAATTCCGGGGGGCAGTTCGAAAGTGTCTCCCGCCTGCTTTTGGTGGGGCACAAGAATGCCGGTGCGTCGGCTGAAGAGGACCGGCCTTTCCGGTGCAACAGCGTGTTCGACGCAGTTGCCCTGACCGGCAAGGGCTCGATGCTGGCGGAAATGTTTATCGCAGCGCGCCGCAATGCTCCGGCACAGGACATCTGGATGGTGGCTGTTCCAGCCACGGGCACCGCCGAGGTGCGCGGCATCGAGGTTGCCAGTGTGCCGGCCTTCGGGGGCTATGGCGTGGTCTCGATTGCGGGCCATGAGGTGGCGCTGACGGTGGCGGCGGGCGCGACGGTCAATGCCGTGGCGGCCAGTCTGGCCGCTGCCATCAATGCCTGGCAAGACCCGCTTACCAAATCCGCATTGCCCTTCACCGCCACGGTGGAGACGGACACGGTGACGCTGACGGCCCGCTGGGCGGGTGTGCTGATGCACGAGCTGGATATCCATGTGCCGGACCTTACCTCCGGCAATATCTTTTCCAGCATGCTAAACATTGAGGGGCTGACGGCAGGCACCGGCGTGCCGGACCTTTCAGCAGCCTTCGCGGCGCTGCGCGATGAGCCCTTCGACTGGATTGTTTCGCCTTGGGCAGATGAAGGTAACATTGCCCGATACAAGGTGGCGCTTTCGGACATTTCAGGTCGCTGGGCCTGGAACAGGCAGAGTTATGGCCATGTCTATACGGTCAAGACCGATACCACAGAAAATCTGACCACATACGGACTGGCACATGATACCCGGCATGTGACCACCTTTGCCCGGATTTCCGGGGGCGGGAATGCCACCAGCCCGTGGGTTTTCGCGGCCGCACTGGCGGCGCGGATCACGCCCTGGCTCTCTGACGGCGACAGCGGGAATGTTTCGCGAAACCAGACCGGGCTTGAGGTGGAAGGCGTTCTGGCCCCGCGTGATGCCCAGACATGGCTTAACGATTATGCGGTGCGCAACGCATTTCTGACCACCGGTCTTTCCACCTTCGGGGTGCGAAGCGACGGGGCGGTGACGATCGATAAAATCATCACCATGCAGCGCACGGATGGGGCCGGGAATGTGGATTCCACCTTCCGTGATGTCCAGAAAATCGGCCAGCTGGTTTATGCGCTGCGCAAGTTTCGCGCGCGGTTGCAGGCCGAGCACGGACAGAAGGCGATTGCCGACGAGAACCCCGGCGACCTGCTGGCGCTGACCACCGTTGTGGACATCCGCAACACCGTGGCAGGCGTCTACGCCTCCATGCCGGGGGTGCTCGAAAATGCCCGGGAGTTTGCCCAGCGCCTTGATGTGCGCCGCAACGGCGACAACCCGAACCGGGTCGATATTCACTCGCCAATGGACATGGTGAACCCGCTGGATGTCCTCGCGGCGAACGCCACCATTTACAGCCAGTATCAGGCAGCCTGACGGGGGATTGAGCATGTCACAGGATTTCGGCGGGGAGATGCGTCTGCGCAAGGCAGACGGCGAGAACCTCACCATGCGGGCGGGCGTCACTCTGGGCACCTCTGGAATATCGGTTGAGCCCGTGACCAATCAGGACGGCTCGGTGAGCCGACAGGCGACGCCGCGCCCACGCACGGCAGAGGTAACACTGGAAGATCGGGGCGAGGATATCAACGCAATCATGCGTGCGCCCCGGCAGGACATCTACATCACCGAGGAATTTACCGGGGTGACGCACATTTTCGGGAATGCCTTTTTCTCGGGTGAGCCGGCAGTTGACCGGGCCACGGGCGAGTGGACCGGGATGACCATCAATTCCAGCTCCTATCAGAGGATCGGGTGATGGATATCCAGTTGGAGCCGCTGCCCTTATCCCAGACCTACACCGTGGGCAGCGAAACATTCAGCCGCATTGAATTCCGCAACCCGAACTATGCGGATTATCGCCAGATTGGCGCACCGCTGGATGTCCAGAAGGGGGTCCTCATTCGTGACCGTGAGGCCACGTTTGCTTATCTCGACCGGCTGGTGACACGGCCAGCAGCTGGCGCCCTTCAGGTGCTCAATGTGGCGGATACGATGGCGGCAGAGGACCATATCCATCGTTTTTTTATCGCGTGCCGGGCATCGCAGATGGGGTTGACGAACTCGTCTTCCGGCTCGGCTGGGCCCCCGGATATGTCGACGGACTGACATTCCCGGAAATTCAATACTGGCTGGCCCGCGCTGTGGGCTGGCACAAGGTGGAGGCGCGCAGGCGGGCTTCACTGACTGGGCGCGGACGTTGAGCCGCGCTTTTTAATGCCCAGATGTGAGAGCACCCGATGGCGCGCGAAGTTGAAGCAAAGCTTGTCATATCGGCGCAGGACCGGACAGCGAAAGCGTTCGCCTCGGTGGAGGCCCGCTTGCGCAAGGCTGAGGCGCAGGCAAAGCGCGCTGATGCCTTCAACAAGAAAGCGGCATATGTCGACCGGGTTAACTCACAGGTCAATTCAGCGCTACTGCGCGGGACAGCCGTTATTGGAGGGGCTTTCGCGGCGGCCGGAGGTGTGCAGGGCGGGTTGACGACGCTGACATCCTATCAGGACGGGCTGATAGAGGTGCGCAAGAAGGCCGGGCTGACCGAAGAGCAGATGCAGGCCTTGGGAAAAGAAGTGAAGGCATTGGCGACCAGTGGTGAGCTTGCGGTGCCTATTGAAGAAATACTTTCCGCATATGAGCGGGGGGCCGCAGCGGGATTGCCCTTGGAAGAATTGAGGGAATTCGCGGAGTTGTCCGCAAAAGCTGCGGATGCTTTTGGTATGTCGGCTGAGGATGTTGGGAATGCCGCCGCTGGTTTTAAGGTCAGCCTTGGAATTCCTATGGCCAAGATGGAAGAGTATTTCGATCTCATAAACAAGTTGGCTGACAGTGGGATTTCTGATGAGAAAGATATCGTCAACTTCCTTGACCGTGTCGGTAACAGTCTGAAAACATTTGGATTAAGTGCGAATGATGCAGCGGCAGTAGGGTCTACACTTCTAAACATCAAAATGCCCGCAGAGTCCGCCGCCCGTTTCATGGGGGTATTTTCAAATAAGCTTCTGGCCCCCGGTGGATTGTCGAAAAAAGGGTTCGCTGCTTTCAAGGGGCTTGTTGGAGATGTCGACGCATTCCAGAAGCTGGTTAAGACAGATGCCCGAGCAGCACTTGTTCAGTTCCTGCAAAAAATGGAAGGCCTCGACAAGTTCCAGCGTGCAGATATTGGAAAATCCATTTTTGGTGCTGAGTGGACGGATGAGCTTAATACTCTGGTAGAGGCGATTTCTGAACTGCAGCGCAATTTTGATATTGCCGATAATCGTGCTGGGTGGTTCGGGTCTCTCGATGAGTCTTACAAGCTTAAACTGGATTCGCTCTCTTCCCGCTGGCAAAAATTTAAAAATGAACTTGCAGTGCTTTCCATTGATGTGGGTGAGATGGGGTTACCCCAGATGGAGGCGGGGCTTGAACGAGCCAAGGGTCTGGTACGAGAGATCAATGAAGGTTCAAAGGTTTTCTGGGGCGGCCTGAACTCACAGGAACTCGAGGAAGCCGGGGCGGCGCTGGGGCGCATTCTTGATGATTTCCAACAGCTGGCAGGGGTTGATACGACCCGATCTGGTATCATTGGATTTTTCACCGATCTGGCCACCGCTGTGAATGAAACTGCGCAAGCGATCAAGGTCGCTGAGGCAGCCTATAACGCGTTTCTCAACCCGTCAGATGCAAGCGCATGGGGCGAACTGGGTGAGAAAATGGGTGCTTCCAATGGCGGGCGGCCGTTCGGCGGGGTGCTCGGGGAAATCTATGAGGCTGGATACAACTTCGCGGCGGATCGGTTGTTGCCCGAACGGATCGCGGCGCGGGAAGAACAATCCGACCTCGATACGTACTGGCGTAAGCGAGACAGCGCGATAGGTGGTGAGCCGTGGGCAGCCATTAATGAAAGTAATCTGGCTGGAAACCGGACAAAATCAGCGGTGTCCTGGTGGAATGCCACTGATGAGAAGTCGGCGTCATCTGCTGATTATTCCGCTCTTGCGCCTTCCATCCCCATGCCTGCGGGCGGTTTGGCCCCGATTGGAACGGACCCAATGGCGGGGCTTAAAATCCAGATCGAGGAAGGGCAGGCTGCCAATGCCTTGCGGCAAGCCATGGAGGGCGCAGTGCCCCCGCTGGAGCAGGCCGGTGATGCAGCCGCGCAGAGTATTATTGATGCCGCCTCTGCTCTGGCGGCTGCGGCAGACCGAATTGAGGCGGCTGGCCAGAACGCTGCGGCAGCGATTTCAAATGTCAGAATCCAGATGCCCGCCGGTGTGGGAAGCCGACCGGCCGTGAATGCCAATCTGGGCCAATCCATGCCGAATGCCGGGACGCCGGGAGGCTGACATGCGGAACTGGGAACAGGTTTTCCGTCGCGCCTCTTTCCGTGGTGCGCGGTTCTGGGTTGAGGAAGAAGGGCCTTCATCTGGCCGGCGCGTTGCCGTCATGCCGGTGTCGGGCGGGGAAGGGGTGCTGACCGAGGACATGGGCGCGCGGGCGCGGGAAATCCGGGTTTCCGCATATGTTGTGAGCGACCAGGCAGACGGGGAGGGGCGGGCGCTTGAAGCAGCATGTGCTGCGCCGGGGGCATCGCTCCTGACCCTACCGATGGACCCTGCCGCTATGGCGCATTGCACCAGCTGCCGGCGTAACCGGCGCAAGGATCGTAACGGCTATATCGCCTATGACCTCTCATTCGTGCCGCAGGGCGTGAGCGCTGTTTCCGCTGCGAGCGGGCTGGCTGCGGTGCGGGATGTGTTTTCGGCGGGACTTTCCGGGGCTGTCAGCGGACTTGCGGGGGCATTTTGATGGATTGGCTTGTTGATCTGGTCGCCCGCTTCGTGGCTGAGGCAGATGACATCGCCCTTGCCCAGAGGCAGATTCTCGCCCTCGATGCCGGGGGCGAGACAGCGGCGCGGGGCTTTCTGGAGGTCTGCCGGCTGGTTGGGGAATCTGCCTCTGATCGGGCCGGCCTTGTCTCCGCGTTGGATGATTTGGGCAGTGGGGTTGTGCTCGCACGTATCGGCTCTCTGGTGGTGGATTGCTTCGCTGCGGTGCGGGCGGATTATCCGGCGCGGCCGGATGCGCAGGCGGCCAGAGCACGGATTGCGGCGCGGGCGGAAGGCATTCTGGAAGAGGCGGGTGGGGCGTTTGGCGCGGATGTGCACCAGTTTCTCCAGCGGCTGGCCGGCGAGGCGATCATGCAGGTTTCTGCCATTGCGGCCAATCGTGCGCCACTGGTTCGGGTGGAGACGGGGCTTTCGCTGCCATCGTCGGTGCTCGCCTGGGATCTTTATGGAGAGCCCGCCCGTGGTGAGGAACTGGTGGCGCGCAACCGATCTGGCACGCCGTTGCTGATGCCGACACGCCTTGAAGCATTGGCGAGCTGACAATGGCGATTGAGGATATCGTTCTGATGGTGGGCGGTGCGCCGCTGCCCTTCAGCAGTTGCACGCTTGACGCCGGGGCGGAAAAGGCGGTGCGATCGGCATCCTTTGACGTGATTTGGACTGGCCCCGGCCTGCCGTGCGTGGATGACGAGGACTGCATCGTCACGATTTCCGGGGACCTCTGGCTGACCGGCGTTACGCGAGATGTGAACTGGAGCCATGATGATGGCCGCCGGGAATATACTGTTTCGTGCGTTTCGCGGACGGTGGATGCGACTGAATCCAGCATCGATCACCCGACAGGCTATGTCGAGGATTGTGACCTCGAGGCGATAGCGCGAGAATTTGACACCTCCGGCATCGGGGTCGAGTGCCTTGCCAAGGGCAGGCGCAAGGCTTTGCACCAGATCATTCCGGGCGAAACGCTTTTCAGCACACTGGAAATTGAGGCGCGCGCGAATGGTGCGCTGATCGGAGACACGCCGGAAGGCAAACTGCGTATTACGGACAAGCCGGATGGTCGCCACTCCGGTGCCTTGGTGCGCGGGGTCAATATTCTGCGGGCCAGTGGCACTCTTTCCGGACGTTTCAATTATTCGGAAGTGAAGGTGCGGGGGCAATCCAGTTTTGGTTCGCGCGGCTCTGCACTCACACCCGAGGCTGAGGCGACAGGCACCGCGAACAGGAAGCGCCCGCTCATCATCTACCACGAGGGCGAGGCAACTTCCGACCGGCTGAAAACCCGCGCCGGCTGGGAGGCCAAAAGGGCAGCCGGGCAGGGCAAGGCGGTGCGCGTGCTGGTGCAGGGCTGCCGCGATGTGGGTGGGCGGATCTGGACGCCGAATTATCTCATCCCGCTTGAAGATGACTGGGGCGGACTGAAGCAGGACATGGTGATATCCGCCGTGAAGATTGCGCAGGACGCGGATGGCGGCACCACCACGGACCTGGAATTGAAAGACCCGCGTGCCCTTGGTGGCGAGAATCCGCGGGGAAAGAGTGTGACCAGCCGGAATGTTCGCGCAGCTAAAGACGCGCCCCAAAGTTCAGAATGGAATTCTGGCGGCACGGGTGGTGGCTGGAATAGTGGCGGCGGCAGCGAAACGGGCTGGACTGCACCGGGCGCAGCCGAACCGAAATATCGCGAGGATTGAATGGCATCTGACGCCAATGTGACGCGCATGCAGCTTTCTGGCCGCGTGCAGCATGCGCATGGGCAGCAGTTCCTTGCCGGCCGGGGGCTGGCCGGCGAACGCTTCCCGCGCGTGCACCGGGTGGAGCCCCATGGGTTCACCAGCCACCCGGTGGCTGGTGGTATCGCCACGGTGGTGCAGTCCCGATCCAGCCGGGAGAGTGTTTACGCACTGGGCGGGGCAAACCCGGACCTTGTGCCCCAGATCGGGCAGGGCGGATCCGCCATCTATGACCATCTCGGCAATATCGTTTCCATCGTCAATGGCGCCATTCGGCTGGTGGGCAGTGTGAGCGTGACCATTTCCGCGCCGGAGATCGTGCTCGACGGGGTGGTGCGACTGGGTGGTGCCGATGCTGACCGGCCTGCTTCCGGGCGCGACACGGTGGACAGTGCCGGCGCAAGGGATATCGGCAACTTCGCGACGCGGGTTTTTGTCAAATGAGGATCATACCGATCACGGGTGATGTCGACCCGATTTTGACGCCGGACCTGCTTTGGAACGGGGTTGTGGGCGATATCGCCGTTGATACATCCACCGCCGATTTGCAGCGGGGGCAGGCGCTGGCCACTGCCGTTGGCATGTGCCTGCTGACAGACCGGCGGGTAGACCCCACCGAACTGCCGGAAGGCGAGCGCAACAGAGGCTGGCCGGGCGACGGCTTTGATCTGCTGCCCGGCGAACCGCCTCTGGGCTCAAAACTCTGGCTTCTGCGACGGCGCGCGCTGACCGAGGGGATTGAGCTTGAGGCGGAAGATTACGCCCGCGAAGCATTGCAAACGCTGATTGACCAGCAGGTGTGCGTACGGGTGGACGTGGTGGTGACGCGCCTTCCCGCAAGCCGGCGGCTTGATCTTGATATCGCCCTGTATGGCCGCGACGGTGCGGCGATCTACCAGGGCAAATACGCTGTACTCTGGGAGCAGGTTGATGGGCTTTAATCTCCGCACGCTCAATGAGATCAGCGCCAGCGTGCGCGGTGCATTCCGGCAGTATCTTCCGGGCACGGATGCCACCCTTCTGCAAAATTTCGTGGGTGTCACGGGCAAGGTTTTGTCCCTGCTTTCGCGCGAATTCGAACTGCGGCTGAAATATCTTTATGCGCAGCTGTTCGTGCGAACCGCCACCGATGAGGCCGTGCTGCGGATGCATGGTGCGGATCTTGGAATTTTCCAGAAGCCCGCCGCCGCAGCCTCTGGGCTGATTACCGGCACCGGGCAGGCCGGGGCGACCTGGCCGGCGGGTGTGCGCTGGATTTCTGCCGGCATGACATATGTTTCGACGGCACCCTTTACCGCGAGTGGGGTCGGCATTTTCACGGCACATGTGCGCGCGGAGTCGGCTGGGGCGGCGACCAACCGGAATGAAGGGGCCGTGATGACGCTGGCGGACCCGTCGCTCTATCCGGCCCTCGGGCAGGATGCGGAAGTATCTGCCGCAGGGCTGGGTGGCGGGGCGGATGTGGAGAGCATCGAGAGCCTTCGCGCCCGCATACTTGCCCGCAAATCCCGCCCGCCACAGGGTGGTGCGCTGCCGGATTATGAGACGTTCGCGCTTGAAGTATCGGGTGTGCTCAAGGCTTGGGCCTGGCAGTTCACCAATGGCATCGGTTCGGTCGCGGTTTACTTCCTGTTTGATGGCCGGGTGCATCGGATCCCGACCGAGGCGGATGTGGCTGCGGTGCAGGCACATATCGATGCAAAGCGGTTGATCCGGGTTGATGATCTGGTCGCGGTGGCGCCTGTCGCCGCGCCAGTTGTCATCACCATATCGGACCTTGAGCCGGATACGCCGGTTTTGCGGGCGGCAATTGAGGCCAATCTTTCCGCCATGTTCCTCGAGCGTTCCCGGCCCGGGGTGCTCGATGATCCGTTTGTTCTCGAGCGCTCATGGGTGAGCGAGGCCATTTCTACGGCGGCGGGGGAGGAAAGCCACACTCTGGTGAGCCCTGCCGCCAGCCTGACTTTCACGGATGGGCAGATTCCGGTTCTCGGTGGGGTGGCCTATGCGTGATTCCGCCCTCAACACCTGGACCTATTACATCCCCCCGGAAGGGCAGGATGAGGTGATGCCGGCAGGCCCGTGGGACGCGCTGGCGGCCCCGGAAGTGGAGGATCTGCTTCCGGCGGCCATGACCCTCTGGCCGCGCGGGGCGATCTGGGGCACACCGGATGGGCTTGCCGCGCCAACGAACAGCGTGCTGGCCAGATTCACGCGCGCGCTGCTGGTGCCTTTTGTGGCGCTGTATCGGCGGGCGTGGCAGCTGACACAGGAAAGCCGGGCGTCCACGCTCATCGACAGCCTTGATGACTGGGAGGCGGATTATGGTCTGCCCGACAGATGCACGGCGGGCGATACCTCTTTCTCAGGCCGCCGGCAGGCCCTGCTTTCCCGGGTGCGGGCTGTTGCTGTTATCGCGCCGCAGGACTTCATCCGGCTTGCGCGGCAGGCCGGCTATGACATCGCGATTGAAGAGCCTGCCGTTTTCGAGTGCGGGTTTTCCGAGTGCGGTGGCGAGCATACGGTTGGTGACCTGCGGCAGGAAGTCTTCTGGAATGTGCATGTCTACGGTCTGACCGTGACCTATTTCATTTGTGGCGAAAGCGAAGTGAGCGTGGACCCGCTGTTTGAGATTGGCGGCATAGGCCCGCTTATCTGCCTGTTTCGCCGCGTCTATCCCGCCTGGACCCAGCCCGTCTACATCATCCACGACTGGACGCAGGTGCCGGTGCTTTCCGTGGATGAGTGGCCCCGCCTGAATGTTCTCGCCGCCCCGAACGCGACTGTGGAAATCGACATCTCATGACGACACTGACCACTGCGGCGGACGGCGCCGGGGATGCCCATGCCTATGCGCCCAATCTGCCTGAAGGCACGTATGAGGTTCGCGCGCGGCAGATGCAGTCCGCATGGAGCATCTGGACCGATCCGCAACTGGTGAAGGTGCTCCCACCGGTGCGCCGCTTCGAGCCGGCCTATTGGCACATCAACATGCCCATGAGCATCTCGGCCGCGCTCACCACCACGGGGCCGGATGGCCTGCGGCTGGATGCGGTGTTGCGCCGGAAGAACGATCTGGTCGGGCTCAAATGGTCGAGCCGGGATGATCTGAGCCATCCGCAGCTGGGGTATCTGGAGTCTCGCAACTATGTCGGCACGGTGTGGGATTTTGCCTTCCGCGTGACCGGCCTGCCGGGGCTGGATGCGGGTGCCGAGATAGAGGATGTGCCGGGCATCGTCATGACCGTGACCGATGATGCGGGGCAGGATTACTTCATCCGCCTCGCCAATTATCTGACCTCCGGCACGGCTCAGGCGGGCACGCTGCATCTGGATTTTGCCGGTGCGCCGGTGTTCGCGGGCTATGACATCTCGGATGCCGCCCAGCGCGTGACCGTGCCGTGGGACCGGATTGTAGAGTTCTCGATTGGCCTTGCCCCGCCCGGCTATGACCCGGACGATGACGCCCCGCTGGCCGAGCCGCTCACCATCTCGCTCGAGCTCACCGACATGGTGGTGAGCGGGACATCTGCTCTTCTGCCGCGCCGCTCGCCGGGGCAGACCATCCCCACCCTGCTGCGCATGACCGATGGCTATGATGACAGCTACAGCCTGACCCCGCAGCGCATTGTCGACGGGCTGGTGCACCTCGGCTATTCCGGGCCTTATGTGATCTATATCGGGGCTTCCCACCTGCACGATCTGGTGTGGGACGCGGATGCCGGCACCTTCCAGATTGACCCCGCGCACCCCGTGGCGCTGCCGGTGCGGCGCTGGTTCTCCGATCTCTTCACGCGGCTTCTGGCAGCAGGCTTCGAGCCCATCATCTCTCAGTCTTATGAGATCTATGCGGAGTTCTGCCCGCCTGAGTGGCAGCAGATGGACAGCGCCGGCAATGGCGCGCGCACCGGCTGGGAGCCACCCAGCACACTTATTGCGCCCACCGTGCCGCAGGCCATGGGTTATCTGCGCGATGTGGCGCTCACCATCTGCGGCCTGCTTCAGGACGCTGGCGGCGACATCCACTACCAGATCGGCGAGCCGTGGTGGTGGGATGGCAGCTACACGGGCGGCAGCCCCTGCATCTATGATCCGGCCACGCAGGCGGCCTATGCGAGTGAGACCGGCAACGCCGTGCCCATGCCGCACCTTGCGTCCATCATGGAGCCGGTGGGCATTCACGGCCCGTATCTGGACTGGCTTTCCGGCAAGCTGGGGGCATCCACCCTGTGGCTGCGGGATGCGGTCAAGGCCGCCCATCCCGGCATGACCAGCTATGTGCTGTTCTTCACGCCGCAGGTGCTCTCGCCCATTTCCGAGGTGGTCACCCGCCTCAATCTGCCCATTGAGAGCTGGCGCTATCCTGCCTTCGACGTGTGCCAGATTGAGGACTATGACTGGGTAGCCGAGGGCGACTGGGAGAATGTGGCCCGCACGCTTGGGGCCGCCACAGATACGCTGGGCTATCCGCTCAACCGGATCGACTATTTCAGCGGCTTCAACTTGCTGCCGGAGACGGCTTCCGAGGTCTGGCCGCACATAACCCGCGCGGCGCAGGATGCCTTCGGCTGGGGCATCCGGCATGTTTATGTCTGGGCGCGACCGCAGGTGTGGCGCGATGGCTGGGTCTACCCTTCCGGCCGGCTGGTGGCGCGCCCCGGCATGAGCCCGGACCCCGGCTTGCCCTTCGTACCACCGGTGTTCCCGGGCTCGCTGCTGGCCCGGCGCAACAGCTTTGGAGATGTGCGTTTCAGCTTCGACCCGCGTGAGGTGACCACCGGCCATACCTATCATGTGGATGTGCTGGATGTGGCGGGAGAGCAGGTGGTGCGCACCCTCGAAGTCACCGCGCCGGCGCTGGTCGATGGCCGGGTGGTGGTCGATTATCCGATTGAGCTCAATGCGGTTGATTTCGGATTCCCGCCCACATGGCTATGGTGGCGGGTGCGGGTAGATGGGCAAGCGCCAGTGGGCATATCCGGGCCGCTGCCGGTTGATAACAGCTTCGTGCGTCGTGCCGTGGGCTTTGCCGGCCAGTCCAATGCGCTGGGGCATTTTACGACGCTGTCCGGGGCCACCATGGCGCAGTCCTCTGCGGCTGCCTTCCGGCGCGCGGTGGCGGCGCAGCTGGGCTTGAGTGCGGTCGAGGTCATCCCCGTGCAGATGGCATGGGGTTCTGCTGCCGCCGACCGGGGCGCTGATGATGACCCGGTGCACGGTGAGAACTACTGGTGGGATCTGGACGCCAATGCACCGGGGCCGCGCCTCACCGAAGCACTGGACATCTTGGTCGGGCTCGGCATGCCGCTCGCCGGTCTGATCTGGGCACAGGGCGAGAATGACGCCAGCGCCATGGACCCATCCTTTGCCCCGCGCCACTCCACTCCGGCCCGCTATCGCGCCGCAGTTGAGGGGATATTTGCGGCCTTCCGCTCCGCGACCCGAGATGATCTTCCGATCTGGTTTCAGGTTTTGGCCAAAGGCTTTTGGGGGCTTCCGCCTGCCCCGCCCGAGGTGCACGCCGTGACTATGACAGCGGTGCGCAACATGCAGATCGCTATCGCGACTGCCCAGCCAAATACACATATCGGCACTTGGGTGCCCGGCGCAGAAGTCGCGGCAGGGTACGTGACAGAGGCTGACCCCGCGAACCTTTCGCTCATCCACTATAGGCCTCAGGTCTACCACGCTGCAGCGCTGGAACTTGCCGAGGCGATCGCAACGCCGCTTGATCGCATCAACACACCGCCTGACTGGGTGGCGCTGGGGCCGACCTGTGTCCGCAATAGCTGGGGCGACATCCGGATATCGTTCGGGCCAGCCGCCGGCGCATCCCGAACATATGCGGTTGCCGTCTACAGAGGCGCTCAGATCATCCGTGTGCTGGATAATCTGAAGCAAGTCGGTGGTCGATACGTGGCCGATTATCCGGTAGAGCACAGCATTCCGGCGCACGGCACGCCGCCCGAAAGCCTGCGCTGGCAGGTGCTGATTGATGGCAACGCCGTACCCGGTCTCGCTATGGACGGCCTTGTCCCGCTCGATAATAGCTGGGTCCGGAAGGTTGCCGCCATCGGCATCAACTCGCTTGGGGGCGGGTACTTCAACGACTTGAGCGACATACTTTCGCCGGGGGGCACCGGCATCCCGGGCCGGAAGGATATGGTTGCGGCATCGACATTTCGGCGTGCGCTGGCCAACGCACTCGGCCTGTCGTGGGCCGAAGTGATGCCCGTGCAGACCATTGTTGGCTCCAGCCCCATCAACCCGATGCCCTATCAGGAGGGCTTCCCGCTCGACAATTACTGGTGGGATGCGGCGACGGGCCAGCCGGGCCCGAACTTGCTTTTGGCAGATACCATCGTGCGATCTATCGGGCGGCCGGTAGACTATTTCATGGAGTCCGGCCCCGGTGAAACCACCGGCATTTCCTTCGCGCCGGAGGCGCAGAGGGCGGCCATCCTCAATGCCTTCGAGGCATCGAATGTCGCCATGCTGGCGTGGATGCGGGCCAACTGGGGCAACCCGGCTCTCGAAATCTGGTTTCAGGGGGCGACCACCAGTTGGTGGGGTGACCCGCCCCCATCCGAGGTCAACTGGACGGGAGCGAAGCTGCTGCGCGACCGCCAGACCCGCATGGCACTGACCGTGCCGGGCTTCAAGTTGGGCTCTTATGTCCCGCACTCCAATGAGTGGGGCACCTATGTCAACGAGATGGCCAGCGGGCAGGGCTGGATACATTACAGCGTGCAGGGCTATCACGATGCTGCGCGGGAGATGGGCGAGGCGATGGCCCTCAACATCAACCGGGCCGCATCACCACCTGCGTGGACGCGCTTTGAACTCCCCATAAATCTGCGTCTGACGAAGCGGCTCGATGGTGCGCTGGTCATGACTTGGGACGGCAGGGCTGAGGCCGGCGCATGGCGTTTCCGGCTTCGGCACTCTGCCGACCATACTGTTATCCTCGATCTTGTGGTCACGGGTCGCAGTTACGCATGGTCGCGTGCGGCACAGATCGCGACCTATGGCCAAGAGGCTTGGTACGGGGTGTGGGATGTTGCGGAGCACGCTGGCGATCTTGCGGCACCCGGCCCCTTTGCGTCTTTTGAAGGTGCTGTCGGTGGTGATGTTGTCGCGCCAAGTGATCTCGACGCCCAGAAACGCATGAACGGTGATGTGGTGTTCCGGTGGACGGCCCGCGCGGGCGCGCCGGGTTACTGGTATCGCAACCTTGCAGTCGGGACGGGTGAGATCATCAGCGAGGGGGCGCTGGCCACCAACAGCTATACCTTCAGCGCCGCCGATCAGTCCGCCCATTATGGCTACACGGTCGGCTATGTCCGCTTCGAGGTTCTGGAATATCGCGCTGCCGGCGGGGTGGTGAGCCAGCCTGCCATATGGGATGCCAATGCCCGCGCGCCGGATCAGGCGCTGGATGGCACCTTGCCCAGCCTGTGGGCAGACATCGGCCATGGGCAGTACCAGCTGGGGGGCAATCCGTCCTCGGCCGAGGCGCTGTTCTCGCGTTCCGGCGGCACCAAATGGGTGGTGGGCGCTGCCGGCACGCTGGTCGAGGTGCCGGCCAACACGCTGGCGTTCGACTATTCCAGCGGGCGCAAACGCATGGTGCTGGAAGGGGCGGCGACGAACCTTGCGCTTCAGTCCGCGACAATGGCGTCCGGCTGGAACGGGTCACGATGCACGCGTGAAGGGGGGCATGCCGATCCGTTGGGAGGAATGAACGCCTCCAGCTGGGTCCAGTCTGATGCCTCCGGCACCGCCTATATCGAGCAAAACCCCTTCCTGTCTATCGTTGCGGGGGAGGTCTATACGCAGTCCATCTTTATCAAGCAGGCAGCTACAAATGGCTTCTCGCTCTATGGATGGGAAATACCCGCCGACAGCAGCGGGAACGTATCTCATAATGGCAACTTCTCATGGGTCGACGGCGTACCTGTACTGACGTCTCAGGTCAGCCTTCAGGGTTCGGGTGTGCAGCCGGTTGGTCAGGGCTGGTTCCGCGTCTGGATCACCTATGAGATCACGAAATCAGGTAGCCACCGGAACAGGTATCATATCGCGACCGCGACCCCGGTCTTGGGCAATGGCGCAGTATTCTTCGGCCCACAGCTCGAGAAGGGCGTCGGCCTCACATCGCTTATTTTGACGACGACAGCGGCGGTGACGCGGGTGGCAGACACGATAGCGTGGTCCTCATCTGCTGTTGCCGCATGCAACGATGGACCAACATCACTGTCTATCCGGCTCGGCATTATATCAGCTTCCGTGAGTTCCCGGATAATGACACTGAATTCATTGTTGCTGATCCATATCACCAGCTCGCGCTCCATTGCTGGATATGTCCCGAACAACCAGTCTCTTAGTCGTGGCTTTGGTGTGTCTGCCCCCGGCAACTATGGCCTGTCTATCGGCTGGGATGGCACGGAAACCATAATGGCTGGCGGCACTGTTGGCTATCAGGCGGGAGCGTCTGACATGGACGTCAATGCGCTGGTGTTTGGACCGCAGGCACCATCCGCACGATATGAGATTGATGAGGTCGTGATGTGGCCGGTGAAGGGCAGTGCCGGAGCGCTTCAGGCACAGGCGAGGGTGTGGGCATGAGAACGATCTATCTGCACTTCGCCGACCGCGCGGCGGCGCTGGCCCGGCTCTCGGCCGTGCTGGGCCATGAACTGGAGGCCGAGAGCGGGATGCTACCGACATCCGGTCGCTGGCAGGGCGGGCGCTACGACCTGGACGAGGTGGGCGTGTTGCACGCGGCGCTACCGCCGGATGCCAGCGAGGATGCCGCCCCGGAACCGCTGCCGGGCTGGCACATCAATCTGCTGTGGTGGGGGGATGACGCCCCAGCGCCGGACTTCGGGCCGGATGTGATCGACCCCGCCACGCCCAGCCGGGTGTTTGCCCTGTCCGGGTGACGGGAGTTGAAGATGTTTGTTTTGAGCCAAAGGCCACCCACCGGGTGGCCTTTTGTGTTGCAGGAGGGCGCATGAAATATAATCCGCCATTCGGGTCGTCTGACGCGAATGCCTCATATGTGGACCGGAATAACCCGGGGGCGGTTTCCGGTTCCCGTGTGCCGGGGGCGGCGCTGGAGCAGCCGCAACGTGAGATCATCAATGTGATCACGGGCAGCGGGATGGAGACATCTGCAACCGATGTGCGCCAGTTGGCTGCCGCCATTCGATCCCAGAGACTGAATTATGCCGAGGCTGCCGGAACGGTGAATGCCCTGACCTGCACCCTCTCACCGGCGCTGACCAGCCACATTGCTGGCATGCCGCTGCGGCTGAAGGTCAAAACCACCAATACGGGCGCAGCGTCCCTGAATGCCGGGCCCGGTGTACTGCCAATCCGAACTGCGGCAGGGGAGGTAGTGAAGGCTGGTGAGTTGCAGGCGGGGGCGATTGTCTCCCTGCTTTGCACGGGGGCGGCATGGATGCTCACCAGCGGGGCTGGGCAGAGCACTGAGCGGCTCGAAGAGATTGAATCCGATCTCGAAGAGGTCACTGACAAGGTGACCGCACTGGACAACGCCCTGAAGGGTTATGTGCAGCAGGTGCGCCTTGGTGCCGAGATTACGGCGGGCGTTGCAGCTTCCACCCCCGGGCATGTGATGACGCGCTGGTACGCAACGGGCGGCACATCTGGCTATGACGCACGATTCCGCCCCATCCAGCAGTTGCGAAACGGGGTGTGGGTCACGGTTGATGAGGTGGTGTGATGATCATTTGGGAAGTTGGCACATATGCATCTTACGCGCCTGAGAAGCCCGAACCGGGCGTGCTCTATCTCTGCGATGCCGAAGGGCGCGACTGGTATGAGACAGTGCGCACGCTGGACGCTGAGGCCTATATTGTCGTGGATCGGGATGGCCGCGCCATCGGTGTTTCGGTGGATCCTTCAGGCTTGTTCCCGGCCGGGATGACCGTCCTTGCCGTTGTCGATCATGACCCGGTTCGGGTGCAGACCTATATCGCCGATGGCTATCTCTACCAGTCCGGGGCCTTTGTGCTGACGCGCGAACGGCTGGCGGAGTATGCCGCCGAGAAGCGGTGGCGGGTGGAGACGGGTGGCGTTGAGGTCAATGGCGTGCTGATCGCGACCGATGACCGTTCAAAGACGCTGATTACCGGCGGCCGGATCAAGGCCGATGCGGACCCGGATCATACCCTGCGGTTCAAGGCAGGTGGCGGTTTCATGATGCTGGATGCGGCGCAGATTATCGCCATCAGTGATGCGGTATTTGCCCACACGCAGGCGGCTTTCGACGCTGAAGCCGCCGTGCTGGAAGCCATCGCCGCCGGCACCATCACAACGCTCGCTGAGATTGATGGTTGGCCTTGGCAGGGAGCGGCTTCTTAGCCCCCCGATAGTGACCCCGTTCTCTTCGCCCCGCCTCGCGCGGGTTTTTTTGTGCCCGGTCGGCTCCTGCCCGCCGGGTTTTTTTGTGCCCGGAGAACCCCATGAATTTGAAAGATGTGCAGACGGCGCTCAATGCGTCCGGCTGGAAGCCACCGCTTGCCCTTGATGGGAAGTGGGGGGCGCTGACTGCGGCGGCAGTTGATGCCTTGCTGGGGGCAGAAGCGCTGCGATCTGCGAAATGGACCGCTGCGCGCAAACGCATTGCGGCCATGCAGGTGATCTGCCGGCGGGCGGGCATCGATGTTGGCAACATCGACGGGCTGGAAGGGCCGCAGACGCGGTACGCCTTCGAGGTTTGGGACGCCCGGGCGCGGGGTGAGGATGCCGAGACCTGGCGGGATAATGAGCCCGCATCGACATTGCCGCCACCGGTCAAAACCACCTGGCCGCTTGAAGGCGAGATGACCCGCTATTTCGGGAGCGTTGGAAAAAACCAGACCATGCTTGAGCCGCCGTGGCAAATGGTGCTGGCGTGGGACCCGAAAACAAAGATCAAGCGCTTCCAGATTCACGAGAAAGTGCACGACAGCGCGCTGCGAGTGCTGGACCGGACGCTGGACCATTATGGCCTCGAGGGCGTGCAGGAACTCGGCCTGCACCTGTTCGGTGGCTGCCTCAATGTGCGGGCGATGAAGGGCGGCACCAGTCCCTCCATCCATAGCTGGGGCACGGCGATAGATTTCGACCCGGATCGCAACCAGTTGCGCTGGGGCCGGGACAAGGCGCGGCTGGCCCAGCCGGACGCCCTGCAGTTCTGGAAATTCTGGGAAGAGGAGGGGTGGCTCTCTCTCGGCAGGGCTCTGAATTATGACTGGATGCACGTTCAGGCGGCACGCCGATGAGCGGGGATGATGACGACATGGCCGAGGGATTGCCCCGGCCGAGCTGGCGCATTCGCCGGCGGATCATCCTTGCCACGCTGATCTTCTGCGCGGCCGAGGTGCTCTATCTCACCATCTGGGGCCGGGACACGGGCCTGCATGAGGCGCTGGCCAACGGGGTGTTGATCCTCTCCGGCTCGGTCATCGGGGCCTATGTGTTCGGCGCGGTGTGGGATGATAGCAATGTCCTGATATCTCACACCCGCCCACCGCGCCGCCGCCCCAGATTCCCACAACATGAGGGCGGCGATGCGCCCTCGCCACCGGAGGGTTACGCGGAATGACTCTGATCCTCACTCTTATTCGCAGCCCGCTTGTGTGGGCGGCATTGCTCGGGGCGGTGCTTATTGCGGGCATCTGGGGGCTGGCGGCGAACCGCTATTCCGCCGGGCTCGAGGTCGGGCGTGCCGAGGTGCGGGCGCAATGGTCGGCGGCATCCGCTCGCGCGCTCGAGGACAAGCGGGCGGCGGAACAGGCGCTGGAAGCCAAGGCCGCGCGGATCGAGGCTGCCGCGCAAGCTGAAATCGAAGAAGCCAAACTATCTGCCCAGGAGGCGATTGATGCGTATGAGGCGGAGCTATCTCGCCGGCCGGATGCTGGCTGCACTCTCAATGACGATGATGTTCGCCGGTTGCGGGACATCCGCTCCGGTCGCCGCGCCACGCCTTGAAACCCGCCTGCCGGCACGCCCTGCCTTTATGGCCGAGGTGCCGGTGGCGACATTGCGGGCAGGGCAGGATGCGCGCTCTGCCCTGGCGATTCGCGAAGGTGAGATCGGTGAGGCAAACAGCAGATTGAGGCGGTCGGGCGAATGGTACGACAGCGTGCGGGCAGAAGCCGCCGGAAGGGGGGCGCCATGACATCCGAAGTGCGGGCGGCGATGCGGACCTCATCGGCCCCGGTGACGGTTCCGCTCAATGAGCTGATGACCTTGATGGAAGGGGTGGCGGAGGACGCGGCCGAGAAGGCGGCGGCAAAGGCGGGGGAACAGGCCGCGCAGAAGGCGGTTGAAAAAGCGCTGTTCCAGATAGGGCTGGATATTTCCGAAAAGCCACAGCAGGCGGCGGTGCGGGCCGATATGGATTATCTGCGCCGGTGGCGGCTCTCATATGACCGGATGACCGGGGCTATCGGCAATGCCGTGGTTCTGGCCGTGGTGGCGGGCATGCTGGCGGCGTTGTGGGTGGGGCTTAAAATCCATGTGCTCAAACAGCCCTGAGCCCACGGGGCCACGCACCCGTGTGATGATCGTGATGGAGGATGGCGAGGTATTCCTCGCCATCACTCGCCCGGGAGTGGCGGTGGAGCGGGTGGCGTTATCTATGCGCGATCTGCTCCGGCTGGTGAAACAGGTAGCGCAGGCTTTGGTGCTTAAAACGAACCCGGGTCATATAGGTGAACAGGTCTGATGGGCCGTGAGGCAATAGCCCGCTTTCGACCCCATTGCGGTAATACAGAGATGATGTGTGGATCTGTGAAGCTGCCATTCGTCGTCCCGTAGAGGTACTAGTTGTGCGCCTCGTTACAAATCAGTCGAATTGCAGCTCAATCTTGTGCGTAATGTCCTTTACTTGGAACAGTCGGCACCGCTCGACTTCGAAATAGTCGATATTGAAAATCGCGACATTGTAGCCGTCCTCGCCGAACGCGCTTTTATACGCCACGCCGTCGTAACCGAGGGAGCGGAACAATTCCGCGAGGATCTGTGTGGGAGCGTATTCCGCAGCGTCGTCTGCCCTATCTGCCGGCGATGAAAATGCCCTGTCGATATCTGACCAGACGGCTTTCTCCATCTCTGCGCGTTCTGGCTCTTTCAAGTATATGAACTGCTTTTTGACGAGAACGCTGCAGTCAATCAATTTCAACTCGCGCAAGCATTTCATACCGGCGACGGTAACGTAAGCGCCGATCGCAGGCCTGACTTCTGAGACTGCCGTTGCATAGTTTGTCGCCATATAGAGACACGGTATGCCGCGGGGGTTCACGCGCCCGTCGCTGGCCCGGTCACGCAAAGGCATCATGCGGGCCTTGTTTGCCGCGCACGCGACATCGTCAATGTAGATGTCTTCTCCGTCGTCGCTGGTTTGATAAATCGGTCTCAGGTCATGTGCCACCTGGGCGCGTTTTAATTCCTCTCCAGCTTTGAAGATTCTGTCTCGGGCAGAACACGTGGCCGCAACGGCTTTCAGAAATGCCTCCGCCTTCGGAGTCCGAAGGTAACGATAGGACTTCACGACCTCGTGTCGGAAATGATAGTAATCACGGTGCGATTTGAAAGTCGGAAACAAACTGTCTTCCGTCATGAATTCCCCCCCCCCAAGATGACGATCCCTAGGTCACTACTAGACGCTCAAACTGGCCAGGGAAAACGCTCCTGAAGGTTTTTCCAGATATCAGGCAAATGGGCTTGATCGGCCCCAGACTAAGCGAGTCGTTTCCTTGTTTGGAGGCCTTGGTACACTTGAAGCCGCAATCGCGGGAGGGGAGTATGAGCACTACACCGTATAATGACCGCAGCGACCTGCAGAAAATCCAGTCTCAGTGGAACAAGATCGGTGGCTTGCTGACCAGGGGAAAGGACTGGTCTGCGGCCATTGTCCGCGCCGCTACCGCTGCCGAGATTGCCGCCAATATTGCTGTCCGCCAGCGCTTCGCGGGCACCGGCTTTAGCAACGATTTCGTCGACAGCCTGTTGAAGTGGGCCAACGGTATTGATGGCAAGTTCACCCGGCTGATTCTTCCGGCTGAGGCAGATAACGCGCGCAAGGCACAACTCGTTTCGCTCAAGAAGAAGGCGGAACTGATCAACCAGAAACGGAACGATATCGTCCACCGGGGTGCGTTCGCCGATGAGCTCGATGCCCTGCAATTGATCGAGGATGCAAGGCAAGTTGTGCACGGCCTTGTCCAACACTATCACCCGGCCTTCACCTTGCACGACAAACAGACAACGAAGGCGGCAGCGACTGCGCCTATCAAGTGAGGCAAGATGATGCTTCGCATTTGCTACCGAAGCTTGTTCACTCGATGAAATTCAGCTTTCTCGACGAGGCCGCCCGAAACCTGCCAGTCCCCTTCCCACCCCAAGACTGCCGTAAACGAGCTTCAGTGGGCTGTAGAGATTCCACATAGTTAGATTTTAGGCTGGGCATTACGGTGCTGTCAGCCACTAGATGTAGCGGCTTGTTCTCTGTTCGTTCTCATGGAATCAATAGGGGTAGAACCTCTGGAGATCAGCCATGTCCCGCGTGCAGCCAGCCGCAACCCCTGTCTATTTCGACGTTTCAGAAGGTGAGATCGATGAAGCGTTGGCTGCCTGCAAAGGCGATGCACGAGCGACAATCCGCGCGCTCCTGATCGGTCAGGCGTGGCTGGAAGGCGAGCTATCACGTGCTCGTGCCGATGCCTCCCTTGGCTATACTCGTGGTCGTGATCTGGAGCGCGCGTCCTGATGCGCAAGCCCACTGAGGTCGAGCGCCTCTATCTGGATTTTGACGGCTTTTTTGCCAGCGTCGAACAGGCCGCGCGCCCGGCGTTGCGCGGCAGGCCGGTAGGGGTCGTGCCCTTCACGCTGGATCGGGCGGACAAGGCGCGCACCAGTATTATCGCCTGTTCGCGGGAGGCCAAGCTCGCTGGCGTCGGAAATGTGATGCCCGTTCGCGAAGCCCTCGACAAATGCCCTGATCTGATGCTGGTCCCGCAATCCCCTGACCTCTACCGCCGGGCACATAATGCGCTGCTATCCGAAATCGAGGCGGTCATTCCCGTGGATGCCGTCAAATCCATTGACGAGCTGACATGCCGGATTGAACCGGATCACCGGGCAGAACCTACTGACCTCGGGCACCGGATCAAGGCGAGGATCCACGAAGAGATCGGGCCGTGGATTACGTGCAGCATTGGCATGGCTGCCAATCGGCAATTGGCCAAGATGGCCTGCAAGGCCGGGAAGCGTCCGGCACCCGGGCGATACGGCGACGGCCTGATGATCTGGCGGCCGGAAGACATGCCGGGGCCCCTGCTTGATATCCCGCTGCCTGATGTACCCGGAATCGGGAGCCGAATGGCCCGTCGCCTCGCTGCGGCTGGCATCATCACTTTGGGGCATCTGCTGGACGTCCAGCCTAAGCATCTGCGGGCTTTGTGGGGCAATGTCACGGGCGAACGGATGTGGTATGCCATGCATGGCTATGACGTGCAGGCTCCGCCGTCATCACGCGGCATGTATGGCCATAGTCGTGTTCTGCCGCCCAGCCATCGCACGCTCGAAATGGCGCAGGAAGCCTCGCTGCTTCTTGTGGTCAAGGCTGCTCGCCGGATGCGGCGGGATCAATGGTCGGCTGGCCACATGAGCCTGTGGCTCTCCCTTCATGGGAAAGGGTGGGGGGCCGAAGCCAGATTGGATGAAGCCCATGATGATGTCTCTGTTCGGGAGAGTTTGCAGGGGCTCTGGGCCCGCGCTCGCGATGCGCTTCATGCACGGGAGATCGTCTATCGCCTGAGTGTCACCTTGTATGACCTCACGCCACTTGGAGAGCAGCAGCTTGACCTGCTCTCAACGCCGGCGGCACGAGCTGGGCGGGCGCGGCGGGAAGCGGCGACGGCGGCTGTTGATGCTCTCAACGCCCGATATGGCCAGACACTGGTGCATGTGGGCGCCTGGAAGCCCCCGCCTGGTGGTTATGCCGGCGGAAAAATCTCCTACACGCGCATCCCCTCGGCTGAGGATTTTTGGTGATGAGCTGGAAAAGTGATCTCAGGCTGGCTGATCTGGATGGTGAGCGGCAGATAGAGGTGACCTGCAAACGCTGTGGCAAGATGCGCTACGAGCGCGCGGGCACTTTGGTTGCCCGACCGGAGATGTCGCAGGCCTATCTTGATGAGGTTGAGAGGGCGCTGCGGTGCCGTGACCGATTCTGTGGTGGGGCAGTGCGAATAGCGCTCACCCACCAAGGGCAAATGGAGGGGTTCGTGGGTGGGATGGCGTAGGGGGGGGGGGCTGCTGCCCGAATCACAGATCAATGACAGCCAAACTGTTGGATTGCCATTTAGAAATGACACCTAAGCCGTTGAAGCTTAATGAGCGTCATTATGTAGCGATTTTCGAAATGCGGCTTTGAAAAATAAAGGAAAACAGCCAGCTTTGCAGTCCGCTGCGTCACCACTCCGCCACGTGGCCTGACCAGAGCGGTGTACTTAAATCAGGATACAGGTCCGCGCAAGGGGAGCGTGAGAAATCCACATCCTGTTTCGCGGGCTGTTTTTCATCACCGCAGAGGAAACAAGCGCGGGAAGATTGCCTTATGCCGGGTGATGTTCGCACGAATGAGGCGCCATCACCCGGCGTGTCCTGTCATGTGGGGTCTTCACTGCCTGTCAGGCACCCGGACCTCACTTCTTCAGAGCATCGCGCGCGGTGTCTTTCGCGCTGCCGATTGCATTCTGGATCTTGCCTTCCACCTTTTCGGCCTTGCCCTCAGCCTCGGTCTTGGCATCGCCCGTGACCTTGCCGACGGTCTCCTTGATCGCGCCCTTGACCTGCTTAGCGGCACCTTCGATGCGATCCTTGTCCATGATAATTCTCCTGTGACAATGACTTGCGCGCTCCGCAAGAGATCGGTTGTCTCTCTGGTTCACACATACAAGAGAACTGCTGAATGGGCTGAAGGTTCCCGTCTGGTGTGAAAAAGAGGATGATTCTGATACTGGCCCGGAAACGCCGCGCGATCTCCGTGCGCCTCATTGTTGGCGCGCTGAATCAGAGAAAGCCCAGCGTGACCGCCGCAAGAATGAAATAGCGCCCAGCCTTGGCGAAAGTGACCAGCAGCAGGAAGCTCCAGAATGGCTCCCTCATCAAGCCGGCGGCGACTGTCAGCGGGTCACCTATAATCGGCATCCAACTGAGGAGAAGGCTCCAGCGGCCCCATCTCTGATACCACTTCGTTGAACGTTCAAGGGCGCGCGCACTGACAGGAAACCAGCGACGGTCGCGGAAGCGCTCCACCCCACGGCCGAGAAGCCAGTTGACGACAGAGCCGCCCACATTGCCGACGGTGGCCACTGCCACCAGTGTCAGGGGCGCATGTTTATCGGTGACGAGCAGGGCCACCAGCACCGCTTCAGATTGCGCCGGCAGAAGGGTTGCCGCCACAACGGCGGCACTGAACAGGCCTGCCAGAGGGAGCAGGTCATCCATGGTGGGGGGCTGCGAAAAACCGGATCAGTTTGCCTGATCCAGTGGAGTGTCGCTGCGCCGTATCACGAGGCGCGTGGCCACAAGCATTGCATAGGCCGCAAGGCCGCCACCGATGACGAAGGCAAATCCGTAGGGATTATAGGCATCCATCCCCGCACCGGTCAGCGGAGGGCCGATGATGAGCCCCACGGAATACATCATCACGAAAGCGGCATTGGCGGAGGCGAGATCCGCCCCGTGGAAGCGTGCGCCCAGATGCGCCAGCCCCACAGTATAGAGGGAGCCAACTACGCCGGTGGCCAGAAACACCATAATCAGGAAGCTGTAGGTGTTCACATCCACCAGTGTCAGGCAGAAGCAGCCGATGGCCCCCAGCAATGCGCATCCGCACAGCAGCAGACGGCGGTCTACCTTGTCGCTGACAAGGCCAAGAGGAATCTGGAAGGCGACATTGCCCAGAACGGCTACGGTCAGAAGCAGAGAGGCATTCGTCTCCGGCAGGCCAAGCCGCATACCGTAAACCGGCAGAAAGCTGAGCACAGAGGTCTCCATGGCCCCGAACACCAGCGCGGCAAGGAGCGCAGTGGGGGAACGGCGCAGGAAGGTGAAGACGCCATGATGGCTGTTCTCTGCAATGGCGGGGGCCATGCCGCGTGCGAACAGAATGGGCAGTGCGCCAGCCAGCAGCACCAGAGCACCCGCCACATATGGCGTCCATCCTGTTGAACCCAGAATGCTGAGCATGGCCGGGCCCAGCGCCGCGCCGATGGAGAGTGCCGTGGCATAAATCCCCATGATGAGGCCGCGCCTGTGCGGCGGCGCTACGGCATTGATCCAGAACTCACTGACCACGAACAGCACGCATAGCGCACCACCAAAGATAAAGCGCAGCGGAAACCACAGGATGAAGCTGGGCACTGCCTTGAATGACAGCAGGCAGATGGCGGTGATGATGGTGCCGGCGATCAACAGCGTGCGCGCACCAATGTGCCGCACCATCTGCGGCACAAAGGGTGCCAGAACGATGGTTGCCACTCCAGCCACGGCCGTGTTCAGGCCGATAAACGTGCTGGAGATGCCTCGGGATTCCAGTTCCAGCGACAGCAACGGAATGGAGAGGCTGAGGCCAATTCCCACAACGGCGATGGCGGAAATGGCGATGGCGATGGAAGCCGCCTGGCTCATGGCTGATGGCGGCCGGACTGGGGCGTGCATGCGTTCGGTTTCTGCTAGAGCGTTTTGGAGTGAAAGCGGCACCGGTTCACGGGAATAAAAAGCAACCACTCAAGGAGTTGGAGCATTTCTTCGGTTCAGTGAAACGGGGAAATGCTTTACGCCAGCAGCGTCCGCACAAGGCGGCCATAGCGCATAGCGTAGGATGGCACCGGAAGTCGTGCATGGAAGCCGGCCTCAATGCGCGCGGCCAGTTCCTCCAGAACAACACGTGTCACATTGGCCAGTTCCATGGACCTTGTTTCATCGAAGGTCAACCAGCGCAGATCCACGAACTCCTTGTCAGGCCCCACCATTCCCGGCACTTCACCGCAGATTCCGCGCGCATCTGCCGCAAAGAAGCGGGTGTCGTAGCGGCGCAGGCGGCGGGGCGGGGTGATGGCACGGGCCACGAAGGTGAGGGCCCCAAGGTCTGGGAAAACACCGTGGTTCTGGAAAGCTTCCCAGTCCGCACAGGGCGAATCGGGAGCGCCCAGATCCGTGCAGCCCATCAGCAGGCCTGTTTCCTCATACAGCTCGCGCACGGCGGCCGCGGCCAGACCGCGCGCGCGGGCGGGCGTTGGGCGCTGCACATCAGCCTGAAGCCGGCGCTCGCTATCCGCATCCAACACGCCATAAACCGGCATGCTGCGGTCGAACTGCTCCAGTCGCCCACCGGGGAAAACATACAGGTTGGGCATGAAGATCATGTCCGGATGGCGACGTCCCATCAGCACACGTGGCTTGCGGCCCTTATAGTCAATGATGATGAGGGCAGATGCATCACGTGGGCGCACATAGGGCGAATTCTGCCCGTCCTCAGCGGCAGTCAGGAGCTCCAGATATTCTTCAGCGGTGGCGAAGCCGGAGTGAATCTGGCCCTGTGCAAGGGCTTTGGTCTTCATGGCAGACTATGTCTTCCCTTGCATGTCAGATGCGGATGGGCGGCCGGTTGGCAGATGGCAAGCATCTTCCACGCCATTCTTATCTTTTCCGGCCCGGCTTGCTGCGCGACGGAGATGGCGCGCGCCCCGGTCCACCACGGCTGGTGCGGCGGGGGCCTTTCACCTTCGTGCCTTTGGAAAGAAGCTCAAAGCGCAATGCACCCGCGACCGGCGCTGCCTCTATCAGCTTCACTTCCACCCGGTCGCCGATGCGATGCATTTCTCCGGAGCGGGAGCCGACCAGCGCCTGACGGGCTTCATCATAGTGATAATAGTCCGCCCCGATCGTTGCGGCGGGAATAAATCCATCCGCGCCGGTGTCGTCCAGTGAGATGAACAGGCCGGCGCGGGTCGCCCCGGAAATGCGGCCATTGAACGTGGCGCCCACCTGGTCCACCAGATGATGGGCGATGAGCCTGTCCACTGTTTCGCGCTCTGCCGCCATGGCACGGCGTTCGGTAACAGAAATGGCGGCAGCCACTTCGCCCAGCGTCTGCGGGGTTGCCTCCTCCGGCAGGCCATCCTTGCCAAGGCCGAGGCCACGAATGAGTGCGCGATGCACGATCAGGTCTGCATAGCGGCGGATGGGCGAGGTGAAATGCGCATAGCGGCGCAGGTTCAGGCCAAAATGCCCATAATTCTCGGAAACATATTCCGCCTGACACTGGCTGCGCAGCACCACCTGGTTCACCAGCGGGGCGATATCCGTCTCGGCCACCTGATGCAGGATGCGGTTGAAGTGCATGGGCCGCACCGCATCAATCTTGGGAATGGCGATATCAATGGTTTTCAGGAAGTCCCGCAGGGTGGAGAGCTTCTCCATCGAGGGGGCATCATGGACGCGATAGATAAGCGGGGTGCGCTTTTCTTCCAGTGTCTCCGCCGCCGCCACATTGGCGAGGATCATGAATTCCTCGATGAGCCGATGGGCATCTAGGCGCAGCGGCACCACCACGCGGTCCACCGTGCCGTCAGGCTTGAGAACGATCTTGCGCTCGGGCAGATCCAGTTCCAGCGGCTCGCGGTTGTCACGCGCGCGCTTAACGGCGGCATAGGCTGCATAAAGTGGCTTCAGTACGCCTTCCAGCAGCGGCGCGGTGGTGTCATCGGTGCGACCCTCGATGGCATCCTGCGCCTGTGCGTAGGCAAGACGCGCGGCAGACCGCATCATGATGCGGTGGAAGCTGTGGCGCCGCTTGCGTCCATCCGCACCAATGACCATGCGCACGGCAAGAGCCGGCCGGTCTTCTTCCGGGCGAAGGGAGCACAGGTCGTTCGAGATCCGCTCCGGCAGCATGGGCACGACGCGATCCGGGAAATAGACCGAGTTTCCGCGCAGCAGTGCCTCGCGGTCCAGCGCCGTAGCAGGAAGCACATAGGCGGCGACATCGGCGATCGCGACCGTAACGATGAAGCCATCGCGGTTTTCCGGGTCGGGATCGGCTTCCGCATGCACCGCGTCGTCATGGTCTTTCGCGTCTGGCGGGTCGATGGTGATGAGGGCGAGCTTGCGCCAGTCCTCCCGCCCTTTCAGCGTGGCGTGCCGGGTGGCCTCCGCCTCCTTCACCACGGCTTGCGGGAAAATGTGGGGAATGGAATGGGCATGAAGCGCGATGAGGCTGACAGCCTTCTCATGCTTCAGCGATCCCAGCTTCTCCTTCACCCGCGCCATGGGCAGGCCGAGCACGCGCTGGCGCAGCAGTTCCACGCTCACCAGATCGCCGTCGTCCGCACCTTCCTCCGCGCCGGGGGGCACCATCAGTTCCCGGCCGGCGGACTTCTTGTCGATGGGAATGATACGCCCGCCACCTTCCGGATGAGCGCGGAAAATGCCAAGCGTCTGCTTGCGGGCCTTTTCCAGAACCTTGATGACGCGGCCGGCATAGACATTGTCCAGCTCCGGGCTGCCTTCCACAATCCGCAGCAGCACGCGGTCTGAAAGACCCGGGGCAGGCGTGCGCGGCTGGCGGCCGGTGATGCGGGGCACGCGCACGATAATGCGCGGGGGCTCACCATGCTCCTCGCTGTCCCACTCCACCGGGATGGCGACAAGTTCACCATCCGAATCGCGTGCGGTGATGTCGGCCAGAACCACGCCGGGCAGGGCGCCGGGCACATGCAGTTTGCGGCGGCGGCGATCAACCGTGCCCTCATCCGCCAGATCTCGCAGCATCGCCTTCAGTTCCACCTTCTGAGGGGCGGAGAGGCCGAAGGCGCGCGCAATATCCCGCTTGCTCAGATCGCCCCCATTGGCGGCGATGAAGGCCAGCACTTCTTTTTTGGACGGCATTTCACCCGTCGCGCGCGGGGCGAAGACAAATGCTCCGGCATTCGCCTGCTCAGCCGCGTTGCGCTTGCGGCCGGCGCGCGTCTTCGCAGAGCGAGACTTGGCAGGGCGGGAGGAGGTCGCCTTGGCAGGGCGCTTGGTGGGGGGCTTAGGCAATGTCTGGTCGTTCCGTGCGCGAGCGCGTGAAATGAAAATGTGAGCAGAGCATAAGCGTGCCGCGCCGAAATGCGAGGGGAAGCGTCCTTTTCTCGTCTTTTCACATCATCGGGCATGAATGGCGGGGTGTGGAAGATGATAAGGCGGCTTGTCTTGCGCAGTTTTGCGAACTGGTACCGGCCTGGATATCAGCCCGTGGCCGATGAGATCGAACGCAAATGCTGAAGCGCCGGGCGCTCTGCCCAAATGCTTCTGGCGAAATGTTCGGGGCATCATGCAAACGGCCGGGCGCTAGGCCCGGCCGTCAGTTCATACGTCACGCTTTGGGGTGAAACAGGCAGATAATACCTGCCCGTCTTTTCCAGCCCCGGCGCGTGATGTTCTCAGGCGCTTCAGGCTCAGAAGCCCATGCCACCACCGCCCGGCATGGCGGGAGCAGCTGCATCCTTCTTCGGCAGCTCAGCCACCAGTGCTTCGGTGGTGATGAGCAGGCCGGCGACAGAGGCCGCATCCTGAAGAGCGGTGCGCACGACCTTGGTGGGGTCCAGAACGCCGGCCTTGATCATGTCGACGAATTCGCCGGTCTGGGCGTTATAGCCGAAGTTGTAGTCGGCATTTTCCAGCACCTTGCCCACCACCAGCGAACCATCGTCACCGGCGTTGGATGCGATCTGGCGCGCAGGCGCCTGAAGGGCGCGGCGGATGATGTCGATGCCGGTCTTCTGGTCGGGATTGGCGACCGAAAGGCCATCAAGCACCTGAACCGCACGCAGCAGCGCAGTACCGCCACCGGGCACAATGCCTTCTTCCACCGCAGCGCGGGTGGCGTTCAGGGCATCGTCAACGCGGTCCTTCTTTTCCTTCACTTCAACTTCGGTCACGCCGCCGATGCGGATGACGGCGACGCCGCCCGCCAGCTTGGCCAGACGCTCCTGAAGCTTCTCGCGGTCGTAGTCAGAGGTGGTGCCTTCGACCTGCGCCCGGATCTGGGCCACGCGGCCTTCGATATCGGCCTTGTCGCCAGCGCCTTCCACGATGGTGGTGTCTTCCTTCTCGATCACCACCTTCTTGGCGCGGCCGAGCTGGTCCAGCGTCACGCTCTCCAGCTTGATGCCGATGTCATCGGAGATGACCTGGCCGCCGGTGAGGATGGCGATATCCTGCAGCATCGCCTTACGACGATCACCGAAGCCCGGAGCCTTCACGGCCGCAATCTTCAGGCCGCCACGCAGCTTGTTGACGACGAGCGTGGCCAGAGCCTCGCCTTCCACATCTTCAGCGATGATGAGCAGCGGCTTGCCAGACTGCACCACGGCCTCAAGCAGCGGCAGCAGCTCCTGAAGGTTGGAAAGCTTCTTCTCGTTGATCAGAATGTAGGGGTCTTCGAACTCAACCCGCATCTTCTCGGAATTGGTGACGAAATAGGGGGAGAGATAGCCGCGATCGAACTGCATGCCTTCCACGACATCCAGCTCGGTCTCGAAGCTCTTGGCTTCCTCAACCGTGATCACGCCGTCATTGCCGACCTTCTTCATGGCCTCGGCAAGGAACTGGCCCACCTCGGTGTCGCCATTGGCGGAGATGGTGCCAACCTGTGCGATCTCGTCATTGGAGGTGATCGCCTTGGACTTTGCAGCCAGATCCTTCACCACAGCGTCGACTGCCAGATCGATGCCGCGCTTCAGATCCATCGGGTTCAGGCCGGCAGCAACGGCCTTTGCGCCTTCCTTGACGATGGCCTGTGCCAGAACGGTTGCGGTGGTGGTGCCGTCGCCAGCCTTGTCATTGGTCTTGGAGGCCACTTCACGCACCATCTGTGCGCCAAGATTCTCGAAGCGGTCTGCCAGTTCGATTTCCTTGGCGACAGAAACGCCGTCCTTGGTGATGCGCGGTGCGCCGAAAGAGCGCTCCAGCACCACATTGCGACCCTTCGGGCCGAGTGTGACCTTTACGGCATTGGCGAGAATGTCGACGCCGCGCAGAACCTTGTCGCGCGCTTCAACCGAGAATTTTACGTCCTTGGCAGCCATGTGCCTTGCTCCTTGAATGGGATATCAAATCCCCGCTTTCTAGGCAGCGGGGCAGGCCGGGACCAATCGGTCCGGCCCATAGGGAATTCAGTGCGCAGACAGTCTCAGAGCACGCCGAGAATGTCGCTTTCCTTCATGATGAGCAGGTCCTGACCGTCGATCTTGATCTCGGTGCCGGACCACTTGCCGAAAAGCACCGTGTCGCCAGCCTTCACGTCCAGAGCCACAAGTTCGCCCTTTTCGTTGCGTGCGCCCGAGCCGACGGAGACAACTTCGCCCTGCTGTGGCTTTTCCTTCGCGGTATCGGGAATGATGATGCCGCCAGCAGACTTCTGCTCGGCCTCAAGGCGCTTCACAACCACGCGGTCATGCAGGGGACGAAAACCCATAGGAAAACCTCTAGAGTTGTTGTGCTCAAAAATAATGCACCAGACGATGAGCCCGGCTCACGGTCGATCTAGGCACCGGCTGGCCCGCCTGCAAGGGGGATGCGGCAAGTTTCTGGCACTCAGTCCTGGCGAGTGCCAGTGAATATGAAAAACGCCTTGTAAATGTTGGATCGAAACTCGGTGGAGCTTGCTTCAGTACCTCTCTGGAGCAGCGCGCATCCTGTACGCAGACCCAAAAGAGGTTGCCGTCAGGCTTCAGAATGTTGTCAGCAGTCTCTGCCTGTTGCTGCTAATCTATTGTTTTGGCAGAAATAAACCAATTTTTAGGCTTGGCCTGCTCAACTGGATATGCCGATATATCCCTGTGCCCGGATCATCCTCCACGGAGGTATCCAGCAAGGAGCGAGGTGGATCGGAAGGCACAGGATTGGTGAGATGCGGGCAGTTTCGCCCGATGTGAGAGGTATTATGTTATAGTAAACGGAGATGGAGGTGACTGATGGCAGTGCAGAACCCGCCACCACATGCGGCTTCGCGTGACTTCATTCGGCAACTGGAGGGCTATGGCCTCGCCACGGTGGAGATTCTCTACCACCTGCCGGATCATCCCTCTCTTTTGCAGAGCTATCTCTGGCAGGACTATGATGTGTGTCCCGAGTTTCCTGAGTTGAACCGTTTTCTGGCATTCTGGAAAAAGGAGATCGAAGGCCCTGTGCATTCCGTGCGTGTTGCTCATTGCGGCCTGATCCGACCCGCCGAAATTCGGCCTGTGGACGGGCTCTACATCCTGCACTGATGGGCTTTTCTCACCCTGCAGGTTCATCCGGGACATGCGCCCCACAGGCTCCACTCTGCGGCGGAGCGGGGCGCATGTTCATTTGTTTGCGGTCATTTTTTGCTTGGCGGGCGGAAAGATGCGTGCACATTCTCGTCAAGAATGGAGCGGTTCTTGAATTTGGCCCTGCCGTTGCCGCTTTCGCGATGCTAAGAGGGGCGACCTTAAGTAAGGTTTCCGTTCGCCGACGAGGCCGTTTTGGACCACCGCACGCCCCGTACATCTGAATTATTGACTGCTGTTCTTGCCGCTCAGGAAGGGGAAAAGGTAGCCATCGGCGACCTCGTGAATGCCCTGCGCAATCGTGCATTTGGCATTCTCTTCCTGTTGTTCGGTATTCCCAACTGCATTCCCATGCCGCCGGGTATCCCGGTTATCTGCGGCATCATCCTTGCGCTCATCGGCCTGCAGATGGCGCTTGGGCGCCATGATCTGTGGCTGCCAGACATGATCGCAAAGCGCACCTTCTCCCGTGCCATGCTGGAGCGGATCGTGAACCGCTCGCGCCCCTATATCCGCCGGTTTGAAGGCTGGTCGACGCCGCGCTATCCCCATGTTTCGGGGCCGGTTGGCCGCCACATCATGGGTGTGACCGTGGTGGTGCTGGGGCTGGTGCTGGCTTTTCTGCCTATTCCTTTTTTCGGCAATATCCCGCCCGGCATCGCTGTCTGCATTCTCGGCCTTGGGCTGGTGGAGCGTGATGGGCTCATCATCATGATCGGATATGTGGCCAGTGTGCTTGCCCTTATTGCACTGGGGCTGATGGCATGGGCCCTATGGAAGGGTGCACTCGCCATTTTCTGAGCATTGCCCGGCAGATGGCTTCTGCCCGGCCTCCATTCCCGTTATCCGGTTGTTGCCATGCGTGTTGACGCTTTCGATTTTGAACTTCCGCCCGAACAGATTGCGCTTCGGCCCGCCGAACCTCGCGAAAGCGCTCGCCTGCTTGTTGTGCGCCCCGGAGGTGAGCCGGAACTGGAAGATGCGCTGGTGGGGGATCTCCCGCGCTATCTGCGCCCCGGTGATGCGCTGGTGGTCAACGACACCCGCGTTATCCCCGCCGCGCTCAATGGCATTCGCAGCCGGGAAGGCGGCAGCGATGTGCGCATCGAGGCGACGCTGGTGAAGCGCCGCGATGGACGAAGCTGGACCGCCTTCGCCAAACCGGCCAAGCGCCTGCGTCCGGGGGATGTCATACGTTTCGCGGGGGCAGAGGGCGCGGTGCTGGAAGCGACCGTGGAAGCAAAGCGCGAGGCCGAGATTGACCTGGCCTTCGCCCTTTCCGGTGCGGAGCTAGATGTGGCCATCGCTCGTGTGGGGCACATGCCCATCCCGCCCTATATCGCTGCGCGCCGCGCCGAGGATGCGCGCGATCGTGATGATTACCAGACGCTTTTCGCCACAGTGGATGGGTCCGTCGCGGCCCCCACGGCCAGCTTGCACTTCACCCCGGCTCTGATGGCGGCGTTGGAGGCGAAAGGTGTGCGTGTGGTGCGGGTCACCCTGCATGTCGGCCCCGGCACCTTTTTGCCCGTGAAGGCGGAAGACACCGAAGGCCATGCCATGCATGCCGAGTGGGGAGAGGTCTCCGCCGAAGCTGCCGCCGAACTGAATGATGTGAAGGCACAGGGTGGGCGTATCTTCACCGTTGGCTCCACCTCCACCCGGCTTATCGAAAGCGCTGCGGGCGAGGATGGGGTGCTACGGCCCTTTATCGGCGAGACCGATATTTTCATCACCCCCGGTTACCGCTTCCGTGCGGTGGACGCGATGATGACCAACTTCCATCTGCCCCGCTCCACATTGGTGATGCTGGTCGCCGCCCTCATTGGTCATGAGACGCAGAAGCGCGCTTATGACCATGCCATCAATCAAGGCTATCGCTTCTATTCCTATGGTGATGCCTGCCTGCTTCTGCCAGAAACAGCCCCATGACAACGACTGACGCGCTCGCGCACAATCCCGATACCTTCTCCTTCACCCTCTCCGCCACGGATGGAACAGCCCGCACCGGCTATGTCTCCACACCGCGCGGGCGCATTCGCACGCCAGCCTTCATGCCGGTGGGCACCGCCGCAACCGTGAAGGGGCTCTATTTCGACCAGGTGAAGGGCACAGGCGCGGATGTGGTGCTGGGCAACACCTACCATCTCATGCTGCGCCCCGGCCCGGAGCGGATAGCTAAGCTGGGTGGCCTGCACCGCTTCATGGGCTGGGATGGGCCGATTCTCACCGACTCCGGTGGTTTTCAGGTTATGTCGCTCTCCTCCCTGCGCAAGATGAGCGAGGAGGGGGTCTCCTTCCGCTCGCATGTGGATGGCGCGCCCTACATGATGACGCCCGAGCGTTCTGTGGAAATACAGGGCCTGCTGGGGGCGGATATCCAGATGCAGCTGGATGAGTGCGTGAAGCTGCCCTGCACCGATGAAGAGGCCGAACGGGCTATGCGCTTGTCCCTGCGCTGGGCAGAGCGTTCAAAGAAGGCGTTCGAGCTTCAGCCGAAAGGCCGTGCCATTTTCGGCATCGTACAAGGCGGTGCCTCGCCGCATCTGCGGGTGGAATCAGCGCGCGCCCTCACGGATATGGATTTCCCCGGCTACTCCATCGGCGGCCTTGCGGTGGGTGAGCCGCAGGAGGTAATGCTGGCGATGCTCGAGACGGTGGAGCCGCACCTGCCCACCACCAAGCCGCGCTATCTCATGGGTGTGGGCACACCGGATGACCTGCTGGAATCCGTGGCGCGCGGTGTGGATATGTTTGATTGCGTGATGCCGACCCGCTCGGGCCGCCATGCACTGGCCTTCACGAGGTTTGGGCGTATCAACCTGAAAAATGCGCGCCATGCGGATGATCCGCGACCGCTGGATGAAAGCAGCGATTGCCCGGCCCTGCGTGATTATTCCCGCGCCTATCTGCATCACCTCATCCGCTGCAACGAGATGCTGGGCTCCATGCTGCTGACATGGGCCAATACCCATTACTATCAGCAGCTTATGACTGGAGCGCGCGCAGCCATCGCTGACGGGCGTTATGCGGACTATATGGCCGAGACGAAAGAGGGATGGGCGCGGGGCGATATCGCCCCATGGCAGGGATGACGCTCTTTGATCCGCGGTGGTGTGTCCATTCGCGTCGTATGCTTGAGGTGAGGCAGGGCTATAGTGCTCTGCATCCCGTCTGGATTCGCCGCTTTCGTTTCCATGCCTCCGGCTGTTGATGGGCTTTGACGCAGTTTCACGCACGGGAGACGCGCCTGCATGGATTCCTTCTTCACCGCCTCCAAGCTGCTCTGGTTTATCGCCGCGCCCTCCAATGCCATGATGCTGCTGGTGACGCTGGCGCTGGTGCTGCTTCTTGTGGGCTGGCGCAGAACCGGGCGGGTGCTGATGGTTCTGGGCGTGGGCGGGCTCCTGGTTTTCGGCTTCTCACCGCTTGCAAACCATATCCTTTCGCCATTGGAAGAGCGTTTCCCGCAATTTCAGGATGATGGCCGCCCGATTACCGGCATTCTCGTTCTGGGCGGGGCGGAGTTGCCGGATATCGGCCTTGCGCGTGACCAGCCGGCTTTTTCCGAGGCCGGAGAGCGGGTCATCATGTTTGCAGAACTCTCCCGGCGCTATCCGAATGCGCGGCTGGCCTTCATTGGTGGCAGCGGGGCATTGATGCCGGAAGGCAAGGGGCGCGAGGCGCACATGATGAGCCAGAGCCTGCACGCTCTGGGCATCGATCCCGCACGTGTGGAGATGGAGGAACTCTCTCGCAATACTGCGGAAAACGCTCTCTTCGCCAAGCGGATGATCCAGCCCAAGCCGGGCGAGAACTGGCTGCTGGTGACCAGTGCATTCCACATGCCGCGCGCTGTGGGGTGCTTCCGCGCCGTGGATTTCCCCATCATCCCGTTCCCGGTCGATTTTCGCACCGTGAGCAAAGAGCGGCTGAATGAAACATTCTCCCGCGCCGCCACAGGTCTGGATTTCACAGATGTGAGCGTGAAGGAGTGGGTGGGGCTGGTGGCCTATTATCTCACTGGCAAAAGTAGCAGCCTGTTTCCCGGCCCTCAGAACTGAGAGCGGATAAAAGCAGACGGCGAGCCTGCTGCGCCTCCTTCTCCAGTGGACATGCGGATGGCAGGGGGCGTCACAGATTCTGGGCCAGCGCCGCATCATGTCGCAGTTTTGGGCGATTGGAGGCCCTGCGGAGGCATTTCGTTAAAACGACATGCCTCCAGTCCATATCAATCGCTCTTTGGCAGGCCGAGGCGATAGACCCCGCGCAGATCCGCAGGATCAACAGGCTTGCCCTTGCGATAGATCAGCAGGCGACCTTCCTGCGCCATCCGCACGGCGGAGCGGCGGATTTCCGGCAAGACATGCTGCCAGTTTTCTCCGGGCGCAACGGCCTGCGCAACGTCCATGGGGGCAAGAGTGCGCCCCGGAGGGCATGCGGCCGCAAGGTGAAGAATGGCCAATTCAATCTCTTCAGCAAGGCCGGACACAGCGGCAGCATCGGAAGCGGATTTGGAATCAGGAGCATGTACAGGTTCAGTCATGCGCCTTTGGTAGGGTAAGGCTGGCCCTTTTCACAATGCCGACCTTAGGCGAGTGGGCATTTCTTTTTCGCATGCAGCCAATGCCGCATTATTTCAATGGGTTAAAGATATGGGGTGGCGTTTACCCTGAAATCAGGCAGCAATAAGGAGCTGTTGAGGCGGCTTTGGGCCCCTCTTGCCATAAGGTTGATGAAATCTTAAAAGGAGCCTGTTCCGTTCACCTTTTGGCGTGCGGGGCGCTTAATAAGATGAGCTGCTGATCACATCATGAACATGGTACAAAGTCGCTCCTGCTGGGGTGTGGCGCGCACTGCCCTCACCGTATTCCTTCTGGGTGTCGCTATTGTTTATCTCTTCGGAGGGTTTGATCCCTCTGCGATGCATGTGAAGTAGGTTATGAAAGTGCCGCGGTGAAAGCTGCGGCACAGCACGGCGCAGGCCCTCTACAGCCGGTTGTGGCAGAGTTTTTTCATGCCGGCCTTTAACGCGCGAAAGCCGGAGCACCGAATGCTTTGCATGGTGCATGAGAGCTTGCCTGTTTCCTGAATGATCAGGATCTACTTCCCTTCCCACATTCTTGCCACCTGAGCAGTCCAGCCTGCGATCGACAGATGTGCGGTGCGTGGTGTCGTGTGCCGCCAGAACAAACGCAGCCCTTGCGCGGGCTGATGTGGCGAACCTGCCCCTTTCCCCACTGGCGTTGCGGCGCTATCTAGAGCGGATGGCACTTCATCTTCTCAAGCTGTGTGTGGGCGTCTCCTCCATTGAAGACATGGAAAGCTGGATCGCGGAGCGCCGGGCGCTTGCCGGTAAGGCTGGCCAGAACTTCGAACTGGTGCACACCACCCGCATGGTGCCCAATCGTGCGGAAGAATTGCTGAATGGCGGTTCGCTTTATTGGGTGATCCGCGGCGAAATTTCGGCACGTCAGAAACTTCTGGATATACAGCCGTTCGTGGATGGCGAGGGCATAAGGCGCTGTGGGCTTGTGCTGGACCAGGAACTGGTGCGCCTGATGCCTCGGCCATCACGCCCGTTTCAGGGCTGGCGCTATCTGAAAGCGGAAGATGCTCCGGCCGATCTGGCGCAAGCCGGCGCGGCTATAGCAGACATGCCGGAAGAGATGCGACGGGAACTCTCATCTCTCGGCCTGCTGTAAAGGCGGGTTTGTCTGGTCATAATCGGGGGCTGGTGTGAACAGGCTTGTGTTCAGGGCAGGGGGCGCACTCGTGGCGACCGTTTGGGGGCTCTTTACTGCCGCAATGCCGGCATGGTCTGCACCAAATGATGCGGAACGTTGCATCAATTGGGGTGCAACGCCGGGAACGCAGGCATTCTACAACTGCCTCTCCGCACTTGAGGCAGAGCGGGCGCGCGCAGGGGCTCCTTCTCCGGGGCAGGGCAATGGCTCATATGCGCCATCTCCTGAAAAGCCTGCCAATATTGCAGATGGTCTGGCGTTCAGCACATGCGAGGCACACGCCCGGCGAGCTGCTCCTTACCCGATTGAGCGGCTGGCAACCAAGAATGTTTCGGGACGTGATCCGAAAACGGCGGACCTGTCTTTCAAGATCAACAAGCCGGGTACATCCACTGCTTTCTGGTATGCCACCTGCAAATTCAGCGGTGGCCGGATGGTAGACTTCCAGACCCGCTAGGGCATGAGCCGCCCACATCCTATTCCAGAACGGCTGCCTTCAGCAGGCATACCATGAAGGCATGTGCAGGCGTTGTTCCGACATTGCGGATGACATGACGACGATCACAGCGATACCGCAAGGTCTCGCCTTCCTTCACGGTTTCCACCTGATCGCCAATGGAAATCTCTAGCGTGCCGGAGAGGACGCTCAGGCATTCCACCGCCCCGCGCTGATGCCCTTCAGAGTCCAGCTCTCCACCGGGCTCGGCATGCAGGTCATAATATTGCAGCCATTCGACCGTCTTGATCCAGCCAATGATGGATAGCCGCACCTTCCCGTCTTCCGAGAGCAGGATGGGGGTATCGGATCGGGTCAGCTTCTCCACAAACGGGCTGTCCGCCTCTGAGGCGAGCACCCGCTCCACAGACATGTCGAGAGCCTGAGACAGCCGCCAGATGGTCGCGAGTGTCGGATTGGTCTCGTTGCGCTCGATCTGGCTGATGATTGACTTGGCGACGCCTGACTGCTCCGCAAGATCAGCGAGGGAAAGGTTATAAGCCTTGCGCAGGCGCTGGATGGTCTTTCCAAGCTGCCCGGTGAGGACCTGCGCGCCGGTTTCCAGCGTATTTGTCTCACGATCCCTTGCAGCCATGGCCGATCCTTTCAACGAACAGATGTTCGATGTAGCGGACGTGGGCAGGAGTTTCCAGCCTCATGGCTCCCGGAAGCCGGGGTAAGCCTCAGGTCTCGGGGGCTGCGCGTCAGGTCCGCGCCATTTGTGACCCCGGGATTTGGTCCGGTTCTCCGGCCAGATGCGGCCAGAGCGCATGGAAATGGTGCACCGGCCCATGGCCCTTGCCCACATCCAGAATATCAGCTGCCGCAATGGCACGGCTGATATAGTCCTTTGCGCGGGCGACGGCCTCTTCAAGCCCCATGCCCTGCGCCAGCCCGGCCGCAATGGCGGAAGACAGGGTGCAGCCAGTGCCGTGCGTGTTGCGGGTCATGTGGCGCGGGGCGGGCAGGCGGGTGATGCCTTCTGCTGTCACCAGCAAGTCCACGCTCTCGCGGCCTTCGGCATGGCCGCCCTTCATCAGCACGGCCCGTGCGCCCAGTTTCATCAGGGCCTCGCCCTGCGCCTGCATCTGCGCTTCGGTGGTGGCGGCCTCCATGTCCAGCATGGCGGCGGCTTCAGGAAGATTGGGGGTGATGATGTCTGCGCGCGGCAGCAGGCATTCCTTCAGGGTTGCGACAGCATCTTCCGTGAGCAGGCGAGCTCCGGATGCGGCTACCATCACCGGGTCCAATACCACCGGGCCTGTGCCGGGGCGGTCCAGGCCAGCCGCAACGGCCCGGATTGCGCCGGGACGAGAGAGCATGCCAATTTTGACCGCCTTCACATCCAGATCTGAAAACACCGCTTCCATCTGCGCGGTGATGAAATCATCCGGCACATCATGAATGCCGCTCACACCCAGCGTATTCTGCGCGGTGAGTGCGGTGATGACGCTGGCCCCGAACACGCCCAACGCCGAAAAGGTTTTCAGATCCGCCTGAATACCGGCCCCGCCACCGGAATCAGAGCCGGCAATGGTGAGGGCAATGGGGGGCGCGCTGCTGGACAACGGAGCACTCCTTCATGGATGCGGCTGTTTGCCGGCGGAAAGTTCTTGAGTCTCCAGCCTCTATCGCATGAGGTGCACATGAAGGCCATGGGGTGCGCTGCCACGCCCGCAACATGATGCCTTGCGTCTGCCCGCGCATTTGTTCACCTTGCGCGCGCTGATCCGCATGGAGACTGCCGTGATCCCTTTTTTCGTCCAGATCAAATGCCAGCTCGGTAAAGCCTATGAGGTGGCGGATATGCTCGCCGATGCGGAGATCGCATCCGAGATCTATTCCACAGCCGGTGATTATGACCTGCTGGTGAAATTCTATGTGGAGCCGGGTACGGACATCGGGCAGTTCGTGAACCAGAAGGTGCAGATTGTGCCCGGCATCCGTGATACGCACACCATCATCACCTACAAGGCCTTCTGAGCCAGAGCGCATTGCCGCCGCCCGGCGGGATCGCTATTGCTGTGCGCGAAATGGCAGCGCCCCCCAGGGGCGCGCCCGTGACTGGATTGACGGAGCATGGCGCCGCGGAGCCGGTGCCGCTTCGGAGGAGCGAGAATGAGTCTGGCCTACCGGCCTGATATTGATGGCCTGCGGGCGATCGCTGTTGGCAGCGTTGTGTTGTTCCACGGTGGCTTCAGCGCATTTTCCGGCGGGTTTGTCGGCGTCGATGTCTTCTTTGTCATTTCCGGCTATCTCATCACCTCCATCATCTATCCGGACATGATGGCGGGCCGCTTCTCGTTGGCCGATTTCTACGACAGGCGCATCCGGCGCATTCTGCCTGTGCTGTTTCTGGTGCTGGTGGTCACCACCATTGCAAGCGCCTTCATTCTGCTGCCGTCACAGATGGAGGACTATGCCCGCTCGCTCAAGCCGGCGGTGCTGTTCTACGCCAATATCCATTTCATGCATCTGGACTCCTATTTCGGCCCTGCGGCGGAAGAGTTGCCCTTGCTGCATTTGTGGTCGCTGGCGATAGAGGAGCAGTTCTACATCGTCTTCCCGTTGCTGTTGCTGGTTCTCTCGCGCTTCTCGGCGCGGCGGGTGGTGGTGGGGTTGCTGGTGCTGATTGCCGTTGCCTCCTTCATCCATGCCCAGATGGAACTGGCGGATGATCCACGCCGGGCCTTCTATCTGCTCACCTCGCGCGTGTGGGAGTTTCTGGCTGGTGTGCTGCTGGCGATTGCGCCGCTGCCGAAGGTCAGCCGCAAACTGGCCGAGGGGCTGGGCCTGCTTGGGCTTGCCGCGCTGATTGTGCCGGTGTTCGTTTATTCCAACAGCACGCCTTTTCCCGGCCTTGCGGCGGTGCCGCCGGTGCTTGGCTCTGCGCTCGTTATTTTTGCGGGTGCCAGTTCTTCCGGCACACTCGTGGCGCGACTTCTGAGCCTGAAGGGTTTTGTGCAGGTTGGGCGCTTCTCCTATTCGCTTTATCTGTGGCACTGGCCGGTTCTGGCGCTGGCATTTGTCTACAAGGGGCGGGACCTGACGGATCTGGAATCCGGCCTCCTCATCGTTCTGGCGCTTCTGCTCTCGTGGCTCTCCTGGAAGTATGTGGAAATGCCGCTGCGCAAGCCGCAGGCCTTTTTGGGCCGGCGTGGGGTGCGTTTTGCCAGTGCGGCGCTGTGTGCCCTGCTGGTTTTTGGTGCCGCGCAGGCGCTGGAAGCCGTGAAGGGACAGGTTTGGCCGCTTTCTCCACTGGGGCAAAAGGCCAATGCCCTGCTGGCACAGGTGAAGCAGCCGGAAGATTGCAACCCGTCTGACATCGACCCGCCCAAAAGCTTCAGGACCGTAGGGGTGAGTTGCACCATGGGGCCGGGGCGAGGCACCGGCCATTATGAGGTTCTGGTGTGGGGCGATTCCCATGCCGGTGCTGCTTTTGCCGGCATTGGTGAAGCGGCCGCCGAACTGGGGCTGACCACCCGTTTGCTGATGATTGGCGGCTGCCCGCCGCTGGTGGATGTGCGCCCGGTGCGTAATGAGGATCAGGGCCACCAGTGCACCGCCTTCAACACTGCTGTGCTTGAAGAGGTGCAGGAGCAGAAGCCGCGCCTTGTGGTCGTTGTTGGTCGCTGGTCATTGTGGACCAGCTTTGCCCGCCGCAATCTGGCGCTGACCCTGAACGATCTGCCCGGCGCTGAAACGCCGAGCGCAGAGGGCAGCCGCGTGGTGTTCCCAGTCGCCATGATGCGCACAATCAAGGCGCTGCGTGACACGGGGGCGGATGTGCTGGTGCTGGGGCAGGCACCGGAGTTTCCCTCGCCACCCGTACAATGCGTGGCCTATGGGGAATATTTCGGAGGGGGCTCGGAAAACTGCCTCGCCATTCCGCGCGAAAATGCGATGGAGCCGAATGTGCTTTCCAATGCACTGATCGCGCAGGTGGTAAAGGACCGGCCGGATGTTTCGGCGCTGTTTCTGGGTGACATATTCTGCGATGCCCAGACCTGCCGGGCCGGGAAGGGCGAAACATTCCTGTTCCGCGATGGCAATCACCTCTCGCGGGATGGTGCGCAGGTGCTGCGGGATGATCCCGGCTTGCGGGCGGCGCTTGAAGCGGTTGCGAATCCACCTGCAGGCCAGCCTGAGGCCCGGCAAAACTGAGGTCGCCTGAAAGCGCGTGACAGGGCATGGACGGCGGTGCACTTTTCACCGTCTCCTGCCATGGGGCGGAGCAGACATGAGAGCTGAGGCATGAACCTTGTCATCGTGTTTGTCGGTGCCGGTATCGGCGGTGTGCTGCGGCATCTGATGAATGTGGGCGTCTCCCGGCTGCTGGGCTCTGCCTTCCCCTTCGCCACTCTTCTGGTGAACATCAGCGGTTGCCTGCTGATGGGGCTGGTCATCGGCTATCTCACCTTCCGAAGCGGGGAGGCGGCGAACCCGATGCACCGCCTGTTTCTGGCGACCGGCGTTCTGGGTGGATACACGACCTTCTCCGCCTTCTCTCTGGATGCCCTGTTGCTGGTGGAGCGGGGAGAGATGGGGGCTGCCCTGATTTACGTGGCGGGTTCTGTCGGGCTCAGTCTTCTGGCCGTTTTCGCGGGCTTCAACCTGCTGCGCGCGATAAGCTGAACGGACCACTTTTGCGCAAATTCCTGCCGCCCGCGTGACGCGGCTGCCCGCATGCTCTATTGCTCGGGCCAAATTCCAATTTACGGCACGAGGACATCCGCTCATGGCGGTCGAGTTGAAGACAGTGGACGGGGATGAGGCCGACATGCGCCTCGATCGCTGGTTCAAATTGCATTACCCGGATTTGTCTTTCGGCCATTTGCAGAAACTGGTGCGTACCGGGCAGGTGCGTGTGGATGGCGGCCGGGTGAAAACCTCATCACGCCTCGCGGCCGGGCAGAGCGTGCGCGTGCCGCCACTGGGGGCTGAGAGCGAGGGAGAGCCCACCGTCGGGACAGACGCGCAGGAGGGACATGAGGCCGCTGGGCAGCCGCGCGCTGGCGGTGTGCCATCACGGACGAGTGGCATGGCCCCCGGTAAGGCTCCCGCTCCGGGGCGCCCCCGGGCCGCAAGCCGGTTCGATTCCGATCTCGACTATCTGCGTTCATTGATCCTGTTCGAGGATCGAGACGTGATGGTGCTGAACAAGCCATTTGGGCTTGCGGTGCAGGGTGGCTCTGGCATCACCCGCCATGTGGACGGGTTGCTGGAGACGATGACGGGCAAGGATGGGCAGAAGCCGCGCCTCGTGCACCGCATCGACAAGGACACCAGCGGCTGCCTGCTGATCGCAAAGACCCGTCTGGCCGCTTCTGTCATGGCCAAGAGCTTCCGCTCGCGCGAGGCACGCAAGGTCTACTGGGCGCTGGTGCCTGGGGTTCCGAAGCCGCGTCAGGGCCGCATCTCCACCTATCTCGCCCGTGACGAGGAAGAAGAGCGCATGCGTGTCGCCCGCCACGGCGAGGACGATGCCAGCCATGCCGTGACCTATTATGCGGTTGTGGATCAGGCCGCGCAGAAAGTGAGCTGGCTTTCTCTGAAGCCGGTTACGGGCCGCACCCACCAGTTGCGCGCGCATCTGGCCCATATTGGCCATCCGATCCTGAGCGACCCGAAATATTTCAACATCGAGAACTGGGAAATGCCGGGCGGCCTGCAAAAGAAGCTGCATCTGCTGGCGCGTCGTATCGTTATTCCGCATCCGCGCGGGGAGGGGGTGATTGATGTCTCTGCCCCGTTGCCGCACCACATGGCACAGTCTTTCGCTGTGCTGGGTTTTGATGCCAGCCAGTATGATCCGATTCTGGAAGCCCCCGAGGGGTGAGCCGGGAGGCTCTGCGATGAGGAGGGCCGGCCGGCATTGCGGGCGTTCATGGTTCTGCACGCGCGGGTCGGCGAGGGGCATTCTGGGGGCATTGGTTCTCATGGTGCTCCCGATGCCCGCGCTGGCACAGGAAGAGACGATTCTCGATCTCTACCGGGAACTCCGGATCGCACAGCCCAATGCCGTTCCGGCCTATGAGATCACGCCGGATGAGCGGGGAAAGAATACCGTCCGCATTCTGTTTCCCGCAGAGCCTGCCGCGCGGCTTGAGGCGGAATATGATGCGCGTCTCGACTTTCTGCGCATTATCCGTCTTCCGCCCGTGATGGGGAATGACCAGACATCAGGCGACCACATCCGATATGTGCTGGAAGTGGCGTTGTGGCTGGATGCTGAGGGGGCGCCCCTGCTTGGCCTGAGCGAGCGCAGGTTGCAGGGTGATGATCCGGTGTCTGGCCGCCTGCGTTTTTTCTCGCGGGCTTCCGGGCGATGGAATGCCGTGACAGGGGATGTCGCGCCGGTGCTTTCTTCCACCCTATGTGGCAAGCCCGATGGTGTTGTTGATGATGAGGCTGTGGAGGCCAATCAGCCGGTTATGGCCTATCTGCCGTTAAAGGATGCGCAGGTCTCGCTGTGGTGCCTGCCGCAGGGCCTCACCTCTGGCCGGGGACTCACCCTGGTCTGGAATGCTGGGAAGGGCATTTTTGAATCCGGCCCGCTACAGGCTGGGCCAGCGCCATGGGTACAGCCGCACCGCCCGCCGGAGTGAGCCGGAATGCGAAGCCATTGTGCGCCGCTCGCAGGGCTGCTGTGTTCTGCATCTGCTTGCGGCGAAGCCTTCTTTGCTTATGGTGTGGCAAGTTTGAAGAGGCGGCTGTAAAAGCCGGGTCCACTCTGGCGCAGGGCTACTCCTGAGCCAGTGGGTGCCTTCCATGCCTCAGTCCAGGGAACATGGCCCATGAAGTTTCTGCTGGCGCTGGCGCGCGGCATCGATGCGCTGAATGTGCGCATCGGAAAGCTGGCCGCATGGCTCATCCTTGTCGCCATTGTGGTGTCATCGGTGAACGCTGTCGTGCGCAAGCTGTTTGATGTCAGCTCCAACAGCTGGCTGGAACTGCAATGGGTGCTGTTCGCGGCGGTCTTCCTGCTGTGTGCCTCATGGACGCTGCGCGACAATGAGCATATCCGCATTGATATTCTCAGCAGTCACCTGCGCAAGCGTACGCGCGATGGCATTGATATTTTCGGGCACGCCTTCTTCCTGCTGCCCTTCTCCCTTCTGCTGCTGTGGACGTCCGTGCCCTTCTTTCTCAAGTCATGGGACATCAACGAGCAGTCGCTCAATGTGGGCGGTCTTCCTCAATGGCCGGCCAAGATGCTGGTTCCGCTGGGGTTTTTCCTGCTGACGTTGCAGGGTGTTTCCGAGATCATCAAGCGTGCGGCGATCATGACCGGGCACCTTGAGGACAAGGCTGGCAGCGCGGATGGCGGCCCGCAGGCACTGGCGGCCGAGGCCGAGCGGCTGATGGGTGTGCAGCAGGGTGGCGATGAGCCCACCTCCAAAGGGCGTTGAGGGCAAGATGCGCAAGATTTCTGTCGCGCGTTTTGCGCAGCTTCTCGCATGTGTTGTGGCGCTGGTGGCATTCCTGCCCGATATGGCGATGGCGGCCGAGCCCGGATTCGCAGGCTGGTTTGCCCACAACATGGCCCCCATCATGTTTCTGGCGCTGGTGGTCTTTTTGCTGCTGGGATACCCGGTTGCGTTCTCACTGGCGGCCAATGGCCTGATTTTCGGGGCGATTGGCATCTGGCTTGGCCTGTTCCGCCCGGACTTCTTTCAGGCGATGCCTGAACGCGTTTATGGCACCATGAATAATGAGGTGCTGCTGGCGGTGCCCTTCTTCACCTTCATGGGGCTCATCCTTGAGCGCTCCGGCATGGCGGAAGATCTGCTGGATACCATCGGCCAGCTGTTTGGTTCGGTGCGGGGCGGGCTTGCCTATGCGGTGATTTTCGTGGGCGCGCTGCTGGCGGCGACCACGGGTGTGGTTGCGGCCTCCGTGATTTCCATGGGCCTCATCTCCTTGCCCATCATGCTGCGCTATGGATATGACCGGCGGGTGGCCTCCGGTGTCATCGCGGCCTCCGGTACACTGGCACAGATTATCCCGCCCTCACTGGTGCTGATCGTGATGGCGGACCAGCTTAATCGATCGGTGGGTGATATGTATGCCGGCGCGCTGCTGCCCGCGCTTGGTCTGACGGGCATGTATGCCCTTTATATCTTCATGGTCTCCGTGTTTTTCCCCAATGCGACCCCCGGCCTTCCGCTTGAGGCGCAGACCCTGCGCGAGCCGGAAAAGACCCCGGCAATGCCGCATGTTCTGGGGGCGCTGAGTGCCGCCGGGCTGGCCTTTATCGTGGCGACCGGATCTTGGCCGGCATTGACGGCAGAGTGGATGCCGGAAACCCTGAACATGGCTGTCTGGGGGCTTGTGTCCCTCGCCCTGTTCTATGTGGTGATGACCAGCATCGCGCGGCTTCTGACACCGTCCCTGTTTGTCATGATAGCCGCGACTGTCACTGTCGCCATATCCCTGCTGAACAACATGAACCTGAACTTCAGCCTCGATTATATCGTGCTGACAATGGTTGTGGCGGTGGGGCTGGCCTTTGTGCTGGCTATCATCAACCGTGTGTTCCGGCTGGGGCTTCTCTCGCGTATTGCCGAGCAGGTGATCTTCGTGATGGTGCCACCGCTGGCGCTGGTATTCCTTGTGCTCGGAACCATCTTCATTGGCGTTGCCACGCCCACCGAAGGCGGTGCCATGGGCGCGCTGGGGGCTGTCGTGCTGGCGCTTGCGCGCGGACGGCTGAAGTTCGACCTTCTGCAACAGGCCACCTATTCCACGGCCCGTCTTTCCGCTTTCGTGCTGTTTATCCTTCTTGGTGCGCGCGTGTTCTCGCTCACTTTCTATGGGGTGGACGGGCATTTGTGGGTGGAAGAGCTGCTGGTCTCCCTGCCGGGAGGTGAGGTTGGCTTTCTTGTTGCCGTCAACCTGCTGGTGTTCTTCCTCGCCTTCTTCCTCGATTATTTCGAGCTGGCCTTCATCATCATCCCGCTGCTGGGGCCGGCGGCGGACAAGATGGGGATCGATCTCATCTGGTTTGGCGTGATGCTGGCAATGAACATGCAGACCTCGTTCATGCATCCGCCTTTTGGCTTTGCGCTGTTCTTCCTGCGCTCGGTTGCGGCCAAGACACCCTATGTGGACCGCGTGACAGGGAAGACTATGCAGCCGGTGACAACGGGGCAGATTTATTGGGGGGCGGTGCCCTTCGTGTGCATCCAGCTCATCATGGTTGCGATCATCATGGTTTTCCCGCAATTGGTGACACACTATAAATCTGGCCACACCGAACTGGACGAGCAGCAGATTCAGGAGCAGTTCGACGGTCTGACTCCGGGCCTGGACGAACCTCCGCCACCACTGGATTTTGGCGGGTAATCCGTCCTGGCATGTCTCTGTGAGAGAGTGAGATGACGGGTGGGGGCATCCATCTGATCGGATATTTGGAGGCAAGAGGCATGGAAAATGGACAAGAGGCTTGTCCCTCCTGCGGTGCGCAGGTGTTTCCAGAAGAGGCAAAATGCCCGGTCTGTGGCCATCATCTCCGTTCACATCGGGGTGCGCGCCTGCTTGTTGGGGGCGTAGGTACGGCGCTCGCGCTTGTCGCTGGTGTCGGGGTATGGTGGCTGCTCGCCGTTCCCGCATCGCAGCAGGTATCGGCGCCTTCCATGCAGACAGCCGCCGAGCCCGCACCTCAACCCGCAGCGGAGCCAGCCCCTGTTGCGCCCGCACCGGCTCCAGCGGTTGCGCCGCCTCCTGCCTGGCCAGCGAATGGTGCGCGTGACCAGCCCGCAGAGATGCCGGCAGAGGAAGAGGCTTCGCCGCAGGAAGCATCACCTGCTGCGCCTGCAACACCTTCAGCCGGCCCCGTGATTCCGGCAACGGCGGAAGAACGCCGCGCCTTCGCCAAGGAGAGTGAGGAGAGCCTCACCAGCAATGGCCTGCAACTGACAGTCTCGACCTCCGGTGAAGATGACACCACGCTGGTCATGACCTTCGCCTATCCGGCCACCACAACGGCGGAACTGATCGTGGCCGGTCCTTTCCCCCGCCAGTGTGAGCGGCGCGGCTTTACGCGCATTTTGTTCATTGATCCCGGCGAGGTCACACTCGTGTATGACATCGCCACACAGACACTCAGCAAGCGGTGATTTCCATGACCTCCAACGCGCCGCTTCTGGTGCTTTTTGATTGCGACGGCACGCTGGTGGACAGTCAGCATCATATCGTTTCCGCCATGCTGGGAGCTTATGCCCTGAATGGCCGCACCCCGCCCGGGCGTGAGCGGCTGCTTTCCGTGGTCGGCCTTTCCTTGCCGGAAGCATTTGCCGATCTTTCCGAAGGCGAGGAAGGGTATCCGGTGATGGCGATGGCGGAGGCTTACCGCACCTCTTTCATCAAGCTGCGTGAAACCAACCCGCCCGAACCGATGTTCCCAGGCGCAAGGGATGTGCTGGCTGCCCTGCGCGCCCGTGATGATGTGGTGCTGGGCATGGTGACAGGCAAAGCGCGCCGGGGGGTGGACCGGGTTCTGGCCGCCCATGACATGGTGGGGTGGTTTGATACCATCCAGACTGCCGATGACGCTCCCTCGAAACCGCATCCGGCCATGGTTGTGCAGGCGATGGCCGAAATGGGCGGACAGCCGGAGAGCACCATTGTGGTGGGGGATACCTCTTTCGACATGGCCATGGCCCGTGCCGCGGGGGCGTGGGCGCTCGGCGTCTCATGGGGCTATCATCCGGTTGAAGATCTGCACGCGGCGGGAGCCCAAATTCTGGTCGACCGCTTCGAAGATGTGCCGGCGGCACTGGTGCGTCTGCTGGAGCCGGTTTGAAAGACGAAAACCGGTTTGCCTGAATTCAGCGCTCCTGCCTTGAAGCGGGACGTGCTGCCTGTTGATTGTCCCGATGTGCCGTCACGCATTATGCCGGATGGGATGGCAAGGGCTTGAAAGTTGAGCTTGAGGAGATGGGCATGCGGGATTTGCTGTCAGATCTGGATCAGGGCGCTCTATCGGAAGATCCGGTCGATCGCGCACGTGCTGCCCAGCGCCCGTCACTGCCCAAGCGGTTTTATACGGATGTGAGTGTTGGTGAAGGGCAGGGTGCCGATGGTGCAAACGGCTTCACTATTCTGCTCGATGGCCGCCCGGTGCGCACGCCGGCCCGCAGCCTGCTTCTTTCGCCCTCCCGCAGACTGGCGGAAGCCATGGCTATGGAGTGGGCGGCACAGAAGGATGTGATCGACCCTTTCTCCATGCCCCTGACCCGTCTGGTGAATGTGGCGCAGGACCGGGTCTCGGTTGAGACAGATGCGGTGCGTGAGGATGTGGTGCGTTATGCCGGCACCGACATGCTCTTCTATCGTGCCGAGGGGCCGCAGTCTCTGGTGGAACGTCAGGCGCGGCACTGGGACAATGTTCTGGACTGGCTGCGCGAAGAACATGGTGCGCGCTTCTATCTGGCGGAAGGGATCCGCCACGTGGCACAGCCGGATGAGTCTCTGGAGAGGGTGCGCGCACTGGTGCCGTCTTCTGTGATGAAGCTCGCGGCGGTGCATTCCATCACATCTCTGACGGGCTCGGCACTTCTGGCGCTTGCGGTGGCGCAGGGGCACATGGATGGACAGACCGCATGGCGCGCCGCCCATGTGGACGAGGACTGGAACCGGGACCAGTGGGGGGAGGATGAACTCGCTACCGAGCGGCGTCTGGCGCGTGAGGCCGAGATGAATGCTGCTGTCCATATGCTGGCGCTATTAGAGGCGGATGATTGAAATTCGCATGGCCATTAAAGCGTGCCGGTATTCAGGTGCATGTTTTCTGGCTATGAGTGGGAAGAGAACCGGGCATACTCGTCCGCCCCGGTGGAGTGACAAGCATGGCGGTGCAGCAGGCACGCTGGTTCAAAATTGACTGGGCGTTGACGCTGTATGGACTGAAAATGACTGTGGCAGCCCTGTTGGCGCTGGCCATCTCTTTCTGGTCAAACCTGCCCCAGCCCTATTGGTCGGTCATCACGGTTGCGGTGCTGGCGAATCCCAATGCCGATCAGGTGACGGCCAAGAGCATCGCCCGTGTGGTGGGCACTCTGCTTGGGGCTGCCTATTCGCTTCTACTCGTGGATGTGTTCGGCGATCATGGCGTCCTGTTCCTTGGCGCACTCTGTCTCTGGCTGGGCATCTGTGTCTGGTTCAGTGCATGGTTCCGGGATTCAGAGGCCTATGCCTTTGCTCTGGCAGGCTATACAGCCACGATTGTGGGATTGCCCGCAGGACTGGAGCCGGCCACGGCTTTTGAGACGGCCACGGGCAGAGCATCTCAGGTTGGTATCGGTATTGCGGTGACCTGGCTGGCTTCCATGATCGTTTTTCCGCAGTTCAGCCATGTGGATTTTCCGGCAAAGGTCCGTGTCGCAGGTGCAAAACTGGCGCGATGCCTCAGCGCCGGAGCCGACGGGGCGGAAGCGCGGGTTCAGTTGGCAACCCTTTTCACGACGCTCCATAGTTACGGCCGCAGTCTTTCGCTCGGTGGTCCTGGAGCACGGCGGCGTGTGGTTGCCATTCGCAGCATGAATATTGGCATCATGCGTGCCCTGTTTCTGTCCAGTGCCCTTGCCTCATCAACTCGCCGTCGTCCTGAACTGGATGAACTGGCAAATGGTTTGCAAAATGCCCTGAGCAGCGAGGCTGCTGCGGCCGAGGCTCAGGCGCAATGGGAAGAGGCCGCCCGCCAGCTTGAGGATGAGGTGCGCTCCGCCCCACGCCATTCAAGCGGAAGTGATACAACAGTGCTGTGGCTGCGCTTTGTCCATCAATGTCGCCAGATGCTGATCGGATACCGCGCCCTCCATAATCCGGCCATCACGCCCATTTCCGTTCGCGGGCGCTTTCACATGGCTGATGCGGATGGTCTGCTAGCCAGCATTTCGGCGCTACAGGCCATGGTGAGTTTCGCCATCATCGCCGCCTTCTGGCTGGCGACAGGATGGGAGTCCGGTGTATCGGCTCTGGCCATCGCGAGTGTCTATACACTGCGCCTATCCAGTAAACTCCATGCGATTGGCGCCTACCGAATGATGGCATGGGTTGTGGTCATCTGCACTGTGCCGGCGCTCGCCCTCTCCTTCCAGGTGCTGCCTGTGCTGGAAGGCTTCCCCTTGCTCGCACTTGCACTCGCGCCCTATCTGCTGGCGGCTTTCATGGTCGGCGGTCTCGGGGGGCCGTATGGACCGATGGCGATCCTGATCGTGCTGGTTCTGATGGTGGTTCTCCAGCCCGAAAATGTGACGGTCTACAATTTTGATGCCGCTCTCAATGGTATTCTGGCGACGATGCTGAGCTTCTTCGTCTGTGCCGCCATTAGCCAGATTGTCGTGCCCACCTCGCCGTGGCTGTTGCGCTTGCGTCTGATGCGTGCCTCGGCCCGCACCTTGCGCCGGGCGACCAGCGACAGTGTTGAGGCCGCCAATGATGCCGAGACACGCCTGACATTTCTCGCCAGCGAGATTTCTCCCGAATTTCACAAACTGAAGCCGGACCCTTTTCGAGAAACCGAAGCGGCTTTTGTTACCGGACTGGCGGCCATCGCACTGGCGCGCCTGCATGATAATGTGCTGCCGGATGATGCATGGGCACAGACCGTCCACACCATGCGAAGGAAGGCGAGGGGATTGCAGCTCTGGCGCTGGCACGCGGGGCTGGAGGAGCTTGTGAACCTTGCCGACAAAGGTGGGGAAGAAGCCAGAGCAGGCATTGAAGAGGGGAGTGATGGCCGGGCATGCCAGGCTGCTGCATCCTTTCAGATTTTCCAGCAATCCGTGCGTGTTCTTTCCGGCATCTCATTGCAGCCCGAGGTGCCGCCCGCCTTGATGGCAGATGTCCATCTCAAATCAGGTTAAGGCGAGAGCAGGGGCGGCAGAGTTGTTCCGTCTGCCGCTGAGTGGTATGTGGTTCTTGAGAAATGGTATTTCTGGTTCCTTCGGCTGCAACTGCGTGGATAGTTATATCGTGCAGGACAAGGCCGAGAAATTCGCCGGGGAAGGTTGCGCATCTCACCATGCTTCGCGAAATCTCAATAGCCGGTGTCTATTTCCCCGCAATATTCTTCTATTTTCTTGCCAGTCTCGTCATCTATGTCGGTATTGATGCCATTTTTTCGCGGCTCAATGTCTACAAATGGTTCTGGCATAAGTCACTGGTGCGGCTGTGTCTTGTTGTTTTGATTTTCAGCCTGTCCTTTATCTATGTCTCATTACAGTGAATGGATGTTGAGATGCGGGCAATGTCTGTAGTCCGGGTTTTTGCCACGCTGGTCCTCGTGGCCGGGGCGGCCTGGTCTGCCTGGCTGCTGTGGCAGTATTATTTCTATTCGCCCTGGACGCGAGACGGACGCGTCGTGGCCAACATCATCAAGCAGGCCCCGCAGGTTTCCGGACAGATCGTTTCCGTGCAGGTGAAAGAGAACCAGTTCGTGAAAACGGACGACATCCTGTTCACAATTCAGGATGAGCCGTATCGCATTGCAGTGAAAACGGCCGAGGCGCGTGTGGCCAGCACCAAGGCCACATGGGAAATGAAGCAGTCGATCTCGGACCGTCTGAGCCAGTTGACCCAGCTCGCAGCCACCGCGCAGGCACAGGAAGATGCCCGCCTTGCAGCCGCTGCGGCCGAAGCCGACTTCCACAGCGCCGAGTCACAGTTGGACCATGCCAATCTGCAGTTGGAGTGGACCACAGCCCGCGCCCGTACCGATGGTTGGGTGACAAATATCGACCTGAACCCGGGTGATTATGCAGTTGCCGGCACGCAATCGGTTGCCATTGTCGATGCCAGTTCGTTGCGGATCGAGGCATTCTTCGAGGAAACCAAGCTTTTCAACATTCCGCTCGGTTCCCGGGCTAATGTCTATCTGATGGCCGGTGGCGAACCGCTCAAGGGCACGGTCGCATCTGTAGCCAGAGGGATTGCAGATGTTGACAACCCCAGAGGGCCCGCTGGTCTCATGGCTGTGAAGCCGAATTACCAGTGGATCCGCCTTGCCCAGCGCATTCCTGTTCGTATCAATCTCGACACCGTGCCGGATAGCCTGCCGCTGGTAAGCGGCATGACTGCAACAGTGGTGCTCGATCTCGATGCGGAAAAAGTGCCGGTGATTTCAGCGCCTGCTGCCGGAAGCAATGCGCAGGGCGCGCAAACCAAGCCGGAAGCCGCCGGCGCGGCACATTGAGTTTTCAGAAGCCGGGGCCGGCCCTGTCTTGGTCGGCCCCATAATGTTTGAGTGCGGTCAGCCAGCTACAGCTTCAATATTCTGAACGGAAACGATTTCCAGTTCATTGGTGCGTCCATCGCGTGCCGTCCAATTGATGGACTGCCCCTCGGAAAGGCCAATCAGGGCCGCGCCGATGGGGGTCATGATCGAAATCCGCCCAGCCGCGATATCCGCATCTCCGGGATACACCAGCGTTACCGTACGTTCAGCGCTGTTTGCCTTGTAGGTCACGGTCGAGCCCATGCGCACGGCCGTTGCCGGCAGACGCTTCGCGGTCACGACCTTTGCGCGCTCCAGCTCTGTCAGCAATTCCTCCGCCACATCGGGCGTACGGGTGAGTGCGGCGGTTGCCAGTCCGGTCAGGCGCTCATGATCCTCTTCATTCAGGACAATGGTGGGGAGACGGCCGGTTTTGGTGGCTTTTCTCATGGGACCTCATCACGTGATCTAGCCCGCAATGCACGCCGAACCGCACAGCCTTGCAGGCGATGCGGCGGAACAACGGGAAATGGGAAAGAAGTGAAACGCGCCAGTTGCGTGCCGTGCTCAAAACGGCGGAACATTCACCCCCAGCACCCGGAAGCGCTGGGCCGGGCGCGGGGTCACATGCCTGCGACGGGGCAGGGGCGACGGTGAATGGTTGCAGTGCGGATCATGTTCTGATGAGGCCTTGCGGCGGGCTTTATGTCAAGGGCAGCGTGCGGATATGCGCACAAGCACAGCCCTTCATTATGTGTGGTGCAAGAGCGGGCGATGACGGATTGTCTTTTGAAGACGAACACTCAGGCCGTGTTCAGGCCTGTCCGCAATCGGTCAAGCAGATGGAAGAGTTGCAACTGCTCTGAATCCGTCAGGCCGGTCAGCGCCGCGGAGAAAAACTCTTCGATCGGCTCCTGCATTTCGCTCCAGGCATACTCTCCGGCAGGTGACATGCGGATAAGCCTGCTGCGCCCATCCTCCGGATCCCGCACCCGTTCGATCCATGACCGGGCTTCGAGGCGATCTAGGACAGCGGTGAGATTTTGACGGCTGAGCAGCAGGAATTCCATCAGTTCTTTGACGGACATGCCCTTCTCATGCACCAGCGGTCGCGCCAGAGCACCCAGAACCGCCCATTGCTGCGTCGTTGCTCCAAATCCCGACATGTGGCGCATGCCGTTCTTGTGCAACAGATTTGAGCACTGGTAGAGGCGGAAAAACAGACGGTTGGCGACATCCAGTCGGGTTGGATCGCCAATGTCTCCGGTAAAACTCATCGCGAGGGGCCTTCTCACTCTAAAGGCGGGAATCCCACGGGCGGGGGATCCAGAACTTCATATAAGCGGTTTATGGCGCGCTTGCATGGCGGGAAGTGGGAAGTCTACCCGTTTTTGCAGCTTCCACAGCCATATCGTGGAAAGGTGTTGCTGCATAATCAGGGCAAGATGGCGGTTTGTGGTCGCGCCACAAACTGATTTGCCCCGGGATTCGCTTCGTTTCACCACCTGATTTGGGATCAGACAAGATCGAAAGTGATCTGAAGAGCCCAAAATGCGGTTTGAGCGCCTCTCATTGGGATCTGCGCGACATGCAATCATGTGGTGTGAAATTGGGCATCATGACAACCCGGATCATGATGCGGTTGTACCTTGGTTTTTCCTTTAAAATGAAAGATTCACGGCAACACTGTGGCGGCTCTGTCACAGTTTGGATCAGGCCTAAAACGTATTCAGGTAGGGTATGTGGGATCGTGCCATTCTTGCAACAGTGAGATCTAAACCCGCATGAATGCCGCTTTGTTGGGCCTGTTTCAGATTGATCGGGGAGCGGTGGTCGGTATCTTGACGATGCGACGAGGGGGGCTGCCCCGGTCGCCCAGTGACGGATCTGGCGCACCAATAATGGCGCTGCCGGTACGAAATTGGGAAAAATCGGGGCAAGAGCTGACAAGGGTAATAAAACCCAGCAAAGCGGCGCTCGCTCCCTCGGAACCAACTTGGAGGTCAATTATGAAGATGGTGAAGAGCCTTCTCCTGGGTAGTGCGGCGGGTCTCGTCGCTGTTGCTGGGGCCAATGCTGCCGATCTGCCTGTTAAGGCGAAGGCCGTCGAGTATGTGAAGGTTTGCTCCGCATACGGCGCGGGCTTCTATTACATCCCCGGCACCGACACCTGCCTCAAGATCGGTGGCTATGTTCGCTTTGACACCTATGTCAACGCCACCGGCACGTTCAATCCTTTCATCAGCAATCAGACTCTGGGCGCCGGCGTCCGGACGAACGATCTGACCGACAGCTACCGCACCCGTACGCGTGGCCTCATCACCCTTGATGCACGCACGCAGACCGAATACGGCACCCTGCGTTCGTACGCTGGCTTCGGCGCCAACCTGGACAGCTGGGGCGGCAACAACGGCAGCACCGGCGTTGAGCTGGACCGCGCATTCATTCAGTTCGCTGGTTTCACGGCTGGTTACACCACGTCGTTCTTCGACCCGAACCTGAACTACATGCTGACTACCCCTTACACCATGACCAAGCGTAAGCTGAGCCAGCTCGCTTACACTGCTCAGTTCGGGAATGGCTTCTCTGCAACGATCGCTGTTGAAGACCAGCGCTTCGTTGACGTGACCAACGGTCAGGCATACGGCCCGAACGCCCGCGCTGGTTCGCAGGCTCCTGACGTTGTCGCCAACCTGCGCCTTGAGCAGTCCTGGGGTTCTGCCCAGATCGTTGGTGCAGCCCACCAGTCGCTGGTTGCTGATGGTGCATCTCTCTTCCAGAGCACCTCGGACACCTGGGGCTTCGCCATCGGCGGTACCCTCGAGTTCAACCTTGACGCACTGGCCAAGGGCGACGGCTTCTTCGTGACCGCTGCTTATGGTGACGGCGCTCTGAACTATGTCGGTCTGAACGGTTCTGACCGCACCACCAATGCGACCCAGTTCGGCCGCGTGAAGGTGACCAACTTCGGTACGGGCGGCGCTTTCTACCAGGCGTCTGACGTTGTCTACAACGGCCTGACCGGCGACTACGACAAGACCAAGGCTTGGTCTGTCACGGGTCAGTTCCGTCACTTCTGGACCCCCGCTCTGCGTTCGGCCGTTCTGGTCGGCTACGTTGACGTGGATGCCCCTGAGTCGGCTTATGCCAACGCCAATGGCTTCCTCGACTTCAACATGTACCAGGTTGGCTTCAACACCATCTGGTCGCCGGTCAAGAACCTCGATATCGGCGCTGAAGTGCTGTACTCGAAGGTTGAAGGCAAGCATGACTTCAACGACGGCAGCCCGCTTCAGGCTCTGAACCCGAACCCCGTTGGTTTCGGTGGTTCCACCGATCTGTGGTCTGGCGGCGTCCGCATCCAGCGCAACTTCTGATCGAACTGTCTTCGGACATTCAAGAAACCCCGGCAGGAAACTGCCGGGGTTTTTTGATTCATAGACTGCAGATCTCGAAGTCTGAGATTACTTTCTCACCATGGCCTGTAAGGACCCGGTTTATGTTCTTGCATCTAGAGACTTTGAATTACCCTGCTGTCACTTGTAGCTATGCTACTACTTAAAAAAGAGGCTATATTTCAGTTCGAAGCGCTTGGATCGAGGATGTGTCACTGACCTGTCTGAAACGAGAAGCGTTCTCGGAAATCATATATCGTTGCATTGATGTTTGACGCTTTTGGATCGTGCTGAACTTTTGCGCGACGTGAAACGGTAGGCGTCCGTGGAGAGGTCTGGTTATGACTCTTGATGCGTCTGGCCGCGGTAGGGAGGGGCGTCCCGTGCCGGGCAATCATATGGCAGAAACGGCCGGCGATTATGGGCACGTTCAACGCGGTTCAGGTTGGAGAGGGTGGCGGCTTTGGGTGCTGCTGGTCGGATTTCTTGCATGGTGCGCACTCGCTGTCGGCACATTGGTGACTGCCCGCGGTTCCATTGAAGATGATCTGACATTGCGCGCTCAGGACGTGCTTGAACGAACTGGAGAGACTTGGGCTTCAGTGCATTTCAATGGGCGCGACGCCTTGCTTGAGGGCGAGTCCCTCGCTGAGATGGCGCGAGCAAAAGTGCGCAACTCTCTTGCGGATATGTTTGGTGTCCGGGCCGTTCATGATGCCACCACTCTTTTGCCAGAGCGAAGACCCTTCACTTTCAGTGCAGTGAAGGATGGCAAGGTGATCGCACTTTCCGGTTATGTCCCATCGGTGAATGCGCGCGCACGTATTCTTTCCGCGATTGAATCTGGCGGATACGTTGTTGCCGGAGCGGATAAACTGGTGCGGGCGAGGGGAGCGCCACCCGGGGATTTCGCTGCACTGGTTCTGTTTGGTCTCAAACAGCTGGAGCAGTTGCCGGCGGGGCGCATCACGCTCTCAGATGGTGCCATCGCGATTGAAGGCCGTGCGAGTGACCTTACAATCCATGACGAACTCGGCGCAGCCATGCGCGGTGCCCTGCCTTATGGCATGACACTGGCCCGCTTCGCGGTGCGCCCTCCTGTCGCCTCTCCCTTTTTGTGGTCAGCCAGCCGTGAGGGGAAAACACTGCGTCTGAGCGGATATGTGCCCTCGGAAACGGCGAGCAAGGAGGTGCTGTCGGCACTGGAGGAGTTGCTTCCGGGGCTGGAGGTCCATGATGACACCCATCTTGCTGATGGGGCTCCCAGTACAGACCTGTGGCTGAAGGCCGTTCGTTATGCGGCCGGGCTTTTGGCTATATCTCCTCAATTGCAGGTTTCGTTATCTGATAGTGCGCTTTCAGTGGAAGGGCAGGCCCCGACGTTTGATTCCTATGACGCCCTTTCACAGGCGCGCCGCAACGCGCCCGAGGGGTTCCAGGTGACGCGTTTTGCGGTGGAGCCACCTCGCGCTTCTCCATTCACTTGGATGCTGGAGCGGAATGCAGATGGTGTGCGGCTTGTTGGTTACGCGCCATCTGAAGAGACCCGCCGTCTGTTGAATGACGCTGTGCGCAGTGTCTTTCCCGGTGTTCCCATTCGTGACGAGATGCGGCTTGCAAGTGGGGGGCCTGCCCCTGAAGCGTGGGCGGCAGCGGCCAATTATGCCGTGGCCCAACTCGCGCGTCTCAGTAATGGGCAGGTGCAGGGAGAGGGAACTCGCCTCGCCCTGACTGGTGAGGCTCTGGATTCTGCGGGGTTTACGCAGATATCGAAGGCCGTGAAAAGTCCGCCCAATGGCGTTACCGTCATCTCTGCTGTGAAGCCGCCTCACATTGCCCCTTATGTTTTTGCGGTGCGTCGGGATCAAGGCAGCCTTACAATTTCGGGCTTCTATCCGGATGAGAAAGCTCATGATGTCTTGCTCGAGACGCTATCTCGTGACTTCCTGAAAGAGAAAGTGACGGATGTTTCTGCCATCGGTTCTGGCGCGCCAGAAGGGTTTCTTGCTGTCATTACAAGCGCCCTCTCGCATCTTGCCCGCTTGGAAAATGGCGAACTGAGCCTTGCGGACACACAGATCCATCTTTCGGGAACAGCACTGAGTCCGCAGGCTGCTGAGCAGATCGCGAGTGAAATGCGCGCGGTGATAAAGCCGCCATTCACCGTGGATATCGAAATCGGGTTGGCTCAGCCGGGCCCAAGAACGGGTGCGCAGGAGTGTCAGGCTCTCATTACAGACCTCATGGGGCGCAGCACCATATTGTTTAATAGCAATAGCGCGCAAATCACGCACGGGAGTCGCTCGCTTCTGGACCGAATGGCTTATGTTCTGGAGCGTTGTCCGGCAGCGACGGTAATCGTGGAAGGCCATACGGATACAGTTGGCGATAGCCGCACCAATCAGAGGTTGTCACAGGCGCGGGCCCAGTCTGTGGTAAAAGCATTGGAAGAGGTGGGCATAGCGCCCGCGCGCTTGTCTGCCGTCGGGTATGGTGTATCTCGCCCCGTTGCATCCAATGATACAGAGGTTGGCAGAGCCAGAAACAGGCGCATTGAATTGATTGTACAGGAGGGGCCGGCGCAATGATGTATCTTATGCTCGCCTTGTGGCCCTATCTGCTTGTCGCGCTTTGTATCGGTCTGGCAACCGGATATTTTCTGCCGCGTGATGGGGCAGGAGGTGGGCTATGAAAGCATTTACCCTCGAAGCGCTTCTCCTGCTGTTCATCATGTTTGTTATTGGGGTTGTTGCGGGACTGATGCTTCGCCGCGCCCGCGCCAGAAGACTGGCACGTCTTCATGATGAGGAGTTGTCTTTTCGGGATTCTTTCGATGATCAGGCTCATGCTCCCATCTCAGAAGAGAGCATGAGCATTCCCTCTGCGGAAGTCATTCATGAGCAAAATACGGTTCAGAGCCATGGGGTAACACATAAGCACCAGAAATCCTCGCCTGATGAGGAAACTTCTGCTTTTGAGTCACAGTCCTCAATAGCCCCGGAAGGCGATCTGAACCATCGTCCGCCATTCTTTCTAGTGCCTGAAGGAGGCCGGGCAGATGATCTGAAGCGGCTGAAAGGGATTGGCCCGGGCAATGAGCATAAACTGCATGAACTGGGGATTTTCCACTTCCGGCAGATCGCAGCCTGGACGCCAGAGCAGATTGCTTGGGTGGGACGATCCCTGTCCTTTCCCGGTCGTGTAGAGCGCGAGGATTGGGTTGGGCAGGCGAAGGGCCTGATTGAGAAGGCCAAAAATGCGGATTGAGCTATGAGTGGGCTTATACCGCTATAGTTTCAGGCCCATTGATCTGTACCCAGAAAGAAAAAGGCCGGTGCATACTGACACTGGCCTTTTTTATCTTGTCTACTGAACCTGTCTCAGCCGCCGCGCGAGCCGCGCATGTCGGCTTCCATCTGCATGCGGCTGGGTATGTTGAACAGCACCTTGTATGACTGATAATTCTCCATGACCCGCTGCACATAGTTACGGGTTTCAGAGAAGGGGATCAGTTCGACCCAGTCGACAACATCCACCTTCGGATCGCGCGGGTCTCCGAAGCGCTCGATCCAGCGGCGAACATTTCCACGGCCGGCATTATATGCAGCGAAGGCCAGCACATAGTTGCCGTCATAGATACGCACCAGTTCGCCCAGTTCAGCCGCACCGAACTGCACATTGTAAGACTGGTCATTGCGCAGGCGGGATTCACTGTAGGGTACGCCAGTGATACGTGAAACCTGCTTGCCGGCTGCCGGGGTCACCTGCATCAGGCCCATGGCCTGGGCGCTGGAGAGTGTTGTGGGGTTGAACTGGCTTTCCTGCCGGGCAATGGCGTAGACGGCGGCAGTGTCCACCCGGTCTCCAATAGGAGAATAGCGCGGCAGGCCAAAAGTTGGGTAGGCATCACGCTCCACCGGATGGCCCATCGCCACGCCTTCCTTGCCAGCGACCAGCGCACCGCGCGGATCATCATTGGCCTTGGCGAGGTCGGCGAGCATGGCAATATGGGCGGGGTTATCCAGCCGCCATGCCAGATCATAATAGATGGTCATCGGCGTATTGTTGTCGCCGATGGCATAGAGCATGCGAATGGCCTTCACGGGCTCCATGCGCGCAAAGCTCTGCTTGTCGCCGAAAGAGCCGCTGGGCGTATTGCGCAGGGCAACCGGGGCCGCACCAAGCTGCGTGCGGGCCAGCTGGCCATAATAGGTCCAGGAATAGGCTGCTGCTGCCTGATAGTGGCTGCGCGCCTGCATGGTGTTGCCCATCGCTTCAGCCGCCTGTGCCTGCCAGTAATAGGCGCGGCTCAGGGTGATGGGATGGTTCTGTCCATGCGCGATGCGGGAGAAGTGGGCGGCTGCCGTGCGGGGGTCGCGAAGGAAGCGCAGGGCAATCCAGCCGGCCGTGAACTGCTGTTCGGCGCGGTAATTGTTGGACTCAGGGGCAATGCCGGTGGCCGCGACCTTATAGGCGGTCTGGGCATCCCCAATCTCGATCAGGTCGCGGGAAACAAAGCGGCGTTCGATCCACCATTCATCGGGATCAAGCTGTGCGTTCTCGGATGAGGCGCCGGCCAAAAGCGCACGGGCTGCCTGTGCAGGCTTGTCTGCCCGGCGAAGCACCTGAGAGTTGGCAAAATGGTAGCCCGGATCATTGCGCAGCGAGGCAGGCACGGCCTGCATCAGGGCGGCGGCATTGCTGTCACGATTGGCGACAGCAAGCCGCGCACGGGTGAGGGCTACAACATCAGACCCGGCCCGGGATGCGGCACGCATGGCGCGGCCGGAGTCCTTCTCATAGCTGAAGCGCTCTGCCCGTGCCTTGTGATCGGCGCGCGTGATGGCTCCGCCGAACTCAGCAAGAACAGTTTCCTCAAAGCGCTCGTTCAGGTCGTCTTCACGCCATGCGCCACGCACCCACTGGGCGGCGTCCTTGGTGTTGCCGCCTGCGGCCAGAGCGCGCGCCAGAGCAACCTTGCCTTCACCGCTCAGGGGCGGTTGGTCGGCGAAAAAGCGAAGGGCGCGGGCATTGTTGCGGTTTTCCTGAAACAGAACCCGTTCAGCCCGCCGGCGCAGGGTCGACTGGGTAGGCCAGCCCGGGTTTTCCTCAATGAAAGCGGCAATGTTGTCGAAGCCGAAATCATTGGGAGACTGGCGGATGACAAGCCACTGCACGAGCTTGCGCGCCACCGGGTCTCGCAACTGATTGGCGATGGAGAGCGCCTCGCTGGCGCGGGATGCGCGCGCGGCGTTGACACCGGCCTTGAGGGTGGACAACTCGCCGCGTGAAATATCCGACGAACTGCCAAGGGTTGGCGCAGCCTGTGCCGGACGCGGTGCTGGGGCTGCCAGATTGGCTGTGCGCGGGCTGTTGCTTGCGCGGCTATGGGACGCATCCGGCTTTGAGGGCGGCAGAGGTGCCGCCAGCGAGGCTGTGGACCCAGCGCCAGCCAGGGCGACAGTGATCGCCAGGGTGCTCGCGGATATCAGGCTCGTAAATGGCGACATGACGCTTCCTCGTACTCCGGAGACTTGCAGAACGGAGCCCTATCTTCAGTCATCAGCCTTGAAGAAACATTAAGACCTTCCACGCACATCCGCCACAAGGCCGAAGACGGGCTTGGAGTGGTGAATTCAGAGTGTTCGGGGAAGCCGGCAAAAGCGAGACCATATTCCGTATGCGGGAAGGTCTTTGCGGACGGCCCGCAACAGGTTATGGGTTGCGATCCGCACTGGACTCATTCTGGTGTGCGATGGAGCCGGGCGGTTTATGGCTGTTTGGCTTCCTTTCCTGTTCGTCAAGAATCCAAGGCGTTCTCATGTCGCCCATCAAGGCCCCATCTTCGTTTCGCGGCTCCTTTCCAGCCCTCGTCACCCCCTTCCGCGATGGGGCGGTGGATGAAAAAGCATTTCGCAAGTTCGTGGACTGGCAGATCTCCGAGGGATCCCACGGGCTCGTGCCGGTTGGCACCACGGGTGAAAGCCCCACGCTGAGCCACGAAGAGCACAACCGCGTTGTGGAATGGGCGGTGGAGCAGTCGGCCGGCCGTGTGCCGGTGATGGCCGGCTCCGGTTCCAACAACACCGCTGAGGCGATCTCCCTGAGCGAGCACGCGCAGAAGGTTGGCGCGGATGCGCTGCTGATCGTGACGCCCTATTACAACAAGCCGAACCAGGAAGGGCTTTACCAGCACTTCAAGGCGATTGCCGGCGCGGTCGACCTGCCGATTTTCATCTACAACATCCCCGGCCGTTCGGTGATCGACATGTCGGTGGAAACAATGGCGCGGCTGGCCGAAATCCCGAACATCATCGGTGTGAAGGATGCAACGGCGTCCATGGCGCGTATTTCGCTCCAGCGTCAGTTCATCGGGCCGGATTTCATCCAGCTGTCGGGTGAGGATGCCACTGCGCTCGGCTTTATGGCGCATGGCGGGCGTGGCTGCATCTCGGTGGCAGCCAATGTGGCACCGCGCCTGTGTGCGGCGTTCCAGAATGCCTGCCTTACTGGGGATTACGCTGCCGCCCTTGCCTTGCAGGACAAGCTAATGCCGCTGCACACGGCACTGTTTGTGGAAACCAATCCCACCCCCACCAAATATGCCCTTTCCCTGCTTGGGCTGATGGATGAGGAGGTTCGCCTGCCTTTGGTCCCCGTGACCGATCAAACCCGCGCTACCGTGCGCGCCGCCATGGTGCATGCGGGCCTGATCGACTGAGCGCCTGACCCGGCCATGTGGGACATATCTCTCATGGCCGGGCTTTCAGCATCCGGCGATCTTTAGGGGCAGTCGCGCATTCGCGCGCCGGAACCGGTTGCAAACCGGAGCCGATGGTAGAATATGCGAGACCATGAGCAGCAAGACCAAGGATGCCCCGCGCAGGATCGCCGCTGATAACAGGCGGGCGCGGTTCGATTATGAGATCAAGGAAGCGATGGAGGCCGGTGTTGTCCTGACAGGCACCGAGATCAAGAGCCTGCGTACCGGCAAGGCCACAATCGGCGAAAGCTACGCGGCCCAGAAGGGCGGGGAGCTTTGGCTGTTCAATGCCTATATTCCCGAATATCTGGAAGCCAACCGCTTCAACCACGAAACCCGTCGGCCACGTAAGCTGCTGGTACACAAGCGCGAGATCGCAAAGCTCGCGAATGCGGTCGAGCGAGATGGCATGACCGTGGTGCCGCTGAAAATCTATTTCAATGACCGCGGGCGGGCAAAGGTGGAACTGGCACTGGCCAGAGGCCGCAAAACCCATGACAAGCGTGAGGCGCTCAAGGAGCGGACCTGGAACCGGGACAAGGCGCGCCTTCTGCGTGACCGGGGCTGATTGGCCTGCACCGCCTTTTGGAAGGCGGGTATGCGGCCAGCCTCACGTCGCGTCGAGATAACTTCGCACGGCTGTGAATACATTCCGGAACATGGCTGTAGTGAGCTTGCCGGTATTGGTATTGTATCGCGAGCAGTGATAGCTCGCGAACAGCCGCACCGGCCCTATATCCCCGCTGACACCGTGACCGAATTTCAGGCGTGATGCAGGCACACCCAGAGTGGCGAGGGTCGAATCGTGGGCAATCTTGCCCAGCGTCACCACGGCCTTCAAATTCGGCATGGCCCCCATTTCCGAGATGAGAAATGGACGGCAGGTGCGGATTTCCAGCGGGGTCGGCTTGTTCTCGGGCGGCACGCAGCGCACGGCATTCACGATGCAGGCATCGCGCAATTCAAGACCATCATCCGGAGAGGCTTTATAGATTCCCTCTGCGAAGCCAAAGTCCAGCAGGGTCTGATAGAGCAGGTCACCGGCATAATCGCCTGTGAAAGGGCGACTTGTGCGGTTGGCACCGCGCAGGCCCGGAGCCAGCCCCACAATAAGAAGCCTTGCGTCTCGCGGGCCGAAGCCGGGCACAGGCGCATTGAACCAATCCGGCTCTTTCGCACGCCACGTGTTTCGAAAATCCGCAAGGCGAGGGCAGAGCGTGCAGTCATGTGCTGGCTGCACGGGGAGCTGGGTTTCAACTGTCGGCATGTTTCAGGCCAGATCGTCCTTGTCAGCATCTGCCGGATGAGGCGCGCGGCGCTCAAGAAACCTTGGCGTTTCCTGCATGCGGCCCTGACGCTCATTCTGATCTCGCCCGATACTGGACTGCAGTTCGATCAGGTCGATAAAGGTATCCGCCTGCCGGCGTAAATCATCGGCGATCAGTGGAGGCTGGGTCGAGATGGTGGATACCACGGAAACCCTCACGCCGCGCCGCTGCACGGCCTCCACGAGCCGGCGGAAATCACCATCTCCGGAGAACAGCACAATATGATCGACATGGTCTGCCAGTTCCATGGCATCGACCGCGATCTCTATATCCATGTTGCCCCGCACCCGGCGGCGACCCTGCGTATCCGTGAATTCTCGCGCCGTTTTGGTGATGACGCTGTAGCCATTATAGTCCAGCCAATCCAGAAGCGGGCGGATGGATGAATATTCCTGATCCTCGATGAGGGTCGTGTAATAAAAGGCCCGCAGGAGATAGCCGCGACGCTGGAACTCCTTGAGCAACCTCTTGTAATCTATGTCGAAACCCAGTGCCTTGGTGGCAGAATAAAGATTGGAGCCATCAATGAGCAAAGCTGTTTTTTCCATGCCGTGCATAAAAATATCCGCCGGTGGAATGGGTTGGGCATGATGCTGGAACAAATTTAATCTGGTCTGTTTTCTGCCGAAGGCCGGTGCAACGCAAGCAAAAAGGCACGGCAGGCTTGCTCATAATGGTGAATTGTTGTATCGGGTGCCTCTTCTCAGGCTATGATCAAGCGCACCAGCGCATGAGGGAGTGCCGAGCTTATGGCCCGCGTCACGGTTGAAGATTGTATCGACAAGGTAGACAACCGGTTTGAACTGGTGCTGCTCGCCGCCCATCGCGCCCGCATGATTTCCTCTGGGGCGCAGCTCACTATTGATCGCGATAATGACAAGAACCCTGTGGTTGCTCTGCGCGAGATCGCCGATGAAACGGTGAGCCCGGAAGATCTGAAGGAAGATCTGATCCACTCGCTCCAGAAGTACACCGAGGTGGATGAGCCCGAAGCGGAATCCGTGCCTCTGGTGGCTGCGGGTGACGGTGGTTCTGGCGATGATTCGGATGTTGTGTTCGACCGTATGACCGAGGAAGAGCTGCTCGCTGGCCTTCAGGGTCTGGTTCCGCCGGACCACAGCGACGACGACGAAGGCTAAGCCTTCCGCTATTAGGCATTCATTGAACCCAATTGAATATGAAAATGGCCGGGCAAGACCCGGCCATTTTTATTTTGTGCTGCCACCTGTTCTTTAGGGGCAGGGGTTGCCATGAAGCTGGTGGAGCGCATTTATCCGCGCCTCAACATCTGCGGGCAGGGCAAGTTCGGCGGCGTCAATATTCTCCTTGAGCTGCTCAAGGCTGGTTGCGCCGATAATGTTGGTGGTGACGAACGGGCGGGTCGTCACGAAGGACTGTGCCAGTTGCACAGGTGTCCACCCGATGTCCCGTGCCAACGCCAGATAATCGTCCACCGTCTCTTCCACGCCGGGCTTTTCATAACGCTGACCCCGATTGAAAAGGGTGGAGCGGGCCCCTGCCGGACGCGCCCCGCGCTGGTACTTTCCGGTGAGATAGCCTTGCGCCAGCGGCGAATAGGCCAGCAATCCAACCTGCTCACGCAGGGCGAACTCTGCCAGATCCGTCTCATAAATCCGGTTCAGGAGATTGTAGGCGTTCTGGTTGGAGACGATGCGCGGCCCGATATCATGATCCGCCCCGCGCAGATAGCGATGCAGGCCCCATGAGGCCTCGTTGGAAACGCCGATATGGCGCACCTTTCCGGCCTTCACCAGTTCCCCCAGTGCCGCAAGGGTTTCCTCAATCGTCACCTCAGGTGCCTCATCGCGCTCTGATGGCGTGGCAGAGCCAAAGAGCGGAATGGCACGATCTGGCCAGTGTACCTGATAGAGGTCGATATAGTCGGTCTGGAGCCGCTTCAGCGAGGCATCAATCGCTTCCCTGATATTGGCGGCATCCGGTCGGGCCGGGGTATTGGCGGCGCGCAGCCAGGTATTCTGTGAGCGTCCCGAGACTTTCGTGGCCAGAATGACCTTGCTGCGGTTGCCGCGCGCTTTCAGCCATGTGCCGATGATCCGCTCGGTGGAGCCCTGTGTCTCCGGGCGTGGCGGGATGGAGTACATTTCGGCGGTATCGATGAAGTTGATGCCGCGTTCCAGCGCATAATCAAGCTGGGCGTGGCCCTCCGCTTCCGTATTTTGCTGGCCGAAGGTCATGGTGCCAAGCGTGATCGACGACACCTTGATGTCGGTGCGCCCAAGGGGGCGATAATCCATGGAAAGGCTCCGGGGCTGGATGGCCGGCAGGCTGTGGCCGGCGCATGTCGGGCACTTAGCATAGAGCAGGACAGAGGAGCGGGGAAAGGGTCTTGCGGTATTATGGTAGCAATATTGCGTCAGAGCCCTAATGAAACAGCAAGGCCCGGTTCCATTCCGCTCAATGAACGGATGTAACAGGGCCTTTTGAATTTACTGTGATTTTATGTAACTCAGCATCCCAACTCTTCTGGAATGCAGGGCAAAATCAGGCGTTCAGGCTCCAACAGCCGTTCCCGCGAGATCATATGCATCGGACGCATTGATTTTAACGGTCGCGATCTGTCCAACGCGCATGGGGCGACGGGAAGAGACACGTACCGAGCCGTCAATTTCCGGTGCGTCGCCCATGGTGCGGCCAATCGCGCCACCCGGCACCAGCTTGTCGATGATGACCTGCTGGCGTGTGCCCACCTTGCGCTTCAGCAAGCGGGCGGAGATGAGCTGCTGGGCGCGCATGAAGCGGTCATAGCGCTCGGCCTTCACCTCTTCGGGAACAGGATCGGGCAGGGCATTGGCGGTGGCACCGGCCACAGGCTCGAACTTGAAGCAGCCCGCGCGCTCGATCTCGGCTTCCGAGATGAAGTCGAGCAGTTCCTGGAATTCCGCTTCCGTCTCACCGGGGAAGCCGACGATGAAGGTGGAGCGCAGGGTGAGGTTTGGCACCGCCTCCCGCCATGCCTTGATGCGGGCGAGGGTCTTTTCCTGCGTCGCGGGGCGCTTCATGCGCTTGAGCACGGTTGGGCTGCCATGCTGGAGAGGCAGGTCGAGATAGGGCAGAACCTTGCCTTCCGCCATCAGCCGCATGATGCCATCGACATGCGGGTAGGGGTAAACATAGTGCAGGCGCACCCATGCGCCCATCTCGCCAAGCGCTTCCGCCAGATCCACAAAGCGCGCGGAGACTTCCTTGTCCTGCCACATGCTGGGGGCGTAACGCAGATCCACGCCATAGGCCGAGGTATCCTGCGAGATGACGAGCAGTTCCTTCACGCCGGCCTTCACCAGCTTTTCCGCCTCGCGCAGCACTTCATTCGCCGGGCGAGAGACAAGATCGCCACGCAGGCTTGGAATGATGCAGAAGCTGCAACGGTTGGAGCAGCCTTCGGAAATTTTGAGATAGGCATAGTGGCGTGGGGTAAGCTTGATGCCCTGCTCCGGCACCAGATCCATGAAGGGATCATGCGCGGGGGGTACGGCGGCATGTACGGCCGCAACCACACTTTCATATTGCTGGGGGCCGGTTACGGCCAGCACGCCGGGATGGGTCGCGGTGATCTCTTCCGGGTTCGCGCCCATGCAGCCGGTGACGACAACCTTGCCGTTTTCAGCCAGCGCCTCACCGATGGCGGAGAGGCTCTCGGCCTTCGCGCTGTCGAGGAAGCCGCATGTGTTCACAATCACGAGATCAGCGCCCGCATGAGTGCGTGTCAGCTCATATCCTTCGGCCCGCAGGCGGGTAACGATGCGCTCGCTGTCCACCAGCGCCTTGGGGCAGCCGAGGGAAACAAAGGAAATACGTGGCGTGGGCTTATGCGTGCCCACAGGGCTCTGGAGAATGTCAGCCATGGGGCATCGGCTTCTTTTGAAATGTAATGAGGAAAGGGAACGCGTTACGGGAGTGCATGCCCGCCGTCAATCCCATCTCCGTCATCTCGCCCCTGCGGGAGATGCACACCTTTGACACCAGATGCGCCCCCGTCTAACCCTGCCTGTGCCGGAAGAGCGATGCCGGCACAGGCGCGGCCAAAGACAGGGAAGAAGCATGGAACCCGAGGTTCTGCTGGAAACCAGAGGCGCTGCTGGCGTCATCACGCTCAACCGGCCGAAGGCGCTCAATGCGCTGAACCTGCCCATGGTGCGCGAGATTCTGCCCCGCCTGCGGGAGTGGGCGAAGGACCCGGCCATCACGCGCGTGATTATCAAGGGAGCCGGAGATCGCGCTTTTTGTGCTGGCGGTGATGTGCGCGCCCTTCATGATCTGGGCCGGGCCGGGCGTGTGGGCGAGGCGCTTCAGTTCTGGCGCGAGGAATATGTCCTCAATGATTATATCGGCACCTTGCCCAAGCCTTATATCTCGCTGATCGACGGCATCTGCATGGGCGGAGGCTTTGGTCTTTCGGCCCATGGGCAATATCGGGTGGCCGGAGATCGCTATCTGTTCGCCATGCCGGAGGTGAATATCGGCCTCATCCCGGATGTGGGGGGCAGCCATGTGCTGCCGCGCCTGCCGGGTGCTTTCGGGCATTTCCTTGCCCTCACGGCCACCCGTATCCATGCGCCGGCAGCCCATGCTTGTGGTCTGGCCACGCATGTTGCCCATACAGAAGCTTTTCCTGCTCTGGAAGAGGCACTCTGCGCGGGTGGCGATGTCGAAACAGTACTGGCAGCGCATTGCGTGTTGCCGGGAGACAGCGCATTTGTGCCGCATCTTGATTTCATCGCGGAAGCATTCGGGCAAGAGAGCCTGCCAGGCATCTTCTCTGCTCTGGAAACTGCCGCAGGCAATGGTGGGAAGCATGCGGAATTTGCGGCAACCTGCCTCAAGGCCATGCGGGCCGCCTCACCCACCAGCCTGTTGCTGGTGATGGAGCAAATGCGCCGCGGTGGACGGCAGGATCTTTCAGCCTGCATGAAAATGGAAATGCGCATGGTGTCCCGTATCGCCGAGGACGGGGACTTCTATGAAGGCGTGCGCGCTGTTCTGGTCGACAAGGACAACAGTCCGCGCTGGAACCCAACACGGTTGGAAGATGTGGACCCGGCTGCGATTGCGCATCACTTCGACCCGATCCCCGAAGAACTCCAGCTTCTGGCTCCCGGCGCATGACCCATTATGATCCTATCGACGCCAGCGCCCGTGCCCACTGGGCACGGCTTTCCCCCTGGCGGCGACGGCTGTTTCTGTTTCTGCGCGGCGTTGCCGCATTCCTGATTTTTCAGGGTATCTTGAGTTGGGCCATCATTATTGGGGTTGGGGGCAACTCGCCCTCCCGCTTCGAACTTCTGCCCATGGCCGCTCAAGGCGCCGTGGTGTGGGGCGCTATTGTCAATCCGGTGGCAGGTGTCGGTCTCTGGCTGCGCGCCAACTGGGCTGTCGTGTTCTGGATGGTGGCGACCTTCACACAGCTTGTGCTGGCCATATGGGCACCATCCGGCATGATTCTGCTGGTTGTGACACTGCTGGAACTGGGGCTGGTGGGGACCTATGCGGTGCTCTCTATCCGGGCTGCCCGCGAGAGCGATGAAAGCTGAGGTCTCTTACGGCCAATATGCTTGAGGCGACGGGGCTTAAATGCCCCGCCGCAGACAGTTCAGGACCAGGAACCGAGATAAGCCAGCGTCGCGATAACGAGGATGATGGCGACCACAATCCAGTGGCGGGCGGCGAACTTGTGGAGAATCATGGGTATCCTGTTCCGGTCTGATGGGTGTGCTGATTTTACCTGCGTAGAATAAGGAAGGAATGGCGCAAGCTCCAGTGAATAGAGGCTCAGGCGGCGATGAGGCTTGTCGGCAAGTCCATCCAATGCCTCCTTTCCGCGCTGCGCTTTTTGCATACCTCATGCACATTCTGCGCTGGTCTTGGGCAATATGTTGCGATGCAACGACTTATACCGAGCCGTCGCCTTCTTTCAAACTGTAGAAGTTGTGCCGTTTGCCGGCAAAAATCTGTGCTCGCCATCGTAATGTAACACTATTATTGTATTTCGCATTGCAGCAAGCCTCCCATGATGCCGATGCATCGAGGGGGGTGGGCACTGCGCATGCGCGTCCTGCCCATGAGGAGGAACGATTGAGCACTCAGAACCCCCCTTCGGCCTTTCGCAATCCCTTTCTTTCAAAGGTGACGGATGGCAATGCATGGACCATGCGCCAGCGCTCGCTGGCTCTGACAGCCCAGCTTTCTGAACTCGCGAACATGGGTGATCTGACCTCCCGGGCCTCCGGTCGTCACTTCTCCAGCATCTCGGCCACCCATGGCCAGCGCATGCGCGAGACATTCAATGAACTGACCAGTCTCGTCGGCGATGTCTCGAAGCAGGGGAATTCCCTCTCCAGCCTCATGCGGGATTTCCAGGCCTACGCCGTCGACCGCGCCCAGCGCGCTGTGCTGACCGCAGATACGCTGCGCGAGCGTGGCGACACATTCCATGAGCATGAGGCTGCGGGCTGCCCGCCGGTGCTCATCTATGACTATGATGTGGTGATGAACGGGAGCGACCTGCCGCGCCCGTGCAATTACGCACTGCTTAGAATTCGTGCTCCGGAAGGCATCGAGACAGACAACACCAAGCGGCCCTACATCATCATCGATCCGCGTGCCGGCCATGGCGCCGGTATTGGCGGCTTCAAGTCTGACAGCCAGGTGGGTGTGGCACTGAAGAATGGCCATCCGGTCTATTTCGTCAGTTTCAGCCGCATGCCTGAGCCCGGTCAGACGCTGACCGATGTGACCCGCGCTGAAGCTGCCTTCGTGCGCTTTGTGCAGGCCGAGCACCCCGATGCTGACAATCCGGTGGTGATCGGCAACTGCCAGGGTGGCTGGGCGACCCTCATCCTTGGTGCGTCTAATCCTGACATTACCGGCCCGCTGGTGCTGAACGGAGCTCCGGTCGAGACATGGTCCGGCGATGTGGGGGCGAACCCCATGCGCTACAATGCCGGTGTTCTCGGTGGGCAGATTCAGCCCATGTTCTGGTCCGACATCGGCGATGGCGTGTTCGATGGCGCATGGCTGGTGCTGAACTTCGAGATGCTGAATCCGGGTCGCACCTGGTTCCGCAAATATTATGACCTGTTCGAGAAGGTGGACACAGAGCGTCCCCGCTTTTTGGAATTCGAACGCTGGTGGAGCGGTTTCTTCCTGCTGAACGAGCCGGAAATCGTCTGGATCGTGCGCGAACTCTTCGTCGGCAACAAGCTGGCGCGTAATGAAGCCCGCCTTGAGCATGGCCGCGTTCTGGATGTGAAGCAGATTCGCTCGCCCATCATCGTGTTCGCCAGCCATGGCGATAACATCACGCCGGTGAAGCAGGCCATCAACTGGATCATGGATGCCTACACGGACGAGACCGAGATCCGCATTCGCGGGCAGCGCATCGTCTACATGGTGCATGACAAGGTGGGCCATCTCGGCATCTTCGTGTCCTCTTCCATCGCCAAGCGCGAACATCAGGAGGTGGCCTCGACCCTGCGGACCATTGAGGCGCTCGCCCCGGGTCTCTACGAAATGAAGATCGACGAAATCCACGGCGAGGGCGATGGCGCGCACTTCACCGTGTCTTTCGCCGAGCGCAAGATGAGTGACCTGCCGGGTTATGCCGATGGGCGTGAGGATGAAGTGCCGTTCGCGGCGGTTCAGCATGTCTCCGAGCTTCAGGCCGAACTTTATGATGTGTTCCTGCGGCCCTTCGTGCAGGCGAGCGTGACGCGCGCCAGTGCTGAAATCGGCCGTGCGATGCATCCGCTTCGGCTTCAGCGTGCGCTGGCCTCATCGCGGAACCCGATGATGGCGCCGCTGGAAGCGATGGCCAAGTCGGTTGCAAATGATCGCAAGCCGGTGGCGCGTGACAACCCGTTCGTGGTTGCCGAGAAGCTTCTGGCGGATGCCTTCGAGCAGAGCATCGATATCATCCGCGACATGCGTGACGCATGGTATGAGGCGACCTTCTACTCTATCTACGCCACTCCCTACATGCACTGGTTCGGCCGCAACTACAGCTTCGAGCGCACGCGCAAGAGCAAGGACGAACTGCTGAACCTGCCGGAAGTGCGCAGCGCCCTGCTGCACACGAAGTCCGGCGGCTTTATCGAGGCGGTGATCCGCATGCTGATCCTTCTTGCGGATGCCCGTGAGAATGTGCGGCGGGACCGGCTTGAGCGCTCCGCTCAGGTGCTGACGCGCGATGAACCGTTCAGCTCCCTGCCGAGTGAGCATCTGGCCCAGATCATCCACGAGCAGACCCTCATCGTGGAATATGCCCGCGACGAAGCTGTCGAGGCGCTGTCCGAGATGCTGGTTACCGAGGAAGAGCGGCTCAAGGCGGTTGAGGTGGTGCAGTATGTGCCCGGCGCCCTGAGCGAGATGGAACCGCGGACCCTCGCCATGATCCAGCGTTTCCGTGACGTTCTGGGTCTCCAGCCTGTCACGGCCGATGTGCTGGTGGACCCGCTGCGCACGGTGGAAGTGGCCGCGCAGTAGTCTGCGAAGATGCATTCCAACCGGCCCCGGCAGAGAAACCTGCCGGGGCCGGTTGCGTTTGGAAAGGGGCCTTCTAAATGACGGGTTCTGTGGAGGCGGCAAACATTGACAGGTTAAGGCGCAGCGCATAAAAGGCACCCACCTTGCGGGCCGGTTTGGCCCGCTTGGCATTTCACGCACCCGTGGTTTTGGCCGGCAGCGCGCCGGACAGGCCTGTCAGCGGAAGGGGTTTACCCCATTCGCAGAGGAGGGGCGCGGAATCCAGACTAACCAATATGACGCAAGGATTCGCGCGACATGAGCAAGCGCATTGCAGCCAAGCATAAACTCGACCGCCGTATGGGCGAGAACATCTGGGGTCGTTCCAAGAGCCCGGTGAATCGTCGTGAATATGGCCCGGGTCAGCATGGCCAGCGCCGCAAGGGCAAGCTTTCGGACTTTGGTGTGCAGCTGCGCGCCAAGCAGAAGCTGAAGGGCTATTATGGTTCCATCGGCGAAAAGCAGTTCCATGCCATTTATGAAGAAGCCGCCCGCCAGAAGGGTGACACCGGCGCCAACCTGATTGGCCTGCTGGAGCGTCGTCTGGATGCGGTTGTGTATCGCGCCAAGTTCGTGCCCACCGTCTTCGCTGCGCGCCAGTTCGTTTCTCACGGCCACGTGAAGGTGAACGGCAGCCGGGTGAACATTCCTTCTTATCGCGTCAAGGTTGGTGACGTGATCGAGGTGAAGGAAGCTTCCCGTCAGCTGACTCTGGTCCTCGAAGCCGCCCAGCTTGGCGAGCGTGATGTGCCGGACTATCTGGAAGTGGACCACGGCAAGATGACCGCCACTTTCAATCGCGTTCCGGAACTGAACGAAGTTCCGTACCCGGTTCAGATGGAACCGAACCTCGTGGTCGAGTTCTACTCGCGCTGAGTGTTCTCCCGTCTCGGGATGTGGAAAGGCCGCCCTTCGGGTGGCCTTTTTGCTTTTGTGTCACGCGTCATGTCGCGGCAGACAAGAAAAAACCCTCCACATAGCCATGCGGAGGGTTTTTCACGTTCAGATTCCGCGTGAATGGCGCGGTCTTATCGGCAATCAGCCGATGTTCTGGACTTCCTGATTCGCAGCTGCAAGAAGTTCTTCCATGGTGCGGCGGATCTGGTGGTCGGAGAGATCCACGCCCTTTTCGTCAAAATCTTTGCGCAGCTTGCGGAACACGTCTTCGTCACCGGCTTCCTCGAAGTCGGCGGCGATGACTTCCTTGGAGTAGGCTTCGGCGGCATCGCCGGTCAGGCCCAGCTTCTCGGCTGCCCACAGGCCCAGCTTCTTGTTGCGGCGGGCGAGAGCCTTGAACCGGGTCTCTTCGTCCAGCACGAAGCGTCGTTCGAAATCCTTCTCGCGCTTGTCGAACGTGGTCATTGCAGCCCTCTTTTGACGTGATCTTCTACCGGCGGTGCCGGGATCGTTTTACGCGGGGCCGGGACGCTGTTCCGCAGCTTCGCGCGCGTGACCTGAATATAGGGCGCTTCTGCGCAGATCAACGCCGCCGATAGATGTGCGGTTCCCTAAAGCCTGACTAAAGGGCAGGGAATTGAGTTTGGTGGCGTTATATTACCGTTTTTGCGCATTTTGACGCCATGCCCCGTGCCCCGTTGGCGCACCCGCGTTGTATCCTGGCGCATGATCGGCTAATATGACGAAGGTCGCGATACACAGTTCATCCGCGCCCCGCCGAGGAGCGTTACCCGAACGGAGCCTTGGCACCCCATGGATTTCCTCAATCAACGGTATACCCCTATGAGCCGCCGCCGTCGCATCTATGAAGGCAAGGCGAAGGTCCTCTATGAAGGTCCTGAGCCCGGCACCTTGATCCAGCATTTCAAGGATGACGCCACCGCCTTCAACGCTAAAAAGCATGAAGTCATCGATGGCAAAGGTGTGCTGAACAACCGGATTTCGGAGTATGTCTTCTCCCGGTTGAATGACATTGGCGTGCCCACGCACTTCATTCGCCGTCTCAACATGCGCGAGCAACTCATCCGCGAGGTAGAGATCATCCCCCTTGAGGTGGTGGTGCGCAATGTGGCTGCCGGTTCAATCGCAACGCGCCTCGGTATCGAGGAAGGCACGCAGCTGCCGCGTTCGATCATCGAATTCTATTACAAGAATGACGCGCTCAACGACCCGATGGTGTCGGAAGAGCACATCACCGCTTTTGGCTGGGCCAATACCCAGGAAATCGACGACATCATCGCGCTTGCTATCCGTGTGAACGATTTCCTCTCCGGCCTTTTCCTCGGTGTCGGCATCCGTCTTGTGGACTTCAAGATGGAATGCGGCCGCCTGTGGGAAAATGACATGATGCGGATCGTGGTCGCTGACGAGATCAGCCCTGATTCGGCCCGCCTGTGGGACATCAAGTCGAACGAGAAGATGGATAAGGACCGTTTCCGCCGTGACATGGGCGGTCTGGTCGAGGCCTATAGCGAGGTGGCTCGCCGCCTCGGTATTCTGGTGGAGAATGAGGCTCCGCTGGCCAATGGTCCCACTCTTGTGAAATGATGCGGTTGAGCCGCAGCATGGAATAATGCTAGGCGGGGGCCTCCAAGGCCCCCGTTTGCTTGTCTGGTCATTATGGGGGCGCCGCAGAAATGCGGGTCCGCAGACAGAGTTCCTCGTGGGACTCAATGTGAGAGCAGAAGGTGTCATGAAGGCGCGCGTCATCGTCACTTTGAAATCCGCTGTGCTGGATCCCCAGGGCAAAGCCATTGAAGGCGCATTGCGCAGCCTTGATATTCATGGCGTCAACAGCGTGCGGCAGGGCAAGATTTTCGATGTGGAGCTCAATGGCTCTGATCGTGCCCAGGCTGAGGCCTCGCTGAAAGACGCGTGTGAGCGTCTGCTGGCTAATACCGTGATCGAGACCTATCGGATCGAGTTCGCGGAGTGATGGAACCGGCCGGTCACATCGTGGCGCGGCCGGGTCGGTTTTCACCGGGTGCAGAACAGTCGAGCGCGGGCTTTAGGGCAATGTGCGCGGGTTGGGCTGAAATCCAGAAGTCCATCATCCGCCGGGAAGGCCTTCAGGCCGAAGCCGGTGCGGATCACAGGCCGGCGCAAATGCGTCGATGGCATGAGAGACCATGAAAGCTGCCGTCATCCTTTTTCCCGGCTCCAATCGTGAGCGGGACGCCGCGCGTGCGCTGACCCTCGTGAGCGGGGCGCAGACGCAGATTGTGTGGCACGCGGAGCATGAGCTGCCGGCTGGCACGGATATCGTGCTTCTGCCGGGAGGCTTCTCCTATGGCGACTATCTGCGGTGCGGAGCCATTGCCGCGCGTGCCAACATCATGAATGCCGTGCGCGCGCATGCCGAACGCGGCGGACTGGTGCTGGGTATCTGCAACGGTTTCCAGATTCTGTGTGAAGCCGGGCTTCTGCCGGGCGTGCTGGTGCGCAATGCGCAACTGCGCTTTGTATGCCGCGAAGTGCTGCTGCGTGTTGAGCGGGCCGACACTGCCTTCACCCGTGCCTATCGCAAGAATGACCTCATCCGGGTGCCTGTCGCGCATGGCGAAGGCAATTATACCGCAGATGAAACCACCATTGCCGCGCTGGAGCACGAGGGCCGTGTTGCGTTCCGCTACGCGCAGCCTGATGGACAGATTGATGTGACCGATGGGCCGAATGGCTCCATCAATGGCATCGCCGGCATCTATTCTGAGAAGTTCAATGTGCTGGGCATGATGCCCCACCCGGAAAATTACATCGAACAGGCAATTGGCCCCACGGATGGCCGTGGCCTTTTCGAAAGCCTCGCCGGTGCCCTGAAGGCGGCGTGAGACGCCTCAAATCGGATCGATCGCTGTGACCCATATTCCCAATACGCCCCGCATCACTCCCGAACTCGTGGCCGAACATGGCCTGAAGCCGGATGAATACCAGCGCTTCGTGCAACTCATCGGCCGCGAGCCCAGCATTACCGAGCTGGGTATCGTGTCCGCGATGTGGAACGAGCACTGCTCCTACAAGTCCTCCAAATTCTGGCTCAAGACGCTGCCGGTCACCGGTCCGCGCGTGATCCAGGGGCCGGGCGAAAATGCCGGCGTGGTGGATATTGGCGATGGCATGGCCGTGGTCTTCAAGATGGAGAGCCACAATCATCCGTCGTTCATCGAGCCCTATCAGGGCGCGGCGACAGGTGTTGGCGGTATTCTGCGCGATGTGTTCACCATGGGTGCCCGCCCGGTAGCTGCCTTGAATGCGCTTCGCTTTGGCGATGTGAACAATCCGCGCACGCGCCGTCTGGTATCTGGTGTCGTGGCCGGCATTGGTGGTTATGGCAACTCCTTCGGCGTACCCACCGTGGGTGGGGCCGTGGGCTTCCACAAGCGCTATGACGGAAATATCCTTGTCAATGCCATGGCCGTTGGCCTCGCGAAGACGGATGAGATTTTCTATGCCGCCGCCACCGGCGTGGGACGCGCTATCGTTTATCTCGGCTCCAAGACCGGACGCGACGGTATCCATGGTGCGACCATGGCGTCTGCCGAATTCGGCGAGGATGCGGAGGAGAAGCGCCCGACCGTTCAGGTTGGCGACCCCTTTGCCGAGAAGCTGCTGCTGGAAGCCTGCCTTGAAATCATGCAGGCCGGTTGCGTTGTCGCGATTCAGGATATGGGCGCGGCTGGCCTGACCTGTTCGGCCGTTGAAATGGGCGCGAAGGGTGATCTTGGCGTTGAGCTGAATCTTGATGCCGTGCCGTGCCGCGAAACCGGCATGAGCGCGTATGAGATGATGCTCTCGGAGAGTCAGGAGCGCATGCTCATGGTGATCGCCGACGGCAAGGAAGAAGAGGCCGAGGCCATCTTCCGCAAATGGGGGCTGGACTTCGCCATCATCGGCTACACCACAGATACGCTGCGTTTTGTGGTGAAGCACAAGGGCGTGGTGGAAGCTGACCTGCCCATCAAGGAACTGGGCGACGAGGCCCCGGAATATCAGCGCCCCTATAATGCGCCCGTGACCCTGCCTGTGGTTCGCGCCGAAGGTGTGCCGATGCCGGTGTCCTTGAACGAGGCGCTGCTTCAGCTTATCGGCTCGCCGGACCTGTGCTCCAAGCGCTGGGTGTGGGAGCAGTATGACCATCTTATTCTGGGTAACACCGTGCAGCGCCCGGGTGGTGATGCAGCCGTGGTGCGAGTGGATGATGGCCCCAAGGCGCTGGCCATCACGACGGATGTGACACCTCGCTACTGCGAGGCTGGACCCTTTGAGGGCGGCAAGCAGGCCGTGGCCGAGGCATGGCGTAATCTGACCGCTGTTGGCGCGGAGCCGCTGGCCGTGACGGATAACCTGAATTTCGGCAATCCTGAGAAGCCGGACATCATGGGCCAGTTCGTGGCCTGTATTCAGGGCATCGGTGCGGCGTGTGAGGCGCTGGAATTCCCCATCGTTTCCGGCAATGTCAGCCTTTACAACGAGACCAACGGGCAGGGCATTCTACCAACACCTTCTATTGGTGGCGTGGGGTTGATCGACGATCTCAATGCCTCCATGACCTTGAACTTCAAGGCGGAAGGTGAAGATATCTTCGTGGTGGGTGAGACCACCGGCTGGCTCGGCGCTTCTGCATTCCTCGCCACGGTTTGCGACCGGGAAGAGGGCGCGCCGCCGCCGGTCGATCTGGCCGTGGAAAAGCGCAACGGTGATTTTGTGCGCAAGCTGATCCGTGAGGGTAAGGTGAGCGCGGTTCATGATATTTCCGATGGTGGCCTGCTGGTCGCGGTCGCTGAAATGGCCATGTCCGGAAATATCGGTGTGCAGCTTGATGCTGCTCCTGCGGCACAGACCGCGCATGGCTACTGGTTCGGCGAGGATCAGGGTCGCTATGTGCTGGCTGTTTCTGCCGCTCTTGCAGCTGAAGTTGCTGAACGTGCTGCTGCGGCTGGTGTGCCGCTGAGCCGCATCGGTGTGACGGGCGGTGATGTGCTGGCCATTGCCGGTGATGCACCTGTTTCCATTACGGATCTGCGTGACCGCAGTGAGAACTGGCTTCCCGAATATATGGGCGCTGCCTGAACCCCGCGCGTTAAGGAGCATCCGCTATGGCGATGGACGCACATGAAATTGAAACCCTGATCAAGGCTGCGCTTCCCGATGCGCAGGTTGAGATCAAGGATCTGGCCGGTGATGGCGACCACTATGCCGCCAGCATCATTTCAGAGGCCTTCAGAGGTAAAAGCAGGGTGCAGCAGCATCAGATGGTTTATGCCGCCTTGCAGGGCAATATGGGCGGCGTGCTTCACGCACTGGCACTTCACACCAAAGCTCCCTGAACCCGCTGATATGACGTGTCTCGGATAACACCGGGGCACGTACCATGCCGTCCACCCCGCCGGACTTGTATTTTGATCCCTGAATACCGATCTACGGCAGGAAACGCCGGCTGTTTCGGTGCGCCAGACTGGATTTGATCTCATGAGCATTCGCGACCAAATCGAAAACGTCCTGAAGTCCAATGACGTTGTTCTTTTCATGAAGGGCACGCCCAACTTCCCTCAGTGCGGCTTTTCCGGTCAGGTGGTCCAGATTCTCGACCATCTGAACGTGCCTTATGTGGGCGTCAATGTGCTTGAGAATGAGGACGTACGCGAAGGCGTGAAGCAGTATGCCAACTGGCCGACGATTCCCCAGCTCTATGTGAAGGGTGAGTTCGTTGGCGGCTGCGACATCGTGCGTGAAATGTTCCAAGCTGGCGAAATTCTGCCGCTGCTGGAAGAGAAGGGCATTGCCCTGCGCGACAGCACTGCAAGCTGACCTCGACAGCGAACCGCATAACACCTCAGGAGTGTATTCCCCTTGACCAAGGAACAAACAGCTTCGTCTCAGGGGAAACGGGGTGCGGTTTATTGGCTTGTGCTCATTCTGATGGGGGTCGGCTTTGTGGCCGACCTCGCTCTTATCGTTCTGCTGCTGGGTGTCGGCGGGGCGGTATTTGAGGGTACAAGTGGTGCGGCACCGGGCACGGTTGCGGCATGGGGTATTGCGCTTGCCGTGAGTGTGCTCGCCCCGATTTTTGGTTTGCGGCAGTGGCGTCGCGGTCGTCGTGACCTTGCGCTCTCGGGGGTATGGCTCCCGGTTCTTGGATTGATGGCTGGCGCATTGTTTACCCTGGGAGGGTAATATTTCGTGCAGAGCGAGCTTTGCTGGCATTGTTTGCCACGATTTAAGTGACCTCTCACGTGCTATGCGCGCCAGTGCAGTTGACGCACCCTATCTCATCCGGCTTTAACCCATTGCGAGTCTTCTTCCGGCAGCGTCATGCGCCGGCGGTTTCTGCGCGCCTTGTGCGTTGCAGGGCCATGCACCATTCCCGGAGCTGAAAGCCATGCTTGAGAAAGTGTTCGATCCCGCATCCGTGGAAGCGCGCATCAGCGCGGCCTGGGAGGCCGATGGTGCCTTCAAGGCGGGCCGACCGGAGCGCAAGGACAAGCCGGGCTTTTCCATTGTCATCCCGCCGCCGAATGTCACCGGCTCGCTGCATATGGGCCATGCGCTCAACAATACGTTGCAGGATATTCTGGCCCGCTTTGAGCGCATGCGCGGCAAGGATGTGCTGTGGCAACCCGGTACAGACCATGCCGGTATTGCCACCCAGATGGTGGTAGAGCGCCAGCTCACCGAGCAGCAGCTGCCTGGCCGCCGTGATATGGGCCGCGATGCCTTTATCGAGCGCGTGTGGGAATGGAAGGCTGAGTCGGGTGGCACGATCGTCGGCCAGCTCAAGCGGCTTGGGGCCTCCTGTGACTGGTCGCGCGAGCGCTTCACTATGGATGAGGGCCTTTCGCGCGCTGTCCTCAAGGTGTTCGTGCAGCTTTACCGCGAGGGCCTGATCTACAAGGACAAGCGCCTTGTGAACTGGGACCCCAAGCTCATCACCGCCATTTCCGATCTGGAAGTTGTGCCGGTGGAGATGAAGGGGAACCTGTGGCACCTGCGCTACCCTGTTGAGGGTGAGAAGGACCGCTTCATCGTTGTGGCCACCACGCGCCCCGAAACGATGCTGGGCGATACGGCCGTTGCCGTGCATCCTGATGACGAGCGCTATCAGGATCTGATCGGCAAGCATGTGATCCTGCCGCTGGTGGGGCGTCGCATTCCCATCGTTGCCGATGAATATTCGGACCCGGAGAAGGGCTCCGGCGCGGTGAAAATCACGCCTGCGCATGACTTCAACGACTTCGAGGTGGGCAAGCGCCATGCCCTGCCGATGATCAATGTGCTGGATGCCGAGGCCCGCATTGATATTGCCGGCATTCGCGATGACCATGCCAACCGGCCCGAGGCCTATGTGGAAACCCCGGATGCCGCCGGCATTCTGGCGCATCTTCAGGGGCAGGACCGTTTCGCGGCTCGCAAGCAGATTGTCGACCTGCTGACCCAGCTTGAGTTGCTGGAGAAAATTGAGCCCCACAACAATGTGGTGCCGCACGGCGATCGTTCGAATGTTGTCATTGAGCCGTGGCTGACTGACCAGTGGTATGTGGACGCCAAGACGCTGGCCCAGCCTGCGCTCGCGGCCGTGCGCAATGGCGATACGCGCTTTGTGCCGAAGAACTGGGAAAAGACCTATTTCGAGTGGCTGGAAAACATCCAGCCCTGGTGCGTCTCTCGCCAGTTGTGGTGGGGGCACCAGATTCCGGCGTGGTATGACCCCTTCGGCAATGTGTTCGTGGCGCTGGATGAGGATGAGGCCTTCGAACAGGCTGTTGCCCACAATGTGGGGCAGGAAAACCTGACGGCCGATGAGGCCGAGGCCCTCATCAATGATGCCGACAAGCGCGCTTTGTTCCTCACACGCGATGAGGACGTGCTGGACACGTGGTTCTCTTCCGCCCTGTGGCCTTTCTCCACCATGGGCTGGCCGGATGAGACCGATGAGCTGAAGAAGTTCTATCCCACCAGCGTTCTGGTGACGGGCTTTGACATCATCTTCTTCTGGGTTGCCCGGATGATGATGATGGGCCTGCACTTCATGGAAGATGAAGTGCCCTTCAAGGACATCTATATCCACGCGCTCGTCCGGGACGAGAAGGGTGCGAAGATGTCCAAATCCAAGGGCAATGTCATTGACCCGCTGGACCTCATCGACAAATACGGCGCGGATGCGTTGCGCTTTACGCTGGCTGCCATGGCGGCGCAGGGGCGTGACATCAAGCTCGCGACCTCTCGCGTTGAGGGCTACCGTAATTTCGCAACCAAGCTGTGGAATGCGGTGCGCTTTGCGCAGATGAACGGCTGCGCACGGGTGGAAGGGTTCGACCCGGCCAAGGTTGAAGGCACGCTGAACCGCTGGATCATCGGCGAGGCTGTGCGCGCGACCCGTGAGGTGAGTGAGGCCATTCAGGCTTATCGCTTTAATGATGCGGCTGGCGGCATCTACCGCTTCCTGTGGAATGTGTTCTGCGATTGGCATCTGGAGCTCGCCAAGCCCGTGCTTTCTGGTCCGGATGGTGCGGCGAAGGACGAAACCCGCGCCACCACCGCTTATGTGCTGGATGTGGCGATGGCCGTTCTGCACCCCTTCATGCCCTTCCTGACCGAAGAGCTGTGGGCGGAAACCGGCAAGGAAGGCCCCGCCCGCGCCAGCCTTCTGGTGCTTTCGGAGTGGCCGGACCTGACTGGCCTTGAAGCCCCCGATGCCGAGGCGGAAGTGGGCTGGGTGGTGGATCTCATCACCGAGATCCGTTCCGTTCGGGCCGAAATGAATGTGCCAGCAGGCGCACAGGCCCCGCTGGTGCTGGTGCAGGCCAGTGCGCAAACGCAGGGCCGGGTGCAGAAGTGGGATGATGTGCTGCGTCGCATGGCGCGTCTGAGCGAGATTTCCTTCGCCGATGCCATGCCTTCCGAGGCTGTGCAGATGGTGGTGCGTGGAGAGGTTGCCGCGCTGCCACTGGCTGGGGTTGTGGATCTGGCTGCCGAGCGCACCCGCCTCCAGAAGGAAGAGGACAAGCTTGGCGGTGAAATTTCCCGCATCGACAGCAAGCTCTCCAATGAGAGCTTCGTGGCGCGCGCGCCGGAAGAGGTGGTGGAAGCCGAGCGTGAGAAACGCGAGGAATATATCCAGCGCCGGGAAAAGGTGCGTGCTGCCATAAACCAGCTAGCTGGATGACATGAAGAGCCCGGCCATCGCGCCGGGCTTTTTTATGGGAGCCTCATATGCCCGCGCCACGGGCAAGGTACGGCAGGGCCGGCTCCCAATGCTGCCGGGTGATTTGCAGGAAACGCTTCGGCATTCTTATGCCAGAGAGGTTTCGCCCTTAGCGATAACGCCCGGCGCCAGATGCTCAACCAGAGAGCGGGCAGGGGGGGCTAACTCATCTGTGGTTCGGATGCAGAGTGAGAGCTGGCGGGTGGCCCAGTCTTCGTTCAGGCGCAACGTGGCAAGGCCGGGGGTGCTATCATAGCGGCGCGCTGCTGTTGCCGGCACAATGCCAAGGCCAGCTCCCTCAGCCACCATGCGGCATATGCCTTCAAACGTCCGAACCCGCGTGCGCACCTTCAGCTTCCCCCCGGTGCGGGCAACTTGCGCCTCGATATGTTCCTGAAGTGCGCCGCTTGCCAGCCCAATGAAATGGGCAGGCAGTATTTCTGCCAGACTGGTGCGCTTCTGGCCGGCAAAAGGGTGCTCAGATGGCAGGATGACCACGAGCCGATCGATAGCGAATGGCCGCAGATGCAGCCCCTGGGTTTCCACTGCCGCCGAAAGAATGCCGATTTCCGCAAAGCCTGAGGTCACAAGACGGGCGATTTCCACGCTCTGTCTTTCCTTCAGATCGATGTCGATCCGCGGATTGCGGGCCATCCATGGGCCGAGGCGGGCAGGGAGGAATTCAGACAAAGCGACCGTGTTGGCCGCAAGGCGAATGGTGGTGCGCATTCCGCGGGCATGCTCGCCCAGTTCGCCACGCATCTGGGCCATCTGATGCAGAATGAGGCGGGCGTGATGTGCCAGTGCTGCTCCGGCCTCGGTCAGTTGAACCCCGCGTCGTCCGCGTTCCAGCAGTTGGACTTCACCATCAGCCTCCATATCGCGCAGGCGTTCACTGGCGGCAGGTAGGGACAGGCCGGCTTCTGCCGCGCCATGCGTAATGCTTCCGGCTTCCGCAACAGCCAGAAAAAGGCGCAGGTCTGTCAGGTCGAAACGCATGGTGCAGCATAGGGCATAATCAGACTTCGGAATAGCCGAAGGCAGAATATGGCACATCCGCATTGTGCCGGGTCAGGAGAGGCTTATGCCAAGGGAATGATGGATTATTCGCTTCTCTTCATACTCGCGGTGACGGCAACCTTCTTTCTCGCAGGCGTCGTCAAGGGCATCACCGGCATGGGCCTGCCCACTGTGGCCATGGGCGTGCTGGGGGGGCTGTTTTCTCCCCTGGCTGCGGCCAGCCTGCTCATCGTGCCGTCCTTCGTCACCAATGTGTGGCAGCTGCTGGCTGGCCCTCATGTGGGGCGGCTTGTTGCCCGGCTTTGGCTGATGATGCTGGCCATTGTCATCGGCACCCTCCTGGGTTCAGCGCTGCTGACAGGGGGGGGCACACGCCTGACCACCATCGCCCTCGGTCTTGCACTGGTGGTCTATGCTGCCTTCACCCTGCTGGCGCACCCGCTCCATATTCCCCGGCGGGCAGAGGGATGGCTCTCTCCGCTTGTGGGTGCGCTCACGGGTGTTGTGGCTGGTGGCACGGGCGTGTTCGTCATTCCCGCCGTGCCCTATTTGCAGGCTCTGGGACTGGAGAAAGATGATCTGGTGCAGGCGCTGGGTTTGAGCTTCACCATCTCCACCCTTGCTTTGGCCGCTGGACTGGCTTGGCATGGCGTATTTCAAATGGAGAATCTGGCTCTTTCCGCTCTCGCGATCATACCGGCTCTAGTTGGTATGTGGGTGGGGCAGAAGGTGAGGGGGCGCATTAGCCCTGCCACATTCCGGCGCTGGTTTCTCATCTGCATGCTGCTGCTGGGCCTTGAGATGCTGGTTCGGGCGATGTTCTGAACTGACCCAGCTCTGAATGAGTGGTGGGGAGCGGTTGTGGCCTTATTCCTGCGGCGGGTGCGACTTAACCTCCCTTTAAGGTTAATGTGGTAGTTAGGGTGCCGATTTTCGCGGGGCGGCTCCTCTCTTTTTCTAACATCATGTTTTGTAATTGTTTTTATCTACGCCCCTGGGATCTGCACTTTCCCTCTCATCTAAATGGATGTGACGACAAAGCCACAGATCCGCGCATTCAGGCTCCGCAGGCCTCTGCCCCCCTTCCCGCGCCGTGATGCCGCCATAAAACGCCATGAAACCGGAAGGTGAATACGGGGCTGCCCGGCATGTTGATGAGTAACGTCGCATGCAAGGGGCACCGCTTCGTTCGGGGTGTGAACAAAATGCGCAAGCGTTCGGTGGCGTTACAGACGGGTGTGATGGGGATGGCAAGGATGCGCTTTCGACAAGCGCCTTCTGCGCCGGCTTCCCATTGCCATGGAGAGGTCGCCGGGCGGCCTTTTCTCGGCCCCGATCTTGCCGCCGGTTCCTGCGATGCTCCTGTCATTATGTTGGTGAATCATTCCTTTCCCACAGGCGCCAAGCGCCCGCAAACTGCGCCCCTGCGGGCGACGGGTGCATTGCTGGTCGGGTTGATGGGTGTGTGCTTTGGCGGATCAATCGCCCTTGCGTTTGATGGCACCACCACGCAGAGTCTTGATCCGCAGATGCTGATGCCGCCGGCAAATGTGCCGCAGGCGCCGGCTGCCCGCCCGGTGGATGAGGCTTTCCGTACGGGGGCGCGCGCCCTGCGTTCAGGAGAGACCGCCAAGGGGCTTGATGCGCTGAGCTATGCTGCTGCACAGGGCCATGCTGTTGCGCAGTGGAAGCTTGGCCGCATCTATGCGGATGGAGATGGCGTCACGCGCGATGATGCCAAGGCTTTCCAGTATTTCAGCAACATCGCCAATTCCCATGCCGAGGATTATCCTGGCACGCCGCAGGCCCGCTTTGTGGCCAATGCCTTTGTGGCGCTGGGCTCATATTATCTTGCGGGTATTCCAGCCGCTGGTGTCTCACGAGACCCTGAGCGGGCGCGGGACATGTTCTCATATGCTGCATCCTATTTCGGGGATGCGGAAGCGCAGTATCGTCTCGGTCGTCTGTATCTTGACGGTATTGACGGGCATCGCGATCCGCGCAGCGCCGGCCGCTGGCTTGCTCTTGCCGCCCAGAAAGGCCAGTTCGAGGCGCAGGCTCTGCTCGGTCAACTTCTGTTCCGTGGCGATGATGGCATTCCGCGCCAGCCCGCGCGCGGGCTGATGTGGCTTACACTGGCGCGTGATGGTGCAGCCAAGCCCGAAGACAAATGGGTGGTGGACATGCATGAGGAGGTCTTCGCCGAAGCCTCCCGTGATGAGCAGGCCAAGGCCTTCAACTATCTTGAAAAGTGGCTGAAGACCGCGCACCGCTGATGCGGCAGGGCCATCCTCAGGGTGGCCATGCCTGATGAAGGCAAGTTGTCTACGCGATACGCTTTGCGCTGTATCTGGGCAGGTCCTCGCCCAGCCCTTCGGACATATCCAGTGCGGAGGCCACCCAGATATGATGGGTAGGAGAAACAGCATCCGGGGCATCCAGCGTGCCGATTGTGATGTCTATCGCTGTCTCAGAGGCCATATCGAACACTATCGGGCTGCCACAGGCCCCGCAAAATCCGCAGGATACTCCCTGTGAAGAGGAAAAGTGCCTCAGTGTGCCCCTGATGATCTCAAAATCACTCCGTTCAACTGAAACCCATGGCACTGCGGCTGCCCCCGATGCACGACGGCACATGCTGCAATGGCACCAGAATGCTTCGCCCGTACGGTGAATGCGATAACGCACCTGCCCGCATAGGCAGCCGCCTTCAAGGGGAAACTGTGGTGCTTCATTCATGTCGGAATGGAGAAATCTGCCCAGACCGGCACATGATCTGATGGCTTTTCCCAGCCTCGCACATGCTTGTCTATGCCGGTTGCAACCAGCTTGTCCGCTGCCTGTGGCGAGAGCAGGAGGTGGTCGATGCGGATGCCCTTGTCGCGCTGCCATGCGCCGGCCTGATAATCCCAGAAGCTGTAAAGACGCGCGGCGTCGCTGGTGGCGCGCACGGCTTCAGTGAGGCCGAGATTCGTCAGTGTGCGAAACGCCTTGTGCGTGCGGGGAAGGAAGAGGGCGTCGTTCACCCATGCCTCTGGATCTGCCGCATCAATGGCGGCGGGAATCACATTGAAGTCTCCGGCCAGAACCAGCGGTTCCTCCAGCTTCAGCCGGTCTTCCGCCAGCGTGGCGAGGCGCTGCATGAAGCCAAGCTTGTAGGGATATTTCTCGGTTTCCGGCGGGTTGCCGTTGGGCAGATAGATGCAGCACACGCGCACCACGCCACCCTTGACGGAAACAACAGCTTCTATGAAGCGAGCCTGCGTGTCTTCCTCATCTCCCGGCAGGCCATGGGTGACATCTTCCAGCGGCAGGCGGGAGAGCAGGGCGACCCCATTGAAGGTTTTCTGCCCATGGACGGAGACATTATAGCCAAGCTCTTCGAACCGCTCCTTCGGGAAGGCTTCGGTCTGGCATTTGATTTCCTGCAGACACACCACATCCGGCTGCGTTTCCTTCAGCCACGCCACGGCATGGTCCAGTCTCTGGCGGATGGAATTGACGTTCCAGGTGGCGATGCGCATGGCGGGGAGGCTCCTTTGCGCGGCAGGATACGCACTCCGCGCCGGGCGGCAAGTCGCGAGTGAATAGGGGTGTGGCCTGAGGGTCGCGGACAGGAGCCTATTGCCCTGCAAGCCGCTTCCTTGCTTGCATGTGCGGCTAAAGGGTGGCATTCACCCCGTGTTAAACCGGGACAGGCGGAAACCAGCGTATGACGTTCGCGTCAATCGAATTTCTTTTCTATTTTTTGCCGCTGTTTCTGGTGAGCTATTTTTCCGCGAAAACCATCACAACGCGGAACTACATTTTCCTTGCCTTCTCATTGGTGTTCTATGGTGCGGGTTATACGCCCCACATCCTCATTCTGCTCGCATCGGTAGCAGTGAACTACTGTCTCGCGCTGGCGATAGACAAGCGGGAGGAGGGCGCGCGCAAGACCATTCTGGTCTATGGGGTGATTTTCAATCTCTCCATGCTCGGGGTCTTCAAATATACCGGATTTCTGGTCGACAACCTGAATGATGTTATTGAGCCTTTGGGGGGTCATATCCCGGTGCCGCAGATTTCGCTGCCGCTGGGCATCTCCTTCTATTCATTTCATGCCATTTCCTATCTGGCAGATATCTACAAGAAGAAGGTGCGGGCGAACCGGGACTTTGCCCAGTTCTCGCTATACATGTGCATGTTTCCGCAACTGGTGGCTGGCCCTATCGTGCGCTACTCCACGGTTGCCCGCCAACTCTCCCAGCGGCGCACCACATGGGGGCGTTTTTCTGCGGGCGCGCGGCTTTTCGCCATCGGTCTTGGCTGGAAGGTGCTGATTGCCGATGAGGTGGCCCGGCTGGTGGATGGGGTGTTTGATGGCACATCCAACCCCACCTTCATTGAGGCCTGGCTCGGGCTCTATGCCTACACCATCCAGATCTATTTCGATTTTGCGGGCTATTCCACCATGGCCGTGGGGCTGGGTGTGATGGTGGGCTTTACCCTGCCTCGCAATTTCCGACTGCCCTATACGGCGCTGTCCATCACCGATTTCTGGCGGCGCTGGCACATGAGCCTGTCGGCCTTCCTGCGCGATTATCTTTATATTCCACTGGGTGGAAACCGGGGCGGGGCCTATCGCACCTATATCAACCTCTCCATCGTGTTCCTGTTGTGCGGCCTGTGGCATGGAGCGAGCTGGAATTTCGTGATCTGGGGCGCCCATCACGGCTTCTTCCTCATTATCGAGCGCGCATGGCTGGGGCGGGTGCTGAAGCAACTCCCGGCGCTTGTCTCGCAGTTCTATGCCGTGGTGGTGGTGATGCTTGGCTGGGTCTGGTTCCGGGCCGAGACCTTCGAGGGGGCCATCCAGATGTTCCAGGGGCTGGCGGGGCTGAATGGCCTGACCCGTGAATCCATGGCACTTTATTTCGGCCTGTATCCGCTGTCTGCGGTCGCGCTTGTGGCGGGTGGGCTTATCGCTTTCGTGCGCTGGAAGCGGCTGAAGTTCTTCAGCGGGGAGGGAGCCATGTCGGCCATCGCTGATTATGCGCTGATTGGCGCGATTATGGTGCTGAGCGTCATCTGGGTAGGTGGAACCACCTCCACCCCGTTCCTTTATTACCGGTTCTGATGCCATGAGAATGCTCTCGCGCCATCGCCGCTATCTCGGGGCTTTCGTCGCAGGCTTTGTGGGCCTGCTACTGCTCTCCAACCTTATTCCCGACCCCATGGGCCGTTGGGCACAGCGCACGGTCTATAATCCTGCTGCGGACCTGAATACCCGTCTGCAACAGGGGCTCCGCATTGCCGGCGAGTATCTGAACGACAATTTCGGTTTCAGGGCCAGCATTCCTTATGCACTGCGCAGTTTCCGGGAATCTGTGAATTCGCCGGATACGAACAATGTCTATACGGGGCGGAACGGTCAGTTTTTCTGGTCCCGTCAGGGCTCTCCGGCGCAATCTGCCGGAGCTCTGGTGCGCACGAGTGAGGTTGAGCGCTTCATCTTCATGATCGGAGAGATGCAGCGCATTCTGGGCCCGAACGGCACAAAGGTGATTGTGGCGATGCCGCCCAATGCCCAGTCCGTTGAGCTTGAAGAACTGCCGAAATGGACTGAGCTGCTCAACTACCCTACCACTGAATATCAGCTTGCGATGGATGGCTTGCGGGCTGAAGGGGTGACGGTTGTTGATCTGCGCAAAGTGCTGCGGGATGCACCCAAGCCGCGTTTCCTGCAAACGGATACGCACTGGAACCAGCGCTCTTCTCTTCTTGCATTCAATGCGGTGATGGAAGCGGCCGGAAAGCCCGGCTGGCAGGTTGATCCGGCCAAGGCTGTGGGGCCTGCTACCCCTCGTGCATCTGGTGATCTGCTGCGCACCATGCGTATGCCGCCCGATATTGAAACCACCCAGTTTCCGGTTGGCGTGAAGATGCGTGCCTCGGCCCCACGGGCAGACCCGGCCTTGCAGCACCATAATGTGCATCCGGCCTTCCGCTCGATTGCTTTTGACTATGCCAAGACCGGGCCACGTGTTCTGATTATGGGGGACTCCTTCACTGCGGGCCTGTGGCCGGGCCTGTTTGTGAACTCCGACGCCAGCGTGGTCGCGTGGATGCATGGCTCCCGGCAGATCGCGGGATCTTGCGACTTCAATTTCACGGACATCGAGCGCTTTGCGCCAGATATCCTGATCTATGCGCGCACCGAGCGCTTTTTCCCCTGCAAGGCAGGAGACTGGCCTGTGGGGCTGCCGCAGCCCTCCACCCGTGGCTGGCTGAAAAACACAGCGCCATAAGTATGTGAGCGCGGATATCATCGAAACAGGAACAGACCGTCATAGCCCTGCTTCGAAAGCGATCCGAAGAAGCTGATACATGAGCGGCAAATATAAAGGCCGGTCCGGAGCATGAACCCGGACCGGCCTTTTTGAAACTCATAATGCCACGCGGCATATCGCCTGCCATGCCAAGGGTCATGGTCTAGCCTCCTGTCCATCCAGAGGGAGAGGAGAAGGCCGCCACAAACAGCGCTCTCAGATCAGAGAGAGAAGCTTGTTCCGCACCCGCAACTTGCAATGGCCAGCGGGTTCTGCACCTTGAAGGCTGCGCCCATCAGATCCGAGACATAATCCAGTTCCGAGCCACGCACATAATCCAGCGAGATGGAATCAACCACCAGCTTGGCTCCGCCGTTTTCGATGACGAGATCGTCGTCATTCTGCTCGGTCGTCACATCATATTTGTAGGAGAAGCCTGAGCATCCACCGCCTTCAACGCTGAGGCGAAGGAATGAGCCCTCAGGCTCTTTTGTCATGATCTGCCGGATCTTTCGGGCCGCCTTATCGGTCACCGAAAAATCCGCAGGGGCTTGCGTGTTCGGGGGCAGGGGCTGTGTTGCATTCATGGTATCGACTTTGCGAACAGAAGCTGGCACTTGCCAGAAAGGTAAGGTCTGGGCGACCAGATTTAAAGGGCTGATGGCGCATATCGTCTATTCCGGCTCACCGGAAGGTGGGTATGTGCCTGAGTGGGATGTGGCGGATGCGCTTTCGTCATGACGGTAGTGTCCTCTGCCTGTCCGGTTGGTCTCAATGCTTGGGAGAAAGAGCGCATGGCGGTTTCCGGTGCGAAGCTTCGCGTGACCTGGTCATCAGACCCCTATGCCTCGCGCGGGCGCCTGGTGCCGGAGGATGACGCTCCGCCCCGCAGTGCCTTCCGCCGGGATTGTGACCGGGTGATCCATTCCACAGCCTTCCGTCGGCTGCGCCATAAAACACAGGTGTTCAGCTTCAATGAGGGAGATCATTACCGCACCCGCCTGACGCATACGCTGGAGGTGGCGCAGGTGGCGCGCTCCATCGCCCGTGCGCTGGGACTGGATGAGGATCTCGCCGAGGCGCTGGCCCTCTCTCATGATCTGGGACACCCGCCCTTCGCCCATGCCGGCGAACGGGCGCTGAATGATTGTATGAAAGAGCAGGGCGGATTCGACCATAATGCCCAGTCTTTGCGTGTCGTCACACGCATCGAGCGGCGCTATGCGCGCTTTGATGGACTGAACCTCAGCTGGGAAACCCTTGAGGGCATTGCAAAGCATAATGGCCCGCTGACGGACAAGGCCGGGAATGGTATCGGGCGCTATGCCTCTACCGGCTTGCCCCACGCCTTCGCGGCCTACTCTGCCCAGCAGGATCTGGAATTGTGGACCCATGCCGGCCCTGAGGCGCAGGTTGCCGCCATTGCCGATGACATCGCCTATGATGTGCATGATCTGGATGATGGCATCCGTGCTCGCATGTTTACGCTGGATGATCTGGCCAGTCTGCCTCTGGTGGGCGATGCGATCATTGAGGTGCGCACACTTTATCCCGGTCTCGAAACCCCGCGCGCCGTGGGAGAGGTGCTGCGCCGGGTCATAACCCGCTTCATCGAGGATGTCGTGGTTGAGAGCGATAACCGTGTTCGGGAAGCGGGCATAGAGACTGCGCAGGACGCGCGGGATATGAACCGCTCAGTCATCGGCTTCTCGCCGGAGGTGGCAAAAGCCGAACTGGCGATGAAGGGCTTTCTCTATCCCCAGATGTATCGCCATGCGCGGGTTGAGCGCATAATGGCCGATGCGCAACAGGTGGTGCGCGACCTGTTCGGTCATTTTCTCGCCACCCCACGGGATATGCCACCATCATGGCATGATGACCTTGAGAGCCTGAATGACGAACGCCTCGCGCGCCGGGTGACCGATTATATTGCCGGCATGACGGACCGTTACGCGCTGGACCAGCACGCCCATTTCTTTGACACGACGCCGGATCTGCGATAGGCGCGAACCCGGCCAATCGATCGGAAAATTCCATGAACGTTTACGCGATCTTCGCCGCGCATGTCCGCGAAGCTGTCGCCGCCCTCGTTGAAGAGGGTCTCGTGCCTGCCGGGCTGGACCTGTCGCGCGTGGTGGTGGAGCCGCCGCGCGATGCCAGCCATGGCGATCTTGCGACCAATGCCGCCATGGTGCTCTCCAAGGAAGCGCGCATGAAGCCGCGCGATCTGGCCGAGCGCATCGTGGAGAAGCTGGTGCATGCACCGCATGTGGCGAAGGCGGATGTGGCCGGCCCGGGATTCATCAATCTCTCGCTGGAACCCGCCTATTGGCCCACAGTTCTTGCCTCCGTTCTGGAGCAGGGCAAGAACTTCGGCCAGACGGCGCTGGGCGCGGGTGAACTGGTGAATGTGGAATATGTTTCCGCCAACCCGACAGGTCCCATGCATGTGGGCCACTGCCGGGGAGCAGTGTTCGGCGATGCCATGGCGCGCCTGCTGGCCTTTGCCGGCTTCAAGGTGACCAAGGAATATTACATCAACGATGCCGGCGCACAGGTTGATGTGCTGGCCCGCTCCGCCTTCCTGCGCTACCGCGAGGCGCTGGGTGAGGACGTGGGGGCGATCCCCGATGGCCTGTATCCCGGTGATTATCTGGTGCCTGTAGGGCAGGCGCTGGCGCAGCAGCATGGCGGCACCCTGAAAGCGATGCCGGAAGCCGAGTGGCTGCCGCTGGTCCGCGCGACGGCGATCGACATGATGATGGTCGCCATCCGCGCAGATCTCGATGCGCTGGGTATCAGCTTCGATGTCTTCTTCTCCGAGGCCTCTCTCTCCAAGGGCGCGGAAGACAAGGTGGGCGCTACCATCGCCACGCTGCGCACCTCCGGTGAGGTCTATGAAGGCCGCCTGCCGCCGCCCAAGGGTGCGCCGGCAGAGGACTGGGAAGACCGCGAGCAGACGCTGTTCCGCTCCACCGAGTTCGGAGATGATGTCGACCGCCCGCTCATCAAGTCTGATGGCAGCTACACCTATTTCGCGGGTGATATCGCCTATCACAAGGACAAGGTGGATCGCGGCTTCCTCAAGATGATTGACGTCTGGGGCGCGGACCATGGTGGTTATGTGAAGCGCATGCAGGCTGCGGTGAAGGCCGTGAGTGCTGGCAAAGCGGATCTGGATGTCGAGCTGATCCAGCTCGTGCGTCTGTTCCGCAATGGTGAACCGGTGCGCATGTCCAAGCGTGCAGGTTCGTTCGTCACCCTGCGCGAGGTGGTGGATGAAGTGGGCCGTGATGCGGTGCGCTTCATGATGCTGTTCCGCAAGAATGATGCGCCGCTCGATTTCGACCTTGCCAAGGTGATCGAGCAATCGCGCGAGAACCCGGTGTTCTATGTGCAGTATGCCCATGCCCGGGCCTGCTCCATTCTGCGCAATGCCCATGCCGCCATGGCGGACCTTCCGGTGGAGAGTGGTGCCTATTGCGGAGCTGCGCTGGCGCGTCTGGATGATGAGGGCGAACTTGGACTGATGAAGCGCCTTGCCTCCTGGCCGCGTCTTGTGGACCAGGCCGCAAGCGCGCGTGAGCCGCATCGCGTCGCTTTTTTCCTGCATGAGCTCGCCAGTGACTTCCACGGACAGTGGAACCGGGGAAAAGACCTGCCTCATTTACGCTTCATTATAGAGAATGATCGAGAATTGACCTTGGCGCGTCTGGCATTGGTGCATGGCGTGTCTGCGGTTCTTGCCTCCGGTCTCGACATTCTGGGGGTTGAGGCCGTCGAGGAGATGACCTAGCCGCCCGTTCCGCGGATTCTCAGCCTGCCAGCAGAGCTGGGGCCGTGCTGCCCCAGCAAGGCGGATGGCGTGCCGGGTGGCATCGAGTGAATATCGAGGCGACATGGGCGACGACAGCAGGTTCCGCTACCGGCGCGAGGACAGTTCTGGGCAGGATGGACGACGGCCTGCGGCGCCGCCGCCTGCCGGTGCGCCATTGCGCCCGGCTCCCGGTCCGGCCGCTTCACCCCGGCCTACGCAGGGTGCTCCTGCGCCGGACAGGGCGGCTCAGGAGCGCGCCTATCAGGAGCGCTTGGCTGCACGCGCTCCTGCATCTGCTCGCCCCCAGCAGGGCGGTGGTGATCCGCTGGCCGAACTGGCCCGCCTGATCGACGAGCAGGATTCATTCGCAGAACCAGCAGAAGCACCCCGCCGGCCTGCCGCACAGGACTTGCGGCGTGATCCATCTCGTCTGGAGGCCCTGCGCGCCGAGGCATCCCGCCTCGAAGCGCTGCGTGCCAAGCAGGATGCGACCCGGCAGGAATATCTGCGGGAACGTCAGGTCCGCGAAGAACAGGCCAGAGAGGCGCATGCGCGTCAGCTTCGCCAGCAGCAGATTGAAGAACGCAGGGAAGTGTCGCGTCAGGAACTGGCACGCCAAGAGCAGGCGCGACAGGAATTGGCGCGTCGTGAATCCGCCCGGCAGGATCCGTACAGGCAAGAAACGACTCGCCCGCCTGTTGCCCGGCGTGAGCTTGCTCCTCCCGCTCCGCGCGAATCATATGGTCAGCCGGCGGCTCGCCCCGCAAATCCCCAATTGCCTCCCCCGCGTCCGGATTATGGGGCAGATCAGTATGGTGGGGAAAATGCTGGTGCCGCCCGCACTCGCCCGGAACCGCCCGCTTTTCTGATGGCTGGTCGCAACCGTGCTGCCCCTCAGGGGGGTGAATATGGCGAGCAATCTCTGGATCCACGACAGGTGGCTGCGGCTGAGCGTTCCGCTCGCATGGCCGCACGCCCTGCCGATACTGCAGCGCCTCAGGCCTATGGCGATGAGGAGCGAGGGCGGGCTGCTGATCCGCGTGCCGTTGCGCAGCAACGACGTGCAGCCAGTCTCCATAACCCTCCCTCGCGCACTCTTCTTACACCACCATCCACCGCTGACCGGATTGATGAGCGCGGCAATTCCGTGCGTCAGGGCTATGGCTCTCTCGCTCATCAGCGCGCCTTGCAGCAGGAAGCTGAAGCCCGCAATGCGGGTGCGCGCCAGCAGGCTTATCAGGAAGCTCCTCCGCCACCGCGTGCAGCACCTGCGCAGAGTGACGCCGGGGCACGGGCTGACAGTGCCGGCTATGCATATTCGGCAGAACGCCGGGACAGCCGGGCCAACGGCTATGCTGAATATGATGACAGCTACGACCCGGACTATGCCGATGACGGCTACATGCCGCCCCATGGTGATGAAATCTATGACGGTGACCAGCGTCGCCAGAAGGGCCGTCGTGCGCTGATGGCCGTGGGTGCGGCGATCGCGATCGTCGTGCTGGGCACGGCGGGCGTCTTCGCATACCGCATGGTTTCAGGTGGTGGGCTCACTGCCTCCGGCAATACACCGCCGGTTATCCGGGCCGACACCACACCCAGCAAGACGATTACACCGCCTTCCGCACCTGATCCGCAGCAGAAGCTGATCTATGACCAGTCGGGCGGCAGTGAACGCCCGAACGAGCAGATGTTGCCGCGTGAAGAGCAACCGGTGGATGTTTCAACAGCCGCCACGCCGCGCGCCACTCCGCCGGAAGGGATCACCCCGGAAAGCACGGAACCCAAGCGCGTACGCACACTGACCGTGCGGGCCGATGGCAGTGTGGTGCCAGATGGCAATGCGGGTGGTGCCTCGCCTTCAACGCAGGGGCTTACGGCTTACTCGTCTGATATGGAACCCATCCCCGGCGGTGCGCCTGAACCAAATGCGGTGACGACCACCACCACGACCACAGCGCCGGCAGATACGCCTGCTGTTAGCCGTACGGGTGAATTTGTGGTTCAGGTATCCTCCCAGCGCTCCGCTGCTGATGCGCAGGGCTCATGGCGTGCGCTTCAGACCCGCTATCCCAATCTTCTCAGCAGCTACACGGCTGCCGTGAAGCAGGTCGATCTTGGCGAACGCGGGATTTATTATCGGGCACAGGTGGGGCCGTTCGCGAGCCGCGATGAAGCCAACAAGCTGTGTCAGGCCTTGCGGGCACAGGGTGGTGATTGCGTCGTCAATCAGGAGTGACCCCCGACAGAGGCCGCCTTGCCGGCTCAATCGGGGTAGCCCTTTAGACGGCAGGTTTTGCCGCACACAAAAGACGGCACCAGTGAATGGTGCCGTCTGTTCATGATGGGTGTCAGGCCGGGCGAAGGGCGACGCCCAGACGGCCGGCCAGATCCTGAATGAACTGGTAAGCCGTGCGGCCTGAACGCGAGCCGCGCGTGGTGGACCATTCCAGAGCCTGGGGCCGCCAGCTTTCCTCACTGATATTCAGACCATGATGGGCAACATAGGCCGATACCATGGCCAGATACTCATCCTGACTGCATTTGTGGAAGCCGAGCCAGAGGCCGAAGCGGTCCGACAGGGAGACCTTCTCCTCGATCGCCTCACCCGGGTTGATTGCCGTGGAGCGTTCATTGTCCAGCATGTCACGTGGCAAAAGATGCCGGCGGTTGGACGTGGCATAGAACAGCACATTATCCGGCCGGCCTTCGATACCGCCCTCCAGCACCGCCTTGAGCGATTTGTAGGAGGTGTCATCCGTGTCGAAAGACAGGTCATCGCAGAACACGATGAAGCGGTGCCGTGAATCGCGCACAAGGGCCATCAGCGCAGGCAGGGTCTCGATGTCCTCGCGGTGAATTTCCACCAGTTTAAGGCGTGGTCCATCGGGATTGGCCAGAGCCTTGTTCACGGAGGCATGGGCCGCCTTCACCAGAGAGCTCTTGCCCATGCCGCGCGCACCCCACAGAAGGGCATTATTGGCGGGCAAGCCATTGGCAAAACGCTGGGTGTTTTCCAGAAGCTGCTCACGCACCCGGCTGATGCCCTGAAGCAGTTCCATTTCCACGCGGTTGACGCGTGCCACCGGCTCCAGCCGGCTGGGGTTGGTCTGCCAGACAAAAGCATCGGCGGCATCCAGATCCGGCAGAATCTGACGCTGTGGGACAATGCGCTCCAGTGCTTCCGCAATGCGGTTCAATGTGGCGAGTGTGTTCTGGGCTAATTCGGAATCCAAGGGTGCAGACATAAAGTTTCCTCCGCATCCGGGGATAGAGGGGGCGGCAGTTGGCTGCAAGTTCTCTTATTCTGGATATGCGCCATGCCCATGCGTCACCCGGCTACCTGCTGACGGCGCTCCATCCCGATCTCAGCCGAAAGATGCATGGCTGGATGAACTCTTTGGCCCCTCACCACAAGCTTGCCTTAACTTCTTCCTATCAGGATAGGCACGTCGCGCAGGTGACGTGGGGCTCTGATCTGGGGGGCTGTACGATCTACATTCGCGGAGGCATGGAAGCGATGCAAGCGAAACGGCATGGACACGCTGTGCATGTGAGGGCAGGGGTGATTGTTGCCCTTCCGGTACTGCTGACCCCATTCTCCGCATTGGCGGATGATCTGCTCAGCACATCTTCCCGGCAGGCACTCAATGCCAATGGTTCAACCTCAATGAACTATTCGACCGAGCTGAACGGTCTTGGCACCAGCTTTGGGCTGGATATGTCGGCGCCGGCCAAGAGTGTTGTTCCCCAATCGGTGCAGGGCACAGAGAAGGTGACCGGCACGGCATATGCCCGCGTCTCCCTTACCAGCATGCCAGACTGGCTGATGTGGCAGAAGGGTGCCGTGAACATGGTGGTGAACCCCACCGCTGAAGAAAGCCGCATCGGCACAAGCTTCTCTCGCACATGGGCTGTGAATGACGGGCTGAAGGCAACGTTGGCGGATAGCTATTCGGTGGCGCACAACCTGTCTGGTACCAGCAGCTGGAAGACTGATAAATCCCTCAGTGTGAAGCTCGAGGATACAGGGACGACGCTTTCAATCGGCGCATCCGCAACGGATAGCTCCACCCAGATCCAGCCAAGCGTGACCGCCCGGCAGGATATTTTCGGGAATCTTAACGTCACGACCAGTGTCTCCAACAATGGCACATCACTGGACAAGAGCATCCGCGCGGGGCTCTCGCATCGCTGGTGATCCGGTTAGCCCGGCATCACCAGTGCGTAGAGGAAGCGCGAGGCGATGAGCAGCAGGAACACGCCGAACATGATCTCCAGATGTCGGCGGCTGAGGCGATGTGAGAAGCGCGCGCCATAGGGTGCAACAAGAGCACTCACTGGGGCCATCAGCAGGAAACCGATGACGGAGACATATCCCAGAGAGAATGGTGGCAGTTCGGGAAGATGTTGCCAGCCGGCAATCGCATAGCCGATGACACCGGGGATGGGAATGAAGATGCCGATACCGGCTGATGTGGCCACGGCTGCATGAATCGGCACACCATAAAGCAGCAGGAAATTGGTGGAGATCCCTCCGCCTGAAATCCCCACAAGGGATGATGCCAGGCCGATGATGAGGCCATAAAACCGCATCATCCCCTTTCCGGGCAGGGTTTCGGCGATGCGAATGTCATTGCGCCCGAGCAGGCTTTTCAGCCCGAGTGATGCAATCACCACGACAAACACCACCTGAAGTACCCAGCCAGCCACAAGGCCCGCAATGGCACTGCCAATGATGATGCCGGTTATCGCGGGCATCCGCCATTGCTTGAGCACATGGGGCAGCACCGCGCCCTTCGCCTTGTGGGCGCGATAGGACAGGATAGAGGTGGGAATGATGACGGCCAGTGATGTGCCAACGCACAACTGCATCCGTACGGAATCATCCACACCCATGATGCCGAAAACCTCATAGAGGATCGGCACCATCACCCCACCTCCGCCAACACCCAGCATGCCGGCGATAAGCCCTGTCAGTACGCCTCCAACCAGGAGAGCCCCCACCAGAAAGGCGACATCATTCCAGGGAATAGCGGTGAGCATGGCGGCCTCGGGCGGGTACGCGTGGGAGCAGATCAGCGACGCGGACCTGTGCGCCTGAAACAACAGCTTGTCCAGTCACTGCAGGCCGTGTTTTGCCTAATTAAGAGGCTTTGTGCGGCAGGAAGGGGCGAGATCTACCCCAATTGCAATCTGGACGGGCGAACTTTGCTTGCCTACCATGGAGCCGGCATTGCCCACTCCCATGGGCACCCCATGCCGCATCTCAGTTGGAGTGCGTCGTCATGGTCAAAAGCCTGAAAGATCGATGGCGGGCCGAGCTTCTGGTCTTTGCCATTGCGTCCTTTGTGGTCTTCCTTGCCTGCATTTTTGGAATTCTCACACGGCCCATGGGATTTCTCGCGGCTTTCTGGCCGGCCAATGCCGTCTTGCTGGGCTTGATGGTGCGATGGCCGAAGATGGCTGGCATCGCAGGGTGGATTGGGGCGCTGGTCGGATATATCGGCGCGGACCTGCTGAGCGGAAACAGTCTGGAGCTTGCAGCGTGGCTGACAGGGGCCAATCTGGTCGGAGTGGGTGTCGGCGTCACTCTCTTCCGCCACCTCTCCCGTGAGGATATGCAGCTCAAGCACCCGCTTTCCGTACTCTACATGTTTGCTGTTCTATGCTGTTCGGCGGCTGCCACAGCATTTGTGGGGGCTGGAGTGGCCCCGGTTTTCTTTGGCAGAGACTTGGTATCAGGTCTGGCTTTCTGGTTCACCACAGAGCTTGTGAACGCCATTATTGTAATGCCGGTGATCCTCACCGCAAATTTTTCATGGCTAAGAAGACTTTTGCGGAGGCGGCCGAAATATGATCGGCTGCACGTCTTGAACCAGTTTGCGCCACTTGGGGCGCTGGCATTGTCGCTCACCATCGGGTTATGGGTTGGGGGGCCGGGAGCTGTGGCTTTTCCCTCGCCCGCACTCCTGTGGTGCGCATTGACTTACCCATTTTTCCTGACTGTGTTGTTGACGATGCTCGTCAGCAGTTGGCATCTCATCGCCATAACACTCGGTGTCTTCGCCTATCATCAAGCCATTGATGGTGCCACCATGTCGGATCGTCTGGGTGTCATGCTGTTGGCGCTTGGCCCGCTGACAGTTGCAAGCATCAATGCGGCTCGCACGGCCTTGGTCGCGCAACTGGAGCGCCAGGTGAGCCATGATGCACTGACTGGCGCATTGAGCCGCAAGGCTTTCCTGACCCGAGCGGCAACGAAACTTGATGAACGCGACGTGCCGGTTAACGTCATGATGCTCGATCTCGATAAGTTCAAGGATATCAATGATCGCTTCGGACACGCCACAGGTGATCGTGTTCTGGTGGCTTTCGCGTCCACGATCCGGAAACAGCTCAGGGAACAGGATTGTTTTGGTCGTATTGGCGGGGAAGAGTTTGCAATAGTTTTGTCCGGAATGCCGCAGAACTTGGCCGCCACCATTGCCGAGCGCCTGCGTGCTGCAATAGAGACCTTGCGTCTACCTCTGGAGGAAGGTGCCGTGCTGAGTTTTACGGTCAGCATCGGTCTGGTACATTGTGAACGTGCCAAGCACACAGCCTCCAGCCTCGATCATATGCTCGCGGCGGCCGACAGGGCTCTTTACATGTCCAAGGACAAGGGGCGGAATCAGGTGGAGAGCGTCTGCATCTGACACCACCGGGCTTGTTATCTTCAGGGGCATATCGGCCCGAACATGGTGCGACGGATGTAATGCTTTCTGATCAGTCCCGCGATGTTGTTTGGAAGTTCAGGCTTTTACAGAACATCCATTATTCAGAACCGGACATTCAGAGCAGCCTGAAATCCGTTATCCGAGATTCCATCCCCAAACTGGCCGGAATAGAACACTCCTACACGGATATTGTCGGCAAGATCGCTATCCAATCCGGCTTCCAGCAGAGCCGTATCCTGCGCCAATGGTGTGCCGGTGCTGATGAAAGCAGAACTGCCCGTAAAGCTTGCGGCAAGAGCTGGTGTCTGGCCATTCCACGCATGCTGCCAGCCTGCAGAGGCATGGGCGGAGATGCGGGTTTCGCCCTGCACAAAGACTGGCGCTGAAAGGCGCAGGCCAAGGGTGCTGAAAGTGGCATCTCCCCCAAGTCCGGAGGTCCAGAGCGCGGCAACACCACCGCTTTCCGCAATCGCATTGCTGCCAATGGAAACATAGGCAAGGTTCGCAAATGGCTCCAGAGCGAGGCCGCCCATAGTCATATGGTAGCCCAGTTCGCCGAAGACTTGCCCTGTGGTCGCATTGAACCCGGCTTCCAGATTGTTCTGGATCGTGGGGAGGGCGGGGGAACGGGCGGCGGATATATCATGCCATGTCTGGCTCACGCCCAGCTTGAGCGAAAGTGCGCCCCACTGCCGCCCGCCATAGAGGCCAATGCTGTAATTGTCGCTTGAGAATGATGCCGCCAGATCGCGGAGGAAAGCAGTTGTGCGGCTATATCCGCCCAGAATGCCAAGCCTCCAGTCATTAAATATCACGCGATCCGCACCAGCATAAAAGCCGCCGATGTCGCGCTTAACAGATGCGCTGCCATTGTTGGCGGAAATGTCGCCAAACGTCCCGAAACCCTGCATCCACACATCCGTGCCGGTGCCGGGCAGGGGCTTGTTTGAGATCTGGCCGTCATCCGCATAGTTCAGTACCGATGCAGATGGTCCACCCACACCGCCAGCCGCAGTGCGCAGGCGACCCAGAGCGGTCTCGCGTGTGAAGCGGCTGTCCTGGAGCAACACTGTTTCCAGAGAAGCGTAGGCCTGCCCGGACATTTGATCGAAAGCCCGGTTCGCTGCCGCCGCACTGGGCAGCCATGCCGCAGAGGCAAACAATGTGCTGCTCTCGTTCATCCCATCCAGCGCAGCGCCCACAGCAATCTGGTTCGCGCTGATGCCGGCTGAGACAAAGTTGCGAACCTTCTCAACCGAAAGTGAAATGCTGTTTTCCGCATAGACCGCCTCGACAGAGGTGAAAATGGAAGCGGGCCCGGCGATGTTGTCGAAGCTGCCGGAGAAGCCATCCTGCGCTGTAGCGACCACATATGTGCCGAAGCGGGCAGGGGAGAACAGTCCGTATTGCAATGTCCCATTCAACTGGGCCTTGCCGCTCACGGCAAACTGGTCCGCGCCACCAGCGCCGAGACGGACGGACAGCACGGCTGCGTCCTCAGCCTGATAATCCCCGCTGAGAGACAAGGTGCCAAGTGCGTTCGAGGTGCCGGGAGCAACCGCGCCTGTCATATGCTGGAGGCCATTCGCTACTTCAACAGAACCCGTCCCGCTCAGATAGCCCCCCTGCAGGCTCAGGAGTTGTGTGGCAAGGACACCATTGGCGACAATCTCACCCGTCAGAATTTGCGTATCCAGAACCGTGGTCAGGCGGCTCTCTGGCAAAATGTTCAGCACGGCAGCCTGATGCGCGATGCTGAGGCTGTCTACGGTAGGAGACATGTCTACGCGAATGTTGGAAGCATGCGTGAGGGAAACATCATAATAACGACCAACAGCGCCGAATGGCCCGGCAAAGGAGCCTTCGATATTATCCGGCACCTCACGATAACCGTTGGTATCGACCCATGCATTGGCATTGCTCCAGTTGAAGCTGCCTGCGCGGGCGCTGGTGATGCGGAGCGGATTGTTTTCCGCCATCCAGTCTGAATAATTCTGAATGAACTCCCAGCCGCTCACAACACCGTAGCGCAGGGTCTCATCGGGAGAGGGATACAGCAGGCCGAGAATGCCATATTGCACCAGGCTGCCATCTTCCATCACCAGAAAGAGTGGTCCGCCACTGTCACCGCCCCCATTGCCGGCCTGAAGCTCCGGCACCGGAATGCCATCCTCAGCCAGTCCGTACATATCCGGGTTTGTGGGGGAGTCCGGGTTGCGAAACTGGGCGACGATGATCGGGATGTCACCTGTCCGGTCGAAGGTCCAGTATGTGTAGTCTCCTACCACTGTCTGGCCAAAGCGGCGGCGACCATCTCCGGGGGCCTCAAGATCAGGATTCTTGGGGTCATAATACAGGCCAGCATCCAGCCCGGTTCCATATTGGCCATAGCCGACAATAACGCCCTGCATGCCTTTGGCAGGCACTGCAGCATCATCGCTCACCACCTGCACGGGTGCGATCGAGGTGACGGGGGTGCTCAGGGAAATCAGCGCAATGTCATTGCCGAACCTGGCATTGAGATAATCGGAACGTATCAGCACGCCAGAGGCTGTCTGGTCATTTGGCGATGTGCCCGCCCGGCCTTCAGGGGAAAAGCCGATGCTGATGTCCTTGATGTCAGAGAATGTCTCTGTCGCGGCATTCCACATACAATGAGATGCGGTCAGGATGGTCCGTGAGTTGATCAGTGTGCCCGTACACTGGCCGCTGCCTGAAGGCATGTTTATGCCGACGCTCACAACATTCGAATATATGTTGTCGACATCGTAGATGTTCGCAGCTGCCGCAGTATTTGGCGCAACATTGTTATTGAAGACAAGAGCGAAAGCAGGGCGCGTCGCCAGGACACCCAGAAGTGCCAGTGCGAGACAGGATACCCCGGCTCCGAGGTTCCGGTAATGGTGGTGCAAAATGCCCTTGTGCGCCCGTCCACCCATCTTATGCCCCTATCCCATGTCTTGTAGCACTTCTCGATGCCATAACCTGAAGAAATGCGCCACAACTTGTAGGAATACATGAAAGAGCAGGTGGGGAAGTATATCAGCCGGCTTTATATATCCCGCTTCATTCTTCACCCCATAATTAGGTTGCTCCCTCTACCGGGGTAAGGTGGAGATATACATCAGATTGAACCGATGCAATGCAGCATAAATTGAAGGGGTTGTTTCTATACTTTCAAATATGTCTCAAAGCAGTTGTTCAAAATATCAACGAAAACACGGATATGAGGCTGCCGCAGAGCCTGGGGACGCGTGACGAGAAAGACCTCAAGCACGGGAAGTTCTATGTCTCCAAAAGGCTCTACCAGCCCATGTGCCAATGCGCTGGGCAGAACCGCGATGCCATAGCCCTGCTCAACAGCCGCCAGTTGTGCCGTAAAGGATGAAACCCGAAAACGAACACGGGAAAACCCTGCAGAGCGAGCCGTCTTGAGATGCGGCAACTGATCGAGCGGGGGCAAAAGGTCAATCATTCCCGCATCTGCGGGGCGGGGCTTGGGACCAAGTTGGCGGGCATGTTCCGGTGCTGCATAGATGCCGAACGTTGCACTCGGTAGCTGCCGGTAGATCAGTGATGGCTCCCCCATATGAATGGTACGGATTGCTATATCCACTGCGCCGCGAGCCACTTTCAAAAGATCGGAGGCGACAACAAAGTCCACGGAACATCCCGGATGAAGCGCTGTGAAGCGTGCGATGGCATCATTCACCGGCATCACGAAGCCTTCCCCGGCTGAAACAAGAACGGTGCCAAACAAGCCTTCCGTTGTCGTCCGCCTCAGGATTTCACTTTCAAGGCTCTGTGCCGCTTCAACCAGAGCCATGCCGCGTGATGTGAGGCGTGTTCCATCCACGGCGCGTTCAACAAGTGGCTCTCCCACAGCCTTTTCCAGCTGGGTCATGCGCCGGGAGAGGGTGGATGCAGCCATATTCAAGGCTTCTCCGGCCTGAAGAAAGCTGCCACGCCGTGAGACGGCCAGCAGCAGGCGAAGATCATCCCAGTTCATATCCGGAAATCCATGTTTTTGCGATTTTGCAAATCTATTTTGCCATAAGGTCTGTTTTTCGCAAATCCGGTCAGGGCTACTCCTGCGGCATTCGATACGCGCGCCTTCCGTCACTTTCGGTTCGGTCGCACATGGGAAGGACCATTATGCAATCAGCATTTGTGACCGGAGCCACCGGACTTTTGGGGAATAATCTTGTTAGGTTGCTGCTGGAGCGCGGCGTACACGTGAAAGCGCTGGTGCGTTCACCGGAAAAAGCCCGCAAACAGTTTGGAGAACTGAAGGGACTGGAAATTGTGCAAGGGGATATGGAGAATATCTCTGGCTTCAGGGCGCATTTGACAGGCTGTGATATACTGTTTCACACGGCAGCCTATTTCCGCGAAAGCTATGGAGGCGGGAAGCATTGGGCAATGTTGAAGCGGATCAATGTGGATGCGACCCATGAGCTTCTTGAGGTTGCCTATACAGCCGGTATCAGACGTTTTGTTCATACCAGCTCAATCGCGGTGGTGGATGGCCCGCGCGGTGAGCTGATAGATGAGACGATGAAGCGCAATGAGCGCGATGCTGATGATTATTATCGCAGCAAGATGTTGTCTGACCAGATTGTGGGCGCGTTTCTTGATCTGCATCCGGAGATGTTCGGTGTCTTTGTCATGCCGGGATGGATGCATGGTCCGGGCGATCTTGGTCCCACAGCAGCAGGCCAGTTCACACTCGATTATCTGAAGCGTGCGCTGCCGGGCATTCCTCCGGGTACATTTGCCTTTGTGGATGCACGGGATGTGGCTTTTGCATCGGTTGCAGCGGCGGAGCGCGGACGGCGTGGGGAACACTATCTTGCCGCAGGACATCACATCGCAATGCGTGATCTGGTCAAGATTTATGAAAAAGTGACAAGAGTTCCTGCACCTAAACGCACCATTCCGGCCGGTCTTCTCTGGGGTGTTGCATGTCTTCAGGAAGCTATCGCCTGCATCACGGGCCGCCCGGCACTTCTCAGTCTGGCCACTGTACGCACCATGCGCCGAGAGATGGAGCGCACCCGTTTTGACCCCAACAAGTCACGGATTGAGCTGGGGCTGACATTTCGTTCTATAGAGGAAACGGTACGGGATGAGGTGGAGTGGTTCTCTGAAAATGGAAATTTTATGATTTATAATGCGACGAAGACGTAATTCTTTATTTTAACATAAAAATATATTTATTGTGCATTTTCAGTCTGTAAAACTATATGCATATGGCGCTGGTGCGATCTATTAATTTGGGCCTGCCTTGCGCAGGAGTCCTTTTATTTGGGCAGTTTATTCATAGTCATTGGCCTCCCACGGCCACAAGCGCCTGTGCCAGAGTCAGATCATCTGGGGTGGTGATCTTGATATTGGTCGCGCTGCTCGGCACAAAAACTGTGCGAATAGCGGCAAGTTCCAGAATATCGAGAAAACTGGGATCACCGGCGAGCCCTGCTGTGGCGCAAGCCTCGTAACCGGCCAAAGCAGCGATGCGTGGAAAAACCACCGGCTTCTGCCCCACCAGCACATCCCCCGGAGCATGGAGGAGAACTCCTTCGCGGGTATAGATGAATTCGTCATTCACTAACCCCGGAGCAGCTGCACCCTCAAGCCGGGCCTGCGCCAGTAATCGGGAGATCAGTTCAGGGCGTGCGAAAGGGTGAACAACATCATGCAACACCAGCCATGGGGCTTGTGCCTGTGAAATCAACTCCAGTGTGGTGCGGCTGCGGCTAGGGGCGCCAGCTATAATACGGGTGCGAGGGCCCGCAACAAGTTCGTGGGCGCGGGCAAGATCGGCCGGAGGCACCGCTACAATGACGCTGTCCGTGCAGTCCAGCAGGAGGGTTACCGCACGTTCTAACAGTGTCTGACCGCCCAACATTACAAAAGCCTTGGGCCCAAGACCGAGCCTTTCACCGTTTCCAGCAGCTTGAATGAGACCCTGAATATCCATATTTCGCAACCTGTCCGTCACTCATCATCTCTGGCGCATACGGCACCTGCCTCTTGATCTGGAAGGGAATTACCCGTCCTCGGTATTGAAAAAGGCGCTACGGCCATGGCGGTTAATGCGAACAAAGGCTGTCATATCCAGCAGCCCCTGAGTGGATCCGGTTACTGCCGTGACATGAGCGGCTTTGGCCTCGACATGGGCGCGCAGTGCAGCGTGCAGTGTGATGAAGCTGTCCTGCAATGATCCGCTTCGCCACATATGATGGACCGGGTGAAAGTGCGGATGCACACCTTTACCCAGTGGCGGCAAGGCCAGCCGCCCATCCTCACCCAGTTCCATATGATGCAGGATATTGGCCTGATTGGTCGGGTCCAGCCTATGATTATACATTTCAAGCCCCCGGCAGGTGACGAGCAGGAGATGGGAGTGGTCAATGGCTGCAAAGCCTTTGCGGATGTCCCATTTTGTCCTGTCTGGTTGCAGTGCCGTGAGGTTCTGGGAAAAAACGATGTCGCGCCTCGTGGCCTCCAGCAGGCTGAGGCCGCCATGAGGAAGAGCAACTTCATGGTGCAGCCCCAGCAGTGTGCAGCAGGTGGGGGCAATATCTATGGTGCTTGCCACACGCAGGTCATCACCAGCTGAAAGGGCTGGATCACGTATGACAAGCGGAGTGTGCACAAGAGCTGCATATGGTTCTACCGCATGCAGCAGACCATTCTTGAAGCCATGAGTATAATAGTCATCGCCATGGTCGCCGAATACAACGACAGAGGTCGTTTCCAAGAGCCCCTTACGACGCAGGATTTCAAGCATCGCACCGAGCAGTGTATCCGCGACGGCGCAGCCTCCGGCGATCAGATCATCAAGGCTTTCCGCATAGGGAGCGATCGACAGGCACGCTTCGATGTGGGGAATCTGACTCCAAACCTGTACTGCGAAAGGCTGTCCCTTGTCGACGCTGGCTATCCGTGACTCGAACCGTTCAAGCAGAGCTGTGAAGTCATTGGTTTTCCAAATAGGCGGCAAAGACTGTTTAAAGGTCTCCAGAATGGGTCGTTCCGGGAACGGTGTTGCGCATAGCATATCTGTGGCATAGCCAGCATTTTCCAGCAGACTAAACAGGCTGGGTGCATTCCCGGATGGTGGCGCAAGGCCTGGCGCGGTATCCATTTCCATATCATTGCCATGCAACAGCGCCGCCAGAACCATCATGGTGGACGTGGCGGAGGCATAATGCCGGCGATAGGTGCGCGCTTCGCCCATGAGTGTATGGAGATGGGGAAAGGCCTCAGGAAAGGCCTGTACCGTTTGCCACGAGACACTTTCCAGATGCACGAGAAGCAGGTTCCGCGAGGGCGTTGAGGTAAGCTCGGTCTCTGCTACGGGGTTTTCCACTCCAGCGGGCAGGGCGGTCAGTTCAGGCTGACGCGCTCGTCGTAGCAGGCGGGACCAGAGGGAGGCCGTGCGTATCATCCGCGTCTGGCCCTCATATCCGTGAAAATGGCTTGGAAATTAAAACCCTGCATGGTGGGGCGGTGACGTGACATGGGGATGGTTAAGGGGGTGGCACGGCCTTCTTCCAAATGAAAGGCGCTGACGAAGGTTGGCTCTGCGCACAAACTATGAGGAGGAGGCTGGCTTGTGATGACCTCATCACTCGAGGATGAAGAGGACGCTGCTGTAGGCACTTGAGAGACAGGAAGGTCCTCATATCCACGGAAGGTGAGTATTTTCTGAACCGTTAATCCCTCTTCGTCGATAAGGTGCCCATAACCGATCGACTGATGGGTATTATCGGGGTCAATGGCCGTGAACTTGGCGTGACGCGCTTCCCGGTCATCACGATGGATCATCTTGAGATGATACAAGATAGCGGGCAGGAAGCGGCGCTTTGCCTTGTCCAGCTCCGGCGGAAACCAGGGCAGGTGCATGAAGGCCCGGCGGCGGGAAATCATGTCGGGCATGCGGAACATGCGCGCAGTATAGCGAGGGGCGCATTTGCCATCTGTGCGATATTGATCCGGGGAATCCCACAAATTCACGATCCGCACGAACAGTACATCATCCCTGCGGCGCTCATTGGCCTGTGCGACAGCATATATCCGGCGCAAGAACCGGGTTTCATAGCGCTCATCTGCATCGGCACAGAGCACCCAGTCCGCCCCTTGCCGAGCAGCCTCGACGATTAGGCGGTGGCGGTTTCGCACTTCATGGGCGTGAGGTGGCGCTGGCTCATTCTCCCGCAGAATGGTGACGACCTTCAGCTCGGCACGTAGAAGCTCCAGCGTATTGTCCGTGGAGCAGTCATCGAGTGCGATGATGCCGTCGACATGCGGGGCCATGTGGTGGAGAAAGCCGGGCAAGAAGCGCGCTTCATTCCGGACCTGAATGATGCAGAAAATCTTCATTCTGCGGAGTTCCCGGAAGCGCTTGTGGAAGCGCACGCGCATGGGCGTGTAAAGGTTTTCGCCGTTCCCCATGTGGAGAGCGTTGCCACATATGTAGAGTCTCATAAGACTTTATTATTTATAAGTAAACAAGACTTGATAGAGAGGGTTCTGGCGGCTTGTTTGGGCACATGGTTTGATGGTGCGATTCTTTCTTTGGAATAGAAAGGGCACCCTATGGGGTAAATTTGTCATGTAAGCGCCACGATCACGCACGCCGTTAGAGAAGCAATACAGCGATCACAGGCTTCACTCGCGCAGTTGAGCCGGGAGTTAGGCATCCCCCCAAGACCGTTGCGAAGTGGCGCAAGCGAACGACAGTCGAGGATATGAAGACTGGTCCTACGGAGCCGAAGTCCACTGTTCTGACCGAGGTGGAAGAGGCAATGGTCGTGGCATTCCTGCGCCATACGCTGCTGCCATTATAAGATTGTCTTTACGCTCTGCAGTCCTCTTAACCTTGCCCCTTCTTGACCTGCCACTGAGTTTTTCCTTCACGCGGAGTTAGAGTCCGGCCCTGACAAGGACGGACAGATGAAGCGAGCAAGGTTCACCGAGGAGCAGATCATTGCGGTGCTCCGCGAGCATGAGGTTGGGGCGAAAACCGCCGACCTGGCGCGCAAGCACGCGATCTCGGAAGCGACGCTGTACAACTGGAAGGCCCGTTACGGCGGGATGAATGTCTCCGAGGCGAAGCGGCTGAAGCAGCTTGAGGACGAGAACGCCAAGCTGAAGAAGCTCCTGGCCGAGCAAATGCTCGACGCCGCTGCCCTCCGCGAGCTTCTCGCAAAAAATGGTAGGGCCCGCCGCCAAGTGCGAGGCAGTCGCGCATCTTCGGGCCGTCATGGGCCTGTCGGAACGACTCTGACGTTGCCCCCAGGCTTTATCCAGTTTTGAGTTCGACGTGACGGTTGTGTGTTGCCTTTGAACGGGTGGATGAGGCGGGATCTGTCGTGGAGCCCGCGACCTGGCGCAACGGCAGATCCCGCCGCTGCGCAAACGAAGCCGAGAAAGCTGCTGGCGTTTGCCACGCCAGTGCGGAGTGAGGGCGAGCCCCGTTGTAAT
>JAMHVS010000025.1:0-27020 GCA_035911315.1 Xanthobacter sp.
TGCATTCCAGGCCGCAAATCCCGAACCGAACCCATCCGTTACGACAAGCGCCGATACAAACGGCGCAACCGCATAGAAATCATGTTCGGCAGGCTCAAAGATTGGCGTCGCGTCGCCACCCGCTATGATCGATGCCCGACCGTCTTCCTCGCCGCCATAGCCCTCGCCGCTACCGTCCTCTTCTGGCTATGAGGCCTGAGCCTAGTCATCTTGGCGTCACCAAAGACCGTGGCCCATTCGCTGAAGTTGAGATTTGTGGTGATCACGACGCTGGTGCGTTCGTAGAATTTACTGAGCAGATGGAACAGCAACGCCCCGCCCGAGGCGCTGAATGGCAGATACCCGAGCTCGTCCAGGATCACCATGTCCAGGCGGGTCATGCTTTCGGCAATTTGCCCAGCCTTACCCTTGGCCTTTTCCTGCTCAAGGGCATTGACCAGTTCGATGGTGGAGAAGAACCGGACCTTGCGGCGGTGATGTTCTATAGCCTGGATACCGAGAGCTGTTGCGACATGTGTCTTTCCGGTGCCCGGGCCCCGATCAGGACGACATTCTGAGCGCCGTCAAGGAACTCTGCGCGGTGCAGTGTCCGGACGGAGGCCTCATCGATCTCGCTCGCGGTAAAGTCGAAGCCCGAGAGGTCCTTGTAAGCCGGAAAACGGGCTGCCTTCATGTGATAGGCGATGGAATGCACCTCGCGTTCGGCCAGTTCGGCCTTCAGCACCTGTGACAGGATGGGGATGGCAGCTTCGAAAGCCGGGGCACCCTGTTCGATGAGATCCTCGACGGCTTGGGCCATGCCATACATCTTCAGGCTGCGGAGCATGATGACGGATGGCACCAGCGGCAGGGGCATGACGCATGGCGACCTCCCGCAGCGATCTGGCTACGCAGGGCGTCATAGCGCTCGACATTCGCCCTGGGTTCGCGCCGCAGGATCAGTGCTTGCGGGGTATCCAGCGGCGGACCACCGATCACTTTGCCGTCGATCAGACGCTGCAGAAGGTTCAATACATGGGTCTTGGTCGGAACACCCTCTGTCAGGGCCAGCTCCACGGCGGTCAGCACGGCCAGCTCATCGTGCTGGAGGACGAGGGCGAGGATGTCCACCATCTCACGGTCCCCGCCGGGCTTGCCCCGCATCTGATCCTGCAACTGCCTGAACGCAGCCGGCAATTCCACGAATGGGGCGCCATTGCGAAGAGTTCCGGGCTTTCTTTGCACAACCGCAAGATAGTGCCGCCAGTCATAGGTCGTCTTCGGGGGGCAGCTTGTGGCTGGCCCCGAAGACACGGGCATGTTGGCACAGGATGTTGCCCTCCGCCGCCACGACCAGCTGGTCCGGATAGACCCGCAGACTGACGGGCCGGTTCGCGAATGATGCGGGAACGCTGTAGCGATTGCGCTCGAAGCTGAACAGGCAGGTGGGTGAGACGCGCTTGCGGATCTCGATGAAGCCGTCAAATGCCACAGGCAACGGCATCAGCACGGCTTTCTCCTCAGTCCAGACATCCGCGATCGTACCGGGCAATGTGCCATGGGCCGTCTCGCGCCACAGCTCGCGGCAACGCTCTTCCAGCCAGGCGTTCAGCGTGGCGAGGTCCGGGAAGTCTGGCATGCCCTGCAGCATCTGGTGGCGGGAGTCGCGGACGTTCTTCTCGACCTGGCCTTTCTCCCACCCTGCCGCTGGATTGCAGAACTCCGGCACGAAGACATAGTGGTTCGCCATCGCCAGAAAGCGGATGTTGACCTCGCGGGCCTTGCCGCGGCCGACACGATCCACCGCCGTCTTCATGTTGTCGTAGATTCCGCGTTCCGGCACGCCAGCAAACACCCGGAACGCGTGCCAATGAGCGTCGAACAGCATCTCATGGGTCTGCAAGGGATAGGCCCGCAAGAGAAAGGCCCGGCTGTGCGACAACTTGATATGGGCGAGCTGAAGCTTCCTGCGCTCACCGCCGACAACCGCGAAATCCTCGCTCCAGTCGAACTGAAACGCCTCGCCGGGGCGAAAAACCAATGGAACAAAGTCCCGCGTCCAGTCGTCTGCTGCTCGCGCTGCCGATCAGCCCGCCATTCCCGCGCGAAGGCCGCAACCCGGTTGTAGGAGCCGGCGAAACCGAGCGTTACCAGATCGGTGTGCATCTTCCTCAGGGTTTGCCGTTCTTTGCGTGACTTCCCGGCATTTGTCGTAAGCCAACCTGTCAGCTTCTCGGCAAGGGGATCAAGCTTGCTCGGACGCGCCGGCGTCGTGAACTTCGGTTCCACGGTGTCGGCCGCAAGATGCCTGGTCACAGTATCGCGCGACAAACCCGTGCGCCTGGCGATCTCGCGGATCGACAGCTTCTACCGCAAGTGCATCCGGCGAATGATGTTCAAAAGTCCCATGTGGATCACTCCGTTGCCCCCGCCGCTTACTGCTTCGGGGGAAGGTTCACATGGCTCAATTCTCAGTGGAAATTACGCACCTGCCCGGCTCAGTTCCGGGTGGAAATCAACACCGTAACGGTGTGTACGTTGTGGTCAATCCCTCGGGGGTGGTCTTGTTCCGGTATGACGACCGCCTCAATGGGCGTCGGGAGACTTTTACGATGGGCCTGAGGTGCTGACCCTAGTGCTTGCGCGTGAGAGGCAGTGTGAGATGTATTCGTGCCGATACAACTGAGCGTGGCAGCTTAGCCAATGTGCCGCACCGCGTTAGTCTAAAGCAACCAGCGCCTTCAGATCATGACTCTACTTCCATAGGAACAGGATCGAGAGGTTCTTCAACCGCATCAACAGATGATGGGCCCCGCAACGCGTTATGACCGCTGCCCCTACAATTTCCTCGCAGCACTCAAGATCGCCCCCAACCACATCCTGATCAATGCATTATGAGTCCCCATCCTAGGCCGAGGGGTAGGTTACAAACGCAATCTTGTTGCCGTCCGGGTCACGCACATATGCGCCATAGAAGCCTTCGCCATAATGCGGACGATAACCGGGCTCGCCTTCATCCTGCCCACCATTGCGCAGGGCTATGCTATGCAGCCGGTTGATGGTGGCGACATCTTTCACCCGCAGGGCGGTCATCGTTCCATTGCCGGCGCTCGGGGTCAGCCCATCAAACGGGTAACCGGCGAAGAAACGTGGTGCATGCGCATTGGACGCATCTCCCCAGGAGACAGACTGCGCATCGCGCCAGCACTGCTCCAGTCCCATTTCCTCAAAGAGCGGATCATAGAAACGAAGGGCGCGCTCCAGATCCGTGGTGCCGACCATCGTGTAGCCAATCATCCGGTGTCCTTTCCCGTCTGATACGCAATGCCATGACGCCGGGCCTTGTGGCCGGTCTGTCTGGAGTGCGCGGGCATATGGCCATCAGCGCACTCCATCGCATTGCTATCATACAATTTGGGGGTGAAAACCGGGGGCGGCTTCTTATGGAATTCGTCTATTTCGACTTGTTGGCATAAGGGTTGTCCTTCTCACGCAGGGTGATGCGGATCGGCACCCCGGGCAGCTGGAAGGCTTCGCGAATGGCATTGGTGAGATAGCGGATATAGCTTTCCGGTACAGCATCCGGCCGCGAGCAGAACAGCACGAAGGACGGCGGGCGGGCCTTGGGCTGGGTGATGTAGCGCAGCTTCACCCGGCGACCGGAAACGGCTGGCGGCGGATGATTGTCCACCACCTCTTCCAGCAGCTTGTTGAGTGGATTGGTGGGCACGCGGCGGTTCCAGACCTTGTAGGCCCCCACAATCGCGTTCACCAGCTGATCCAGTCCATGGCCGGTGAGGCCCGAGAGCGGCACGATGGGCACACCCTTGATCTGTGACAGCAGCCGGTCCGCCTCCTCACGCAGATGATTGGCGAGGCCACCGCGCGGGATAAGGTCGGTCTTGTTGTAGCCGATGACGACAGCGCGCCCTTCGCGCGCCACCAGATCAGCAATGCGCAGATCCTGTTCCTCGAAGGGGCGCGTGGCGTCAATGAGCACCACCACCACTTCAGCGAACTTCATGGCGCGCAAGCCATCGGCGGCGGAGAGCTTTTCCAGCTTGTCATCGATGCGCGCGCGCTTGCGCAGGCCGGCGGTGTCAAACACCTCCAGCTTGGTGCCCTTGTAGTCCATGTACACGGCGATGGAATCGCGCGTGATCCCGGCCTCCGGGCCTGTCAGCAGGCGATCCTCACCCAGAAGACGGTTGATGAGAGTGGACTTGCCCGCATTGGGGCGGCCCAGAACGGCAACCTTGATCGGCTTGCGCGGGGCGGCATCTGGGTCTTCGTCCTCGAAGTCCTCTTCATCCTCATCGTCTCTCACCCGGGTTTGCTCGGGCAGGGCCTCGCAAATGGCGTCATAGAGATCAGACAGACCCTCGCCATGTTCAGCGGAGAAGGGAATGGGGTCGCCCAGGCCGAGATTGAAGGCCTCCAGCGCACCCGCTTCGCCGCCTCGTCCCTCGCTCTTGTTCGCCACCAGAATGGTGGGCTTGCCAGAGCGGCGCGCAAGGCCGGCGAAGGCATGATCCGCCGGGGTCAGGCCGAGGCGGGCATCAATGAGGAAAAGCAACGCGTCCGCATCGCCAATGGCGGCCTCGGTCTGGGCGCGCATGCGGCCTTCAAGGCTGGACGGATCCGCCTCTTCAAGGCCTGCGGTGTCAACGATGCGGAAGGAAAGGTCACCAAGCTGGGCATCGCCCTCGCGCCGGTCACGGGTCACGCCGGGGCGGTCATCGACAAGCGCGAGCTTTTTGCCCACGAGGCGATTGAACAGGGTGGATTTGCCCACATTGGGCCGGCCGACGATGGCCAGGGTGAAGCTCATGATATCAGCTCTTCGCCCGGTTCAGGGCCGGTGAGAAAGGGGGTCGGATGGCACCCGCCATGAAGGATGGTGCCGGATCTTGTGGCATGAATTGTGCGGCGTGGGCGAAAAACTGCGCACGCCGGTGAGATGTCAGCGTCCGCCAGCCGACGGCGGCAGGTTGTCCAGGCCCACATTGGCATTGGAAGGCTGCGACCGGGGGGCATTGTAATCCAGCCCCGGTACGCCTTCAGGAAACACCGGCTGGCGATCGCCGGAGAGTTTCGTTTCCTTTTCGCCGAAGGGGTTGAAGCCCTCCAGCGTTTCACAGCCAGAGACGCTGACAGCGAGGCCGAGCGCCAGACCCAGCCGGGGCAGCCAGTAGAGAGAGCGACGATGCGGCATGGAATTCTTCCTTACTGGGACGCCGCGCCGGAGCCGGAGGCTGCCGGGGGCGTGGCTTCGGGGGTGGATGCTTCAGGCGCAACAGGGGCGGGCGCAGGAGAACTCTCAGGGGAGGCTTCAGGGCTTGGTGAGGCCTCGGGTGCCGCAGGAGCGTTGCCTGTCGCGGCGTTCTCCGCACCTGCATTCCCCTGCGAGGCAGGGGCTTGTGGTGCCGGTGCAGATTCAGCCGGTTGAGCCGGAGCGACGGGAGCAGAAGCGGTTGTGATGCGGCGAATCAGTTCAGCGCGTGAACGCAGGCCGGGCGTGGCCTCGGCATCTTCGGTGATGGCTGTCGCGGTCTTGTTCGCTTCAGCCGATTCTCCGGCACGAAGCTGGGCCAGCGCCAGCACTTCACGGGCGGAGTTGCGAACCGATGCGGATGGGTTGTTGATGAGCCCCTCAACCCGGCTGCGGACTTCCGGCAGGCTGGCGGTGTCCACCATCAGCAATGCGGCGCGCAGGGTCGCCATGTCACGCACCAGAGTATCCACGCGCGTATCGGCGGCCAGAGCATCGAGAGCCTTGATGCCGGCGGCCGGGTTCTGGGCCGCCGCGGCATTGGCTGCACGCAGGCGCGCTATGGTGCGATAGCCGGCGGGAGCTTCCTGTGCGAGCGTATTGAAGGCGGTTTCCGCCTCGGCATATTTGCCTTCTTCCATCAGCGCCGAGGCCTGAAGGAACGCGTTGCCGGCCTCTTCCGCCCGCTGGTTCTGCCAATAGGTGTAGCCGCTCCAGCCCGCAGCCCCGACCACAATCAGCACCACCACAGCAATGATGAGGCCGCCAAAGCGGTCCCACAGCCGGCGCAGGCGTTCGCGGCGCAGGTCTTCCTCAATCTCGTGGAAAATATCGGTCATCGACGGCCCGTGGCTTGGATGGAGCTTGAAAAGAAAGGTCGGTTGCGCATGCACCACGAAGAGTGAATGGCTTCAAGGGCGCGTAAGTTAGACATGCCAGACCTTCGTGGCAAATAGGAGATCGAAAAACCTGCCATTTGTCGGGCATGAGCCTGTGTGTCACAGGTAAAAACCCGCCTTCTCAGGTATTTAGGTAGAGGTTTGTGCGGGCGGCGATAATGGGGGTGTTGACGCCTTTAGCCGGCTGGGCCAGCGTGGCTGCATGAATTCCCTGCTTGTCCGTGGCTGGCGCCGTCTTGAAGTCCTGCCCCTCATTGGGCCCGTGCTCGCATCTGCCAGCCGGATGGAGCGCACGACGCTTGCCGTGCTCGCGTTCACGGCCTGTGCGCTGTATGTTTTTATCGCCATTGCGGATGCCGTGGTGGGAAGCGAACCCGGCGCGCTGGACCGGGGCATTCTGCTGGCCTTGCGCAACCCGGCTGATCTTTCAGATCCGCTGGGGCCGCGCTGGCTGGAAGAGATGATGCGCGATTTCACCGCGCTGGGTGGTACAGGCGTTCTCACGCTGCTGACGCTGGCGGTGCTTGTGTTCCTGATGCTCATCCGCAAGCGTCATGCTGCGTTGATGGTGGCGCTTTCGGTGGCTGGCGGGCTGGCGCTCTCGCAGGCGATGAAGTGGGGCTTTGACCGGCCACGACCGGATCTTGTGCCGCATGGCTCCTATATCTACACGCAGAGCTTTCCTTCCGGCCATACCATGCTGGCGGCCGTGGTCTATCTCACCCTCGGTGCCTTGCTGGCGCGCACCCAGCCGCAAGTGCGGGTGAAGGTGTTTTTGCTGGTTTTTGCGGGCGTGCTGACGGTTCTGATCGGTGTCAGCCGCATCTATCTGGGCGTGCACTGGCCCACAGATGTTCTGGGCGGCTGGATGCTGGGCGCAGCATGGGCTGCCCTGTGCTGGCTGGTAATGGTGTGGTTGCAGCGCAAGGGCGAGGTGGAATCCGATGCCCCGATGGAGTTGGAACCCGTGAGCGAGAAAAAGCCGGACTGACCTGCCGAGTTGATCTGTCGCTCCGGTTCTTGCCGGTTCCGCTTTCAGGTGCGGCAGTACCTGTATGGCGCTATAAGCTGCTTCGGATTTGAGATGTGATGCGGCAGGGCGCGAGACTGGCTTGCGCTTTGCCGGCGGAAGGATAAGCCATGAGTACCGGCACCCCGGCCACGCAGTTCCTGCGGCGCGCGAAGGTTCCATTTCGTGTGGTGGAATATGAGTATGCGCCCGGACAGGAGCGCGTGGCCCTTCAGGCAGCCTCGGCCATCGGTGTGCCACCCGGTCAGCTTTTGAAATCCCTGATGGTCGAGGTGGACCAGCGTCCGGCCTGTGTCGTCGTTCCCGGAGACCGGAATCTCTCGATGAAGAAGGTTGCAGCGGCATTCGGCGGAAAAAGTGCGGCGATGATGCCACCGGACAAGGCCGAGCGGATGACCGGCTATCACACAGGCGGCATCAGCCCCTTTGGCCAGCGCCGTCAGGCCCCGGTGGCTTTCGAGATCACCGCCATGGAGTTTGATGAGGTGGCCATCAATGGCGGCAAGCGCGGCTTGATCCTGATTCTCTCACCACAGGATGCCTGTGCTGTGTTGAAGGCGCAGGCGCTGCCCCTGTGTGCGGAAATCTGAAGCTGTGCCGCGGGGAGTGACCCTGTGCCGGTTCAATCTGGCAGGCGGACTGTCAACTCGATCTCGACTTTCAATTCAGGACTGGCCAGTGCGGCCACACCAACGCCGGTGATGCAGGGCATTGCGCCATCGAAGAATTCGAGAATCGGCGGAAAAACCTGTTCCAGAGTGTGCGGGTTCAGATCGGTCATGAAGCAGCGCAGGATCACGATATCTTCCGGTGTCGCACCCAGAGCATCGAGAGCAGCCTTGGCATTGGCCGCAGCGATTCGTGTTTGCTCGACCAGATCGGTTGGAACAGGCTCTCCATTGGGCCGCCAGGCGACCTGACCGGAGACATAGGCCATGCGCCCTGGTGCCACGATGGAGATCTGCGAGTAACCCATCGCTGCCGAGTTGGGCAGGGTTTCCGGATTCAGGCGGGTGATGGCATGGGGCATGGCGCAACCTGTTCTGAATGTGATTGTGATATATGTTGAGTTTATCTCTTCATATGTAGAGGATTTGCGAAGATGAGCAAGGCTGATCGCAGAAGCGCTATTCTGGATGCGGTCATCAGCCTGCTTGCAAGCCATGGGCTGGAAGGCGTGACGCATCGTCGTGTGGATGAGGCGGCGGGCCTGCCCCAAGGTTCAACCACCTATTATTTCCCGAAGAAAACAGGCCTTCTGCGTGCGGCGGCGGATCATCTGGCGGTGCTGCTGGGCAAGGATTGCGATGAACTGCAACTCGGTTTTGCCGAGATTGTCGCGCAGCAGGGCATGGATGCCGCGATCGCCTATGTGGGCGAAGAAGTGGTGAGCTATGCCGAAAGCGCACGCGTGCTTTTTCTGGCGCGCATTGAACTGACCATGGCCTCGGCCCGTCGTGAGGATCTGTCAGGGGTGGGTGATGAACTGTCCGCCGCCGCGCGCCGGCCAATCGCTTTTTTCCTCAGTCTGATAAGCCGCGCGAATACCGACATGCCGATTGAAACATGCGCCGCCCTGATTGACGGAATCACGCTGATGCATGTGATCGGACAAGGCCCCAAGCCAACCTCGGACCAGATCCGCAGTGTTTTCCGAGCGATTCTGTGAGGGACTGTCAGCCATAAAAAAGGGCGGGCCGGCGAACCGGACCCACCCCTTCCAAGGCCATGCCAGTGTGTTCAGTCGAACAGGCTGGAGACCGATTCCTCATGTGCTGTACGGGCAATCGCCTCGCCAATAAGACTGGCGATGGAAAGCACGCGGATATTGCCCGCCACACGCACGGCCTCGGTCGGCATGATGGAATCGGTAATCACCAGTTCCTTCAGCTTGGAGGAGGTGATGCGGGCCACTGCGCCGCCGGAAAGCACGCCGTGCGTGATATAGGCATGCACCTCGCTCGCACCGCGCGCCAGCAGGGCCTCGGCCGCATTCACCAGTGTGCCGCCGGAATCGATGATGTCATCCACCAGAATGCAGCGGCGACCCTGCACGTCACCGATAACATTCATGACCTCGCTCTCGCCGGGGCGTTCGCGGCGCTTGTCGACGATGGCGAGCTGGGCATCAATGCGCTTGGCCAGCGCACGGGCACGCACCACGCCGCCGACATCCGGCGAGACAACCATGAGGTTGGAGGTGTCAAACCGTTCCTTGATGTCGCGCACCATGACCGGGGCGGCATAAAGGTTATCGGTGGGAATATCGAAGAAGCCCTGAATCTGGCCTGCGTGCAGGTCCAGTGTCATCACGCGGTCTGCACCTGCATGGGTGATGAGATTGGCCACCAGCTTGGCGGAAATGGGTGTGCGCGGGCCGGGTTTGCGATCCTGTCGGGCATAGCCGAAATAGGGGATGACCGCCGTGATCCGCTTGGCGGAAGCGCGACGCAGCGCATCCGTGATGATCAGCAGTTCCATCAGGTGGTCATTGGTCGGGAAGGAGGTGGACTGGATGATGAACGCATCCTGCCCGCGCACATTCTCCTGAATCTCGACAAAGATTTCCATGTCAGCGAAGCGACGCACCACTGCCTTGGTCATCGGAATTTTAAGATAGGCAGCGATGGCTTCTGCGAGCGCGCGATTGGAATTTCCCGCAACGAGCTTCATGGGGCCGTGATCCGTTGACATGTGTTGCTCCGCCCGCACATCCGGGCTCTCGAGGCTCAAGTTGTTCTGATAGGCGCGCGGTCGTATCTTTGTAAAGGCTGGGCTGGTCGGTTCCGCCATGCAAACCGCGCACGTTGCGGCTGCGGCTACCCCTGTGGCCTCTCGATCACAGGGATTTTACAAAGCCCAGAAAGCGCATGGTACCCTCCGGCCAAGGGCCGAAACCGGCTTCCGGATTGATATGCCCGGCCTCGCCCGCATCCACCACTTCCGCGCCCCATGCAGCGGCGAATGTCTCGGCACGGGCGTAGGTGCAGAAAGGATCCGTGCTGCTCGCCACAACAAGGGCAGGGCAGCCAAGGCGTTGCATGGGCACAGGCGCAAAGCTGGCAAAGAGAGGATTCTCAGGCTGGGCCTCTAGATCAGGTGGTGCAACAAGAAAAGCACCCGCAAGCTGTCCGGGTCCCTTGCCGCAAGACAGCCGGGGGGCAGCGTGCAGCAATGTGGTGGTGCCAAGTGAATGCGCCACCACGACGACGGGCAGAGGGGAGGCTTCCACCGCTTCCACCAGCTGGTCGGCCCAAGCCGCGCAATCCGGATTCGAAAAATCCGCCTGTTCCACACGCCGTGCCGTGGAAAGACGGCTGGCCCAGCGGCTCTGCCAATGGTCTGGACCGGAATCATTCCAGCCAGGAGCAATGAGAATGGTGAGATCAGAGGACTTCATGGACAGGACCATCGCAGGTGCGCGGTGAATTTTCAGGCAGATTAGCCGGTCAAGGCCGGCCATAGGGCCGGTATTCAGGCCGAAATGCCATTTTACAGCGAGAATGTGCAATGCAGCATCGACGTTGCGGCATCCGGGCATTATAGCTGTTCACAAGAGTTGTGAGAGCCTGCCCTTTGCTTTCAGCCATCATACCCACCCAGAATGCCGAACGTCACCTTGTGCCGGTGCTTTCGGCTTTGGTTTCCGGTGTCACCAGCGGCCTGTTGAAGGATGTCGTGCTGGCAGACAACGGTTCCACCGACGATACCGCAACGATTGCGGATGCTGCCGGCTGCGTGCTTGTGCACAGCGCAAGCGATGAAGGCGTGCGCCTGAAGCAGGGAGCAGCGGCGGCGCGCGGGCAGTGGCTGATGTTTCTGTCTTCGCGCTCACTGCTGACCGAGGGCTGGGCCCGTGAGGTCGCAAAATTCATGGAGACCGCAGAGCGGCGCGGCCAGAGTGACCGCATGGCCGCGACATTCCGTTTGGCTGTTGATGGATATGGCTTCGGGCCACGCTTCGATGAAGCTGTGGCTGCGGCCCGTCTGGCCTTGCTGGGGCTGCCTGGGCCAGGGCAGGGGCTTATCATATCCCGTAAATTCTATGATCGTCTGGGCGGTCACCAGCCGGGGGTGCGGTCTCATCGCCGACTCGTGCGCCGGATAGGCCGCCGGGGTCTGAATGCTCTGCGTGCGCAGGTTCTGCTGCCCGAACGCTAGGGGGCAGCGCGATTTCCTGAAGGGACAAAGAAAAATCCCGCCGGGCCTTGCGGGCGGCGGGATGAAGTCTCGGGAGGAAATCAATAATGAAGAGCAGAACCGGCATTCCAGCGCGCCGGGATTCAGCGCGAACTTTCCACCAGTTCTGACACATCCGGCCCGCGCGAGCGGGAAGGGATGTGGAAACGCATGAAAGTTCGCTAAATACGCGCGCTTTCAGTCAACATCTGCCGGAGTGTATGTGGCGGCCAACGCTTCCATTTATGCCAGAAGCAACATGCATTCCAACACCGGGAAGCGAAGGGCAAAACCGCATCCAGCCCCTGAGCTGGGTGGAACATAGGGTGTGATCGCATTTTGCAATATGCCTCTTTTCGCATAGCGCCATTGCGTCTTTTGAATGCCGTTGCCCTGTGGATATTTTCGAAGGGTGCTGGACAGACCCAAATGAGGTGGCTATAAGCCAAATCCTGTTTCGGCGCTGCCGCGACAAGAGCTTGGTGCTTCCAAGAAGTGCTCTGCTGCTGGGGGATAGTTCAACGGTAGAACCGCGGACTCTGACTCCGTTAATCTAGGTTCGAATCCTAGTCCCCCAGCCAATTGATTTTCCTTCACTTTCTCCCTTTTCAAATCAGAACAAAACACGTCAGTCGGGCGCTTAGTCGGGAATTTTTGTTCTCGCTTCGAGCTTCTTTATGGCGTTCTCGGCAAGCGTTGGATCGCGCGCCAGATAGTGCGCATCGAGGATGGAGCGCACGTCCCGCAGGCTATGGCCGGTCAGGGTGGCAATCTCAGCCTCTGTACAACCAGCGAGGGCCAGCCGCGTCACGGCGGTGCCACGCAGATCATTGAATGTCAGGTCCGTGATGCCCGCCTTGGCGCATGCCTTGCGCCACGAAACGCGGAAGCCATCGGCGGTCCAAGGCGTGCCTTTCACTGTCAGCAGAATGATGGGGCTGCGGCGCTCAGTGGCATCCAGAAGGGTTCTCAGCCGTGTGCCCACTGGAATCACCACGCGAGCGCCGGTCTTGTTCTGGCGCAGCCGGATCTTTGCGCCATCATAGGCAGACCATGGAAGATCAAGCAGGTCGCCCTGCCGCTGGCCAGTCCATAGTGCCAGCATGAAGGGCAGATGCAGATGCGACGGGGCAGCAGCCAGAAAGCGCGCCTCATCGTCGTCGGTCCACACATTCTCAGCCCGCGAGCCTGAATAGAGCCTGCCGCCACGTGTGCAGGGATTGGTCGCTACAAGGCCACGATCATGCGCCCATGAAAGCACCCGCGCCAGAACGCTCCATGCATAGTCAGCCTGCCGCCGTGACGACATCGCCAGCCGGTCACGCCATTCCAGAAAAACGGCGCGGCTGCGGCGATCCGTGAGGGCAGACAAGGGGAAGTCGATAAAATCAGCTTCAATCTTCTTGATCTGCTTTACATAATCGACGCGCGTGCGGGGTGCGAGACGGCGAAAGTCATCACTCTGCTGATAAGCCCCCAGTATTGACAGCATGACGCCTGCCGGTGGCTGGCACTTCTGAGATACAGCTTCGGTGTAAGCGGCCATGAACTCCGGCTCGCCCGGCTTGCCGGGCAGGCGCGGGCCACCCTTCCACGCATACCAGTAGGTCTGGAGCGAGCCGTCCGCGAGAACCTTGCGTTTGGAGTTGAGGCCCTTCAGCCTAATTCGTGCCACGGCGCTTCATCCATGTATCAAGCGGGCTGGCCTCGGCAGTCGATGCCGAGTCATCAGCCTCGGTGGTCACAACCGTGATCTTGCCATCCGGCTCAATCTCGACACGGGACACTTTCGCACCGGCAGCCGCCACCCCCTTCATTGCGCGAGAGACATCGGTCTGTTTGAAGGAAACACGTTCACGTGCCATCTCATCACCCTCCTTTCTTGATGGCCTCAAGGGCCTTGCGTTCGATAGCCAACATGCTGGTGCGGCCTCCGGTGCCGGATTTGTAAGCGCCCGGCAGCTTGCCTTGCTGGAACATGCGGCGGGCAGTGCGCTCGCTCACGCCATACTCGGCAGCAATCCGCGCCACACCCTTCACAATCTCGCTTCCTGATCTCATCGACGGGGCCTCCGGATCTTGGGTTCCTCGCGGAACGCGCAGACCGCCTCGAAGCCCCGGCGAATGGCTGTGCCCAGGTTCACCCGAAGCACACTCACCGCCAGATCCCGCGCACGCCGGAATTCGGTGTCGAATTGTTCTTCAATTTCCCGACGAAGGGTGAGCCCCTCGTCTGTCTTCATGTCCAAGCCCGCAAGGCGGGATGAAATTTCATCGGCCGCCGGTAGAAAAGTCACCTCATCCGCGCCGCGTTCCAGTTGCGTGATGCGGCAGATGGGGAACAGATTATCCAGCGGACCGGCAATCCCCGCCAAGACAAAGGCGCGGTCAGCAATCTCAACAAGCTGGTCGCCAGCGCTTGGGTTCAGCAGGTGCTCTGCCTCAACTCCTGCTGTCCGCGCAGCGCAATACAGGGCAAAGCGTTCATTGGCGGAGGCATTCGGCAGGAGTTCCAGCCCGATGTGCCGGAACAATTCATCCAGACTATCGGGAACGTACCCCCGCTTCTGCGCCAGCTCCCCATATAAAACACGGCCCAACTTCAGGGCATTGACAGGTTCCATGCCGCCCTTGTGAAGGGCCCCGGCAACAATGAGCATAACAAGGCTGGGAAGAGGCCAGCGGCGGGCGCTGCCCCGGCGTCCCCCTTCAGACTCAGGAGAGATGTTCAGCTTGACGAACATCTCCACCGTCGCACGGGCAAAACCAGAAGCGGCAATGATCTCGTCAGTTATGAAGGTGCTGGTCGGCGCATCGTCAGTCATGACCTCATTAATAACAGAATTTATCCGAACTTCAATGGGGTGAGATGGAGGAGTGCTTCCTCTATGCATGGCTCACCCTTCAACCTCTTGCAGAGAAAGGGAAAGCCTGACAAATGCTTTGTCATCAAGTTGCCCTCGGAGAAAGCGCAAGCCCGTCATTTCAAGGTTGTAAACGGTTGACGGGCCCTCCTGCAGAAGGTGCGCCCGGCCGCGTCCCCGAACTTCTTCCGAAAAGACGGCATTCAGGTCATCGGTGAAATCATGGTCACCCATGACTCCGCCTGCCGGATTGATATGGCCCCAGATCACCAGATAGCGGGCATCTTCAGGCTTGATCCCGTACGCCCGGAAAACCTCACCAGCCGGATCTCGCGAAACAGGGCAGAAGCCCTCAATCAGCTCCAGCGTGCCTTCGTATGCACTCGGGAATTTCAGGGCTTGCAGCGCCACGCCCTTGGCAGCCAGATGGGCCACCGGGGCGAAGAACTCCGGCCAGAAGCCGCGATCCGAAAGCTGCTTGAGCATGAACATCTCGGCCAGCTCAAACACATTAAAGCGTGCATGCCCTTCATTCTTCGGCAGAAAGCCCCGCCGCCTGTAGTCGCGCTGCATGGCGGTGGACAGGCCGGTGATGGCTTCCGCCTCGCCGGGGCGGAACAGGTTGAGGGTGGGGACAATCTTCATCATGCGTGGTGGATACCACGATTTTTAAATCGTGGGAAGCCCCTCGTTTACCCCTGCCGTGCCGCCTGTTCCCAAAGCAGCCCGCTTCCCCGTTCCAGCCAGAACCAGTGCGCGCCATCCGCATCGGCAATGCCCCATTCTGCCGGGTCATCTTCGGCATCTTGGCCCGCACCATCGGCCCAGCGCAGTTGCGAGCCGCCATCGTCGCGCGTCGGTTCCTCTCCGGAAGGTCCCTTGTGGCCGAGAAAGCTGGAGTACAGCGAGCGGGCATCCCAGAAATGGGCATAGACCATGTATCGATCTGTGCTGCCGAGGTCGGGTTCAAGGTCCTCATCGGGTTCGCGCCCGTCATGCTCGCCCTCAAGATCGACGCCCATCATCCGGCCTTCCCCCCAGTGGGTTTGATCGGCCTCTTCGCCCGCTGCCAGCGAGGGTTCATCATGCTCCGGCTCGCAGCCATCGTGTTCGTCGCCCTCGGCATCATCCCGCGCGCCTTCAGCCCAGCGCAATTGTGAGCCGCCCCCATCGCGTCGCGGCTCATCACCGGAAGGGCCTTTATGGCCAAGGCGGCCCCATGCGGCGGTCTGCATGGGGGAGAAGCAGGAGAAAGGCATGCCTCTCTCGGTGCTGCCAAGGCTGGGTTCGTCATCCTCGCTTGCCATGCCGCGCCATGGTGAAAGGCGGCATTGGTTCACGTCATCCGGCCAGCTCGCGCCCTCGCGGTCATCACCGGGGTCTTGGCAGAGGCGTTACGGCCCATCCTGCGGCCAGCCCAGTGCGGGTTCATCATCATTGTCGGGCTCAAGGTCCGGGTCGCCATCCAGCTCATCCAGCAGGGCCAGAAGGGCGTCGATAGCGCTTTCCGTACGGCGGCGCAGGCTGGCCTGCTCCACCATCACAAACTCGCGGATACAGCTTTCCCGTTCGCGAACATGGGTGCCCATGCGCGTTCTCCTGTGGTAAGGAATAATAACGACGCTCTAAAAATGGAGCGCTGATATTAGAACGTCAAGCTAATTTTATAGCGGTGCTCTAAAAATGCTCGCAGTCCAATGCAAGATGGCCCGTGTCGCTTTAGGGCTCGGCATCAGAGAACTAGCTGAACTGGCGAAGGTTGCGCCAGCCACGGTGTCGCGCCTAGAGGCCGGCGAGGAACTGAAGCCCCGCACCGTGGAAGCCATCCGCACCGCCCTTGAAGCCGCCGGCGTCGAGTTCATCCCCGAGAACGGCGGTGGGGCTGGGGTGCGGTTGCGGAGAGAAAAGATTTTGTAACACTACTATAAGAAACTCTGGCACAGAGAGTGCGGCAGACGGCAGTAGGCAGAAGGGCTAAAGAGATGGCAATATATGCATTCTGGAACAATAAGGGGGGGGTTGGAAAAAGCTACCTGACATTCCAAGTTGCTGCAGAGTACGCACGCACGCATCGCGATCAGAAGGTTTTAGTTCTGGACCTTTGTCCACAAGCGAATTCCTCAAGCATGCTGTTGGGTGGAATTGTGCAGGGAGAGGCCGAAATTGAACGCCTATCCGGCATGAACCCTCCCTGCACTATATCTGGCTATATTGCAGATCGAATTGTAAGCCCATACGTCGATAGTCACTCTGGTGCCAACTATATAACTCACCTTAGCTCTATAAATAGCAATATCCCGGATAATTTGTACTTAGTTTGTGGAGATGAGTCTTTAGAACTTCAAGCGCCGCAAATAACCTTGGCCTGTAGTGCTGGCCCCTCAAATTCTTGGCAGATCGTTCACACTTGGATTCGGAATCTCACAGAAGATGTGCGAAATTATTGGAATCAAAGAGATATAACAGTATTTATTGACTGCAATCCAAGTTTCACAATTTATACAGAGCTGGCTATGTCGGCTGCTGATAGGCTTATTATACCTTTTTCGGCAGACGCAGCCTCAAAACGTGCCGTTAGGTCAGTATTGTCTTTAGTGTATGGTGTGCTTCGTAGACCCGGACAAAGACAATCGGAGTTCTATAGAGAGACACAGCGTTATCGCATGGCTCTCCCTGAGATATATAGCTATGTTGGAAATCGATTGACACAAATGAATTACACATCGGCTAGCGCTTTTAGGAGTGTTGTCGTTGAGATATTCTCAGAAGTATATAGTGTTTACCAGTCAAACCCAGGGAGCTTCTTTATACATCCCTCTGGGAGTGCTGCGCCAACAAATAGGGCATCGTTTAGATCCATGTTTGAGCAGGAAATCAATGATGCTAATTCGGCATCAGTTGTTTCTGGAGCGTTGGGGATACCAATATGCACTCTAACTGCTGGAACTAAGCAGATATCTGGAAAAGTAGTTCATGTTAATCAATCTCAATTGGATAAGCAGCAGCCAAATATAAGGGCATTCGTGTCTAAAATAGAGTGATGATATTTTATATTTTATATTTGTCTCATCTTATTTTCGGGTATATGTGTCATGTATGATGAGAATAAGACAGTGCGGCTGGTGGCTGATGAAGCCACCGGCGATCTCTTTTTGGTCTATGCAACCGAAAGGGGGCTGCGGCTTGATATCCGCTTCGAGGGTGAAACCCTTTGGATGACGCAGGCGCAGATTGCGCAGCTCTTTGGCCGGGATATCTCAACAGTTTCAAGGCACATTGCCAACGTATTTGAGGAGGGCGAGTTGCCTGAGGAGAGTTCTTTGCAAAAAATGCAAACAACTCTCGGTAGGCCATCGGTTGTGTATAGTCTCGATGTCGTCATCTCGGTTGGCTATCGCGTGTCATCAGCGCAAGGCACCCTGTTCCGGCGTTGGGCTACAGGCATTCTGGCCCAGTTCGCGAAGAAGGGTTTTGTGGTTGATGCCCCGCGCCTGAAAGGTGCAGAGAATGCGGGCCGCATTGCCGAGTTGCGGGAAATCATCCGGGATATCCGCTCGGATGAAGCCAATCTCTATCTTGAGCTGCGCACCATCTGTTCCCTGTGTCAGGACTATGATGGCTCGACCAAGACCGCGCGGGAGTTTTTCCAGCGCATGCAAGCCAAGCTGGTCTATGCGGTCACGTCGCACACGCCTTCCGAAATCATCGCCACGCGGGCAGATCACACCGCGCCAGGCATGGGCCTGCAAAGCTGGCCCGGTGACAATATCCGCAAGGGCGATGTCATCGTTTCCAAGAACTACCTATATGAGCCGGAGATAAAAGAGCTGAACCGGCTCACCTCTATCCTGCTGGATATCTTCGAAGATCAGGCCGATGTCGGGCGGCTTGTGGTGATGCAGGATGCGGCCGACCTGATGGACAAGCAGCTTGATAGCCTTGGCCGTGCTGTGTTGCGCACGGGTGGCTCAAGGAGCGCAGAGCAGGCGAAGAGGCTGGCCCATGCTGAATATGAGCAGTTCAGCGAGCAGCGCAAGCTTGAGCGCCAGCAGGCGGACAGAGAGCGATTGAATGCCTTGGCGAAGGAGGCAAAGGCGCTTCCAAATAGCCGCGGAAAAACCCGTCGCAAGCCATCCGCCTGAGCAGCGACTGGCCGCCTTTCCTCACAACACCATCATTGCCGGGTCGAAGTCATCGGCCTCATAGATTGAGCCACCCTCGCCAGCCTGTGCCCGGCTGACAGCCATGGCAGCGGCTACAGCGCCATCTATGCGGTCGCGGCTCTTGCCCTTGTGGAACATGCGGTTGCCCGCCTGATCGGTGTGCACGGCGATATTCTCGAAGTTCCAGCGCAGCACCGGGTGGCCGCCATGGGTGAAGCGCTGGCCCACAATGGCGCGCTCCAGTTCCTTCACCGCCGGAGCCATCGTCACCCAGCCCTGCCGCATCTCCACGGCAGGCAGGCCATCATCCAGCAGGTTCGCCATCATGTTGCGGGCCATGTGCGGGTCGAAGGCGATTTCCTCCACCCGGAAGCGCTCGCACAGATCCCGGATAACCCCTTCCACATGGCGGAAGTCCACCACATTGCCGGGTGTCGGTGTAATGAAACCGCCTTCCGCCCATGCGGGATAGGGCACGCCATCACGTTCCGCGCGGGTGCGCAGGTTGTCGGCTGGGCAGAAGAACCACGGATGCACGATATAGCCGTCCCCGTCGCGCCATGCGGCAACGATGCAGGTCAGGTCACCATTTGAGGACAGGTCCACCGCCAGCCAGCAGGAGCGGCCTTCCAGCGCCTCAAGGTCAACCGGGGCCGCACCCTCATCATAGACGCCCATGTCCACGAATGGATCGGCGGAATGGTCCAGCCAGATATTCAGGTTGAGCTGGCGGAAGGCATCGCGATCACCGGGGCGGCGCTCGCCTTCGCGGGCAAGCTGGCGCAGGCCGGCAAGGTCGGGATAGCCGTGGGCAAGGCCGGGGTTCACCCGGTGCCAGACCGCCTCATCGCGCCAGTCATCATCCTTGCCTGCCTCATAGAGCACCGGAAGAATGGAGGGGTCATCCACCTCGCCACGCGCCACCTTGCGGGCATCATCGACAATGCTCCACGCAATATTCTCCTGCCCGCGTCCGGCAGTGGTCGCAACCACCAGCAGGGAGCCGCGCACCTTTATCAGACCGGATTTCAGCACGTCCCACAGGTCACGCTTTGGCCATGCGTGCAATTCGTCCGCCAGTACGAAGGCAGGGGAGCGGCCATGCTGAGTTCCCGCCTCGCTCGAGATGGCCTCATAGAAACTGCCGTGGCGGTTATTGAACAGCTGGTTGCGGCTTTCCATCGGGCGGGTGAATGCCTTCAAGCCCGGCGTCGCATCAATGATGCCGCGCGCTTCCTCAAAGGCGATACGCGCCTGTTTGCGGTCGGCAGCAGCGGAAATCACCTCACCCTTGGGAATCCGTTCCCAACCGAAGACATGCAATAGCGCCAGTGCCGCACACAGCGAGGTTTTGCGGTTACCGCGCGGCAGCAGCATCACCACGGTTTTCACGATGCGCGTGCCGTCTTCATGACAGGGGCCATAGATCCGGCGCACAATGTCTTCCTGCCACGGATCAAGCTGGAAGGCGCGATTGGGCAGGCGGCTTTTCGGGTGGCTTAGGGCGCGCAGGAATTTCACCGCCCGCTCGCCATAGCCGAACGTGTCTTCCACCGGCGCGCTGGCGAACAGCGGCAAAGTGCTACTGAAGGCCGAGGTCAAACAGGTCTGCGCCATAGCCGCCGTCCATCCCTCCATTCTTGATTGCAGGCCGGCCACGGCTGGCAGGCGTCAGGCCGAGTTCCGCCGCCATCTGCCGGGCCTGTGTCATGGCATCGGACAGGATGCCCACGGCGGGGTGTTTCTTGGGGCCGCTCGCGCCCTGATAGATCAGGCCATCAGCGGCAAGGATGGCCTGCGCCTCGCGCGCCATGCCGATGGCGGCGCAGTAATTGGCGAAGATGGCCAGATCCATTTCCGTGACCGTGCGCCGCTCGCGCATCAGGGTCGGCAGGGTGCGTTCCCACTCGGTGCGGGCATGGGTATTCAGCCCTTCGGGTGCAGGCGGAATGTCATCGGGGGCCGGGCCATCGGCCATCGGAATGTCAGCCTTGATGCCGCGCATGTCGCGTTCCTTTCTCAGAAGGCCCGCAGGCGGTAGGGGCCGATCAGCTCATGGAAGCCGAACGGGGCTTCCGGATCTGCGTCATGATAGAGACACTGCACCATCAGGATCATGGCGCGCACGATGTCGGCCGGCACACCTTCTGCGAAGGCATCCAGCGGGCCGCACCACGCCTCCACATGCTTGCGCGCCGCCTCGCGCAGGCCAGTCAGGTCGTCGTCATCATCGTCATGCTCGATGCGCATTGCGGCCTTGAGTTCCGCCAGCGGCAGGATGCTTTCGGTCTCCATCAGCGCGCCTCCGTCCGCTTGACGGGCCTTCCGAAGCCGCCTTCCTCGCGTACGGCCTTACGGCTGTTGCAGGGCTTGCAGCTGGGCTGCCAGTTCTCCCGGTTCCAGAACAACGCCATGTCGCCCTTGTGGGCGATGCGATGGTCCACCAGATCGGCAGGCGCACCACAGTGCACGCATGTGCGGTTGCCGGGCTGGGCAAGGAAGGTGCGGCTGGCCTTCTGCCAGCGGGTGGAATAGCCGCGCTCACGGGCAGAGGGGCGCGCCGCATCCTGCGCACGCTCGGCAGCCTTGCGCCGCGCCGCCGCCACCGGGCAGCGCTCGCCATCCCTGAACACCTTCCCGCAGCCGCAACCGCAGATCCGGGGCGGGCGTGTGGCCATGTCGTCATCTCCATCGAAAGGGTGAGGGGCGCGCCCGAAATGGGTGCACCCCGGTTCATCTCTGGCGCTTATCACCGGGGGCTTGCCCCCGGTGATAAGCGCAATATCTGTCGCGTTGCGACGGGGGCAGATCAGTCCGGAATAGTGAGGGTCGCCAGAGCCTCCGGCATCACCACCAGACCGCCCACACGGCGGCGGGCATGGAAGCGCACGATGCCTTTCGTGGCCTGCGAGTACGGGTCGCGCATCACGCTCAGGCCCACACGGTCGAAGATGCGGTATGCGGTGCCGAAATCACCAAAGGCGATGGGAACCGCCGCAGCGTCCACATCATCCATGTCGGCAAACTCCATCACGGGGCGGCCGAGAATGGTGGGCGGGTTGCCGGCGGAAAGGCCATCCTGCCAGAGGAAATGCCCGTCGCTCGCCTTCAGCTTGCGCACCGCTGCCATGGTCTTGCGGTTCATCGCCCACACCGCCTGCCCGACATAGGCCGAGGGAATGGCGTGGTAGAGGTCGATCAGCGCTTCCGCCGTCAGGGCCGATTCCAGATTGGTGAGGCCGGTGGCGGTGAGGAAGCCCGTGGGCCGCTTCGTGCCAGTGCCCTTCACGAAGGCCGTGGCTTCCAGCTTGGCGAAGGCAAGGCCCAGCTCTGCCGCAAGCTCGCCTTCAATGTCAAAGGCGGCATCTTCCAGAAGGCGCTGGCTCACATCCACCCAGCACGCCGCCTCATGCACATCCACCTTCACCTGCTCATAGGCAGCGCTGACTTCCGGCCGGGCCTCGATCTCATCCACCCAGCCGGCGGAGGGGGCCGAGGTGCGGCGGGGAATGATGGCGCCACCGGCAGAAATACCCGTGACCCGCGCCACCTGCCGCATGGGCGAAAACTCGGTGACGGTTTTCAGGATCTCCAGCAGGAGCTGGTCAGGGGCCACCAGATAGCCAGCACTGGCGTCCGATGCCACGGTCAGAGCCTTGCGCTCGCCTTCCGGCACGCCAGCCATGTCACGGCGCAGGAAGCTGGTGAATGCCTTCTGCTCGAGCGTGCGGCCACCGGCGGGGGCGGTCATGCCGGGGCGGTTGAGGCGCGCTTCCAGCTTGTCGAGGCGCGAGCCGAGGGACTTCTGTTCGGTTTCACCCGCGCCACCGGAGAGGCCGGACACGGTTTCTTCCAGCGCCGTCATGCGGCCCTCAAGCCCGCCCACGCGCGTTTCCAGTTCCGCCGGGGCGGGGTTCGTTTCGTCAGCCATTGTGTTGCCTTGCACACCCTTCACAGCCGTCACATGCGCGCCGGGGTGCATCGGCGTGCTGACAAGCGAGCACTCGAACAGGTCGAGCGCGGAAATGGTCCGGCCCCCGCGTGGGCGGGGCACCGCTTTCTTCGTGATGAAGCCGAGGGACAGGCCGCGCACCGCGCCTGCCTTCACCATGGCGTGCACCTCACGGGCGCGGGCCACGTCTTCCACCAGCAGCCGGCCCTTCAGGTGCAGGCCGTCCGGGGTTTCCTGCGCTTCCGTCCAGACGCCTACCGGGTCGTTCTGGTCATGGCCGAACAGCATGGGCAGGGGCAGCGCCAGGGCGGCAAAGGCCCCTTTCTCGATCACATCCCCAACGCGATCCGCCGCACCGAAGGGCCATGCCAGCCCCTCGATAGCGCCGGCATCATCCACGGCGGAAAGGTGTTTGAGGTCGAGCGCGAGGCGTTCCATCAGTGGCGCAGCCCGCGCAGTGCGCGCGGCTTGCGCGCCGCGTGCTCCGCCAGATCAATGGCCGGCAACCGCTGGCGTACTCCGAAGAGGGGCTTCAGTAGATCCTCGGCCAAGCCATAGAAGATTTCGGGAAGGTAGAACTCAAAGAGCATATCCGCCCGCTCTGTGGCCGCAGCGAGATTGAGACCACACCCCACAAGGCCGGCGATGATGACAAGCCTTACCTCGGCAAAGCTCACGTCATGACCGCATGACAGGCGGCGATACAGGCCGGAAACGGAATTATCAGCCGCCTTTCCCCGCTCGCACATCAGGTTGTATTCAATGATAAGCAGAGAGCGGTGCGTGATCTGGAGCTTGTTGTTCTCGAATACTTTCATGATACTCATTCCTGAATGGCAGCCGCCCCGGTGGGCGTGCTGGTGAAAGGGTTGCCGAATGCCTCGCCACCGGCGCGCGGCGGCAGGCCCTCCCATGCGCGGGCCTCGTTGGGGTTGAGCACCCCGGAAGCGATCAGGCTGGAATAGGCGGTGGCACGCGCGCCGATGTCGGCGCGGGTGAGGTCCTCGCGGTCAAAGACGATGCGATGGCTTGCCGCCTCATCAGCGGTGAACAGGCCCCGGCGCAGAGCGCCTTCCAGCGCCCGCAACCATGGCTCAAGGCAGAAGGCCAGAAACTCCCGGCTGGCCTGTTCCATATTGCTCCATGTGGCGCGCTCCATGTCCTGAAGCATCGTCACCGGCACGCGGAAGGCGCGGGCGATCTCGAGCACCTGAAAGTGCATCAACTCAAGGAACTGGGCATCGGTTGAGGTCATGGCGAGCGGCTGGTATTCCGCACCGCCTTCCAGAATGGCGGTGCCGCCGGAGCGCCCGCCGCCATGGGCGAGGGTCCACGCCTCGCGTATCCGCCCCAGCGCCTCTCCTGAAATGCGTTCCTTCAGCGAGAGCACGCCGGAGGGCCGCGCCCCATTGGCGAACAGCCGCGCTCCGTGCGCACCCAGCGTGAGCGCAAGGCCGATGCTTTCGCGAGCCAGAGAGACAGGAGCGCGACCAAACGGGCTGCGCAGGTGAATGACATTGCCCGCCGGAACAACCTGTCCATGCAGGCGGTAGGTGGGTTCACCGGAACCGGAGGGGTCATATTCGGCGGTGAGCGCTCCGGGCGCATAATGGATGATCTCGACCACACGGCCACCCACGCGGTTCACCCATGCAAGCCCACCCTCATCATAGGTCAGCGCCTGCGCCACCAGATCCCGGATGAAGGTGAAGCCGTCCGTCCAGTCATTGGCGGCATCGCGCAGGAAGGGCAGGGCCGGGTGGGTCATCACCTCGGTTTCGGTGGATCCCTCGCGGCGCATCACCTTCACGTCAAGGGTGGCGGCAGCTTCCGAAATGGCACGGATGGCGCAGGCCACCGCCGGAACGGTGAGCGCCACCGCAGGCCCTACATGCACCCCCGCCGCAGTTGGCGCGGCAGCATGGGTGAGAGCCAGAAGCCCGGCATCCGCCCCAGCCAGAGACTTTCGCTCTGGCGCCAAGATGTGGGCAAGGGAGGTGAGAAGCTTTTTCATCCTCCATTTGATGCCTCGACTTGCGAAAAGTCTCCAGCGTCAGCTTCGGTCAACTTCGGTCACGGGCATAACCGTCCGTTGGGCACAGAAAAAACCCTATATGCCCCATATCACACGCGAAGGACCCTCGATGGTCCCGAAGCCGGGTGCCCAAAGTCGTGAACGACCCCCCCCTCTTGGGAAAGTGACGCAATTTGTGGTCCGTCACTTCATCCGTCACCGCCAAGGCTCTGGATTTATTCAGGTAGTGACAAAGTGACAGATAGTGACAGACATATGAGTAAAAGAGTTCATGTGCACGCGCGCGCATGGGGCTCTATGGAAAGTCCGTCACTATCTGTCACTGTCACTTGTGATGTGTGTATTTACAATGGGTTATGAGTGACAAACACGCTCATTCCTCGCTGGCTTGCGCTGGTACATACCAGCGCACACCGCCGGTGCCGCGCTTCTGCGCCCAGCCCAGCCGCAAGAGCACATTGCGGATGCGCCGGTTCTCGCTGGTGCCCGTCTTGTCGAGCCCCAGTCCGATGGCTTCACGCGCAATTTCCTGCACCTGAACGCGGGCCTTGCCGGTGAGATAGTGGGCAATCGCAGGCTCCCATGCGTCACACTCGAAGCGTTCTTCTTGTTGTGGTCGGATGCACTCGCGCTCAAAGTTTGCATCTGGCCACCAGTCCTCGCCCTGCTGAAACAGATAGAGTGCTTCAGCAAAGAGCTGGTCACGGTCCCGCATCAGGGTATCGGTGTCGATCCGGCCCACCTTCACCGGCCAGAATCGTCGCCCTCCTGTTTCGTCACGCAGATAAGCGGACTGGTTCGTCGTTCCGATGAACACGCACTGGCGCGGGATGGAGACTTCAACGCGCTCGAATGGCGGGCGCACTCGCTCTTCCGCCCGAGAGAGGAAGGCTTTCAGGGCATTATCTTCCGCCTTGCTGACAGCGGACATTTCCGCAATCTCGATCAGCCATTTGCCGCGCAGGTGAAGCTGGGCATCCTTGCCGATGCTGATGTCCGGCATGTTGTCGGAAAACCAATCGCCCCCAAGGATTCGGCAGGCGGTGGATTTCATCGCGCCTTGCGGGCCTTCCAGCACAACCATGTGGTCCGCCTTGCACCCCGGCTGGAAGACGCGCGCGATCATGGCGATCAGAAACTTGCGACCGATCACAACTGTGTAGCGATCTTTGGCCGCCCCGAGATAGGTGTGCATCCAGAAGCTGACGCGAGGGGCACCATCCCACACCAGCTCATTCAGATAATCGCGCACGGGATGGAAGGCGCATTCGCGAGCCCGCTTGTTCAACGCATCATGCAGATCACCCTTGCCCAGCCGGGGCAGCCCGGTGGATTGCAGATATTCAAGCAGGGCGATGATGTCGGTATTCGTGACCTCGCGCGGGCGAAAGCCTTCATCCGGCAAGGCGTCGGGGTTGGTTGCCTCTGGCACGGGCGCATTGAGCACCACACCGCTGGCCATCTCGTCAAAGGCGATCAGGTCAGCAAGTGCGGGATCACAGCGCAGCACATGGCCGGTATTGGCCACATTGGGGATAGGCCGCCCCTTGTCATCAAGGGTGCAGTCCGCAAGCCACGGGCGCATGTCATCGCGCGCCACAGCCGGCCTTTTGGCCTGCAGCTTGCGGACCGCCGGTGCGCCGGGGCGGGGCTTGGTAGCGCTTGCACGGACTGCATGGAAACCGGCTGCGAGAAGGCGCTCACCGGAGAGGGGAGTTTCTGTCATTCTGCGGCCCCGCTATTCGGGAAACCGCCTGTAGGCCGTTGTTTTTCCTTCATCACAGTTTCCCCTTATCGGAGAAAAAGCGAAGGTAAATCAATTGTCTGGCGGGGCCTCTGACTCCGTTAATCTAGGTTCGAATCCTAGTCCCCCAGCCATTTGATTTTCATGGATAAATGACCGAGCACAAAACGGAATATATTCGCCGTTTCACGAGTCATTTTACAGGATTCATTCCCTTTCGAGCTTAGCGGCTGCGCTGTTGGCCAAACAGGGCGGTTGACGGCCTCCATAATGGTGGCCGGGTCTGCTTTCATCCAACAATCCGGATTTGAGGCCTATAGCAGGTCGACAACCCGCCCCGACCGGTCCACCGCGCGCACGCGGCTTTCAGGATGTGTGCGGGCCACGGATTTCATGGCGATGAGAATGTTGGCGGAGAGATTCTGAACCACCATCACAGTGGTCCAGTTCCCTGTCTTGTTCTGATACTGAACCTGTATCTGCTCTGTCGCGCTCGTCATGGCTATCCGTTCACCCTTCAGCCCGGCTGCCCCACACTGCTGTATGCAAAACCGTGGCGGGTGATTTCATCCTGACGGTAGATATTGCGCAGGTCCACCAGAACAGGGGTGCGCACAAGCGCTTTCAGGCGGGCAAAATCCAGCGCCCGGAACTGGTTCCATTCGGTCACGATCACAATCGCATCCGCGCCCTCGGCCGCCACATAGGGGCCTTCGGCATATGTCACGCCCTCGATGATCTGGCGGGCATTGTCCATGCCTTCCGGGTCATAGGCCGTCACGCTCGCCCCATGGTCCCGCAGCGCCTGAATGATCGAGATGGACGGGCTGTCACGCATGTCATCGGTGTTCGGCTTGAAGGTCAGGCCGAGAATGGCGATCTTCCGGTCACGCGCATCGCCAC
>JAMHVS010000026.1:0-1111 GCA_035911315.1 Xanthobacter sp.
GCCCGCCTTGAGTTCGTAGCTTCGCTTGGACCTCCGCTTCGCCGCGAGAGTCCGCCCGTAGTCTGAGCCTCGGCGGGTTTTCTGTTTGCCAGTTCGAACTGTTACCTGAACCGGAAGGCCCAAAAACCTCCGAGTTCGCATTACAAGCATGAACGCCCAAACCAGCATGAACACCATCCAGCAATCCAATCCTCCTGTCCACATCGGCGTCGATGTCGCCAAAGCCGAGCTCGTCTGTGATCTCAAAGGCTCCATCAAACGCTATCCCAACACCAAGGCAGGCATCGCCCGTCTGCTCGGTGCGGCCGCCTCCATCCCTGACGCGCACATTGTCTGTGAGTCCACCGGCGGCTATGAAAGGCTCCTCATCCGCTCTTCCCTGGAGACCGGCATCCCTGCCTGCAGCGTGCCGCCGCAGCGTGTGCGTGAATTCGCCAGGAGCGTCGGCGTCAAAGCCAAGAGCGATCCCATTGATGCTGCCATCATCACCCGTTTCGCCGCCGAAGCGAAACCAGTCTCCGCCGTGCCGCTCAGTGCCAGCCGCAGGAGGCTCGACGCCCTCATGCGCTACCGCACTGAGTTGAACGAAACCCTCCATCGGGAAAAATGCCGCCATGACCATCATGACGATCCGCTCGTCACCAGGCTGGCCAAGGCCCGCATCAAGCGTCTTGAACAAGACATCGCTGCGGTGGAGAAGGAGGCTGCGGTGGTTGTCGCCGCGGATCCCGAACTCTCCCGGGCGGACAAAAAACTCAGGGAGGTGGCCGGAGTCGGAGATCAGAGCTCGCGCACGCTGCTGGCCTTCATGCCGGAGCTGGGCACCATCGGCCGGCGGCGGATCGCCTCACTGGCGGGCGTGGCACCCTTTGCCAATGACAGTGGCGGGACCACCGGCAAACGCTTCATTATGGGAGGAAGGGCGGCGGTGCGCAAAACGCTGCACATGGCGGCGCTGAGCGCGGCTATCCACAACAAGACGCTCAGGGCCGTCTATCTCCGGCTGCGCCAGGCAGGCAAACCGTTCAAAGTTGCGATTGTAGCCATTACCCGCAAGCTCTTGATCCATCTGAACTCAATCATGGCCGATTTGATGAAAATTCCTATTGCC
>JAMHVS010000027.1:0-2201 GCA_035911315.1 Xanthobacter sp.
ATCCATTGGGCGCTCGCCAGCCGGGCGCTCATCATCGGCACCGCGCTCATCCTCATGGTGATGGGCTTGAAGACGGCCACCGAGCTGCCTGTGGAGGTGCTGCCAGACCTCACCAAGCCCACCGTCATCATCTTGACGGAATCCCCCGGCCTCGCGCCGGAGGAAGTCGAAATGCGTGTCACCCAGCCCATCGAAAGTGCCCTCATGGGTGTGGCTGGCCTCACCCGCCTGCGCTCGAACTCCGACGTGGCGCTCTCTCTCGTCTATGCCGAGTTCGGCTGGGACATGGACATCTACAAGGCGCGTATGCTCGTGCAGGAGCGCCTGCAAGGCGTGCGTGAGCAGTTGCCCGAGGGCGTGCAGCCCTTCATGACACCGGTCGCATCCCTCATGGGCGAGATTTTGCTCGTCGGCGTGCGCTCAACGATCAAGGAAGGCGAGGCTGGTTATCTGCCTCCGCGTGAGGTGCGTTCGCTGGCGGATTGGACGGTGAAACGCCGCCTGCAAAGCATCTCCGGCATCGCTGAAATCCTCAACATGGGCGGCGGCGTGAAGCGCATCGAGATTCAGCCTGACCCTTACAAAATGCAGGCCACTGGCGTGACCTTTGATGAATTGGAACAAGCCGCTACTGAGGCGGCGAACACCACCACAGGCGGCTTCATCAACACCGGTCCCACTGAAATCATGGTGCGCAATCTCGCGATGACTGTGGAGCTGGACGACATCGCCCGCACCGTCATCAAGAAGATCAACGACCGCCCCATTTCCATCGGCGACGTGGCGGAAGTCGTCTGGGGCATCGAGCCGATGCGCGGCGATGCCACGGTCAGCGTCGCCCCGGAAAAATCCGCCACTTACGGCGTCATCATGTCCATCACCAAAGCACCCGGCTTTGACACGCGAAAGCTCACCGAGCAGATCAAGACCGCTCTGGACGAACTCAAGCCCACCTTCCCGCAGGGCGTCGAGACCACGCTGCTGTTCCAGCAAAAGGACTTCATCGACAATGCCATCGGCAATCTCACCGAAGCCATTCGTGACGGGGCCATCATGGTCACGATCATTCTGTTTCTGTTCCTGCTAAACTTCCGCACCACGTTCATCACCCTCATGGCGATGCCGCTCTCCTTCGGTATCACGATGCTGGTCTTCAAGTGGCTCGATATCAGCGTGAACAGCATGACCCTCGGCGGCCTCGCGGTCGCCATCGGCATGGTCGTGGATGATGCCATCGTGGACGTGGAAAACGTCTTCCGCCGACTGCGCGAGAACGCAGCGCTGCCCCATCCTCATCCGCGCCTGCAAGTCATAGCCAAGGCCTCCGGTGAAGTGCGAAACTCCATCCTCTACGCCACGGTGCTCATCATCCTGGTGTTCCTGCCTCTGCTAGGACTCACTGGTGTGGAGGGCAAGCTGTTCGCTCCCATCGCCATCGCCACGATCATTTCGATGATGGCCTCCTTCATCGTCTCCCTCACCGCCATCCCCGTGCTGTGCTCGCTGCTGCTCAATCCGAAACACGGCCACGAGCACAAGGACGGCTTCCTCACCCGTGGCATGAAATGGCTGCTGGAAAACACCCTGCTGCGTTTCGGCCTCAGCCAGCCGCTCGTCATGCTCGGCATCGTCCTCATGATCGTCATCGCCGCGTTCTCGCTGTATCCGAAGATGAACAAGGACTTCCTGCCCAAGTTCCAGGAAGAAACCGCGCTCGTCGCCGCCACCGCCGCGCCCGGCACCTCGCTGGAGGAGATGAATAAAATCTCCGATGTCATCGAGCAGCAGATCCTCAGCGTGCCGGAGGTGCGCAAAGTCGGGCGGCGTCTTGGCCGTGCCGAGCGTGGTGATCACGTCGTCCCTGTCTCCACCGCCGAGTTTGACGTGGACTTCCGTGAGCCTGAGACCGAGGACGGGCATGAGGGCAAAGGCCGCAATCGCAAAGAAATCCTCGCCGACATCACCGCCAAGCTCAAAACCGTGCCCGGCGTCTTCGCCGTCGTCAGCGGCCCGCTCGCCGACCGCATCGGCCACATGATGAGTGGTGTCTCCGCGCCCGTTGCCATCAAGGTCTTCGGCCCCGACCTCGACAAGCTGCGCCAGCTCGGCATTGAGATTCAGACCATCGCCAAAACCATCCCTGGCTTTGAGGATTGCAAGCTCGACCAGACATCGAGCATCCCGCAGCTCCGCATCGAGGC
>JAMHVS010000028.1:0-2795 GCA_035911315.1 Xanthobacter sp.
AGGTTTCCAGTTCTTCATTGGTCGACTGCAGCTCTTCATTGGTCGATTGCATTTCCTCGTTAATCGACTTGAGCTCCTCCTGCGAGGCCTGCTGCTCTTCGATGGTGGTCTGGTAGCTCTCCCTCAAATAGGCGAGATCGCGTTCCAGCTCTTCGATCCGCCCCGGCTCGGCCTGCCTGGACCTGCGCCGGCGCGCCGGCCTGGCAGCGGCCGGAACCCGGTCCTGGAAGCTCACCAGCAGCAGGCCCGGGCGCCCTTCCGTAGCGGGCAGCAAGCGGACGCCGAGGCCAAACACCACGACACTCCCGTTGCTCTCAAGCTGCACCGGCCGCAAAATACTGCACCAGCACCCGGCGGGTCAGCTCGACGAAATTGGTTTCCCTCACTTTCCTGACGGCCTCACCCGGTATTTTTCCGCCCCCCTCCACAAGCCCGGCCGAACCCTGGGCCATGACGGCAGACACTGTTTTAAGGGACGGACTGGCACGATATAGCTTCCATTTACGGTTAATCGACGAAAACAGTTCGGTCTGGTTGCCGATACTTTCCGATGGCGACAGGAACAGCACCCCGCCGGGCTTGAGCGCGTAATGAAAAGCCACCAGAAGCCGGTTCTGCAACTCGGGCTCGAGATAAATCATCAGGTTGCGGCAACACAGCAGATCGAGCCGGGTAAAGGGCGGATCCTTGATGACGTTCTGGATCGCAAACACGATCATCTCGCGGATTTCCTTCTTGACCCGGTATCCGCCTTCTTCCCTCACAAAAAAACGCTGCAGCCGCTCACGGCTCACATCCTGGGCGATATTCAGCGGATAAAGTCCGGCACGGGCAACAGCAATGGCCTCATCAGCCAGATCGGTGCTGTAGATCTGGACCTTGAAAGTCTCGCGCGCCTCGTCCATCAATTCGCGCAACAGAATGGCAATTGAATAGGCTTCTTCGCCGGTGGCACAACCGGCCACCCAGACCCGAAAAACGAAATCGCCCGGTTTGCCTTTCAACAGCGCCGGCAGAATCTCCTTTTGCAGCACCACGAAGGCATCGGGGTCGCGGAAAAAGCTGGTCACGTTGATCATCAGCTCCTTGAACAGCAAACGCACCTCGGCCGGGTTTTCCTTCAGAAAGCGGATATACACATCGGCATCGTCGATCGTGTGCTGCGACATGCGACGCGCGATGCGGCGCCCCACCGTGCTCTTTTTGTAGAGCGAGAAATCGTGGCCGGTCAGCGTGCGCAATTGCATCAGGATGTGGCTCAAGCCGCCAGCCAGCGCGGGCTCCGGCGGCGTTTCGGGCGGCACGGCGAGGCGCCGGGCACAGGCCTGCAACGCGGCCGGCATCTTTTCGGCGGGAAGCACATGGGTGACATAGCCCGACTTGATGGCACTGGAGGGCATGCCGTCGTATTTGGCGCTGGAGGGCTCCTGGGCCAGCGTCACACCGCCCGCCCCGAAGACCGCGCGCAGGCCCAGCGTGCCATCGCTGCCGGTGCCCGAAAGAATGATTCCGACCGCGTTTTCCTGCTGGTCTTCCGCCAGCGAACGCAGGAAGAAATCCACCGGCATGCGCAGCCCGCGCGGCGCGGCGGGCGCAGTCAACTGCAGTTTCCGGTGGAGAATCGCCATGTCCCGGTTGGGCGGAATGACGTACACGTGATCGGGCTCGACCTCGAGCTGATCCACCGCCTCGAGCACCGGCATGGCAGTCGTGCGCTGAAGGATTTCGGTGAGCAGGCTGACATGCCCGGGATCGAGATGCGACACCAGCACGAAGGCCATCCCGCTGTCTGCCGGGCAGGCCCGGAAGAAGAGCTCGAACGCCTCCAGCCCACCGGCGGACGCGCCGATACCGACAATGCTCGGGCGGGCGTTCAAATCCTGTGCAACCGATTCTGCCGAGCCCGCCACCATTGCCGGGGATAAATGATCAAGCCTCTTCTTTTCGCTGCCCATCCGGACTCATCTCCCAAAACCTGGCGACGACTCATTTCTCCTGACACGGGAGCACGATCACGACTGCTGCAAGAAATTACATAATAGTATTGCGACACAAGGGGAAGTGTTATTTCACATCGTGCCAGCCCGAAATGGCCTCCGGCTTAAGGTCTATTGGCATTGCGGGAGTGCCCGCACCAACGCCGGCAATTAATTCATTTTCATAGGCGCTGTCAAAAAACCAATTCACCTCATGGGCTTGCAAAACAATCAATTCAAAAAAACAAATGCTCATGCCATTCCGTCCGTTCCAGGCACCCGAATCGCCCGTTCCCAAAAAATGTGATGACGCCCCCCTGCCGCACGCCATGGCAGGTCAAAATCGGCCAGATCTCGCCAGGCATGTCATTGCCCTTAAGCGGGGCTTGACTTTCAACACAAAGCCGTGCAATATCAAAAATCGGTGTTTCCTGCTGACCAGAGGGTCTAAGTTCAAGGGGCTCTTAATCCGTAGGTCGAGCGCCCCAAGCGCTCAAAGCCGACCAAGATTTCAGAGGCAAGGCCACCCGTTGAGGTGGCCTTGTTTGTTTCAGCCTGCCGGAGTTCGCTTCGGCAAGACGCAACACGACGCCTTTCATCTTCGTCTGCAACACTGATCGCAGACACCCTACCGCCGGCCCGCCGATCTCCGTGCCGACATTGAATCGCGACAGACCTTGAAGGTCGCCGCAAAACCTGGCCCACCAAGGCGGTGGCGGGCCATGGCCGGTACGCCCCACCACGGGACGCTTCCCGACCACCCACCAGGAGCCCCAATATGGCCAAAGAAGAACTCATCGAAATGAAGGGCAGCGTTAC
>JAMHVS010000029.1:0-3772 GCA_035911315.1 Xanthobacter sp.
AAGGCCTACCGGGGCCAGACCGGCTGGTTGACCCTGAAACTCGTGTCGGTCGAAGCCCTGGGCGAACAGGAACAGCACCTGGTTGCCGCCGCCTGCACCTCGGCCGGCCAGGTGTTGGCCGAAGATGACCCGGCCAAACTGCTGCGCCTGCCCGCCCACGAACTCACACACACACAGCCGGCCGGCCTCTTCAGCGCGCCCGACGAGGTTCTCAGCGCCGATGTGGATGCCCGCAAACGGGCTCTGCTGCAGGGCATCAACCAGCGCAACCTGGGCTACTTCGACCAGGAAGTGCGCAAGCTCGACGCCTGGGCGGATGACCTCAAGCTCGGGCTGGAGCAGGACATCAAGGCCATCGACGCCGAGATCAAGGAAGTGCGCCGCACGGCAGCCACTTCACTGACACTCGAAGACAAACTAACCCACCAGCGGCGCCAGCGTGAACTCGAAGGCCGGCGCAGCAAACTGCGCCGCGAACTGTTCGCCCGGCAGGACGAGGTCGAAGCTCAGCGCAACGGCCTGATCGAGCAGCTGGAGGTTCAGCTGCGGCAGCAGGTGGATGAGCAGACGCTGTTCACCATCGAATGGGAGTTGACATGACACGCTGCCTGCCCATGCGCAACACCTTCGAGTTCCTCAGCGTGTGGAGGCTGCTCGACAGCCCTGACTTCAAACCTCTCGAATTCGAGGGGTTTAAGACCCAAGCGGGGCTCAACAGCTTCTCCCTTTCGCCCAGGAAGTGGATCGACGCCACCGGGGCCATCGGGCTGTACGCCAAGGCGGGGCGCGGCGGCGGCACCTACGCCCACAAGGACATCGCCTTCGAGTTCGGCTCCTGGCTCAGCCCGGAGTTCAAGCTTTACCTCATCAAGGAGTTCCAGCGCCTCAAAGACGAAGAGTCCCGCGCCACGGCCCTGGAGTGGAGCTTTCAACGCACGCTGGCCAAGGTCAACTACAGGATCCACACCGACGCCATCAAGGCGCACCTGATCCCGCCGCTGCTGACAAGGGCGCAGACCAGCACCGTCTACGCCCAAACACACTGAATGCGTTGCCCGGCGCATCCTGCGCGAATCGCAAGGAATTGGAATGACCCACAAACAAAAACTAGAACTCACCTGGATCGGCAAGGAAAAGCGCCCCAAGCTGGAGCCGCGCATCCTGCTGGAAGACCCGTCGAAGTCCTATCACGCCAGGCATCGGGTTTCCGACAGCGACCTCTTCGACAACCGCCTGATCTTTGGCGACAACCTGCTGGCGCTGAAGGCGTTGGAGCAGGAGTTTTCAGGCAAGGTGAAGTGCGTTTTCATCGACCCGCCGTATAACACCGGCAGCGCTTTCACGCATTACGACGACGGGCTGGAGCACTCGATCTGGCTCGGGCTGATGCGCGATCGCCTCGAAATCATCCGGAATCTGCTGTCGGATGATGGTTCGCTGTGGATCACGATTGACGACAACGAAGCTCACTACCTGAAGGTGTTGTGCGATGAAATATTCGGACGGGGTTGTTTCGTTACAGCATTCATCTGGAAGAAGGTGGATAGCCCAAACGATAATAAGGTCCCCATAACACCAGACCATGAGTACGTGCTCTGCTTCACCAAGACGCCGGGCGCTCGCCCGTTCAGGCAGAAGTCCGATGACTCCATCTTGGCAGCGTATCGTCAGCCTGATTCGCAGTCCGACAAACCTTACCGTGACCGCCTGTTGAAGAAGAACGGCAAGAACAGCCTTCGTTCTGACCGCCCTTCTATGTTCTTTTCATTGGCCGCACCTGATGGGACAAAGGTTCTGCCAATTCATGATGACGGCAGAGAGGCTTGCTGGGCCCTGGGGAAGAAGGCTGTCGATGAGTTGATTTCCAAGAATGAACTCATCTGGAAGAGGCGGGAAATTGGATGGGTTCCGTACACCCGGGAGTACGCACCTGATAGTCCGTCGCGGCCCTATCCAACGATATGGAACGATCTTCATACAACGCGACAAACGAAGGCACACCAGAAAATAATATTCGGAGACGATGTCTTTTCAACCCCCAAACCTGAAGACATTCTCAAGCGGATCCTGGATATTTCTACGAATCCAGGAGATATTGTTCTCGACTCCTTCGCCGGCTCCGGCACCACCGGCGCCGTGGCCCACAAGATGGGCCGGCGTTGGATCATGGTGGAGTTGGGTGAGCATTGCCACACGCATGTGATTCCTCGGCTGAAGAAGGTCATCGACGGCGAAGACAAGGGCGGCATCACCGACAGCGTGAACTGGCAAGGCGGTGGGGGATTTCGGTATTACAGGCTCGCGCCCAGCCTGATCGTCAACGACCGCTGGGGCAACCCCGTCATCAACCCGGAGTACAACGCCGCGCAGCTGGCCGAGGCGTTGGCCAAGCTGGAGGGGTTCAGCTATGAGCCGTCCGAGGTGCAATGGTGGCAGCACGGCCATTCGAGCGAGCGGGATTTCATTTACGTCACCACGCAGAACCTCTCGGCCGAGCAACTGCAGGCGCTGTCGGATGAAGTCGGCAGCGACCAGAGCCTGCTGGTCTGCTGTGCGGCCTTCCACGGCATCACGGCCGCGCAGGCCGCCGCACGCTGGCCGAACCTGACGCTGAAGAAGATTCCGAAGATGGTGCTGGCCCGCTGTGAGTGGGGCCATGACGACTACAGCCTGAATGTGGCCAACCTGCCCCTGGCTGCGCCTTCGGCGTCATCGGCATCGTCTGGATCGTCTGCGCCGGTGGCCGATGCCGGCCCGGCCGCGGGGAAGAAGGGCGCCCGGCGCGACAAACTCACCGTGGATCTGTTTGGTGATTCGACCGGGGAGGACAGGCCATGAGCGAAAAGATCACCCCCCTTCCGATCGACTACGCCGACTGGTTGGCCGACATCAAGGCGCGCGTGGCGACGGCCCGCCAGCGCGCCGCGCTGGCCGCCAATGCAGAGCTGATCCAGCTTTATTGGCAGATCGGCCGCGACATTCTGCAGCGCCAGTCCGCCCAAGGCTGGGGCAGCAAGGTCATCGAGCGGCTGGCCCGTGACCTGCGCGAAGCCTTTCCGGAAATGAAGGGCTTCTCCCTGCGCAATCTCATGTACATGCGGGACTTCGCTGAAGCCTGGCCGGGTGCCGAAATTGTGCAGCAGGCTGCTGCACAATTGCCCTGGTTCCACAACGTGGTCCTGATGACGCGCCTGAAGGACGCTTCTTTGCGCCTGTGGTATGCCGAACGAGCCATCACGGAAGGCTGGTCGCGTGCCACGCTGGAACTGCAGATCCGCAACCGACTGCATGATCGCCAGGGACGGGCCGTCACCAATTTCGGTGCGCGCCTGCCGGTGCCGCATTCTGAATTGGCGCATGAAACCCTGAAGGATCCGTATCTGTTCGACTTTCTGGGTTTGGGCGATGAAGCCCATGAGCGTGAGATCGAAAACGCGCTCGTGCGGCACATCACCAAATTCCTGCTGGAACTGGGCAGCGGCTTCGCCTTTCTGGGCCGGCAGGTGCGGCTGGAGGTCGAAGGCGATGAGTTTTTCGTTGACCTGCTCTTCTATCACACGCGGCTCAAGTGCCACGTGGTCGTGGAACTGAAGGCCACGGCCTTCAAGCCGGAACATGCCGGCCAGTTGAACTTCTATCTGACCGCTGTGGATCGGCAGATCAAGGCGCCGGACGACCACCCCACCATCGGCCTGCTGCTGTGCAAGACGCAGAAACGCACCGTGGTGGAGTACGCCTTGTCGGGCATCGACAAGCCCATGGGGGTGGCCGA
>JAMHVS010000030.1:0-1099 GCA_035911315.1 Xanthobacter sp.
ATGGGCGACGAGCCCGGCGCCGGCAAGGGGGTGGTGAGCCAGACCAACACGACGATCAGTCACGCCATCGGCAAGAGCAGCTCCGTGTTTGTGAACGGCAAACCCATCGTTCGGACCGGTGACAGCGTCTGGATGAACTGGAAAGCACCGTGAGCGGCAAGGGCAAGGTCAAACCGAACAACCAGGTAGCGCCGGGCCCGATCGGCAACACCCAGGGGCTGATCGTCCCGCAAACGAGCCCCAATGCCAGCGGCCCCGGCAACAGCGCCCCACCGCCCAAGCCGACACCGAAAGAGGAGAGTTGGTGGAAACGCTGGGGGTCGGACGCACTGCACACGGCGCTCGATGTGGTGGGGATGATTCCCGCTGTCGGAGAGGTGGCTGACGGTGCCAACGCACTGGTCTATCTTGCAGAAGGCGACAAGGTCAGTGCGGCGCTGAGTGCTGCAGCCATGTTGCCGGTGGGCGGTCAGGCGGCGACGGCGGGGAAGTGGGGCAAGAAGGGCGTCCAGGCGGTCGAGAAGCAGGTGGCGAAAGAAGCCGCAGAGCGTGCAGCCAAGGAAGCGGCCGAGAAGGCTGCAAAGGAGAAGCTGGAGCGGGAAGCGGCGGAGAGGGCAAAAAAAGAGGCCGAGGCGCGGGCAGCAGGCAGTGGGGGGATGATAAAGAAGAAAAAATCCCTTAGAGAGCAATATCTGGGAAAGACGCCAGGGAAAAATTCCAGCACAGGCAAAAAGGTGCAGGAGCGGATGCGCGAGGAAGGTACGCTCAGAGATGGACCCGAAGGGCCGATGTTCAAATCGTCTAATGGTCGTTGGTATCCGATACGCGATGCTGACATGTCGCACAATACGGATGCGGTAAAGTGGTGGAACAAAATTGGGCGTGAATATGGCGCTAACCTGAATCCGTGACCGCCATTTCCCCGCCTGGCAGCCTGTCCGCATAGCGCGGCGAAATGGTTTTCGAATTGAAATTCGAATCCAGATTCCGCATGAAACCGCATCGCCAGACAACATTGACGCGTCGTTGCCTTGCCAAAAACCGGGCTTGCGCCGGCTTTGGCTAGGGATGGACGAGCGCGGACCTGCCTGGCGGCATC
>JAMHVS010000031.1:0-1553 GCA_035911315.1 Xanthobacter sp.
GACCGCGAGCAGGTGCTCATCCTTTCCGACTGGACGGACACCGATCCCATGGAGGTCATGCGCATGCTCATGCGTGGCAGCGATTATTTTGGCCTCATGCGGCGGAACTCGCAGTCCATCCTCGGCGCATGGCAGCGTGGCAACTTGAAGGACTACTTCCGCCGCGAGTGGGACCGCATGATGCCGATGGACGTGTCCGACGTGGGCTACCACGCCTTCCTCATCAATGGACAGCGCCAGACCCGCATCGAAGGCCGCCCCGGTGAAAAGGTGCGCCTGCGCATCATCAATGCCTCTGCCGCCAGTTACTACCATCTCAGCTCCTCCGCCGGGCCGCTGACCATCATAGCCGCCGATGGTCCGCCCGTGCAGCCGGTCAGTGTGCCGATGTTCCTCATGGGCATCGCCGAGACTTACGACCTGCTTTTGACCATCCCGAAAAGCGGCCAGCACGAGCTGCGCTTCACCACACAGGATGGCAGCGGCCACAGCAGCGCTCTTTTTGGCAATGGCGAGATTCACGCCGCGCCCATACCGCCCAGACCCAATCTTTATCAAATGGATGAGATGCTCAATCTCGCTCTCGAAGAGCAAGAAGCCGACCCGCGTGCCTCGCTGAATCTCCCACGCCCCGGCTCGCCCTACCGCCTGCTGAAAGCCGTCAAAGACACCTCATTACCCAAGAACCTCCCACGCCGAAAAATCACCCTCCACCTCACCGGGGATATGAACCGCTACATCTGGAGCTTCGACGGCAAAACCATGGCCCAGCAGCCCTATGTGCTCATCAAAAAGGGCGAGATCATCGAGCTAGAGCTGGTGAATGACAGCATGATGCACCACCCCATTCATCTGCACGGCCACTTCTTCCGCCTGCTCATGGGGAATGGTGCTCGCTCACCGCTCAAGCACACGGTCGATGTGCCTCCGATGAGCACGCGCACCGTCGAGTTTGAGGCCAATGAAGCGCACGACTGGATGTTTCACTGCCACATCCTCTACCACATGATGAGCGGCATGGCCCGCGTCTTCCGGTATGAGGATGAAGCACCGGCAGCAGAGCTGGCACACACCATCGAAGCCACCTCGCCCGCAGACCACAGCATCGCTCACGCCTCCGGCCTCGGCGAGCACCAGCACGACATGAGCTACATCTGGGGCGCTGCCAGCATCCAGTCCAACATGAGCGAGGGCCTGCTCACCTGGATGAATCCGAAGAACGACCTCCAGCTCGCCTGGGAAGTCGGCTGGGAGCGCGTGGACGAGCCGCAATACGAGATCGACCTCCTCTACCAGCGCTACTTCAACCCTAATTTCCAAGCCTTCGCCGGCTACCGCCTCACCAACGATGGCGATGCCAAAGATCGCGGCCTCATCGGCATCAATTACCGCCTCCCGCTCATGGCCTGGCTCAATGTCAGCCTCGATACCGAAGGCGATGCCCGCTTCACCCTCGCCAAGCGCTTCCAGCTCACCCCGCGTCTCGGCGTCTGGGGAGATGTCTTCTACGACACCGGCACCCGCTGGGAATGGAGTGCTGGAGCCGACTACAC
>JAMHVS010000032.1:0-17821 GCA_035911315.1 Xanthobacter sp.
GGGAACTTGATTCCCCTAAAGGGTCGTTGAAGACCACGACGTTGATAGGCTGGGTGTGGAAGCGCAGTAATGCGTTAAGCTAACCAGTACTAATTGCCCGTGAGGCTTGATCCTATAACCTTGCAATGCCCGCAAGTAAAACACAGGCGGACCGCGTAAAAAAACGCTCTCACACACCCCAATGCAGCAACGCAAAACGCAAAACACTTCTTCCCCTTTGACGTTCTTCGGGTCACCCCCGAGCAACGGCACAAGTTACAGTCTGACGACCATAGCGTCTTGGAACCACCCCTTCCCATCCCGAACAGGACCGTGAAACGAGACCGCGCCAATGATAGTGCACTCGCGTGCGTGAAAGTAGGTCATCGTCAGACTCACCTACTCACTCACCCCCTTAGGCTTATTGGCCTCAGGGGGTGAGATCGTTTACAAAACCTTATTGTCGAAGGCGCCGTGCACCGCGAACATCTCGTAATTGCTTCGATGGCTCGGACAGCCACCGTTTTGTACGTTCATAAAGCCGAATATGGCTCGCGGACCCGCGCGTTTATTTTGAGGAGCAGGGTATGGCATTGCGAATAGCGATAAACGGTTATGGGCGAATCGGACGTTGCTTCCTGCGTGCCTTGGTTGTGTCCCCGTTGCGGAGCAAGTTCACGGTGGTGGCCATCAACGAACCGGCCGATCTGGAGAGCATGGCTTACTTGACTCGTTTCGATTCTACCCACGGATGTTTTCCGGGAGTGGTTGAGGTTGGCGATGGCTGCCTGCGTATCGATGGAGCTGACATTCCTGTTTTCCATGTGAGTACCCCGGGCGGTGTTGACTGGGCGTCGCTGGGGGTGGATCTCTTGATCGAGGCCTCGGGGCAGTACAGTTGTCGCCATGAACTCGAGGCATTTCTCGATGCCGGTTGTTGCCGTGTGTTGCTCTCCCATCCCGGCCTGAGTGCTGCGGACGTGGATCAGACGATCGTCTTCGGCATGAACCATCATCTGCTTAAGGGCGATGAGCGGATTGTCTCGGCTGCGTCATGCACAACGAATGCGATCGTGCCCGTGCTGGCGATGCTGGATGAGGCTTACGGTCTTGATCACGCCTTGCTGACAACGCTGCATTCGGTGATGAACGATCAGCCGCTGATCGATGGGTATCATCACTCGGATCTCCATCGCACCCGCTCTGCGATGCAGTCGATGATTCCGGTGTCGACCGGGCTGGCGCGTGGTGTTGTGCGCTTGTTGCCGGAGCTGGCTGGCCGCGTCGAAGCAAAGGCGATCCGTGTGCCCGTCGTCAACGTATCGGCTATCGACCTCGTCGTTACGCTTCGCCGGCAGACGACCGTGGAAGAAGTGAACGCCTTGTTGCGTGCCGCCGCCGATGGTCACGATTCGGGACGAATATCATACACGGCTGCGCCCCATGCGTCTATCGACTTTAATCACAGCGTGCACTCGGCAATTGTTGATGCCGGGCAGACCCGGATGAGCGGCGGGCGCTTGCTCAACCTGTTGATCTGGTTTGATAACGAGTGGGGTTTTGCAAACCGGATGCTGGATGTCGCTGCTTTTTGGGGAGAACGAGTGCGCTGATTCCAGGCGAGGCTGCCAGCCAGCAGCATGTCCCGAAATGCCTGGCAACTCCCTTGTCTGACCGATGGTGAGCCTGGCGACGTGGGTCTGCATGTCGCCAGGCTTCGAATGAGAGGCTTTTCGGGTGCCTCGCTCAAGTATTGCAGGGATGGCCCTTGTCGTGTCGCTACCTGACGGCTCTCTATTTGGAACAGGGATGAATGAGAGCAGTGCTGTCGGCTACTTGCAGACGAGTTCTTGTTTGAAGGGGTAAATCGGTCTGAGGCGGGTACGCCTCAAGCCTGCTAGCGCGGTCACTCGGCCGATGAGCCGCGCTTTGCCGATAAGAATGCGAAGTTCAACCGCGACGCATGGCGTCGTAGAATTCTCCGTTGTTCTTGGTGGCCTTGATCTTGTCGAGGAGGAATTCCATCGCATCGATGTCATCCATGCCGTAAAGAAGTTTACGCAGCACCCAGACTTTCTGGAGGATGTCGGACTTGAGGAGGAGTTCTTCGCGGCGGGTGCCTGAACGATTGACGTTGATGGCTGGGTAGACACGTTTCTCCGCCATTCGGCGATCGAGGTGGATCTCCATGTTGCCGGTGCCCTTGAACTCCTCGTAGATCACATCATCCATCCGGCTGCCTGTATCGATGAGGGCGGTGGCTATGATGGTCAGCGAGCCGCCTTCCTCGATATTTCGGGCAGCACCGAAGAAACGCTTGGGCTTTTGCAGGGCGTTAGCGTCCACGCCGCCAGTCAGAACCTTGCCGGAGGCAGGGACTACCGTGTTGTAGGCGCGGGCCAGGCGGGTCAGAGAGTCGAGCAGGATGACCACATCCTTTTTGTGCTCAACGAGGCGCTTGGCTTTCTCGATGACCATTTCGGCAACCTGTACGTGTCGGATGGCCGGCTCGTCGAAGGTTGAGGCAACGACTTCACCCTTTACCGAGCGTTGCATTTCGGTGACTTCTTCGGGGCGTTCGTCGATCAGCAATACGATCACGACCACGTCCGGGTGGTTGGAGGTGATCGAGTGGGCGATGTGCTGGAGCATCACTGTCTTGCCGCTTTTCGGCGGAGCTACCAGCAGCCCACGCTGGCCCTTGCCGATAGGGGCAATCATGTCGATGACCCGCGAGGTGATGTTTTCCTCGCCGCGTATGTCCCGTTCCAGTTTGAGGCACTGGTTTGGGTGAAGCGGGGTGAGGTTCTCAAACAGAATCTTGTGCTTGGCGGCTTCCGGAGGTTCCAGATTGACCTTGTCCACCTTTACCAGCGCGAAGTAGCGCTCGCCATCCTTGGGGGTGCGAATTTCGCCCTCGACGGTGTCGCCGGTGTGAAGGTTGAAACGCCGGATCTGACTGGGCGAGACATAGATGTCGTCGGTGCCCGCCAGGTATGAGGTGTCGGGCGAGCGCAGGAAGCCGAAGCCGTCCGGAAGTATTTCCATGACGCCGTCGCCGTAGATGGGCTCGCCCTTCTTTGCGCGGTTCTTCAGCAGCGCGAAGACCAGTTCCTGTTTGCGCAGGCGGTTGGCGCCTTCGATTTCGTTGGCGATGGCCATTTCGAGCAATTGGCCGACGTGGAGAGACTTGAGCTCCGAGAGTTGCATGGCAGGCAGCGGTGGGGGAGAGGGGAAGGAAAAGGAGAGGAGTGGGCTGCGGCGGATTCGCCACAGCGAGTACAGCAGCAAAAGTGCTCGGACTGTACAAGCGATGCCAAGGTTATCGGCTGGATGACCTCGGCGTTGCTAACGACTAGCTTTGCTCAATCTAACCTGCTCACAGGTGGCTGTCAATGAAGGCGGCCAACTGGGACTTGGAGAGGGCGCCAACCTTGGTCGCCTCGATGTTGCCGCCCTTGAACAGCATCAGGGTGGGGATGCCACGAATTCCGTATTTGGCGGGGGTTTCCTGGTTTTCGTCGATGTTCAGCTTGGCGACCTTGAGTTTTCCATTGTATTCCTTCGCTACGTCATCGAGGATCGGCGCAATCATTTTGCAGGGACCGCACCATTCAGCCCAGTAGTCGACCAGTACAGGGCTAGTGGATTGCAGAACTTCGGCTTCGAAGTTTGCATCGGTGACGTAATGGATATGTTCGCTCATGGTTCCTCGCAGATTCAGGGGGATATTTGTGGGTATTGCCGGGAAGGGAAGGACTGCTCCAGAGTGGCCAGAGCTGCAAAGTCCGTGCAATCAGATGCTGGTACCAGAATCCTAGCGAATATTCTCCTGCAAGAAAAGTGCTTTTCTCGCCAACGAATTCAATTTGTGGTAGCGATGTTACAGATTGAAGCGGCTTCCAGGGCCCATGCCCGACGTTGGCGCAGGGCCTGTTTTTGGGCGGGGCATGGGGTATATTTCAGGGGTACGAAAATTTTTCAGTCCGCTGTGGATGCACGCGCCCGTGGGCGGCCGTCAGCACAAAGACCAGGAGTTGTCCCATGACCTATGTCGTCACCGAAAATTGCATCCGCTGCAAGTACACCGACTGCGTCGATGTATGCCCGGTCGATTGTTTCCGCGAAGGCCCCAACTTTCTGGTGATCGACCCGGATGAGTGCATCGATTGCACCCTGTGCGTTGCGGAATGCCCGGCCGAAGCTATTTTTGCCGAGGATGATGTGCCGTCCGACCAGCAAGCCTTCATCGCGTTGAACGCTGAGCTGGCAGTCAAGTGGACGCCCATCGTCGAACGCAAGGAGCCGCCAGCCGATGCCGATGACTGGCGTGGCGTAAAGGACAAGCTCAAGCTGCTCGAGCGCTGACCGGTCGCTTGCGACTGGTCAGCTCGGGGGCATGATGATCCATCCCCACTCGCCAGGGGAGGCGTCGACGCTTGGCGCAAGCTCGGGTAAGCCCTTATTCCTGGAGGCTTCTCTCCGAGTGGGCAATCGAATACCATCAAAAGCTGAGTTGAATCGGGCGATTAGACGCCATCCAAAGGAAAAAAAATGCTGGTTAGTGAAATTCTGGCGATCAAGGGCAAGGTTCTCTTTACGGTTTCGTCTACCAAGACCCTTGCCGAAGCCGTTGCTGTGATGACCGAGCAGGACGTCGGCTCGCTGGTTGTTTTTGACAAGGGAAGCATGGTCGGCATGATGACCTTCCGGGAGGTGCTTCTGGCAACCCAGAAGGCGGGAGCCGAATGGCAAGCGATGCCGGTCGGGGAGGCCATGCTCAAAAATCCGGTGGCTGCCGCGCTGAATATGGAGATGGACGAACTGCGCCGACTGATGGTTGAGCATCACCAGCGTTACCTTCCAGTGATGGACGGCACGACGCTGATGGGTGTTGTGTCTTTTCACGATGTGGCAAAGGCGGTGCTCGAAGAGCAGAGCTTTGAGAACCGCATGTTGAAAAACTACATCCGTAACTGGCCGGCGGAGGAGGGCAAGGCCTGACCCGTGCAGGGGTGACGTAAATGCACTGAAGCTGTAGCGGGCTGCGCTGCGCAGGGGGGCGACGCAGCCTGATAACAAGGCGTATGAACGCCAGTCGAAAAGTATGTTGGAAAGCGGTGCATCAGGGCGCCGGTCTGCCTGGGGAGGGCAGGGTTCCAGCCGGACAGGGCTGCTTGGCAGCACTCGAGAATCCGGTTGGGCCTGTATACCAACTACAAAGGAGACAACATGGACAAGATTTGGCTGAAAAGCTATCCCCCTGGCGTGCCTGCCGAGATCGATACTGGCGAGTTTTCCTCGTTGGCCGATCTCTTTGACAAGGGCGTCCGCAAGTTCGCCGGGCAGACGGCTTATGTCTGCATGGGTAAATCCATTACTTACGAAGAGCTTGAGGAGTTTTCGCGCCAGTTTGCCGGTTACCTGCAAGGTGAACTCGGGCTTGCGAAAGGTGCGCGCGTTGCCCTGATGATGCCCAACTGCCTGCAGTATCCGGTCGCGATGTTCGGAATCCTGCGGATTGGCTGTACGGTGGTCAACGTTAATCCCCTTTATACCGCCCGTGAGCTTGAGCACCAGCTTTCTGATGCAGGCTGCGAAGCGATCGTCATCGTCGAGAACTTCGCCCACACATTGCAGGAAGTGATGACCGCCACGTCCTCGCTGAAACACGTGGTGGTTACCGGGCTGGGTGACATGCTTGGTTTTCCCAAGTCATTGCTGGTCAATTTTGTCGTCCGGCATGTGAAAAAAATGGTGCCGGCTTGGAGTATTCCCGGTTCCGTGGCGTTCCGCGAAGCGCTTGATCTCGGCGCGGCGCATCCGCTAAGGCCTGTAGTAATCACCCATGACGATCTGGCCTATCTGCAATACACCGGCGGAACAACTGGTGTGGCCAAGGGGGCGATGCTGACCCATGGCAATATCGTGGCGAATCTGCAGCAGGCGCATGCATGGATCAGCCCCTATGTGCGGGAAGGTGTGGAGATCATTATTACCGCCTTGCCGCTGTATCACATTTTTTCGCTGACGGCGAACTGTCTGACCTTCTTCAAGATCGGCGCGACCAACGTGCTGATCACCAATCCGCGGGACATCCCAGGCTTCGTTGCCGAATTGGGCAAGTATCCTTTTACGGTCATTACCGGTGTCAACACGCTGTTCAATGCGCTGCTCAACAACCCCGATTTTGCAAAGCTGGATTTTTCGACTCTGAAAGTTGCTCTCGGTGGCGGTATGGCGGTGCAGCAGGCGGTTGCCGAGCGCTGGAAAAAAGTCAGCGGGAAGCCCCTTTCGGAAGCCTACGGGCTCACCGAAACCTCTCCTGCGGTATGCATCAACCCACTGGATCTCCCCGAGTTCAACCACTCTATCGGTTTGCCGATCTCGTCCACCGACATCAGCTTGCGTGACGATGACGGCTACGAAGTTGCCCTGGGTGTGTCCGGCGAGCTTTGCGTACGTGGTCCACAGGTGATGAAGGGTTACTACAAGCGACCGGAGGACACGGCGCGGGCTTTTACCCACGACGGTTACCTGCGTACCGGGGATGTGGCGACCATCGATGCGGACGGCTTTGTGCGCATCGTCGACCGCAAGAAGGACATGATCCTGGTGTCCGGCTTCAATGTTTATCCGAACGAGGTGGAAGACGTTGTGGCGGCTCATCCGGGCGTGATGGAGGTGGCTGCGGTCGGCGTGCCGGACGAGCATTCTGGCGAGGCGGTGAAAATATTTGTCGTCCGGAAGGATCCGAAACTGACCGCCGAGGCGCTGATTGCACATTGCAGGGCCGGACTGACCGGCTACAAGGTGCCGAGGTTTGTTGAGTTCAGGGACGAGCTGCCCAAGAGCAATGTGGGCAAAATCCTGCGCCGTGTGCTGCGTGACGCCTCTGGTAATGCTTGAGGTTTTGTGCGGAAGCGGCTGGTGCAGTGCAAAAATCACTTGTGTTTTCGGGGCGGTGTGAGAATAATTCGCAGGTAGTCCTGTACATGACTTAGTGACCCCATGACCCGAATTGCGAGATTCCTGCCTGTCGACGTCGTAGTAGTACGCGTAGTAAGCGTAGGTAAGCGCGCGTCGTAAGGGTCCCAGGTAGTCGTTAAAGAATTCAGACCCCCGCCGGCGCGCAACCGGCGGGGGTTTTGTCTTTTGTTGCGCCCCGGCCCGGACTGCACTGCGGCTCCCCAGCCCCTAGGAGAAATTCGATGATGCAAATGACTGGAGCAGAGCTGATTGTGAAGCTGCTCGAACGGCAAGATATCCGCACGATCGCCGGTGTTCCCGGCGGTGCGGCCTTGCCGATGTATGACGCTCTGTCCAAGAGCGAGCAGATCCACCACGTCCTGTGTCGTCATGAGCAGGGCGCCGGCTTCATCGCCCAGGGTATGGCCCGGGTGTCCGGCCGGCCCGAAGTCTGTCTGGCCTCCAGTGGCCCCGGCGCGACCAACCTGGTGACGGCCATCGCTGATGCCAAGCTCGACTCGATTCCGATGATCGCCCTGACTGGCCAGGTTCCGCTGTCAATGATCGGCACCGACGCCTTCCAGGAGGTCGATACCTATGGCCTGACGATTCCGATCACCAAGCACAACTTTTTGGTCCGCTCGGCCAAGGAGTTGCTTGACGTTGTTCCGGCGGCCTTCCGCATTGCCATGTCCGACCGGCCCGGCCCGGTGCTCATCGACGTGCCGAAGGACGTCCAGAACCAGATGGTCAGCTTCGAGGAATACCCTGACGTCGTGGTGCCCGATGCCGCTCCGAGTTTCGACATCGCTGCGGTTGAGGAAGCGGCGAAGCTGATCGAAGCCGCCGAGCGTCCGGTGCTTTACCTGGGCGGCGGCGTGATCCACTCCGGCGCCGCGCACATGGCGGTCACGCTGGCCGAGCAGGCTTCGCTGCCCACCACCATGACGCTGATGGCCCTCGGCGCAATGCCGATGGATCACCCGCTGTCCCTCGGCATGCTGGGCATGCACGGCGCCCGCTACACCAACTATGTGCTTGAAGAGGCCGACCTGTTGATTTGCGTCGGCGCCCGTTTCGACGATCGCGCCATCGGCAAGACGGCCGAGTTCTGTCCGAACGCCAGGATCATCCACATCGACATCGATCGGTCCGAGCTGCATAAGGTGAAGGACGCCCACGTTGCCATCGCCGGCGATGTGGGGCAGGTGCTCTCCGAGCTGCTGCCGCGAGTCAAGCCCCAGCTGCGCAAGCGCTGGCTGTCCCATGTCGAAAGCCTGAAGGGCCGCTTCCCGCTGGCCATGCCGGGCGTCGACAATCCCCGCTCGCCCTATGGCCTCATTCATGCGGTGGCCAACTGTCTCGACGACAGTGCGATCATCACCAGCGATGTCGGCCAGCACCAGATGTGGGTGGCCCAGGCCTACCCGTTCCGCCGCTCCCGCCAGTGGCTCAACTCGGGCGGCCTCGGCACGATGGGTTTTGGCTTTCCGGCTGCCATTGGCGCCGCGCTGGCTGCACCGGATCGCACCGTGGTGTGCTTCTCGGGTGACGGCAGCCTCAAGATGAACATCCAGGAAATGGCCACCGCTGCCCAGGAAGACGTCAACGTCAAGATCGTCCTCTTCAACAACCAGTCCCTTGGCTTGGTGCATCAACAGCAGAGCATGTTCTACGGCAAGCGCATCATGGCTTCCCGTTACGAGCGGCCCACTGATTTCCTGAAGATCGCCGAAGGCTTCGGCATGCGTGCAGTGGATCTCGATCCGGCTCCGAACCCGCGGGCAACCCTGGCCGAAGCCCTCACTACGCCGGGCCCCTGCCTGATCCATGCGACGATCGATCCGAACGAATTCGTCTACCCGATGGTGCCGCCGGGCGCCGCCAATTCCGAGATGATCGGCTGAGCCCGAGGAGACAACACGATGTCCGAACAGAACACTTCTGCCACCAAACCGCTGTCCGAGTTTATTCCCGAGGTGCCCGAGCACAACGGCTTCCACAAGGTTGTGCTGGAACTCGGCGTTGCCAACCACCCGGGTGTGATGAGCCACATCTGCGGTCTGTTTGCCCGGCGCGCCTTCAACGTTGAAGGCATCCTGTGCATGCCGGTTGGTACAGGCAGCACCAGCCGGATCTGGCTGCTGGTCTTTGAAGACCAGCGCCTCGAGAAGATGATCAAGCAAGTTGAAAAGCTTGAGGATGTCCTCTACGTGAATAAGCACGCTGGCGAGCATCCGGTTTTCGGTCGTCTCGACGAGTTCTTCCAGTAAGTCTGCAATACCTGCGCTGCCGGCCCCGAGCCGGCGGCGTGCTAGACTTCTCCGCCAGTCTGGCAGTCCAATTCCTAATTCACGTCTTCGCGAGTTCCCCATGTCCGGTAATACGCTCGGCACGCTTTTTTGCGTCACCTCCTTCGGCGAATCCCACGGTCCCGCCATCGGTTGCGTGGTGGACGGCTGTCCGCCGGGCTTGGCAATCAGCGAGGCCGACATCCAGGCAGAGCTTGATCGGCGCAAGCCCGGCACCTCTCGTCACGTCACCCAGCGGCGCGAGCCGGACACCGTCGAGATCCTCTCCGGTGTTTTCGAGGGCGTGACCACCGGAACTCCGATTTCCTTGCTGATCCGCAACCAGGACCAGCGCTCCAAAGACTACGGCAACATTGCCGAAAGCTTCCGGCCCGGACACGCCGACTACGCCTACTGGCAGAAGTACGGCATCCGCGACTACCGTGGTGGTGGCCGCTCTTCTGCCCGCGAAACCGCCGTGCGCGTGGCTGCCGGAGCGATCGCCCGCAAGTGGCTGTTCGAGCGTTTCGGTATCGTGATTCGCGGCTATATGGCCCAACTCGGGCCGATCGAGATTCCCTTTGCCGCGTGGGACGAGGTCGACAGCAACAGCTTTTTCGCACCTAACCAGGCCATCGTGCCGAAGCTCGAGAGCTACATGGATGAACTGCGGAAGTCCGGTGATTCGGTTGGCGCGCGAATTAACGTGATGGCCACCGGCGTGCCGGTGGGCTGGGGCGAGCCGGTGTACGACCGCCTCGACGCTGATATCGCCTACGCCATGATGAGTATCAACGCGGTGAAAGGCGTTGAGATCGGCGCGGGTTTCGCCAGCGTCTCCCAGCTTGGAACCGACCATTCCGACGAAATGTCGCCGGAAGGCTTTTTGTCCAACAATGCTGGTGGCGTGCTTGGCGGCATTTCCACTGGTCAGGACATCACTGTCAGCATGGCGATCAAGCCCACCGCAAGCACGCGCCTTGATCGCCATACCATCGACAAGGCCGGCAATCCGGTCGTCGTCAATACCCACGGCCGCCATGATCCCTGTGTCGGCATCCGTGCCACGCCGATTGCCGAAGCCATGCTGGCCATTGTGCTGATTGACCATGCCCTGCGCCATCGCGCCCAGAACGGCGACGTCGTCTGTTCGACTCCGCAGGTCGCGGGGCTGGCGCCGTCTGGTGTGCAGGCTGTGCCGTCGCCTACCTCGCGAAATTGACCCCGGTCAACTTTCGGCCGATTTCAGAGGTGTAAAGTAGTTCGTACGACATTTCAGTCTTCAATACGAGCCGGGAGGTAATGCATGGAGCAACACGATCTGAACCACGAATTCCCCGAATACCGCGAGCAGATTCATGTACTTAAAATGTCCAACGGACACTTCGCACGGCTTTTTGATGAATACCACGACGTAAACCGCAACGTGGTGCGTGTTGAGGTTCAGGCCGAAATCGCAACGGACTTCGAACTCGAAGAACTCAAGAAGCGCCGCCTGAAACTGAAAGACGAGCTCCATGGCATGTTGAAGAGTTCCCCGGTCAATTGACCGGTTGTCTGTTCTGCAAGAAAAAGAGCGCTTGAGAGCGCCCGCACTACGGATAAACCTTCAAGCCTCCGCTGTTCGGGGGCTTTGATTTTTTCAATTCCGGCATGCTCAAGCCACGCCCCGTTGATTCCGCGGGGTTCCGTGCAAGCTACACTCCCGTCGATGATTCCCTACTGGCGCTTGTCCGGCTATTACTTCTTCTATTTCGCTTTCATCGGCGCCTTTTCTCCCTACTTCAGCCTTTACCTGCAATCCATCGGCAACACGGCAGCGCAAATTGCCGTGCTGATGTCGCTGATGTCCGTCATGCGCATGCTGGCGCCGGCACTTTGGGGCTGGCTGGCCGACCGGCTGGGTGCCCGCACGACCATCCTGCGGCTGTCTGCACTTTTGTCGCTGATTGGTTTTGCAGGGTTTCTGGTGAGCGATGCCTATGGCGCGCTGTTTGCCAGCATGGCTTTTCTGGCTTTTTTCTGGAGTGCGGCACTGCCGCTGATCGAAACGCTGACCTTTGCTCATTTGCAGGGGCAGGCCGGCCGCTACGGCAACATCCGCGTGTGGGGTTCGGTGGGTTTTATCGTGGCGGTGCTGGGCCTTGGTTATCTTCTCGACGATCTGCCTGTGGCTGCGCTCTTGTGGATTTCGTTGGCGTTGCTTGGGGGAATCCTGTTTTGCGCGCTGATGATCCCGGAGGCGCGTGCCTCAACGGCGCCCGCCGTGCATGTCGCGCTCAGCGAAATTTTGCGACGGCCCGACGTGAGGGCGCTGCTGGCTGCGTGCTTTTTCATGTCCGCCGCTCACGGAGCGCTTTACGTTTTCTACTCCTTGCACCTGGTTGCCCATGGCTACAGCAAGTCGCTGGTGGGGTGGATGTGGACCCTTGGTGTTGTTGCCGAAATCGTTGTTTTCATGGGGATGCCGCAGCTGCTTCGCGCCTCTTCTCTGCGTGGAATCCTGATCTTCAGTCTCGCGGCGGCCGTGCTGCGGTTTTTGTTGATAGGCTGGGGGGCGGAGTCGTTGGTGGTGTTGCTGTTCGCCCAGGTGCTTCATGGTGCAACCTTTGGCGCTTATCACGCGGCTGCTGTGGCTGCCGTGAATGGCTGGTTCGGAACCCGTCACCAGGCGCGTGGTCAGGCCTTGTACGGCAGTATTTCGTTTGGCGCCGGGGGAATGATCGGCGGTCTGATTAGTGGCTACACTTGGGAAAGCATCGGGCCGGCCTGGACCTATTCGCTCGGATCGCTGTTTGCGCTTGTCGGCTTGCTGGTGCTCGTCGGCGGCTGGCAGGAGCGGGGCAGTTCAGGGCGGGTAGGCAATTAAATGAACAGTTTGAGTCAAAGCATGAATAGACATTTTGGATGGCTGCAGGGCTTTTTGCCCGTGATGATCGCCGCGGGCGTCGTGACCGCCTGCCAGACAGTGCAAACGACCCAGGGCGGGGCGGTGGGTATCGAGCGTCGCCAGATGATGATGGTCTCGTCCAAGGAGATGGAGCAGGCGTCGTCCCAGAGCTATCACCAGATCATCCAGCAGGCGGGGCAGAAGAACGCCCTGAACCGGGACAAGGACCAGGTTGAGCGTGTGCGTGCGGTGGCCCGTCGCCTGATCCCGGCAACCGGGGCTTTCCGGCCCGACGCGCCGGCCTGGCAGTGGGAGGTGAATGTGCTCACTTCGAACGATCTCAACGCCTGGTGCATGGCCGGAGGAAAGATCGTGTTCTACTCCGGAATTATCGAAAAGCTGTCACTGACCGACAACGAGATCGCCGCCATCATGGGCCACGAGATTGCCCATGCGCTGCGCGAGCATGCCCGTGAACGGGCGTCGCAGTCGATGGTGACGAACGTCGGCGTAGCGGTTGTCGGCGCCGTGCTTGGTGTTGGCCGGGCGGGAACCGACCTCATCGGCACCGTGGCCAAGGTGAGTTTCGAACTGCCCAACAGCCGTGAACACGAGACTGAGGCCGACCGTATCGGTGTCGAACTTGCAGCCCTAGGCGGCTACGACCCCCGTGCCGCAATCAGCCTTTGGCAGAAGATGGCCAAGGCTTCCAGCGGTGCTCCGCCGCAGTGGTTGTCGACCCACCCGTCCAACGAGACTCGGCAGCAGGATCTGCAGCAATACGCCGCTCGGGTCATGCCCCTGTACGAGCAAGCTACTCAGCGCGCAAGGCCTGTGAAATAATAAAAGTTTTCCGCCCTTCAGCTCTGACTTCCCGCCCATGCAAGCGCAAACGCTTTACGAAAAATTGTGGTCGAGCCACGTGGTCCACGTCGAAGACGACGGCACTGCGCTGATCTACATCGACCGTCACCTCGTTCACGAAGTCACCAGCCCCCAGGCCTTCGAAGGCCTCAAGCTGGCCGGGCGCAAGCCCTGGCGCGTGGATTCGATCGTTGCAACGGCCGACCACAACACGCCCACCGATCACTGGGAGCGGGGCATTCTCGACCCGGTTTCCCGTCAGCAGGTGGAAACCCTGGACAGCAACATCCGTGAAGTCGGAGCGCTGGCCTATTTCCCGTTCAAGGACGCGCGCCAGGGCATCGTGCACGTCATCGGGCCGGAAAACGGCGCAATCCTGCCGGGCATGACCGTCGTCTGCGGTGACTCCCACACGTCCACGCACGGCGCCTTTGCGTGCCTGGCTCACGGCATCGGCACCTCGGAAGTCGAGCACGTGATGGCAACCCAGTGCCTGCTCCAGAAAAAGTCCAAAACCATGCTGATCCACGTGGATGGCCAGCTCGGCGCCGGCGTAACTGCCAAGGACGTCGTGCTGGCGATCATCGGCCGCATCGGCACGGCGGGCGGAACCGGTTACGCGGTGGAGTTCGGCGGCAGCGCCATTCGTGGCCTGTCGGTCGAAGGCCGCATGACCATTTGCAACATGGCCATCGAAGCGGGGGCCCGTGCCGGCCTTGTCGCTGTTGACGATCAAACCGTCGCCTACCTCAAAGACCGGCCTTTTTCGCCAAAGGGCGCACTGTGGGATCGTGCAGTCGAATACTGGAAGACCCTGCATTCGGATGACGGCGCCGTCTTCGATGCCGTGGTGGAGCTCGATGCCGCGCAGATCCAGCCTCAGGTTACCTGGGGTACATCGCCCGAAATGGTGGCTTCTGTCGACGCGAGCGTGCCGGATCCGGCACTCGAGAAAGACCCGGTCAAGCGCGAAGGCATGGAGCGCGCGCTTCAGTATATGGGGCTCACGCCGCGTACGCCGATCAAGGACATTGCGATCGACAAGGTCTTTATCGGTTCATGCACCAACTCGCGTATCGAGGATCTGCGTGCTGCAGCCGCAGTGGCGCAGGGCCGCCGCAAGGCCGACAACGTCAAGCTGGTTCTGGTTGTGCCGGGCTCCGGCCTCGTCAAGCGCCAGGCCGAAGCCGAAGGTCTCGACAAGATCTTCGTTGCCGCCGGTTTTGAATGGCGCGAGCCGGGCTGTTCCATGTGTCTGGCGATGAACGCCGATCGCCTTGAACCGGGCGAGCGCTGTGCCTCCACGTCCAACCGCAACTTTGAAGGCCGTCAGGGCGCGGGTGGCAGAACGCACCTGGTCAGCCCGGCAATGGCCGCCGCGGCTGCAATCGCTGGTCATTTCGCCGATGTGCGCGAACTCGCCTGAAGTCGCGGAGACAATCAGTCATGCGTAAAGTCATCGCGCTGGTCGGTGTATTTGCCGTCGCGCTCCTCGCCGGTTGCAACACCGTGCAGGGGTTCGGCAAGGATCTTGAAAAGGGTGGCGAGGCCATCCAGAAGGTAGCCAAGTAATGAAGCCTTTCCAGAAACTCGACGGTCTCGTGGCGCCGATGGATCGCGCCAACGTCGATACCGATGCAATCATTCCCAAGCAGTTTCTCAAGTCGATCAAGCGCAGCGGCTTCGGCCCCAACCTGTTCGACGAGTGGCGCTACCTGGATGTCGGCCAGCCTGGTCAGGACAATTCCGGTCGCCCGGAGAACCCGGATTTTGTCCTTAACCAGCCCCGCTACCAGGGCGCCCAAATCCTGCTGACCCGTGACAACTTCGGTTGTGGCAGCTCTCGCGAGCATGCCCCGTGGGCGCTGGAAGATTACGGCTTCCGCGTGATCATCGGTCCGAGTTTTGCCGACATCTTCTTCAACAACTGCTTCAAGAATGGCCTCCTGCCCATCAAGCTGGATGCCGCCGAAGTCGAAGAACTGTTTGCCCAGTGCCTTGGGGCCGACGGCTATCGGCTGGCGGTGGATCTTCAGGCTCAGACCATTACCCGCGCCGACGGGAAGGTGATCCCCTTCAACGTGGATCCGTTCCGCCGCGAATGCCTGCTCAATGGCTGGGACGACATCGGCCTGACCCTGCGTCGTGCCGACATCATCCGCGACTACGAAGCCCGTCGTCGCGTCGAGCAGCCCTGGCTGTTCGCCTGATTACTGCGATCGGCCGGCGGCAGCTCTGTTGCCGGTATCGACCAACGAAAAAAACGGAAAACTACAATGAAAATCTGCGTTCTGCCGGGTGACGGTATCGGCCCCGAAATCATCGGTCAGACTCTGCGCATGCTCGATGCCATGCGTGATGACGGTGTCAAGTTCGAAGCCGAAACGGCTCTCGTGGGCGGCGCCGCCGTTGATGCTACGGGCAAGCCCTTGCCGGAAGAAACCGTTCGTCTTGCCGATGAAGCCGATGCGCTGCTGCTCGGTGCTGTGGGCGGGCCGAAGTGGGATAGCTTCCCGCGGGAGCAGCGTCCCGAACTCGGCCTGCTCGGCATTCGTCGGCAGCTCGAGCTTTTCGCCAACCTGCGTCCGGCGATTCTTTACCCCGAACTCGCCAATGCCTCGTCGCTCAAGCCCGAGATCGTTGCCGGGCTGGATATCCTCATCGTGCGCGAACTCACTGGCGACATCTACTTCGGCCAGCCCCGCGGCATCCGCGTTGAAAACGGTGAGCGCGTCGGTTTCAACACGATGATCTACTCGGAGTCCGAAATTCGCCGCATCGGCAAGGTGGCTTTCGAAGCCGCCCGCAAGCGCGATAAAAGGCTGTGTTCGGTGGACAAGATGAACGTCCTCGAAACCACCCAGCTGTGGCGTGACGTGATGATTGAACTGTCCGCCGACTACCCCGATGTGGAACTCACCCACATGCTCGTCGACAACGCCGCGATGCAACTTGTGCGCGCCCCCAAGCAGTTCGACGTGATGGTGACCGGCAACATGTTCGGCGACATTCTCTCCGACGAAGCCTCCATGCTCACCGGCTCCATCGGCATGCTGCCGTCTGCTTCCCTCAATGCCCAGGGCAAGGGCATGTATGAGCCGAGTCATGGCTCCGCCCCCGATATTGCCGGCAAGGACCTGGCCAACCCGCTGGCGACCATGTTGTCGGCAGCCATGATGCTGCGCTACAGCTTCAACATGGAGGCCCAGGCCGCGCGCATCGAAACCGCAGTGAAAAAGGTACTCGCCGCTGGCTATCGCACCGGTGACATCTACGAGCCGGGCACCCGTCGTGTAGGCACCAGGGAAATGGGTGACGCGGTTATCGCTGCGCTGTAAATATTTGAAAAAATAATCAAATCTGATCGGGGATCGAAATGAAAAGAGTGGGTCTGGTTGGCTGGCGCGGAATGGTTGGTTCCGTGCTCATGCAGCGCATGCGCGAAGAGAATGATTTTGCACTGATCGAGCCGGTGTTCTTCACCACCTCCAATCCGGGCGGCAAGGCGCCGAATTTCGGCAAGGAAGCCCCCGCACTGAAGGACGCCCGGAACATCGACGAACTGAAGACGATGGACATCGTCATTACCTGCCAGGGCGGTGACTACACCAGCGACGTGTACCCGAAGCTGCGTGCAGCGGGCTGGAGCGGTCACTGGATCGATGCTGCTTCCACGCTGCGCATGGACCCCAAGGCAGTCATCATCCTTGATCCGGTCAACATGAACGTGATCAAGGATTCACTCGTCAAGGGTGGCCGCGACTGGATCGGCGGCAACTGCACCGTGTCGCTGATGCTGATGGCTCTCGGCGGCCTGTTCCAGCGTGATCTGGTCGAATGGGCTACGTCCATGACCTACCAGGCAGCATCCGGCGCAGGTGCGCAGAACATGCGCGAGTTGCTGTCCCAGATGGGCGAACTGAACCGCTCGGTCAAAGAACTGCTCGACGATCCTGCCTCGGCAATCCTCGATATCGACCGCGAAGTGGCTGGCACCATGCGCGACGAGGCCTTCCCGGCTTCCAATTTCGGCGTGCCGCTTGCCGGCTCGTTGATTCCGTGGATCGACAAGGATCTCGGAAACGGCCAGTCCAAGGAAGAGTGGAAGGGCGGTGTCGAAACCAACAAGATCCTCGGTCGCGGCGAAGGCTTCAGTGCTCCGGTGGTGCCCATCGACGGCCTCTGCGTGCGCATCGGCGCGATGCGCTGCCATAGCCAGGCGCTTACCCTGAAGCTGCGCAAGGATATCCCGGTCGACGAGATCGAGAGCATGCTGGCCACGGCCAATGACTGGGTCAAGGTTGTTCCGAATCAGCGCGAGGCGTCGATGAGAGACCTGACCCCGACCGCAGTGACAGGCACGCTGACGGTTCCCGTTGGGCGCATCCGGAAACTCGCCATGGGTGGCGAGTACATTTCGGCCTTCACCGTCGGCGACCAGCTTTTGTGGGGAGCCGCGGAGCCGCTGCGACGCATGTTGCGGGTTCTGCTGGAAGATTGATATTGAAAAAGGCGGCGAAAGCCGCCTTTTTCAATTGGCAGCTCACTTTGGTGAGGCGAGTTCAAATAGTGCTTGAACTTGCCTCACCAAACCCATGATGTTATGTTCATCGATAACTCGATTTCGATGATCAGCCTTCGTGCATAAGAACCTCGTGAATAGTCGGCTAAAACGCACCCTGCTCGCTGCCGCAATCAGTGCGCTGTCCTTCAGTGCCACCGCAGCGGGGCTTGGGCGAATTACAGTCCTGAGCGGACTCGGTCAGCCTCTGCGTGCAGAGGTGGAAATCGCTGCCGCGCCCGAAGAAATCCAGAACATGACGGCGCG
>JAMHVS010000033.1:0-2796 GCA_035911315.1 Xanthobacter sp.
TAGATCCCAGCGCAATACCGCCGAAACCCGCGCACACCACGGCGGCTTGGTAATCCTTGCCCATTGCCCGAAAAACAATCAGCAAAACGAATGCGATGACCAAGGCAATCTGCACCAGCATCGCCGCCGTGATGAAGGCGAGCACGGGCTGCAGTTCCCAGAGCCTGAGTCCCATCAGCGCCATGGTCAGAAACAGGCCCAGTGAGATATCGGAGACCAGGGCAATGCCTGGCTGCATGCTCGGCCAGTTCCATAGACGTCCGCCCCCACTCGGCCTCATCCAGTCGGCCACCATGCGCAGGAGAATCCCGGCCAGCAGGCAGCCCACAAAGGCGGGCAGCGTGACGGGGGTACGCGCTACCAAGGCATTGATTCCGTATCCCAGCATCAAGGCCAAGTTGAGCCAGAGCAATGCCAGCAGCACGCCGTAGTAGTCCAGGCGGGCATGCTGCTCATTGCTGTGCAGCGTGCCAATTTCCAGGGCGCTGTCTCCGGCTTGAAGCCGATGCCTGCGCATGAGCAGGCTTGCGATCGGGCCGCCGATGGTGCAGGCCGCGATCAGGCCGATCATGTTCGCTGCCAATCCCAGTTCCTGCGCTTGCGCAATGCCGAGGTTTTGAACGAAGTGATCGGACCAGGCCAAGGTGGTGCCCACGCCTCCGGTCAGGGAAATCGATCCCACCATCAGCCCGGCGCGCGGATCCAGGCCGAAGGCGCGTGCCATCTCCATCCCGGCCAGGTTCTGCAGCACCATGAACCCGATGGCCAACCCCGACAGGATCAGCAAGGGCCGCCCACCATGGCGCAGCGTGCGGGCGTCGGTACCCAGGCCAATGGCCGCAAAGAAGTACAGCAGCAGCGCGTCACGCGCTTCGAGATCGAAACTGACGACGATCCCCGCACCGTAGTACAGGGCGAAGACAACCAGGGCGCAGGCCAGGCCGCCCACCAGGGATTCCGGGATGCTGTATCGACGCAAGATGCCCCAACGCGCAACCAGGCCCTTGCCCACGAACAACAGCACGATGGCGAGCGTGAATCCATGGAAGGCATCGATCGTCATCGCGCCTTCTCCCTGTCCAGGCAGGACAGTGCGTGGCTGGCGGCTATCCACTCTTCGTTGGCGGGCTCGACCGCCACGATGACCTGGCTGTGGTCGCTGGAAATCTTCGCCGCGTGGCGGGCGTTGGCGTCGGTATCCAGGGCAATGCCCAGAAAGCCCAGCGCCGCACAGATGCGCTCGCGAATGAACGCATTGTGTTCACCGACACCCGTCGCGCTCTCCATCCATTGTTGGCCGCTTTCCAGCGTCAGGCGCTGGAAAGCGCAGTTGCAGTTCTGAGTTCGCCTTGAATGGGTTGAGAGGGATGGTTTCATTGCTAATTGTAAAACTCCTTGCCGGGGGTGAAATGCTCACTCGGGCGGTCAAACGATCAAGCCATCTGGCCGATCGTTTTGCGAAAGCGTGCTAACGACAGGAAAAACAGAACTGTGCCGATCAGTGCCAGCGCCAGGAACGGCTGCCATACCGTCTCCAGGCCCGCGTCCCGGTAAAGGATGGCCTGGCTCAGTTCCACGAAATGGGTGGTGGGTGCGATCAGCATGATGTTCTGCACGATCTCGGGCATGCTTTCGCGGGGCGTGTCGCCGCCGGATAGCATCTGGAGCGGCATGATGGTCAGCATCATCAGCATGCCGAACTGCGGCATGTTGCGCGCCAGCGTGGCGATGAATATGCCCATGGAGGTGGTGGCGAACAGGCTGAGGGCCGCGCCGGCGAAGAACAACACAATGGAGCCCTCGATGGGCACGCCCAGGATGCCGCGCACCATGAGGTTGAGGGACAGGAAGGAGGCGATCAGCACGACCAGGGCCATCGACCAGACCTTGGAGAGCATGATCTGCGCGGGTGTAACCGGCATCACCAGCAGGTGCTCGATGGTGCCGTGCTCGCGCTCCCGGATCAGCGCTGCGCCGGTCAGGATGATGGACAACAGCGTGATGTGGTTGATGATCTGCACCACCGAGCCGAACCAGGCCTTGTCCAGTGCCGGGTTGAAGCGTGCGCGCAATGCCAGATCCACGGGTGGCGCGTCGGTGCCGCGGTAACGCTTGACGAACTCATTGACTTCACCGGTGAAGATCTGCTGGATATAGCCACTGCCGGTGAAGGCCTGGCTCATGCGGGTGGCGTCGACATTGAGCTGCGCGGCGGGCGATCGCCCCGCCAGCACGTCACGCTGGAAGTTGGGCGGAATAACCAGGGCGAAGGTGTACAGCCCCGCGTCCATGCCCGGGTCCACGTCTCTATAGTCGATCATGGCCGGCTGGGTGAACTGCGGGGGGTAGAAGGCCGAGGCAACCCGCTGGGACAGCGCCGAATTATCCTCGTCGACGATGGCGATGGGCGCGTTGTGCAGCGTCTCCGGCATGGACGTGGCCTTGGTGTAGACCGACGCGGTGAACACATAGACGATGAGTACGAGCATCATCGGATCACGCCAAAGGCTCCACAGCTCCTTGACACCGAGGTCGTAGATGTTGGCAACGTTTCTTCCGCTCATCTCAGCGCTCCTGCTTCTTGAGTAGCAAAACGGCCGCACCGAGAATCACCGGAACCGACAGCAGCATCGACCACAACGGCCCCGCCAGATCGGCCAGGCCGAGCGCTTTGCTGAACACGCCACGGCTGATGGAGATCATGTGCGTGGCGGGGTAGATCTCGCCGATGAACTTGCTGGAGCCTTCAAGCGAGGACACGGGATCGATCAGGCCGGCGAACTGGGTGGCCGGAAT
>JAMHVS010000034.1:0-1294 GCA_035911315.1 Xanthobacter sp.
TGAGGTGGTCCCGCCTTCCTGGACAGGTTTGCGGCAAAATTAAGCTCAAGCCGATGTCGTCATGCCGCGAGTTTGGCCATCAGATCATGGGGGGCATGCCCCCCATGATCTGATGGGCCGATTTGCCCATATGCCTCTGTCGGGGTTCTACCGGCAAGGGCGGAATGAGGCCGGTGGTGGTTATAGTAGGTGAACCAGCGCGCCAGGCCCGCCCGCAGTTCGCTGCCGGTCTCGAAGGCGTGGAGATAGACGCATTCATACTTCACGGATCGCCAGAGGCGCTCGATGAAGACATTGTCCATCCATCGGCCCCGGCCATCCATGCTGATCCGCACTTCGGCCTCGCGCAGCACGGTGGTGAAGGCGCGACTGGTAAATTGGCTGCCCTGATCGGTGTTGAAGATTTCGGGCTTGCCATAACGGGCCATGGCGTCCTGCAAAGCCTCGACGCAGAACCCGGCATCCATCGTGTTCGAGATGCGCCAGGCGAGCACCTTGCGCGTCGCCCAGTCCATAATCGCCACCAGGTAAAGGAAGCCCCGCCGCATCGGCAGATAGGTCATGTCCGCGCACCACACCTGATTGGGCTGCGTGATCGCCAGATCGCGCAGCAAATAGGGATAGATCCGGTGCTCGGGGTGCGGATCGCTGGTGCGTGGGCGCTGGTAAATCGCTGTCAGTCCCATTTTCGCCATGAGGCGCCGCACCCGGCGGCGGCCAACCGCATGGCCCATGCGTTGCAAATGACGGGCCATCTGCCGACTGCCATACCATGGGCAGTCCATGAACACCTGATCGATCAAGGCCATCAGCGCCAACGTCGCGCCGTTCTCTGGCACCGGCGCGTAATAATAGCCCGACCGGCTGATCGAAAGCAGGCGGCATTGCGCCGCAATCGACAGGTCCGGGTTGTCCGGTTCGACCATCTTTCGCCTCCGGTCCATGCTCATCGACCGGAGGCTCGTGCCAAAAAATCGCGCTCCACCAGCAACTGCCCGATCTTGGCGTGCAATTTCTCGATCTCGGCCTCGTTGCAGGCCTTGGCCGCCTGATCGCCGCCGTCAAACAGGCTGGCCATGCCATCCATCGCCTGCCGCTTCCACGCGCCGATCATCGTGTGGTGCACACCATGCTTGGCCGCCAATTCAGCCAGCGTCAGATCGCCCCGGATCGCCTCCATCGCAACCTTCGCCTTGAACTCCGCGCTGTAGCGCTTTCTCGTCGTCTTCATTCCAGTCCATTCCTCAGGTCAGGCTGAGCTTATCACCCTGTCCAGAAAAACGGCACCACCTCA
>JAMHVS010000035.1:0-16225 GCA_035911315.1 Xanthobacter sp.
GAAAGAAGCCGTTCTGGTTGGGCAGCGCCAAGTGCACGCGCGCGCCCTGCACGGACGACAGCGCCTGGATGGAGCGCGTGAGCTCGCCCTCCAGCCCGCGCTGGAAGTTCAGCCGTTCCTGGAACTGCGTCATGCCGAACTTGCTGTTCTCCATCAGCTCGAAGCCCGTCACCGAGCCCTTGGGCAGGCCCTGGGTGGCCAAGCGCAGGCGCACGTCGTGCACGCGGTCGGCCGGGATCAGGATGGCGCCGCCGCCGTCCGCGTGCTTGTAGGGCACGTTCATCTGCGACAGCTGGGCCACGATGGCGCCGCCGTCCTTGTCGTTCAGATTGGCAAACAGCACCCGGTAGTCGGGCTGGCGCCCCAGCACGATGGCGGCCACCGCCACCGCCACCAGCAGCGCCACGCCCACGCCCAGCCGCATGCGCTGCGCCCGGTCGAGGGCGGACAGCCGCTGCAGCCAGTTCGGGCTGGAGGGCGTCGGGAGCGAATTGAGAGGGACTTCAGCAACTGCGGACATCTTGCTTTCCAGTAGGGAGAAAGGCCCGGCCACGGACCTCGGCGTGGGGTCGATTATTCGGTGGCGCCCGTGAAATGTTCGCTGGATAAGCCGCGCGTTTGACCATCAATTCCCAGCGATGAACCGTGACGCGATGGCTAGGATACGCAGCATACCGCCATTCCCATTCCTCCCCGGAGTCACCGCCATGGACCTACGCATCCCCAGCTCGACCGCCCCGCTCACGGGCGCTGGCCTGGCGCGCCGTGCCGCGGCGCCGCAGAACGACGCCAATGACAACGTGGGCTTTTCCAGCGCGCTCAAGGGTGCGCTGCAGTCGGTCAGCGCGGCGCAGAACCGCGCCACGGACCTACAGACCGCCGTCCAGATGGAAGACCCGTCCGTGAGCCTGGAACAAACCATGGTGGCCATCCAGAAGGCCCAGATCGGCTTCCAGGCCACACTGCACGTGCGCAACCGCATGGTGCAGGCCTACACCGACATCATGAACATGCAGGTGTAGGAACTGAGATTGCTATTGTTTGCATAGCTACTTGCGCTTGATTCACAATAATTTCAAGCACAAAATAATCTGAAATCCTTACATATCAAGCGCCAGCAGCTCCTTAAAACATAGCACCCACAAAAAAACCCCGCAGTGCGGGGCTTTTTTATTGCGCTTCGGCCGCTGCCGTCAATGCATCATCTGCGGCTGCCCTTCGAACATATGTTCGAACTGCGCCAGCCAGGGCTCGGCCAGGCAGCGGATCTGCGCGTCGTTGCGCAGGATGCGCTGCATGATGCGCGTCTTCTCGCGCCGGTGCTCGGGCAGCAACTCCTGCTCCTGCGACTTGTAGCGCAGCTGCTCGATGAGCACCGCGCAGGCGCCCTCGTAGCGCACCACACCGTCCCAGTCCTTCAGGCGCGCGGCCTCCAGCATCTTGGCGCTGCTGTCCTCGATGGCCTTGTAGAAATCGATCAATGGGGTCTCCATCATGGTCACGCTCCCGCCTTCGGGTCCTGGCCGATGGCGCCCCAGCTCTGGGCCACGGGTTCGATCAGGGCCACCACCTCTTCCACCAGCGCCGCGTCATTGCGCAGGTTGGCCAGCGTGAGGCGGGAGACGCTGTAGTCGTACAGGGCGCGCAGGTTCACGGTCAGCTCGCCGCCCGCAGGGCTCAGGGCGCCCTTGAGGCCCTCTTCCAGAATGCGCACCGCCTTGCCTAGCAGGCGGCCCTTGGCCTCGACCTCGCCGCGCTGCAAGGCGCCGCGCGCCTCGTGCAGGGTCTGCAGCAGGCCGTCGAACAGCATCTGGATCAATTGGTGGGGGCTGGCACCGTCCACACTGGACTGCACGCCCACTTGGCGGTAGGCATTGGCGGCGCGGGAACTGACGGGGGTGTACATGGCTACCATTCCTTGTGACTGCTTACCTTTTGTTTTCGGCAGCAGCGTCGCAAACTCAAGCGAAATTTACCCCGTATCAGCCGCTGCTCTTGTTCCAGGCCGCCACCTGCTGCGAGATGTAGCTGTTGAGCGCCGTCAGCTGCCCCATCTTCGCGTCCAGCGCCGTGTACTGGGCGCGCAGGCGCTTCTCGACCACGGCGGCGCGGTCATTCACCTTGTCCTGCTCGCTCGTGTTGCGCTTCTTGGCCGCTTCCAGCGCATCGGACTTGTTGTTCATCAGGCCGTCGAGCGAGAGCAGCCCCGAGGTGAAGTTCTTGAACTGCACCGCGATGCCGCCCCCTTGCCCACTGCTATCCGCGGCCGTGGCGAACAGGGGCTTGAGGGCCGCCGGGTCCTGCAGCGCCTTGTCCAGCTTGGTTTCGTCCACGGAGAGCTTGCCGCCCTGCTGCAGGCTGATGCCGATGTCCGACAGGCGCTGCAGCGCCCCCGTGCCGCCCACCGAACCCATGGTGAGCATGCGCAGCGCACCCTGCAGCCCCACGGCCGTGTTGTCGCCCTGCAGCACGCCGGCGGTCTTGGTCTCGGCGTCGTACTTGGTGGACGTGCTCAGCAGGTCGTTCACCGCGTTGTAGGCGGTCACGAAATCCTGGATGTTCTTCTTCATCGCGGCCGTGTCAGCGCCCACTTTCATGGTCACCTCCTCGTTGGCGGCGGTGACCTGCGCGACGGTGATCTTGAGCCCCGGAATGGTGTCGGCGAAGGTGTTGTCCGAAGACGTGATGTCGATGCCGTTGATCTTGGCCTTGGTGTTCTGCGCATACTGCGCGGCGTTCGCGGCCATGCCCCCCGTGGGCGCAGTCTCGGGGTCGAATGCCAGGGCCGACAACCCTGGCGCGCCGCCATCCTCGGCCACCTGGATGCGAAAGCCCGATGCCTCGCCCGTTTCCTTGGAACGCACCAGCAAGCGTTCGCCCGAAGCGTCGCGCAGCACCGTGGCGGTCACGCCGCCATTGGCGTCATTGATCTTGGCGGCGATCTCGGACAGCGTATCGCCGGCGGCCACCTGGATCTCCATCTTCGCGGCCTCGCCCTTGGCGAACGTGGAGTCCTGCCCCCACGTACCCATCTCGATGGTCAGCGTGCCCGCGCCCACCGCCGCGTCTTTGGCCACCGCCGACGACGCCACCGACTGTGCACGCGCCAGTTGCTGCACGCTGATGCCGAAGCTCGTCGCGCTGGCAATGCCGGTGACGGTGGCCGACACCGCCGTGCTGTTCGACGACGCGACCGTCACGCCGTTCCACGACCCATCGCGCGTCAGCTTGGCCGCCGCGTCCCCCAGCGTGGACATGAGCGACTTGATCTGCGAATAGGTGGACATCTTGGTCTGGATGGAGGCCGCCTGGGTCTGGAGCAGATCCAGCGGGCGCTTCTCCAGCGCCACCATCTGGGAGACGATGCTGTTGACATCCAGCCCGCTGCCGATGCCTATCGATGAAATGGCCATGTCGCTCTCCTTGGGCAGCGCCCACAAGCCCGGGGCGGTGCAAAAACTGCATCATTCTTGCAAAAAACGGCCCCGTGCAAAAGCCGGAAAAGCGGCGACAGGGACCACCCCATCGCCGCTTTGGCGGGACAAGGCATGCCTCGTCCCTTTGCGCTCCACCGGTTTACCGCAGCAGCGACAGCACTTGCTGGGGCAGCTGGTTGCTCTGCGCCACCATCGCCACACCGGCCTGCTGCAGGATCTGGGTGCGCGAGAGGTTCGCCGTTTCCTTGGCGAAGTCGGCATCCACGATGCGGCCGCGCGATGCGGACAGGTTCTCGGTCATGATGTCGATGTTGTTCACCGAGTTCTCGAAGCGGGTTTGCAGGGCACCCAGGTCAGCGCGGGCACTATTGATCTGGTCAATGGCGTCGTCGATTTTCTTCAGGGTCACCCAGGCATCTGCCTGCGTGGTGACGTCGATCTCCTCAATCCCCACTTCGCCATTCGTGGCCGTGGTTGCAACAGCGCCAATCCCTGTCGTTCCAGCACTGAACCCTGCCAAGGTTGCCGTCAGGGCATTGCCATCGTCATCCACCCTGGACGAGCGCAGTTCAATCTCGAACCCACCATTGGCCGTCGTCGTCAGGAAAGCCGTCACCCCGGTGTCGTCGGTCTTCTTATTGATGGCCGCAACCACCTGGCCCAGGCGTTCCGAGGAGGAGCTGGCAATCTCCAGGTCTTCAAGGTTGACCGCAGCGCTGCCCGAAACCGTGATGCTCAACCCGCTCACTGCGCCGCCAAAACCGGCTGCGCCGCTGGCCAGGGCTGCGCCCGATGCCGATTGCGAGCCATAGGACACGGTGGAGAGCCCCTTGGCACTGGAATCGGTCAGTGCGCCCACGGTGATGTTCTCGCCCGCATTGGCCCCCACCTGGAACACGGCACCGGCGAAAGTGCCATCCAGCACTTTCTTGCCGTTGAAGCTGGTCTGCTTGGCCACGCGGTCGATTTCGTCACGCAGCTGCGAGACTTCGGCTTGCAGGGCCTTGCGATCGCTGACGCTGTTGGTGGCATTGGATGCCTGCACGGCCAGTTCGCGCATACGTTGCAGCATGTCGCCCACCTTGCCCAGTGCGCCTTCGGCCGTCTGCGCCAGCGAGATGCCGTCGTTGGCGTTGCGAGCAGCCACTGTCAGGCCCTTGACCTGGGTGTTCATGCGCTCGGAGATCGCCAGACCGGCGGCGTCGTCCTTGGCGCTGTTCACCCGCAGGCCCGAGGACAGGCGCTGCATGGACGTGGACAGCGAGGTAGCGGACAGGCCCAGGTTGCGCTGTGCGTTCAACGAAGGGATGTTGGTGTTGATGGTAGAGGCCATTTGAAATGCTCCTTGGTGACTATATTTCCGGCTAACCGCCGGTCACAACGCTGGCACCCATGCCAGCAGCCAAGACCGGGGCGGCAGTAACGTGAACCCATCCATCGCTTGCCGGTCAACAAATTCGCTGTGAACCTGTTGGATGGGTTATCGGGCCGCAGCTGGGGAAACTTGAGCGTTTCGTAACAAAAATCTGCAGCCCGGCGCTGGCGCGTGCGTGAGCCCCATGGAAGTTCCGGCAAAAAATTTCTAGCTGAATTGGCATCTGGCCCTTATAAATCAATCGCGAGCAGCTATCAAAAGAAGAATGATTGCCAAGCCGATGGCCACCCCGACCGCTTCTGCACAAGAGCATGCTCGTAACAATTGGGAAGCGCGGAACGCCGGAGATGGCCGGAGTTCCACCCTTTTTTCCCCTCGCCACGCCGGGCGCGGCTGTTGAAGAATTCCACCAACGCTAGGGTTACCAACTGCGAATGGTGTCCTTGGTTACGGCAGCAATGCCAATCCTATGAAGGAGTTCCGCAATGGCTTCCACCATCAACACCAACATCCCGTCGATCAACGCACAGCGCAACCTGGGCCTGTCCGCTACCTCGCTGTCCACGTCCATGCAGCGCCTGTCCTCGGGCCTGCGGGTGAACAGCGCCAAGGACGACGCCGCCGGCCTGGCCATCGCCGAGCGCATGAACACCCAGGTCAAGGGCCTGACGGTGGCATCGCGCAACGCTAACGACGGGATCTCGCTGGCCCAGGTGGCAGAGGGCGCGCTGGGCAAGGTGGGCGACATGCTGCAACGCATGCGCGAGCTGGCGGTGCAGGCATCCAACGCCACCAACAGCACCAGCGACCGCAAGGCGCTGCAAGCCGAGGTCGCGCAGCTGCGTGACGAGATCGACCGCGTGGCCAAGCAAACCAGCTTCAACGGCAAGAAGATTCTGGATGGGACCTTCGCCGGCGCCGTGTTCCAGGTGGGCGCCAATGCGGGCGACACGATCACCGTGGGCGCATTGACCGACACCACCATCGACGGGCTCTCCACCATATCCTATGGCGAGGCCACCGCATCGGGCGCGGCCCTGGCCAGCGGCGCGGCGGGCTTCGGGGGGGCGGTCAGCGGGCTGTCCATCGTCGTTTCGGGCACTGCGGGGGTCGTGGCCAATGTTGCGCTGGCCGACTTGCCACCCGCCAATTCCTCGTCGGAACGCCTGGGCCAGGTGGTGGAAGCCATTAACAAGAAGTCCGACGACACCGGGGTCACGGCTTTCCTGACCACTACCCCTCAAGGCGCGTACGAGATCCAGTTCCGCTCGTCCAAAGTGAACGACGACGGCACGGCCATGACGGCCACCATGACAGGATTCACCGCAGCGGCCACCGGCATCGGCGCACTGGCCACCACTGCGGTTGACTCCGATATCGGCATTGAAGCCATTGATGTATCCACCCAAGCGAATGCCTGGGTTGCCCTCAATAAAATCGACAACGCGCTAGATCAAATCAATAGCGCCCGCGCCGACCTGGGTGCCTTGCAAACCCGCTTTGAGAACTCAGTGGCAAACATCGACATCATGGTGGAAAACACCTCGGCGGCACGCGGGCGCATCATCGACGCCGACTTCGCCAAAGAAACGGCAAACCTCTCGCGCACCCAGATCCTGCAGCAAGCCGGCACCGCCATGGTCGCCCAGGCCAATCAACTGCCGCAGCAGGTGTTGCAGTTGCTGCAACGGTAAGGCAAGGCGGCCCGGATGGCGAAGGAGCGGTGGTTGGCATGCGCAATCACCCCCGTCCCAGGGCGCTTGATATATGGCAGGATGCGCGGGGCATCCGCATGAGCAACCAGCGCCCCCGAAAGAAAACGCCATGACCCTGCCCTCCGAGTTCGACAACATCCACTTCCCAATATCCAGAGCGTTCATCAACGAAACCCGCAGGTTTTTCATAAAGAATTACCTGAAGACCGAGCACGTCATTTGCGATATAGGAAATCAAGGGAAAAACATCCCGGAGCTGCAGTCATATAACCTGATAACCTTGGACATCACCACGGCATCCCACCCCGACGTGGTGGCCGACATCACCCAGTACAACGCGCACATCCCCGACAACAGCTACGACGCATTGTTGTGTACCGAGGTGCTGGAGCATGTGGTTGACCCCTTCTCCGCCATTCGGGAGCTGCGCAGAATCGTAAAGACCGGCGGCCACATCCTCTTTACCACGCCGCTGAATGCACGCATTCATGGGCCCGTACCGGATTGCTGGAGATTCACCGAGTTCGGGCTGAAGGTCTTGTTCAGGGATTTTGAAACCGTTTACTTCAGCAAACTTGATACCCCTGACAGAAACCTCTTCCCGCTGGAGTATGGTGTCATCGTCAAGAAAACCACCCACGACGCGACCGAATCCGACCCCCGCAAGATGAAATTCGAGAAGGTGGATTGATTCTTTCCAATTCATCCCTCCGTAACAAATCGCCTCACCTTTCGATGCAAGATCTTTGACCGGAGAAATTAATGAATATTAGCGCTCCCATCGCCGATCTTCAGGATGCCATCAGCAATGGGAGGTTCATATCCAATGCGGTCGATCATGAGCAACTGCACTTGCTGGGCGTCAATGTCGTCAGAAATGCATTCAGCGCCTCTACGATAGAAAAATACTTCAACTCATACCTCCAGCAATTGGGCGAAGAAAGATTAAAGAAAACCCCATTTCATCCCACAGAAATTAAAGTCGATGAAGGGAATTTTCTACAGGAAATCATCAAGGAGCCTGAATTCTTGACGCTTGTCGCGTCATTTTTTGACGGCAATGTCGGCATCGATTTCATTCGCATTGTTCGAAAGGACAAAAATGATGCGCGGCCAGTTATCCTTCATCAGGACACGGGCTATCAATTGGGCGGGAGCACGGGTCATGGGAGCTATTCTCTTTTCATTGCATTGACACAATGCTCCTACGATAATGGGGGGCTGATTTTTTATCCCGGAACCCATCATTTCGGATACCTGGGTGATGTCGGTGAAATTGCCGAAATCCTGCCGCCCGAATATCCAGCCATCCGCAGCCACGCCGAGCCGGGCGATGTTGTATGCATGAACTCTGCTGTCTGGCATGCATCGCCAGAGAACAAAACGCAGTCGAATCGCGTTTATATCGAAGTTCACATACAACACATAGACGAGCCCACGACACGCATCCCGGTTTGCGGAAAAATCACCTCCAAATATTCACTCCGCATGGGCGTGGACGATATATTCAAAAGCTCACGATCCCAAAAGTTGCGCCACCTCTATCAGGAAGTTGAATCACTGAAAGATCAGCTAGCGCAACGCCCAGGCAATCAATCGCTGAGTGAATGAATCCGATGCAAGCCGAAACCGCCATTTTGGTAACGTCCATCGGATCCATGTCTGCCGGATGCGTCATCCGACAACTGCGCAAATTCGGCCCGACCCGGCCCCGAATCGTAGGGTGTGACATCTACCCCGCCTCCTGGCTCGCTTCATCCGCCGGGGTAGACGGGTTTCACCATATTCGCCCCAGCAGCGATGCGTCGGCTTATCTGCAAGATATCCAACGCATTTGCGCACAAGAGCGCATTTCACATCTGATTGCGCTCACAGACCCTGAGGTGGATGTTCTTGCCGCTTGTCGGGAAGACTGGGCCGCGCGCCTGGGTGTCATGATCTGCACACCGGATGCTGCCACGGTGGATGCGGCGCGCGACAAGCTGGCGCTGGCGCAGATGTTCAAGCAAACCGCCGTCGAAACCATTCCAACCACGACGCCGGACGCCCTGGTGCCGACAAGCTCAGCGCTGCCGCTGCTCTTCAAGCCACGCCGAGGCCGCAGCAGCCAGGGACAGTTCATCGCCCGCACCGAGACTGATCTGGCATATGCGCTGAAAGCCATCGACAGCCCCAACTACGTAGTGCAACCCTTGCTGGAAGGCAAAGTTATTGTGGCCGACGTGATACGGCATGCCGACACAGGGGCCACCGCCGTGGCATGCCGCGAAGAGCTTCTGCGCACGTCGAATGGGGCAGGGATGACCGTGCGCACCCTAGCGAATGCCACGCTCACCGCCTTGGCCACCGAGGTGGCTCGGCGCACAGGAATGAATGGGTGTGTCAACATCGAATTCCTGCAAGTCGAAGGACGCTACTTGCTGATGGATGTGAACCCACGCTTCTCTGCCGGCGCGGCCTTCTCCGTCTTGGCTGGCTACGATGTGGTGCAGGCCCATTGGGGCTGCTTTCAGGGGATTCCGCCAAAGCCCTGCGCCATCAACCCAGGACAGATATTCACCCGTGCGCTGCAAGAATGCGTGGCGGTCCCGATCGCCTGAACGCAGCCGCCTACAACAAGAAAGCAGCCCATGTCGCTCCAGAACCTGAACCCATCTTCGTCCGCAGCGGATTGGGATCAAAAATGGGCCGAGATTTTTGACCATTACCAGCAGGACATTCGCCATGCGCACTATGTCCGCGCACTGTTGCGACCGGGTGATAATCACATACTTGAAATGGCTGCCGGCAGCTTTCGCGATGTGGCAGCGCTATGCCGCAGGGGATTTGATGGAGAAGGAATGGATTTCTCCAGCGAATCGGTGCTGCGCGCTCAAGCCGCGTACCCAGAATACAGCGCACGCTTTCATCAGATGAGCGCGTTTTCGATGCCGGTGCCAGACAAGTCTTTTGACGTGACTTATCACAACGGATTCTGGGTTCTCTTTTCCAACGAAGAAATTCGCGCCCTGGCAGTCGAGCAGGCACGCATTACCCGAAAACGGATGATCGTTACGGTACACAACAAACACAACACCCAATTTTTGGGTTATTTTGATCGAATGAAACAAACGGATCCGCTCTACGACATCCGCTTCTTCGACACAAAAGAAATCAGCAATCTTTTAGAAACCGTCTGCACCGACATCGAGATCATCCCCGTTGGAAAGCAAAAACGCCGATGGGAGGATTGGTTGATAAAAAACAACTGGACCCATCCCACGCTGCTGAAATGGTGCCTGAAAATGCAGCGCATGGCCTTTCTCGACAATAGTGAGCGGCTGCTTTGCATAGGAACGCCACGATGAATTCCTTTGCCAGTTCACCCGTTCTTTGCCCCAAAGAATTAACCAGCGAGCAAATTCGACAATTTCACCGCCACGGCTACCTGGTTGTTTCTGATTTTCTCGATAAAAACACAATTCATTATCTTCATCGGGAGATAGAGAGCGGCATTGCACAGCAAGACCTGATTGAGGTGCGCTGGATTGCATCACACTTCGACACCTTCAATGGCGATGCGGTCGATGCCCGGCTGCCATTGGCCGCAAGCATCTACGATCAATTTCTTCTCCATGAATTGCGCAATATCAAACTCGGAATTGCAACCATTGCCGACAGGAGCATTGGGCTCAGCGTGAATCTGACGCCAGCGCACGGAAAATTTCAACCCCACTTTGACCGTAATCTTTTGACAGCAGTCCTCTATGTAAACGACGATTACGATGGAGGTGAAATGGTTTTATACCCACGGTTGCGATATTGGCTAGGGCACCCCAGGGGTATGGTGAAAAAGAAGGTTCAACGCGCCCTTGACCGCTATGTGCGTCGCCAAGCCTACCTGAATCGGTTCGGCCAGAAGTGCGTTCTGAAGCCGAAGGCGGGCGATCTGCTCATTTTCGAAGGCGCAAAAACCTACCATGCAGTCCAGCCGGTCGTCTGCGGCAACAGGCGCATCAGCATCCAGTTTGCCTATGATCGTGTCGGCATGACTTACGACGCATCAGACTACTACGGCAAAGCCAAAGCAGCCTGACTCTGCACCATCGACAACATTGGGCAACTGCATGGCCGACTCTTTTACCCCCGTTACCAGGCCGCTGCTGCCTCCCCTGGAAGAGTTCACGCCTTACCTCGAACAAATATGGGCCAGCCAGCAGTTGACCAATGGCGGGCCGTTTCACGCGCAATTGGAAGCCGAACTCGCCCGCTACCTGAGCGTGGAGCATTTGAGCCTGTTCGCCAACGGCACGCTGGCACTGGTCACGGCCCTTCAGGCACTGCGCATCACGGGTGAGGTCATCACCACGCCTTACACCTTTGTAGCCACCGCCCATGCGTTGACGTGGAATGGCATCAAACCGGTATTCGTTGACATCGACCCCGACACGCTCAACCTCGATCCGCAAAAGATCGAAGCAGCCATTACCCCTCAAACCACAGCCATTCTTCCGGTGCATTGCTACGGACATCCGTGCGATGTCAAGGCCATTCAGGCCGTGGCGGACAACTACGGTCTCAAGGTCATCTACGACGCTGCCCATGCCTTCGGTGTTCGCAACAACGGCGAAAGCATCCTCCACCATGGCGATCTTTCCTGCCTGAGTTTTCACGCCACCAAGGTGTTCAACACTTTCGAGGGCGGCGCCATCGTCAGCCCCGATGCGCGCACCAAACGGCGTATCGACCATTTGAAGAATTTCGGCTTTGTCGATGAAGTCACGGTGGTGGCAGCAGGCATCAACGGCAAGATGAGCGAAATCAATGCCGCATTCGGCCTGCTGCAACTGAGGCACATCGACGCCGCACTGGCCGCCCGCGCAAGCATCGATGCCCGCTATCGCGCCAGGCTGGCAGACGCTGCCGGCATAAGCTGTGTCGAGGGGCGTGAGCAGCAACCCAATCGCGCCTACTTTCCCATCCTGATCGGCCCCGAATACCCCTTGAGCCGGGATGATCTCTACGACCGGTTCAGGGAACGGAATATCCACGCCCGGCGCTATTTCTATCCGCTCGCCAGTTCGTTTTCCATGTACCGGGGCTTGCCCTCGGCGACCGTGGAAAACCTGCCCGTCGCGCACCGGGTTGCCAATCAGGTGCTGTGCCTTCCCATCTATCCCACATTGAGCTTGCAAATGCAGGATGAGATTCTTGACTTGATATTGCGCCCGCACACCGCGCACCTGTCGGAGCGCCCCACGCAGGCAGTACCGGGTGAACCCCCCGGCGCGGTTGTCGGCTGCAAGTTGACGTTGGCAATCCCTGCCTACAAAGCACGCTTCCTGGACGAAGCGCTGCGCAGCGCTCTGGCGCAAGATTTCGATGACTATGAAATTCTGATCTGCGATGACTGTCGCACCGATGCTGTGGCGCAAGTCGTCGCGCCGTATCTGGATGCCCCCAACGGGCCGCCCCTGCGTTATACCCACAACGCAGAACAGTTGGGCGAGCGCGGCAATTTCGCCAAATGCCTGAAGCTGGCTCGCGGACGCTACCTCAAGTTTCTCTGCGATGACGACCTGCTGCTGCCCGGCACACTTGCAGCACAAGCCGCCGTACTGGATGCCCAGTCCGCAATAGCCCTGGTCGCTTCCCGCCGCACCCAAATCGATGAAAACGGCAACCCTCTGCCCGACTCAATCCTCACCCGCAGTTGGTTTGACAACGATGTTTGCGTGCATGGGCTTGATCTAGTGTCGTTCCTGGCCGACAACATCCTGAATTTCATCGGGGAGCCAAGCGGCGTCATGTTCCGGCGGGAACTTCTTCTGCCCTTGAGCAGCGACCCCATGGCGCTTGATGGCCAGCCGATAGAATGGCTGGGCGATCTGACCATGTACGTCAACATGATGCGCCAGGGCCACCTGGCGATTCTGGAACAGCCTGGCGCCAGTTTTCGGTTTTCCTCCGAGCAAGTCAGCCACACGAGCCGCTCCACGCCGGGCATCGGCCACAAGGGCTATGCGGACTTCAGCCGCCTGATTCGGCAGCTTGGCTGGTACCGCGAGGCCGACAACCACTTGGTGCGCGTGGCTCCGCTGGCTTCGCCCGACGAATTCCAGGAAATTGATCTGCGCGCCCGCCTCGAACGCATGCTGCACGGCGAAGACCCACACAGGACTTTGCGCAATTGGCTGATCGCACGCGCGCCTTCCGATGCACAAGCCCAGCGAATCAAAGCCCACATCACTCAGCATGCCTACGCGCCCCGCATCGCCATTCTTGTGCGCGACCTGAGTGGATCTCCCGCCAAATTGGCCGCCACACTGGAAAGCCTGTCACCGGATCGATGCCTGTACGATCGCATCCAGGTCACGGTACTAGCCAAGTCGCAGGCATCGGTGCCTATCGGCATGCGCCACCATGTGCTGGATCAAGGCAGCGACTGGCTGGCTGCCTTCAACGCGCACGCTGCCTCCAGCGCCAGCGACTGGCTCATGTTGGTGGATGCAGGGGAATGCTTCACCCCCGTCGGCCTGCTGGTTGCCGCCCTGGAGCTGATGCAAGCGGATGGCGTGCGCGCCATTTATGGGGATGAGCTGGTTCGCGCAGACAACCTGGGAAGCCTGGCCCCTGCCTTCCGGCCGGACTTCAATCTGGACATGCTACTGTCCTTCCCGTCCACCATGGCCCGCCACTGGCTGTTCCGGCGCGATGTGTTTTTGCAAGCCGGCGGGTTTGACCCGGCCATGGCGGACACCCCTGAATTCGATCTGCTGCTGCGCCTGATAGGCGCCGAGGGCATCAATGGCCTGGGCCATGTGGATGAGCCTCTGCTGATTACAGACAATCCGATGCTGGAGAGCAGGCCGGGCGAAGTGGCCGCATTGAAGCGCCACTTGCTGGAGCGCGGCTATCACAGCGCCCAGGTGCAGACCGATGCGCAGGGACATCACCGCGTGCTGTACGGTCACGCCGAACAGCCCTTGGTCTCGATCATCATCCCCACCAAGGATCAGTTCCTGATAGTGCAGCGCTGCGTAGAGACGCTGATCGAGCAGACGGCATACCGCAATTTCGAGTTGCTGATCGTGGACAACGCAAGCACCGCCAAGGACGCTTGCATTTGGCTCGACGGGCTGGAGGCCATGGGCAGCCAGCAGGTTCGCGTGCTGCGCTACCCGCACCCCTTCAACTACTCCGCCATGAACAACATGGCAGCCAGGGAGGCCCGCGGCGACTACCTGGTTTTGCTGAACAACGACACCGCCGTCCTCCAGGGCGACTGGCTCGACGCAATGCTGAACCACGCGCAGCGTCCAGAAGTCGGCATCGTGGGTGCGAAGCTGCTGTTTCCCAACCGCAGCGTGCAACATGCAGGCGTGGTGCTGGGATTGCGCGGCCCGGCCGACCACCCTTTCATGGGCCAGCCGTCCGACGCGCCGGGTTACATGCACCGCCTGCTGGTGGATCAGAACTACAACGCCGTCACCGCAGCCTGCCTGATGATCCGGCGCTCGGTGTACGAGGAAGCCGGGGGCCTGGACGAACAGGCGTTCAAGGTGTCGTACAACGACGTGGACCTGTGCCTGAAAGTGCGCCAACTAGGCTACCTGATCACATGGACGCCCCATGCGCTGCTGCTGCACGAGGGCAGCATCAGCCAAAAGCAGGTGGACACTGCGGCCATTGAGGCAAAACGGCAGCGCTTCAAAGCCGAGCAGGATGCGTGCTATGCACGCTGGCTGCCGGTGATTGCCCGCGACACGGCCTACAATACGCACTTGTCGCTCGCTGGAGCAGGCTTCGAGCCGGACATTCACACCCAGCGTGACTGGCTTCGCCTGCAAGCCCCCAGCGCGCCCTGCATCTTGGCCTTTGCCGCAGACAACTCGGGTTGCGGTCAATACCGGGTGCTGCAACCCGCGCGGGCCATCGAGGATGCAGGGCTGGCCTCGGTGCATTGCCGCAATGCCTACCCCACGCCTGTGGAAATGGAGCGGCTGGCGCCTGAGTCGCTGGTGCTGCAACGGCAGATTTCAGAAGCGCAGATCGCCGCGCTGCCCGGTTTGACGCAGTTTCGCCAAGCATTCAAGGTGGCCGAACTGGACGACTACCTGCCCAATATTCCGATGAAGAGCGTGCACCGCCAAGACATGCCGCAGGACATCCTGCGCTCTTTGCGGCGAACCGTAGGTTTGGCCGACCGGTTCGTGGTTTCCACCGACGCGCTGGCCGAAGCCCTGTCCGACCTGCACCTCCACACCCGCGTGGTTCAAAACCGCCTGCCCCCCAACTGGTGGGGCAGCCTTGCGCCCAGCCTGCGCAGGCAAGGCCAGCGCCCGCGCGTTGGCTGGGCGGGCGGCTCCAGCCACCAAGGTGACCTGGAATTGATTGCGGACGTGGTGAAGGCTCTGGCGGACGAGGTTGACTGGGTATTCTTTGGCATGTGCCCGACGGCCATGCGCCCCTACGTTCACGAATTCCACGCGCCTGTGGCCATTGATCAATACCCCCAGGCCCTTGCAAGACTCCATCTCGATGTTGCCCTGGCACCGCTGGAGGTCAACCTGTTCAACGAATGCAAAAGCAATCTGCGCCTGCTCGAATACGGCGTGTGCGGCTATCCCGTTATTTGCAGCGACGTGCGGCCCTATCGCGGCTCACTGCCCGTGACGCGGGTGAAGAACCGTTTCAAGGACTGGGTGGATGCGATCCGCGCGCACACCTGCGACCTGGATGCCGCAGCCCAGGCGGGCGACCGGCTGCGCGCTGCCGTGCAAGCCGATTGGATGCTGGAAGGCCGCCATGCGCAGGACTGGCTGCGGGCCTGGCTTCCCGACTGAGCTTGCACCGAACCGGGAAAATGAACCGGGAATGAGCCGCCATCACTCCCATGGTCGGCAGAACTGGCGGACGTTCATACACCCTCTTTTCGTTTTGGTGTGTTCCATGTCTCTGACAGAATAGCCCCCATCATGTTTGTCATCATCGGTTACATCATCTGCTTCGGCTGCATCTTCGGGGTGTACGTGCTGCATGGAGGCAACATCGGGGTCGTGCTCAAGGCGCTGCCTTTCGAGATCGTGACCATTCTGGGCGGTGCCCTTGGCGCCTTCGTGGTGAACAACCAGCCCAAGGTGCTCAAGGCCACCATGGCCGCCATCCCGATGGCGCTCAAAGGTTCCAAGTACACCAAGGCGCGGTACATGGAGCTGATGGCCATGCTCTACGAGATTCTGCAAAAGGCCCGCAAGGAAGGGTTGATGGCGATCGAAAAGGATGTCGAGGCGCCCCAGGAATCCGAGATTTTCAAGAAATACCCCACGGTGGGCAGCGACCACCATGTGATCGAGTTCACCACCGATTACCTGCGCATGATGGTGTCGGGCAACTTGAATTCGCACGAGATCGAGGCGCTGATGGACAACGAGATCGAGACCCACCACGAGGAGGCGCACGCCCCCGTGGCGGCCCTGGCCCGGCTCGCGGGCGCGCTGCCGGCCTTCGGGATCATCGCGGCGGTGCTGGGGGTGGTGAACACCATGGGCTCGGTGGGGCAGCCGCCCTCGGTGCTGGGCGGGATGATCGGTTCGGCCCTGGTGGGCACCTTCCTGGGCATTCTGCTGGCCTATGGCGTGGTGGAGCCCCTGGGCGGTCTGGTGGAGCAAAAGACCCAGGACGCGGCCAAGGAGCTGCAGTGCATCAAGTCCACCCTG
>JAMHVS010000036.1:0-410309 GCA_035911315.1 Xanthobacter sp.
ATCATCCCCGACAATGCCAAGGAAAAGCCCCAGGAGGGCGAGGTCGTGGCCGTCGGCCCCGGTGCCCGTGACGAAGACGGCGAGTTCATCAAGCCGGAACTGAACATCGGCGACCGCATCCTGTTCGGCAAATGGTCGGGCTCTGAGGTCAAGATCGACGGTGAAGACCTGATCATCATGAAGGAATCCGACGTCCTGGGCGTGCTGTCGTAAGACGCGCCCGGCCGGATTTCTCACACCAATTCAATAGATAGGAGCTGCCTCGCATGGCCGCCAAGATCGTACAGTTCAACACCGACGCGCGCGACAAGATGCTGCGCGGCGTCAACGTCCTCGCCAATGCGGTGAAGGTCACCCTGGGTCCCAAGGGCCGCAACGTCGTGATCCAGAAGTCCTTCGGCGCCCCGCGCTCGACCAAGGACGGCGTTTCGGTCGCCAAGGAAATCGAGCTGGAAGACGCCTTCGAGAACATGGGCGCCCAGATGATCCGCGAAGTCGCTTCGAAGACGAACGACAAGGCGGGTGACGGCACCACCACCGCGACCGTGCTGGCCCAGGCCATCGTGCAGGAAGGCCTCAAGGCCGTCGCCGCCGGCATGAACCCGATGGACCTGAAGCGCGGCATCGACAAGGCTGTCGGCGTCGTCATCGCTGAAGTGAAGGGCTCGGCCAAGAAGGTCGGCGCCAACTCGGAAATCGCCCAGGTCGGCACCATCTCGGCCAACGGCGACACCGAAGTCGGTGAGATGATCGCCAAGGCGATGGAAAAGGTCGGCAACGAGGGTGTTATCACCGTCGAGGAAGCCAAGACCGCCGAGACCGAGCTGGATGTCGTGGAAGGCATGCAGTTCGACCGTGGCTATCTCTCCCCGTACTTCATCACGAATGCGGAAAAGATGATCGCCGATCTGGAAGACCCCTACATTCTCATTTTCGAGAAGAAGCTCTCCGGTCTCCAGCCGATCCTGCCGGTTCTTGAAGCCGTTGTGCAGTCCGGCCGTCCGCTCGTCATCATTGCTGAAGACGTGGAAGGCGAGGCTCTGGCCACTCTGGTTGTCAACAAGCTGCGTGGCGGCCTGAAGGTTGCTGCTGTCAAGGCTCCCGGCTTCGGCGACCGTCGCAAGGCCATGCTGGAAGACATCGCCATCCTCACCGGTGGTCAGGTCATCTCCGAAGACCTCGGCATCAAGCTCGAGAATGTGACGCTGGCTGACCTCGGTCGCGCCAAGAAGGTCATCCTCGAGAAGGAAAAGACCACCATCGTTGACGGCGTCGGCGAGAAGGGCGGCATCGAGGCTCGCGTGGCCCAGATCAAGGCCCAGATCGAAGGCACCACTTCCGACTACGACCGCGAGAAGCTCCAGGAGCGTCTGGCCAAGCTTGCTGGCGGCGTGGCCGTCATCCGCGTCGGTGGTTCCACCGAAGTGGAAGTCAAGGAGAAGAAGGACCGCGTGGACGACGCGCTGAACGCCACCCGCGCTGCGGTGGAAGAAGGCATCGTTCCCGGTGGTGGCGTGGCCCTGCTGCGTGCCAAGAAGGCTGTCGAGGCCCTCTCTTCCGACAATGCCGACATCAATGCCGGTATCAAGATCGTCCTGCGCGCCCTTGAGGCCCCGATCCGCCAGATCGCCGAGAACTCCGGCGTGGAAGGTTCCATCGTGGTTGGCAAGGTGCAGGAAAACACCGACGCGAACTTCGGTTTCAACGCCCAGACCGAAGAATATGTGGACATGATCGCCACCGGCATCGTGGACCCGGCCAAGGTGGTGCGCACCGCACTGCAGGACGCCGCTTCCATCGCCGCTCTGATCGTGACCACCGAGGCTCTGGTGGCCGAACTGCCGAAGAAGGACAGCGGCATGCCTGCTATGCCCGGCGGCGGCATGGGCGGCATGGGCGGCATGGATTTCTGATCCAGCCTTCCTTGGCCTGAGTATGAAGGCGCGACCCATCGGGTCGCGCCTTTTCTTTTTGGCGCTCGGGTATAGGCCATTTGGGCCAAGACAAGCATGTGAGATAGGCGTTGGTGCTCCGCCTGAGGCTATTCCCTCTTCTGCGGAGAAGAGGCCGAAACCGCGTATGGGAGGAGCAGAAAATGTTCGCTCTTGTGCCCGTCCGCACCAAGGCAGCTTATGTCCAGATTGCGGATGGTGCGCCGACATTGGCCGATAAGGCGGTTCTGGAGCAGGTGACACGCATGACAGCCCTGCATTTTGCCGGACGTGAGTTCTGGTGTTTCAAACGGTTCCGTTTATCCGGAAACGCTCCACCGATGGGCTGACTGCGCTTTCCATATGATCCGGGGCCTCTTGTGCGCAAAAGGCTATCTCTGAAAATAAGCGGATTGTTTGCCTTCACCGGCTCACACGCTTTCCTGCCCACATTGCCCTTGTGTCATCGGCATCGGTAGTGAAATGAGAGCTGCCCCTCTGTTTCTCACCTGTGGTACGGGCTGGATCTCAGCTTTATGATTATGCCTAAGGGCTATGGACCTTCTGATTTCAGCAGAAAGTCTTTCAGGCCAGCAGGGTAAAGCTTCGGGCCACCCTCAAGATCGAGATCTGCCAGATCATACCAGCGCGCCACGCAGGCTCCGCCATCATCTTCATGGAAGATAATGTGGTCTTGCCCGGTAAAGGCATCATCCGGGAAGGTGATGGGGCAGATAAAGGCGACCTCGTGGCCGCTTGTGCCTTCATGACTATAGATGTTTTCCAGCACGGCATGCGTGCCACTGAGCGCAACATCAATGCCGAGTTCTTCACGAAACTCGCGCACAATGGCCTCTGCCCAGCTTTCCCCGAACTCCACGCCGCCGCCCAGGGGACGCACGCCTTTGATGCGGCCATCATCTTCGCGCACCTCTTCTGCCAGCAGGCGGCCGTTCCGCCAGTGCAGGCCCAGTGCGATAACGCGGATGAAGGGTTTGGGACGCCATGTGCTCATGGCGCATGCCTAGCCGCTTTTGCTCTGCCCGCAAAGGGGCTGTCTCAAGGCGTGAAAAAGGCCGGCACTTGCATGCCGGCCTTTTATTTCGTGCATCCTCTCCGGCATCCGTTCAGGGGTCGATGCCGTCTCGCAGGCGATCAGGCCTGAACCAGATCTCCCAGCAGGCTGGCCGTGAGGGTCAGCTTGGAGAGGGTGAGGCCGGAGGCGACGATGTTCCTCACCGTGGCGTGCATGCGTTCCACTTCATCGCGATGCGCTTCCACATAGGCATCCAGCCCACGCTGGCCAGAGCCGCCATGGGCCAGAACCTGCCCGCAGATGCGGCGCATATAGGTTTCAAGCTGGCCCATGGCCCGGTCCAGCGCCAGCCGGTCGTAATAGTCCGGCGCGGAGATGGAGCGGGCCTGGGTGATGATGTCGTCGATGCCGAAATAACGACCCACCGCGAAGAAGGTGCGCGCCACATCGGGAATGGGGCGGCCGGTGGTTTGCGCCAGATGGGCGATATCCGCTGCTGCCGCCAGCGCCTGAATAGAGGCGATGTTGGTGGCCAGTTCTTCCGGCACCTGCGCGGCCACCATCTCTGCGATGCGCGCTTCACGCCCCGCCTGCCAATGCTCGGGCAGGCTGTCATCCAGTGCGGTCATGACCGCGCCAATGCTGGCCCGATACTGGTCCACCACCGCCGCGATGCCATCTGCAAAGGACACATTGCCGAGGAACCACAGGATGCGGCTCACGGCCAGTTCCTGCACGGCCGCGTAAAGCGAGAGCTGCACGGCGCCGCTCACCTTGTTGTCGAGCGCATCAATGGCGCCCTGCAACACCGGCAGGTCGTAGCTGTCCCGCACGGCCGCGAAAGCGCGGGCGACGGCGGCAGCATCGGCTCCGGTCTGGTCGGAGATGCGGGCAAGACAGGCCGGGCCGCACAAATTCACGATGGCATTGGAGAGCCCGGTGGCGATGATTTCCCGGTGCAGACGATGATGCGTGATCGCATCGGGGAATGCGGATTGGAGCTCCGGCGGGAAATAGGTGGTGAGTTCGCGCGCCAGATACGGATCATCCGGCACATTGGAGGCCACCAGCGCGGCGTTCAGCGTGAGCTTGCCATAGGCCAGCAGCACCGCCAGCTCCGGCCGGGTGAGATGTTCGCCGCGCGTGCGGCGGTCGTTCAGCTCGGCGTCAGAGGGAAGAACCTCCACGGTGCGGTCCAGCGCGCCCTCGGCCTCCAGTGACTGCATCATGCGCTGCTGGAAGGCGAGATCCTCCACCCCCTGCCGCTCTGTGAGCGAGAGCGCGAGGGGCTGGAGATAGTTGTTGCGCAGCACCAGATGGCCGACCTCATCGGTCATCTGACGCAGCAATTCGGCGCGGCCCTCGGCGGTGATCTCACCGCGCGCCAGCGGATGGGCGAGGGCGATCTTGATGTTCACCTCCACGTCCGAGGTGTTCACGCCGGCGGAATTGTCGATGGCATCGGTGTTGAGGCGAATGCCCCGGCGTGCCGCCTCGATGCGCCCGCGCTGGGTCATGCCCAGATTCGCGCCTTCGCCGATGACCTTCGCATTCACGTCAACGGCCGCTATGCGGATGGCATCATTCGCGCGGTCACCCACCTGCGCGTCGGTTTCACCCGAAGAGCGGATATATGAGCCGATGCCGCCAAAGAAGATGAGGTCGACCGGCGCTTTAAGAATGGCGATGATGAGTTCGGTCGGGGTCGCCTTGTCACGGTTGAAGCGCAGGGCGGTCTGTATTTCCGGCGAGAGGGTGATGCTCTTGGCATCACGCGGGAAGACGCCGCCACCCGCCGAGATCAGGCTCGCATCATAATCCGCCCATGAGGAGCGCGGCAGATCGAACAGGCGCTGACGCTCGGCGTGGGAGGCTGCAGGCTCCGGGTTCGGGTCGAGGAAGATGTGGCGATGATCGAACGCCGCCACCAGCTTCAGGGCCGGGGAGAGCAGCATGCCGTTGCCGAACACGTCGCCCGACATGTCGCCCACGCCGGCCACGGTGACAGGGGTCGTCTGGATATCGACATCCATCTCGCGGAAGTGGCGCTTCACCGCTTCCCACGCGCCGCGGGCAGTGATGCCCATGGCCTTGTGGTCATAACCCACCGAGCCGCCGGAGGCGAAGGCATCATCCAGCCAGAAGCCATGATCGATGGAGAGTGCATTCGCGGTATCGGAGAAGGTGGCGGTGCCCTTGTCTGCGGCTACCACCAGATAGGGGTCATCACCATCCAGCCGTACGGTGGCGGCAGGGTGGACAACAGCTCCATCCTTCAGGTTGTCGGTCAGGTCAAGAAGGGCGGAAATGAACACCTGATAGGCTGCGCGTCCCTCGGCCTGCACGGCCTCGCGGCTGCCGCCCACGGGCAGGTGCTTGGGCACGAAGCCGCCCTTGGCCCCCACCGGCACGATAACCGCATTTTTCACCTGCTGGGCCTTCACAAGGCCGAGGATTTCAGTGCGGAAGTCCTGCGGGCGGTCCGACCAGCGCAGGCCGCCACGTGCCACCTTGCCGAAGCGCAGATGCACGCCCTCAACGCGTGGTGAATAGACGAACACCTCAAACAGCGGACGGGGCAAGGGTAGCCCGTTCACCTTCGCGCTCTGGAACTTGATGGCGATGGAATCGCGCACGCGGCCATGCTCATCGCACTGGTAGAAGCTGGTGCGCAGGGCTGCATCCACCAGATTGATGAAGTGGCGCAGGATGCGGTCTTCATCGAGGCTGGAGACGCCGGCCAGTTCCTCTTCCAGTGCGGCGCGCAAGGGGGTCTCGCGGGCGGTGCGGGCGGTCTCATCATTCTCCAGCGCCGGGTCGAACCGGGCATGGAACAAGGCGACGATATTGCGTGTCAGTTCCTCATGCCGGCCCAGCGTGCCCCACAGATAATCCTGCGAGAAGGGAATGCCGACCTGACGCAGATAACGGCCCAGCGTGCGCACCAGCGCGGCCTCGCGCCATGTCAGGCCCGCATCCAGCACCAGCGCATTGAAGCCGTCATCTTCCGCCGCGCCGCGCAGCACGGCATTGAGGCAGTCTTCCAGCCGTTCGGCCGCACCGGAAACGGAGATGCTGCCGCCATCCGCGCGTTCCAGCGTCATGTCATGCAGCCAGCTGCGTTCGCTGTCTGCCGGGGAGATGCGATAGGTGCGCTCATTGATGGCACGCAGGCCCATATTCTCCAGCATCGGCACACGGGTGGAGAGGGGCAGCGGCGCGCCATAAGAGAGCAGGCGCAGGGAGATGCGGCTCTCCAGATCCTGTTCGCGGCGATAAAAATCAATGGCGATGGGGCGGTCTGCCGAAAGGCGCTCCAGCTGACGGATGTCCGCCAATGCGGTTGCCACGTCGAAGTCGGCCTCATAACCGGCGCCGAAGGCACCGGCATAACGCTGCTGAAGGATGGAAAGCTTGGCCCTGTCTGTATCGCGCGAGGTGGCGATGGCCTGGCTGAGCTGGTCATTCCACGAAAGCGTGGCGGCGGCCACCTCCTCGCCCAGCGTGGTGCGGTTCACCACTGGAATGTGGCCGGCATGGCGGCCGATATTCACATGCACGCGCACCAGAGGCACGCCGGCCAGATAGGTTTCGGCCAGCGAGGTCACGCGCCCGTCAAAGGCATTCGCCAGCAGGTCACCGATGCGGGTGCGCACGTCGATGTCGAAACGGTCATGGGGCACATAGACAAGGGCGGAGACGAAGCGGTCAAACCGGTCCGGGCGCACCAGAAGGCGCACGCGCGGACGATCATAAAGCGAGAGAATTTCGCGCGTATGGGCCAGAAGGGTCTCGGTGTCGATCTGGAACAGGTCGTCACGCGGGTAGGTTTCCAGCACCGTGTCGAGCGCGCGGGCCGAATGGCTTTCAGGTTCCAGCCCGGCCGCTGCGATCACCGCATCCGCCTTCAGCCGCAGATAGGGAATCTGCCGCACGGAATGGGTATAGGCGCTGGAGGTGAGCAGGCCGATGACATGCACTTCACCGGTGAGGTTGCCGGCCGCATCATGGGTCTTGATGCCCACATAATCCATGGTGCCATGGCGATGCACGCGCGAGCGCAGGCTGGCCTTGGTGAACAGGATCGGCTGGGATGACGCGAGGAAGGCGCGGATTTCCGGCGTGGTCACCACCGGGATGTCGCCCAGCCGCAGTTCATGCACCGCCGGGTCACGCAGCACACCGAGGCCGCTGGCGGGCAGTTCATGCAGGCCGCCATCATTGGCGATGTCATAGTGCCTCAGGCCAAGGAAGATGAAGTTGTCTTCCGCCAGCCATGAGAGAAGGTCTGCCGCTTCACGCGCCTGTGCGGCGCTGACCCCGTGGCGACCATCACGGTAGCTTTCCGCCAGTGCCAGCACCTGGCTGCGCATGGCGTGGAAATCCTCGTTGGCCGCTCGGACATCGGCCAGCGTCTCGACAATCTCGGCCTTGAGCTGTGCACCCTCGGCCGCGCTGATGGCAGGCACATGAAGATGGATGAGGCTTTCGCGCCGCCCTCTCTGCCCGTCTGTTGCAGGACCGGAGGCCTCAAGGCCCTTCACCCGGCCCTGAAGATCGCGTTCCACATGCAGGATGGGATGGGCGGCGAGCTTAAGGTCCAGTCCGCGTGCTGCGACCGAGCCCACCACCGAATCGAACAGGAACGCCATGTCATCATTCGCCGCCTCGATGACGGTGATGGGCGTGTCCGGCGCATCGGGGGTCATGTCAGGGTTGAACAGGCGCACATCGGGTGTGCCTGCGCGCCGGCTGGTGACATGAGACCATGCCCGGCGGGTCAGGTCAGCGAGGAAGGCCGGGGTGAGGGGCAGGATGTCTTCCGGCGCCATGGCAGAGAGGAAGGCCTGCGTGAAAGCTTCCGGCACGCGTGGGATAGCGGCGCTGTCGTGGGCGAGAATCTCAAGGGTCTGCTCCATGCGCACGCGTGCATTGAGGTTCGCCTCGGCTTCAGGAAAGCCGTTCGTATCCATGCCTGTTCTCCCCATCGCGCCGCACGCGGCAGTCCCACCATCATCTGGCCCTGAGCGTCGACATTCGCCACATGTCGCGACGGTCGAATGACGCGATATGTGATGTTCCCAGCTCTGTTCGGATGGTAGGAGATTTGAAGAAAAAGACAAAATCGAGGCTTAAAAAATCAGTGTATATCCCATGTGTGTCATGTGGATCATTTTCAGCTTTTCCATAGTGATGTGTGCGGCGCAGCAAGAAGTGGGGCGGCTGCTTGGAGTGCCGGCTGATTATACTTTACGCAGCAGGTTGGGGCGCGTGGCTCAGGTGGGCTGAAACATCATCGTTCGGGCTGCATGGTGCGCATATATCCGGCCAATTAAGGCGTGGTGCGCGGGTCACTCAATATCGGGTCACTCAATATAAAGCCGGTTTGTCGTGCGCAGCACATCAATAAACTCGGCAGCATTGGCAGAGGGAATTTCACCCCGCCGTGTGATGATCCCCAGCGGTTCAAGCCCGATACCCAGTTCCAGCGGCAGGCGGATGAATGCGCCACTGGACACGCCTTCCACCAGAATCGCCTTGGGCAGGCAGGCAATCATACCCGCCTCGCGCACCAGATGCAGGGTGGCGAAGATGGATGTGGTCTCCACGCAATTGTCGAGCGATCCCACACCACCTTCCGCAAAGGCTATATCAAGCAGTTGCCTCATTGGACTGCTTTTAGGTTGCAGCACCCAGGGCAGGAGCGCGGTCTGGGCTAGGGAGAGGGAGCGGGCGGAGGCGAGAGGGTGATCGGCGGATGCGAAGATCCACAGCTCCTCACGTGCGAGCGGTTCCATGTCGAAGGCCAGCGCATCCTTGGCCTCGCTGAAACGGCCAATGGCGAGGTCTATTTCGTTGCGACTCAAGGCATCCAGAAGAAGGTCGCTGGTGGTGGCCATCAGGCGGATGGTCATGAGCGGGCGGCGCTGTTTCAGTTCCGCGATGGCGCGAGGCAGCAGACCCGGTGTGGTGGCCATGATGGCCCCGATGGCCAGAGCGCCGTAGCCGCCTGCTTTCAGATTATCCAGCCCCTCGGCGAAACTGTCGGTTTCGCGCAGGATGCGTGCGGCATAGTCGGCAACAAAAGTGCCGATCTCGCTCAGTTCCATGCCGCGCGTGTGGCGTTCGAACAATTGAGCGCCCAGAATGGTTTCCGCATCCTGCAGGATCTTTGTTGCGGCGGGCTGGGTCATGTGCATCTCGCTCGCCACACGGTGCAGGTTATGGATGCGGGCGAGGGCGTCGATGAGGCGCAGATGCTTGAATCGCAACCTGCTGATCAATTGGCTGGCCAGTGGGCTGGTCATGGGGTTTCCGATAACTTTTAGGAATTGATCAAGTCTTATTTTTCATTATTCAGTTATCGTGATTATCGCTACCCCTTGCTTCAATCAAGGTTTCCCGTCGCAAGGCGGGCATATGCAGGGAGAGTGGGACATGAAACTCGTTCGTTATGGTGAGATCGGGCATGAGCGTCCGGCCCTGCTGGATGACAAGGGCATCCTGCGAGATCTCTCGGCCATCGTTCCAGATATTGCCGGCGAAACCCTGCTGCCCGAGAATATCGAGCATCTGCGCGGCGTGAACCCGGAAACCCTGCCTGCGGTTGAAGGTTCGCCCCGCATCGGCGCATGCGTGGGCAATGTCGGCAAGTTCCTGTGCATCGGTCTGAACTATCGTGACCATGCCGAGGAATCCGGCATGGCCATTCCCGAAGAGCCGGTGCTGTTCATGAAGGCCACCAGCAGCATTGTTGGCCCGAACGACGATGTTGAAATCCCGCGCGGCTCGGAAAAGACCGACTGGGAAGTGGAACTGGGCGTGGTTATCGGCAAGCCTGCCAAATATGTCTCGGTCGAGAATGCGCTGGAGCATGTGGCCGGCTATTGCGTCATCAATGACGTGTCCGAGCGCGCCTATCAGCTGGAGCGGGGCGGCACCTGGGACAAGGGCAAGGGCTGCGATACCTTCGGCCCCATCGGCCCCTGGCTGGTGACCACCGACGAGATCGCCGATCCGCAGGATCTCGGCATGTGGCTGGACGTGGATGGCAAGCGCTATCAGGACGGCAGCACCCGCACCATGATCTTCGATGTGGCGACCATCGTCAGCTATCTCAGCGAATTCATGACCCTGCAGCCGGGCGACATCATCTCCACCGGCACCCCGCCCGGTGTCGGCTTTGGCCAGCGTCCGCAGGTGTATCTGAAGGCCGGCCAGACCATGCGTCTGGGCATTGCAGGCCTTGGTGAGCAGCAGCAGAAGACCGTGGCATCGGCCTGAGGACAAGCATCATGAACAATATTGATCTGAAGGGCCGCGTTGCCATCATCACCGGCGGAGCCCGTGGCATCGGCTATGCCAGCGCGGAGCGCATGCTGAAGTCCGGCGCATCCGTTGCGCTGTGGGACATTGACGCCACGCGCCTTGAGCAGGCCGCCGGCGAGCTTGGCGCATTCGGCAAGGTTTCCACCCATGTGGTGGAACTCACCGATGAAGCCTCCGTGCAGGCTGCCACCGCCGCAGTTGTTGCCGCCCATGGCAAGATTGACATTCTGGTCAACAATGCCGGCATCACCGGCGGCAATGGCAAGACCTGGGATCTGGACAGCGACACATGGCGTCGGGTGGTCGACGTCAACCTTGTCGGCCCGTTCCTCACCTGCAAGGCGGTGGTGCCGGAGCTTTTGAAGAATGGCTGGGGTCGCATCGTGAATGTGGCGTCCATCGCCGGCAAGGAAGGCAATCCCAACGCCTCGCACTATTCGGCCTCCAAGGCCGGGCTGATCGGCCTTACCAAGTCGCTTGGTAAGGAACTCGCCACCTCGGGGATTCTGGTGAATGCCATTACCCCCGCGGCAGCAAAGACCGAGATCTTCGACCAGATGAAGCAGGAGCATATCGACTTCATGCTCTCGAAGATCCCGATGAACCGCTTCCTCCAGGTGGATGAAGCTGCGGCACTCATCAGCTGGCTGTCGTCCGAGGACTGCGCTTTCTCCACGGGTGCAGTGTTCGACATCTCCGGCGGGCGCGCCGTTTACTGATAATCGGGCCGGTCAGCCCCGTTGCGGCATGGTGAACCCATGCGGATTTTGAAGGCGGCACTCTTGCAAGTGTGTCTGCCCTTCACCTTTCAGGTTGGAACCTGTTGCGAATTTCCACCTGAAACGATGCAGTTCTGACCGGCCCCTTTTCTTCGCCCCCAATAGTCAACAAGATCGCATGCCGCCGGAGACCTCCGACGGCAAAGGCGACGCTCATCCTTCATCACGGGAGGACCGCGCCATGGTAGCGCAGTCACCAACGCTTACTTCGACGATCGACAAGGTCACGCGCCGGCTTCTGCCCTTTTTGCTGCTGATGTATGTGCTGGCCTTCCTGGACCGCGCCAATGTCGGCTTTGCGAAGGTCGCCTTCCAGGCGGATACCGGCATCTCGAATGCCTCCTTCGCGCTGGGTGCCAGCCTGTTCTTTCTGGGCTATGCGCTGTTCGAGGTGCCTTCGAACCTCATCATGCACCGCGTGGGCGCCAAGATGTGGATGGCCCGCATCATGGTCTCCTGGGGCCTGATCTCCGCCGCCATGATGTTCGCGCATGATGCGACCACCTTCTACATCCTGCGCGTGCTGCTCGGCATTGCCGAGGCCGGCTTCTTCCCCGGTGTGATCCTCTATCTCACCTACTGGTTCCCGTCCTTTGCGCGGGGCCGGGCCATGGGCCTGTTCTATTTCGGTGCTCCCATCGCCTTCATCATCGGCTCGCCGCTCTCCGGCCTGCTGCTGGAGTTCGACGGCTTCTGGCAGCTTCATGGCTGGCAGTGGATGTTTCTGATCGAGGGTCTTCTGGCATCCGTCGTCGGTGTGTGGGCCTATTTCTACCTCGACAACAAGCCGAAGGATGCCAAGTGGCTGACCTCTGAAGAGAAGTCGGCGCTGGATCAGGCCCTTCTGGCGGAAGAGGCCGCCAAGAGCGCTCACGGTCCCCACAACACCTGGGCCGTTCTGCGCAATGGTCGCGTGCTCTACTTCTCGCTCATCTATCTCATCATCCAGATGAGCGTGTATGGCGTCGTCTTCTACCTGCCCACCCAGGTGGCCGGACTGATGGGCACCAAGGTTGGCCTGATGGTTGGCTTCGTGGCGGCGATTCCGTGGGTATGCGCCATGGTGGCGACCTACTATCTGCCCCGCTGGTCGGATCGCACCGGTGAGCGTCGCCTCTTTGCAGCCGGCATTCTGGTGGTATGTGCGGCGGGTATCGCGGCCTCGGTGGCCTCGAACTCTCCGGCCCTGTCACTGATTGCGCTGTGCTTTGCCGCTGCGGGCTTCATCTCGGTGCAGCCGATCTTCTGGACCCTGCCCACCGGCTATCTGGGTGGTGTGGCGGCCGCTGGTGGTATCGCGCTCATCAACTCGCTGGGTAATGTCGGCGGCTTCATCGCCCCGAACGTGAAGACCTGGGCAGAGACGTTCTTCAACTCTCCTGCTGCCGGTCTCTACATCCTCGCCTGCACCACGCTTGTCGGCGCGGTTCTCATCCTTGCCCTGTCTGCCATCGGCATTGGCCGCGAAAAGCGCGACGCCTCCTGAAGACCAGCCACCAGCCGGCTGGCCTTCGGGCCCAAACTTCGCGGAGCCACCATCCGGGCGGCTCCGCCCCCACCATCCGGGAGCAGAACCCATCATGACCATGCCCACTATCAAGGCTGTCCGGGCCTTCACCGTGCGCGGCGGCGGCGCCGACTATCACGATCAGGGAAGCGGACACTGGATCGACGACCATATCGGTACGCCGATGGGCAAGTATCCGGAGTATCGCCAGAGCCGCCAGAGCTTCGGCATCAATGTGCTCGGCACGCTGGTGGTGGAGATCGAGGCTGATGACGGCACGGTCGGTTTTGCCGTGACCACGGCGGGCGAGATCGGTGCCTTCATCGTGGAGAAGCATCTGTCGCGCTTCCTCATCGGCCGCAAGGTCACCGAGATCGAGAAGATCTGGGACCAGATGTATTTCTCCACCCAGTATTACGGCCGCAAGGGCGTGGTGCTGAACACCATTTCCGGTGTCGATCTGGCGCTGTGGGATCTGCTCGCCAAGGTGCGCAAGGAGCCGGTGCATGCGCTGCTCGGCGGTCCGGTGCGTGATGAGCTGCAGTTCTATGCCACCGGCGCGCGCCCGGATCTGGCGAAGGAGATGGGCTTCATCGGCGGCAAGATGCCCCTGCATCATGTGCCGGCCGAGGGCGAAGAGGGGCTGAAGAAGAACATCGAGGAACTCGCCACCATGCGCGAACGCGTGGGTGAGGACTTCTGGCTGATGTTCGACTGCTGGATGAGCCTGGATGTCAATTATGCCATCCGCCTCGCCCACAAGGCGCAGGAATACGGCCTCAAATGGATCGAGGAATGCCTCTCCCCGGACGATTACTGGGGCTATGCCGAGCTGCGCAAGAATGCCCCCAAGGGCATGCTGGTGACCACCGGCGAGCATGAGGCTACCCGCTGGGGCTTCCGCATGCTGCTGGAAATGGGCTGCTGCGACATCATCCAGCCGGATGTGGGCTGGTGCGGCGGCGTGACCGAGCTCATCAAGATCTCGGCGCTGGCGGATGCCCATTCGGCGCTGGTCGTGCCGCATGGCTCTTCGGTCTACAGCTATCACTTCGTCATCACCCGTCACAACTCGCCCTTCGCCGAGTTCCTGATGATGCATCCGGTGCCGGATCAGGTGGTGCCGATGTTCACCCCGCTGCTGCTGGATGAGCCGGTGCCGGTGAATGGCCGCATGAAGGCGAGCGTGCTCGACAAGCCCGGCTTCGGCGTGCGCCTGAACCCGGATGTGAAGCTGCACCGCCCCTATCCCGTGGGCTGATTGCCGGGGGCGTATGCGCCCCCGTTCCTTGCACCCGGTGTTGCTGCTGTTTCAGCCCCCCTGCCATAGCTGCAACACCGGTCCTCCCCGAACGCTCTCGGGGAGGTGATGCCGGAAGAAGGGCAGGCCTTGCGCGGGGGCGCGGCGGCACTTCTTTCGGCATCTCAACTGACGGTCCGGGTCTGGCGCGATGCGCGCTGTGGGGCACAGACCCACCCGGACCGTATTTTTCTAGAACATCAGTGAATGATGGATCTGGGCTCCCGCCCATGCACCATCGCCCACTGCCAGCGACACCGAGTGGGGCACGCGCGCGACATCGCCGCAGGCATAGGCTCCCGGAACGCTGGTCGCCTTCTGGGGCGTCACCTCTATCTGGGTGCCGAAGGGCGTTTCTTCCAGAATACAGCCCAGCGTGGCGGCAATCGGTGTGGACGGTGCATTGCGCGAGGCAACGAACAGGCCGGCGAAGGGCAGCACCCGTCCGTCTGTCAGGCGCACATTGGCCTCCCCTTCGATCTGGGAAATCGGGGTTTCCTCCACGGCCACATTGCGTGCGGCAAGCTGTTCGCGCTGGGCGTCATCCAGCGTGAAAGCCCCGTTCAGAAGCAGGGTCACGCTGCCCCATTCCGGTAAAATGCTCGCCTGATGCAGTGACATGGGGTTGACCGCAATACAGCCGATGCGCCCGCGCTGAAGCTCGTATCCATGGCAATAGGGGCAGTGGAAAATACTGCGCCCCCAGCGCTCCGTCAGCCCCTCCACCGCCGGCAGCGTATCGCTGATACCGGTGGCGAACAGCAGGCGGCGACCATGGTGCCGGGTGCCATCACGCATGGTGATGTTGAAACTGTCGCGCTCGCCTTCCGCCCGCTCGGCATAGCCTTCGATCCATGTCAGGGTCGGGTAGGCCTCAAGCTGGGCGCGTGCGGTCTGGGCTATGTCGCCGGGCGGCACGCCATCTTGCCCCAGAAAGCCGTGGGAGGCCTTGGCGAAGCGGTTTCGCCGGGCACCGGCATCAATAATCAGCACGGAACGATGGGCGCGCAGAAGCTGGAGCGCCGCAGCCATGCCGGAATAGCTGCCGCCAATGACGATCAGGTCGTAAGTCATGATGTTTTATCCTTGTGCGGGTGCGGCCCGCATGCATGCGATCAGCCGCAGCTCTTGTTTTTTGCAGCGTGGAAGGCCGCGTGGCGGCGATTGAAGTCAGCCGCGAGGTCCGCGAGGGTCACGGCCTCGAAATGACGCAGCAACAGGGCTTCGGCCTCAATGAAGGCGGTGTTGAGCACGGCATTCACCGATTGCTCGACAAGACATTCCGGCATCTCGTTGCGATTGCCGATGGCGAAGATCGCCGGCTCGCCAAGCGCTTCGTGAAGGGTGCGCAGGGTCAGGGTTTCCGGGGGCATGGCCAGAGTCCATCCCCCCGCATGGCCGCGGGCGGAACGCACGATGCCGGCATCGCGCAGCAGGCCCATGGTGCGGCGGACAACCACCGGGTTGGTGTTCATGCACATGGCAAGGGTTTCGGAGGTAAGGGGCTCTTTTTGCGCCTGCATGTGCAGCAGGGCATGAAGAACGGAGGAGAGGCGACTGTCCTTTTTCATGTAACAATTGATGATACAAATTAAAGGGCAATGCAACCCCTTTGGTCCAACTGCCGTGATGTGGATGCGTTCGTCGCATGCACATCATTCCCCATGGGTGGTATGAGAGGAGGGATGTTGGCGTTTTCTCAGGCTTGCGAAAAATCCTTCATCTGGACAGGGTATGGCATGCCATGAATGGCCGGCTCCTCGTTCTCTGGCCACACTCGCCGGTTCACGCGCGCATATCAGACGCAGGAGAGTGCCATGACGGATGGTCCGCACGCAGGCAGCGCCGGTTTGGACAACGCACCCTCCGCGCCCGAACCTGAATGCGCAACAGGCGTGAAAATCGGTCTTCCCGCACCTGTCATGCCGGACCTGACAGGGCCGGGCAGCCAGATTCGCCATGCGGATTTCCTGCTGCTGGGGGGCGGCATGGCCAGTGCCGCCGCTGCCGCAACCCTGCGTGGTGAGGGGGCTGAAGGCTCCATCGTGCTCGTTTCTGCGGAGGATGTGCCGCCCTATCATCATCCCGCCCTTTCCAAGCAGGTGCTTCTGGGGCTGGAGGAAACCGACCGTATCTTCATTCATCCCGCCAGTTTCTATGAGGAAAACAACATCACCCTCGCGCTGGGCTCGCGGGTGGTGGGCGTGGACCCGGTGCGCCATATGGTGACCACGCTGGGCGGCGGGCAGATCAGCTATGGCCAGTTGCTGATCGCAACGGGCGCGACCCCCAAGCCGCTGCGGGCGCCGGGCTCGCACCTCTCCGGCGTCTTCACCCTGCGCCACATGACGGATGCCGAGGCGATCCGCGCCGCCATTCCCGGTGCGCGCCGGGCCGTGGTGGTGGGTGGCAGCTTTCTGGGCATGGAAATCGCCATGGCCCTGTTGGATGCGGGGCTGGATGTTACCATCATCGAGCAGGGCGGCGTGCTGCTGCGCCATCTGGAAGCACCGCGCCTGTCCGAATATTTCTGCGCCTATGCCCGCGAGCGCGGCGCGACCGTGCTGCTCAATGACACCATCGCCGCCTTGCACGGCACCGGCCATCTTGAAGGGCTGGAAACCAGCAAGGGTCAGCACATAGTGTGCGACCTGATGGTGGTGAGCATCGGCGTTTCACCTGCCACCGGGTTTCTGGAAGGCAGTGGCATCGCGCTTGAGAACGGCTATGTGGTGGTGGATGCCCTGCTGCGCGCCAGTGTGCCGGATGTCTATGCGGCGGGCGATGTTACCACTTTCTATGATCAGGTCTTCGCCCATCATCGCCATATCGAGCATTGGGACAATGCCCTGAAACAGGGCCGCCTTGCCGCGCGCAACATGATGGGCCGGCGGATGCGCTATGACGAGGTCTCCTACTTTTTCTGCGAGGTGGGAGACATCGGTTTCAATGTGCTGGGCGTGACCGAGGGCGCGGACAACTGGGTCTCGCGCGGCAAGCTGGATGATGGCTCCTTCGCCATGTTCTATCTGCAGGGCGATGTGCCGCGCGCGCTGTTCTCTGTCGGTCGTCCGCCGGATGAAACGCGGGTGACGGAGGGGCTCATCCGCTACCGGGTCGGCCTTGGCGCCATCCGTGAGAAACTGCGTGAACCTGAATATGTGCTGGACCAGATCCCCACCCAGACCGCGCTGATCCTTCAGGGCGGCGGGGCCATGGGGGCGTTCGAGTGCGGCGTGGTACGGGCGCTGGAGGAAGACGGAATCTTCCCGGATATCGTCGCCGGTGTTTCCATTGGTGCGCTGAACGGGGCCATCATAGCCGCCCATCCGCGCCATGCCACCGAGGCGCTGAAAAGCTTCTGGTCTGACATCACGGTGCAGACACCGCTGATGCACCCCGACCTGCGCCGCTGGATGGCCGCGATGCGGGTGCTGACCCTCGGCGTGCCCAATTTCTTCACCCCGCGCTGGATGCAGCCCATGCTGGCCCCGGGGCAGTGGCCAGCCCACTGGACCAGCCTGTGCGATACCGCGCCCATGAAGGCATTGCTGGGCCGCTATATCGACTTCACCAAGCTGAAGGACAGCCCTGTGCGTCTGCTGGTGAGCGCGGTGGATGTGACCACCGCCAGCCTCACCATTTTCGACAGCTATGTGGACGATTTGACCGCAGATCACCTTCTGGCCAGCGGCAGCCTGCCGCCCGGTTTCCCATGGACCGAAATCGACGGGCGCGCTTATTGGGATGGCGGCATCATCTCCAACTCACCGCTGGACATGGTGCTGGAGCGGTGCGGCTCCCATGGCAAGCGTGTCTTCATTGTCGATCTGTTCTCGGGCAAGCGGCCACTGCCGGAAAGCATGGTGGAGGTGCTCGCCCGGCGTGATGAGATTGTCTATTCCGAACGGGTGCAGAATGATCTCCATCATCGCGAAAAGGTGGAGAATTATCGCCGGCTGATCGATTATCTGACACAGCGCATGGAGCCTGCGGACCGCGCGCGTCTTGAGCGTCTGCCCATCTATATCCAGCTCATGGGCGATGGTGCGTCCACCACCATCACGCGTTTTATTCGGGAGGGTCAGCCCGGCGAACACGCCACCAAGGATTATGACTTCTCGGATATCGCCATCCGCGCCAATCAGGATGAAGGCTATGCCGTTGCGCGCCGGGCACTTGCAGCCAGATAGACCGGTCGTGTGCAGGGATAGATGTTTCACAGATGCGTGAATGATGAATGCTGTTTAAACCTGCAATTGATTTGTAGTTTCAGCCATTACGAAAAGTTGAATACGCAGGGAGCTCTTCTGCCTGTTCAGTTCATTCGGGTGATGCTAAATCGATATGAATTCAGGCGGGAAAAGGGTTCGGCTTAAGGGGGCGGGTGGACGGAGGCCTTGGCGGCTGAAGTCAAACGTCTTTATGCCGGCTGTGTTCAGTGCCGGTCTTTTCCCGGAGTTCTTCTGGGGGAGGCTTTATCCTGCTGACTGTCAGGATAAGTACGGTCCTGTATATGGTGGAATACAGAATTCAGTTTCAGGCATATGGTGTGTGGTGAATATAACCCGCCAATGCCTGTCCAGAACCCATGCCAAGCCCTGACCGGCATGGGGAGACGGGCCGGAAGACATCTTCGGGTGTCATCCGGCCCGTATGGTTTAGTGCGTGGTCTTATGCAATACGGCTGAATTCCGCCTCGGCCTCATAGCCCACGCTGTCGCAATCCTCATAGGCTTCGGTCTTGCGGGAGGAGACAATGGCCCGCACCACACCCGTGCGGGTGCCGCACAGGCCCAGAATGTCCCGCACCAGCGTTTCCTGAAGATTGTAGTGGCGGTTTTCCAGCAGGGTGCGAATGCCCGTGCGCAGGAAATCGTAGTCCACCGTGGTGGTGATGTCGTCATCACGCACTGCAAGGGCGGGGTCCAGAAACAGACGCACACTGATGAGCACGCGCTGGCGGCGGGCCTTCTCGTGCTGATGGATGCCGATCGACGCATCCGTCTCCAGATCCTGGAGCGTGATGCAGTGCTGCCGAATCACCATATGAGACATCGTGTTGATGGGATGATCCTCCCGCCCCGGAAAACCGTGGCGTGTGTCACAGGGGTATGAAGGCGACATCGCGCCCCGGATTGACGAGGGACTGGCCGCCATCAATCACGATGGTCTGGCCGGTCATGGCTGGCGTGGATAGAATGAAATGCACCGCCTGCGCTACCTGTTCCGGCGTGCATCCGCGATGCAGCGGATTGGCGCGGTGGGCCTTCTCGAACTCCGCCACACTCTGCGCGCCGCTCGGCAGGGTGATTCCGGGAGCGATGCCGCACACGCGCACATGAGGGGCCAGCGCCAGCGCAAGGGTGCCGGTGGCCGAGGCCAGAGCAAGTTTGGCGATGGTGTAGGTAAAATAGTCCGGGTTCGGCGCATTGATCTTGTTGTCGAGCAGATTGATGATGCACCCGCCTGCCTCACCCATCAGTGCGGCGGCGCGGCGGCACAGGAACAACGGGCTGCGCAGGTTCACCGCCATATGGGCATCAAACCCTTCCGGCGTCATGTCGTTCAGCGTGTCATAGCGAAACAGCGAGGCGTTGTTGATGACCGCTTCCAGCCTGCCGCCCAGCGCTTTCGCGGCTTTTACGGCCTGCTCGGCGAGAGTTTCTGCAGCGTGCAGGTCGCCCAGATCCGCGTGAATCGCGTCCGCCAGCCCACCTTCGGCGCGGATGGTCTCCACCAGTTCGGCAGCGGAGTCACGTGAGCGATTATAGTGCACCACCACATGCCAGCCATCGCGCGCGAGGCTGAAAGCCAGCGCCCGGCCAATGCGTTCCGCACCGCCGGTGATGAGCACGGATCGTGTTTGCGCTGTCATGGCGTCCTCTTATCCCGCCGGGTGGTGGGCGACAAGCGCGTGTCTTCCTTGAAGGGAGTATCGGGCCATGCGGGCTGCTTTGGCGCTCTGCGTCATTTCGTCGCGTGGTGTGCAGGGTTCTCTGGTATCAGGGAAGGGGTGATGGGCCGGTTGAGCCTTGCCGTCATCACAATTTCTTCTCATAACCCCTAAGACTGGACGGCGCGCGGCGTAAACCGCGAGCTACAGCATGAAAGCGTGCAGCATCGTGCGCTTTGCAGGGGCAGGGCGAGGTCTTGGGCGGATGCCGCCATCAGGCTGATCGCAGAAGCAGGACGGGACCATCGTGAAGGTTTTCAAGGGCTTTGTTGCGGGGCTCACTCTGGTTGTGCTCGGTCTTGGGCCGGCACTGGGGCAGGGAAGCAATCCGGCGGGTGGGCAGACAAATGCTCCGGCTCTCTCCCCGTTCGCGTCCCCGCCAGCCGCCGCAGGTGTTTTCGCTGCACCTCCGGCTAGTCCGGCTTCTGCCACACCCTCCAGCCAACCCGCACAGGCCGCGCCACAGGCTGCTGCCCCGGTGGCTGCCAAACCGGGGGCATCGGCCGGCTCTCTCCGGCGTGCCTATAATTCGGTCAATACGAATGAGCGCTATGTGGCGCTCACCTTCGATGATGGCCCGAACCCCGAAACCACCATCAAGCTGCTGGATATGCTGAAGGCGCGCGGTGTGAAGGCGACCTTCTTTGTTCTGGGTTCACGCGCGTCGCAGAACCCGGCCATCCTTAAGCGCATGGTGGCCGAGGGGCATGAGGTGGCCAATCATTCCTGGAATCACCCGCAACTCCCCAAGATTTCACGTGCTGCTGCAGAAAAGCAGGTCGAGGATACCCAGGCCGCGGTCGAGCGCGCCATCGGCAAAAAGCCGATTTACATTCGCCCGCCCTATGGCGCGATGACCCCGGCGCTGCGTGCGCATCTTGAGCAGAAATACGGGCTCACCTTCGTTTACTGGTCCGTGGATCCGCTGGACTGGAAGAATCGCAACGCCAATACGGTGCGCGAGAAGGTGCTCTCGCAGGTTCATCCGGGTGCGATCATTCTGTTGCATGATATTCACCCCACCACTGTGGCGGCTGTGCCGCAGATGCTCGATACCCTGATTGCGCGCGGGTACAAGTTCGCGACCACTTCCGAGATCATCGCCATGGACCGGCCGGGGGCACCCCGTGTGGCGACAGCCGCGCCTGCAACCCCGCGCCCGGCGACGGCGCAGCGCAAGCCGCAGAACCCGCCTGCGCGTGCCCACGCGCCGGCAGCTGGCGGTATCGGCCTCTATTAAGAGGCCGGCCATTATCTTCCCTGCGCGCGATCACCGGGCCTTGCCGTGTTGAGACCTTGCTTGACTCAATGGCGATCCCGGTGTCACTGCGCTCCCCGAAATGCATATGGAGAGCCGCCTCATGAGCGATGAAACGCGTCCCGGGTCGCAGACCGCCTTTGTTTTTCCCGGTCAGGGAAGTCAGGCTGTCGGCATGGGCAAGACGCTCGCGGACAGTTTCCCCGTCGCGAAGGCGGTGTTCGATGAGGTGGATGCCGCGCTGGGCGAACATCTCACCCGCGTGATGTGGGATGGCCCGGTGGAGGAACTGACCCTCACCGCCAATGCCCAGCCGGCTCTCATGGCCGTCTCTCTGGCCGCCATGCGCGTGCTGGAGAGCGAGGCGGGTGTTGATCTTGCACGCGATGCCGCCTTTGTGGCCGGTCACTCGCTGGGTGAATATTCCGCGCTGGCCGCCGCAGGTTCACTGAGCATTGCCGATGCTGCCCGGCTGCTGCGCATTCGCGGCCGCGCCATGCAGGAAGCCGTTCCGGTGGGTGAAGGCGCCATGGCTGCACTGCTGGGGCTGGATTATGACCAGGCCGTCGCTGTCGCCGCCGAGGCCTCGCAAGGCGAGGTCTGTGAAGCCGCGAATGACAATGCGCCGGGGCAGGTGGTTGTCTCCGGTTCCCGTGCGGCGGTGGAGCGCGCGATCGAGATCGCCAAGGAGAAGGGGGCCATGAAGGCCATTCTTCTGCCCGTCTCCGCCCCCTTCCATTGCCGTCTGATGGCCCCGGCTGCCGAGGCCATGGCGAAAGCGCTGGCTGAGGTTTCCGTGCGTGCGCCTGTGGTGCCGCTGGTGGCCAATGTGCGCGCGGCACCTGTTACGGGTGCCGATGAGATTGTCCGCCTGCTGGTTGAGCAGGTGACCGATACCGTGCGCTGGCGTGAAAGCATGATCTACATGGCAGGCGCTGGCGTGAACCGTTTTGTCGAGGTGGGCGCGGGCAAGGTGCTCTCCGGCCTCGTGCGGCGCATTGATCGCAAGCTGGGTGTCGCCAATGTCGGCGTGGCGGAAGATGTCGCCGCCTTCATTGCGGCTCGCGAAAGCGCCTGAAAACTGAATACGCCGCGCATGCAGGGGGCTTGCCCCGGCATGTGCGGCACGTCAATCATGGCTTGAAGGCTCGCGGGTGCGGGCCGGAAAAGCCGCATGTCATGCCGGCGCGCCGGGCTATGCCCCGCGTTGGCGACTTGAACAGGAACTGGGAGTTTTCATGTTTGATTTGACCGGCAAGACCGCGCTTGTCACCGGCGCCACCGGCGGCATTGGCGGCGCCATCGCGCGTGCGTTGCATGCGCAGGGCGCGACCGTGGCCATTTCCGGCACGCGCCGTGAAGCTCTGGATACCATGGCTGGCGAGCTGGGCGGTGAGCGCATCGTGGTGCTGCCCTGCAACCTGTCGTCCACCGAAGAGGTGGAGAATCTGGTGCCGGCCGCTGAGGAAGCGCTGGGCGGCCATATCGATATTCTGGTCAACAATGCGGGAATCACCCGTGACAACATCTTCATGCGTCTCACCGATGAGGCCTGGGATGATGTCATCAAGGTGAACCTCACCGCCGCTTTCCGCCTGTCACGGGCAGCCGTGCGCACCATGATGCGCCGCCGCTCGGGCCGCATCATCTCCATCACCTCCATCGTCGGGGTCACCGGCAATGCGGGGCAGGGCAATTATGCGGCCGCCAAGGCGGGCATGATCGGCATGTCCAAGTCTCTGGCGCAGGAAGTAGCCTCACGCGGGGTCACCGTGAACTGTGTGGCTCCGGGCTTCATCGCCACGCCAATGACCGATGCCCTGAACGACAAGCAGCGCGAAACCATTCTGAAGGCCGTTCCCGCCAACAAGCTGGGAACACCGGAAGATATCGCAGCCGCGTGCGTGTTTCTGGCCTCCAATGAGGCCGCTTATGTCACTGGCCAGACACTGCATGTGAATGGCGGCATGACAATGATCTGAGGAATTCCGGTCTCGCAATCGCTTCACCGACTGCGCGCTTTGCTGGTCACGGCGTTATGAGTATGGTAACGAGCCGCTCGACCAGTCTGGAATCGGCGTGTTGTGCGGATACTAGGCCGACCGGGAGAAACTGGAGTATATGGCTCTTCCTTAACGGAAGGCCTAAGGTTTTCCCCGGAAAATGGCCGCAGGTGTGCGGTGCGTGCGAGAATACGGACGTGGGACTGGCGCTGGGGGCTGGGCAGAACGCTAAAAAGGTTTTATGCCCACCCGGGACTGCCATTTGGCAACGGGATTATCCGAATATAACGAGGGTTGCATCGATGAGTGACATCGCCGAGCGCGTGAAGAAGATTGTCGCGGAGCATCTGGGTGTGGAGGCTGATAAGGTCACCGAGAACGCCTCCTTCATCGATGATCTCGGCGCGGACAGCCTCGACACCGTCGAACTCGTGATGGCTTTTGAGGAAGCCTTCAACACCGAGATCCCGGACGACGCTGCCGAGACCATCCTGACGGTTGGTGACGCGATCAAGTTCCTGGAAAAGAACGCGGCTTGAGCCTGATACCTGATGAAACGACGGTCGCGTGGCACCTGGTGCCCGCGACCGTTGTCGCAAGAGGGCCCGGTGTCTGTCCCATGGCGCACAGCTTCGCCGGCGGCATGACGGGTCATGCATTCCTGATCGCTTGCCGGAGTTTTGAGTCATGAGACGTGTCGTCGTCACCGGTCTCGGAATGGTGACCCCCCTCGGCTGCGGGGTTGAGACCAGCTGGCGCCGGCTTCTGGCCGGCGAAAGTGGCGTGAAGGCCATCACCGAATTTGATGTTTCCGATCTCGCCTGCAAGGTGGGCGCGCCGATTCCGCGCGGCGATGGTTCCAACGGCACGTATAATCCGGATGACTGGATGGAGCCCAAGGAGCAGCGCAAGGTCGATGAGTTCATCATCTATGCCATGGCTGCTGCCACACAGGCGCTGGATGATGCCAACTGGCACCCCACTTCCTATGAGGACCAGATCGCCAGTGGCGTGCTGATCGGTTCTGGCATTGGCGGAATCGAGGGCATCGCGGATTCGGCCTTCGTGCTGAAGGAACGCGGCCCGCGCCGTATTTCTCCCTTTTTCATCCCCGGACGCCTCATCAATCTGGCGGGTGGTCATGTGTCCATCCAGCACGGCCTGAAGGGGCCGAACCATGCGGTGGTCACGGCCTGCTCCACCGGCGCGCATGCCATTGGTGATGCCGGACGTCTGATCGCGCTGGGTGATGCGGATGTCATGGTTGCCGGTGGCACCGAATCAGCTCTCAACCGGCTTTCCATTGCGGGCTTTGCGGCCTGCAAGGCGCTGTGCACCGCCTTCAATGACGATCCCATCCGCGCCTCGCGCCCGTACGATCAGGAGCGTGACGGCTTCGTGATGGGTGAAGGCGCCGGCGTTGTGGTTCTTGAAGAGCTGGAGCACGCCAAGGCGCGCGGCGCGAAGATCTACGCCGAACTGGTGGGCTATGGCCTTTCCGGTGACGCCTATCACATCACCGCTCCCTCGCCGGATGGCGATGGAGCCTATCGCTGCATGATGGCGGCTCTGAAGCGGGCCAATCTGGCTCCGTCTGATGTCGATTACATCAATGCCCATGGCACCTCGACCATGGCGGATGAGATTGAACTGAAGGCGGTGGAACGGGTGCTGGGCGATGCGGTGGCGACCGCGTCCATGTCTTCCACCAAGTCCTCCATCGGTCATCTTCTTGGGGCCGCGGGTGCAGTGGAAGCCATTTTCTCGGTGCTCGCCATCCGTGACCAGGTCGCTCCGGCCACGCTGAACCTCGAGAATCCCTCGGTGGAGACGCAGCTGGATCTGGTTCCGCAGAAGCCGCGTGAGCGCGAGATCGATGTGGTGCTGTCCAATTCGTTCGGATTTGGCGGGACCAACGCGTCGCTGGTGTTCAAGCGTTACGCATCCTGATGGTATCGGGCGGGGATTTTCCCCGCCTGTCCGTCAGCTTGCCGCAATGGGCGGCTAACCAGCCCTACACACAGTATGGTGGGAGGCCCTGAGATGGCGAAATCCGAGAACGGCCCCTCCGGCAGGGATGACGATCTGCATGCGCAGCATACGCCTGCCGAATCTCGAGATGATGACACGGGCATGGAAGAGACGCCAAAGCCGCGCAACAAGCGCCGGCCCTCTCGTGCAGCGCGCCATCCGGCTGTGGCCATCGGTAGCGGCATCTTCACATTCCTGCTTCTGCTGCTTGTCGGCGGTGGACTGGCCGCGTGGTATGGCGAGAAAACCTTCACCAGTCCCGGCCCGCTGACGGCTGAAAAATCTGTCGTGATTCCCCGTGGTTTCGGTGTGCGCGACATGGCGGAACTGCTGGAGCGTGAAGGCGTCATTGATAACTGGCTGGTGTTTGTAGCAGGCCAGAAAATCGGACGTCCGGCCGCCAATCTCAAGGCGGGTGAGTATCTGTTCAAGCCCGGTCAGTCGGTCGTGAGCGTTATCGACACCATTGATTCCGGCAAGGTTGTCCTTCACCAGATCACGATTCCAGAGGGCCTGACCAGCGAGCAGATCGTGGCTCGGCTGATGGAGAATGATTTCCTCACGGGCCACCCTTCCGTGCCGCGTGAGGGCACGCTGCTGCCGGAAACGTACAAGGTGCATCGCGGCATGTCGCGCGATGCCCTGCTGGCGGAGATGGCGCAGGCCCAGCAGAAGCTGGTGAAGGGCCTGTGGGAGAAACGCGCGCCCAACCTGCCCTTGCGCAACACGCAGGACATGGTGACCCTCGCTTCCATCGTGGAGAAGGAAACCGGGCAGGCTGATGAACGGCCTGAGGTGGCGGCGGTATTCATCAACCGATTGAAGAAGGGCATGCGCCTTCAGTCTGACCCGACCATTATTTATGGCATTGTGGGTGGCAAGGGCACGCTTGGCCGGCCGATCAGCAAGACCGATATCACCACGCCCACCGCCTATAACACCTATGCCATTGATGGCCTGCCACCCGGCCCCATCAGCAATCCCGGCAAGGATGCGCTGGCGGCTGTGGTGAACCCGGCCACCACTTCCGCCCTGTTCTTCGTGGCGGATGGCACTGGCGGGCATGCTTTCGCGGCGACACTTGCGGATCATAATCGCAATGTTGCACGCTGGCGGGCTATTGAAGCCGCCCGCAAGACCGGGGCGGACAGTCCTGCTTCTGGCAATTGACAAGGGGGCGGGCGGTGTCATCTGCCCGTGATATTGCATGAATGCGCCGTTGAACGAGAAGCAGTTGTCCGAGAAAGGGCTTGGCAGCATGACTGCCTTTGCCCGGGTTGCGGGTGTGGTGGGAGGCTGGTCCTTCACCTGGGAACTGCGATCGGTGAATGGCAAGGGGCTGGATGTGCGGCTGCGTTTGCCGCCCGGCTTTGACGATATCGAGAACGAGGTGCGGCTGCGCACCAGCAAGGTGCTCTCCCGCGGGTCCGTCACCGCCACTCTCACTGCTGTGCGGCAGGGTGAGCAGATGGTGGCGCGTGTGAACGAGAATGCGCTGGCCTCGCTTCTGCAGGCGGTTCAGGTCACAGCGCGCAATCTCGGCACGGCTGTGCCCACGATTGATACGCTGCTGACCATCAAGGGCATTGTTGATGTCACCGAAGTGCGTGACAGCGAGGCGGACCGGGAACAACTCATCAAGATGTTCCTTGAATCGTTTAATCAGGCCTTGATGGATCTGCGTGCCATGCGGGCGCGCGAAGGGGCTGCCCTCGGGCTCGTTCTCGGCACCCGGCTTGAGGCCATGGCAGACCTGATCCATGCCGCTGAGAACCTGCGTGAGCGCGGCATCGATGCCATCAAGGCGCGGCTGGCAGCGCAGGTGAAGATGCTGATGGACACTGCGGCCCAGTTTGATCCGGTGCGCCTGCATCAGGAAGCCGTTCTGGTTGCCAACAAGGCGGATGTGCGCGAGGAACTGGATCGTCTCGTGGCGCATCTTGCCGCCGCAAAAGAGCTGATCGCTTCCGGCGGCCCGGTCGGGCGCAAGCTCGATTTTCTTGCGCAGGAGTTTCACCGTGAGGCGAACACCCTGTGCTCCAAGTCAAATGCCGTGGCGCTGACCAAGATTGGCCTGGACCTGAAGGTGCTGGTGGATCAGTTTCGCGAGCAGGTTCAGAACCTCGAATGACGCGTTGATCTCATGTCATCTTCCCAGTCTTCCACGCCTTCATCCGCACTGCAGCCGGTTGTCACGCCAGAAGCGGGGCATCTTGCCCGGCGCGGGCTGATGCTGGTTCTGTCCTCGCCTTCCGGTGCGGGCAAGACCACATTGTCGCGCCGCCTGCTGGCCAGTGATGGTGAGATCACGATGTCCGTGTCTGTCACCACCCGCCAGCCCCGGCCGGGTGAGGTGGATGGCACGGATTATTTCTTCACCGATGTCCCGGCCTTTGAACGCATGCGCGATGCGGGCGAGCTTCTGGAGCATGCCACGGTCTTCAGCAATTGCTACGGCACCCCGCGCGGGGCCGTGGAAGCCGCGCTTTCTGCCGGCAAGGATGTGCTGTTCGACATTGACTGGCAGGGCACCCAGCAGCTGAGCGAAAGCGCGGCGCAGGATCTGGTGAAGGTGTTCATTCTTCCGCCCAGCGCTCAGGATCTGGAGAAGCGCCTGCGCACCCGCGCGCAGGACACCGATGAAGTGGTGCGCCAGCGCATGGCAAAGGCTTCGGACGAGATCAGCCATTATTTTGAATATGACTACATCATCGTGAACCACGAGGTGGAGGACAGCCTTGCGAGGCTTCAGGCCATTCTGGCGGCAGAGCGCCAGCGGCGTGAACGGGTGACGGGCCTCTCGCAGTTTGTAAACCGCCTGCGCGCGGCACTCTAGGCGACGGGTTTCTGGCGACATGGCGCCCGCTCAAGATGCGCTGACGATGCCGCATCTTGAGCGGGCGCTTTCGTTTCATTGAGACAAAACGGGTCTCGGCATATCATTCAGGATATCATTTCCGGATTATCGGCACGCCGGGCTGAAAATGTTCTGGCGATGGGGGATGTCGCAAGTCCGCCAGAATGATGCTGTATGCGGGGACACATGAAACAGATTTTCAACACGTTCGGCGGCATCGCCGGGGTTGCTGTGGCGGCCCTTGCGGGTCTGGCCCTGTTCACTGTTATCGGCGGCCTCCTCATCGTGGCCGGTGTGGTGATTACAGCCGTTCTGCTGGGCGGCGGTGTCTATGCTCTTGTCACGGGGCGCGGCAAGGTTGCCACCGGCATGCGGCGGGGACCGGGCGGCGTGCATGTGTTCGATCTGCGTACCGGGCAGACTTATGACCGTGGTGGCGAGAACGAGATGATCGACATCACCCCGCCCAAGCGCCCCAAAGAACCCGGCAAGGGCAGCGGGTCGTTCTGATTCGCTTCAGCCCGGTTGAAGGGTTGAGTTGAGACTGATGCCGGCTTTCAGGCCGGGCTTTATAATCGAGAACGTGACGCCATGGCGGATTTTCCAGCCATGGCGTTTTTGTCTGGAGAGCCGGAGCTTGTGTCCCGATATAAAAGGACAGGCAGGGGGCGTCATCCGGGCGGGATGGCGCTCCGATAGGGCAAACTCGGCACACCAGCTTGAATACAGCAGGCCCCGCGCTTTTGACCTGTAAAGACGGGTAGGCTCGAGTGCAGCACCAGCCATGCCTTCAAAGCGCTGGCATAAGTCTCCTGATTAAAGCGCGTGCGCCGGCAATTGTCAGGCTCGTCACTTGCGCAGGCTCATGTGCATGCGCCCTTCATGATGGCAGAGGCCAAAAGCAACGGCCGGCGAGGGGATCGCCGGCCGTTGTTATTCTTCTCAAGCTCTGGAAGCCGCTGGATAGTCCAGCATATATGATGGGCACCTGCCCACCTGAAAAATGCATCGCCCCCAGCACCGCAGCATCATGGCTGCGGCAAATCCTCAGGTGTTGGAGGGGTAGTTCGGGCTTTCGCGCGTGATGATGACATCATGCACATGGCTTTCCCGCAGGCCGGCCGAAGAGATGCGCACGAACTGCGCCTTCTCCCGGAAGTCCGGAAGGGTTGCGCCGCCCACATAGCCCATGGCGGCACGCAGGCCGCCGGCGAGCTGGTGAAGCACCGCACCCACCGGACCCTTATAGGCCACCTGACCCTCGACACCTTCCGGCACCAGCTTCAGCGTGTCGCGCACTTCGGCCTGGAAGTAGCGGTCCGCAGAGCCGCGGGCCATCGCGCCCACCGAGCCCATGCCGCGATAGGCCTTGTAGGAGCGGCCCTGATAGAGGAACACCTCACCTGGGCTTTCCTCGGTGCCAGCCAGCAGCGAGCCGACCATGACAGCTGACGCGCCAGCGGCCAGAGCCTTTGCGACATCGCCGGAATACTTGATGCCGCCATCGGAGATAACCGGGGTGCCGGAATCCGCCGCCGCTTCCACCGCGTCCATTACGGCGGTGAGCTGGGGCACGCCCACGCCCGCCACGATGCGGGTGGTGCAGATAGAGCCGGGGCCTATGCCCACCTTCACTGCATCCGCGCCGGCGTCGATCAGCGCACGGGTGCCGTCATAGGTGGCGACATTGCCGGCCAGAATCTGCGTGGAAGGGGAGAGCTGCTTGATGCGGCGCACCTGCTCCAGAACCTTGCTGGAATGGCCGTGGGCGGTATCCACCACCAGCAGGTCCACCCCGGCCTCAATCAGCTTCTCGGCGCGGATGTAGCCATCCTCGCCCACTGTGGTAGCGGCAGCGACCCGCAGGCGGCCATGCTCATCCTTGGCAGCATTGGGATAGGCGACAGCCTTTTCCATGTCCTTCACGGTGATGAGGCCGACGCAACGTTCCGCCTCATCCACCACCAGCAGCTTTTCAATACGATACTGGTGCAGAAGGCGCTTGGCCTCTTCCTGGCTCACCTCGCCCTTGCGCACAGTGATGAGCCGTTCCTTGGTCATCAGCTCAGCAACGGTCTGGGCGGGATTGTGCGCAAAGCGCACATCGCGGTTGGTGAGGATGCCGACAAGGCGGCCTTCCACACCGCCGGTGCCGCGTTCCACCACCGGAATGCCGGAGATGCCATGGGCCTTCATCAGGGCCAGTGCATCGGAGAGCGTGTTGTCGGGGTGGATGGTGACAGGGTTCACCACCATGCCTGATTCGTACTTCTTCACCTGCCGCACATGATCGGCCTGTTCATCCAGCCCGAGATTGCGGTGGATGACGCCGATGCCACCGGCCTGTGCCATGGCGATGGCGAGACGGGCTTCTGTCACCGTATCCATGGCGGCGGAAAGAATGGGCAGATTGAGGGAAATCGTGCGGGTGAGCCGGGTGCCGAGCTCTACCTGTCCGGGCATGACATCGGATGCGCCCGGCTGGAGCAGCACGTCATCGAAGGTCAGGCCTTCACGAAAGGGGGTGCGCGCCGATGTGGGAGACGAGGAATTCGGGGCAGTCATTGCCAACTCCTGATAGCCCCTTTGCGGGGGCGCGGGATTGAGGCTGGAGCGGGCTGTGGTGTGACACACCTCGCTTCGAGTTGGCAGTGGCTGCTATCATGTATGAGCGACGAAAAGAAGACCTCTCATCCTGTCTTTGGCGCAAAGCCGCCATGCATCGGCACTTTAATGATGCCGGATAGAGGGAATGTGCCTGCTATCGGGTGATGCGAATGAGGGTGTTGCCCGGTCCGTGGGCCTGCACCAGTCCATACAGGGCTGCCGCGTGGCCGGGGCTCAGCCGCACGCAGCCATGGGAGGCGGGCCGTCCAAGCTGGCTCACGGCATTGCTGCCGTGAATGGCATATCCGCCCCTGAAGAAGATGGAGTGCGGCATCGGCGAATTATAGTATTTGCGCGAGAAATAGGTGCGGTGCATGCGCTGGGGGCGGTATGTGCCGGTGGGGGTCACATAACCCTTGCGGCCGGTGGAAATGGGCCAGCTGTAACGCTGCACACCATTCACGCTCACAATCATGCGCTGGCGGGAGATATCGACCTGCGCCACCACGGCAGCCGCTTCCACAGCCATGGGGGATGCCCCGACAAGCCCCATGGCCAGCAGCAGGGACCACAGGGGGAGCAAGAAGCTGCGCTTCAACAGGCGCAGGAGGCTGTTCGGGCACATGGTGCCGCCTGCATCATGCAGGGCATCGGAAGTTCCGACCCGCCGGTTATCAGGGTGCTGAGAGGCAGACCCTGTTGTGAACGTATCCGTGCACGCGCTCATGGCCTGACCCCATCCGCTCGCCGTCCCCGGCGGAACTATCGCATGGCCGGGCATGCAGGCAAAGCCGCAGGTTGTTTCGCACTGCCGGGCAACTGAGGATGGGCGCGCGGGTTCCCTCTGGCCGAGTTGCCCTGTTTTGCGCTATGCGATGCAACGCATGCAGGCGGGGACTTTCTGCTTATTTTCAGATCAGACCATGCCCGGCCTTCGTTTCACATTTTGATAGTCCAGAATTGCTGCGGCTTGGGCCGGTTTTATCTCAAGAGCGCAACGCACACCCGGGATGAACACCGGGGCAGACCAGAGGAAGCTCATGTCCAGCCAGACTGAAGTGCGCCGTATTACGGCACCGCAGATCCGGGCCCGCAAGGGTGGCGAACCGATTGTCTCGCTCACCTCCTATCATGCCCACACCGCACGCCTGCTGGATGCCTATGTGGACTTCATCCTGGTGGGTGACAGCCTCGGCATGGTGATGCACGGCATGGAAAGCACGGTGCCGGTAACGGTCGACATGATGATCGTTCATGCCCGGGCCGTGATGCGCGGCACGAAGCGGGCGCTGGTGGTGGTGGATCTGCCTTTCGGCAGCTATGAAGGCAGCCCGCTGGAGGCTTTCCACACGGCGTCACGCATTCTGAAGGAAACCGGGGCCGGCGCGGTGAAGCTGGAAGGCGGCAAGCACATGGCCGAGACCGTGCGCTTTCTGGTGGATCGCGGCATTCCGGTGATGGGCCATGTGGGCATGACCCCTCAGTCGATCAACACCTTCGGCTCCTTCAAGGCACGTGGCCGCAATGAGGCGGAGGCGGAGGTGATCGCCGAGGATGCCCGAGCGATCGCGCAGGCTGGAGCCTTCGCCATCGTGGTGGAGGCAGTGGCCGAAACGCTCGCCCGCAGCATTACGGAACAGGTGGCCCCGCCCACCATCGGCATTGGCGGCTCGCCCTGGTGTGACGGGCAAATTCTGGTGCTGGAAGACATGCTGGGACTTGGCGACCGGGTGCCGAAATTTGTGAAGAAGTTCGCCAATATGGGGCCGGATATCGAGAAGGCCGTGGCGAGCTATGCCGAAGAAGTGCGCAACCGCACCTTCCCCGGTCCGGAGCATGTTTATGGCGCGCCGGCGGTGAAGCGCGAGGGCTGACCCCCGACACAGGATGAATCGAAAAGCCCCTCTCAAGAGGGGCTTTTTTATGGGCAAGCCGGGCGTATCCCACCAGATCTGTGCGGGATGCCAAACGGGGAGCACGGAGCGGGTCGCTCTGTGGGCCATCCGCTGGAGGTGGGGCGAAAAGGCCGGAAAGCACTAGGTTCTGTGTGCAGTGCTGTGTTACCTCCGGGACTTCACCAGACAGCAAAACGCCAGCGGCACGAAATGAGCCGCTGGCGTTTCCCATCCTTGGTCCTGATGCAATCAGGCCGGGCCGTGCCCATGCCCGTGAGAGGCCGCGGGCGGCGGTGCTTCGGCTTCATCCTTGCCGCCGATGAAGCGCCCGAACAGGCGGCCCAGAAACCGGCTCAGGTCATCCATCACCGTGAACATCGCGGGAACGAACACAAGCGAGAGCACGGTAGAGGCGATAAGCCCGCCGATGACCGCAATCGCCATTGGTGCACGAAATGCTCCGCCTTCACCCAGCGCCAGCGCCGAGGGCAGCATGCCCGCCGCCATGGCGATGGTGGTCATGATGATGGGCTGCGCCCGCTTGCGGCCGGATTCCAGCAAAGCGGTGGTGCGGTCCACCCCGGCATGGATCGCCTCGATGGTGAAGTCCACCAGCAGGATGGCGTTCTTGGTCACGATGCCCATCAGCATCAGGAAGCCGATGACCACGGGCAGGGACATGGAATGCCCGGTGAGCAGAAGCGCGATGAATGCACCACCCACCGAGAGCGGCAGCGAGATGAGGATGGTGATGGGCTGCAGCACATCATGGAAGAGCAGCACAAGCACGGCCAGCATCAGCATCAGCCCCGCACCCATGGCCATGGCGAAGCCGGAGAACACCTCGCCCATGATTTCCGCATCGCCCGCTTCCTTCAGGGTCACGCCCTTGGGCAGGTTCTGTGCCGAGGGCAGGGCCTTTACCTGTTCCAGCGCAAGGCCAAGCGGGGTAGCGCCCACAAGGTCCGCCTCCACCGCCACGCGCCGCGCCCGGTCATAGCGGTCGAGCGCCGTGGGGCCTTTGCCGAACTCGATACGGGCAACCGAGGAAAGAGGCACCGAGCCGCCATTGGCCGTGGGCACCTTCAGCGCATCGAAGGTGGAAATCTGGCGGCGGGCCTGTTCATCCAGCTGCACGCGGATGTCGATCTGCCGATCGCCGGCCGAGTATTTGGCGAGATTGGCGGAAATGTCGCCGATAGTGGCGATGCGCACGGTCTCGGCGATGGTATCAACCGAAACGCCCAGTTCCGCCGCCTCTTCCAGCTTGGGCACAATGCGGATTTCCGGCCGGTCCAGTGCGGCAGAGGAGACGACATTGGCGAGACCGGAGATATGGTCGCGAATGTCCTTCTCCAGCGCCAGCGCCGCCGTTTCAACCGCCTCACCATCATTGCCGGAGACGATGAGCTGGAAGCCGCGCTGGGTGTTCTGCCCATCCGAACTCCAGGTGAAACGCATGTCCGGAATGGCGGTGAGCTGACCATTGATGGCCCGCTCGAAGCTCTTCTGGTCCAGTTCACGCTCGGCCCGTGGCTTCAGGTTGATGACGATCTGCGCCTTTCGCACTTCGCCCGCGCTTGCAGAAAGCCCCCCCTGCGTGCTGCCGCCGGCCGTGGCGTAAATGCTGGCCACCTCCGGGCGCTGTTTCAGCATGTCCGTGATCCGGTCCGAGACCCGCTGGGTTTCAGCCAGCGTGGTGCCGGGGGCCATTTCCACGGTGAGCATGGAGCGAGAGATATCGTTATTCGGCAGGAAGTCTGAAGGCAGCAGGGTTGAGAGGAAAATGGTGCCGATGAAAATGCCCAGCCCGATGCCGATGGTGGCCAGCCGGTTGCGCAACGACCAGCCCAGCAGGTGGACATAGCTGCGCATCAGCCGGCCTTCGCGGCCATGGTGAAGGGCTCCCGGCTTGAGAAAATAGGCCGCCAGCAAGGGCGTGATCAGCCGGGCCACCGCCAGCGAGAACAGCACCGCGATCGCAACCGTGAGGCCGAACTGCTTGAAATACTGCCCGGCAATGCCGCCCATGAAGGAGACCGGGGCAAACACAGCGACAATGGTGAGGGTGGTTGCCACAACGGCGAGGCCGATCTCGTCCGCCGCCTCCATCGCGGCGCGATAGGGCGACTTGCCCTCGCGCATGTGGCGCACGATGTTCTCGATCTCGACAATGGCGTCATCCACCAGAATGCCGGTCACCAGCGTGATCGCGAGCAGGCTCACCGCATTGAGTGAGAAGCCCAGCATGTCCATCACCCAGAAGGTGGGCAGGATGGAAAGCGGAATGGTGAGCGCGGTGATGATGGTTGCGCGCCAGTCCCTCAGGAACAGGAACACCACCACCACGGCCAGAAATGCGCCTTCCATCAGCGTGTTCATGGCCGAGGCATAGTCCGCCTTGGTATAGCGCACCGTGGTGTCGATCTCGGTGAAGGTGACATCCGGGTATTGCTGTGCCAGCTTCGCCACTTCCTCCGCCACACGGTCATAAACCGCGACATCGGAGAAGCCCTTGGCGCGGGTGATGGCGAAGGTCACCACATCCTTGCCATTGAGGCGCGCGAACACGCGCTGCTCGGCAGCGGCATCCGTGACCGTGCCGAGATCTTTCAGGCGCACATGGCGACCGTTGGAGAGGGAGATGCGCGCATCCGCCAGTTCGTCCATGTCATGCGCACCGGCGAGCGTACGGATGGACTGTTCCTGCGTGCCCACCTCACCGCGTCCGCCGGAAATGTCGAGATTGGTGGCGCGCAACTGGCGGCTGACTTCTGCCGCCGTGATGCCCAGCGCCATCAGCCGGTCCGGGTCCAGTGCGATGCGGATTTCGCGCTCCACACCGCCCTGCCGGCCCACCGCACCCACGCCGCGAATGCCCTGAAGCGTGCGCGCCAGCGTATCATCCACAAACCACGAGACTTCAGGAGCGGTCATGGTGGGCGCTGACACCGCATAGGTGACAATCGGCATGCCCTCGATATCCACACGCTGGACCAGCGGTTCATCGATATTGCGCGGCAGTTCCGCGCGGATCTTGGTCACGGCATCGCGGGTGTCGTTCACGGCGCGGTCCACATCCGTTTCCAGATGGAACTCAACCGTTGTCACGCTCGCGCCTTCAGTGATGGAGGAGGTGATGTGCTTCACCCCTGCCACACCGGCGATGGAATTCTCCACCTTCTTGGTGATCTGCGTTTCAAGCTCGCTCGGCGCCGCACCCGCCTGGGTGATGGTGACGGTGACGATGGGCAGATCGATGTTCGGCATCTGCGTCACCGGCAGGGAGCGGAAGAACATGATGCCGAGCAGCGTGAGGATGACGAACAGGACCAGCGGCGGAACCGGCTTGCGGATGGCCCATGCGGAGACATTGAGAGCCATCAGCGCACCTCACCGGTGGTGGTGGAGGCAGGCGTAGCCTGTTCTTCCACCGGCTTCACCCGGTCTCCGGCCCGCAGGAAGCCGCCGGCGCGCGCCACCACCTTGTCCGATGGCAAAAGGCCCTGTGAGACCAGAACCTGCCCGGCGCTCTTCAGGCCGGGGTTCACCCGTCGTTCGGCGATGATGCCATCCTGAACCACAAGCACATAAGCGCCATTGGCATCGAACATCACCGCCGATTGCGGCACCACCAGCCCGGAGCGCTCACCCAGCGTCACGAAGGCGCGCGCATAGGTGCCGGGCTTCAGCCGGGCATCCTCCGGGAGGGCGATGCGCACCCGTCCCAGACGCGCGGCCTTGTCGACCTCGGCTGAAACAAGGCGGACATGGCCGGGCAGGGGCGCATTGAAGCCGGCCGGGGTCACAGCCGCCTCAAGCCCGTTGACCATGCGTGGCATCGCCATTTCAGGCACTTCGGCATCAAGGTCGATATGCCCGTCCTCGGCGATGCGGAAGAGCGGCGTGGTGCGGGCGGAAAGGGCGATGGCACCCACCCGTGCATCGCGCGAAAGGATGATGCCGGATGCGGGCGCACGCACATCGGTGCGCTTCAGCCGAATTTCGATTTCATCGCGCTGGGCCTTCACGAACACGGCCTCGGCCTCGGCGGCGGTCAGCATCTCGCGGGCGGCGGCGACCTGCGCGGTGGCGACCTTCACCGCCCGTTCGCGCTCATCCAGTGTTTCCTGCGATGCGGTGCCTGTTACCCGCAACTTGCGGGCCCGGTCCACGGCCGAGAGCGCCTCGGCTTCCTGTGCCAGCGCCTGATCCAGAGAGGCGCGCTGCTGGGCGATGGCGGCACGGGCTTTCGCGGCATTCGCGGTGTTCTGGGCCAGTTGCGTTTCCAGCACATCGCGCGAGAGATGGGCCAGAACCTGTCCCTTCTCAACCCGGTCTCCGGCTTCGACCAGAACAGCTTCCAGCCGGTGCCCCTCGATTTCCGGGCCCACATCGATTTCCTCACGCGGCAACAGGGAGCCGGTGACAAGCAAGGTCTCCGGCAGACGCTCGGCCTTTGGCGAAACCACCGAAACGGTGAGGGCTGAAGGGGCGGGGGCGGCTGTTTCTTCTGCCGCATGGGCCATTCCGGCATGAGCGGCAGGCAGAAGCGCGCCGGCAGCCAGAAGCAGGCTACAGGTCAGGCTCCGGGCACGCGGTAGCCGGGAGGAAAGGACGCGGGACTGGGGGGCGAGGGGCATGATGGGGCGGTTCTCGCAGGATGGTCGGGCGGCGGTGCACGACCGGGCATGATGGGAAAGAACAGGCAAGTGGCTGGAGCGGAATGGAGGGCGCATCAGGCCTTCTCCGCCGGTGCAGGATTGTTCTGTGATGGAGGAGCAAACATCCGGTTTATCAGCCGGCCCAGAACGGGCATGCGCTCCGGCAGCTTCCATTCCGGGTGGAGCTGATGGTGAAGCACTGTACCGTCCGCCATGATCTGCAGCAGCATGATGACATCCGAGATATCCAGATCCGGGTCGATCTCACTGCGGTTGACGGCCATGGACAGCGTTTCGCCGAGAAGCTCGCGGGTGCTTTCTTCCTCTGCCTCGATTGTGTCGCGCAGTGCGGTGTTGCGGATGGCTTCCGCCATGATCTCGGGCCCGAGGCAGGCGGTGGGCAGGCTGGGTTCACGCAGCATCCGGGCCAGCGTTTCCACAAGCCCCATGATGATGTTGGGATGCTGGATGACTTCCATGAAAATCTTGAGACGCTCGGTCCGCTCCCCCTGAACGATGGCGGCGATGATGGATTCTTTCGAGGGGAAATACCGATACAGGGCACCGGGGCTCATCTCCGCTTCGGCGCAGATTTTTTGCATGGAGGTGCCGTGGAAGCCATCGCGGGCAAAGCAGATGATCGCGGCTTCCAGAATCCGCTGCTGGCGGGCCGCACGTTTATCGGGGCCGGGGGGCGTATCTTGCCCGGTATCCGGGAGGGGGGACGCCGGGAGGCGGACTGTCACAGGCCATGCCCTTCCATAAAAATGAGAGCGAACGTTCATTCGCATTACTGGAAAGGCCGGAATAGGGCAAGGAGAAGCGGGTGAGACAGTCCTCTTTGTTGGAGAAAACAAGCCTGATGGCGGCGAGGCTTTTCTCAACTGAGGTTCTGCGCGGGTCTGTTTCCGGAATGTGCCGAATGATAAAATTAATATTATATATCAGTTAGATAAGTCATTCTTGAACGGCGCATGGGCGGCCGTGAAACTGTTTTGTCACTGATGGCTGCCACGGACAGAAAGTCGCGGGTGAAATTTCACTGTCTGGAGATATTCCATGTTGTAATTCTGATGGCCTGTTGAAGATCATGTCGTGCGGGCATGAGCATGCTGCGCCGGGCCAGACCAAAAGGGGTGAGGCATGACCAGGCAGAGTGAGACCACTGGAAACGCATTTTCCCCCGAGACCACGGGTTCAGATGCCGCGATCTCACCTGAGTTCACGCGATCGGATTTTGGCGATGCACTGGTGGGCAGTGTGGCCGATGCGGTTGTCGCCAGCGATGCGCAAGGACGTATCGTGCTGTGGAATGCCGGCGCTGAGCGGATCTTCGGCTTTTCAGGAGCGGAGGCGTTGGGCCAGTCGCTTGATATCATCATTCCAGAGCCGATGCGGGCGCGTCACTGGGCAGGGTATGACGCTGCCCTTGCCTCCGGCCACAGCCATTATGGCGCGGGTGATCTTCTGGCAGTGCCCGGCCTGCACAAAGATGGTCACCGCTTCTCGCTGGAATTCACCATCACCATGCTGAAGGACGATAATGGCAAGGTACGCGCCCTGATCGCGGTGCTGCGCGATGTGACCAAGAAGTTTGAGGAACTGAAGGCATTGCGCGCCCAGCTTTCCGCCGCGCGGCAGGGGTGAAGCCACCTTTGAGCGGGTGATGGTGTCGCTGGTGCCCGGTTCGGGGCGGCCACTTCTCTCTTTACAGGAGCAGAGAAGTGGCCCCGCCTTGCCCCTCAGCCTGCGCGCTGGAGGACGCTGACGAAAAACCCATCCGTGTCGGTGCGGCGCGGGGTCATCAATATGCCTTCGCGGCCGATAAGCGCGGTCTGCGCCAGTTCCATCCCGCGCTCTCCCAGCGCCAGTGCGGCTTCGGCAGGCGGCACCGGGGAGAAATCCTTCTGCTGGGACAGCAGCGCACGAATCTGCGCGCCATTCTCCTCGTCCAGCAGGGAGCAGGTGACATAGACCAGACGACCGCCGGGGCGCACATAGCGCACGGCATCGGCCAGGATTTTCGCCTGATCGGCAGTGCGCTGGGCCAGAGCGCCGGGGCGTACCCGCCATTTGGCATCCGGATTGCGCCGCCATGTGCCGGTGCCAGTGCATGGAGCATCCACCAGCACCAGATCCATCCGGCCTTCCAGATCTTCCAGCACCTTTTCCGCCCCGCGCGGGCTGCGCACCTGCACATTGCGCACGCCGGCGCGATTGATGCGCTCATGCAGCGGCTTCAGGCGGCGGATGTCGGAATCATATGCATAGATCTGGCCGCTATTGTCCATCAGCGCAGCGAGTTCCAGCGTCTTGCCGCCCGCACCCGCGCATAAATCCAGTACCTGCGAGCCGGGCAGGGGGCGGGCGATGATGGCGGCGATCTGCGAGCCTTCATCCTGCACTTCCACTTCGCCCTTCAGGAAGGCGGGTTCTGCGGAGACCGGAGGAGCCTTGCCCTCTGAATCCAGCCTGATGCGCAAGGTGAGGGGAGAAAAGCGCCCCTCTGCCGGGTGCAGGTGAGAGAGGGCGGCGCGCGCATCCTCCACCTTCGCCTTAAGGCTGTTCACCCGCAAATCCAGCGGCGCACGGGTGGCCAGCGCCTGCCCCTCGGCCACCACATCATCACCGAACACATGGCGCAGCGAGGCATGGAGCCACTGCGGATAATCACCCTTCACGAAGGGGGCGGCATCCTCAAGGCTATCGCCTTCAAGGCGCGCGCGTTCATCAGCGGTCAGGGCTGCGGGCGCAAAGCGGGAGCCATCGGCCAGTGCCGCGATCTGCGCGCCATCCAGCCCGCGCATGACCTTCAACATGCCCAGCACCAGCGCGCGCGGTTCTTCCGAACCCATGAGGCCGGCAGCGGAGGCGCGCCGGCGCAGCGTGTCATAGACCAGCCCGGCAATTGCCGCCCGGTCTCCGGAGCCCGCGAAACGGTGGGTCTGTCCCCAGTCCTTCAGCGCCTCAGCGGCCGGGCGGCGGCGGGTGACGAGATCGGTGAGAATCTCGATGGCGGCGGAAATGCGGGCGGCGGGGGTCATGAAACGGCTCCGGCTTCGGATGTCAGGGTTTCGGGCTCAGGCCGTTGGCCTGTGTCTGCTGTACGAACAGATCCAGCGCGGCACCCAGTTTTTCGTCGATAATGTGCAGATATTCTGTCCAGTCCTCATAGCGGGCAAGCTCGCTATGGCCATCGCTGATGCCGCGCAGGCCCATGATGGGCAGGCCGAAACGGCGTGCGGCGCGCAGGATGGCGAAGGTTTCCATGTCCACCATATCCTCGGCGATGGCGTCATAGGCCGCGCCCGAGATGATGGCCCCGCCGGTGGAGAGGGAGGCGCAGGGCACGCCTTCAATATGGTGCGGCAGTTCGATGACGGCAGGTTCATCGAGAAACGGCGTGCGTCCCTTCTCGAACCCCAGCGCGGAGGCATCCATGTCGCGATAGGCGACCCGCGTCACCTGATACACTTCGGCATGCTCCAGCGCGCGGGAACCGGCGGAGCCGAGCGAGAAGACCAGTTGCGGCCGGCGGCCGGCCTGTTCCAGAAGGGTCAGCGCACGGGTGGTTTCCACCGCCGATTCCACCGGCCCCACGCCGATGAAAAGCGGATTGATGCGCGCTTTCAGATGCGGCCCATATTCCTCCGGCGCGGCCATGAGGAACAGCACATCCACACCGCCAACAGACAGGACATGGCGGGCGGGGTCGTGCATGGAATCACCTGATGATGCGCTGGGCGGGAAGGCTATTGGAAAGTGCAGTCCTCGCCGTCCCGGCGTCATCTGTCAATGCGCAGCCCAACAGCATCATGAAAGCCGGGGCGAGTTGTGATATGGAACAGCTCCAGATCACCCGGCGAACAGCCCGTCGCCTGACCGGAACACCCGTGCCCCGCATCTCTGCCCACTCTGCCGCCCCCTCGCCCAACAGTGCAGATCTTCTCGCCTGGTATGATGTTCATCGCCGCACCCTGCCATGGCGCGCGGAGGCCGGGCGGCGGGCGGACCCCTACCATGTGTTCCTCTCAGAGATCATGCTCCAGCAGACCACGGTGAAGGCTGTCATTCCCTATTTCGGGGCCTTCTTGATGCGCTGGCCCACGGTGGCGCATCTGGCGGCGGCTCCGCTGGAGGAGGTGCTCTCGGCATGGGCGGGGCTTGGCTATTATGCCCGTGCCCGCAACCTGCATAAATGCGCGCAGGCGGTGGTGGCCCGCCATGGCGGACAATTCCCGGCCGATGAGGCCCTTCTGCTGGAACTGCCGGGCATCGGCCCCTATACCGCCGCCGCCATCTCCGCCATCGCCTTTGATCTGCCCGCAAGCCCGGTGGATGGGAATGTGGAGCGGGTGGTGACGCGCCTGTTCGCGGTGGAAGAGGCATTGCCCAAGGCCAAGCCGGCCATTCGCAAGCTGGCGGCGGAACTCACCTGCCATGCCCGCCCCGGTGACCATGTGCAGGCAATGATGGATCTGGGCGCAACCATCTGCACGCCGAAATCCCCGGCCTGCGCGCTCTGCCCCTTCACCGCACCCTGCCGTGCCCGAGCGGAAGGCACCATGCTCCGCTATCCGCTGAAGGCGAAAAAGACGCCGAAGCCCGAACGCCGGGCGCTGGCCTTTCTGGCGGTGCGCGAGGATGGCGCGGTGCTGCTGCGCACCCGGCCGGACAAGGGCCTGCTGGCGAGCATGACAGAGGTGCCCGCCAGCCCGTGGTCGGCTTCTGAAGGCGAGATGCCGGCAAACCCGCTGGCCCATGCGCCGCTCGCGGCCCAGTGGCGGGCCTTGCCGGGCAGCGTGCGCCATGTGTTCACGCATTTTTCGCTGGAATTCACGGTGTGGCGGGCGGAACTGCCGATGAACACCCCGTCGCCCGCCGGTATGCGCTTCGTGCTGCCGCGCGATTTTGATGCTGAGGCGCTCCCTTCACTCATGCGCAAGGTGCTGGCCCATGGCCGGGCAGACAAGCCGCCTGTCAAGCCATCCATGCGCGGGCGCAAGGTGAAGGAGGTTTGACGGGGGCGGCGCGCGATGAGCGGTCGCTTCGGCCGCGCGGGTCCACTTTGAATGTCATAAATGCATGCATATTGAAACGGATGCATGATGTTTCGGGGCATCCGCAGCAGGAGAGACCTTGGGTGGCGCTTGTTCGGACGGCGTGAATGGCTGGCGCATTTCACCTGCATGCCGCGATAAAGGCTGCCTCAGGGTGCGATGGCGCTGAACTGCGGGCAGTGTTACACTCTTCCCGGTTCTGCCGATGCGTGCCGTTTTCCTTTGGCTGCTTTTCATATAGTGCGGTCGCGCGCGAGCGATGGCTTCCAGCTTCATGCTTCCGCAGCGCAAGGATGAACCCGCAATGCCCCTGACACCGGACTCCCTGCTGGCTCTTCTGGCGGCCCATGACATCGCGCATGAGACCTTCCATCATCCGCCTTTGCACACGGTGGCGGAATCGAAGGCCCTGCGGGGTGTCATTCCCGGTGCGCAGACCAAGAACCTGTTTTTGCGGGACTCGAAAAAGAACGTCTATCTCGTGACACTGGCCGAAGATGCGGTGGTGAACCTGAAAAGCCTGCGAGAACCGCTTGGCGCGCGGGGGTCTCTTTCTTTCGCATCACCGGAAATGCTGATGGACTATCTGGGTGTTCTGCCCGGAGCGGTCACGCTTCTTGCCCTGGCGAATGATGTGCAGGGCCGGGTGAAGGTGGGCATTGATGCCACGCTGATGGCGGCAGATGCGGTGGGCTGCCACCCCCTCACCAATGAGCGCACCACAGTTCTTCAGCCGCAGGCCTTGCGTGCTTTTCTGTCACTGACAGGCCATGAGGCTGTGCTGCTGGACGTGGTGACGGCCCAAGAGGATGCGACCGCTGGCGCATAGCCAACCGCCAAAAACAAAGGTCGGAGCCCTGCGGCTCCGCCCTTTTCAATGCACCGGCGTTTTTCGCCGGATCTCAGTTGCCGCCTTCCAGCAGACGGCGGGCGATCACCTGCGCCTGAATTTCAGCTGCACCCTCGAAGATATTGAGAATGCGCGCATCGCACAGGATGCGGGAGATGGTGTATTCGAGCGCGAAACCGTTGCCGCCATGGATCTGGAGGGCATTGTCCGCCGCCGCCCATGCCACGCGCGCGCCCAGCAGCTTGGCCATGCCGGCCTCAAGATCGGTGCGCCGGCCCTCATCCTTCGCGCGGGCGGCGAAATAGGTGATCTGGCGCGCGATCATGGTCTCTACCGCCATCATCACCACCTTGTCCGCCACGCGGGGGAAGGCGATGAGCGGCTTGCCGAACTGGATGCGCTCTTCCGCATATTTCAGACCCACTTCCATCGCGGCCTGCGCCACACCCACGGCGCGCGCGGCGGTCTGGATGCGGGCGCTTTCGAAGGTGGTCATGAGCTGCTTGAAGCCCTGTCCCTCCTCGCCGCCCAGCAGGTTCTTCGCCGGCACGGTGAAGCCATCGAAGCCGATTTCATATTCCTTCATGCCGCGATAACCGAGAACCTCGATCTCGCCACCGGTCATGCCCTCGGCCGGGAAGGGGTTTTCATCGGTGCCGCGCGGCTTTTCTGCCAGCAGGATGGAGAGGCCCTTATAGCCGGGCTCGGCCGGGTTGGTGCGCACCAGCAGGGTCATGATGTCGGCCCGCACCGGATGGGTGATCCAGGTCTTGTTGCCGGAAACGGTATAGACCGCGTCTTCCCCTTCGCCCGTCTTCACCGCGCGGGTGCGCAGGGAGGCGAGGTCCGAACCCGTGTTCGGCTCGGTAAAGACGGCGGTGGGCAGAACCTCACCGGCTGCGATGCGGGGCAGGTAATCGGCCTTCTGTTCATCCGTGCCGCCGGCAAGAATGAGTTCCGCTGCAATCTCCGAGCGGGTGCCGAGCGAGCCGACACCGATATAGCCGCGCGAGAGTTCCTCGGTCACCACGCACATGGCTTCCTTGGGCATTCCGAGGCCGCCAAATTCCTCGGGAATGGTGAGGCCGAACACGCCCATTTCCGAAAGCTGGGAAATGATCTCCAGCGGAATATAGTCGTTCTTCAGGTGCCATTCATGCGCGTGGGGAGCTACTTCCGCTTCCACGAAACGGTGCATCTCGCTGCGCATGGCCTCCATCGTCTCGTCGAGGCCGGCTTCACCGATGGTGCCGGTGAAGTGGGTGTCGCGGATGATCTGCGCCAGCGCGGCCCGGCTCTCCGCCGTGTTGGCGTGGGCGGCCAGCGCAATGATGGCGGGTTCCGCGCGCAGGGCAGCTTCTGCCTGTGCGGAGAGGTACAGGTCTGGCAAGCGCACCAGTTCGCCCTGGCTCATGGGAATGCCGCCCAGAATCTGCGCCACATATTCGCCAAGGCCGATCTGGACGATGAGTTGCTCCAGCGGGCCGAACTTGCCCATCTCATTCAGCCGGTCTGCGTAATGCACCAGCTCGCGCACGGAGAAGACATAGGTGGCGAGCCATGCCAGCCCGTGGGTGGCGCGCTGCTCGCGTTCCAGCAGGGCAGAGGAAAGGCGGCCATTCTCGCTCACCTGCGCGCGCACCGCAGAAGTGGCCTCTGCCAGCAGCTTCTCCAGCTGGGCGGTAGCGACCCGGCCAAGGGCGACCGCATCGATGGAGCCATTCTCACTCGGGCGGATTTCTGCGCTGCTGGACATGACGCGTTTCCTCAATATGTGCGTTGCACAAATCCTAGTCCTGAGCTGTAAAAATGCCAAGGCACTGTCATATGGCAATTGGTCTGAATTTGCCTTTGTGGCCCGCCTTCGGGCCAGTTCCCGTCATCCGCGTTCCTGCACGCTGAGGTCGGTGAGGCGGGTGGCGAGTTCATCCAGATTGATGTGCACATGGGTGCAGGCGGAAATGGCCGCGAACAGCGCCGTGAGGTCCGCGCCGGTGGCGTGGTCCAGCACACCTTCGGCATTCAGGCGCTCGGCCCGTGCTTCCAGTGCGGCAACGCTGAGCCCGGCAGTGATCGCGACCTGTTCATCCGCCTCCTGCCCCTCCAGCCGGCGGGCCAGCATCTCGATATAGGCGCACAGGGCAGAGATAGCCTCATCCAGATCCGGGCCGATTTTCTCGGCCATGGGCGCGGGCAAGGGGTGCCCGGCGCTGCGCAGCAGAATGATGACGGAGTGCCATAGGCGCCGGCAACTGCGCACCACCGGGGCGGGGTCTGCATGGGCCGACCAGCGGCGTTCCGCACGGGCTTCGCGGGCACGGGTATCGGCAGCACGCAGGGCGGTGCGGATGCGGGCGCTCAGTCCATCCACACGCGCCGGCTCAAACGAACGGCCAAGCAGCCCGTCACGCCCCATCACCAGCAGGGTTGAACAATGACGCACGGCTTCCGCGCAATTGGGAAACAGGAAGAACAAGGCGCGTGCGGGCATGATGAGCAGCGCGCTCAACACGCCAACAATGCCGCCAAGGCCGATTTCCATCAGGCGGAACAGCGCTGAAACCATCGGCATGGCGTGGCTGGGGTCTGCCAGCAACACGATCACGACCGTGACAGGGGCGAGCTTGAAGGCGGCGGAGCGGGCCGCCAGCGTGCTGGTAAGCAGGATGCCGATGGTCAGCATCAGGAAGGTTATGTTCTGGGATGGGCCGGCCAGAAGTGCGCCGGCCACTCCCACAATACCGCCCACCAGCGTGCCCAGCGTGCGCTCGACCGCAATGGAAAGGCTGGCCCCCACGGTGGATTGCACCACCAGCACGGCGGTGAGTACGGCCCAGTAGCCGTGGGGCAGTTCGATAAGCGTGGCGAGGCCATGGGCAACCAGTGCGGCCACACAGGCCCGCACCCCAAGCTTGAGGTGGGCGGTGGTGATGAGCGAGGTCAGGGATTGCCGCAGGGAGGAGAACATGGACCCACAGGAAAGGCGCCGGATGGCCGGATGAAGGCACGTGATGGAAGCGGGAATGATGACACGGCGCAAGAGGATAATCTGAAGGAAGGCATGTGCGGGGTCGCGTTTCATCTGAAAGCGGCCGCAGCCGCCATTTCCTTTCGTGCCGCCGACCTGTTCCCCACTTTTCGATCGGTTCACACCATAAAAACATGAAGCCGAATGCTTCTGGTTTTCCGGGTCCAGCACGTGCGATTCTGCCTTGCGCCTTTCCCGCATATGCGGGGGCTTATGACCCGGCGGCCAGCCGGCTCTCGCGCATCGAAAGAACCGCTCCGATCAGGAAACATAGTGCTCCGATGAAGAGTTGCGCGTTTGCGGCGACTGCGATCCACCCCGGCTCCGGACCCTGGGGGATGTAGGCAATCGTGGAGGCAACCATGAACGCGACGCAGCCGAGCAGATTTATGGAGACGATCTGCCAGTCGAGATCACGCGGCTTCCAGCTCCAGTAGCCATGGCCCGCCTCGATGAAAGCGAGATAGGCCGACACAAGGAACAGAATGGAGCCGATCACCCCAGGGAGCCAGATCACCAGATTCTGCATGTCCGGAGACACAGGGGCATCAATCGCGTCAAAAGTATTGAAGTTGAATGCTACGGTGCCGATGAACTGCGAAAGGGTGCTCAGCCAGCCCGGATTATGGGGCCGCCAGCCAATCAGCTTTATGCGGCCATGCGGAGCATGTGAGGCGGGGTCCGTCGCAAACTCGCTCGCATTCGCGGCCTGAAAATGCTGGAGATAGCCGGCGGTGGTGAAGGGGATTGAGCCTGCGAAGAAAATGGCATTGATGGCCAGTGCCGATACGCCCCCGCCATCCGGCAGAACCGAAAGCGCGCTTCCCAGCATGAACAGCGCGGAGCCAATCGCAAAGATCAGCCCGACATACCAGTTATAGCTCTGGGTCTGCCAGAACGGGACGCGCACAGCCTCAAGTGCACGTGCCGTGCGCACCAGACCTTTGCGGTGCTGACGATCTCGCCAGACGATGTGCCTGCCAATGAGATCATAGGTGCGGAAGGTGATGAAGGGCCATGGCCCTGCCCCGTGAACCCGCGGATGGGACGGATGCTCCATGACGTCCTTCATGTGCGGATTCCGGGACAGTGGTGAGAATACATCCATACTTCAGGACATGTGCCTGTCCCAGATCAAAAGCAGAATGTGGTGCTGGTGTGCTGCAGGGTATTGAGGAGTAGCGTTTTTTGACTGCGGGATGGGCTTCAGAATGCTCATGTACACAAATTACTTTCATCGTTTCATGGCATCATCCGGTCTATGGAAATCATATCATCCTACTCATGCATTTGAGGGCGGGAAGGATCTCGATTTCGTCTGTGGATCTGGTGCCACTCATTTCCTGCGCTCTGGGTTAACCCGGTTTCCGGCTTTTCCTGTGACCAATTTCCGCGCTTTAGGCCCTCTGTGACTTGCCATCGCGCCCGCAAAAGCCGATTTGAGGGGAGCAACCGGACGGGAGAGGCAATGCTGCGGCGCACCTATCACATCCTGATTGACGCGATCTGGGGGTTTTCCGCTGATGATGGCTGGGCGATCGCCAGCCATATCGCGTTGTCCGGGCTGATGTCGCTGTTCCCGTTCCTCATTTTCGTGACGGCGCTGGCGGGCTTCTTCAATCTTCAGCCGCTTTCGAACGAGACCATCAGCCTGATGCTGGAATCGTGGCCGAAGCAGGTGGCGGAGCCGATTGGCCATGAGATCCACAATGTGGTGAGCCAGGTGCGCGCCGATGTGCTGACCTATGGTGTCGCGCTGGCCATCTACTTCTCCTCCAATGGCATCGAGAGCCTGCGCGTGGGCCTCAACCGCGCCTATGGGGTGAAGGAACTGCGCTCATGGTACTGGCTGCGGCTGGAATCCATCGGCTATGTGCTGCTGGCGGCCGTCTCTTTTCTGGCACTGTCTTTTCTCGTGGTTCTGGCTCCCCTGTTCTGGCAAATGGCGCTGAACCATGTGCCGGCCATCAAGCCCTTTGGCGGGGTCGTGACACTGGCGCGTTTCGGCGTCACCTCCATCATTCTGGTGGTGGCGCTTCTGGTGGCGCATATGTGGTTGCCCGGCGGGCGTCGCAGATTTGGGGATGTTGCGCCGGGCATCATCGTCACACTGGTGCTCTGGCTGGTGGGGGCTACGGTGTTCGGCATGTATTTGGCCGAGTTCGCACGTAATTATGTCACCACCTATGCTGGCCTCGCCTCGGTGATGATCGCGCTGGTGTTTCTCTATCTCACCTCGGTCATCTTCCTGTTTGGTGGTGAACTGAATGCGGCGATCGCGCGCGATCGTCAGGCCCGCATGCCCTATGACCCGCTGCCGCCGGAAATCACACGCCTGCATTCGGGGCTGCACGAGTGAGCGCGCAGCCGGTTCACCTTGCTGGGGAAGACGAAGAGCCCGGGCACGGGTCATGGCAGGATGGTCGCCAGTCGCCCGTTGCCCGCATGGTGCAAAAGGGTGTGCTGCGCCATTTCGCGGCGCTGGGGCTGGCGGGTCTCACCGAATTCTCGCTCGCCTCGGGTCGGCGCGCGGATATTCTCGCGCTGGACGGGAAGGGCGAGGTGGTGATCGTGGAGATCAAATCCTCGGTTCAGGATTTCCGCACCGATGCCAAATGGCCGGACTATCGCGCCTTTTGTGACCGGCTGCTGTTTGCGGTGCCGATGGATTTTCCTCTCTCCATCCTGCCGGAAGAGGCCGGGCTGCTGGTGGCTGATGCCTATGGCGCGCAGATGCTGCGCGATGGCCCGCGCCATCCTCTCGCCCCGGCCACCCGCAAGGCCCTGACCCTGCGTTTTGCCCGCACTGCCGCCCAGCGCCTGTGCACGATGCAGGACCCGGATATGAGCCGCTATCTGGGCTGAACGAAAAAGGCCGGGGAGCAGTGCTCACCCGGCCTGATATTTTTCAACAGCACCACAAGACAGATGTCTTGCCGTGACCTTTCAGCGTGGCGCGCGCTTGGCGAGGATGCGCTGAAGCGTGCGGCGATGCATGGAAAGCCGGCGCGCGGTTTCCGAGACATTGCGTCCGCACAGTTCATACACACGCTGGATATGTTCCCACCGCACCCGGTCCGCTGACATGGGGTTTTCCGGCGGGGTAGGCTTGTGGTCGGAATTCGCCATGAGGGCGGCGACCACGTCATCGGCATCGGCCGGCTTGGCCAGGTAGTCCACAGCGCCCAGCTTCACGGCGGTCACGGCGGTGGTGATATTGCCATAGCCGGTGAGCACAATGGCGCGCGAGCCAGGGCGATGCTTCTTCAGCGCGGAGATGACATCAAGGCCGCTGCCGTCGCCAAGGCGCATGTCCACCACCGCATAGGCCGGGGCGCTTTCCTCCACCCGTGCAAGGCCATCGGCCACGCTCTCTGCGGTTTTCACCTCAAAGCCCCGGCTTTCCATCGCGCGTGCAAGGCGCTGGAGGAAGGAGCGGTCATCATCCACGATCAGAACCGAGCGTTCCTCACCTGCTTCGAGCGGCAGTGTTTCTGTCATCCGTTCTGGCCCTCAAGCATCATCATTTCATTCTGGCCCCTGCCTTGCGGCATGTCACGCTTTCTAGGTCGTGGAAAGGCCCGGCGCGCGCCCTGTTCGCGCATCGTCACCCATTTCTATGGCCAATGCGTCGCGCGGCCAAGTGATCTTGATACGCGCGCCGGTTTCCGGTGGATGCCTGTTTTCATAAGTGAGGCTCGCGCCGGTGCGTTCCAGCAGGGTCTTGGCGATGAAGAAGCCGAGGCCGAGGCCGCTCTCCTCATCCGGCTCCTGCCGGTCCCGCGCGCGCGAGGTGACATAGGGCTGGCCAATGCGCGCGCTCACCTCCGGTGCAAAGCCGGGTCCGTCATCCTGTACAACAACCACAAGGCTTGTCGGGGTCCATTCCGCGCTGATGTTCACCGCGCTGGTTGCGAAGTCGACCGCGTTTTCAACCAGATTCCCAAGCCCGTAGAGCAGGCCGGGATTGCGCGCGATGACCGGCGTGTTGAGCTCGACCGGTACGTCCACATGGATCGAAATGCCGAAATCGCGATGCGGCTCCACCACCTCTTCCAGCAGCTGGCGCACGGGCATGCGATCAAAAGGCGCATCCCCCGAACCGAGCGAGGTGAGGGTTTGCAGGATGTCACGGCAGCGATTCACCTGATCGCGCAGCAAAGCCACATCCTCGGCATGCGGGCTGTCGGCCGGAATGGAGCGCTGCATTTCCTTCACCACCAGCGCGATGGTGGATAGCGGCGTGCCAAGCTCATGGGCGGCAGCTGCGGCAAGACCATCCAGAGCCGAGATGTGCTGCTCTCGCGCCAGCACCAGTTCGGTTGCGGCCAGCGCGTTGCCCAGTTCGTGCGCCTCTTCCGTCACCCGCCATGAATACATGCCGATGAAGCCAATGGAGACGATGACCGCGACCCAGATGCCGGCGAGATAGAGTTCCGGCAACTGGGGCGGCGCGCCATCAAACCAGGGCAAGGGCTGGGCCCATAACCCTACCACGCCAGCGCAGACAGCGACCAGCATGGCCAGCAGAATGGTGGTGGTGCGCGCCAGTGCGGTAGCCGAGATCATGACCGGGGCCAGATAGAGCAGCACAAACGGGTTCTTCAGACCGCCGGTGAGATAGAGCAGGGCGGTAAGCTGGAGCACGTCATAGGCCAGCAGCGTGCCTGCCGCCTCATCTCCCAGCCGCCGGACCACCGGATATTTCATCCGCAGCACCAGGTTCACCAGCGCCGAAAGGGCGATGAGCGCAAGGCAGGCTGCGATGGGCAGCGGGAAGTCCAGAACCAGATTCACCACCACCACGGCGACCAGCTGCCCGGCCACCGCAAGCCAGCGCAAGCGAATCAATGTGTCGAGCCGCAGGCCGGCGGAACGTCCCTGATGCGGGGTCGCGAAGGCTGGGGTCATCGTGATTCACTTTCGGTCAAGGTTGGAAGTGTAATACTTTGTGCAGAAATACGCGACATTGTGACCTCTTGGTCCTTGTCGTCGCCGCGACACTTTTTTAACCTTTGTCCAAATTGACCAATGAGGGGCCTAGACCCACCCTCAGCGGCCGAGAAAACCGCGAGGTTCGTAATATGGCCATTGGAGAGTTCACGGGCGCAGCCCATCTGGCGCAACCTGCCAAGGCGGGTGCCACGTCGCCAATCTACTGGCTCTATGAAATGAGCAATGCGGCGCTCAACCCGTCCCGCGCCATGGCTGATGCCAGCCGGCTCATGCTGAAGAACCCGATCAATCCGGTGTCCCACACCACGTTCGGCAAATCCATGGCGGCTGCGTGCGAGCTGTTTGAACGCACCACACGGCGTTATGGCAAGCCGGACTGGGGCATCAGCCACACCGTGTGCGAGGGGCAGCATGTGCCCGTGCACGTCAACACGGTGTGGAGCCGGCCCTTCTGTAACCTGCTGCATTTCGAACGCGCCTTCGACAAGCCGCCGCAGAGCCCCCAGCCCAAGCTGCTGGTGGTGGCGCCGGTGTCTGGGCACTATGCCACGCTTCTGCGCGGCACGGTGGAGGCGATGCTGCCGAATCATGACGTTTATGTCACCGATTGGGTGGATGCGAAGCTGGTGCGTCTCGATCAGGGCCATTTCGGCCTGTCGGACTATGTGGACTATCTCATCTCCATCTTCCACCGTCTTGGCGGAGACTGCCATGTGATGGCGGTGTGCCAGCCGGCCGTGCCCGTGCTGATGGCTGTCGCACGCATGGAGGAGGAGGAGGACCCCTTCGTTCCGAAATCCATGATCCTGATGGGTGGTCCCATCGATACCCGTGAATCGCCCACCGCCGTGAATGCACTGGCGAAGGATCGCGGAATCGACTGGTTCAAGCGCAATGTCATCACCCGCGTGCCGTGGCCGCATCCGGGCGCGCTGCGTGAGGTGTATCCCGGGTTCCTTCAGCTCAACGGCTTCATGAGCATGAACCTCGATCGCCACCTTCAGGCGCACTGGGACCTGTTCCGTCATCTCGTGGACGGGGACGGCGACAATGTCGACAAGCACCGCGAGTTTTATGACGAATATCTCGCCGTTATGGATCTGACGGCGGAGTTCTATCTCCAGACCGTGGAGAACGTCTTCATCACCCACTCCCTGCCCAAGGGCGAAATTCTGCACCACGACAAGGTGGTGAAGACCGGTGCCGTGACGCGCGTGGGCCTGATGACGGTGGAAGGCGAGAAGGACGATATCTCCGGCATTGGCCAGACCAAGGCCGCCCATCGCCTGTGCCCGAACATTCCGGAGCACAAGCGCGCCCATTATGAGCAGCCGGGCGTTGGCCATTACGGCGTGTTCAACGGCTCGCGCTATCGTTCGGAGATTGCACCGCGTATCCGCGACTTCATTCTCTCGCAGGAACTGCCGCAAGGCACGGTTTATGAGACTTTTGCGCCGGTCAACGTGGACCATGGTCCGGAAGAGCAGGATGTGTTTGCCCTACCGAAAAACATTTCGGACCAGTATCCGCGCAACGTCTCGGCCTGATCTGGCCGCTCTGTCTTCCATATTGAAAGGCGCCCTGCGGGGCGCCTTTTTGTTGCGGAAGGCGGGAGGAACCCCCATCTGGCGAGAGATCTGATGTTCTCATCACCAGTCCGTCTTGAGGTCCGGTCCAGCAGGCCGCCATGGCGGTGCCCCTGCGAGGGTGCCGGGAAGTACGCCGAGAATGAAAACGAATCCTCTGACCGCAGGTCTCATGAAGCTGTTGCGCCGTCAGGACCGTGCGCGGCCTGCCGAGAAAGCGGATACGCTTGAGCTGGTTCTGGATGGTGAGGTGACGCCTGTTTTCATCCGCCGCCATGCTCAGGCGCGCCGGTTGACCCTGCGGGTACGGGCGGCGACGCGCGATGTGGTGCTGACAGCCCCGCCTCATGTCTCGCTCGCCAGCATTCGGGACTTCGCGGACCGTCACCGGGAATGGGTGCGGGTGCGGCTGGTGCGGCTGCCGGATGTGGTGCTTTTTGTGAATGGCGCGATGGTGCCGGTGCGGGGTGTGCCGCATCGCATCGTGCATCAGCCTGCGGCGCGCGGTACGGTGTGGCTGGGCGAAGGGCCAGAGCCTGTTCTTTATGTGGCAGGAGAAGCGCCGCATATCGCACGTCGGGTCACCGATTTCCTGAAGCGGGAAGCTCGCGCAGATCTGGTGCAGGCCGTGCAGCGCCATGCGGCCGGGCTTGGGGTTCAGGTGAACCGCATCACCTTGCGGGATACGTCCAGCCGCTGGGGGTCGTGTTCCTCGAAGGGCGACCTCTCCTTTTCATGGCGGCTTATCCTCGCGCCGCCCATGGTTCTGGATTATCTGGCCGCCCACGAGGTTGCGCATCGTCTGGAAATGAACCACAGCCCGCGATTCTGGCGCGCTGTGGAGCGGGTCTTTCCGGCACGGCTTCAGGCCGAGGCATGGCTGCACAGCCATGGGGCCAGCCTGCATCGCTATGGCGGCGAAGGTGCTGGCGGCAAGTGAGGGGGCAAGTGAAGGGCGAATGAGGGGTGTTTGAAGGGCCGATGAGAGGCCACAAGCACCAAAGGCTTATTCCGGCCCCTCGCCCTCATCCAGTTCCCGGGGTGGGGCGGCGCGCAGGTGTCGGGTGATCCAGTCCAGATCGGGGTCCACGATCCCCAGTTGTTCCAGCGCTGCGGCGGTGGAAATCACATAATCCGCATTCGGTCCCGCGCGCCCATGAGAGCGTCGCACGAGGTGCAATTGTTCTTCACGGGTCAGGCCGCCGGCATATTGCGCATGGCCCTTGTTCGCCAGATAGGCCAAGGCCGGGGCCATGCGCCCGCTGCCATCCAGCATCTGAATGCGCCGCACCGTTTCCCGATACACGCCGGAAATCTGTTCGCGCTCCGTCAGATAGGCGTGGGTGTGCGACCAGTCTTGTGGGGGGATACGGTAGGCGATGCCGCGGCAGGAGCCGCCGGTCTCCAGCCCCAGAACCAGCCCCGGTTTCTCCGGGGTTCCGCGATAATGATGGGAATAGACGCATAGCGCCCGGTGCGCGCCAATCAGGCGGGCTTCGCAGCGTTCCGCATAGTCGAACCCCGGATTCCACATCAGCGAACCATAGGCGAACACCCAATGGTCATGGTTCGGTGCATTATCTTCGGGCATGATAGGGCGGCAGCAGTCCGGCATTGACACAATCCTGTCTGCGTCGCCTAACAGGGGCGACCCTGACCTGCAAGTTATCCTTGCACTTTCAACCGGACAGACCAACCCGGAACCGAAGCCGAGGCCCCATGACCGCCACGACCCCTTCCTCTTCACGCCGCCGCTCCTGGCTGGTTCTCACCCTGATCGGGCTGGTGGTGCTGGTCGCCGTCGGCTGGGCGGGGGCCTGGGTCTATGCTGCCAACCGGGTGGAAAAGGAGATGGATGCGTGGATCGAGCGCGAGGCGAAGGAGGGGCGGGTCTGGGCCTGCACCGATCGCGCGCTGGGCGGCTTCCCCTTCCGGCTGGAGCTGAATTGCGGCACGCCAAGTCTCACCACCACGTCTGGTGAGGCCCTGCTCATCACCACCAGCTCAGCACGTGCGACGGCGCAGGTGTGGTCTCCCAACACGATCACGGCTGATTTTTCATCACCGGCGCGGATCGAGAACAAGACCACGGGCGAGGTCTTCGGCGCATCATGGAAAACCCTGAGCATGAGCGGGGTGGGTGATACCAGCGGCCGGCCGCAGCGCTTGTCCCTCAGCGCCAATGGGCTGAATGTCGAGCAGGTTCAGGCCGATGGCAACACGCCGCTGGGTTCAGCCGGGCAGCTCGATTTTGCCACTCGCCTCCTGCCGCCCACGAAGGAAGGCCCGGAGGATGTGGAATACAATGCCACCGTGACTGGTGTTCAGAGCCCGGTTCTGGTGGCTTTCGGAGAAAAGGGGCCGGTTGATCTCGCGCTCGCGGGGGTTGTCACTTCCGCTGCCAATCTCAAGCCAATGCCGCTGGAACAACGCCTCAGGGTGTGGGCTGCAGGGCAGGGTGAGGCACGGCTGACCCGGTTCGACATCACCTCTCCCTCGGTCGCCGTCAGTGCGCGAGGCATCGTTTCGCTGGACCCGCAGGGACAGCTGAATGGCAACCTCACGCTGGGCTTTGCCGGTTTCCAGCAACTGGCCGGGCAACTGGGTGCCGCAGGCATTATCCCCGGTGAACTGGCGCCCATGATCGGTGCGCTGGCGATGGTGGGCCAGCCGGCAGATGTGGATGGACGCAAGGGCGTGTCCTTCCCTCTCTCCTTCAAGGGTGGGCGGCTGAGCCTTTCCGGCCTGCCCGTGGGCCGGGTGCCACCAGCCTTCTGATAAAGGGCGGCTTCTTCCCCCTCTTGTCCTTCTGAACATGAAACCCGACGAAGGGTGCAAAGCATTGCCGCGCGCCCTTCCCCCCCGCCCGCGAACGGGCTATGAGGGCGGAAATCCTGGGCCGACCCTGACAGCGAGCCTGCCATGACCGAGAACAACCTTTCCACCACCGAGGAAGCCCAGCTTCAGGCCAAGGTTCTGGCCCGCGCGCTTCCCCATATGCAGCGCTACGATGATGCCATCGTCGTGGTGAAATATGGCGGCCACGCCATGGGCAATGAAGAGGTCGCCCGCAGCTTCGCCCGCGATATCGTGCTGCTGGAGCAGGCCGGGGTGAACCCGGTTGTGGTCCATGGCGGCGGGCCGCAGATCGGCGCGATGCTGGAGAAGCTCGGCATCAAGTCGCAATTCGCGGCGGGTCTGCGCGTGACCGACAAGGCCACGGTGGAAATCGTGGAGATGGTGCTGGCCGGTTCCATCAACAAGCAGATCGTGGGCTTCATCAATGAAGCCGGCGGCATGGCTGTGGGGCTGTGTGGCAAGGATGGCAACATGGTGCGCGCCCGCAAGGCCAGCCGCACCCTTGTGGATTCCGACAGCAAGATTGAACAGATCGTGGATCTGGGCTTCGTGGGTGAGCCGGACACGGTGGACACCACGGTGCTGGACCAGATTCTGCGCCGTGAGATCATCCCCGTTCTTGCCCCTGTGGCGGCGGCCAATGATGGCGGCACCTATAATGTGAACGCCGACACCTTCGCGGGCGCCATTGCCGGTGCGCTGAAGGCCAAGCGCCTGCTGCTTCTGACCGATGTGCCCGGCGTGCTGGACAAGGACAAGAAGCTCATCCCCCACCTCACCATCGCCGATGCCCACGCGCTGATTGCAGACGGCACCATTTCCGGTGGCATGATTCCGAAGGTGGAAACCTGCATCTATGCGCTTGAGAAGGGTGTGGAAGGCGTTGTCATTATTGATGGCAAGGTGCCGCACTCGGTTCTGCTGGAACTGCTGACAGACCATGGCGCGGGCACGCTCATTACCCACGGGTGATGAGGGCTGTCATGAAATGCGATGCCAGCGGCGCGGCGCTGTTGGCCTCAGTCTTTGGCCTAGAATCTTGGGGGTGCATGGCTTGGTTGCTGTGCGCCCTTTTTATCGGGTGGTCTGCGGCCAAGCATGGCTTTCGAGGCAGAGGCATATGTGGGGGCGCTTTTCGGGCCTGGCCTGCCGGCTCTCTCAGGTTCCGGAAGTGGCCAGAAAGAACCTGTCTCAGAGTTCGGGAGCCCCGTTTCAGTGTTCCTGCGCCGGAACTGTGGCTGCGCCTTCGCCCAGTGGGCGTTGCATCAGAACCGTGTTGATCCATCGCCCGAACTTGAGGCCGGTGGCGGGGAGAGTCCCAATCATCTCAAAACCGCATGCCCGGTGCAGGGCGATGGAGCCGGTGTTTGCACTGTCTCCGATAACTGCCACCATCTGGCGGTAGCCGCGAGCCGTGCACTCTTCAAGCAGTGCCTTCAGCAGTGTCCGCCCGATACCGCGTCCACGCGCATCGGTATCCAGATAGATGGAATTCTCGACCGTATACTGAAAGGCCGCGCGCGTGCGGAAGCTTCCCGCATAGGCATAGCCCAGAATGCGACCATTCTCTTCGGCAATGAGGAAGGGGTAGCCGGCGGTTTCCAGTGCCTGCTGCCGGCGCACCATTTCTTCAAGGCCCGGAGGCTCTGTCTCGAAGCTGGCTGTTCCGGTGCGCACCGCCTCATCATAGATGGCGGTAATGGTCGGCATGTCTTCGGCCTTTATGGCGCGCACCTGCATTTCTGTCTCCGCTGCATGGCCTTCACAGGGGCAGACTTATCGCGCCACAGGACACAGCGCCACAAGAGCAAAGCAAGTCTGGTGCACCAAAACAAAAAGCCCCGGCATAGGCCGGGGCTTCCTGTGTTCTCGCTGAAACCGGGGCAAGGGCCGACGGATCAGTTGTTGGAGCGACCACCAAACAGCTGGAGCAGCATCATGAACATGTTGATGAAGTCCAGATACAGGCTCAGCGCACCCATGATGGCCTTCTTGCCCATCGTGGTGGAGTCGTCGCCAACGAAATACATCTCCTTGATGCGCTGGGTGTCATAGGCGGTGAGGCCCGCGAACACCAGCACGCCAACCACGGACACGATGAACTGAAGCATCGACGAGCCGAGGAAGATGTTGACCACCGAGGCGATGATGATGCCGAACAGGCCCATCATGAGGAACGAGCCCATGCCCGAAAGATCACGCTTGGTGGTGTAGCCATACAGGCTCAGCGCACCGAACGAGGCCGCGGTGATGAAGAACACGCGCACGATGCTCTCGTGCGTGTAGACGAGGAAGATGGTGGAGAGCGAAATGCCCACCAGTGCCGCATAGACCCAGAAGGTGGTCTGCGCGGCAGAGACGCTCATGCGCTCCACCCGGAAGCTGAGGAAGAACACGGCAGCCAGCGGTGCCAGCATCACCACCCACTTGAGCGGGCTGACAAACAGCGTGTAGCCGATCTGGGTCAGCATGATATCGCCGGAAACCCGCGCCACAGCCTGCGCCGGATCCGTCGTGACAGCGAGCATGTACACACCGAGCGCGAACAGGCCGGTGATGGCAAGGCCAAGCGCCATATAGTTGTACACGCTCAGCATATAGCTGCGCAGGCCCTGGTCGATCTCGGCCTGCGAGCGCGCCACCGACGAATTCCAGCGGCCGGCGACGTGGCGATCATAATCGGACATCGTCGTTCCCTTTTCAGAACTCTTGCGAACCGTCGGCGAGGCCCGCTCCGGGCCTGCTGGTTCACCCCGCAATATGGTGGGTAACGTGCGGCGCGGCAAGACAATCCAACATGAAATTTACGCAAGGTCATGCCATAGGCCAATTTTCCCACAGCCGGAAATATGCATAAGGTTGTATCGGCGAGAGGGGCCCAATGTCGTGATTCTGCACCAGTTATATCCATGGCGCCTTGCCGCAATGGCGCTGGGTCTGGTGTTTTCATGCTCTCTGCCGGGTGCGGTGCAGCAGGCGCTTGCGGGCGCGTGGACCATGGAGGAAGGCAAGGGGCAGGCGATCCTGCAAACCAGCATCATCACCTCCAGCCAGAGTTTCGGTCCCAAGTCCGATATTTATTCGAGCCGGCCTTTTGACAAGCTCGAGGTGAATCTCGTGTTCGAATACGGCGCGCGGGACTGGCTGACCCTGATTCTCGCCCCGCAATATCTGCATGTGAAGCTGGGGGAGCCGGAGCGCTCCACATATTCCGGCCCCGGCTATATTGATGCCGGCGCGCGTGCCCGCCTGTGGCAGGATGAGACACGGGTGGTGTCGGCGCAGGCCGTTGTGCGGGTTTCCGGCACCGGCAATTCCAGGAGTGCCGCTGCAACCGGGAATGAGGATGCGGAACTGGACCTGCGTTTGCTTGGAGGTTTTTCTTTCGATCTGTTCGGGCGCGCCTCGTATCTGGATATTCAGCTGGCGGAGCGGCTGCGCTTCGGGGATCCGCCAGATGAGTTCCGGCTGGATGCAACCCTTGGCGTGCGCACCGCACCGCGCTGGCAGCTTCTGTTCCAGTCCTTCAACGTCATTTCCCAAGGCGCTGGCAAGGGGCCGTACTTCAACCGCTCCTATGAGTATTACAAGGTGCAGATGGGTGCGGCGTGGGATGTGAACCCCACTCTGACACTTCAGGGGGCGATGGTCAGCACCGTGTTCGCCCGCAATGCGCCGCTGGAAAACGGGCTGGTGATGAGCGCGCTTTACCGGTTCTGAGCCACATTCAGCACTCTTCGCCCGATGTGACCAGCCCCCAGCAAACCCGGCGTGGCATGCATAATGACATGCATCGGCACGCGCGCCAGCCGCTCCGCAAAGGGGGGGTGATCCTCGAAGGCCATGCGCAACGGGCTTTCCGCCATCAGCGGCGCCAGCGCCCGGCCGATGCCACCGCCAATATAGACCCCGCCGCGCGCCTCGAAGGCGAGGGTGAGATCACCCAGCACCCGCCCCAGCACCCGCAGAAACAGGTCACATGTCTCACGTTCCGTACACCGCCCATCCGTCGCGGCCTTGATGATGGAGTGGGAGGAGAAGCGCTCGCCGGAAAGAATATAGTGCATGCGCTCCAGCCCCGGTCCGGAGAGCACATGCTCCACCGCCACTGCTCCCAGGTCACGCATCAGATGGGCCAATAGGCGGGCTTCATCTGCCATTACCGCGCCAAAGCGCATATGGCCGGCCTCGCTCGGCAGAACAGAGAAGTCGCCGGTAGCTTCGCCCATGAGTGGCGTCTGCGGCAGAATGAGAGCCGCGCCCAGACCGGTGCCGGGGCCACACACGAGAGCCGGCCCCGCAAGGCAGGTGGACGCGCAGCCGCGCCAGACCCCCACAGGCATCTGATCTGACCGGCCCAGACCGGGCACACCGTAAGCCAGTGCCACAAAATCGTTCACCACCTCCAGCGCATCCAGTTCCAGCGCCGAGATGAGGCTTGCCGGAGAGAAGCGCCATGCCCGGTTGCTCAGGCGCAGTTCATCGCCCTCAACCGGGCAGGCCACGGCCAGAACGGCAACACGCGGCCGGGTCTCCAGGCTTGTATCGATGCAGGAGCGCAGCAGGTCTTCCAGCGAAGCGTGGCAGTCATTGCTTTCAAGGCGTACATCCACGGGCATGCCATCGCGTCCCGCGCGTGCCAGACGCGTAGTGGTGCCACCAATATCCGCCAGCAAAAGGGGAAGGGGCATGTGGGTGTTCATGACCGTGGCAGAGCCGGTTCAGGCGACCGCATCCAGTTCCTCATCACTGAGGCTGCCCGGAACGATGGTGACAGGCACAGGGAAACGGGCGGCATGAGAACTGGCGAGCTGGGAGACCAGTGGCCCCGGCCCCTCCTTGCCGGTGCCGGCCCCCAGAACCAGAATGGCGATGTCGCGGTCCTCGGCAATGAGGGCGGCGATGGCATCGGCCTTGTTGCCTTCGCGAATCACGCATTCGGCCGAGACATCCGCCACCTGCAACGCGCGGGCAGAGAATTTCTCCAGCCGGGTGCGGGCCTCGTCTTCGGCTTCAGCGCGCATCAGGTCTGCGACACCCAGCCATTGCTGGTTCGCGCCGGGCAGTTCCAGCACCGCCAGCAACACCAGTCCGCCCTGCGTATGGGCGGCGCGGCGGCATGCATAATAAACGGCGCGGTCGCACTCCGGCGTTTCATCCACCACCGCCAGGAACTTCCGGCGATGACCGGGCTCATAACTCTGTCGTGTCGAGGTCATCGGTGCCAACGCCCTGCCTGCGCGCGCTTTTGCCAGATACATTCTCCGTTCTGCCCAACCCTGTCGGGTGAGGCATGAGGCGGACCCTGCACTGGCGAACGCAGCATGTTGGCATGGGCAGGCATGCGGGTGGGAGAGAAAAATGCAGGCAGGGCCTTCGCCGCTGCATATGCGTTTGCGATCCGAAGACAGGCAGGTGCATGATTCCGACAGGAATGATGCGGGATCCGGTCTTCTCGCCTGACGAGACGTCGCCCCGTTTCAATCCCCAACAGAAGTGGACAGGAGAATGCCGTGACCTCTTCCAGCCCCGTCAATGCCGCCATTGATCTCACGCTTGAAACCGCACTGGCCATATTGAATGCGGCCCGTGGTGAAGCGCGGGCGCGGCGGCTGAACCCGCTTGCCGTTTGCATTCTGGATGCCCGTGGCGCTGTGAAGTGCACGATAGCTGAAGACGGAACCAGCCTGAAGCGGAGCGAAATCGCGCGTGCGAAGGCGGAAGGTGCACTGGCACTGGGTGTTGGATCGCGCGCCTTGTTGGGCCATGCGCGGGATCTGCCACTGTTCATGAATGCCGCGACACTGGTGCTGGGCGGGGCGCTCATTCCTGCGCCGGGCGGCGTTCTCATCCGCGCCCGCGATGGCCGGCTTCTGGGCGTGGTGGGTATTTCCGGCGACAGTTCAGACAATGACGAGGCTTGCGCTATCGCCGGTATTTCTGCGGTGGGCCTGAAGGCGGATCCGGGCGAGGAATAAACCGCGCCCGGTTAGGTCCGCATTTAAAGCAAAGATGTAGAGAACTGATGCAGCCTCAAGAGCAGGGCTGCATCAGCACACAATCAGAGAATCTGCGCGGCATCCTCGAAGGACAGGCGCGGAAGGCGCTGGAACACCTTCTCATGGTCGCCATGGCCAAGAGCGGCAATGAAGTTGGACTTGTACTTGCCATCCGGGAAGAAGGTGGCATCCACCTTCGCATTATCGAACCCGGACATGGGGCCGACATCCAGCCCTGCTGCGCGTGCGGCAAGGATGAAGTACCCGCCCTGAAGCGAGGAATTGCGGAAGGCGAGCGGCTCGGCGGCCGCCTTGTCCTTGGCGAAATAGTCCCGGTATCCGGGATTGTGCGGGAAGACTTCCGGGATTTTTTCGTAGAACTCGGTGTCATAGCCCACAATGGCGATAACCGGCGCGGCGAGCGCCTTGAGGTTGCCTTCCGAAAGCGCCGGCCGCAAACGCTCTTTCGCTTCTTCACTGCGCAGGAACACGAAGCGGGCCGGCTGTGCATTGAGTGCGGTCGGTCCATGCTTCAGCAGGTCATAGACTTCGCGCAGTTCGGCATCGGTCACCGGCTTGTCGGTCCAGCCATTATGGGAACGCGCATCACGGAACAGGCGGTCAAGAGCCGCACCATCAATCTTGTAAGGCATGAGGTGGCAATCCGGGCATGACATCAGATGGGGCAGGTTTAGGCCTGCGGGCCGGGGGCGACAACGGCCTGCCCTGCAAGATGTGCGTTGCATTCATGCAAAGAGCCGGAACTGTGCGTACGGCACATGTCCGCGCGGGTTTTCTCACAAGCCTGACAATGAGCCCAATAACCTATGTGCGCGGCGCTCCAAGAATGGGTTCAATTGCTCTCAGGCCGCATGGCGGTTGCGGCAGGGAGCGTGAGCATATGCGGGTGTGCTGCGCTCGGTGCGTGCGGGGCGATCCTGTTCACGTGTCACCTGCTCACTTGCCGCCTGCCCAGTCGGCACAGGGCGCGCAGCACGCTCCATCAGACGACGCAGGGCCGGGGCAGGCTGGTTGCCGAACACATGGATGTGGATTTCATCTCCATCCAGTCGCCGTGAAGCCTCTTCCGCCGCAGGCCCGGTTGGCCCGGCCCACATGGCGATGGAGCCTGCCGGTGTGCGTCGCGCCACCACGGCAATCGCATCCGGATAGCTTGGGGCATCATCCGGGCCATAAACCGAAAACACGTGTCGTATGCCATCTTCATCCCGCCAGAAGCGATAGCGCGCGCCAAGAGCGCGGGCTTGCTGGCCATGAAGGCAACCGGCATCAGCGAGGGGGATGAGGATCGAATCAGTCATGTTCATGTGAACGAAACTAGAACATCGACTTTTCCCGATCAAGAGTTTTCCACAGGGGTGGACAGTGGGGATGTTCTCTTCCTGTTCGCATGTGGATAAGTCTTGCTGAAATGCGCGCGAGACGTGGTGTAATTCTGTTTATTGGTATGGGGTTAGATTGGATCTGGCATCTGTGGTGCGCGTGCCCCCAGCTCGGCAAGTCCTTCGTTTAGAAGACGGTTGCTGGCGGTCTCTATGTCGTGCTCCAGCCGTGTGGAAAACTCAGTTCTGGGCAGGTTTGCGGGAATGGCGGGGAGGATCTCGACCCGGATGGTTCCCGGCCTCAGGGTGAAGGCGCGCCGTGGCCAGAACAGGCCCGAATTCAGTGCGAGCGGCAGGCAGGGCACCTTCAGGCTGGCATAGAGAAAGGAAATACCGGTCTTGTAATCTGGAGGGGCACCGGGTGCACGACGGGTGCCTTCAGGGAAAATGACGATCTGCCGTCCGTGATCCACCGCCGCCCGGGCACGCCGGGTCATGTCACGCAGGGCGGATGGGCCGGCGCTGCGATCGACAGGGATCATGCCGAGCTTTGTCAGATACCAGCCAAATACCGGCACCTTCAGAAGTTCCTGCTTGAGAATGAAGACCGGGTCATGAAATAGCCCCAGCAGCGCCAGGGTTTCCCATGCGGATTGATGCTTGGCTCCGATCAGCAAGGGGCCTTCGGGAATATTCTCCACCCCGCTGATCTGTGTGCGAATGCCGCATATGACACGCAGCAGCCAGTTCAGAACCCGCAGCCATGACCGGACGACGGTATCCCACATGACGCGCCGGGAGATGATGGGCAGGAAAGGCAGGCAAACCAGAAGATAGAGGGCGGTGACAGCATAAAAGCAGATATGGAACAGCAGCGAGCGGATGGCCGTCACCTGTTGGCTCCCTGTTCTGGATGCGCGGCGCATGGCGCCGGCATATGGATGATGCTGGGGTCCGCATCCGGATGCTCCGAACGAGGCGGGCTCTGTTAAGCGTCACGTCCTCGTGGATCCGTGCGTGCTCTAGTGCATTTCCACCGAACTGAGAAGCGGCAATGCCGCAGGTTCAGTGCGTGCTGGTGGTTTGTTCCGCGCCTGTGGCGAGCACATTGTCCGGCATTTCGGGTTTGGGCTCTGCTGGCTGCAGATGCACCACGGCCTGCGCCGGGCGGATCTTCAGCTGGGCCATCAGATATTTGAGATACTCCTTGAACAGGAGTTGGACCAGAACCGGGTCTCGCCACCAGTTCTCCGCTTCCATGCGTGAGGTGACGACGGGATAGGCGCTCAGTTCCACATCCGGCAGGGAGCGGTTCAGTTCCACCAGCGCGCGCGGCATATGCCAGGTGGAGGTGACGACGACCAGAGAGCGGAACTTCATGGCGCGGGTCCATTCCGCAGCCTCTATCGCATTGCCGCGGGTGTTGAGCGCCTTGTGGCCAAGATCAATGCAGCAGGAAATCAGTGCCTCGCCATTGGGCAGCGCCCGCCGCAATTCACCGGGGGAGGTGGTGGGGTTCACGCCGGTAATCAGCAGGCGCTGGCCGTAACCCTTGGACAGCAGGGTGACGGCATCGCTGACCCGGGAATCTCCGCCCGTGAGGACGACAATGGCGTCCATCGGTTTGATCTGTCGGGGCTCCCGGGTTGCGATTTGAGTGGTGAAGGCAAGAAAGCCGCCCAGCACCGCCACGGCGCTGAAACCTGCCATCAGCAGAAGACCAACAAACACACGCGCCCACAGCGGCCACCGCTTGCGGGGCGGTGTCTCTTTCGGGGCGGGCTGCGTGTCATTCAGGCCGGCCCCGGATGTGGGGTCGTTCCGGTCGTTCTGGGTCATGAATCAAGCATGCCGGGGGATTGCGGCACTGACGAGGACAAGCCGGCGCCGCCACGCTTGGATGAGGCCCAGAACCTGTGCGGGTTCACTGGATGGTCCTCAATGTGCGGTACACTGTGACGCGGGAGGTGAAGGCTGTCGCCAGCGCCACCATGATGACAACCAGCGCAATGCCGATGAACCCGGCGATGCCGGGATCCAGCCACACCAGAATACTGGGGTTGTCCGGGTCTCCTGAAAGTCCGAAGCGTGGCAGGGCGGTGAGGATGGCAAACAGCAGCGCCGCGGAGACGCCACCGAGCAACCCGCCCTGTGTGCCGATTTTCAGGAAGTGACGCTGGAACTGTGCGGCGATGAAACCATCCTTCGCCCCAACGAAATGCAGAACCTCGACCACGGTCCGGTTGGTGGCGACGGCTGCGCGGGTGGCGAACACCACGGTGAGAACAGTGGCAACACCCACCAGCGCGAGCAGTCCGATGCCGGCCAGCGTCACCCCCTCCGCCATGGCGCTGAGGCGATGGGACCACATGCGGTGGTCATCCAGTGTCGCGGTGGGAATCTGGTCACCCAATGTGCGTTTCAGCGCGGACATATCGAGCGGGGTTGCTCCATCCAGTCGCACCACCACCATGCGTGGCACCGGCAGTTCGCCCAGATCAAGACCGGAGCCGAGCCAGGGTTCCAGCAATTGGCCAGTCTCGGCCTGGGTCAGGACATGGGTGCTGGCCACACCGGGGGTCTTGCCGGCAATTTCGGCGGCAAGGGCGACCTGCGCGTCCGTGGTTTTCGGGTCGCCTGCGCGGATCTGGATGGTGATTTCACGCGTCACATCCCCCCGCCACTGGCCGGCAGTGGTGCGCACCGCAAGTGCAGCCCCCATGGTGATGCTGGCGAGAAAGGTCATGATGGCGACCACCGCGATCAGCGCCCGTCCGGCAATGGTGGAGCGCGGCACGATCGAGGTCATGGGGCGCTGCTTGGCCGTGGGGCGCGCGGCGGGGGTCACGTCCGGTCCCGCAGGCTCGGCCGCGGGCGCAGCATTTTTGTCCGCGCCTTTTCCCGTGCCTGAACTGGCCGTGCTGTCTTCGCGGGAGGTGTCTTTCAGCGCGGGCACCGCCTCGCGGATCGTGGGGGTGGCCTGCGTGCGAAAGCCACCCTGCTGGCGCGCATGTCCGCTCTCGAGGCCGGTGTCATGCTCGGTCTCGCGGGAGGGGGAAGCCGGATGGCCGGCACCGGTTCTGGGCGTATCAGTCATAGACGTAGAGCCGTCCGTCCGCGATCACGAGGCGCCTTGCGTCATACTGGTCCATGAGCGCGATGTCATGGGTGGCCAGCAGCACAGAGGTTCCGGTCTTGTTGAGTTCGATGAACAGGCGCAGCAGGCGGCGGGCGAGGGTGGGGTCCACATTGCCGGTGGGCTCATCGGCCAGCAGGAATTCCGGCCGGCTGATAAGCGCACGGGCAATGGCGGCACGCTGCTTCTCGCCACCGGAAAGCACGGGCGGCAGCACATCCTTGCGCTCACCCAGCCCCACCCAGCTCAGCAGTTCGGTCACCTCTGCGCGATAGCTGGCCTCTTCCTTGCCCGCAACGCGCAGGGGCAGAGAGACATTCTCATAGGTGGTGAGATGGTCCAGCAGACGGAAATCCTGAAACACGATGCCGATGCGCTGGCGCATTGCCGCCACCTCATCCGGCGAGAGTGAGGAGACATCGCGTCCGAACAGGGTGATGAGGCCGCGCGTGGGCTTGAGCGAAAGAAACAGCAGGCGCAGCAAGGTGGTCTTGCCCGCGCCGGATGGACCGGTGAGGAACTGGAACGAACGGGGCTCAATGTTGAAGGTCACATCCTTCAACACCTCGGCTCCCATCCCGTATCTCAGGCCGACATTCTCGAACCGGACCAAAAGCGCCCCCGTCTCAATCGCATGGTCGAATCGCCCAGGGCGTGTTCGGATCAGATCTTGCCGCGAAGCGATCTGTAAAACCGTTCTCTCATCTATACTTTAAAGACCGGTATGGCTCTAGTACTGCGATGCACAAGCCGGAACCGGCTGTGACCACCCATTTTGCCCTCATCCGTTCCCGTTCCACGCGCACTGGTGGCTTCGGGTTGCGGCGGAAAGGCGGCGGAAGTGATGGATAGCGCGAAAAAGAGTGGGAGGGTTGTACAGTAAGGTAAACACCTTGCGTTTCTGTGCCTCTGTTCCTGCCGTGCCATGGGTTTGCGCCGATACGGGCTGGGCAGGGCGCCAGTGGAAGACGGGCAGCGTCTATCTCCATGGCGCGTGTCGAGGTGGCGTTGCACGTTCTCCTGACGTAAGCTGCAGATGAAAATGTGCATCTTGTGCGGGCAGGGACTGGCGAACCCGGCGCGGCGACGTACATAAAGAGACAGGCAGGTTGCGCGGCGCGGTGCGTTGGCGAAATCCGGTCTTTCTGAAGTCAACAGGCTCGCGGCTCTGGCCGTTGCGCCAAAGGCATGGCGAAGCAGTGTTCGACCTTACCACGATCATATTCCTGGCTTTGGCCGTCTTCATCTTCATCCGTCTGCGCGGCGTTCTGGGCCAGCGCACCGGCCGCGAACGGCCGCCTTATGATCCCTATTCCTCTAAGGATCAGGCGCCGCCCCCCCGGCCGGAAGGCGATAATGTGGTCTCCCTGCCGGGCCGTCAGCCTGCGCCTCCACCGCCGGTACCGGTGGGGCCGGCCGATGAGGATGGCGATGAGCCCCCGGCCTATCGCTGGGCGGGTGTTGCCGCTGAAGGCAGCCCTGCCGCCGCGACGCTGGACGCTATTGCCCGTGTGGAGCCAGACTTCGACGCCAAGCATTTTCTGTCTGGTGCACGCGCGGCCTACGAGATGATCGTGACCGCTTTCGCCAGTGGCGATCGCAAGATGCTGAAGGATCTGCTGGCGAAGGATGTCTATGAAGGCTTCGCCGCTGCCATCGCTGACCGTGAAAGCCGGGGCGAGGTGATGGAGTCCCGCTTCGTCGCCATCGAGAAGGCGGATCTGGAAGAGGCCGTGATGCGCGGAAACTCTGCCCAGCTGACCGTGCGCTTTGTGTCCCAGCTTATTTCCGTCACGCGTGACAGCAATGGCAATGTTGTGGACGGCAGTGAGGACACGGTGGGTGATGTCACCGATGTGTGGACCTTCGCCCGCGATCTCGGCACGCGTGATCCGAACTGGAGACTGGTGGCGACCGAGGCCGGGCAGTAAGCCGCGCCTTCCAGGTGTTGCCGGAGGATTTCGCCGGGGCGCGGTTTCGTGCCCGGCATGGGGAGCGCGGGGGAACCCGTTTGCTCCCCTTTCTGTTTGTGCATTCTGTGCCGCTGGTGCGACGCGACAGGTGGGCTGAAGTTCTCACATTCTGCCTGCGCCTTTATTTCAGCAGCGGTGGTAGGCTTGCTCAGGCGCAGCATCAGCTTAAGCTCGCAGGTCATCGACCCGGAAAAGCCGGAATTTCCTCGCGTTATGATGTTTGCCGGATATCAGACGGATCGTGTATCGAAACCTCATGTCGCGACCTCGATTGCCATATCCGGCATCGGCAGTGCTGTTGCCGGGTAGTCCCGCCATGAGGCGTGCCCATGGCTTCTGGCATGGCCTTTGGGGAATTTCCGGTGTCGCGGCCTTATCGCGGGTGATACGGGGGCTCGTGTTTCAGGGCAGTTCGATGAAAGATGCGGGCTTTAAGGCGCGGAGAAGCAGACAGATGGAACCCGCGAACTCCCGTTTTCAGGACCATGCGGTGGACGTGAAGCCTGTATCGCCCGGCACGCTGCATACAGGCGGGGGCAAGCCGGTGTGGCGCGGGCTGATGGTCATCATTGCTGCTTTTCTGGTCGCGCCACTTTTATCATCTGCTGTCAGCGCACAGGAGAGGTCCGCCATGCCTGCTCCCTCATCTGCTGACCTCTCAGTCTCCGCTTCACGTCTTGTTCCCGGCGCGCGGGTGGAGGCACTATCGTTCGCGCAATTGAAGGGCTGGAGGCAGGACGATCTGCCAGCCGCCCTGAAAGTGTTCCGTGCCGGTTGCCCCTCCATCTCCCGTCGCCCGGCAGATCCGTCTGTCTCATCCAGCACAAGCATGCTTGCCGGGTTGCGTGTGGCCTGCAAGGCCGCTTCGGAATTGGGGGCAAACCCGGGGGCGGATGCGGCGCGTCGTTTCTTTGAAACGCATTTCCAGCCCTTTCGTATCAGCCCCGAGGCGGGTGGGGCTGGTTTCTTCACCGGCTATTATGAGCCGGAAGTGGAGGGCGCGCTGACCCGCAGGCCCGGCTATGAGGTGCCGGTGCTGGGCCGGCCGAAAGATCTCGTCACCAATGCGCAGGGCGTGTGGCGCAGGGCCGGGGGGCAGTTGGTACCCTATCATGACCGCGCGGCCATCGAGGATGGCGCCTTGGCGGGGCAGGGACTTGAGGTGGCCTGGCTGAAGAACCCGGTTGACCTGTTTTTCATGCAGATACAGGGTTCTGGCCGGGTACGGCTTCCGGATGGAAAGCTGCTGCGCCTGAATTATGCGGCCAAGAATGGCTATCCCTATACGCCCGTGGGCCGGATCTTGATTGATGAGGGCATCGTGCCGCGGGATGAAATGTCCATGGCGCGCATCCGGGCCTTTATGGAGCAGGACCCACAGGCCGGGCAGGCCCTGCGTCGGCATAACCGTTCCTATGTGTTTTTTACCGCGCGTGCGCTGGGGCAGGATGCTGGCCCGCTTGGGGCACAGGGCATTCCCCTCACCACCGGGCGTTCTCTGGCCGTGGACCGCCGCATCCATACCTATGGTGTGCCGGTTTTCGTGGAGGCCGAATTGCCTCTTCAGCCCTATGGTGCGCTGACACCATTCAACCGGCTGATGATCGCACAGGATACAGGCTCGGCCATTGTCGGCCCGGCGCGGGGAGATCTGTTCTTTGGAGCAGGCGCTCAGGCTGCGGATATTGCCGGTGGCATCCGCCATGCCGGAAGTTTCACCCTGCTGGTGCCACGTGCTACCCTCTCAGGAGCACGGCCATGAGCAAAAAAGGCAAGACGCGTGCACAGCCCAGTGCGCGCGCTGTCGTTCGTCGACCCCGGAAAAGGGATCTGAACCCGGAAGAGCGGGCTCTGTGGGCGCATGTCGCGCGGCAGGTCACGCCCCTGCATCCCGTCTCTGCACCTGAGCCTGCCCCATTGCCGGAGCCGGCCGCGCCTGTTGTGCCGGAACCATCGCCCGCAGCCAAGGAAGACCCGGCCCCGCCCCGCGCGGCCCGCGTGAAAAAGCCGCCCGCGCCTCCACCCCCGATCCCGCTGGCGACACTGGAGCCCAAAACCCGTCGCCGCCTCTCTCGTGGGGCGGAAGTGGATGCGCGGCTGGACCTGCACGGGTTGACACAGGCGGCGGCCCACCAGCGCTTGCGTCTGTTCCTGATGGAGGCGCAGGCGCTTGGCTATTCCGTCGTGCTGGTCATTACCGGCAAGGGCGAACCGCTGAAGCTCGGGGCGAGTTTTGAAGGTGGCCTCATGGCCGGGCGTGGGGGGCGCGGCCTTTTGGAACCGGCTTATGGCGAAGAGCGGGGCGTGCTGCGCCGCGCCGTGCCGCATTGGCTGGCATCTCCGGATATGCGTGCGGTCGTGGTTGGCTTTGAGGGAGCGGCCCGCCGACATGGGGGTGAAGGCGCGCTCTATGTGCGCATCCGTCGCCGCTGAGCGGGCGTTTGCATCCGGTCCCGGCATGCCGGAGCAGGGCTCAGTACGTCTCTTCATGCAAGCTGCGCCACCCTCCCGTTTAGGGAGGATGCCAGAAGAAGCCTCTTTCCGGGTGCCGTTTTCATTGCGGTGATGCTCGCCCGGCACCGCCATATGTCAGTGCGCCCTGCATCGTGATGGATGGCCGATTCGCTTGGGATCGGATGTGAAGCGCATCGCCCCTTTTGTTCGAGCGCGCATTTCTGAGGTATCAAAGGATGTTCTTCATCCCTTGCCTTGCCCCGATGGTTGCGCACCCGCCCGGCTTGATCTGCGAAAAAGTGTTTTCCGCTGGCATCTTCTGCCGTCCCACATGGGGCTCAACAGTGCCGGCTGAACTCATCTGCCGCATTTTCAGGCTGTAGTCTGCATCGGCAGGCGTGCCGCTTTCTTGCTCTTTCCATAGCCAGCCGCCTATAAAGCGCGTGAAGTCAACAGTATCGGTCCGGGCGGCGTCGCTTTCGGCGGGGCGCGGGGCCGGTCGTCAAGAAATGGTGGCACGGCAATGGCCGGACATTCACAATTCAAGAACATCATGCACCGCAAGGGCCGGCAGGACGCGATGCGTTCCAAGCTGTTCTCCAAGCTGGCACGCGAAATTACCGTTGCAGCCAAGCTGGGCATGCCGGACCCGAACATGAATGCCCGCCTGCGCGCCGCCATTCTGGCCGCGCGTGGCGAGAACATGCCCAAGGACAATATCGAGCGTGCCATCAAGAAGGCCGCGGGCAGCGACGGGGATAATTACGAAGAGATCCGCTATGAGGGCTATGGCCCGGGTGGCGTGGCTGTCATCGTTGAGGCGCTGACCGACAACCGCAACCGCACCGCCTCTGAAGTGCGCTCCTATTTCACCAAGTCCGGTGGCAATCTGGCCGAGACGGGCGCGGTGTCCTTCATGTTCGACCGTGTGGGCGCTATCGAGTTCGACGCCGCCAAGGCGGATGGCGATGCCATGATGGAAGCCGCCATCGATGCCGGGGCTGAGGATGTCGCCTCGGATGAAAATGGCCATGAGGTGATCTGCGCCGCTGAAAATCTGGCCGAGGTGCAGCGCGCGCTGGAAGCCCTGTTCGGAGAGCCGCGCAAGGCGGCCCTCATCTGGCGCCCGCAGAACACAGTGGCGGTGGATGATGAAACCGCCGAGAAGCTGCTGCGTCTCGTCGAAAACCTCGAAGACAATGATGACGTGCAGAACGTCACCGGCAATTTCGAGCTGTCCGAGACCATGCTGGCGAAGCTCAGCGCCGAGTGATGCTCATCGGGCCGGCCTGCCGGACCACGAGTTGAATTGATGCGATGCATTGTGCCCCCGTTTCCATGAAGCGGGGGCATTTTCGTGTGGTGAAGGTCATACTGTCAGGCTGCGCACCAGATGTCGCAGGCGCGGCATATGCCAGGAGTCATGGCCGTTCTTGTCCTCATCATCGCCCGGCGATGCGGCAAAAACTGCAAAGGAAGCGGCTTGCGGACACAGATCGGCACTGTCTTCACGGCACCAGACCGCGCGGTTGAGCACACAGCTATAGATCGCCCCATGATCCTGCGGACAAAGAGAGAAGGTTGTCGATCAGGCCCGGATCACTCCCAATAATGAGACAACCCTCAGGCCGCTGGCTCCCTCGCTCGTGCGACCACGGGCTCCCGGGTCCAGAGAGTACTCTGTCGCGTGTTCCCGTGCGGCGATGGCGGGGAGTACGGCACCATCAGGAGACCATGTCTTTTCGCAAGGCCTGATCCAGCATTCCATCACAGTATTTCTGGAGCTTCAGTGGCTGTGGCCGGTTTATGGACGGGCTCCGCGCTCTACAGGCGCCATGCTCAAGCTGAAAAAGAAAACGGCGGGTCAACACCCGCCGTTTTGTGTGATGGATATTTTGTCTTGCCGCTTCAGGCCGGCATGCTCTCGGCCAGAGACTTTAGTTCGAAGATCGCGGAATCAATATCCGCACGCTGGCGTTCCAGCTGGGCGAGCTGCTTCAGGCAGCGGTCGCGGGTCAGCGCCAGACCAGCCTCGGAGGTGTCCTCACTCTGTGACGAGGAGACTGGCGCATGGGCGGCCACAAGTGCGCGAATTTCAGCAAGGGTAAAGCCAAGATGCTTGCCCTTGAGGATGACGCCGAGCCGCTCGCGATCCGCCAGTGTGTAAAGACGGGTCATGCCCTCACGGCGAGGGGAGAGCAGCCCCTTGTCTTCATAAAAGCGCAGCGCCCGCAAGGTTGTGCCGAATTCGCGCGCCAGTTCGCCAATGGTGAAAAGCTCATGGCCTTCCGGGGTCACGGAGGCATGGGGCGGGGGGCTGAGCGGGAAGGCACTGGCGTTCATCGGTCATCTCTCCCGAGAGGGTTTCAGGGAGGGCCCACGGGTTCGCCAGAGTGAGGCTTTCCGGGGCGCAGTTCCCTGCATGGGATTGTGGCGTCGCTGCCACATCCGAACATGCAAGCCGGCTGAGACTTGCTGTGGAGCGATCTCAGCCCGGATTGCGATCAATGGCTTCATGATTCCTAGCGGGCGAAAGGCCGGGCCGGGAGTGGTGAGATGCTACCCTAAGGGAAAGTAACAGTTACCTGATGCGCGTGAACCCATGGGATATCAGGCTTTAACCGCACGTTTACCATATTCGCCAGATGCTCCATCTGTCGAATCACCGCGATACGCCACGGCAGGCTTACGCCTTTGGCGGGCCAGTGGCAGGGAGGCGGGAATGGAACGGATGGACCGGATGCAGCGCACAGCCTGGGCGCAAAGCGCCATGGAAGCCATGCATGTGCGGGCGGCAGAACGTGAAGCTGCCGCCGGTAAGGATACCGCCGGCACCATGCACCGCATGAAGAGCGAACTGCATGCCATGCGTGCCCGCCTGGCCGATACCGCACCGCGCAAGGTGATGGTGGAGATGGACAAGGCCATTTGCATCCTTCATCGCCGGGTGCAAGACCTCTCCCGCAACCGGGACGGGGTGGGTGTGGAGGCGATCAGCCTTCTTGCCGGTGAACTTTCCGAAATGCGCACGGCGCTGGATGATCTGCGCGCACCGGGCCGGCTCAAGGCCCTTTCCGCGGGCATCGAAGTGCTTTCCCGCAAGATCGATGTGATGGATGCCAAGGCGGTGAGCCCGGTTGAGGTGGCCCGTCTTCAGGCCCAGTCAGCGGAGTTGGCCGAACTGGTGCGCCGCGCCATGTCCGGTGGCAATCTGCAGGCGTTGGCGGAACGTCTGTCCGCATGCTCGGCACAGGTCTCCCGCGCCGGTGATGAAGCCGCGCGCAAGGTGGAGGCCGCGACAGCGGCATTCGAGCATCAGGCCGAGGCCCTTCTCGCACGCATGGACCGGATGGGCGAAGCGGGCCAGGCCGTGCAGGGCGCTGCGACCCGCGATCTGCAACGCGACATGGCGACCGGCATGGCGGATCTGCATGCCCGCCTCGATTCACTTGGTGACCAGCTTGGCGGCCTTTCACCAGCCTCCGGCAGTGAACTGACTGCGCAGTTGGCTGCGTTGGCCAAGCGGCTGGATGCGTTGCAGGACTCTGACAAGTCGATTGCAGCGCCTCTCAGCGCGGTGGTGGAACGCCATCTGCTGCAATTGACCGAGCGGTTTCAGACCGCCCACGCCCAACTGAACCGGCTGGATGATATCGAAACCGGCATCAACCATATTCTTGAACAGCTTCAGCAGGTGCGCGCGGCTTCGGCCGAAGCGACAGCAGAGGCCGTGCAGGCTGTGGCCCTTAAGGTCTCGAGTGCGGAAGATGGGCCGGCTGTCGTCGGGTTGAAGCGCGGCCTTGCGGCGCTGGAGGCACGCCAGAATGAGGTGGAGCGCAGCGCGAGTGCATGGCTGGGCGAGCCTTTCCATGACACCGCGCTGGAACTGGATCGCAAGGGTGATGGCGTCTGGGCCCCCCCGCTGAACGGGCAGCACCAGAATGACCTGTATGATGGTGAGCAGGCACAGCCAGATGCGGTGCATGAGGATGCAACTCTCCATGTGAACCCGGCCCAGGATGCCCCGCGCGACTTCGATGGTTATGAGTTCGCGCCGGAGTTTGATCCCCAGCTGGAACCGCTGCATGCGCGCCCGCAGGCCACCCGCCGGGTTGAACCGCGCTGGTCACAGGATGAGGCGGAGCATGGTTCTGCTGAATCCACCCCCAATTCTGCCGCGGCGGATCTGGATGGTTATACGCGCACCGATGCGCCTTTCGCAGAGGCGCCGGAGGCATGGACCGCGTCTCCCGCTTCCCATTTTGCGGATCGCATGCCTGCGTCCGATCGCAGCGAGGAGCGGGCCGGTGCGGATGTGATCCGTCCGCGGGTGATGAAGGGCAAGCCCAAGCCATCGGGCCGGCGCAATGCGGCGAAGGTGTCCTGGAAGGCTGTTGCTGCTTCGGTGGCCGTGGTGGCCATCGTCACCTCCGCAGGGTTTGCCTGGGTCAAGCGCGATGCGATTGCCAGCCATGTAACGGCGATGGTTCCCGCCACGCCGGCCCCGGTTCAGGCCGCGATTTCGACCGAGAACCTGCCGGCCCCAACCGGTTCACCAGCCCTTCAGGCGGATGCGAAGGCCGGTGATACGGCTGCCGCCTATGAGGTTGGTGTGCGCTATGCCGAGGGCAAGGGCGTTGCGCAGGATCTGGATGCCGCCGTGAAATGGCTGGGCTATGCGGTGAGCAAGGGCTCGCCCCAGGCGGCCTATCGCCTTGGCAGCGTATATGAAAACAACATCCAGAACATGGCTGAGGCGCGCCGTTTCTATAAGTGGGCCGCCGAGCAGGGCAATGTGCAGGCCATGCACAATCTGGCCGTGCTCTATGCGCAGGATCTGGACGGAAAAGGCGAGAACTGGGAGCAGGCGATTGAGTGGTTCCGCCGTGCGGCGGGCTATGGCAAGCGCGATTCCCAGCACAATCTCGGCATTATCTATGCGCGGGGCCTGTCTGGCAGCAGCGACCTGAAGGAAGCGCTGGCATGGTTCTCCATCGCCGCCCGGCAGGGTGACAAGGACAGTTCCGAGAAGCGTGACGCGCTGCTGCGGCAGGCTGATGCACAGGTGAAGGCGGATGCAACCCGCATTGTGGATGCCTTCCGTGCCCGGCCCTTCAACGAGGCCGTAAACACCGTTGCCGCCAAGCCGGAATGGAATGTGGATGACGGGGCAGGCCAGATGGCTGCCGAGAGTGGCGTGACCGTGACCGGCCCGCTCTCCATGGAGGAGGCGACTGCACAGATGTTCTCCGCCCAGCCGCTGACAAACCAGAGCATGCTGGGACAGAAAGTCGCCAGCCGTCGCTGAACGGCACCACGAGCCGTTTCAAATGCGCATGTGAACCCATGACCGGAACCGGCTGAGCTGGCTCCGGTCTTTTTTCTTATGCCCGGATGGAGCACCCTGCTGTCATGAGCGCACTTCCGATTCGGATCATCGGCCTTGATCCCGGCCTGCGGCGCACCGGATGGGGTGTGATCGAGCAGACCGGCACCCGCCTGACCTATATTGCCAGTGGCACGGTTCTGCCGTCCGAGAAGGGTGAGATGGGTGCGCGGCTGGCCGAACTTTACCGCCTGCTTACCGATGTGCTGGAGCGCTTCACCCCGCATGAGGCGGCGGTGGAGGAGACATTCGTCAATGTGAATCCCGCTTCGACCCTCAAGCTGGGGCAGGCCCGCGGCGTGGTCATGCTGGTTCCGGCGCTGATGGGCCTGAGCGTGGCGGAATATGCCCCGCTTCTGGTGAAAAAGAGCGTTGTGGGCGCGGGCAGGGCCGAAAAGGCGCAGGTGCGGATGATGGTGAGCGTGCTTCTGCCCAAGGCCGCCCCTTCCAGTGAAGATGAATCAGATGCATTGGCGATCGCCATCACCCATGCCCATCATCGTGGTGCGGCAGAGCGGGCGGTGCGGGCGGGGGCATGAACCGCTGGAATGAACCGCTGGGAATGGGCTGCGGGTGCTTTCCCGCGGCGTGCGTTAAGGGCAGCTACGGGTGCAGAAGGTAGAAGACCAGAATGATCGGCAAGCTGAAGGGTGTGGTGGACGGCGTGCGCGAGGATCATGTGATTCTGGATGTGCATGGCGTCGGTTATCTGGTGCACTGTTCGGCGCGTACCCTGCAGGGCTTGCCGCGGGGGGGAGAGCCCGTTGCGCTCTTCATCGAAACCTTCGTGCGTGAGGACATGATCCGCCTTTATGGTTTCGCCTCCGAGACCGAACAGGAATGGTTCCGCCTGTTGCAGAGTGTGCAGGGCATTGGCGCGAAGATCGCACTCGCCGTGCTCTCCACCCTGAAACCGTCTGAACTGGCGCAGGCGGTGGCATTGGGAGACAAGGCGGCTGTGGCCCGTGCGCCCGGCGTTGGGCCGCGTGTCGCCACCCGCATCATCACCGAGCTGAAGGACAAGGCACCCGCCGGTGCTGTCGCAGGCTTCATCTCACCCATGGCCGGGGCGGGGGATGCTGGCGGTGTGGAAGCCGGTGCGGTGGCAGATGCCATCTCCGCCCTCACCAATCTGGGTTATGGCGTGCAGCAGGCACATGCCGCTGTCGCCGCCGCCGTGCGTGAGGCGGGAGAGGATGCGAAAACGGAAGTGCTGATCCGCCTTGGTCTGAAGGAACTGGCGAAATAGACCGGGTGAATTGAAACCTCCGGTCTGTCTTTCTGGGTCATCATCGGCATGCGCCATGCACGGTCATGCCCAATATGGGTCAAGGTCTGGTTTTTCCGGCCGGGCTCTGCAATGTTCCGGTTTCGTCCACGACCTGCTTCGGCAGGAAGGATGGCGCAAGGGTTTGAGATGGGGCGGTTTGCGATGATGCCGGCCCCTGGCAGCACAGGCAGCTTGAACTGATGAACACCCGTCTCATCTCGGGCGAAAAGCGCGGCGAGGATGAAACCGATTCCACCCTTCGCCCCCAGCTGCTGGGGGAGTTTGTGGGGCAGGCGCAGGCGCGCGCCAATCTCGAGATTTTCATCAAGGCCGCCCGTGCGCGTGGCGAGGCGCTGGACCATGTGCTGTTTGTCGGCCCGCCCGGCCTTGGCAAGACCACGCTGGCGCAGATCATGTCCCGCGAGATGGGTGTGGGCTTTCGCTCCACCTCCGGCCCGGTCATCGCCAAGGCGGGAGATCTGGCCGCCATTCTCACCAATCTGGAAGAGCGCGATGTGCTCTTTATCGACGAAATTCACCGGCTCTCCCCGGCGGTAGAGGAAATTCTCTATCCCGCCATGGAGGATTATGAGCTGGACCTGATGATCGGCGAGGGGCCGGCCGCGCGCTCGGTGAAAATCTCCCTGCCAAAATTCACGCTGGTGGGGGCCACTACCCGTTCCGGCCTGCTGACCACGCCGTTGCGCGACCGCTTCGGCATTCCTGTCCGGCTTCAGTTTTACACGGTGGAAGAGCTGGAGAAGATTGTCACCCGTGGCGCACGAGTGATGGGGGTGGGCATAGCCCCCGATGGCGCAACCGAGATCGCCCGCCGCGCCCGTGGTACACCGCGTATTGCCGGACGCCTGCTGCGACGGGTGCGCGATTTCGCGCTGGTGGCGGGGGGGGAGGCGATCGACCGGGCCATCGCCGACCGTGCCCTGCGCGCGCTGGAAGTGGATTCACGCGGGCTGGACGCAATGGACCGGCGCTATCTCACTGTCATCGCCGAATTCTATAATGGCGGCCCGGTGGGGGTAGATACCATCGCCGCCGCGCTCTCCGAACCGCGTGATGCGATTGAGGAAATCGTGGAGCCCTATCTGGTGCAGCAGGGCTTCATCCAGCGCACCCCGCGCGGGCGGATGCTGACGGTGCTGGCTTTTCGCCATATGGGACTGCCGGAGCCGAAGCGCGACAGTGGCATTCCGGGAGCGGGTGGCGGCTCTCCCCCGGCCTTGCCAATGTTTGATGATGAAGGCTAGAGCATTCCGAATGAAGCGGATGGTGCCCGGGTGTGATGCAGGTGCAGTGCTCTGAAACGGGACAACCTATCCAGATGGCCGCAGTGCGGCTTGAAGGCGGGACAGGCGGGATGACGGCATGAAGATGGATGTGGCGGGCGAGCGTGCGGTGACGCAGGACGAGCTGAAAGCATACCCCAATCTCGCTGGCCGCCTCGTGCCCGGCGGGCATTGTCTGGCCCTGCGCGTCTATTATGAGGACACGGATTTTTCCGGCATCGTCTACCATGCCAATTATCTGAAATTCATGGAGCGCGGCCGCTCGGACTACATGCGCCTGCTGGGTGTGGTGCAGGGCGAACTGTTCGCACAGGCGGCCGAGGAAGCACCCGGTTTCCATTTTGTCGTGCGCGGCATGCAGATCGATTTTCTGCGCCCCGCCCGTATTGATGATGTGCTCGAAGTCTACACCCTCTCGCGCGAGGTCGCCGGGGCCTCCATCACCCTGCTGCAACAGGTGCGACGGGGCGATGAGTTGCTGATCAACGCCACGGTGCGGGTCGCCTTTGTCTCGCAGGGGCGTGCCAAGCGGATTCCCGATGCGCTGCGGCAGGTGACCGCCGAGCACGCGCGCGAGACGGAAAGCCTCAATATTCCCCGCCGCTGAGGGGCTTTGCTGCCCAATCAGGCTGCATCTGGTGCAAAGGTGCCCCGCGTTTAACGAATGATGGGCTTTGCTAACCCGTCGTTAAGCATGTTCATGCCTAGCTTCGCGCGAAGCTGCGGCCATATGTGCGCCGCAGCAGGGAACGGTGCTTCCGTCAAAGTTTGGACAGACTGCCCTGTGAAACAGCCGGGGATTCTGGACGGATGCGGCGGGGACTGTCCTGCGCGGCCCCGTGTCGCGCCCAGCGGAGCCGGGAATGGACAATCTCATCGGTAGAACTGGCGTGCGGCCTTCGGTTGAAACCGGCGGCACCGCCCTCACAACCTTCAGGGACATGCATGGCCGGGCCACCAGAGCCGGACGCCTGCTGGCCCTTTTTGCGCTGACAGCCGGCGCAACACTGCTGCTGGGCCATGCGCCTGCCATGGCGCAGGCGGTGGAAGCATCGGCTCCTACAGTCGGCCACGCACCGGACATGTCCTTCCTCAGCCTGTTCATGCAGGCCCACTTCGTCGTGAAGCTGGTGATGTTCGGGCTGATCGCGGCCTCGATCTGGGTGTGGGCGATCGTCATCGACAAGACCTTGCTCTATGGCCGCTACAAGCGGGAGATGGACCAGTTCGAGCAGGTGTTCTGGTCTGGCCAGAGCCTTGAGGATCTTTATCGCTCGCTTTCGGGTCGCAACAATCAGGGCATGGCCGCCATCTTCATCGCCGCCATGCGCGAGTGGAAGCGCACCTATGAGGGCGGCACCCGCTCCCTCACCGGGCTCAACCAGCGCCTCGACAAGGTGATGAATGTCACCATCTCGCGCGAGGTGGAGCGGCTGGAGAGCCGGCTGCTGGTGCTGGCCACCGTGGGGTCCGCTGGCCCGTTCATCGGCCTGTTCGGCACGGTGTGGGGAATCATGAGCTCGTTCCAGTCGATCGCGGCTTCCAAGAACACCTCGCTCGCGGTGGTGGCGCCGGGTATCGCGGAAGCCTTGTTCGCGACGGCGATTGGCCTCATTGCGGCCATTCCCGCGACGATTTTCTACAACAAGTTCATCTCTCAGGTCGGCCGTCAGGCCCAGCGCCTCGAAGGGTTCGCGGACGAGTTCTCCGCCATCCTGTCGCGGCAGATCGACGAGCGGGGCTGATATGGGCATGTCTGGAGGAGGGGGAGCCGGCGGGTGGCAGAGCCGTCGCTCACGCCGCAGGTCTGCCCCGGTCATGGCCGAAATCAATGTGACGCCCATGGTGGACGTCATGCTGGTGCTGCTCATCATCTTCATGGTGGCAGCCCCCATGCTCTCCGTGGGCATCCCGATCGACCTGCCGCAGACCCAGGCTTCCGGCGTCAACCAGGACAATGACCAGGAGCCGATCACCCTCTCGGTCAATGGCGGGGGCAAGATTTTCGTGGGCGAAAGCGAAATCACCTATGAGGAGCTGGTGCCCAAGCTTGAAGCCATCACCAAGGCCCGTGGCGGCATGGATGAGCGCATCTTCGTGCGCGGCGACAAGAGCGTGGATTACGGCACCGTCATGCGTGTCATGGGCCGGCTTTCGGGCGCAGGCTTCAAGCGCGTGGCTCTGGTGACGGAAGTGGAACAGGGAGGCTGAGCGGATCATGAAGGTCGGCCTCACGGCATCGACGCTCCTGCATACGGGGGTTCTCGTTCTGGCCCTGGTGTCCTTCACCGGGGCGGAGCCGTTTGAGCCCATGACCGAGTCCATGCCGGTGGACATCATCTCCGCGTCAGACTTTACCAAGCTCACCAAGGGCGCGAAGACGGGTGAACTTTCTGAAAAGCAGAAGCAGGTGGCCGACAAGGTGGGCGAGCCCACGCCAGTTGCCGATCATCGTCTGAAGGCGAGCGAGAAAGCACCGGTGGATGTGACCGCACCGCCGCCGCCTGCTGCCCCGCCCAAACCCGCCGAAACCAAACCGCCGGAGCCCAAGCCTCCAGAGCCGAAGCCTCCAGAGCCGAAACCTGCGGACCCCAAGCCGGCGGAAGCAAAGCCACCGGAGCCTAAGCCGGCAGAACCGCTGCCGAAGGCGGATGATGCGCCGAAGAACGAGGCCAAGCCTGCCGAGCCCAAGCCCGAGCAGGCCCCGCCCAAGCCGCAGGAAGCGGCCGTTCAGCCCGCACCTCTTCCCCCGCGCCGGCCTGCGGTTCCGCCCGCGCCGCGTCCGGTGGAAAGTCAGGCTCCCGCGCGTGACTTCAATACCGATGAGATCAAGGAACTCCTCGACAAGCGTGTGCCGAACCGTCAGGTCGCCAGCGCAAACGAGGTTTCCAGCACCTCGTCTCTCGGCTCTCCGCAGGGCAATGCGGCGACACTGAGCATGAGCGAGATCGACGCCTTTCGCGCACGCATGCGGCAGTGCTGGAACACCACCGGCATTCCGAATGACCAGCCGGTCTATGTCGATATTCGTGTGGACCTGAAGCCGGACGGGAGCCTTGCCGGTGAGCCGCAGGTGATGCGCGGAACCGCGCCGCCCTATGGCCCCGTTCTGGCCCGCACGGCGGTGGCAGCCCTTGTGCGCTGCCAACCCTTCACCATGTTTCGCAAGGAAACATACAACCAGTGGAAGAGCATGGACCTGACCTTCCGCCCACAGGAGTTTGACAGGTGAGGCTGGCCCTTGAGGCCGCCGCACCCGTCCTCGCCGCCCCGGTGCTGCCGGTGTGGCTGGCGGATCCGTATAAGTGTCATGTTTTCCATAGAAAAGTCATCGTCAGGTTCCGTATAAATACCTGTGATGAGACGCCCGGGGGCTTTTGAATCGTGACCCAGCTTTTGAACCGCAACGGACTTGTGCTGAGCCGCCGTCGCCTGCTTGCGGCGGGTGGTGCCCTTGCCGCTGGCGCAGCGCTTCAGGCCACGCCGGCCGCGGCCCAGCTGAAGCTCGACATCACCTCCGGCACTCCGCAGCCGATTCCGATCGCGCTGCCTGATCTGCTGGGCGACAGCCCGCAGGCCCGCGCCATGACCGAGGTCATCTCGAATGACCTCAAGCGCTCCGGCCTGTTTGCGCCGATCGACCCGCAGGCCTTCATCGAGAAGATCACCAATCCGGATGCGCCCCGCTTCCAGGACTGGCGCGTTATCAACGCGCAGGCACTGATGACCGGCCGCGTGACCCGGCAGGCCGATGGCCGCTTTCAGGTGATGTTCCGCCTGTGGGACGTGTTCGCGGGCCAGCAGATGACCGGCCAGCAGTTCGTGGCCCAGCCGGACAACTGGCGGCGTATCGCCCATATCATCGCTGACGCCATCTATGAGCGTCTCACCGGCGAGAAGGGCTATTTCGATACCCGCATCGTGTTTGTGGACGAGAGCGGCCCCAAGCAGCAGCGCATCAAGCGTCTGGCGATCATGGATCAGGACGGCGCGAATGTGAGCTATCTCACCCGCGGCGACGAACTGGTGATGACCCCGCGCTTCTCGCCGACCTCGCAGGAAATCACCTATATGTCCTATTCGGGCGGTGAGCCTCGGGTGTATCTGCTCAATATCGAGACCGGCCAGCGCGAGGTTGTGGGCCAGTTTCCGGGCATGAGCTTTGCACCCCGCTTCGCCCCCGATGGCCAGCGCATCATCATGAGCCTGGAACAGAACGGCAATGCCAACATCTTCGTGATGGACCTGCGCTCCAAGGCCACAACGCGCCTCACCAACACGCCAGCCATCGACACCGGCCCCTGCTATTCGCCGGATGGTCGCGAAATCTGCTTCGAGAGTGATCGCGGTGGGTCTTCGCAGATCTACATCATGAATGCGGATGGCTCGAACCAGCGTCGTGTCACCTTTGGCAGCGCACGCTATTCCACGCCGGTCTGGTCTCCGCGCGGGGACTGGATCGCCTTCACCCGGCAGGGTGACGGACGCTTCGCCATCGGCGTGATGCGGCCGGATGGCTCCGGCGAGCGCGTGCTCACCGAGGGCTATCATAATGAGGGGCCAACCTTCTGCCCCAATGGCCGCGTGCTGGCCTTCTTCCGTGATCCGGGCGGGGCATCCGGCCCCTCTCTCTATACGGTGAATGTCACCGGCTATAATGAGCTGCGCCTGCCCACGCCCAGCTATGCGTCAGATCCGGCCTGGTCGCCCCTGCGTTCCTGAGTTCGGCTCAGGCCCCTTTCAGCCCCGCGGCCTGTGGCGCAAATGCCACGGGTGCGCGGGGTTTGTGCTTTCAGGGCCACACGCCTTCCTGCCTACACACCCTTGCCATGTTCCCGCCATGAGGCAAGGCCAGTGAAGAATTCATCGGGAACAGGCGACAGTATTGTTGCTTCATCCACTTTCGCCAGTGCGGAAGAATGGTGCTGGGCACGAAGTGCTTCATGTTTTCGGAATGAATTTTTAAGCGAATGGAAACCATGACACGCGCTTTCCAGCGCCGTGATTATGGATTTTGGACAATGCGGGCGTTGATGCCCTTCGACGGAACGAACGCTTAACCGGCGGCTTGCTAATGCGATGCGACCGGGTTGCGTGGATAATGGGAGACACCGGATGCGTTTTAATGGGCAGGCTCGCGGCTTCCGGTTCGCGGTGCTCTTCGGCCTCGCGCTCGCACTGGGCGCTTGTGCCAATACTCAGAATTCTGGGAACAATGCCGGCTTCGGCAGTCAGGGCGGCCCTCCCGGCTCGCCACAGCAGTTTGTTGTGGCCGTTGGTGATCGCGTGTTCTTCGACAATGACAGCACGGATCTGAACTCACAGGCTCAGGCGACCCTTGAGCGTCAGGCCCAGTGGCTCCAGCAGTATAACCGCTACACCTTCACCATCGAAGGCCATGCGGACGAGCGCGGCACGCGTGAGTACAACATCGCCCTCGGCGCCAAGCGCGCGCAGGCGGTGCGGAACTATCTGGCAGCGCGCGGCATCGACCCGCAGCGCATGCGCACGATTTCCTATGGCAAGGAGCGCCCCGTTGCGGTTTGCAACGACATCTCCTGCTGGTCGCAGAACCGCCGCGCGGTGACTGTGCTGAACGCAGGCGGTTCCTGATCGTCTTCCCCCCTTTCGGGTTTGGGAAAAGCCGGTGCATGTGCACCGGCTTTTTCGCATTCCGGGGCATATATATGGCCGTGGCGACAATGCAGGTGGCGTGGCCACCCCATAGCTGTGCGGAACGGGGATGAGCGGGACCGGGCCATAGTTTGGTCGCGATCCATGCAGTATGGTGCCCCATCCCCAGACATATCCGTCCTCCTTGAAGGAGGCTCTGATGGGATCCCAGAGGCTTTCTTGAGCGTCACATCGCCGATGAAGATGATCCGTTTGCCGCAAGCCGGCGCTCTTGTTCTTGCGCTGCTGTGCAGCATGAGTCTCAGCCAGCCCGCTGCTGCCCAGCAGGATGGCGGGCTTTTTGGCAATCTCTTCAAGCCGCCGGGCACGGTGAGTGATGCGGATCGCGTCGCCTCGGAGAATGTGGAAATTGTGGTGCGCATGGAGCGCATCGAAGGCGCGCTGCGCCAGCTCACCGGGCAGGTGGAAGAGCTCCAGCACCGCAACCAGCAGCTTGAGGCACAGGTGAAGCTGCTGATGGAAACATCTGGCGGCAAAAGTGCACCCCATGCGGCGACGGCAGTGCCGCAGGCTGGCGGGGGGGCTGCCGCGGCCCTTCCTCCGGCCGTTTCCGGCCGTAGCTCTGGTGCCTTTGATCCGGAGGCGAATCCGACCGCTCCCGGCGCGCCCCAGCCGCTGGGGTCTCCAGCCAGTTCTTCCGCTGGCCTTGTGCCGCCGGTGGCCGGGCCGGGTGCCGGTGATGCGGCGACTGTCGCGGGTGGCACCACGGCCCGTGCGATGTATGATGCCGGCATGGCGCAGATCCAGCAGGGCAAGCATACCGAGGCAGAGCGCACCTTCCGCCAGCTGATTGCCGACCATGCGGCCGACAGGCTCGTGCCGGACGCCACCTTCATGATGGGCGAGAGCCTGTTCCTGCAGCAGCATTATTCTGATGCAGCAGCCTCCTTCCTTGAGGTGTCGACCAAATTCCCCAATTCCGTGCGTGCGCCGGAGGCCTTGCTGCGGCTGGGCCAGTCTCTGGCCAGCATGGATGAAAAGGAAACCGCTTGCGCCACCTTCCTTGAAGTGGGCCGCAAATATCCGCGCGCGCCATCTCCCATCCGCCAGGCGGTGGAGCGGGAGCAGAAGCGTGTCGGTTGCTGAGAATGCAGACGGGCTCGGCCCGGCCGAGCGCGACCGGCTGCTTGGGCCCTTTCTGTCTTGCCGTAAAATTCTGATCGCTATTTCCGGCGGACCGGATTCAACCGCGCTGGCGTGGCTTGCCACACATTGGCGGGCCGCACGTCTGGCTGCCAGAAAAGGCGCGGGCGAGGTGCCCGTCTTGCTCGCGGCCACGGTCAATCACGGTCTGCGCTCCGATTCGGCCGCTGAGGCAGAGCAGGTGGGGCGGTGGTGCGCCAGTATCGGTCTGCGGCATACTGTTCTGCACTGGCAGGGTGAAAAGCCGGCCCATGGCATTCAGGATGCCGCCCGCACGGCGCGCTATGATCTGCTGATACAGCTTGCTCATGAAACCGGGGCTGATGCACTGGCCGTGGCGCATACGCAGGATGATCAGGCTGAAACCGTTTTGTTTCGCCTTGCACGCGGCTCCGGTCTTTCCGGACTGGCGGCGATGAAGCCCACATCTGAACGCGCGGGCATCACGATTCTGCGTCCTCTTCTGGAGGTGCCCAAGGTTCGCCTCGTCGCCACGCTACAGGCCGAGAATATCGGTTTTGTTCAGGATCCGGCGAATGCCAATCCCCGTTTCACCCGCGCCCGTCTGCGCGCTCTGGCTCCATCTTTGGCGCAGGAGGGGCTGGATGCACGCCGACTCAGCCTTCTTGCTGCCCGCATGGCGCGTGCGGATGATGCGCTTGAGGCGGCAACGGATGAGGCCGGGCGTCTGATCGGGCAGGTTGCACCGGAAGACGACGAAGCTGTGCGGCTTGACGCCTCCGCTTTTGCGCAGTTGCCGGATGAGATTGCGCAGCGCCTTCTGGGCCGGGCCATCACCCGCATGGGCCATGAGGGACCTGTCGAACTGGGCAAGCTGGAGACTCTCGCGCAGGCTTTGCTGAATCATCTGCGTGCCTTGCCAGATGTGGCAACGGGCTTTGGGCGCACGCTGGCGGGCGCTCAGGTGGAGATTCGGAGCAATGAGGTGTGGATTTTTCCTGCTCCCCCGCGACGTAAGGGCACGATACCGCCGAAATCTCCCCTCATATGATGGCACCATCCTTGGCAAGGCCGGGGTGCGCACCTAGATTAGACCGCAGAAGGTGCGGGAGGTAGAACCGGGAGAGGTTGCGTGCGAGGTGTCGGTTTATGTGGGGGAAGACAACCGGGGCGCGTGCTTCGGGATGCCTCGCTGTTCAGATGCGCGCAAGTTGAACCGCTGTTCGGAGTGTCCGCGTCCATGAGGGTTCAATGAACGCCAATTTACGCAATTTCGCCCTGTGGGTGATCATCGTTCTGCTGCTGCTTGCCCTGTTCTCGCTGTTCCAGAGCCCGGGCCAGCGCGCCAATGCGAACGACATTTCCTTCTCCCAGCTTCTCGCGGATGTGGACACCGGCCGCGTGCGTGATGTGGTGATTGAAGGCCCGAATATTTCCGGCACATTCACAGATGGCCGCCAGTTCCAGACCTATGCGCCGAATGATCCGAGCCTCGTGCAGCGGCTCTATGGCAAGGGTGTGCAGATCACGGCTCGCCCGCCGTCTGACAGCGTGCCGTGGTTCGTGAGCATGCTGGTCTCCTGGCTGCCCTTCCTGGTGCTGATCGGCGTGTGGGTGTTCCTCTCCCGCCAGATGCAGGGCGGCGCCGGCAAGGCCATGGGCTTCGGCAAGAGCCGCGCCAAGATGCTGACAGAGGCGCACGGCCGCGTGACCTTCGAGGATGTCGCCGGCATCGATGAAGCCAAGAGCGACCTGACCGAGATCGTGGACTTCCTGCGTGATCCGCAGAAGTTCCAGCGCCTTGGTGGCCGCATTCCGCGCGGCGTGCTGCTCGTTGGCCCCCCCGGCACGGGTAAGACGCTTCTGGCCCGCGCCATTGCGGGTGAGGCGAATGTGCCCTTCTTCACCATTTCCGGCTCGGACTTCGTGGAGATGTTCGTGGGCGTGGGCGCAAGCCGCGTGCGCGACATGTTCGAGCAGGCCAAGAAGAATGCACCGTGCATCATCTTCATCGACGAAATCGACGCGGTGGGTCGCCATCGTGGTGCCGGTCTCGGCGGCGGCAATGATGAGCGCGAGCAGACCCTGAACCAGCTTCTGGTGGAGATGGATGGTTTCGAGGCCAATGAGGGCATCATCCTCATCGCCGCCACCAACCGTCCCGACGTTCTGGACCCTGCGCTTCTGCGTCCCGGCCGTTTCGACCGTCAGGTCGTGGTGCCGAACCCGGACGTGGTGGGCCGTGAGCAGATTCTGAAGGTGCACGCCCGCAAGATCCCGATCGCGCCAGACGTGAACCTGAAGGTCATCGCCCGTGGCACGCCCGGCTTCTCCGGTGCGGACCTTGCGAACCTGTGCAACGAGGCCGCCCTCATGGCAGCGCGTCGCAACAAGCGCATGGTCACCATGAGCGATTTCGAGGACGCCAAGGACAAGGTGATGATGGGTGCGGAACGCCGCTCGCTCGTCATGACCGAGGACGAAAAGGCACTCACCGCCTATCACGAGGGCGGCCACGCTCTGGTGGCGCTGAACGTGCCGGCGACCGATCCGGTTCACAAGGCCACCATCATTCCGCGCGGCCGTGCGCTGGGCATGGTGATGCAGCTTCCGGAACGCGACAAGCTCTCCATGAGCTATGAGCAGATGACCTCCCGCCTTGCCATCATGATGGGCGGGCGCGTGGCGGAAGAGCTGATCTTCGGCCATGACAAGGTCACCTCCGGTGCCTCCTCCGACATCGAGCAGGCGACCCGCCTTGCCAAGATGATGGTGACGCGCTGGGGCTTCTCGCCGGAACTGGGCACGGTTGCCTATGGCGAGAATCAAGATGAGGTGTTCCTTGGCATGTCCATGGGCCGCCAGCAGAATGTCTCCGAAGCAACCGCCCAGACCATCGACCGCGAAGTGCGCCGACTGGTGGACGAGGGCTATGCCGAGGCGACACGCATTCTCACCGAGAAGCGCGATGATCTTGAAGTTCTGGCGCAGGGCCTCCTCGAATATGAGACCCTCTCCGGCGACGAGATCGTGGACCTGCTGAACGGCAAGACGCCGAACCGCGAAAGCACGATTGAGCCGGCGAACCCGCGTGGCTCTGCCATCCCCACCTCGCGCAACCGTCCGCGTCCCGATGGGGCCGGTGGTTCGGTAGAACCGCAGCCACAGGCATGATGCGCGCCTGATCTGTCCGGATCAGGCTGAAGATCGAAAAAGGCGTTCGCGATGGCGAGCGCCTTTTTCTTTGGGAGCGCTTCTGTTGTATTGCCGTGGCCACACAGGTCAGGGATCAGGAGCACGCAAGGCATGATGGAGTGCACCCGATGAGAGCGGAAGCTGTGTGGCATGGCGGAGATCTGGCATCCGCTCGCATGCTTTTTCCGCACGCTCCGGAACCGTGGATTGACCTGTCCACCGGCATCAATCCCGTGCCCTATCCGCTGGGTGATCTGCCGCCGCATGTCTTTCAGCTTTTGCCTTCTCCCTCTCAGCAGGCAGAACTGGAACAGGTCGCCGCGCAGGCCTATGGGGCAAGTTCCGCAGCGCATGTTGCAGCTGCACCTGGCACACAGGCGTTGCTGGAAGTGCTGCCGCGCCTACGCAACTCCGGGCCTGTGGCCGTGCTTGGGCCGACATATGCCGAACATGCCATTTGCTGGCGTAAGGCCGGGCATGAGGTGTTCGAGGTTCCGAACCTTGATGCGGCCGCCTGCGCCAATGCTGATGTGGTTGTGGTGGTGAACCCCAATAATCCCGATGGCCGCCGTTTCTCGCCCGACCAGTTGCATCATCTGGCGCAGGAACTGGAGGGCAAGGGAGGATTGCTGGTGGTGGACGAGGCCTTCGCCGATTTCGAGAATGAAAACAGCCTCGTTCCTAGCCTGCCTGAAAATACAGCCGTGTTGCGCTCTTTCGGCAAGGCTTATGGGCTGGCTGGGGTGAGGCTGGGCTTCATCATCACCGCGCCATCGCTGGCTACGCGGGTGCGGGAGAGGCTGGGCCCATGGGCTGTTTCCGGGCCAGCCCTAGCTGCCGGGCTAAAAGCGCTGGGAGACACAAAATGGCTGCATGAAGCGGGAAGGGCGCGCGAGAGAGATGCAGCCCGGCTGGATGCCGTGATGAAGCCAGTGATGGGGCAGCCCATCGGTGGCACATTTCTTTTCCGCAGCTTCAGGGCACCCCATGCCCCGCAGATATTTGGGCAGCTTGGGCGCGCTGGTATTTTCGTGCGGAGATTTTCTTATGATTCCAGCCTGTTGCGTCTTGGCCTGCCGGGTGATGAGTCTCAATGGCAACGTCTTGTGGCTGCACTGAACCCAACAGTGTGAGCATGTGAAGCGAAGGTGAAGCAGAGCAGAGTTTCATCGCAACTGCAAAATGGTCTATGCAGCGCAAGTCCTTCATTGCCGAGTTGCCGCCATGTTCCCTCCTGAAGACCGCGCCCCGTTTGATGATATCCGCCAGCTCATTGCCACCATGCCGGAGCAGAGCGAAGGTGCGCGTGAGGCGGCGCAGGCCCGGCAGGACAAGCTGGTGAAGCCGCGCGGTGCTCTGGGGCGGCTGGAGACAATCGCTGAACACATGGCGGCATGGCAGGGCAATTCCATGCCAACCGTGAGCCGGCCGATGGTGGCGGTGTTCGCCGCGACCCACGGCATCGCAGACCATGGTGTCTCGCCCTATCCCGGTGATGTCACGAAGCAGATGATGGCCACCTTCACGGCGGGCAAGGCTGCGGTGAACCAGATTTGCGCCACGTTTGATGCCGGCCTGCGGGTGTTTGATCTGGCACTGGACCACCCGACCCCCGCCATCACCGAGGGGCCGGCGATGGATGAGCGCGCCTGCGCCGCCACCATGGCTTTCGGCATGGAGGCGATTGCCGGCGGCTCGGATCTTTTGTGCCTCGGCGAGATGGGGATTGGCAACACCACCATCGCTGCGGCCATCTGCCATGGTCTTTATGGCGGCAATGCCGAGGACTGGGTGGGGCCGGGCACAGGTTCAACCGGCGTGGTGCTGGAACGCAAGATCGCGGCGGTGCGCGATGCCGTGGCGCTGAATGCGGGTGAACTGGACGACCCGCTGGAGGTGCTGCGCCGCCTCGGCGGGCGTGAAATTGCCGCCATCGCCGGTGCGATTCTCGCGGCGCGCCATGAGAAGGTGCCGGTGGTGCTGGATGGCTATGTGGTGACTGCCGCGGCCGCTATCCTGCACGCGCTGGATGAGACGGCGCTGGATCACTGCCTCGCCGGCCACGTCTCTGCCGAACCGGCGCACCGGGCGCTTCTGGACCGGCTGGGGCTTGAGCCCATTCTGGATCTGGGCATGCGACTGGGCGAGGGCTCGGGTGCGGCGCTGGCCGTTGGTGTGGTGAAGGCCGCCATTGCGTGCCATCGCGGCATGGCGACCTTTGCCGAGGCCGGGGTTTCCGGGGAGGCGTGATTTTCAGTTGGAGCCGGGTGGAGGCATGAGTTGAGAGCATGTTCCGCCCGGACTTGGCTATTCATATGCGGCCAACGAGCCTGAGACCGCACCACCTCACTCATCTATGCGGCGCTTGTGCAGCCAGCCCAGCCAGCCTTCGGCCGGAATAGAGGAATCGTAGTTGAGCCAGGTGAATGCCGGATGCTCACCCGGCATGAGCCGGCCGATGATGTCCGGCATAATCGCCATTCCATTGGAGCCATTCGTCAGGACAACAACAGCAGATCGTTTGGCCGGAGAGCCTGTCGTGAAGGCCTTGAAGCCGCCATTGTCGCCCCAATGGAAAAATGTACCCTGCTGCGGCTCAAGTCCCCAGCCCAGTCCCCATGAGACATGCTGATCGATCTTCGCGGAATTGGGGTTCAGGCACTCAATACAGCGCTGGAATAACTCAATCTGGGGGCGGAGCCATTGCTTTGCCGTGCCGGGCTTAAGGTGAGTGCCGGACAAGGTGGCTTGCAGAAAGCGGGCATAATCAGCGGCTGTCGTGTGCAGTGTGTAGGCGACCACCGGGGCTTCAGGTCGTGCTTTCGCGCGTGGCCCCAAGCCTTCATGAGGCACCGCATGGTTCGCTTCATAATCCGCGCGCCAGACATAGCTGGACTGCTTCATCTGAAGAGGCTCGAACACCAGTCGCCCCATCACATCTTCCAGAGGCTCTCCCGTGGCTGCCACGACCACGCTTTGGAGCCACACAAACCCTTCACCGGAATAGCTGAACTGGCTGCCCGGCTGGAAATGGGTCTTCACCGGTGTGATCCAGTTGCCCCAATTGGGCAAGCCTGAAGAATGGCTGAGCACATCACGCACGGTCACAGTGGCAGAGCGCGGGTCACCTTTGGCGAAATCCGGCACATAGTCCGACAAAGGCGTGTCGAGTGACAGCACGCCGGAATCGACAAGCCGCAAAACCGCATAGGCAAAGACCGGCTTTGAGAGCGAAGCAGCTTCGAAGACCGTATTCTCATCGACCGGGGCTCCGGTGGCTCCATCGCGGGTGCCAAGCGCACCGACCTTTTCGATTTTTCCATCCCGGATGACAGCATAAGACAGGCCGGGAACATGACCTTTTTCAAGCAACTCTTCCAGCGTGGTCGCCTGCGCCTGCCCGGTGACAGTCATGCCAAGCCATACGCACGCATAAATCATGGCTGGCATGGAGCGCATGTTCACGATCTTTGATCCTCCGGTGTGCACCTGAAGGGGTGTCGCTTTCTTCTTGGCGATGATGTTCGCGCGGATGGCTATCTCATTGCGGACAGGCAGAAAAGAGGCGGGAAATGACTTCAGTTTCTCAGGCCACAGCCTGCCGTGTCTGGTCTGAAAGATCCGGGGATATCGTGGCCACCGGCGCGTTTCGGGTGGTCAATGGGGTGATGCGGCTGGCTGGCAGGTTGACGCGCGCCTGTGTGCCGCCACCCGGACGGCCCAGCAGCACGAATTCTCCGCCAAGGAGCTGGGTCAGGCCGCGCACAATCGCAAGGCCCAGCCCGGCGCCGCGACCGGTGCTGACATCCAGCCGGCTTTCACGATGGTGCGCCACTTCCAGCGGCAGTTCTCCGGCACTGATGCCGGGGCCGGTATCCACCACGGCCAGATGAAGCTGGCCTTGCGCGTCAATTCCCCCCTGAAGGCGGACCTCGCCACCGGGCGGCGTGAATTTCACGGCATTGGTGAGAAGGTTGAGGGTAATCTGCCGCAGCGCGCGCTCATCCCCCCAGATCTGGACTGCAGCCATGTCGAAAGCCAGATGCAGGTTCCGGCGCTGGGCGGCAGGCTGCATCATGGCCAGACAGTCCTGCCCCATATGGTCCAGCCGCACCGGCGTTTCCAGCAAGATGCGGTGGCCGCTTTCGATGCGTGCCAGATCCAGCATGTCATCTGCAAGAGACAGCAAATGGCGGCCGGAGGCATGAATATCGCGCGCATAGTCAGCATAGGCCGGCACCTGATGGGGGCCGAGAAGTTCCTGCGCCATCATCTCGGAAAAGCCCATCACCGTGTTCAGCGGCGTGCGCAGTTCGTGGCTCATCTCGGTGAGAAAGCGCGATTTCGCGAGGTTTTCAGCCTCGGCCCGGTCTCTGGCTGCCAGAATTGCCAAGGCCTCGGCGCGGGCGGCGTCCCGTTCCATGCGGAGTTCGCGGTTGAGGCGCGCTAGAAGAATGCAGGCCAACAGCAGCAGCCCCACAAGAACGGGTGCGATGAGGTGGTGCATGGACAGGGATGGAGCATCCATACCCACGGCCGGCGCAGCGCTAGCGGGCAGGATGAGAGCGCCCATGCTGCATGCAAGGCCATAGATGGCTGGTTTCAGAATAACGCTACATGGCCCGGAGTCGCGGCGGCATGCCCCGTGCGTGCGGGGGGAAGAGACCTTCGGGTCAGTTCCTGCGGCGATGCCGGCCATATCCCACCTTCTATGCCCCCTTCCGCATGTGCCACTGGCTACTGCCCCGAAGGGGGCAGGCATGGGACATGCCACCGGAAGGGTGACCCCGCGACTCCTCCACCACTGCGGTTAACGGAAGGTTAATGAAACAGGGCGGCAGACGGTCGTTTCTGGTGAAACCTCAGCTTTCTGCTGACTCCGCATGGTTCAGCATGGTGACGCAGCGGCATTATTGGTGATGATGGTGCGAAGTATTTTCCGGTTTCCGGATGAGGCCTTCGCGGGGCGCTCGGTCCGGCACATGAACTCAGGGGTGTGGGCAGCTATGAGATTCAACATCACGCGCCCGCTAGAAACCGTGGCTATCCTGTTGCTGCCACTGGTCGCGTTCTTTCTGCTGATTGAGGCCCGTTTTCTGACTGCCGCTCTTTACGTGCTGTCTTATGCTTTGGCCGCGTGTGGTGGTGGCATCATGAAAGCCGTGGTCAAGAGCATGCGCCCGAATGCAGGGGTGGGCGGGAAACGGCCGGGCAATGCCGCCATCCTGTTTCTGGTGGCCTGTGGTGCGCTAGCGGCAAGCTACTTCATATCGCGACAGTCTGGCCTGATCGGAAATTTCGGGGCAGATCTGGCCGTCTGGCATGTCGCTGTTGGTGCCGGGTTTATGGCTGGTCTGCTGGTGGGCGGAAAAGACATGCCGCAAACATCCCGTCTTGTGTAATGCACCACAGCCAGAGCCGGCATGGAGATACTCTTTCGGGCCGTGTTCACATGGCGTGTAATGTGAAAACCGTCACATCCCAATGTTGAGCCAGACGTATATTTCAGAATACCGGATTTTGGGGGCAGGGCGTGGAATATTACGGATATATTTTGGCGAAGTTCATCATTGGCTTCGTCATCATCATTGCTCACATGAATATTTCCGGTAAAACGCAGTTGTCGCAGATGACGCCGATTGATTTTATCGGAAATTTTGTGCTCGGCGGCATTATCGGCGGTGTCATCTATAGCGACACCGTGCCGATGTATCAGTATATATCCGTTCTTCTGATTGGCGTATTCCTGATCTCGGCGCTCAATTTCATCAGCAAGAATTTGTCGGCCTTCCGTTCCGTGACGATTGGTGAGCCCATTCCCATCATCAAGAACGGCAAGTTTCTGATGGATAACATCACCCAGAAAAAGGGGAAGATTGATATCCTGACCGTGGCTTCGCAGATGCATCTGCAAGGTATTCATTCATTTCAGGAAATATATTACGCGCAGATCGAGCCCAATGGGCAGCTGACAGCCGTGTGCGGACGTTCACGCATTCCTTCCGTTATCGTGATGAAGGACGGAGACATCATCGCCCCCAAACTCGGCGCACTTGATCTGCGCGAGGAGGATGTGATGCAGGCAATGACAGAACTGAACATCAAGCCGGAAGATGTGTTTCTGGCGGAATTCTGGGATGGCGCGCTCAGTTTCGTACTGAAAAGCGGTGAAATCGTCCGCCAGCCTTCCTCCGAGTGATCGCTCTCCATCCTGAAACGGCCCTGGCTCAGACATTCCTGCTTCATTGCATCGCGCCTTTGGTCGTGTTTTGTCTTGCATACATTTTGCAGGAGCCAGGCCGATGAAGCTCTATGATTCTCCCATGGCGCCCAACCCGCGCCGGGTCCGCATTTTTCTGGCCGAGAAGGGGGTCTCCATTCCTGCCGAAGAGGTGGATCTGGCCAGCGGTGCGCACCATGCCCCCGCTTTCCTGCGCTGCAATCCGCGCGCCGAGGTGCCGGTGCTGGAGACCGATGAGGGCGTGTTCATCAGCGAAACCAGCGCCATCTGCCGCTATATCGAGGCCCTGCATCCCGAACCCAACCTGATGGGGCAGACCGCGCTGGAGGTGGCGCAGGTGGAGATGTGGCAGCGTCGTCTGGAATTCGGCCTGTTTCTGCCGGTGGCCGCCGTGTTCCGTCATCTCCACCCCGCCATGGCGAAGGCAGAGGTGCCGCAGGTGCCGCAATGGGCAGAGGCGAACCGCCCGAAGGTTCTGGCATTTCTTGAGTTTCTGGATCAGCGGCTTGCAGAAAGCGCCTTTATTGCCGGCCCGCGCTTTACCTATGCGGATATTCTCGCCATCACCTCCATTGATTTCATGAAGGTGACGCGCACCGCAATCCCGGAAAAGCTGTCTCACCTGCTGCGCTGGCGGGCTGAGGTTTCGGCGCGTCCCAGCATGGCGGCGTGAGAGGAACTGCGCCGAGAATGGCCGGCAAGTTAGGTGTAGGGCAGGTCGGTGGCCAACTCCTTAATCGCATGGGCCCTTTCACACATGGCGGAGTCAACATGCAGGAGCATCGTGTTGGCATGAGGCCGGGGGACGAACTGGATGCGTTGCTGGGGCGCATTCGTGCCTGCCGCCGCTGTGTGGATGATCCGCTGGGTGGTTTACCCTTGCCTCATGCGCCGCGCCCGGTCGTGCGTGCCTCCACCACAGCGCGCATTCTCATCGCGGGTCAGGCCCCCGGCACCCGTGTCCATGCCAGCGGGCGTCCCTTCACCGACCCTTCCGGAGACCGCCTGCGTGCATGGATGGGGGTGGACGATGCCACTTTCTATGATGAACAACGCATCGCCATCATTCCCATGGGCTTCTGTTTTCCGGGTCTGGATACGAAAGGGGGGGATCTGCCACCCCGGCGCGAATGTGTCGCCACCTGGCATGATGAGCTGTTTGCCACGCTTTCGCCCTTCCGCATTCTGCTGGCGGTCGGTCGGCCAGCCCAGAGCTATCATCTCAAGCGGCTGGGGCTTGGGGCTTGTCTGGGGCGTAACCTGACCGAAGCTGTTGCGGACTGGCAAAGCGTGCGCGCCGCAGGACTGGCGCTGCCAACCCCGGTTTGCGTCTATCCGCTGCCGCATCCCTCATGGCGCAACAGTGGCTGGCTGAAGCGCAACCCTTTCTTTGAGGCCGACGTGCTGCCCCGCTTGCGTGCGGATATCGCTGAAGTGCTGTCCGGCTAGGGCGAGACATCCGCCCGCTTCAGAGAGGCATGGTGCATTGCACCCTGTTGCATATGGCAAAACCTGCGCGATGATGACGCTGGCGATGAAGATGTGTTCCGCGCCATGGATACCTATATGAGGCTTTCCAGAGACATCGCATCGTGCGAAGCAGGAACCCATGTTCGAGAAATTCCAGAATGCTGTCTCCGGCCTGTTCGGGCGTAAGGGCGGCGAGGTGCGCGCAACGCGCGGGGGAAACAACATGGCCGATGTGACCGAGCAGATGGTGCGCGATGCGCTGGCAAAGGTGCGCACCCCGGAAGGTGTGCCGCTGGCGGTTTCTCCCGCCCTGTCCGGCATCGCCGTCAATTCCGGCAAGGTCTATCTGTCAGTCACCGTGGATCCGGCGCAGGCGCGGGCATGGGAGCCTGTGCGCGCGACAGCGGAGGATGCGGTGCGTGCGCTGCCCGGTGTTGTCTCTGCCCTTGTGACACTCACAGCCGAGCGCCCGGCAGGTCTTGCCACCCATGCTCCAGGTGGTGCCCGCAAGGCTGCGGCTCCGGCCTCTGGTGGCCATGGGCACAGCCATGGTGCAAAGACAGGGGGTAGCGTGCCGCGCGCCACCGCCATTCCCGGGGTCAAGGCCATCATCGCTGTGGCGTCCGGCAAGGGCGGCGTGGGCAAATCCACCACCTCTATCAATCTGGCGCTGGGCCTGCGGGATCTGGGCCTGAAGGTGGGGCTGCTGGATGCGGATATCTATGGCCCCTCCGTGCCGCGACTCACGGGGCTGAACGAGAAGCCGGAGACGGGCGAGGGCAAGAGCATCAAGCCGCTGGATGCTTTCGGCATGAAGGTGATGTCGATCGGCTTCCTCGTGGCCGAGGATACCGCCATGATCTGGCGCGGACCGATGGTGATGTCCGCCATCACCCAGATGCTGCGTGAGGTGACATGGGGCGAACTGGACGTGCTGGTGGTGGATATGCCCCCCGGCACGGGTGATGCCCAGCTCACCATGGCCCAGCAGGTGAATCTGGCTGGTGCGGTCATCGTCTCCACCCCGCAGGATCTGGCACTGATTGATGCACGCCGTGGCATCGCCATGTTCGAGAAGGTGAATGTGCCGATTCTCGGTGTGGTGGAGAACATGGCCTATTTTGTCTGCCCCCATTGCGGCGGCACGTCAGACATCTTCGGCCATGGCGGCGCGCATGCGGAGGCCGACAGGCAGGGTGTGCCCTTCCTTGGTGAAATTCCTCTGCATATGAGCATCCGCGAGCTGTCCGATTCCGGCCGGCCGGTGCTGGTGGCGGACCCCGACGGCCCGCAGGCGGCGGCCTATCGCCATGTGGCGGCGGGCGTGAAGGCGGCACTGGAGAAGCAGGGTGTGGTGGCACGGGCAGCACCCCGCATCGTGGTGGAATGAACGCCATTCGTGCCATGTGCTTTTCATTTATTTCGCCAGATAGAGTTTTCGCGCATTAAAAAGTGTGTTTTTGCTCTGCTTTTGTGCGGCACTCCCTTTCTTCCGCGTGATGCTGCCTTTAGAACTGGCTTCCTGATCCGGCGCGCCATGGGTTCGTCAGATCAGGCCTGCCCCGGTGCAAGCCATGCGCTGCGGGGCAGGGGCACCATGCGCCATTCGTGTTCTGGACGGCGCCCGCATGCAGTTTGTTCGGCTGCGCGTTCTCATGCGCACCGACATCTGCGGGTTGAGGAGTGGGTTTGATGAAGCGCCGGGATTTTCTCACTGCCACCGGGGCAGGCATTGCGGCCTCTACCGCCGTGGCCATGCCGGCCATTGCCCAGACCCAGCCTGAAGTGCGCTGGCGCTGCACCAGTTCTTTCCAGAAAACGCAGGACACACTCTATGGCACCGTTGAGCACTTTGCTCACCGCATGGCCGAGATGAGCGAAGGCAAGTTTCAGGTGCAGGTGTTTGCAGCCGGTGAAATCGTGCCCGGCCTGCAGGCGCTGGATGCGGTGCAGAACCGCGCCGTGGAGATGTGCTTCACCGCCTCTTATTATTATGTGGGCAAGGATCCCACCTTCGCGTTCGGCAGCACCATTCCCTTCGGGCTGAATACGCGCCAGTTCGATGCCTGGCTCTATTTCCAGGGCGGGCTGGAACTGCTGAACGAGTTCTACAAGAAATATAACGTCCATATGCTGCCGGCCGGCAATACCGGGGCACAGATGGGTGGCTGGTTCCGCAAGGAGATCAAGTCTCTTGATGACCTGAAGGGCCTGAAAATGCGCATCGCCGGCCTTGGCGGGCAGGTGCTCTCGCGCCTTGGTGTTGTGCCGCAGCAGCTTGCGGGCGCGGACATCTACCCCTCGCTCGAGCGCGGCACCATTGATGCCGCCGAGTGGGTCGGCCCCTATGATGACGAGAAGCTGGGCCTCTACAAGGTCGCGAAATATTATTACTATCCGGGTTGGTGGGAAGGGTGCGCGGGCGTCAACTACTTCATCAATCAGGATGAGTGGAACAAGCTGCCGAAGGTCTACCAGTCCATGGTGGAGGCTGCGGCCAGTGAGGCGAACAATATTCTTGTGGCCCGCTATGATGCGGTGAACCCGCCTGCCATCCAGCGGCTGGTGAAGCAGGGCGCGCTGCTGCGCCGCTTCCCCAATGACATGATGGAAGCGGCCTACAAGGCCGCCAACGAGATGTATGAGGAAATCTCCGCCAATAATGCGGACTTCCGCAAGGCGTGGGAGCATCTCAAGCCGGTGCGCAACAGCTCGTATCTGTGGTGGCAGATCGGCGAGTTCTCCTATGACGACTTCATGGTGCGCGCCCGCGCCCGTGGGGGCTGATGCGGACCGTATCTAGCCTGAGGACATGATGAACAGCCCGCATGGTCCGTCCATGCGGGCTTTTTCGTGCACGAGCGCTTGAGAAGCCCCTCCTCTTGTCGGCTCAAGGCCGATACCGGCAGGGCCAAGGTGGGAGAGACACGCTTCGCGCGATATGAATGCCATGTTCGCCTTGATCTCATGGGGGCGAAAAACTACTGTCCGCCTGCTCAATTCGGGCACAGTCCGTTCTGTCCGCCTGTTGGCCGTGGCGGCGCGGGTTTTCGGCTTCCGGCATGCCGGGGCGGAAGGCGCGCGACACCGGCAAGGCGGGCCTATTGCCGCGAGTCTCCATGATCGACCCAGCCTTGCCCGCCCACATGCGGCCCGACCGTTCCTTTCAGGCCCTGCTGCTGACCCTGCAGCGCTTCTGGGCTGATCAGGGCTGCGTCATTCTTCAGCCCTATGACATGGAAGTGGGCGCGGGCACCTTCCACCCCGCCACCACGCTGCGGGCGCTGGGGCCGAAGCACTGGAAGGCGGCCTATGTGCAGCCCTCGCGTCGGCCCAAGGATGGCCGCTATGGCGAAAACCCCAATCGCCTCCAGCATTATTACCAGTTTCAGGTCATTCTGAAGCCCTCGCCGGAGAACCTTCAGGAACTGTATCTGAAGTCTCTGGAAGCCATCGGCGTCGATCTCGGCCTGCATGATGTGCGCTTCGTGGAAGACGACTGGGAAAGCCCCACCCTTGGCGCATGGGGCCTTGGCTGGGAATGCTGGTGCGATGGCATGGAAGTCTCGCAGTTCACCTATTTCCAGCAGGTGGCCGGCTTTGAATGCGCCCCCGTGGCGGGCGAGCTGACCTATGGTCTGGAGCGCCTCGCCATGTATGTGCAGGGCGTGGAAAATGTGTACGACCTGAACTTCAATGGCCGTGAGGGTGACGAGAAAATCACCTACGGCGATGTGTTCCTTCAGGCCGAGCAGGAATATTCCCGCCACAACTTCGAGCATGCCGATACCGACATGCTGCTGGAACAGTTCCGCATGGCGGAAGCGGCCTGCAAAAAATACATCGCGGCCGGTGATGCGGGCGAGAAGCACCTGATGGTGCTGCCGGCCTATGACCAGTGCATCAAGGCCTCGCATGTGTTCAACCTGCTGGATGCGCGCGGCGTCATTTCCGTGACCGAGCGGCAGAGCTACATTCTGCGTGTGCGCGAGCTGGCGAAAGCCTGCGGCGCGGCATGGCTGAAGACCGATGCCGGTGGCGTTGAGGCAGCCTGAGCCGCCCCGCCGCACCTCGCTCATTCCCTTTTTCCGCCGGCCCTGCCTCGCCCTTCGCAGCCATGGCCGCCAGCGCCCGAAATAGAAACCGATGCCAGACCTTCTGCTAGAGCTTTTCTCCGAGGAAATTCCCGCCCGCATGCAGGCGCAGGCGGCGGACACCTTGAAGAAAATGGTGACCGATGCGCTGGTGGAGCGCGGCCTGCTGTATGAAGGCGCGAAAGCCTTCGTCACCCCGCGTCGTCTGGCGCTGGTGGTGCATGGCCTGCCCGGCAAGCAGGCCGACCAGCACGAGGACAAGAAAGGCCCGCGCGTGGGCGCGCCCGAGGCTGCGCTCGCCGGCTTCCTGAAGAGCGCGGGGCTGGACTCCATCGAGCAGGCCCATGTGCATAGTGATCCGAAGAAGGGTGACTTCTATGTCGCCCATATTCACCGCGCCGGTCGTCCCACGCCTGAGGTGCTTGCGGAGTTCCTGCCGCAGATCATCCGTACCTTCCCGTGGCCGAAATCCATGCGCTGGGGCTCAGGCAGCCTGCGCTGGGTGCGCCCGCTGCACTCCATCGTCTGCACCTTCGGCACGGAAGGTGATGAGCCGGAGGTGGTGCCGTTCGAGGTGGATGGCATCGCGTCTTCCAATGTCACCTATGGCCACCGCTTCATGGGCCCGCAAGCGATCACGGTGAAGCGGCTGGATGACTGGATGGCGAAGCTGGAAGCCGCCAAAGTGGTTGTGGACCGTGAGCGCCGCAAGGACATCATCCTGAACGACGCCAAGGATCTCGCCCTCGCACGCGGGCTGGAGCTGGTGGAAGATGAGGGGCTGCTGGAAGAAGTGGCTGGCCTTGTGGAATGGCCCGTAGTGCTGATGGGCGAGTTCGAGGAGCGCTTCCTCGATATTCCCGATGAGGTCATCCGCGCCACCATCCGCGCCAACCAGAAGTGCTTTGTGCTGAAGGACCCGAAGACCGGTCGCCTCGCCAACCGCTTCATCCTCACCTCGAACCTGCTGGCCCATGATGGCGGCAAGGCGATCGTGGCCGGCAATGGACGCGTCATCCGCGCCCGTCTCTCGGATGCGAAATTCTTCTGGGATACGGACCGGGCCAATGGGCTTGAGAAGAACCTGCCGAAGTTCGCGAACATCACCTTCCATGAGAAGCTGGGCAGCCAGCAGGCGCGTATTGAGCGTATCGCCGCTCTGGCGGTGAAGCTGGCCCCTCAGGTGGGGGCAGATGCCGCGCTCACCGAACAGGCGGCTCTTCTGGCCAAGGCTGACCTGCTCACCGAAGTTGTGGGCGAATTCCCCGAGCTTCAGGGCCTGATGGGCCGCTATTATGCGCTGGGCGAAGGCGTGGCCGAAGAGGTCGCTCTCGCCTGCGAGGAGCATTACAAGCCGCAGGGACCGGGCGACCGCGTGCCCACATCCCCAGTCTCCATCGCCGTGGCACTGGCGGACAAGATCGACACGCTGGCGGGCTTCTGGGCGATTGATGAAAAGCCCACGGGCTCAAAAGACCCCTATGCCCTGCGCCGCGCCGCGCTCGGCATCATCCGCATTATTCTGGAGAATGGCGTGCGGGTGCGGTTGGCGGATGTCATCGCTGATGCCACGAAGGGGATTGACGCCCCGGTTGCTGCCCCGGAAGGCTGGCAGGCCGACCTGCTCTCCTTCTTCGCTGATCGCCTCAAGGTGTATCTGCGAGACAATGGCGCGCGCTTCGATCTGGTGGACGCGGTGTTTGCGCTGGAAGGGCAGGATGACCTGTTCCAGCTGGTCAGCCGCATGACCTCTCTGGCCCGCTTCCTGGAGACAGAAGACGGCAAGAACCTGCTGGCCGGCTATCGCCGTGCGGTGAACATTCTCCGCATTGAAGAGAAGAAGGACGGCAAGGCCTATGCCGGCCCCACCAATGCCACGCTGCTGAAGCTGGCAGAGGAAGAGAAACTGGCCAGCGCCATTGAGGATGTGAAATCCCGCGTGGGACGCGCCATTGCCGCAGAGGACTTCGAGGCCGCCATGACTGCACTGGCTGACCTGCGTGGGCCGGTGGATGCCTTCTTCGATGCCGTGACCGTGAATGCGCCTGAAGCGGACTTGCGCGAAAACCGGCTGAAGCTGCTGGACGAAATCCGCTCCGCGACCCGCACGATTGCGGACTTTGACCGTATCGAAGGTTAAAGCCTCCCCGGTTCTGGCACCTGTAACGGCCTGATCTGACACAAAAAGAAGGCCCGGAAGCGCGAAATGCGCGGTCCGGGCCTTCTCTTTTTGGTGCGGTATTACCTGATGATACGGTCATTTCCTGTTGGAATGAGAGGATCTCGGAGGTTTCACCTGTACCTCTATTGCCGATTGGGCGTGCCTCAAAGGGTTCCATAGCCTGAAATGCGCGATGATCTGTCACTGGTGAAAGCATGGTCGCGGCTTGATGGGGTGTTTTCGTTTGGGTGTGGCGTGTTTTATCCTATATTTTATCAGTATTTATTTCGTGATTTGAATTGTATATATCGTATTTACCAAAATAAAACCTTTCATTCATTGCTCATTAATAAAAGTAAACGTGCATCATATTGTTTTCATTAGTGAAATGTTCATGGCCTGAGGTCATTCTGCCCATGTACTGAGTTGAGTAACAGGTGGCGTAGAGATGACCGATGCCTGCCGGCCGAGGGTGAAATATGTAATCGGCCCCGATGGCGGCCCGCTGACCATTGCGGACCTGCCGCCGCCTGATACGCGGCGATGGGTTATCCGTCGCAAGGCAGAGGTGGTTGCGGCTGTCCGTGGGGGGCTGCTCTCGCTGGATGAGGCCTGCCGGCGCTATACCTTGACCGTGGATGAATTCCTGTCCTGGCAGGCTTCCATCGACCGTCATGGCCTGCCGGGGCTGCGCACAACGCGCATCCAGCACTATCGTCAGTAAAAGACGCGCACCTGCGCGGCGATGAAGGCGGCAAGGCGTTCAGCCCCCGCTTGCGGCGCGCCGGTATTTTCTATGATGAGGTCTGGCGGCACCGGCATATGGCCGGGCCGTTCCAGCCTTTCCCTTATATCTTCCGGATTCTCCCGCGCCCGTGCGGCCAGCCGGCACGCCAGAACCTGCGGCGGAGCTGTCACCAGCACCACGCGAAGGTTTGGGAAGTCGCGATGGGCTTGCGCCAGAGTGGCGCGTGATCCGTTGGCGACCACGATGTGGCCCTGTTGCAGACGGTGCTTCACCTCTGGCCCCAGTGCATAGCCCAGCCCGTGCGCGCGCCATGAGAGGGCGAATGCGCCGGAAGTCTGACCGCGCACAAATTCTTGTTCCGTGATGCAGAGATGGTCTTCATCGCCCGCTTCCGGGCGTGTTACCAGACGTCTGGTATAGAGCAGGCTGGCACCGGGCGGCAACACATGGCGCGCAAGGGTGAGCAGCGTATCCTTGCCCGCGCCGGAGGGGCCGACCACCAGAATGAGCATGCCGGGCCCTTCAGCGGATCTTATGGCTTCCGGCGGCTCCGTCAGCGTTGCGTGGTCCGCTTCCCGATGCATGCCACCCACAATCACCCTCACTTGTGCTGCAGTCTCAATATGCCTGCTTATGAGATGAGGCATGTCGTTCTTATGGAATCAGTGCCCCGCCTGAAGGCCCTGGTCTGCTGTTGATGCCGCGGTCGTCCTCGTGTTGCAGTGGATATGCGCGCCAGGTGACTAAAGCAGCATATGAAAACAAAGCTGGCATGGCCAGAAGGAAAGCGGTTTATGTTGCAGCGCATTGCGTGCCTGCTGGGTGAATTTCATCAATTTCATGCGTGATCTGGACGGGCGCGGTGCAATTAACCGGCTTTCATATCTTGCGGCGCAATAATAAAGTGTTTGCGATGCAGTATATATTCGGGCTTTTCATATCCTGAACTTTGAGTATCATCAGTTCCAAGATCGATAGCGAGAGGTGCACCGTGATGACGGAGTATCTGCTCACCATCGCCCAGTTCTGTGCTGCCTTCGGCTTCGTTGGCGCGGTTCTGTTTGGCTTGGTTTGAGGCTCTGCTCCATCTGCACTGGCCTGGCCTGCAAGGGGCCTGAGGCCCTTCGATCGGGACGACGCTGGAGCGTGACACGCGCTCCGGCGTCGTCTGCTTTTGGCCCCTGTCCATGCCGCCTCAGACATAAAAAACCGGCCGGGAAGACCCGGCTGGCTCGTCATCTCAGCTCAATTGCCTCAGCTCATGAAGATGCCCATGACGCCGGCATAGACGCCCAGCAGGCACATGATGGTGGAGACCACGATGACCACCCACATATAGGGGCCCTTCAGGCGATACTTCTCCGGCAGCGCCTTGATGGAGAGCACCACGAGGAAGCCGACCACGATGGGCAGCAGCAGCGCATTGATGACCTGCACGAAGATGTTCACGTCGATTAGGTTCACGCCCGAAAGCACAACCGCCATGCCGATGGCCAGAACGATCACGTACACGACATAGAACCAGGGCGCGCCCTTCACGCCATCACCCAGACTGCGGCGATAGCCTGTGATCTCGCCCATGCCCCATGCGGCGGTGAGGCTGACCACGATGGCGGCAACCAGAGCCGCGCCAGACATGCCCAGCGAGAACAGGATGCGGCCCGCGTCATAGCCAAGGTGCGGGGTCAGGGCATCAGAGATCTGCTCGACCGTGTTGAGGTCCACGCCGCCTTCGTTCGTGGCCCACAGGGTCGCGGCGGTGGTCACCAGCATCGCGATCATGATGAGCTGCGTCACGACCGAGCCAACGGCCGTATCTATGCGGGAGTCTTCCATGTCCTTGATGGTCAGGCCTTTATCCACCGTGGCGGACTGCTGGTAGAAGATCATCCAGGGCATGACGACGGCACCGATATTGGCCGCGATCAAGAACATGTAATTGGGATTGGTCACGGGGAAGGTTGCAAGGCCCTCCGCGATCTGGCGCGGTTCAGGGTTCGACATGATCATCGTGATCAGGAACACGCCCTGGAACAGGCCGATGGCGATGGCGATGCGCTCCACCCGGCGATAGGTGCCGGTGATGGCCACAATGATAAGGAACAGCGCCATGGCGCCGGTGGAGGCCCACTCGGGAATACCCCACATCAGGCCAACGCCGGCGATACCGCTCATTTCACACACAATGGCGCCGATGCAGGCGATCATCAGCGTGGAGACCGAGAGCCACGCCCAGCCCCGGCCAAAGTGATGCTCGATGAGTTCGCCATGACCTTTCTTGGTCACGACGCCCAGACGAATGGTGAGCTCCTGCACCATGAAGACGATGGGAATGAGGATGATTTGCGCCAGAAGCAGGCCATACCCCCACTGCGCACCACTTTGTGCGGCAGTGATAAGGCTTCCCGCATCAGTATCGGCCAGCATGACCACGAGGCCGGGGCCCATAACCGCAAGATAAGCCATTAAAGCATTGCGCTTAACGGTAGAGACTTTTTCACTATTTCCGGAAGTAGATGAATTCGAATTATCTGGCATCAAATAATCCCCCTTTTATTTACTGCCAGGCAGTATGCGAAAGACGATGTCCCCACTTGAAGTTATAGCCTCTGATTTGCAGTGCGCAACAACGCTGTTTTAGATGTATTTTAAGGTAAAAGTCGCGGTATTGTCTTGTTTTACAAGATAAAAAGGTAATTTGGTGCCGTTGATGGTGCTGGGTTTGTCTCAAGCAGGAAAGTGCACCGCAAGCCGCAGCTTCAGCAGCTATGATAAGGCGTGTAACGAGCAATGGCAGGCTTCAAGTGCAGAACAAACTGACCTCGGGGGACGATATATCAGGTCTCAGGCGGCCACTGGCGGTGATAACCGGAGCATCCAGTGGCATTGGTGCGGCGCTGGCCATGCAGTTATCGAGGGATGGATATTCACTGCTTCTGGCCGGTCGTGACCCCATTCGACTTAAGTTGATAGCAGATGAAGTGCGTGCTGCTGGTGCTCAGGTCAAGTTGTCCTGTGTGGACCTTTCAGATGTGCAGGCACTTGAGATCTTTGCCAAAGAGGTTGAGGTGCTCTCGCCAGATATTCTGGTGAATAATGCTGGTTTCGGCGGTTTTGGTGCATGTGCCAACATGGATCCGCAATTGGTGGCCGGGATGATCGCCACCAACATCACCGCTCTCACCCGGCTCACGCAGGCCGTGTTGCCCGGAATGATCGCGCACGATTCGGGGCGTATTCTTCAGGTGGCTTCCACCGGCGCTTTCGCGCCATTGCCCTATTCCGCGACCTATGGTGCCACCAAAGCCTATGTCCTCAGCTTTTCCGAGGCCGTGGCCGAAGAACTTCACGGATCATCTGTATCCATAACCGTGCTGTGTCCGGGGCCTACGGCCACGCCTTTCTTTGAACGCGCCGGCTGGGATGGCACGCGGCTGTTCAAGGGGGGCATGAGTACGCCGCAGGAGGTGGCCGCCCAGGGCTATGCGGGGCTGATAGCGGGCCGTCGCGTGGTCGTGGTGGGGTGGCGAAACCGGCTGATGGTGGCTGCTATTCGCTTTGCGCCCCGGCGTCTGGTCTCGATGGCAACACGCATCATGCTCGCTTCTCGCTGAAGGGTGCGAAAAGGGAATTTGGTTTGCGTGCATCGCGTGTCGGAGTCATACCCCGGAAGGTGCCGGTATGCGCCGGTGGTTTCATGCAGGGGTGTTTGCGTGGCCTGCTGCGAACCGAAAACAGGGCAAGCCTGATGACACACCGGATGAATCTTCTCTCCATCCAGTCCCATGTCGCCTATGGGCATGTGGGCAATGCCGCTGCGGTTTTCCCGCTCCAGCGTCTGGGGGTGGAGGTGTGGCCCATCCATACCGTGCAGTTTTCCAACCATACCGGTTATGGCGCTTGGCGCGGGCAGGTGTTTCAGGCCGCCATCATCCATGAACTGGTGGATGGTATTGCCGAGCGCGGCGTGCTGGCGCGGTGTGATGGCGTGCTCTCCGGCTATATGGGCGAGGCGGATATTGGCGCGGCCATTCTTTCCGCCGTTGCGCGGGTGCGGGCGGCGAACCCGGACGCCGCCTATTGCTGTGACCCTGTTATTGGAGATGTGGGCCGCGGCGTCTTCGTGCGGCCCGGCATTCCCGAATTCATGCGCGATCAGGCGATACCGCAGGCCGATGTCATCACCCCGAACCAGTTCGAGCTGGAATATCTGGCCGGTCGCCCGGTTGCGGATCTGGCCGATGCCTGCGCCGCCTGTGATGCGTTGCACCAACGCGGCCCGGCGGAAATCCTTGTCACCAGCCTGCACACGAATGAGACCCCGGAAGGCTTCATAGATCTGCTGGCATCAGGCCCGGAAGGGCGCTTTCTGGTGCGCACGCCCCGCCTGAATGTGGTGCCCAATGGCGCGGGTGATGCTATCGCCGCCCTGTTCTTCTTCCATTGGCGGCGCACTGGCAGTTCAGCCACGGCGCTTGGCATGGCTGTGTCCTCCATTTTTGGACTTCTGGAGAGGACCGAAAAGGCACACTCGCGCGAATTGCTGCTGGTGGAGGCGCAGGAGGAGTTTGTGAACCCCTCCAGGCTCTTCACACCCGTGGCGATTTAAGGCAGCCTGCGGAACTCTTTCGCCATGGTCCTGCCACATTCTGGCGGGCCCGCTCCCCCTGTTCCTCTCGTGGGAGGCCGCCATGCCGCGCCGCTTCGTGACGCTGGATGTTTTCACCCAACGCCCCTTTGGCGGAAACCCGCTGGCAGTGGTGCTGGATGCCGCCGGCCTCGATGATGCGGCCATGCAGCAGATTGCGCGTGAGTTCAATCTCTCCGAGACGGTCTTCGTTCTGCCGCCCAAACAGGCGGACAGACGCGCGCGCCTGCGCATCTTTACCATTGCGCATGAGGTGCCTTTCGCGGGTCATCCCACGGTGGGGGCTGCGGTGCTTCTGGCGATGGAAGGCAAGCGCGAGAGTGGCCGGCTGGTGCTGGAAGAGCAGGTGGGGCCGGTTTCCTGTGATGTGACCCTTTCAGCCGATAATCCCCGGCGCGGCCATGCCGTGCTCACGGTGCCCCGTCGCAGTACGCTGGGTACGCTGGATATCTCGCGGGAGGCCTGCGCGCATGCGCTTAATCTCGACCCGGAGGATATTGGCTTTGATGCGCACCGCCCGGTGGTGGCGGCTGCCGGTCTGTCCTTCCTTTATGTGCCGGTTGCAAACCTGACCGCGCTCGCCCGCGCCCGGCCGGATGAAGCCGCCTCGCTTGCCTCGCTCGGGGCCTTTGGCGAGACGGTCTATGTCTACACGCTGGATGAGGAAGGCGATGCGGATTACCGCGCCCGCATGTTCTCCCCCGGTCTTGGGGTGCTGGAAGATTCCGCCACGGGTTCTGCGGCCGCCGCCTTGCCAGCCGTGTTGCTGGATGCGGAAAACAGGGTGGACGGGCACCATCGGGTCAAGATCGATCAGGGCTTCGAGATGGGGCGCCCGAGCCGGCTCGATCTCGGCTTTACGGTGCGCAATGGTGCCTTGGTGGATGGCACGGTGACGGTTGGCGGCAGCGCCATCATCGTTGCCGAGGGCGTGCTGCATATCTGAGGTTTGAGGAAGGCGACACGTTCTCTTTCGGACATGGGTGGGCCATCCGCCACATTATCCTTGCGTGAGGCATGCAGCCCGCGCAGAGGGCCATGACATCGCGGTCATTTGCGTTGTCATGTGAAGGGCGTATCCTTCCTGCGATGCACAATTCTGCTTCCGTAACGGTCACTGGAGCCCGCTGCTCATCCCTTCTCGTAAGCTGTGGGGGCGCAGCATTGCTTATGAAAATGCGCACGAGCGCCAGTCTCCTGGAAAGCAGACCGCATACTTCCCTCATCTCCAGAAGTGCCCCGGCCGCATGCGCCGGGCCATATGGGATAAAACCATGAGCACGCCCTCCCTGTTCGACAGTTTCCGCCTTGGCCAGATGACGTTGCCCAACCGCATCGTCATGGCTCCGCTCACCCGCAACCGGGCAGATGCGCGCAATGTGCCTTCGGAACTGGCTGTGGAATATTACACCCAGCGCGCCAGCGCAGGCCTCATCATCACGGAGGCCTCACCCATCTCCCAGCAGGGGCAGGGCTATCAGGACACCCCCGGCATCTGGACCGATGAGCAGGTCGCCGCCTGGCGCAAGGTCACCGATTCCGTGCATGCCGCAGGGGGCCATATTGTCATCCAGCTCTGGCATGTGGGGCGCGTCTCGCACACCTCGCTCCAGCCGAATGGCGGCGCACCGGTGGCACCTTCTGCCATTCGGGCCGAAGCAAAGACATTTGTGAACAACAGCTTCGCGGATGTCTCCACGCCGCGCGCGCTTGAGCTTTCAGAACTGCCCGGCATTCTCGATGATTACCGCAGGGCTGCCGCCAATGCGGTGAGGGCGGGCTTTGATGGCGTGGAAATCCACGCTGCCAATGGCTACCTCATCGAACAGTTCCTCAAGGATGGTGCAAACACGCGCACAGATGCCTATGGCGGCTCGATCCCCAATCGCACGCGCTTCCTGCTTGAGGTGACGGATGCGGTGATTACCGAGATCGGCGCTGAGCGCACCGGGCTGCGGCTTTCGCCTGTTTCCCCGGCCAATGGCATCACTGAGAGCGACCCGCAGGCACTCTTCAACCATGTGCTGGAAGAGCTGGAAAAGCGTCATCCGCTCTATGTGCATGTGGTGGAAGGCGCAACGGGCGGCCCCCGCGACATCGCGCCCGATTTCTCCTTCGCTGAACTGCGCCGCCGCTTTACGGGGCCGTGGATGGTGAACAATGGCTATGATCTGGCGCTGGCTGAAAGCGCTATTGCCGATGGCGCCGCGGATCTGGTGGCATTTGGCCGCCCCTTCATTTCCAACCCGGATCTGGTGGAACGTCTGCACCGCAATGCACCTCTGAATGAACTGAAGCGCGAAACGCTCTATGGCGGCGGGCGTGATGGCTATGTCGATTACCCGACCCTTGAGGAGGCCGGGGTGTGAGCCCTGCCGCTGGATGGGATGAAGAGGAGGACCGGCGCATTGTGCCGGTCCGTTCCCTTGATTTTGTGCTTGAGCCGGGTGGCTGGCCCGAACTGGAGCCACATCGGGCAGAAATCGATTCCTATTTCGCCGCGCGCGTGGCAGCCAACCCGCATTTGTGGAACGGAGCCGTTCTGCTGCTGCGTCATTCCCATCTGGATGACGGGGTTCTGAAAGGCACCTTCCGGCGTACGGATTTTGCTTCCTTCCTGTGGTGGCGCGCGCAGGGCTGGATGAATATGGGCCTGCGCAATGCGTTTGCACTGGCGGCGCTTGAAGGCTCGGATGGCGGATTCGTGCTGGGAGTGATGGGGGCTCATACCTCCGCCGCGGGGCAGGTCTATTTTCCCGGTGGTACGCCCGATCTGTCCGACATCACCGCGGAAGGACGGGTCGACCTTTCAGCCTCCTCCTTGCGGGAACTGACAGAGGAAACAGGCCTTCTGCCCGGAGATATCGCGCAGGACCATGGATTCATGGCGGTTTATGACGGACCGCGTCTTGCTCTTCTGCGCCGGCTTGTTTTCGCGGAACCGGCTGAGAAACTGGCCGCGCGGATTCGAGACTTCATTGGGCGCGAGGCCTTGCCCGAATTTTCGGATGTGGTTGTGGTGCATGGGGAGCAGGATATGTTGGCGTCCATCGCCCCGTTCGCGGCAGATTATATCCGTGCCCGCTGGGCCATGCGGTCAGTTTGAGGGGCAGGCGCATGTAAAACCCGTCATGCGCGCCAGATGCATGGCCAGGCATGAAAACATGGGGCGAAACCTTGATGTGATGACGTCATGAGCCGGCGAATCCATTGACATCACGCCTTCTGCCCCTTATCACCCCAGCCAGATTCAACATCAGAACGTCGACGAGCCGCGCGGCATGCGCGCCGCGGTCGGCCAAAGGTCATTTTGTCATGAAGATCCGTAATTCCCTGAAGTCGCTCCTCACCCGTCACCGCGACAACCGTCTGGTGCGCCGCAAGGGCCGCGTCTTCATCATCAACAAGACCCAGAAGCGCTACAAGGCGCGTCAGGGCTGAGGCCTTTCCATCCTTCCCACACTCATGGTGTGCGGCAAACAGGATGGTCACGCTTTCCTTTATTGACGATAGGGGCGGAACGTCCGACATTCAGGTCATGAATGTCGCGTTTCCGCCCTTTCGTTTGTCTGGCCCCCTGATTCCGGTGCGGATATGACATGCCCTAGTCCTCGCACCCAGCCGTCTCGCACGCCTCTTCGTGGCGATTCCCATGCCGATGGAGTGAGCATGGCTGCTGATTCATGGGGCTCTGATGGCGTGAAAATACAGCGCCGTGCAGGTGTTCTGCTTCTGGCCGTTGGTGCGCTCTTTTTGTGCGCCTTTACGGGTGCGGATGATTCCAGTGATATGGATGGCTGGCCCCCCGCACACCACAGGGTGCAGGAAGACGGTGCCGTGAATGGTGGGGCTGCAGGTTCTGCACAGCCTGTACCGACCGTCACACCCACCCAGATGAATGGCGGCAAACCTGCACCTATGGACCGGCGCGGGCGGCTTGAGGCGCTCTTCTCGGCCCTGAAGCTGGCACCTGATTCCGAGAGCGCACAGATGGTCGGTGATCGGCTGGACCGCCTCTTTGCGGATACGAACAGTCCGGCCATTGATCTGCTGATGTCGCGTGCCGCAGCCGCCATGCAGGCCAAGGAACACGAACTGGCTCTCAACCTGCTGGATCAGGCGATAGAGATTGAGCCGGATGCTTTGGGAGCACGGGCGCGGCGGGCCACGATCTCTTATCTGCGCAATGATTATGGCTCAGCACTTGCCGATATTCGTGAGGTGCTGGCCCGCGAACCGCGCCATTTCACCATGCTGTATGCCTTGGCCCTGATTCTGAAGGAAATGGGCGAGGACAAGCTGGCACTGGAGGCGACCCGCAAGGCGCTGATTGTGAACCCCCAGCTTGAAAGCGCGAAGGATCTGGAGCGGGAGCTGACCATTTCCGCCGAGGGGCGCCAGATCTAGAGGCACAAGGCTCTTGTGGCGTATCCGCGATACGGGATGCAGCCCGCAGTGGGTTGCATCAACCGCACTCTCGAGGCCATGCTCCACTCTCAGGAAAAAACAGGTTCAGTCCTTGCGTGCATTGGCAGGCAAGGCCGGCGGCATGGGTGCAGCACCGGGCTTTGTTGCTGAAGCGCTTTGTTGCTGGCCATTGCTGGTGAACTGCACGGTCCAGGACTTCTGTCCCTGTGTGTCAACTTCCATGAAGCCTGTGCGCTCAAAGCCGCGCGCGAGACAGTCGCCAGATCCGCGAATGGTGAATTCCTTGTCCCGGGTGCACATATAGGCTTTCCCGGTCCATTCGCCGCCCAGATCGTAATCCACGGCATAAATGTAATAATAGCGTGCCATCAGGTCGCCGCGCAGCAATGTCTCGCAGCTTTCGGCGGCAACATTCCACCAGCCTTCCGTGTGCCATGTGTTGCCTTCCTTGTAGCCCACGGCAATGCCGATGCGGCTCTGGGTCCGGTTGCACAGGCGGAATTCGGCATGGGCCAGGCTGGACAGCAGCAGGGAGCCGGGACCAGCGCCGAGCAGGACAGCAATGGCCAGCATGATGGACCGGCGCGACACATTGCGGCGCGGCGGCGTCACAATAGGGCCGATGGCAGGCCGGGCAGGGGTGGCAAGACAGCGAAACATGAGATGGTTTGTGTGCCCTTCAAAGGCCGATCCGTCAATGCCGGGTTCCACATTCTGGTTTTGTGTGGACCGGTCATGCTCTCTTGTGGGCAATGATCGGGGCAGTATGGAGGCGCGACGCGCATTCACCTCCTGTTTCCTTGCGCATGTCAGCATAGCCGGGTTTCGCAGGGCAGGGGGTAGCCTCCGGAGGGACGTATTTTCATGTGGCGAATGGGTATCCCCTTCGCGTGAAAATGCTCCCATGCTACAGATGCGCTTTGAAACGCGGAGCGGGTTGACGCTGCTATTGTGGCTGTCCGGGTTTTCCCCTTGCACAGCCATCATGCATGTCGCTTTTCCGCCCGGAATCATGAAGGCGCGCTCGCCAAAGCCCATCAGGCCGGATTGCGAGCGCCGGTTACAAGGAGACCTGCCAGGTGGCAGAAGACGTCTTGGATGCCCCCGCTGGCTTCGCCAAGGAACAGCTGCAGTCCTTCGTCGAGCGCATCGAGCGCCTCGAGGAAGAGAAGAAGGCCATTGCCGACGACATCAAGGATGTGTTCGCCGAGGCCAAGGGCAACGGTTTCGACGTGAAGGCGCTGCGGGCTATTCTGAAGCTGCGCAAGGAAGATGAGGACGCCCGCAAGGAGCTCGATGCCATTGTCGATCTGTATTGCCAGGCTCTGGGCATCTATCTCTGAACTTTTATTCCCGCGCCATACGGTGCGGACAGGATGAGAGACAAGCCGGTCGGACGATGGTTCGGCCGGCTTTTTCATGCCGGCTGCGACATGGCGAGGGACACTCAAACAAAAAGCCCGCCGACTGGGACGCCGGCGGGCTTTGTGGTCTTCCAAAAAAGTGCAGAAGATGGATTCCGGCCGCTCACATGCGCCCGGAAAGGGCGAGCGCCGCAGGAGTGAAGGTCTGGGTATAGACAGTTGCGATCGCATCACCCGAGAAGCTGGAGCTCAGGCCATAGCTCGCATCCTTCGAGAAGCCGGAGACCACCACTTCACGCGGGGCTGTGACGAAGCTGGTGAAAACCCGCACTTCCGGAGGACGCAGATACAGCGTGTCCGCAAGGCGTGGTGAGAGGAAGAGATGGTCGAACGCGATCCGTGGCGGAGCAGCCTGTTCGCGGCGGTTGCGACGGGTTTCAGCCGTGCGGCGCAGCGGGACCGGAGCCGTCAGGGTACGCGAAGCGGGGGTGGGGCCGAAAATCTCGCCATCGGCAGCATAGCCAAGTGCGCGGCTTTCCTCGCGCTCGGAGCCACGGGTGATGACGGTGGGCAGCGGTGCGGGCTCAAGGCGAGCGACGCGGGTGTTGAATTCGGCTGCAAGCTCAGAAGGCCGGCGCACAGGCATGGGTGCGACGCTGGCAACGGTTGCTGTGTCATCGCGAGTGTTCGCATTGCGCGCGGCCTGCCGGTCAAGCGTATTCGCCGGGGCCAGCGCCTGAGGGCGGCTGGTGGGCAGCGGCATGGCCGCTGCGGTAACCGTAGTGGGGCGAACCGCGGTCATCACCTGCTGGCGAGCAGGGGCTGGTTCCTCGTCACGCTCCATGGTGGCCGGGCTGGCCAGTGCCACCGGGTGGCTGGCGGGCTCAGGCGCGGCCTGTGGCACGCTTTCCTCTTCCTCATCCTTGCCGCCACCAAAAAGCGCAGCGAAGAAATTCTTCGGCTTGCTCGCGCTTTCGCCGGAACCACCGGAGCGGGAGCCGGCCTCTGCAAGGGCTGCTTCATAGCCAGAGAAAGGTTTGCCATCGGAAGGCACATGGATGGTCTTGCCATCCGGGAACACGCGGGCAAGTTGGGAGCGGGTCATGCGCGGCCAGTGGCGCACGCTGCCTGTATCCATATGCACGAAGGGCGAGCCGGAGGTGGGATAGAAGCCCACACCGCCGCGCTGAAGGCGCAGGCCGGCGGCACGCAGATCCGCCAGCGCAACGCCGGGGATATAGAAGTCCATCGCCTTGCCCATCGTGTGCTGGGAGAACTTGGCGACACCACGGCTGCGGGAGCGCAGCATGGTGTTGGTTTCCGGTGAGCGATAGGAGCTGAGAACGTGAATCGCGGAGGTGCCGCGCGTTTCCTGGCTGACTTCCCAGAGAATATCGAAGAGCTGCGGATCCATGCGGATCTGCTTGTCATTCCGCCAGTCGCGGAAATACCAGTTCATCTGCTTCAGAACCGCAGAATCATAGCGGCCGTTCTTCTTGAACGTGAAGGTCGCTGTCTCACCGCGATGCATGTGCTTGAAGGTGAGGGTACGGGTATCGCCATTGGCGACAGCGTTCTGAAGGGCGCTTGTGCCGGCGACCAGTAGCGCCGCACCAATAAGGCTGGCACGCAGCATCCCCACGCCACGGCGCAGGGAAGGCATGCGCAGGCCGAGGCGCGAATGGCTGGTGGTGTGCGGCGCGATCGTATTGGCCAATGTCGCGAACCCGAGGCTCAGATTTGAACGGTCCCGCCCCTGGAAGACGCGGTACGAAACGGTGAGGAGTCTCCCCCATTCCGGTTAAGGTCAGGTTGACAGAATGCGATCCTCCGCAGCCATCCCCACTCCCTTTTGCCTTGGCCTGTTCCGGCCGGGCACCCTTCGGTGTCATCCATCCGTGCTGTTCACGCAGCAGTTTCAGTGTGTGGCCATGCGGCTCTAGGCACGCAGTATGGCCAAAACACGCCTGAAGCGGAAGCTTGGCTGTGGCGGATCCGCCATAGACAAGTCATTGGTCTGTTTACCTGTAGAGGTGGGGTGCGGCATCATGCCTCGGGCCAAATGACACCTGCTCCCCTCCACGTCACCGCTGGCGGGTGGTTGCGCCGTCCGCCATGTGGTGGCGGCTGTCCAGCCCAAGACGGGCCTTCACCGCCGCGTTGAAGCCGTAAATATCCTCATATGCGGTGATGCGCCCGCGCTCATCCGCTGCCGTGGTGAAATAGACCAGATGGACCGGCACCGGTCGCTTGAGGTTGATGTAGCGTTCCTTGTTCCCGAACATCTTGGTGAAGCGCTCTTCGGTCCAGTTCTGGTCATTCATGGCCAGATTGAACAGCACCGAGCCAAAATCAAACGGCTGCTGCACGCGCACACAGCCATGGCTGTAGGCCCGGCTGGAATTGGCGAACAGGCCCTTGGAGGGCGTGTCATGCAAATAGATTGCATGGTCATTGGGGAACATGAACTTGACCCGGCCCAGCGCGTTTTTCGGGCCGGGCATCTGGCGGAATGAATAGCCGCCGGAACGGGTGCGCGTGACCTCGATGCCACGCTTGGCGAGAGCGCCGGGATTGTTCTGCAGCATCGGCATCATTTCATTGCGCACGATGCTGGGCGGAATGTTCCACGCCGGGTTGATCACGACATAGGTGATCGGCTTCGAGATCACGGCAGTGGGCGAGGCGGCCTTGCCCACCACGACCCGGGTTGAATGGATCGGCTTATCGTCTGAATAGATGCGCAGCATGTATTCAGGAATGTTCACCATCACATGGTTCTGGCCGAGGTCACGCGGCAGCCAGCGCCAGCGTTCCATATTGGCGATGATATCTGCCCGCGCCGCCGCGCCGGGTGTGGTGCGCCGGTTGAGGGCGCGCACGGTCGCGTCACCCACCATGCCGGTGGGCTTGATCTGCATGCTGTCCTGGAAGGTCTTCACCGCATCGGCGAGATCAGGATCATAGGCCAGATCATCGCGATCCGCGCTGTTCAGGCCAAGGCGCGCACGCAGGGCAGGCACGCGCGGATCCTGTGAGCCGGGCTTCAGCAAGGGGCCGGCCGGAATGGTCACCTGCCGTTCGCTGGCAGGTGTTGCGGATGCGGCCAGAGCCGTCTTCAGCCGGAGATAGCCGGGGTGGGGCGGATTGTAGGCCGCAAGGGCGGCATTGGCGTCGGTTACACTGGCGAGTGTGGCGAGCACGCCCTCAGGCTTGGGAATCTCCCGCGTCGGGGTCACCAGCGCCGAAATGCGCGTGGGATTGAACCGGCCGGACTGGGCATGGCGTGCATAGGTGAGGGCTGATACGGCCAGATCGAGTTCTGCCCGCGCCAGTGCCGCAGCATCCGCCCCGGCTTCCGGCTTGTTGGCAGCATAGTCCGCAGGGTTCAGGCCATCTTCTTCAGCGGCCCGAAGGCGGGAGAGAATGGCCGCGCCCCTGCTGTTCACACCTGTTTCATCCACGAATACAGGCTGGTAGCCCCGCGCGGCATAGAACACGAACAGGGCATCACGCTCATCGCTGGTCGCGGAAAGGGTTTCAGGGGTGAGCAGGGCAGTGGCAAGGGCATCTGCAATCGGTGACTGCTGCGCCGGGGTCGCTGCGACAGTCGCCTGTGCCGGAACTGCCGTCTGCGGGGTCGCAGCCGGAGCGGGTGCAGGTGCAGGGGCCTGTGTTGTAGCGGTGGTTACAGGTGCAGGTGCAACAGGCGTGGGCGCTACGGGTGCAGATGCCGTTGCTGCGGGGGCAGGGCCTGCATCACCTGCGCTGTCCGTACCGCCACGCACAGGTCTGGAGACCGGCATAACGGGAGCTTCGGCCTGCACGGGTGCGGGCTGAGCCGTGGTGTCTACAGCCGGACCAACGGCCGCGCTGGCGGGTGCAACTTCCTGCGCCAGTGCGGGATTAGGTTGCTGGGCGGTATTTTGTGCTGGCTGAACCGGCGCGGCTGGGGCCGGGCTGGCAGCCTTTTCTGTGCTTAGAGTGGGAGCGCCTACCGCTTGTGCGGGAGCTTCGGTTTCGGCTTGCGGCGCACGCTGGGGCAGGGCCGCGCGGGTTGGAGGCAGGGCCGTGCCCGTGCCGATACCGGCATTGTCTGTCACCACAGGCGGTGCCACGCGCGGGCCGTCCAGAACCTGACGCGCCGAGACCGCGGCAGAAGAGGCCGGCAGTGCGGCTCCGGCCTGCTGTGCCTGTGCGGAAGACGGCAGCAAGGAGAGGCCGGTGACAGCAAGGCACAAGCCGAGAAGACCTGTGCCCATCATCAGCCGGGTGCGTGAGCGGGTGCTGGAACCGGGTGCAGCGGGGGAGGACGTGCATGCATCAAACCGCATGCCGGAAAGCCTAGTCTTGTCCCGCCGCATCACACCATTCCTCCCGCAGGCTCACCCTGAGCCTGAACGCGTCTTCGCCCCCCATAAGTGGTGCAGCCTGAGTCCTAAAGGATCAACTTACAAGCATGGGAGAGGGGGGCATTTTGGGCGCGCTGTTACTCGGCAGCAACAATGCGCGCCTCAAACAGTGCATAACAGGAGATGTTATGCGGCAGGGTTCATGTCGCAGCCGGTGGGCATACATGTGCGGCAGCGGAAAATTGATTCTCCGCTGGTCGCTGGCTTCCGGGTCATGGCCTCATGCTGCGCCAGGGCAATCTGGGACCATCATTCGTTATCTGCGGCAGAGCAAGCGCTCAATCCGCCATTTTCAGGGGCGCACCGGATTCGTCTTCCACCGCTTCTTCTTCTTCGGCTTCATTCGCGAAAATGTTGAGTTCAATGACGCCGAAGCAGACGATCCACAAAAGGGCGTCATAAAGTTCCAGAAGGCCGTGTGCGCTTTGATCCACGATCAGGCCATCATAAGCCCACCAGAGCGCGACCGCGATGAGGATCGCGTAGAGCCCGCCCTTCACGAGATTGCGGACACGCCATTCCAGCCCGCCATATTCGCCGGGTGCGTGCACGTCATACGCAATCGCGGCGCAGACACACAGCCAGGCGGATGCGTTGATGAAGTCGGCCCATTGCCCCACTTCCCAGTAGCTCCAGGTGGCAAAGATCGCCATGGCATAGCCGGTGATCTGCAAGCCCCAGAGCACATATTTCTCGATGGGAGAGCTGTAGTCCTTATCAAGGGCCGAGGTCTCATATTCAAATGACCCGAGCAGCAGGATCCAGCCGAGCGAATCAATCGCCTCATGCGGTTCTCCGAAGATCAGGAAAAGCGCGATGTTGAGGATGAGAAGGCCATAGACGACATATTTGAAGATCACGAAACGAAGCGATTGCGTCGGACCTGCTGACATACTCATGGCCATTTCATCCCCTTGGCGTGCGGCCAGACAATTTAAGTGGGGGATATGCAAGGCCGGTGACACTCCACGGCGTGCGCGCGGACGATGTGGGGATTTGTGTTCGCCACGCTGGAAAGCGCGTCGGGCATGGATGGAGTCACCTTTTTTCCGTTGGATGCGCAGATGCGCATGCCTCCTGCGACTCTGGTGCATTGAAGGCGGGGCGTGCAGCGCGGTATGAAGGAGCATCATTCGCCCGGCACCGGAGGCCCCATGCTCCCTTTTGACGACGCTTTCGCAGGCCTGTTTTCCCGCTCTCCCAGCGATGCGGCTTCCGCGCCGCTGCCGCAGATCCTGCCGGAATGGGATTTGAAGGATCTCTATCCGGCTATGGATGCGCCGGCGCTTGAGGCGGATCTGGTGAAGGCGGATGCGGCCTGCAAGGCGTTCGAGACAGACCACAAGGGCAAGCTGGCAACCCTTCTGGAGGACGGAAAAGGCGGCGCGGCTCTGGCCGGCGTCGTGAAGCGCTATGAGGAAATTGAAGACCTCATCGGCCGCATCGCCTCCTATGGCAGTCTGGTCTATGCGGGAGATACCTCCGATCCCGCCCGCGCCAAATTCTATGGCGATATTCAGGAGCGCCTCACCGACGCCTCCACCCATCTGCTGTTCTTCACACTGGAACTGAACCTGCTGGATGATGAAGCGCTTGAGGTCGCCATGGCCGAGCCGGCGCTGGGCCATTACCGCCCGTGGATCGAGGATCTGCGCAAGGACCGGCCCTATCAGCTCGAAGACCGCATTGAGCAGCTCTTCCACGAGAAGGCCGGCCCCTCGCGCAGTGCGTGGAACCGTCTGTTCGACGAGACCATCACCTCCCTGCGCTTTCATGTGAACGGACAGGACCTGCCGATTGAGCCCACGCTCAACATGATGCAGGACCCGAAGGAAGAGGTGCGCCGCGCCGCCGGTCTCGCACTGGCCGAAACCTTCTCTAAGAACCTGCGCCTGTTCAGCCTCATCACCAACACGCTGGCCAAGGACAAGGAAATCTCCGACCGCTGGCGCAAGTTTCCGGATGTCGCCTCCTCGCGGCATCTGGCGAACCGGGTGGAGCAGGAGGTGGTGGATGCGATGGTGTCGTCCATCCGCGCCGCCTATCCTCGCCTCTCGCACCGCTATTATGCGTTGAAGGCCCGCTGGTTCGGTCGCGACAAGCTGGAGTTCTGGGACCGCAACGCCCCGCTGCCGAAGGTGGAAACCCGCGAGATCGGCTGGACTGAGGCGCGCGACACCGTGCTGGGGGCCTATTCCACGTTCTCGCCGCGCATGGCGGATATTGCGCGGGTGTTCTTCGACAAGAACTGGATTGATGCGCCGGTGCGTCCGGGCAAGTCTCCCGGTGCCTTCGCTCACCCCACCGTGCCTTCGGCCCACCCCTATGTTCTGCTGAACTATCAGGGCAAGCCGCGCGATGTGATGACACTGGCGCATGAACTGGGCCATGGCGTGCATCAGGTGCTGGCCGGCAAACAGGGGGCGCTGATGGCACCGACCCCGCTGACACTCGCCGAAACCGCCTCCGTTTTCGGCGAGATGCTCACCTTCCGTCGCCTGCTGGATGCGGCAGCCACACCCGAGGCGCGGCGCATCATGCTGGCACAGAAGGTGGAGGACATGATCAATACGGTGGTGCGCCAGACCGCCTTCTACACCTTTGAGCGCGAGGTCCATAGCCAGCGCCGCAAGGGCGAACTGACCTCCGAGGCGATTGGCCAGATCTGGATGAAGGTTCAGGCCGAGAGCCTTGGTCCGGCCATTCATCTGGGCGCGGGATACGAGACCTTCTGGACCTATATCCCCCACTTCATCCACTCGCCCTTCTATGTTTATGCCTATGCCTTCGGTGATTGCCTCGTGAACTCGCTCTATGCAGTTTACGAGAATGCACAGGATGGCTTTGCGGAGCGCTATCTGGAGATGCTGGCGGCGGGTGGCACCAAGCACCATTCCGAACTGCTCGCGCCCTTCGGCCTTGATGCGCGTGATCCGGCCTTCTGGCAGACCGGCCTGTCGCTGATTGACCGCATGATAACCGAACTGGAAGGCATGGAGGGCTGAGCCCTCTGCGCGCCGCATCCTGTTTCAATAGACATGAGCCGGGCTGTGAGGAACAGTCCGGCTTTACCTGTTTTCAATACTGATGGAGCACCATGGCGGCATGATGTGGCGAACTGGTCGTCTTGTATCCGCATTGGTGCTCGGCATTGCCGGGCCTTCGATAGCGCATGCCCAGAGCGCCGCCCCTTCTGCGGCCCCAGCCGGAAGCACGGCCGCCCCGCCAGCTTCAACGCCACCGCGCGCCGCTGTGCCGCTGCCTCCGCGCCCGCCGGCCCGTGCGCTGGTGGAAGGGGTGGATACAGATGCGCTGAAGGCGGATCTTGCACGGGAAACGGAGTTTCGTGCCAGCCTTCAGGCTGAGGTCGAGGCCGCGCGGGGAGACAGGCCGAAGCTCAACCGGCTGCTGATTGATACCGCTGCCCGCGCCCGAAATGTGGAGCAGCAGCTTTCCAATGTTGAAGCCCGGCTGAAGCCGCTGGATGGCGCGGCGACTCAGCTTACAGCTTCACTGGCCCAGCGGCGCGAGGTGCTGGGAGAAGTGCTGGCCGCGCTGCTGCGCATGGGCCGCAACCCGCCGCCGGCCATGCTGATGCGTCCGGATGATGCGCTGGATGCCGTGCGTTCGGCGATTCTCATGGGAGCCCTGCTGCCGGAAATGCGGGTTGAGGCGGAAACACTGGCCGCTGACCTTTCCGAACTGGTGCGCGTGCGCACCGAACTGGCGGCAGCGAAAGAGAGACTCACCGCCCTGCGCACAGCCCTTGCCGAAGACCGTGAGCGGATTTCGACCCTCGTGCGCGAACGCCAGCGCCAGCAGGTGGAGAATAATCCGGTTTCGCAGGATGACCGCACCCGCGCTGCCGCCCTCGCACGCAATACGGGGGAAGTGCACGATCTCGTGAACCGGCTTGAAACCGAGGTTGCCCCGGCCGCGCGCGCGGCAGGCGCCGCACAGACGGCGGAGGCCACACGCCCGCCGGGGCAAGAAACCCGCGCGGCTGGTCTTGCGGCCCTGAATGATCCCGGCCGCATTGCCCCCGCAGTGGCATTTTCCAATGCGCGCGGGCTTTTGCCTCTTCCCGTGGCAGGTGAGCGGCTGAGGAATTTCGGTGCGACTGATGGCGTGGGCGGGCAGGAAAAGGGCATCACCATCGTCACACGCTCGGGTGCACAGGTGACCGCACCGGCAGATGGATGGGTGGTCTATTCGGGGCCATTTCGCAGCTATGGACAACTCTTGATTATCAATGCGGGCGGTGGCTACCATATCCTTCTGGCAGGCATGGAGCGGATCGAGGTCGAACTCGGCCAGTTCGTGCTGGCCGGAGAGCCGGTGGCCGTGATGGGCGGTGCCGCAAGAAGTGGCAGCGGATCCTCTGGCGCAGCCTCGGGACAGCCCCATTTATATGTTGAATTCCGTAAGGACGGGAACTCCATCGATCCTGCCCCGTGGTGGGCGGTAACGGACAGTCGGAAGGTACGCGGATGATGCGTCGGGCCTCTTTGTTTTTAGTCGGCGTGGCTGCCGGTGCCCTTGTGGCTGTGGGCGCTATCGAGCCACGGCTGTTGCCCGGCTCTCTTCTGGGCTCGGCGGCGGAGGCAGCGTCCTCCGATACCTATCGCCAGCTCAACCTGTTTGGTGATGTCTTCGAGCGGGTGCGTTCCGACTATGTCGAGCGGCCGGAAGATGCCAAGCTGATTGAATCCGCCATCAACGGCATGTTGCAGTCTCTGGACCCGCACTCTTCCTACATGGACGCGAAGAATCACCGCGACATGCAGGTGCAGACCAAGGGCGAGTTCGGCGGCCTCGGCATCGAGGTGACGATGGAAGACGGCGTGGTGAAGGTAGTCGCTCCGATGGAGGAGACCCCGGCCGCGCGTGCCGGTGTCATGGCGGGCGATCTCATCGTGAAGCTTGATGGCGATCAGGTGCAGGGTCTCTCCCTGAACGAGGCCGTGGATAAGATGCGCGGCGCGGTGAATACGCCGATCAACCTCACCATTGTTCGCAAGGGCGTGGAAAAGCCGATTGATATCAAGGTGGTGCGTGACACCATCAAGATCAAGGTTGTGCGCTCGCGGGTTGAGGACGGGGATGTTGCCTATATCCGCGTCAATTCTTTCAATGAGCAGACCTTCGACAGCCTGAAGAAGGCCATCGCTGATCTCACCAAGGAGATTGGTGAGGACAAGCTGAAGGGCTTTGTAATCGATCTGCGTAACAATCCGGGCGGATTGCTGGATCAGGCCATCGCGGTTTCGGATGCCTTCCTGGACCGGGGCGAGATCGTCTCCACCCGTGGGCGCAATGCCGAGGAAACCCAGCGCTTCAATGCGCGCGCCGGTGATCTGACCAATGGCAAGCCGATTATCGTTCTGGTGAACGGTGGCTCTGCCTCCGCCTCCGAGATCGTGGCCGGTGCGCTGCAGGACCAGAAGCGCGCCACCGTTCTGGGTTCGCGCTCCTTCGGCAAGGGATCGGTGCAGACCATCATTCCATTGGGCTCCAATGGCGCTCTGCGTCTCACTACGGCCCGCTATTACACGCCTTCCGGGCGCTCCATTCAGGCCAAGGGAATCGAGCCCGATATCGTGCTGATTCAGGACATGCCGGATGAGGTGAAGGAAAAGCTGGGCGCAACCACGGGCGGCACCAAGGGTGAAGCCTCGCTGCGTGGGCACCTGAAGAATGGCGAGGAGGAGCAGTCCGGCTCGCCGTCCTATGTGCCACCAGAATCAAAGGACGATACTCAACTCAAGCTGGCGATCGAGCTGATGAAGGGCACGGAAAAGAACGCCGCTTTCCCCGCCAGCCCGGACAAGACCACCCGCGCCAACTGAGCTGGCTATCGGAAATACCAAAAAAAGAAGCTCCGCCTAAAATTTAGGCGGAGCTTTTTCTTTGCTATCTGCGTCGTCAGTTTCTGATGCAGACGGGCTATGTGGCGTTTTGAGAATCTCAATTCGCACCGGGCGCAATTGGCGGGATTCCTTGTTTTCACAAAGATTTTGCTGGCCAAAATCCTGTCAAAACATGTGGAGAAACGGAATCTCAAACCCTGGGAAAACAGGCCCATACAACGGCAAGATGCGGCAGGCGCAGTCATTTTTCCCTCACGGTGGGTCAATCTAATCGAAATGCCACCCTTCGGTCATGTTGCCGCCTTGATCGGCCTGTGTTAGGCACACCGGGATTTTCGAGGGTCGGGTTTCCTCCGCTCACGAGGTCGCACAAGAATATTCCAAGCAGATCAAGGGTTTGGACTGAGTCTGCGCGTTGTGTGTTCAGAGGCGGTTGCAAGTCCGAGAGAGGTGCGGAGTGGCGGAGACGATCGTGTCAGGCATGGCTGGACGTTACGCGACAGCGCTGTTCGAGCTGGCAGAGAATGCTGGTTCAATTGATGCTGTGAAAGCGGATCTGGATCGCCTTTCGGCAATGATTGCCGAAAGTGAGGATTTGACACGGCTCGTGAAGAGCCCCGTGTTCACAGCGGATGAACAGCTCAAGGCTGTTACTGCGATTCTGGAGAAGGCGGAAATTTCCGGCCTCGCCGGTAATTTCGTGAAGCTGGTGGCGAAAAATCGCCGTCTGTTCGGCCTGCCGGGCATGATTGCGGATTATGCCGCACTCGTGGCTGCGCATCGGGGTGAGGTGACCGCAAAGGTGACTGTCGCCTCTCCGCTGAACGATGACCAGCTTGCGACGCTGAAAGATACGCTGGGTCAAAAGACCGGCAAGGACGTGAATCTCGACGTGAACGTCGATCCGTCCATCCTCGGTGGTCTCATTGTGAAACTCGGCTCTCGCATGGTCGATGCTTCCCTGAAGACCAAACTCAATTCTATCCGGCATGCGATGAAAGAGGTCCGCTGATGGACATTCGAGCCGCTGAAATCTCTGCGATCCTGAAAGAGCAGATTCAGAACTTCGGTCAGGAAGCTGAAGTTACCGAAGTGGGGCAGGTTCTTTCCGTCGGTGACGGTATTGCCCGCGCTTATGGCCTCGACAATGTCCAGGCCGGCGAAATGGTCGAGTTCGAGAACGGTACGCGCGGCATGGCGCTGAACCTCGAAGTCGACAATGTCGGTATCGTGATCTTCGGTTCTGACCGTGAGATCAAGGAAGGCCAGACCGTCAAGCGGACCGGCGCCATTGTGGATGCCCCGGTTGGCAAGGGTCTTCTCGGCCGCGTCGTGGATGCCCTCGGCAACCCGATCGATGGCAAGGGCCCGATCATGTACACCGAGCGTCGCCGCGTCGACGTGAAGGCTCCGGGCATCATTCCGCGCAAGTCCGTGCATGAGCCCATGCAGACCGGCCTCAAGGCCATTGACGCGCTGATCCCGATCGGTCGTGGCCAGCGCGAGCTCATCATCGGTGACCGTCAGACTGGCAAGACAGCTGTTGCGCTTGATTCGATCCTCAATCAGAAGTCCATCAACCAGGGCGGCGATGAGAAGGCCAAGCTGTACTGCGTGTATGTCGCTGTGGGCCAGAAGCGCTCCACCGTCGCGCAGTTCGTGAAGGTTCTGGAAGAGCAGGGCGCTCTGGAATACTCCATCGTCGTGGCGGCTACCGCTTCTGACGCAGCACCCATGCAGTTCCTGGCGCCCTTCACCGGCACCGCCATGGGCGAGTATTTCCGTGACAACGGCATGCATGCCCTGATCATCCACGATGACCTGTCCAAGCAGGCCGTGGCTTATCGTCAGATGTCGCTGCTGCTGCGTCGTCCTCCGGGCCGCGAAGCTTATCCGGGCGACGTGTTCTATCTGCACTCTCGTCTGCTGGAGCGCGCTGCGAAGCTGAACGACGCCAATGGCGCTGGTTCGCTCACCGCGCTGCCGGTCATCGAGACACAGGCGAACGACGTGTCGGCCTACATCCCGACCAACGTGATCTCCATCACCGATGGCCAGATCTTCCTCGAGTCCGATCTGTTCTATCAGGGCATTCGTCCTGCCGTGAACGTCGGCCTGTCCGTGTCGCGCGTGGGCTCTTCGGCCCAGATCAAGGCGATGAAGCAGGTTGCGGGCAAGATCAAGGGCGAGCTCGCTCAGTATCGTGAGCTTGCGGCCTTCGCCCAGTTCGGTTCGGATCTCGATGCTTCCACCCAGAAGCTGCTGAACCGTGGTGCACGCCTTACCGAGTTGCTGAAGCAGAGCCAGTTCTCCCCCCTCAAGGTGGAAGAGCAGGTTGCGGTGATCTACGCCGGTACCCAGGGCTATCTGGATCCGCTGCCGGTGAACAAGGTGCACGCATTCGAGCAGGGTATCCTGCTGACCCTGCGTTCCCAGCACCCTGAGATCCTCGACGCGATCCGTACGTCCAAGGAACTCTCCAAGGATACGGCCGAGAAGCTGACGAAGGTGCTCGACACTTTCGCCAAGAGCTTCGCCTGATCGGCGTTTCCACGTTCCTCGAACCTGATGGACGGGCGCGATGGCGAGTCTGAAGGAACTTAGAAGTCGCATCGCTTCGGTGAAGGCGACGCAGAAAATCACCAAGGCGATGCAGATGGTCGCCGCGGCGAAGCTGCGTCGCGCCCAGCAGGCAGCGGAAGCGGCTCGCCCTTATGCGAGCCGCATGGAAGCTGTTCTGGGCAACCTCGCCGCAGGCATTGTGGGTAATGCGCAGGCACCGGTTCTGCTGGCTGGTACAGGGCGCGCGGAAACGCACCTCCTGCTGGTTTGCACCGGTGAGCGCGGTCTGTGCGGGGCTTTCAACACGGCCATTGTGCGTCTTGCGCGTGAGAAGGTTCAGGCACTGCTTGCCGATGGCAAGGAAGTGAAGATCTTCTGTGTCGGTCGCAAGGGCTATGACCAGCTGCGCCGGGTGTATCCTGACAACATCGTTGAGCTCGTGGATCTGCGCGCAGTGCGCACCATCGGCTTCAAGGAAGCTCAGGAGATCGCCGCCAAGGTTCTGGCCATGCTGGACCGGGGTGAGTTTGATGTCTGCACGCTCTTCTATTCTGATTTCAAGAGCGTGATCCAGCAGGACCCCGTTGCCCAGCAGCTGATTCCTGCCAGCTTCCTTGAGCGCGACGCCAATGCGCCCGCGCCCATTTATGAATATGAGCCGGACGAGGAAGAAATTCTCGCCGACCTTCTGCCGCGCAATGTGGCAGTACAGATTTTCCGTGCCCTGCTTGAAAATCAGGCGTCCTTCTATGGTGCACAGATGAGCGCCATGGACAACGCCACCCGTAATGCGGGTGACATGATCAAGAAGCAGACACTCACCTATAACCGTACGCGCCAAGCCATGATCACGAAGGAACTCATCGAGATCATTTCTGGCGCCGAGGCGCTCTGACGCTTCGCGACCGAGATACGAAGGACGACGAATATGGCGAATAAGGTCGGACGCATCACTCAGGTCATCGGCGCCGTTGTCGACGTGCAGTTCGAAGACCATCTGCCGGCGATCCTCAACGCGCTTGAGACCACCAACCAGGGCAACCGTCTGGTGCTCGAAGTGGCGCAGCACCTTGGCGAGAACACCGTTCGCACCATCGCCATGGATGCGACCGAGGGTCTGGTCCGTGGCCGTGAGGTCAAGGACACCGGTGAGGCCATTCAGGTTCCGGTGGGCGATGGTACGCTCGGCCGTATCATGAACGTCATCGGCGAGCCGGTGGACGAAGTGGGCCCGATTTCCTTCGAGGAAACCCGCGGTATCCATCAGCCTGCTCCTTCCTATGCCGAGCAGGCGACGGAAGCCGAGATTCTCGTAACCGGCATCAAGGTCGTGGATCTGCTTGCGCCTTACGCAAAGGGCGGCAAGATCGGTCTGTTCGGCGGCGCCGGCGTGGGCAAGACCGTGCTGATCATGGAACTCATCAACAACGTCGCGAAGGCCCACGGTGGTTACTCCGTGTTCGCTGGTGTTGGTGAGCGCACACGTGAGGGCAACGATCTTTATCACGAGATGATCGAGTCCAACGTGAACAAGGACCCGCGCGAGAACGGTGGTTCTGCCGCCGGTTCCAAGTGCGCGCTGGTCTATGGCCAGATGAACGAACCTCCGGGTGCCCGCGCCCGTGTGGCCCTCACCGGCCTCACGGTTGCCGAGCACTTCCGTGACCAGGGCCAGGACGTGCTGTTCTTCGTGGACAACATCTTCCGCTTTACGCAGGCGGGTTCGGAAGTGTCCGCGCTTCTCGGTCGTATCCCTTCGGCCGTGGGCTATCAGCCGACACTGGCCACCGACATGGGTGCCCTGCAGGAGCGTATCACCACCACCACCAAGGGCTCGATCACCTCGGTGCAGGCCATTTACGTGCCGGCCGACGATCTGACCGATCCGGCACCTGCCGCGTCCTTTACCCATCTTGATGCGACGACAGTGCTTTCGCGCTCCATCGCTGAAAAGGGTATCTATCCGGCTGTGGATCCGCTGGACTCCACCTCGCGCATGCTGTCCCCCGCCATTCTGGGCGAGGAGCACTACAACACTGCGCGTCAGGTTCAGCAGACCCTGCAGCGTTACAAGTCTCTTCAGGACATCATCGCGATCCTGGGCATGGACGAGCTTTCCGAAGAGGACAAGCTGACCGTTGCCCGCGCCCGCAAGATCGAACGCTTCCTGTCGCAGCCGTTCCACGTTGCTGAAATCTTTACCGGCTCGCCCGGCAAGCTGGTGGACCTGAAGGACACCATCTCCGGCTTCAAGGGTCTGGTTGAAGGCAAGTACGATTACCTTCCCGAGCAGGCTTTCTACATGGTTGGTTCCATGGAAGAAGCTATCGAGAAGGGTAAGAAGATGGCTGCTGAAGCAGCCTGATGAAAGATGGGGCGGGGATCTCTTCTATCCCCGCCTCTCTTTTCCAGACCCGCTTGTAATGTGAATGTGGTATTCGGTTCTCACCTTCACATGCGGTATGTTTCCGATAAGTCGTAATGTGAGCTTGTCGGGAAGATTGGGATTATGTCGGGCGTGGCTTTGATGCCACGAAGTGCGGGTCCTTTTGGAACGCGAGTCGGAGACAAATAACGATGGCGACTCTTTCCTTTGAGCTGGTCTCGCCCGAGAAGCTGGTTTTTTCCGGCACAGCGACGGAAGTGATCATTCCTGGCGCTGAGGGTGAATTCGGTGTGCTGGCTGGGCATGGCCCCTTCGTCGGCATGTTGAAGCCGGGCATACTGACCATCGTCAATCCGGGCTCTACGGAACGTTTTTTTGTCCGTGGCGGGTTTGCGGAAGTGAATGCGTCCGGGCTGACGGTTCTGGCTGAGCAGTCCGTTCCGGTTGAGCAGCTCGATGCCGCCGAAATCCAGCAGCAGATCCAGAATGCCCGTGAAGATCTGGCAGATGCGAAGACTGATGATGCACGGCAGCGTGCTGAAACCCTGTTGGGTGATCTTCAGCAGGTCGCTGACGCTCTTTCACGCGGTTTCTCTGGCAAATCGGGACACTGATTGCCTCTCATGTGCACGACTGATGTGCGCATGTTTTTGGTCCGAAATGCTGACGGACTGGCTCTTCCTGAGCCAGTCCGTTTTTATATGCAGTCGGCAATATGGTTGCAGTTCAGGCTGGGGTGCTGAAGTAAAGACAGACTGGGACCTCGGCACTGTTGCATGCCTGTGGCTCGATGCTTCTTCATGGCATGGCCCTGATCGGGTATTTAAGCGACCTGTCCGCAGCACCAGCCGGATGACCATGCCCACTGGAAATTGTAGCCTCCCAGCCAGCCTGTCACATCAACCACCTCACCAATGAAGAAGAGGCCGGGAACGGCCTTTGCCTCCATCGTTTTTGAGTTCAGATCGCGTGTATCAACGCCGCCTAACGTGACTTCAGCGGTGCGGTATCCTTCGGAACTGGCAGGCTTGATGCCCCACTGGGTAATCGTTTCCACAACCTTGCGCAGGGCTTGATCGGAAAAGTCGGCAAGGTTCGTCGGGGTAGGGAAGTTTGCGGCAATGATCTGGGCGAGTTTTTTGGGCAGATAACCCGAGAGGGCGGTCTGCAATGCCTGTCGTCCATTGCTGCTGCGGTGTTCCCGCAAGGCTTGCAACAGATCCGCCTGAGGCAGCATATTGATGCGGATTTCATCTCCTTCCCGCCAGTAGGATGAGATCTGCAAAATCGCGGGACCGCTGAGGCCGCGATGGGTGAAAAGCAGGGCCTCTGCAAACCGGGCCTTGCCGCAGGAAATTTCCGCATCAACTGAAACGCCAGCCAGTGGTCTCAGTCGTTCCAGCATGTTGGGTTCGAGTGTGAGTGGAACTAATGCAGGCCGTGTCTCGACAAGACGCAGGCCAAAGCGCGTGGCGATGTCATAGCCAAAACCTGTCGCACCCATCTTGGGAATGGACTTTCCACCAGTGGCGATAACCACGGATTCACAGGCGTGGGTGCCTTCTGAATGATGGATGATGAAACCACCATCGGTCTTCTCAATTTTTTCGATATGGGTTGAAAGACCAAGTTCCGCGCCATGAGATGACATCTCTGTCAGCAGCATGGTGATGAGCTGGGTTGATGGGCCATCACAGAACAACTGCCCCAGAGTCTTCTCGTGGAAAGCAATGCCATGGGTCTTCACCAGCTTGATAAAGTCATGCTGAGTGTAGCGGCTCAGTGCGGATATACAAAAATGCGGGTTCTGCGAGATGTAGTTTTTGGGGCTCGCATGAAGATTGGTGAAGTTTGAGCGGCCGCCACCGGAGATGCGAATCTTCTCGCCCGGGGCCTTGGCATGGTCCAGAACGATGACGGAGCGCCCGCGTTTGGCGACCTCGATGGCGCACATCAGGCCAGCTGCCCCTGCTCCTATGACGACGACATCAACGCAATCCAATATCCCGCTCCCACTCTGCTCCGCTGGCGGCACGATATTGAGCTGTGGCCTGAGTGCAAGCCCGGTTATGGCCCGAGTGCATTGGCACCGATGGCATCTGCAGATTTGTTGTTGTTGGACGGACGTAGGGCTGCAAAATGTTCGGGCAGTATTATAGCTTCACAAGCATAGAAATTTACTGATGGACTGGCGCGTCATGCTGCGGCTTTCTGGATGTGCAAAATCCATGCGCGTAGGCTTAAAGTCATTTTTCAGCGTTGTCGTGATGGCTGTAAGTGTTGTGCTTCTGGCGGTCGCTCCGGTTCGGGCCGCGTCCATGCAGATCAAGCCTGCTCCTGTGGCTGACTGTGCAAGCCTGAAGCTGGCTTTCGAAAAGCTCATAGGCCTTCCATTGAAGCTGAAGGTGGCCAGGCCCGATCGTGAGCTTTTCTCTGTAAGCACCTCAGGGGAGGCCTGTGTCATCACGGGTGGGGGTGCGGGCGCGCTGGCTCTGTTCGGTGATGTGCAGATCGCGCTGGATGAGTATTTCCAGACTGGGCACTGGAGGGAGATTCTCGAAATCGCCGCGGATGGGCCAGACAGTACACGTGCGGGCTATGCAAAAGGCAGCCGCATGGTGGCCTATTTCCTGTCATCCGAGGCCCCGGAGGGTAAATGCGAGCCTGATCCGAACAGTGAGGATCTGCCGGAGTGCAATCTTCCGGCAGGGGAATGGGTCTGGACAATCGACATCATCGCCTATGACAAGATGCGCTGAACTGTCCTTCCATATGGGTCAGGGCTGAACCTTCAGGAAATTCTGGAGCGCCCATGCCAGTTGCGCGGGCTGGTCATCCTGAACGCTGTGACCGGCAAAGGGCAGGTTCAGCAACTGTGCGCCGGGTATGCGCTCCGCCAGCTCGAAAGTGTTCTCCCTCGAAACCAGACGATCTTCATCGCCACGGATGATGAGAAGAGGGCATGTGATCTCGCGAACGGTTTCACCAGGATAGCCATCAGCACCCGCATCCAGCCACAGATGGACGACATCGCGTGTAATGCGCTCAAAGTCCGGTTCCGGGTTGTGCGCGTTGTACTGGGCATGGCTGTCGGGGAACATGTGTCGCCAGCTCTCGGGGGTCACTCGGGCCAGCAAGGCGCGGGTGGGATCGTTCTGCGCAAGCTGCCAGTGCGCGCCGATGGTCACGATGCCCGACACCTCCGGGGCATGGGCGGCTGCCAGACGCAGGGCGATGATGCCGCCGTCACTATGCCCGATGAGAGTGGCCGGGCCGGGGTTCAGATGGCGCAGAACGGCGCGTACATCCTGTGCCATGCGTTCATAGGTGAGCGGAGCATTGCCCATGGTGGAGCGCCCTTGCCCTCTGCTGTCCATTCCGATCAACCGGAAGCGGTCCTGCAAAAGCGGCAGGAGCTGCTCGAAATCCGCAATGCTGCCTAGCCCGCCATGCAGGAAGACCAGTGGCGGGCCGCTCTCGAGCCCCTTTGTCTCGACATAGATCTGCGCGCCGTCGATCTCGAGATATTGCCCGTCCTGATGATTGAAAATGGCCATGGGGTTCGGCTCCATTTGCTAGGTCGCTTGCCTGCTTTGGAAGGAATACGGCAATCGCGCTTTGAGTGGGCGGTTCATGGGGAGTTGTATCGGGTCATCGCGCGCAGGTCATGACTGGAGAATGATCCGATACTGATGCGGGTGCATATGCGTGGTTTCCCGCTTTTTTGCGATGCATCAAAAACCATCTGGACGGTTTGTTTGTGTGGTGCTATCTGGAAGCAACCTATTTTGCCCCGGATGAATTCATCGTGCCCCATATGACATCTGCCCTGCGGCATCCGCTTGTTCGTTTCGCCTTTCCGGCTCTTGCCCTTTTTACGCTGGCTGCATGCAGCGACAGTGGCGCGGATGAAGCGCAAGGGGGAGGGATGCCGCCCGCACAGGTCGGGGTGGTGACGGTGCAGCCGGAGACCTTGCCGATTCTCAATGAATTGCCCGGCCGCATCACCCCGACCCGCATTGCCGAGGTTCGCCCGCGCGTCTCCGGCATTCTGGTGGAGCGCGTGTTCGAGCAGGGCAGTCAGGTCAAGGAAGGCGATATTCTCTATCGCATTGATCCCGCGCCGTTCCGGGTGAAGGTGGAAAGTGCGAAAGCTGCTCTCGCACGCGCAGAGGCTACGCGCACCATGTCTGCCCAGAAGGCGGAGCGCCAGACCCAGCTGCGGGATCGCAAGATTGCCAGTGACCAGACCTATGAAATCGCTGTTGCGGAGCTGGCGCAGGCGGAAGCGGATGTGAGTGCGGCCAAGGCCGGGCTGGATGCGGCTGAGCTGGACCTCAACTATACGCAGGTACGCGCCCCCATTTCCGGCCGCATCGGCCGCGCGCTCATCACGGAAGGGGCGCTGGTGAGTGCATCAGATGCGCAGAGCCTCGCCACCATCCAGCAGCTTGATCCGGCCTATGCGGATTTCACCCAGTCCGCCAATGAACTGCTTGCGCTGCGGCGTGCGGCGCAGGCGCGGGCCAAGGCGGCCGGTACGGATCCTGCTGCCGCGGATGCTGCCAGTGTCACGCTGAAGTTCGATGATGGCAGCCAGTATGCCTCTCCCGGTCGCTTGCTGTTTTCCGAGGCGGCGGTGGATGCCCTGACCGGCCAGATCATCCTGCGCGGTGAATTCCCGAACCCGAATGGCGATCTGCTGCCCGGCATGTATGTGCGCGTGCAGATCGAGCAGGGTGAGCAACCCAATGCCATCGCTGTGCCGGAACGCGCCATCCAGCGCGATGCGGGCGGCAAGGCCCAGCTGTATGTGATCGGCCCCGATAACAAGGCCGAGCTGCGTTTTGTGCGCACCGGGCGCGTCATGAACAACCAGTGGGTGATCGAAGACGGCCTGAAGCCGGGTGAGGTCGTTGTGGTTGAAGGCTTCCAGATGCTCGCGCCGGGTGCCACCGTCAGCACGCATCCATGGACCGCTGCGGCCGGCAAGGCTGCGGCGCAGGATGCTTCCGCGGGTGGTGATGCTGCCGCCTCTTCCACTCCCGCGCCCGCCGGACAGTGAGGCACAGACATGCCCAGTTTCTTTATTGATCGTCCCATCTTTGCATGGGTCGTGGCCATCTTCATCATGATCGCGGGTGTGATCTCCATCCCAATGATGCCGGTGGCGCAATATCCCAATATTGCCCCGCCGCAGATCTCCATCTCCACCGCCTATCCCGGCGCTTCCCCGGAAGAGCTGTATCAGGGCGTCACACGCCTCATTGAGGAAGAGCTGAACGGCATTCCGGGCCTGATGTATTTCGAGTCCACCTCGGATGCCTCCGGTGCGGTGTCGATCAACGCCACCTTCATGCCCGGAACTTCTGTGGCGCAGGCCTCGGTGGATGTGCAGAACCGTATTCGCCGGGTGGAATCGCGCCTGCCGCGCACGGTGGTGCAGCAGGGCATTCTGGTGGAAGAGGCCGCCTCATCCTTCCTGCTGGTGGTCTCGATGACCGCCACGGATGATGAGGTGATGGATGCCATCGGGCTCGGCGATTACCTGACCCGGAACGTGCTGAGCGAGCTGCGGCGTCTGCCGGGTGTCGGCAAGGCACAGCTGTTCTCGACCCAGCGCGCCATGCGTGTCTGGATCGACCCGGACAAGCTGACGGGCCTGCGGCTCACGGCTGATGACATCACCAATGCCATTCAGGCGCAGAATGCGCAGGTGGCGGCGGGGCGTATCGGTGCGCTCCCCAACCCCATCACGCAGGATACCTCGGCCCCCATTCTGGTGAAGGGTCAGCTGGGCACGCCGGATGAGTTCGGGGCCATTGTGCTGCGCGCCAATCCGGATGGGTCCACCGTGCGTCTGCGCGATGTGGCGCGGGTGGAAATCGGTGGTGAGGATTACAATTTCACCAGCCGTCTGAATGGCAAGCCGAGCGCCTCTGTCGGTGTTCAGCTTTCGGCCTCCGGCAATGCGCTGGCCACCTCGCGGGCCGTGAAGGCCAAGATGGCAGAGCTTGAGCGCTTCTTCCCTGAAGGGGTGAAGCAGTCCATTCCCTATGACACCACACCCTTCGTCGAGATTTCGATCAAGAAGGTGCTGATGACCCTGCTGGAAGCGGTGGGCCTCGTCTTTGTGGTGATGTTCCTGTTCCTGCAGAATGTGCGTTACACGCTCATTCCCACCATTGTTGTGCCGATCGCCCTGCTGGGCACATGTGCGGTGATGCTGGCGGCTGGCTTCTCCATCAATGTGCTCACCATGTTCGCGATGGTTCTGGCCATCGGTATTCTGGTGGATGACGCGATTGTGGTGGTAGAGAATGTTGAGCGGCTGATGGCGAATGAGGGGCTCTCTCCCAAGGAGGCTACCAAAAAGGCCATGGGGCAGATTTCCGGGGCGATTGTCGGCATCACGCTGGTGCTGACTGCTGTGTTCGTGCCCATGGCCTTCTTCCCCGGTGCCACCGGCATCATCTATCGCCAGTTCAGTCTCACCATGGTGGTGTCGATCCTGTTTTCGGGATTCCTTGCGCTGTCCCTTACGCCTGCCATGTGCGCCACCTTCCTCAAGCCGGTGCCGGCCGGGCACCATGAGAAGAAGGGCTTCTTTGGCTGGTTCAATCGCAAGTTTGACCGCACAGCGCAGGGGTATCGCGGCGTGGTGGGCTGGGCGATCGACCGGGGCGGGCGGATGATGCTGGTGTATCTGGCGCTGCTGCTGTGCCTTGGCTACGCTTTCGTGCGCTTGCCTTCTGCCTTCGTGCCAACCGAGGATCAGGGTTATCTGATTGTCGATATTCAGGCCCCGCCGGAGGCATCCGGCACCCGCACGCTGGAGGCGGTGAAGCAGGTGGAGGCCATCTTCCAGAAGGAGAAGGCCGTGGCGGACATCTTCGCCATTCAGGGCTTCAGCTTCTCCGGCAACGGGCAGAATGCCGCCATCGCCTTCGTGGTGCTGAAGGACTGGAGCCAGCGCGGGCCGGAAGACAGCGCGCAGGCCATTGCAGACCGCGCCAACATGCAGCTTTTCGGGCTGAATGATGCGCAGAGCTTCTCGCTCTCCCCACCGCCGATCGAGGGGCTTGGCACATCTGCGGGCTTCACCTTCCGACTTCAGGACCGTTCCACCCGTGGGCATGCAGCGCTATCGGGCGCCGGTGCACAGATGCTGGCCGCAGCCAGCGCCAGCCCGGCATTGATGATGCCCCGCATCGAGGGTCTGAAGGATTCAGCCCAGCTGCATCTGCTGATCGACCGCGAAAAGGCCAATGCCTTTGGCGTGGCGTTCGCGGATATCAACTCAACCATCTCGGCCAATCTGGGCTCGGCCTATGTGAACGACTTCCCAAATGCCGGGCGCATGCAACGCGTGACGGTGCAGGCGGATGAAGGCCGGCGCATGCAGGCCGATGACCTGCTCAAGCTGAATGTGCGCAATGCCAATGGCGGTATGGTGCCCCTTTCCGCCGTGGCACAGGTGACATGGGCCAAGGGGCCGGCACAGATCGTGGGCTATAATGGCTATCCGTCCATCCGTCTGGCGGGCGATGCGGCACCGGGCAAATCATCAGGTGATGCCATTGCCGAGATGGAGCGGCTGGCCGGCCAGCTTCCCCCCGGTTTCGGCTTTGAATGGTCGGGCCAGTCGCTGCAGGAGATCCAGTCCGGCTCACAGGCCCCGTTCCTTCTGGCGCTGAGTGTGCTGTTCGTGTTCCTGCTGCTGGCCGCGCTTTATGAAAGCTGGAGTATCCCGATCTCCGTGATGCTGGTGGTGCCGCTTGGCGTCATCGGATCGGTGCTGGCGGTGATGATGCGTGATATGCCGAACGACATCTATTTCAAGGTCGGCCTCATCGCCATCATCGGTCTTTCGGCCAAGAACGCGATTCTCATCGTTGAGTTCGCCAAGGATCTGCACAAGGAAGGCAAATCCATCCGCGAGGCCGCGCTGGAGGCTGCCTATCTGCGGTTCCGCCCCATTATCATGACCTCTCTCGCCTTCATTCTCGGCGTTCTGCCGCTGGCGATCGCGGTTGGTGCCAGCGCCGGTAGTCAGAATGCCATCGGTACCGGCGTCATGGGTGGTATGATCTCCGCAACAATTCTGGCGGTGATCTTCGTGCCGGTCTTCTATGTGGTCGTGGCACGCCTGTTCCCCGGTCGCAAGACCGGCGCGGGCACCCGCCATACAGAAGGGGGAACGGTGGCATGAGCGAGGGGCAGGACCTTCAGCAGGGGGCTGGGCAAGGCGCGGGACAAGGGCTGCATCGCAAGAAGCGGCCGCTCGTGGTGCGCGGCCAACTGATCTGCGTTGCCGCCCGGCTTTCAGTGGAGAAGGGGCTGCATGCCCTGACACTGGATGCCGTGGCGCGCGAGGCCGGGGTGAGCAAGGGGGGACTGCTCCATCACTTCCCCACTAAGCAGGCCCTGCTGGAAGCCCTGCATGATGAACTGCTGAACCGCTTCGAGACGCATTTCAATGCGCTCGTGGCGGCGGACCCCGAACCCCACGGCCGGTTCACCCGTGCCTATCTGCATGCCAATCTTGCCGAGGCGGCAGATGACGGGGTGGCATGCTGGAACAGCCTCGTGGTGCTGATGCTGGGTGAGAAATGGGCGCGCCCGCTCTGGGATGCGTGGGTGGAGGCGCGCCTCGCGGCGCTTCCACCCGAGGAACGGACCGCGGAACTGGAGATTGTCCGCCTGGCAGCAGACGGGCTCTTCTTCTGTGATCTGGCTTGCCCAACCGTATCGCTCAAGCCAGACCGGGCAAAGGTGCTTCAGGCTCTGGAGGAGATGACCCGGAAATAGAGCCAACACAGAAGCGCTGACGCTCTTCCCGAAAACGGCGCAGCAGGAACGCCCGCACCACCGCGATGCGCCGCACCGCATGGGTATCGGCATGGGCCAGCAGATGATAGCTGCGCAGGAAGGCTGTCTGCGGCATGATGCGCACGAGATCGTGGCCAGCCGGTTGCGCCGCGTGCTGCGGCACCGTGAAGTCATGCAGTACACCAATGCCGGTGCCAGCCTTCACGGCCTCCAATTGCCCCATCACGCTGGCGCAGCGAAAATGACGCCCGGCATGGCGCACCAGAACGGCTGAGTAATCCAGAGCCGAGGCGTAGGTCAGGTCTTCAACGCCCGTCACAACCATGTGGGCGGAGAGATCCTCCTCGCATTCCGGCACACCATGCTGTTCGAGATAGGCGCGGGCGGCATAGACCCCCAGCGTATAGTCCGTGAGCCGGGCCACCACGAGCCGGCCTTCGGTGGGCCTGTCCAGCACGATGGCAAGATCGGCCTCGCGCCGTGAGAGCGAGAAGGTGCGGGGCAGGGGCACCAGCTCTATGGTGAGGCCGGGATGGCGCGCGGCCAGCATGCCGAGTTCTCCTGCCAGAAAGTAATTGCCCAGACCGTCCGGTGCGCCGATACGCACGGTGCCGGCCACTTCCTGTTCCTCATCGCGGAAGGTTTCGGCGATTCCGAGCACATCGGTTTCGATCCGCTCCGCCACCGGCAGCAGGCGTTCGCCGGCAGCGGTGAGGACGGTGCCTGATGGGCGTCGATCAAACAGTGGCGTGCCCAGCGCATCTTCCAGCGCATCCAGCCGGCGGGCAATGGTGGCATGGTTCAGCCGCAGCCGCCGCGCCGCTGCCAGCAATTGCCCATGACGCGCCACGGCCAGAAAGACGCGCAGGTGGTCCCAATCCAGTCCGTCACTCATAACTATAATTTCCGCACAATGAGAATGACAGTTTAGGCATTGATGTGCGTCGAGTGAAGGGCAAAGGTAGCGCACGCCTCACGAACCGGAGAGACCGGGCCATTGGCGTCCTCGGGAAGGAAACAAGCCATGACTGACACTGCCCCCGCAACCATTCCGCATTTCATTGGTGGCCGCCGTGTGAACGGCACCGGTGATCGTACCGCCCCCGTGTTCAACCCGGCCACCGGGCAGGAAACCGGACGCGTGGCGCTGGCCTCGGTGGAAGATGTGCGTGCGGCGGTGGCTGCGGCCAATGCGGCGGCTCCCGGCTGGGCGGCCACCACGCCCCTGCGCCGGGCCCGCATTCTCAATACTTTCCTGCGCATTCTGGATGAGCGCATCGACACCATGGCGGAGCTGATTTCCGCCGAGCATGGCAAGGTGTTCTCCGATGCCAAGGGCGAAGTGCAGCGCGGCATGGAAGTGGTGGAATTCGCCACCGCCGCCCCGCAGCTGCTCAAGGGCGAGATCACGGAGGATGTCGGCACCCGCATCGACAGCCATGCCGTGCGCCAGCCGCTGGGCGTGGTGGCGGGCATCACCCCGTTCAACTTCCCGGCCATGGTGCCGATGTGGATGTTCCCGGTGGCGCTGGCCTGCGGCAATACCTTTATCCTGAAGCCTTCCGAGCGTGACCCTTCCGCATCCCTGCTCATGGCCGAGTGGCTGAAGGAAGCCGGGCTGCCCGATGGCGTGTTCAATGTGGTGCAGGGCGACAAGGCCGCCGTGGATGCGCTGCTGGAAGATCCGGATATTTCCGCCATCAGCTTTGTCGGCTCCACCCCGATCGCGCGCTATATCTACGAGACCGCCGCACGCACCGGCAAGCGCTGCCAGGCGCTGGGCGGGGCGAAGAACCACATGATCATCATGCCGGATGCCGACCTCGACCAGGCGGTGGATGCGCTGATGGGCGCAGCCTATGGTTCAGCCGGTGAGCGTTGCATGGCGATCTCGGTTGCGGTGCCGGTGGGCGAGGAAACCGCCAATGCGCTGATGGCCAAGCTGGAGCCGCGCGTGCGTGCGCTGAAGGTGGGTGTCGGCACGGACCCCGAGGCCGAAATGGGCCCGCTGGTGACCCGTGCGCATCTCGACAAGGTGAGCGGCTATGTCGACACCGGCGTCGCCGAGGGGGCGGAACTGGTGGTGGACGGACGCGGCCTGAAGCTTCAGGGCTATGAGGATGGCTTCTTCATCGGCGGCACGCTGTTCGACCATGTGACCCCGGAGATGAAGATCTACAAGGAAGAGATATTCGGCCCGGTTCTGGCCGTGGTGCGCGCGGACAATTACGAAACCGCTGCCCGTCTCATCAATGAGCACGAGTTCGGCAACGGCACCGCCATCTTCACCCGTGATGGTGATGCGGCGCGTGAATTCGCCCATGCCATCAAGGTCGGCATGGTGGGTATCAATGTGCCGATCCCGGTGCCGATGGCGTTCCACTCCTTCGGCGGCTGGAAGGCCTCGCTGTTCGGCGACCATCACATGCATGGCCCGGAAGGCGTGCGCTTCTACACGCGCATGAAGACCATTACCACCCGTTGGCCTACCGGCATTCGTGCGGGTGCGGAGTTCGTGATGCCGACGATGAAGTGAGCGGCCACACATTCTAAGTGCAAGGGGCGGGCGCTATGGCGACCCGCCCTTTTTGTTGTTTTCAGCTCGCCACCAGAAGCCCGCCGAGCCGCGCCATGCCTTCACGCAGAAAAGCCATCACGGCCCTCTCGCGGGGGTTCTGGAAATTGTCGCGGTGGCAGTTCATCCAATAGGTGCGGTGAATCTGGAGGTCATCTCCCAGCACCTCCACAAGATCATGATGAAGGCGCGCCATATAGCTGGGCAGGATGCCAAGCCCGAGACCATCGCGCACAGCGCTGAGCTGGTTGAAGAGGCTGGAGGACTTGATCTGCGCCCGCACGGCCGGGTGAGCTTCCTGAAGATAGTCCAGTCCAGCTGAAAAGATCATCTCTTCAATATAACCGATGAAGCGGTGAGACGAGAGCATCTCCTTGCCAGTGATGGGGGGATGGCGGGCCAGATAATCGCGCGCGCCATAGACCCGCAAGGTGTAATCGCTCAGCTTTTCACTGTGATAGGGGCTGGCGCGGATCGGATCCAGCGTGATGGAGATGTCCGTTTCACGCCGGGAGAGGGATGTGATCTGCGGCAGGGCGACCAGTTCCGGTGACAGGTTCGGGAACTGCGCCATGAAGCGCACCAGCAGCCGGGTGGTGAAGAAATTGGCGAACCCTTCTGGCATGGCCAGACGCACAACACCGCGCTGGGCCTGTGCCTCTCCGGAAATAGCTTCTTCCAGTCGCCGCGTTTCTGATTCGATTCTTTCCGCAGAAGCCATCAGCCGACGCCCGTGCGTGGTAAGTTCATACCCTCTCGGATTCCGCTCGAACAGCCGCAGCTTTAAGGACTGCTCCAATCTGTCAACACGGCGGGAAACGGTGACATGGCTGGTCCGCAGCTGGCGGGCTGCACGGGAAAGTTGGCCTGCCCGCGCCACAGCGAGAAAGAACTGCAAATCGTCCCATGCAAAACTCTTCATCCCGCACTCTCGTGTTCATTTATGTACAGACATTGTTCCAAAATAGGGCAAGCCATGCTCTTGCATCAATGCCTTTATGCGTAGATCGTATAGGTAAGGCGCACGTAGAAGTGCCGCCAGACCTGCACAAAGATCGGCCAGACCGAGCATACGGCACGACGTGCGCGACGCACGACGCAAGACCGGCAGGAGTTCTTGGGAGGAACGGGATGAACAAATTTTTCATGACGGTGTCCGCAGCCGCACTTGCTGCCGCTGCAACCTTGGCTTCCCCCGCCATGGCCGAAGTGGCCAATGGCAAGGTCAAGATCGGCATTCTGAATGACCAGTCCGGCGTTTATGCCGACTTCGGCGGCAAGAACAGCTTTGAGGCCGCCAAGATGGCGGTGGAGGATTATGGCGGGAAGGTTCTGGGTGTGCCGGTGGAAGTCATCACCGCCGACCATCAGAATAAGCCGGACATCGCCGCCAATATCGCCCGCCAATGGTATGACACCGAAGGCGTGGACGCCATCATGGAGTTGACCTCCTCTTCTGTCGGTCTCGCGGTGCAGGCGCTGAGCAAGGACAAGAAGAAGATCACCATCAATACCGGCGCGGCCACCAGTGACCTGACCGGCAAACAGTGCACGCCCTATGGTTTCCACTGGGCCTATGACACCAACGCGCTGGCGCGTGGCACGGGTGGCGCGCTGGTGAAGGAAGGTGGCGACACCTGGTACTTCCTGACCGCAGACTATGCCTTTGGTCATTCGCTGGAAAACAGCACCAGCAATGTGGTGAAGGAAAACGGCGGCAAGGTGCTTGGCTCTGTTCGCCATCCGCTGGCCACGACCGATTATTCCTCCTTCCTGCTTCAGGCCCAGTCTTCCGGCGCCAAGGTCATCGGCCTTGCCAATGCCGGCATGGATACGCAGAACGCCATCAAGCAGGCCTCTGAATTCGGCATCACCCAGGGTGGCCAGCGCCTCGCCGCGCTGCTCTTTACCCTCGCCGAAGTCAACGGCATCGGCCTTGATGCCGCCCAGGGCCTGACCCTGACGGAAAGCTTCTACTGGAACCGCACGCCGGAAACCGCCGCCTTCGGCAAGCGCTTCTTCGATCGCACCGGCGCATATCCGAACATGGTCCATGCGGGCACCTATTCGGCCGTGATGTCATATCTGAAGGCGATCGAGGCGGCAGGCACCAACGAGACGGATGCGGTCGCGAAAAAGCTGCACGAGTTGCCGGTGAAGGATGTCTTCACGGATAACGGCAAGGTGGCTCCCAATGGCCGCATGATCTCCGATGTGTATCTGCTGCAGGTGAAGAAGCCGGGCGAAAGCAATATCCCGTGGGATTACTTCACGGTTCTGGCCACGATCCCCGGCAATGAAGCCTATATGGACCCGGCCAAGTCGGGCTGCCCTCTCGTTCAGTGACGACGGCACCGGGCGGACAGTGATGCACTGTCCGCCCCTTTCCTGAATTCGCGCAAGGCAACCACATATGAATACCACCCCTGCACATGCAGTTGAGGATGGGCGGATCGTGCTGTCTGCACGCGGGTTGGGCAGAGACTTTTCGGGCTTTACAGCGGTCAATAATGTCGACCTCGATATTCGCCATGCCCGGATTCATGCCCTCATCGGCCCGAATGGTGCTGGCAAGACCACCGTTTTCAACCTGCTCACCAAGTTCCTCCAGCCCACGCGCGGCACCATCAATCTGCTGGGTTCCGATATCACCCGCATGAAACCGGACCGCGTGGCCCGTATGGGCATGGTGCGCTCCTTCCAGATTTCAGCGGTATTTCCGCATCTCACCGTGCTGGAGAATGTGCGGGTCGCCCTTCAGCGCCCGGCCAATCTGGCGACACAGTTCTGGATGCCGCTTTCCGCCCTCGACCGGTTGAATGCGCGGGCCGATGAACTGCTGGAGAGCATTGGCCTCTCGCAGTATCGCGATGCCCGTGCGACCGATCTCTCCTATGGCCGCAAGCGTGCTTTGGAAATCGCGACCACGCTGGCCCTCGATCCGGAAGTGCTGCTGCTGGATGAGCCCATGGCCGGCATGGGGCTGGAAGATGTGCAGATCGTCGCCGACATCATCCGCACCGTGGGCAAGGACCGCGCGGTGCTGATGGTGGAGCACAATCTCTCCGTCGTCTCCAATATCTGCCATCAGGTCACGGTGTTGCAGCGTGGGGAAATCATCGCTTCGGGTGACTACGCCACTGTCAGTCAGGACAGCCGCGTGCGCACCGCCTATATGGGGACCGAAGACTGATGGCACCTCTTCTCAATGTTTCCGGACTGCATGCCTGGTATGGCGAAAGCCATGTTCTGCACGGCGTGGATCTGCATGTCGATCAGGGCGAGATGATCTGCATTCTCGGCCGCAATGGCATGGGCAAAACCACCACATTGCGCACCATCATGGGCCTTTTGCGCAAACGCACGGGGCAGATCACGCTGGGTGGGCAGGATCTGATGACCATGCCGCTGCACCGCACGGCCCATGCCGGCCTCGGCTTCGTGCCGGAAGAACGCGGCATCTTCGCCACCCTCACGGTGGAAGAGAACATGATGCTACCTCCGGTTGTTGCCTCCGGTGGCATGGAACTCGATGAAATCTACGAGCTTTTCCCCAACCTGAAGGAGCGCCGCAACAGCCCCGGCACCAAGCTTTCCGGTGGAGAGCAGCAGATGCTGGCCATGGCGCGCATCCTGCGCACGGGGGCCAACTGCATCCTGCTGGATGAACCGACCGAAGGGCTGGCCCCGGTTATCATCCAGCGCATTGGCGAAGTGCTCATCAAGCTCAAGTCACGCGGGATGACCGTGGTTCTGGTGGAACAGAACTTCCGCTTCGCCTCGAAGATCGCAGACCGCTTCTACCTGATGGATCATGGCCAGATGGTCGCCGAATTCCCCGTGGGTGATCTGCCCAACCGCATGGAATTCCTGAACAAGGAGCTGGGTGTCTGAGATGATGACGATCCTCGGCGTGCCGCTTCAGGCATTATTGGGCCAGCTTCTCGTTGGCCTTATCAACGGCTCCTTTTATGCGCTGCTCTCTCTCGGCCTGGCCGTGATTTTCGGGTTGCTGCGCGTCATCAACTTCGCCCATGGCGCGCTCTACATGCTGGGGGCCTTCACGGCCCTGTTGCTGCTGACGCATCTGGGGCTGGGATACTGGTTCGCGCTCATTCTTGCGCCGCTGATCGTGGGCGTGTTCGGCGCTGTGGTCGAGCGCACCATGCTCTCGCGCCTCTACAAGCTTGATCATCTTTACGGCCTGCTCTTCACCTTCGGCCTTGCGCTGACGATTGAAGGCACGTTCCGTTACTATTTCGGAGCATCCGGCCAGCCCTATAGTGTGCCTTCGGCTTTGCAGGGTGGCACCAATCTGGGCTTCATGTTCCTGCCCATCTATCGTGGCTGGGTGGTCATCGCCTCGCTGGTGGTGTGCGTTGGCGTCTGGGTTCTGATTGAGAAGACGCGGCTGGGCGCATATCTGCGTGCAGCGACAGAAAATGCCACACTGGTGCAGAGCTTCGGCATCAATGTGCCCCTGCTGCTCACCCTCACCTATGCCCTTGGTGCTGCTCTGGCCGGGCTGGCAGGTGTGTTGGCGGCACCGATCTATCAGGTGAGCCCGTTGATGGGCACCAATCTCATCATCATTGTTTTCGCCGTTGTGGTTGTGGGCGGCATGGGGTCCATCATGGGGGCCATTGTCACCGGCTACATGCTGGGCATCGCCGAGGGCCTGACCAAGGTGTTCTACCCCGAAGCCTCCAACATCGTGATCTTCGTCATCATGGCGATCGTGCTGATCCTGCGCCCAGCGGGTCTGTTCGGGAAGGATGCCTGACATGTCCGGAAAGACCGAAACCACTGTACATACCGGCGTTCCGGCCGTTCAGGGGGCATCCTCCATCCGCGGCGCTCTGCTTGTTGCCTGCATGGCCTTCCTGCTGGTGGCACCCTTCTTCGTCTATCCCATCTTCCTCATGAAGATATTGTGCTTCGGCCTGTTCGCCGCCGCCTTCAATCTTCTGCTGGGATATACGGGCCTGCTCAGCTTCGGCCATGCCGCTTTCTTTGGTGGAGCCGCTTATTTCACCGCCCATGCAGTGAAGGAGTGGGGCCTGCCAACCGAACTAGGTATTCTGGTCGGGGTAGTTGGCGCATCATTGCTCGGGCTTGTCATCGGCCTTATCGCGCTGCGTCGGCAGGGTATCTATTTCACCATGATTACGCTGGCACTGTCGCAGATGTTCTTCTTTTTCTGCCTCCAGGCCAAGTTTACCCATGGCGAGGATGGTATCCAGTCCGTTCCGCGCGGTTATCTTCTGGGAATGATTGATCTCTCCAACACGCTCAACATGTATTATTTCGTGCTGTTCGTGTTCGTGGTTGGGCTCATCATCATCTGGCGCTTCGTGAACTCGCCCTTCGGCATGATCCTGAAGTCGATCCGCGAGAATGAGAACCGGGCGGTTTCGCTGGGCTATTCGGTGAACAGCTATCGGCTTGGCGCATTTGTCATGTCCGCGGCGCTGGCCGGTCTGGCCGGAGGGTTGAAGGCATTGGTGTTCCAGTTCGCCACACTCACGGATGTGGGCTGGCAGATGTCTGGTGAAGTGGTGCTGATGACCCTTCTGGGCGGTATCGGTACGCTTGTGGGGCCACTCGTTGGTGCTGGCCTTGTGGTGTCCTTGCAGAACTACTTCGCAACCTCAGATTTCCCGGTCACCATCATTACCGGCATCGTGTTCATGGTCTGCGTGCTGTTGTTCCGCAAGGGTCTGGTGGGCGAGTTTTACTCATCGAAACTGGGCCAGAAGCTGGGCTTTCGCCTCGATCGCTGAGGTTTTTGAACCCTGCAGGAGGCGGTGACGCCGCCTCCTGTTGTTCCCGTTTCTCCCAATGCTGATGCGCGCGCACTGCGCCCTTGCACCAGAGCGGGCATGGAGAAATCCAAATGGAAAGCTTTGATTATATTGTCATTGGTGCAGGCAGCGCCGGCTGTGTGCTGGCCAACCGCCTCTCTGAAGACCCGCGCAACCGTGTTCTGGTGCTGGAAGCGGGCGGAAATGACAATTACCACTGGGTGCATATTCCCGTTGGCTATCTCTACTGCATCGGCAATCCGCGCACAGACTGGTGCTTCTCCACCGAGGCGGAAATTGGCCTGAACAATCGTGCGCTGGCTTATCCGCGCGGCAAGGTTCTGGGCGGCTGCTCTTCCATTAACGGCATGATCTATATGCGCGGTCAGGCGGCCGATTATGACCATTGGCGTCAGCTCGGCTGCATGGGCTGGAGTTGGGAAGATGTGCTGCCGCTGTTCCGAGCGCAGGAAAACTTCTATCGCGGCGAGAATGACATGCACGGCGCGAAGGGCGAGTGGCGGGTGGAGAAGGCCCGCGTGCGCTGGGATGTGCTTGATGCATTTCTTGAAGCTGCTGTAGAGGCCGGCATTCCGCGCACCGAGGATTTCAACACCGGCACCAATGAGGGGGGCGGCTATTTCGATGTGAACCAGCGCTCCGGCATCCGCTGGAACGCCACCAAGGCCTTTCTGCGCCCGGCCATGAAGCGCCCCAATCTGCGGGTGGAGACCGGTGCGCAGGTGGAGCGGCTGCTGATCGAGAATGGCGAGGCCGTCGGCGTGCGCTATCACCAGAACGGGCAGGTGAAAGAGGTGCGCGCCGCGCGTGAGGTGGTGCTTTCCGCCGGTGCTGTGAATTCACCCCATGTGCTGGAACTCTCCGGCATCGGGCCGGGTGGTGTGCTTCAGGCGGCAGGCATAGCGCCAATGGTGGATGTGCCATCCGTGGGTGAAAACCTGCAAGACCATCTGCAACTGCGCCTGATCTACAAGGTGCACGGGGTGGCAACCCTGAACGAGAAGGCCAGCAGCCTGTTCGGCAAGGCGGCCATCGGGCTGGAATATCTGCTGAACCGTTCCGGCCCCATGGCCATGGCACCGAGCCAGGTGGGCATTTTCACCCGCTCCGGCCCTGAAAAGGCGACGCCTGATCTGGAATATCATGTGCAGCCGGTGAGCCTCGACAAGTTCGGCGGTGGCGTGCACGAATTCCCGGCGATGACCGCCAGCGTATGCAATCTGCGGCCGGACAGCCGGGGTTCCATTCATTTGAAGAACGCGGATTTCCGCACCGCCCCGGCCATCCGCCCCAACTATCTTTCCACCGATACGGACCGCGATGTGGCGGCGCGTGCCATCCAGATCACGCGCAACATCGCCTCCCAGCCCGCTTTCATGAAATTCCGCCCCGAGGAATATCGTCCGGGGCCGGATTACCAGACCCATGATGATCTGGTGCGCGCGGCGGGAGATATCGGCACCACCATTTTCCACCCCGTGGGCACCTGCCGCATGGGTGTGGATGAGGGGGCGGTGGTGGACCCGCGCCTGCGCATGAAGGCAGTGGGCCGCCTGCGCATTGCCGATGCCTCGGTGATGCCGACCATCACCTCGGGCAACACCAATTCTCCCACATTGATGATCGCGGAGAAGGCTGCCCGGATGATTTTGGAGGATGCGCGCGGATCAGCCTGATCGGAGGCTGTTCGCGCGGGTCTGGCCAAAGGCATGCCCAGCTTTTGGCTGCCTGAGATGCCGGCTCAGGGCCGGCGCCGGAGCACGTCACGGTTTCAGGGAACCGGTGACGTGCTCCGGCTTTTTCATGTTTGCTTTTACGCAAGGCCGAGCCGCCCGCATTGAAGGGCGGCTGCGATCTTGTCGCCAGCGTGTAGCCCGGCCTATCCGGCTGTGCCGTCCAGCCCCATCTGCCAGAAATCGGCTTCCAGCCGGGAGGCCTTGGCGAAGATGGCGGCCAGATCATCAAAACGCTGGCTGGTCATGGTGCGGGCGGCGAGTTCATCCAGCTGCCGGCGGGCGGCGGTGGCGACATCCTGATAGCCCGCGCCGGCATATTCGCTGATCCACTCGCGGTAGGGGTGATCTGCGGCCAGTGCATCAATTCCGTCGGGGGTGAGGGCGCGGCCAATCTCGGCATAACCAATGACGCAGGGCGCCAGCGCCACATGCAGTTCCAGCAGGTCTCCCGCCGCGCCGCAATCCAGCACATAGCGGGTATAGGCGACGGTGGCCTGATGCTCGGGTGCAGCGGCTATAGCTTCCGGGTCCAGCCCCCAGCGTCCGCACAGGCGCACATGCAGCTCGGTTTCGTCCAGAATGGCCGCAAGGCCGGCCTGCGCCGCACGGATATCGGCGATGGAGCGGCTCTTGTAGGCCGCCAGCGCCCATGCGCGCGCAAACTGGATGAGGAAGAGATAATCCTGCACCAGGTAGGTGCGGAAAGCCGCTTGCGGCAGTGTGCCGTCCCCAAGCTGGCGCACGAAATCGTGCGCCACATAGCTGTACCATTCGGGTGCGGCAGCGGTCTTCAGCCGGTCAAATATGTCCATGGTCTCTTTCACCTGCCTGAAGCCATCACTCTTCCAAGCGGAAGGATCCGCACTTCAATTCGAAAGGCCGTTGTTCTTCGGCGCATGCAATCCTGAGGATGCGCGCCCCCTGTGGCATGGCGCGCAACAGAAGGCTGCATCAGGCCTTGTCGGCATAGGCCGCATCGAAGAACTCCCGCTCCAGCAGAACCGCGCGGCGGAAGAAATCATGGCTCACCTCAGCTTCCGCCGGACCAACCCGGTCCAGTTCCTCGCGCAGGAAGGCAACGAAAGCGCGGAAATCCGGGTTGTCATGCAGGATGATCCATTCAGCATGCACAAAGCTGGCGGGCAGGGGCTGTTTCGCCTTTACCGCCCAGTCCAGATACAGCCCTTCCGCCACATTCAGAACGGAAAGCGCGGCAGCGTAGGAACGGGTGGCTGCGGCTTCCTGCATGATGGCCTTGAAGCCGGCCGTGGGGGCTGTATCCGGCACGCTTTCACGCGTGGCCTCGCTCACGCCCAGCGCCTCGAAGGCCCTCAGGAAATAGGTGTTCTCATCGCTGGACACCATGCCCGCGAAACGCCCGAAGGTCAGGCGCGCCTCGAAACTGTCGGCGGTTGCGATGGCCGCGCCCAGCAGGGTCAGGAAGCTGTCGAGAAAGCGGTGGTCCTGAATGAGGTAGGAGGCCATCACATCATCGGCGATGGTGCCAGCCAGCAGTTCATCCACAAAGCGGTGATCCACCGCCTGTGCCCACACCTGCGCATTGTCCTGTCTCAGGGTTTCGGTGAAGCGCGCGCTCATGGGCTTTCTTCCTCAGCAAAATGAGGCCGGCGCAGGAGGCGGGAGCAAGCCGGGTTGGCTGTGAAAATCCCATCCCTTCGCCGGCATGATCCGGATCAGGTGCGAAGGGTCACCGCGCTGCAGGGCCAGCGGTCTCTCAGCCCCTTGGCAGGGCTCCCCTTGGTGGGGCTGTTGTAGGCAATCGCCCGCCCTTTGTCACCCGTCGCACATGGTCTTCGTGCTTTGGAGAATGGTTCCAGAGTGCTGATTTTTATGGGCTTCCCGGTGCCCTATGTGTTCTTCAGCCCAGCCGCCGCCAGATGCCGATGCAGGGTGCTGCGATGGATGCCAAGGCGTTTTGCCGCGCGGGAGATGTTGCCATGGCAGGCTGCCAGAGCATCTGTCATGGCAACCTGCGTGATAGTACCGAGATCGGTTTTGGTTGCCGCCATGGCCGGGTCTGTGGGAGCTGACACGGGCAAAGCATAGGGTTTTGCCAGCACGGCGGAGGCCGGCTGGAAGCCGCCGCGCACATCACTGGGCAGGGCGTCGATATCCAGTTCATCACCCGGCTCAGCCAGTGCGCGCAACACGCGCAGGGTGCCAATGAACTGGCGGAAATTGCCCGGCCATTCATAAGCCGCCAGACGGGCCAGACACGCTGGAGCAAGGCGCGGTGCGCTCACATCCTGCCCCGCCATTTCCCGCCAGAAGCGCATCACCAGCCCTTCCCGCTCAGGCAGGGTGCGCAGGGCGGGAAGGGCAATTGTATATTGGGCGATGCGGAAATAGAGATCGGCCCGGAAGGCTCCGCTTTCCACCAGCCCCTGAAGATCGCGGTGGGAGGCGCAGATGAGCTGGAAATCCACCGGCACCGCACGCGCGCCGCCCAGCGGCATCACCTCGCGTTCCTGCAACACGCGCAGCAGGCGGGTTTGCAGCGCCAGAGGCATGTCGCCGATTTCATCGAGGAACAGCACGCCGCCATCGGCCTCACGTAGCAGCCCCTTGAAGCCGGAGCGCCGTGCGCCGGTGAACGCGCCATCCTCATAGCCGAACAGTTCGGACTCGATCAGCCCTTCCGGCAATGCGGCGCAGTTGACGGCCGCGAAGGGAGCATGGGCGCGGGTGCTGGCACGGTGCATCTGCCGGGCGAAGACCTCCTTGCCCGTTCCGGTTTCACCCTGCACCAGAACCGGCACACCGGCATCCAGAAGACGCACGGCGCGGGTGAGGCTTTTGGTGGTTTGGGCATCGAAACACGGGGTGGGGGAGTCGGGCAGGAGGGTTGGCTGCGGGGGCGGCTGTGGCGTCTGGTGTGGTGTCGGGCGGGCTTCGACTGCAATGCCGGGCCGGGAGGGCTGCTGTGCCGGAATGCTGCTGGCACGGGGGCGGTGTGTTGCGGCATCCACCCGCCGTTCCACACGCATATGCAGGGTGTTGCCGGCAGAACTGCGCACTTGCCGTATCTCCCCGGTGCGCGAGAGGCTGCCCTCGAACAGGTCCGAGAAGCGCTGCATGTCCAGCGCATCCCAGCCCAGCCCCAGCAAGGCGAGAGCGGGGCGGTTGGCTGCTACCAGCCTGTGATCGGCAAAGACCAGAACCCCTTCACGCGGGGTGCCAAGAAAATGCGGGTCGCTATGAACCCGCACCACATCATGCCCGGCATAGGCATTCTCGAACATGCGATGTTCCACATGCGTCACCGCGAGGCGCACAAGGGCAAGGGCATGCAGGTGATTGATGCTGGCCGGGCCGGAGAGATCCAGCAGGCCTGCCAGCTCACCGCGCGGATTGAGGATGGGCGCACCGGCGCAACTCAAAATGCCGTGCGGTTCGGCAAAATGCTCCGCGCCATGTACCTCGATGGCCCGGCGCTCCAGCAAAGCGGTGCCAATGGCATTGGTGCCGCGCGCCGCCTCGCTCCAGTCCGCTCCCGGCTGAAGGGTGACACGGGCCGCCTTGTCCGCGAAATCCGCGCTGCCCACCGTATCCAGCACCAGCCCGTCCGGGTCTGTGAGAATAACGATGGACCCTGTGCTGCGGGCGCTGGCGTGCAGGGTTTCCAGCTCCGGCCGGCAGCGGTGGCGCAGATCCTCGTGCCGCTCGCGCAGAATGCGCAGTTCATGGGCGGTCATCGGCCCTTCGCCGATCTGGCTGAGAGATGGCTGCCCCCGCCCCACGCAACGGGTCCATGAGCGCAGAATGGGGGCTGGCACGGCATTTTCCGGCACCGCCGCGCCAGAGAAGAAGCGATGGCGGGCCGATTGCAGTTCGGGCGCGCTTGGCACGGCGCGGGTGGGCGGGGGGAAGGCAGATGGCATCGGCTCGAAGGGCTCCGTTCCACTCCCCTGCGACATCTGTCGCAATTTGCGACAGATGTCGCAGCGTGTTGCTGCTTTTCTCAAACAGTGTCGCACGGCTTTCCGGGGTGCGTCCAGCCGCCCTGTTTCACATCTTTTCCAAACTTTCTCAAAGTCATAGCGAGGCAGGCACTTACCGCAATGCAATGACGAATTTAGATGGCGGATGGAAAATCTGGCACGCACGGTGCGTTGAAAGGGGGCGAATGCATAATCGGGAGGAACACATGAACAAACCGGCATTCCTGAACAATCCTGCGCAGGCGCCTTTCAAGCCGCGCTATGGCAATTTCATCGGTGGCGTTTTTGTCGAACCGGTGGAGGGGCGCTATTTCGAGAACACCTCTCCGGTCAATGGCAAGGTGGTGTGCGAGGTCGCCCGCTCGGATGAGAAGGATGTGGAGAAGGCACTTGATGCTGCCCATGCCGCCCGCGAAAGCTGGGGCCGCACCCCGGCCTCGGAGCGCGCGCTCATCCTCAACCGCATCGCCGACCGGATGCAGGACAATCTCGACCTGCTGGCGCTCGCCGAGACATGGGACAATGGCAAGCCCATCCGCGAGACGACCGCCGCCGACGTGCCGCTGGCCATCGATCACTTCCGCTATTTTGCAGCCTGTATCCGCGCACAGGAAGGTGCGCTGAGCGAGATTGATAAAGACACCATCGCCTATCATTTCCATGAACCGCTTGGGGTGGTGGGGCAGATCATCCCATGGAATTTCCCGCTGCTGATGGCCGCATGGAAGCTGGCCCCGGCACTGGCTGCCGGAAACTGCGTGGTGCTGAAGCCGGCCGAGCAGACCCCGGCCTCCATCCTGGTTTTTGCTGAACTGATCGCCGATCTGCTGCCACCCGGCGTCCTCAATATCGTCAACGGTTTCGGGCTGGAGGCGGGCAAGCCGCTGGCTTCCTCGAAGCGCATTGCGAAGATCGCCTTCACGGGTGAGACTGGCACGGGCCGGCTCATCATGAACTATGCCAGCCAGAACCTCATTCCGGTGACGCTGGAGCTGGGCGGCAAGTCTCCCAACATCTTCTTCAATGACGTGGCGCTGGAAGATGACGACTATTTCGACAAGGCGATCGAAGGCTTTGTCATGTTTGCCTTCAATCAGGGCGAGGTCTGCACCTGCCCCAGCCGTGCCCTGATTCAGGAGAAGGTCTATGACCGCTTCATGGAGAAGGCCATTCGCCGGGTTGAGGCGATAAAGCAGGGTTCGCCGCTGGACCCCACCACGCAGGTTGGGGCGCAAGCCTCGCAGGAGCAGCTCAACAAGATCCTCGGCTATTTCGACATTGGCCGCAATGAGGGGGCGGAAGTGCTCACCGGTGGTGAGCGCAATGTGCTGGATGGTGATCTGGCCGATGGTTTCTATGTGAAGCCCACCGTGTTCCGCGGCCACAATTCCATGCGGGTGTTTCAGGAGGAAATCTTCGGCCCGGTGGTGTCTGTCACCACCTTCAGGGACGAGGAAGAGGCGCTCAGCATCGCCAATGACACGCTGTTCGGCCTTGGTGCCGGCGTGTGGACGCGCGATGGCGCGCGGGCCTACCATATGGGCCGCAACATTCAGGCCGGGCGTGTGTGGACCAATTGCTACCACGCCTATCCTGCCCATGCGGCTTTTGGTGGCTACAAGCAGTCCGGCATCGGACGCGAGAACCACAAGATGATGCTGGACCACTACCAGCAAACCAAGAACCTGCTGGTGAGCTACAGCCCCAAGGCACTGGGCTTCTTCTGATCCGATCCGGCAGGGCGGAACATCGCCCTGCCGTCTCATCCCGGCGGAGCGCTGCGCCACATGCCGGGCCAATCATCAAGTGGGAGGAAAGACATGGAAAAGACCATGAAGGCCGCTGTTGTGCGCGCATTCGGCCAGCCGCTGACGATTGAGGAAGTGCCGGTGCCGCGCCCCAATGCGGGTGATATTCTGGTGAAGATTGAGGCCTGCGGCGTGTGCCACACCGATCTGCACGCCGCCGAGGGCGACTGGCCGGTGAAGCCGAACCCGCCTTTCATTCCCGGCCATGAGGGCGTTGGCCATGTGGTGGCCGTTGGCGCGGGCGTGAAGCATGTGAAGGAAGGCGACCGGGTTGGTATTCCGTGGCTCTATTCGGCCTGCGGCCACTGCACCCACTGTCTCGGCGGCTGGGAGACCCTGTGCGAGGATCAGCAGAACACCGGCTATTCCGTGAATGGTGGTTTCGCCGAATATGCGCTGGCCAATGCGGACTATGTGGGCCATCTGCCCAAGAATGTCGGCTTTGTGGAGATCGCCCCGGTGCTGTGCGCGGGCGTGACCGTCTATAAGGGCCTGAAGGTGACGGATACCAAGCCGGGTGACTGGGTGGTGGTTTCCGGCATTGGCGGCCTTGGCCATATGGCTGTGCAATATGCCAAGGCCATGGGGCGCAATGTGGCGGCCGTGGATGTGGACGACGCCAAGCTGGACCTCGCCCGTCGCCTTGGTGCGACAGTCACCGTCAATGCCCGCAATACTGACCCGGCCGCTTTCCTGAAGAAGGAGATTGGCGGAGCGCATGGGGCGCTGGTGACAGCGGTTTCGCCCAAGGCGTTTGAGCAGGCACTGGGCATGGTGCGCCGGGGCGGCACGGTTTCGCTGAACGGTCTGCCGCCGGGTGACTTCCCGCTCAACATTTTCGGCATGGTGCTGAATGGTGTCACGGTGCGCGGCTCCATCGTCGGCTCGCGGCTGGATCTGGAGGAGTCTCTGGAGTTCGCGGCCGAGGACAAGGTTCACGCCACCGTCTCAACGGACAAGCTGGAGAATGTGAACGAGGTGTTCGATCGCATGCGCGCCGGCAAGATCGAGGGTCGCGTGGTGCTGGATTTCGCATCCTGACCAAAACTCAACCGATGCCGTGAACGAACCTTGGCCGGCAGGTGCAAGGCTGGTGAACGGTTCGGGGGGATCAAGTCGGGGCGGGTTTGCGCAGGTGTAAGCCCGCCTCTTGTGACGATGTTTTTCGACGACTTCCTCGGCGCGTGACCCTTCCCCCTTTCCAGCCCGGAAAGCGCGCCCACTCAGTGCCGTGCCCCTCCTTCAATTTCAGGGCGCGGCGTTTTTTCTGGCTTGAGAGGTGCGTGTTGTCCGGCCAATCAGGTTGTCTGGGGTTCAAACCATCCCCAGCCACCCTTGTGCTGTTTCTTGACAGCATAAAGCGCAAGATCCGCCTGTTTCATGAGATCAGACAGTTCGCTGGAGTGGGTCGGATAAAGGCTCATGCCAATGCTCACCCCGATCTGGACGCTCCGGTCTGACAGGGGCAGGGGAGACTGGAATGCCTCCCAGATTCGCTGGCAGACGGTTTCCGCCACCTCAGGCGTGTTCAGGCCTGACAGAAGAACCAGAAACTCGTCTCCACCCAACCGGCAGGCCAGATCGTTGGAGCGGATGGATGCCTGCAGGCGCGCGCCAACAGCCACAAGCGTTTCATCACCCACATCATGACCAAACTGGTCATTGATGGTCTTGAAACCATCCAGATCAAGCAGCAACAGGGCCAGAAAGGGCGGGCGTCCTATATGCCCATGCTCCATTTCCTGCATCCACCGGGCTTGCAGGGCGCGGCGATTGGGCAGGCCAGTCAGCGGGTCCTCGAAAGCAATGCGGTGCAGGGCCTCCTCAACCAGCTTCAGGGCCGTGATATCTTCAAAAGTGGCAATGCCGATCGAGATGTCATGCAGCAATATGCCCTTGTGTCGCACGGTCAGGATACTGCCATCTGCGCAACGCACCTGTATTTCTATTGTATCAATTTCAGATATGCCGCTGTCCTGCTTGGTCCACAGTTCAAACCAGCGTGCACGAGACAGGGTACGGTCACTTTCCCGGATGTAAGTCTCATCAATCCATTGATCGACAGTTTGAAAATGACCATCCGGGTAGCCAAAAGTTTTCCTGAAGGCGCGATTGACCAGCTGGATCTCTCCACCCGGTATAATCGCCCAGGACAGCGGGACAGGAATTGCATCCAGCATGATATGCAATTCTCTTTTTGAGAGAATGAGATCGCTCTCCGCCCGTTCAAGCAACTCCTTCAACTCTTCCTCCGCATGACCCAGGGTTATGCGCAATAAAGAACGCTCATGCCCGATCATAATCATGAGCATGCATGAATTATGTCACAAGATGTTTTTCAGCCCCGGTGGGTCCGCCGCCATGCCGCCGGAGTCACGCCACAGGCGCGGCGGAAGGCGCGGGTGAAATGGGCCTGATCGGCAAAGCCGGCGGATGCCGCGATATCTGTCAGTGGAAGTTCGGTGCGCGCCAGCATGTCCTGCACGCGCTTCATCCGCACTTTCATGTGCCACTGGTGTGGCGGCAGGCCGGTGGCGGCCTTGAAGGCATGGCTGAAATAGGACTGCGAGAGTTCTGTCAGGTCCGCGAGTTCCTGCATGCGGATGTTGCGCAGGCAGTTTTCTTCAATGAAGCCTTGTACCCGCCTGAGTTGCCGGGGAGAAAGGGCGGAGCGGCGCATGGGCGGGGTGCGGCCCAGTTTCATCAGGTCAATGAACAGGGCCAGCATCAGGCCATCGCCATAGAGATCATGACGACTGTCCGGCTCCATGCATTCCTGCGCGATCAGGCGGGCAAGGCCATGGATGCGATTATCGGTGAAATCGAGCCGGGGGGTGGAGAGCACATCCTCATCCAGATCCTCGCCAAGGCGGCGGGAGAGGGTATCAATATCGAAATGCAGATCGAGATGGCGCAACTGGCCCGGTTTTTCGATGCGGGACCAAAGCGGCATGTCGGCGGGCACGAAGCTCATGTGGCGGGGGGCACGGCTGGCACTGAGATTGGTGTCCGGCCCGGTCAGTCGCACCTGTGTGTCTGTTTCGCTCTGGTCAAGCACGACGAACAGGCGCGCATCGCGTGAGATATATTCCCCGCGCGCGCCTGCCGCGCAGTGCACATGCCACACATCAGCAACCACGCCGTTCCAGCGCCGCCAGCGCAAATCCTCAAGGATTGTGATGCCCTCGATCGAAGAGCTCATGCGCGGTTGAAAGGTCATGTGCTGCATTCTCTGCGTTGCGCGCCTCCATCTGGCTGCGCGTGCCGTGTCCTGTTTTGAATAGTTTTGAAGCGGTGCATTTCAGGCACAGGGCCTGTTCAATATGGAAATGCGATGCAATATCATGACAAAAATTGTCAAAGCGCAAGAGGAACAGACAATCCGTTCGCACAAGCCATTGCTATGAGGGCAGTAGTCGACGTCTGCAAGACCAGACTGTTACTTTTTAATAGTTCTCAATTGAGCGCGGTGGCGTGCAGGTGATGACATGAACAAGATCGACAATCCGCTAAACAGGTCCTTGCTGCACAGGTCTATGCTGCTCTGTGGCGTTGCCATGGGTGCACTTGTGGGCGCGGCGGTGATATCCGGGCCGGCCATGGCGCAGTCAGCCGGACAGGCGGTCGATCAGAATGGCAATGTCATCCAGCTTCAGCAGGTCGAGGTTGAGGGTGCGGGCGAAACCGCGACCGGTCCTGTTGACGGCTTTGTCGCGCGCCTGACGCAGGCCGGCTCCAAGACCGAAACGCCGCTGATCGAAATTCCGCAGTCCGTTTCCGTGATCACGCGTGATCAGATGGAAGTGCGTGGCGTGCAGAATATCAGTCAGGCGCTGGATTATTCCGTAGGTGTAGTGGGTCATACCCTTGGCACGGACCCACGCTTCGACTCGCCTCTCATCAGAGGTTTTTCTGCGTCCCAGAGCACGTACCTCAATGGTCTCAAATTCATGCGGGATTTCGGAGCCATTGCATTCGAGCCTTATGGTCTTGAGCGTATCGATGTTCTGCTTGGTCCGGCATCGGTGCTGTACGGGCAGGGGAATCCCGGCGGCCTGATTGATCTGGTGTCCAAGCGCGCGACCTTCACGAATTTTGCTGAGGTGCGTGGGGAAATCGGTAGTTTTGACCGTTATGTCGGGGCGTTCGATATCGGTGGGCTGCTCTCGCCGGAATTCTCCTATCGCCTCACCGGTCTTGCGCGTTCCAGCGGCACACAGACGGATGATGTGAGCGATGATCGTCTGTTCTTCGCGCCCACATTCACCTGGCGGCCGAATGACCAGACCTCCTTCACGGTGTTGGCAAGCATCCAGTATGATAAAGCCGGAACGCCGGTTGGTTTGCCGGTGGAATATACGGTCAAGCCGTTCAAAAACATGCTCCCGCGCAGCATGTTTCTGGGGGATGTCAACTATGACAGTTCCCGTCGCACCATGGCCACCATTGGCTATGAGTTCAGCCACAAGCTGAACGACAACTGGGAGGTGCGCCAGAATACCCAGTATATGAAGCTGAACTGGGATTACACGAACATCTATTACAGTTCTCTGGTGCCGGGTAACCCGACCGAGGTGGCGCGCGGAACCTCGCCCAACTATGAGAACCAGGACACGATTTCCATTGATAACCAGCTGGAGGGCAAGTTCGACACCGGCCCTCTGTCCCACACCCTTCTGGTCGGTCTGGATTATCGCTATTTCAAACAGATGCGGACTGTCGAGTTCGGTTATGCGCCGAACATCAGCCTGCTGTTCCCCAATAACAACATGCCGATTATTCACCAGCCTTGGTACATGTCGCACCTGAGCGGTGACATGAGCCAGTTGGGCCTGTATGTGCAGGATCAGGTGAAATTTGACAAATGGGTGCTCACGGCCGGCCTGCGGCAGGACTGGGCATCTGTCGACACAACCAATGTCACCAATTACGGTGTTACGGAACAGGATCAGGATGATGACGCGCTGACCGGGCGTCTGGGGCTGACCTATCTGTTTGACAATGGCATTGCGCCCTATGTCAGCTATTCCACTTCCTTCGAGCCGGTCGTCGGCACCATGCCGGTGGTTCTTGGCGGTGCGCCGTTCCAGCCCTCCAAGGGCGAGCAGTGGGAAGCCGGCGTCAAGTACCAGCCGGTGGGATGGAAGGGCTTCCTCACCGCTGCAGTCTATGATCTGCGGCAGAAGAATGTGCTGACAAACCAGCTGATTGGCGGCGTCGATTACCAGACCCAGATGGGCGAGGTGCGGGTGCGGGGCCTGGAGCTGGCGGCCACGGCCAGCCTTGCTGAAGGCCTCGATCTCCTCGCCAACTACACCTACATGAACGCCGAGATCATGGAAGGCCAGTATGCCGGAAACCGTCCCGGCGGCGTGCCCCAGAACATGGCCAATCTCTGGCTGAACTATACCTTCCAGAATGGTCCTCTCACCGGCTTCGCGCTGGGCGGCGGCATGCGTTACATGGGCTCGCGCTATACGCTGGACAACAACAACCTGTTCCTTGGCGCCAATACACTGTTCGATGCGATGGTCAGCTATGAGAAGGGGCCCTTCAAGGCCCAGCTCAATGTCAACAACATCGCGGATGAAACCTATGTCTCGGGTTGCGGTTCCTTCGGCTGCTATTATGGCGATGGCCGCAGCGCGATCGTGCAAGTGACCTATAAATGGTGAGCTCTGGCACAGAGGGCGGTGGTGCGCTGTGGGAGATCGAGGATCTGGCCGTGCGTATCGGCACACGGGAGATCCTCGCCCCGCTCACCCTCTCGCTGGCCGCCGGGCAGGTCTATGGGCTCATCGGCCCGAACGGATCCGGCAAGAGCACGCTGCTGAAAATCCTTGCCCGGCAGTTCATGCCGGGCAAGGGTGTTGTGCGTTTCGAGGGGCGCCCGCTCGGGGAATGGGGCGGGCGCGCCTTCTCGCGCAAGGTGGCCTATATGCCCCAGTTCACACCACCGGCCGAGGCGATGACCGTGCGCGAGCTGGTGGCACTGGGCCGCTATCCCTGGCACGGGGCACTGGGCCGTTTCGGAGCGGATGATGATGCGGCAGTGGAAGCCGCCATCCAGCGCACCGGCCTCAAGAGCTATGAGGGCCGGATGGTGGACAGCCTTTCCGGCGGCGAGCGCCAGCGGGCATGGCTGGCGTTGATGCTGGCGCAGGGTACACGCTGCCTGCTGCTGGATGAGCCGACCTCCGCCCTCGACATCGCCCACCAGATCGAGGTTCTCAACATCGTGCGCGAACTGGCTGCCGATGGCGGCGACATGACCGTTCTGGTGGTGCTGCATGACATCAACCTCGCCGCGCGTACCTGTGACGCGCTGGTGGCGATCCGGGCCGGCCATCTGGTGGCGCACGGCCCCTCGCACGAGATGATGAAGCCGGAAACGCTGAAGGCCATTTATGGCATCGAGATGGGGGTGGTGCCTCATCCTGTCAGCGGTGAGCCGATGGGGTTCGTTCTGTGAAGGGGCTTTCGCGCCGTGCATTTCTGGCGGGCGGGGCCATGCTGGCGATGGGTAATGGCGTGGGCGCGCGCGCAACGGGCTTCCCCACGCAAGGCGGCTTCACCCTGCCGCGCGTGGCGACCCTGGACTGGGGCCTGCTGGAAACCCTTCTGGCCATGGGTGTCATCCCGGTCGCGGCCCCGGAACTGGTGCTCTATAAGCAGGTGGTGGTAGAGCCGGTAGTGCCGCCGCAGGTGGTGGATATTGGCCTGCGCGGCACCCCGAATTTCGAGGCGCTTCTGCGTGCCCGCCCCAGCCTCATCTTCAATTCCAACTATTATGTCGCAGCTGACCCCAGCCTGCGCCTGATCGCGCCGGTGGAGACCATCTCCATCTACAAGAGCGGGCAGATGCCATTCATCATGGCGCGGAAGGCGGCGGAGTTGCTCGCGCAGGCCGTGGGACAACCGCAGGCCGGGCCGGACCTGATTGCGCGCACCGATGCCGAGCTGGCACATGCCCGCAGCGCACTGGCAGGGCATGGCGCGCGTCCTGTCCTCATCATCAATCTGGGCGATGCCCGCCATTTTCGTGTGTTCGGACCAGACAGCATGTTTGGCGAGGTGCTTGAGCGCATCGGGCTGAAGAATGCCTGGAGGGAAGGTACCTCCTATTCCGCCTCCGCCCCGGTAGGGCTGGAAATGCTGGCCCGTTTTGCGGAGGCAGACATCATCATCGTGCCACCCGTGCCACCGGATGCAGGCCGGGTGCTGCCGCAAAGCGCGCTCTGGCAGGCGTTGCCGAATGTGCGGGAAGGGCGGGTGTTTCTCATCGGTGCCATGAACCCGTTCGGTGGATTGCCGACAGCGATGCGATGCGCACGGCTGGTGAGCGCCGCGCTGCGCGGTGGGCCGGGAGGTGGATTGTGAGTGACATGAGCCTGCCTTCTGCCCCAAAGCCATCTGCCACGCGGCGCGGGATGAATGGCCTGTGGTGGGCGCTGGCCATCTTCGCGCTGGTGCTGTTCCTCACGACGCTGATGCGGCAGCCCTCCCTTTCCGGCGATGCGCAGACCATGCGCGCGCTGGAAGCGGCACTGCTGTGGCAGGGGCTGTTGCCGCGCATGGCCACCGCCATTCTGGCCGGTGCGGCGCTGGGGCTTTCCGGCGCCCTGTTGCAGCGCGTTCTGCGCAATCCGATTGCTGACCCCTCCACTCTCGGCATCGCTGCTGGTGCGCAACTGGCGCTCACCATGGCGCTGGCTTTTGCGCCGGCGCTGCTGGCATGGTCTCGCGAAGGTGTGGCGCTGGCCGGTGGTGCGGCGGCGGTTCTGATCGTGCTGGCGCTCAGCTGGTGGCGGGGGCTCGATCCGGTCACGGTGGTGGTGGCAGGCATGACGGTCTCGCTCATGGCCGGGGCAGCCAGTGCTGCCATTGTGCTGGCGCGGGGCGAATATGTGCTGTCCGTCTTCATCTGGGGCGGGGGCTCCCTGCACCAGCAGAACTGGCACAGCGCGATCACCATCGGCACCCGTCTTGTGGTCTGTGCCGGTGCTGCGGCCCTTCTGCTGCGCCCGCTGGCGATGCTGGCGCTGGATGATGTGGGCGCGCGCAGCCTCGGTGTGGCTCTACTGGCGCTGCGGGGCGGCATTCTCGCCATTGGCGTGTGGCTTGCAGCGAGCGTGATTGCGGAGGTGGGTGTTATCGGCTTTATCGGCCTTGCTGCTCCAGCCTTTGCCCGGCTTTCCGGTGCCCGCACGCCGAAGGAAGTCCTGCTGAAGGCACCCATCATTGGTGCGGTGCTGCTGGCGGTCGCGGATGGGCTGGTGCAGGCGACCTCGGGTGAGAGCGGCGATCTTATCCCCACCGGCGCGATGGTGGGCCTGCTGGGTGGGCCGCTGCTGCTGTGGCTGTTGCCGCGTGTGAAGTCCATCACTCCGCCCGCGCCGGTTTCCGCCTCTCATGCGAAGAGGCTGGTGCGGCCATGGCGGGCTCTGGCGATATTGGCCGGGGCAGGGGTGGCACTGGGTTTCATCGTGCTCTCGCTGGGTGCGGGGCCAGATGGCTGGTCCTTCGCCACGGGACAAATGCTGGCCGAACTGATGCCGTTTCGTGCCCCCCGCACGGTGGTGGCAGCAGCAGCCGGGGCCTTGCTTGGGGTGGCTGGCGCGCTGATGCAGCGCCTCACCGGCAATGCGCTGGCGGGGCCGGAGGTGCTGGGCGTTGGGGCGGGGGCCGGTGTTGGCATTGCCGCCGCGCTCATCTTCTTTGATATGCCGGATACGGGCATCCGTATGGCGGCGAGTGGCGTCGGAGCGCTGGGGGCTCTGCTGTTCATTCTCGCCATGGGCGCGCGCACCGGCTTTGGCCCGGAGCGGATGCTGCTGGCGGGGGTGGCACTGGGCTGTATGTGTCTTGCGCTTCTTTCAGCAGTGTATGCCGCCGGGGGCTGGAACACCTTTCTTCTGCTGGGCTGGCTCAGCGGTTCCACAGACCGGGTGGTGGCCTCCGATGCCGTGTTGCTCACCCTGTGTGTGCTGGTGCTGCTTGCACCGCTGCCATGGCTGGGGCGATGGATCGATATTCTCTCCCTTGGCCCTGCTGTCGCCAGCGCGCTGGGCGTGCCGGTGCGCATGAGCCGGCTGGTGATTTCTGTTCTGGCAGCGCTGATGACAGCTGCGGCGACCCTTTTTGTCGGCCCGCTCAGCCTTGCTGGTCTGCTGGCTCCCCATATGGCGCGGCTGGCGGGGTTTGCAGGCGGGCCTGTTTTCCTGTTCGCCTCCGCCATTATCGGCGCAGACCTGCTCATGCTGGCAGACTGGCTGGGGCGCACGGTGACGTTCCCCTATCAGATCCCGGTCGGCTTTTTCGCGGCGCTGGTGGGGGGGCCCTATCTCATCTGGCTGTTGCAAAGGGGAGGATCATCACGTGGCTGAGCCCTTGAAGGCCGAGGCGCGCCTGCCTTTGTCCAACCCTGCCGAGACCATCGCAGCCCTGCGCACCCGCTTCACCGATTATGCCGAGGTGACGGTGCAGGCTGAAGATGTGCAGTTCGCCCATGCCCGGTTCGGTATCATCTCGTTGAGCCCCAGGGCGGACGAGCTGGTCATGACCTGCACGGCCCCCACCTCCACCGCTCTCAGCCTTGGCAAGATGACGCTGGCCGAAGCTCTGGCGGGGATGGGCGAAGACGCATCCACCGGCCTGATCTGGAGTGGAGATGATGCCGGCGCGCGCGCCTTGCCCTTCTTCCGCGAGATGCAGGTGGTGCGGGCGTGGAATGTCACGCCGCTGATGCGCCGTGTGGTGCTGAAGGGCGATGCCGCCCATTTTGAAGGCCCCGGCCTGCATGTGCGCGTGCTCATTCCCCCACATGGCCGCATGCCGGTGTGGCCCCATGCCGATGAGAGTGGGCGCATGGTGATGGCAAAGGGTGAGGATGCGCTCATTGCCCGGGTCTACACGGTGCGCACGCTGGATATTGCATGCGGTGAGGTGGGGATTGATGTCGCCCTGCATGAAGGCGCATCCACCCCCGGCGCGACATGGGCACGCAACGCACAGGCGGGTGATATTGTGGGCCTTCTTGGCCCCGGTGGCGGTGCGCCCGCGCCCGCACCATGGCAGCTCTATATGGGCGATGAAACCGCGCTGCCCGTGATCGCGCGTCTGCTGGAAAAACTGCCGGAAGGCGCGCATGCGGTGGTGCGTATCGAGGTTGCAAACCCGGTTGAGGAACAGCACCTGCCAAGCGCGGCCACGCTTGATCTGCGCTGGCTGCATCGTGGCGAAACTCCCGCTGGTCTTTCTCCCATGCTGGAAGAGGCCTTGCGGCAGGTGACGTTCCCGGATGATATGGCGCACGCTCGAATCTTTGCCGGATGCGAGCAGGCGACCGCCCGCCGTCTTCGCCAGCACGCCACGAAAATCCTTGGCATGGACAAGAAAAACACCTCCATCGCGGCCTATTGGCGTCTTGGTCATGAAGGCGTGGATGTCGGGGATTGATGAGCAGCTTTAAATGAGCACCATTCGACAGTTCTTTGCCTATTATGCTCCTTACAAGGGGCTGTTTTTTCTCGACTTTTCATGCGCCATCCTGTCCGGCCTGCTGGAGCTCGGGTTTCCCATGGCGGTTGCCGCCTTCGTGGATCACCTGCTGCCGGCACAGGACTGGAACCTCATCACCCTTGCAGCGGTGGGGCTTCTGGCCATCTATCTCGTCAATACCGGCCTGATGGCGGTGGTGACCTATTGGGGTCACATGCTCGGCATCAATATTGAAACTGACATGCGCACCCGCGCCTTCGACCATCTGCAAAAACTCTCCTTCTCTTTCTTCGACAACAACAAGACCGGCCATCTGGTGGCCCGCCTCACGAGCAATCTGGAAGAGGTGGGAGAGGTGGCACATCACGGCCCGGAAGATGTGTTCATCGCGCTGATGACCTTTTTCGGTGCCTTCGCGCTGATGCTCTACATCAATCCGCATCTGGGGCTGATCACCTGCGTGATCGTGCCTGTGGTGGCCTGGGTCACAGCCCATTACGGGCGTCGCATGATGCATAATTTCCGCGCCCTGTTTCAGAGCATCGGTGCGTTCAATGCGCGGATCGAGGAAAATGTGGGCGGCATGCGCGTGGTGCAGGCCTTCGGCAATGAGGATCATGAACGCGGCTTGTTCGCCGCCGACAACAGCAATTACCGCAAGACCAAGCTGGAGGCCTACAAGCTGATGGCCGCGCATATGTCGCTTGGCTATATCGGCATGCGTTTCATTCAGGTGGTGGTGATGGTCGCCGGCACGTGGTTCGTCATCCGCGGCGAACTCTCCAATGGCGGATTTGTCAGCTTCCTGCTGCTGGTGAGTGTGTTCTTCCGCCCGCTGGAGAAGATCGCGGCGGTAGTGGAAATCTATCCCAAGGGGCTGGCCGGTTTCCGCTCCTATCTCGAGTTTCTGGACACCGCCCCGGATATTGCAGACCGCCCCAATGCCCGCGATCTGGGTCCGGTGCGGGGTGAAATCACCTATGAGGATGTGAGCTTCGGCTACACGGCGGACAAGAGCGTGCTCAACCATTTCTCCCTGCACATCAAGGCGGGAGAGACCGTGGCGTTTGTCGGGCCATCCGGTGCGGGCAAGACCACCTTGTGCGCATTGCTGCCGCGATTTTATGAAGCTACATCCGGGCGCATCACCATTGATGGCATGGATGTGCGGGACGCGACGCTGCACTCCCTGCGTCGTTCCATCGGCATTGTGCAGCAGGATGTGTTCCTGTTTGCCGGCACCATCCGCGAGAATATCGCCTATGGCCGGCTTGGCGCCAGCGAGGAGGAGATCCGCACGGCCGCCCATCGCGCACGTCTGGAAGACCTCATTGCCTCCCTGCCCATGGGCATGGATACGGTGATAGGGGAGCGCGGTGTAAAGCTCTCAGGTGGCCAGAAGCAGCGGCTTTCCATTGCGCGCATGTTCCTGAAAGATCCGGCCATTCTCATTCTGGATGAGGCGACCTCAGCACTGGATGCGGCGACCGAATGGGAAATCCAGCAGGCGCTTGCGGCTCTGGCGAAGGGGCGCACCACGCTGGTTATCGCGCATCGGCTGTCCACCGTACGCAGCGCAGATCGCATCGTGGTGGTGACCCCGGAAGGCGTGGCTGAACAGGGCGCGCATCAGGATCTAGTTTCTGCCGGTGGGCTTTATTCCCGTTTGGTGCAGACCCAGCTTGCTGTGTGATGTCCGGCTTGTGTGATGAAAACTCTGTGCGGGGCCGTTAGGTATCCGCACAGATCTCACCTCAGCTTCAGGCCGAAGGCGGGAACAGGCGACATGATCGAGGTCCCAGGCGTAAGGCGTTGCGCTTGAATGAGGACGCAAGCCCAGAGCAAGCTCTGGTAGATGCTGCCGAACTTGTTGCCATGGCCAGAGACGCTGATTGCGCCATCCGCAAATTCCGCAGATTTCCCATATCTTGAAACGGCATGCCGGACGCACATGAGCGCAGCATACGGATGTTCGCGGCTATGCATTGATTTCGTTTTTGCAAAATACCGCCATCATTTTGGAACCAGACATGGCCCTTTGCGTTTCTTTCATGAAGCGTCGTGAGATCATGAAAGGAAAACGCCATGCTTGGCTGGGCACTCACATTCCTTATTGTTGCGCTTATTGCTGCAGCTCTTGGATTTAGTGGCGTTGCCGGAACGGCATCGTCTATTGCGCAGATTCTATTCGTCGTATTTCTTGTTCTCTTTCTCGTTTCCATCGTCTCGCGCGCTGTGCGCGGCCGTCCACCGGTCTGATGCTGCGGGAAAGGACTGACGCGCGCCTCATCCGGCCTGAATGACGCGGGAAACGTGCCCTTCGGGTCGGAGGGGGGGCATGCCACATGTTCAAATTGCTCACTTCTGGGCAGTTTGAACATGTGGTTTTGTGCGTGAAGGACCATTGCCCGATTTGAAGACTGTTTGCCCCGACCGGTCTGGAAGGCGGGCAAACCCATAGAGCGAGAACCTTTTCAGAGGCTCTGTGTGCATTACTGCCGCTTCTATTGAAGCCCGGGTGGAGGTGGTGCATTTCGGGGCAGGCGGGCAATCAGGCTCTCGATGTCTACAGCATCCGTCTGCTCTGGTTGCAGGAAGTACTCACCGTAATTTTCCCACACCCTCTTGTTGAGGAAATGGCGCAGCAGCAAAGGGTCGAGATGCCCATTGGTCGCCATGTCTGTCATGATGTCGAGAGATACGCTGAGCGTCTTGGCCGGCTTGTAGGGGCGGTCAGTGGCTGTCAGTGCCTCGAAAACATCCGCAATGGCCATCACCCGATCTTCCAGCGTCAACTGGCTCGCATCCAGCCGGCGCGGATAGCCATTTCCGTCCATGCGTTCGTGATGGGTGGCGGCAATCTCAGGCACACGGCGCAGGTAAGATGGCCAGGGCAGGGTGTGCAGCATCAGGTAGGTCTGCACCACATGGTCATTGACGCGGAACCGGTCTTCATCCGTAAGCGTGCCTCTGCGGATCGTCAGATTATGGAGCTCACCACGGTTTTCCGCCAGTTCCGGCAAAGGCATGTCGAAGCCATGAACGTTCGCGGGGGAGCCCTTCTCGACCGGCGGCCGGAAGGCATTCCAGGCCAGCTTGTGCTCCGGCCGGTCCATCAGCAGGTCTTCCGTTATTGGGACCGGGGTTTCGGCAATGCCGGCGAGGCGCTCCTCCTCCCCGCGTGAGAGGCCGAGACGGTCGCTGAAGTTGCGCGTCCATTGCTTGCGGGCAATTTCCATCAGGCGGGTGACATCTGCATCAGCCATGAATTCACCGCCAATATTGCAGCGTGCAATGAAGGCAAAATCTGCGCGCAATTGCTCATGGGCGGCATCGCGCCGCGCCAGTGAGTCGTCGCCATTCCCGCCATCCATCACGCGCCTCAGATGTGCGATCTCCTCATCGCGCCACAGCACCTCGAACCGCGTGCGAACCTCATGGATGCGGTTGTTGATGACCTCAAGCTTCGTGGCCTTGTCGATGATGTGTTCGGGGCTCGTCACCTTGCCGCAGTCATGTAGCCATGCGCCGAGACGGAACTCATATCGTTCCGCGGCGCTGAGATGATATGGCCCATAAGGGCTGCGCCCTTCATTCGCCATCTGGTCCACCATCATGATCGCGAGTTCCGGCACCCGGCGACAATGTCCGCCGGTATAGGGACTCTTGGCGTCAATGGCATCGGCGATCAGATGCACGAACCCGTTGAACAGCCGTTGTTGTGCCAGCACCAGGCTGCGGGTTTCGATGGAAGCGGAGAGTGCGCCGGAAAGCTGGGTGGCGAAGGCGCGGAATGCTCCATGCGTATGGGTGCTGTCGGCTTTATGGTTCAGCAAAAGCAGGCCCAGCGGCTTGTTCTGCCTATCGCTCAAGGGCACGGCAAGCTGGGCAATGTCCCGCGGATACACGCCAATCATGGGGTGTGGAGGGGTGAGCACTTCCAGCGGCAGTCTGTGATGGGGGAACTGGGAAGGCGCGTCCGTTGCAATCTGTCCGCGGGCAATTGCTGTCAGTTCCAGGGCGTCTTCCTGTTCGTTCAGAAGATACACCGCGCCAAATGTGCACCCCGTGGCCGCCACGGTCTGGTGCAGCACATCATCCAGCATCCGGTCCAGGCTGGATTCATTGCCTATGGTTTGCAGCGTGGCGAGAAAGGTGCGGATAGCGGTGCTCATGCCATCCAGCGCATCGCCCAGCTGCTGCACTTCCAAAATCCGGCTCTGCACAGGCGGGCGGGGGGCAAAATCGAAATTCGAGAGCCATTTTGTCCGCTGCGAGACATTGGTGACGCTGTTGCCAACACGTGTGCCGATGTACCAGCTCAGGATCATCAGAAAAAAGATGATGATGATCCCCCAGATCATCTGTTCGATGAAATCCTTGCGGAGCGACGATGTCAGGTCTTCATCCGGCATGGCCACCAGAAGATGAAGCTGGCGCTGGCCGATAGCGGACAGCGGAATCTGAACCCCAAACCAGGGTTCATTTTCCACATCGAATGGCACAACCTTGCCCGGAGGAGCCTTGTTTTCTTTCAATACAGGCAAGGCCTTGAAACGCACGTTGGGAGCTGCCGGCATGGCAGGTGCGCCTTCCGGCCCGCTCTGCTCACGTGCGGGCAGGGCGTTGGCGATGATGTCTCCTGTCTCGGATACGATCGCATATTCTGCATTGGGGGTTGGTCGCTGGTCGCTCATCCGCTCATCGAGAGCAGAGAGGCCAAGGTCCATGGCCACAATGGCCGTGCCCTGGGAGGACTTCTCACTCAGGGTCAATCCGACCTGGGTATCACCGGCAAATTGGTAGGGGCCACTGAGATGCTGGCCGGTGGATGTCTCGGCCAACTGATACCAGTCCCTCTGGCGCGGGTCGAACAGCAGGGCATCCGGTACAGTATACTTGCTGATAAAGTCCCCATGGGCGTTGTAAAAATAACGCTCAAGCGTGGGGGCACCGCGTGAGCCGTTCGTGCGCACACCAATCAGATAGGTGGCATCATCTGGCGCACCATAATTGTGTCGCTCCTCGGCCGATTTCAGCTGGCGCACGATCATGAAGTCTCCATCGCCATAGGAGACATGGATCGCTGAAACCAGAGGTGTGTTTGTCAGTGCATTCACGAAACTCATCAGCGGCATGGAACGGTTTTCAAGGCCGGGTCCGACTTTCAGCGGATAATGGCTGAGCCGATTAAGCGTTGTGCTGGCTGTTGAAATGAAATGACGGACGCGCTCATCCGCCAGCACCGCCATGCTTTCTGTCGTCTCTTCCGCAGACTGGATCAGCGCCCGGTGCGCGGCTCGCCATCCTTGCCATATCAGCAGGGAACTGGAGAGGAAGAGCGCTGTGACCATCAGGCTGGCAAACAGAAACGGCAGCGAAATCCGATAGCGCCTGTTGAAGCCGCCAGTTTGCTGCGCAGTCGGCTTCATCGCGCTCTTCTCCGTTATTCGCTGCGGGCTGATGTCACGACAGGGATTTTAGGAAGAACTTATCGCGAATAGCCAGACATTATTCACGCTGGTTCTGCTGGTGGCGATAGATCTTGGAAAGACCTGTGGGTAGACGATGGTTTTGCCACCTTTTCACGCCGGAAAAACACCGGGTTTGGTGGGTAACTGCACATGCATGCGCGCAATGGTGGTGATGCGGGTCAGCAGCTGTGAATGCAATATCAGATTATTTGATTCTGAAAATACACGTTAAATCAGAGCGATATCTATTTTACCCTGAGAGTTCCGTGGCGTTTCAGCGCCCTTTGGCCTGCTCCTCTCGGGAGATGGCGGCGAGCCGCAGATAGAGCGTGGAGCGGGCAATTCCGAGATGACGGGCCGCGCGGGAGAGATTTCCTCCACAGGCGGCAATGGTGTTGAGAATGGCACTGTTCTCCATAGATTTCAGATCGCAACCGGTCTCCGTTCTTGGCGCATCTGAAGTGGGCCGGATTTCGGAAGGTAAATCATCAATATCTATGATGTGGCTGCGGGTCATGGAGACCAGCATGTCGGCCACATTGCGCAGTTCGCGCACATTTCCCGGCCAGTCATAGGCGCGCAGGGCATCTGCCGCCGCAGATGAAAGATGTGGAGCCGCATGCCCCAGCCGTATCGCGGCCTGTGCGCAATAGTGCTCCATCAGCAGCAGCGCATCATCCTCACGCTCACGCAGCGAAGGAATGCGCAGACGCAGTGCGGCGATGCGATAGAACAGATCCTTGCGGAATGTGCCTTGTGTCACCGCATCTGCAAGATTTCGGTTTGTCATGGAGACAAGGCGCAAATCCGTGCGCCGCGCGGTGTGGCTGCCGACCCGATAGACCACGCCGTCTTCCAGAACGCGTAGCAGAAAAGACTGCAACTCCAGCGGCATCTCGCCGATTTCATCAAGGCAGAGAAGGCCGCCATGGGCCGCCTCCACCTTGCCCGCACGCCCGGCACTGTCTGCCCCCGTGAAAGCGCCCTTGTCATACCCGAACAGTTCGCTGGCAATCAGATCGCGCGGAAGCCCTCCGCAATTGACAGGTATGAAGGGGCCTTGCGGCGCGCTGACCCCATGAATGGCGCGGGCGAAGAGTTCCTTGCCAGCGCCTGTTTCTCCCTCAAGCAGAACGGGCAGGCCGCTTTCAGCCATCCTCCGGGCCTTGTCGCGGGTCTCGCGCATGATGGCACTGTCGCCCACAATGGCTTCAAACGTGAAGGGGGCATCCTCGGTTCGGGGAGCAACACGTACAGTCTGGCGCGGACGCCGTACCATGTTGAGCACGATGACGCCGCCAATATCCTCACCATCCTCGGTGACGATCTCAAGGTTTGCACCGGGGATCAGTTCGCTCACCGTGCGTTCCCACGCGCCGGGCTCAAGGCCGCGCAGGGGCAGAAGCTGTCCCTCGGCGAGCAGGCCCGCATTGCGTTTGCGGATATCCTGAACCGCCTGATCGGTCGAGTAGATCAGCGTGCCGGAGCGGCCGAACGCGATGATATCCTGCGAATGCCAGAGCGCGCGGCGGCTGAGGAAATGGCATAGCACGCGCTCGTGCTCCAGCGCCATGCGCCGTTCCAGAACGGCCTCGATCTGATGGGCAAGAGCAGAGGCATGGGCAAGGTTTTGAGGGCTGAAAGTGGCCTGCGGACCGGAAATATCCACCGCTCCCAGCAAAGTGCCATCGGCTGGATCGCAGACCGGTGCGGCAGCGCAGGTCCATTGATGAACGGCGGCGCAGAAATGTTCTGCCGCATGGATCTGCACAGGCTTGCGCGCGGCCAGTGCCGTGCCGATGGCATTGGTGCCGATCTGCGTCTCAGCCCAGATGCCTCCGCGCTGGAGGCGCACATCCTGCCCGGTATCCACCGCGCGTTCATCGCCCACCGCTTCCAGAATGGTGCCATTGGAATCGGAGAGGATCAGCATGCAGTTTGACCCCTGCAGAAGCTGGCGGGCATCTTCCATGGCATGGCGCGCGGCGCGCAGCAGGCGTGCATTGAGCTGGCGCAGGCGGTGAAGCTCACCTTCACTGACAATGGGGGCTTGCCTGCGGGTAATGGAAATATCGTGTGCGCGTGAGCGCTGCCAGGAGGCGATGACGGGTGGGCGGATCACCGCAGAGGCGGTTCCGTGCTCCTGAAAGCCTTCCCAGGCACGCTGCATCTCACGATAAGGCACCGGCACAGTCCTCCGGCCGGACAGCACAAGCTTCCCCAAGCATCAGGGCACTGGAATGGGTGAAGGATTGCGCGATCTGGACCCTGGGCCAGCAGACAGGGAGCCGCGCGGCAACACAGGAGATGACCTCCGGCGCGCACCGCTTCGGCATGCCCGCCCGATGGCGGTTTCACTCCCATATCGTCGAATTCTTGCGTCAGACGCCGATCGACTTTGGCTGAATGATAGGCGCAGAAAGCCGGGGAAGACAAGTGCATCCGGCGCCAGTCCGGCGTAATCGTCCCGTATCGGAACAGGTCAGACGGACATGTGTCCGAATATCGGACAGCAGCTTTATGGCCTGTTTCTGTCTTCCAAAAAATAAGCCTGAAAACAAAAGAAGATTTCAGACGGAATTCAACTGGCACACATTCTGCTCCTCTCCTTGCGAACCGGCGCGGTGCAATGTCGCCGGTCAAACGGGAGGACAGACACGTGAACGTACCTGTCACAAATCTGCGTAGTGTTCAGGTGCTCGGCATTGATGCCGGTGGCACCATGACAGACACCTTCTTCGTCGATCAGGACGGAGACTTCGTGGTTGGCAAGGCCCAGTCCACGCCCCAGAACGAGTCGCTCGGGCTCATTGCCTCCAGCGAGGATGCATTGACCGCCTGGGGGCTTTCACTGAATGAGGGCCTGCAACAGCTTCAGACCGGGGTCTATTCCGGAACCGCCATGCTCAACCGCGTGGTTCAGCGCAAGGGGCTGAAATGCGGCCTCATCGTCAATCGCGGCATGGAAGATTTCCACCGCATGGGCCGCGCGGTGCAGAGCCATCTGGGCTATGCCTATGAGGATCGCATCCACCTCAACACCCACCGTTTCGACCCGCCGCTGGTGCCGCGCCAGCTCACGCGCGGCGTGATCGAGCGTACCGACATGATGGGCACCGAGGTCATCCCCCTGCGCGAGGAGAGCGCCCGGGAAGCCGCGCGTGATCTTATCGCCGCCGATGTGGAAGGCATCGTGATCTCGCTGCTGCATTCCTACAAGAATGCCGCCAATGAACGGCGCGTGCGCGATATCGTGCTGGAGGAGGTGAAGAACAGCGGAAAGACGATTCCGGTCTTTGCCTCGGTTGACTACTATCCGGTGCGCAAGGAAACCCACCGCACCAACACCACAATTCTGGAAGGCTATGCGGCGGAACCCTCCCGCCAGACGCTGAACAAGATCTCCTCCGCCTTCAAGGAGCATGGCACCAAGTTCGATTTCCGCGTGATGGCCACCCATGGCGGCACCATCTCGTGGAAGGCGAAGGAACTGGCACGCACCATCGTTTCCGGCCCCATTGGCGGGGTGATCGGCGCGAAATATCTGGGCGAGGTGCTGGGTTACAAGAACATCGCCTGCTCGGATATCGGCGGCACCTCGTTTGACGTCGCGCTCATCACCCAGGGCGAGCTGACCATCAAGAACGACCCGGACATGGCCCGTCTCGTGCTCTCGCTGCCACTGGTGGCGATGGACTCGGTGGGGGCGGGGGCCGGCTCCTTTATCCGGCTGGATCCCTACACCAAGGCGATCAAGCTGGGACCGGATTCCGCCGGCTATCGTGTGGGTGTGTGCTGGGCGGACAGTGGCATCGAGACCATCTCGATTTCGGATTGCCATGTCGTGCTGGGCTATCTCAACCCGGACAACTTCCTTGGTGGTGCGCTGAAACTGGACCGGCAGCGGGCCGTGGATGCCATCAAGACCCAGCTTGCCGACCCGCTCGGCCTTTCGGTGGAAGATGCGGCCGCTGGCGTCATCGAGCTGCTGGACAGTGACCTGCGCGATTATCTGCGGGCGATGATCTCCGGCAAGGGCTACTCGCCTGCCAGCTTCGTGTGTTTCTCCTATGGTGGCGCGGGCCCCGTGCATACCTATGGCTACACCGAGGGGCTGGGCTTTGAGGATGTCATCGTGCCCGCATGGGCCGCCGGCTTCTCGGCCTTTGGCTGCGCGGCGGCGGACTTCGAGTATCGCTATGACAAGTCGCTCGACATCAACATGGCGACAGAAGCTTCACCGGAGGAAGGTGAGCGGGCGGCAAAGACCCTTCAGGACGCGTGGGAGGAACTCACCCACAATGTGCTCGAGGAGTTCAAGCTGAACGGCTACACCGCCGATCAGGTCACCCTTCAGCCGGGCTACCGCATGCAGTATCGCGGGCAGCTCAACGATCTGGAAATTGAATCCCCCATCACCAGCGCCTCGACCGCCGAGGACTGGGAGAAGCTGACGGAAGCCTTCAACACCACCTATGGCCGCGTCTATGCCGCATCTGCCCGCTCGCCGGAGCTGGGTTATTCGGTGACCGGCGCGATCATGCGCGGCATGGTTCCGATCCCCAAGCCCAAGATTCCGAAAGAAGACGAAGAAGGCCCCACCCCGCCCAGCGAGGCGTTCCTCGGCACCCGCAAGTTCTACCGCAAGAAGCGGTGGGTGGATGCCCAGCTTTACCGGATGGAGTCCCTGCGCCCCGGCAACAGGATCACCGGCCCCGCCATCATTGAATCAGATGCCACCACCTTCGTGGTGCCGGACGGGTTCGAGACATGGCTGGACGGCCACCGCCTGTTCCATCTGCGTGAGGTGTGAGCGGCAGGAGACATCTGTCTGCCTGTAGCCAAAACCAATCTGAGGAAACGCAATCATGAACGTGAACGTCAAGCAGGCGACCCTTGCGGGCGCCACCCGCGGCATCGTGCGCGGCGGTGAAACCTTAAAGCAGCATCGCGACCGCCTGATGGAGGCCACCAAGGCCACCAAGCGCTATGCCGGCCTTGAAAAGCTGGAACTGCGTGAGAGCGAGCCCATTCTCTACAACAAGCTGTTCTCCCGCCTGCGCGCCGGCGTGGTGGATGCGCGCGAGACCGCCAAGAAAATCGCGGCATCTCCCATTGTGGAGCAGGAAGGCGAGCTGTGCTTCACCCTCTATAATGCGGCGGGTGACAGTATTCTCACCTCCACCGGCATTATCATCCATGTGGGCACCATGGGTGCGGCGATCAAATACATGATCGAGAACAACTGGGAAGCAAACCCGGGCGTCAAGGACAAGGACATCTTCTGCAACAACGATGCGCTCATCGGTAATGTGCATCCGTGCGACATCCACACCATCGTCCCCATCTTCTGGGAAGGGGAACTGATCGGCTGGGTGGGCGGTGTGACCCACGTTATTGATACCGGCTCTGTCGGGCCGGGCTCGATGTCGACCGGACAGGTGCAGCGCTTCGGCGATGGTTATTCCGTCACCTGCCGCAAGATCGGTGCGGATGACATTCTCTTCCGAGACTGGCTGCATGAAAGCCAGCGCATGGTGCGTACCACCCGCTACTGGATGCTGGATGAACGCACCCGTGTCGCCGGCTGCCACATGATCCGCAAGCTGGTGGAAGAGGTCATTGCGGAAGAGGGCATCGACGCCTACTGGAAGTTTGCCTATGAGGCGGTGGAGCATGGCCGCCTCGGCCTTCAGGCCCGCATCAAGGCCATGACCATTCCCGGCACCTACCGGCAGGTCGGCTTCGTGGATGTGCCCTACAACCATGAAGATGTGCGGGTGCCGTCCGACTTCGCCAAGGTCGACACCATCATGCATGCCCCCTGCGAGATGACTATTCGCAAGGATGGCACATGGCGGCTGGATTTCGAGGGCGCGAGCCGCTGGGGCTGGCATACCTACAATGCCCATCAGGTGAGCTTCACCTCCGGCATCTGGGTGATGATGACCCAGACCCTCATTCCCTCTGAAATGATCAATGACGGCGCGGCCTATGGCACCGAGTTCCGCCTGCCCAAGGGCACGTGGATGAACCCGGATGACCGCCGCGTCGCCTTCTCCTACTCATGGCACTTCCTCGTTTCGGCATGGACAGCGCTGTGGCGCGGCCTCTCGCGCTCCTATTTCGGGCGCGGCTATCTGGAAGAGGTGAATGCGGGCAATGCCAACACCTCCAACTGGCTGCAGGGGGGTGGCTTCAATCAGTATGATGAAATCCATGCCGTGAACTCGTTCGAGTGCGCCGCCAACGGCACGGGGGCAACCGCCGTTCATGACGGCCTCTCCCATGCCGCCGCCATCTGGAACCCGGAAGGCGACATGGGCGATATGGAGATCTGGGAACTGGCCGAGCCACTGGTCTATCTGGGCCGGCAGATCAAGGCCTCTTCCGGCGGGTCCGGCAAGTATCGTGGCGGCTGCGGGTTCGAGAGCCTGCGCATGGTGTGGAACGCCAAGGACTGGACCATGTTTTTCATGGGCAACGGCCACATCTCCTCCGACTGGGGGCTGATGGGCGGTTATCCGGCGGCTTCCGGCTATCGCTTCGCCGCGCATGGCACCAATCTCAAGGAGCTGATCGCGTCCGGCAAGGACATTCCGCTTGGTGGCGACACCGACCCGGAAAACCCCACCTGGGATGCGATGCTGCCGGATGCGCGCATCAAGCGTGACAAGCAGGCCATCACCACCGAGGAGATGTTCTCCGATTACGACCTCTATCTGAACTACATGCGCGGCGGCCCCGGCTTCGGTGATCCGCTCGACCGTGACCCGCAGGCGGTCGTGAACGACCTGAATGGCGGCTATGTGCTGGAGCGCTTCGCCATGCAGGTCTATGGCGTGGCGGTGAAGAAGGGGGCCGATGGCCAGTTTGAGGTGGATGGTCCCGCCACCGATACCGCCCGCAAGCGCATCCGCAAGGAGCGGATCGCCAAGTCCGTGCCCACGCGGGACTGGATGAAGGGCGAGCGCGAGAAGATTCTCGCCAAGGATGCGGGTACGCAGGTGCGGCAGATGTTCGCCGCCTCCTTCAAGCTGGGGCCGAGGTTTGAGGAACAGTTCCGTGCTTTCTGGGACATTCCGGATAGCTGGGTGCTGACCGAAGAGGAAATCGGCATTCCCACCTATGGCTCCCGCTACTCCATGGACCTGTCCGAACTGCCGGACGTGCACACCGTGCAGTTTGTCGAGGAATGAGCCGGCACTGACTGCCGCATGAAAAACGGCTCCCCCTCGCGCCGTGAGGGGGAGAACCCTCATAAAAATTCCGGAGGAAATCCCATGGCCTATACCCGCACCAAGATTGCCGATCTGGTGGATGGCACGATCGACGACGATACCCTGCACCAGATGCTCTCGACCCCGAAGGACCCCGAGCGCTTCTCAATCTATGTAGACATTCTGCAAGGGCGCATGCCGTGGGATGACAGGATCATTCTGCCGCTCGGGCCCAAGATGTATATCGTGCAGCAGAAGGCCTCGAAGAAATGGACCGTGCGCTGCGAATGCGGGCATGATTTCTGTGGCTGGAAAGATAACTGGAAGCTGCATGCCCATGTGCATGTGCGCGACAGCCAGGAGAAGATGGAGGAAATCTATCCCCGTCTCATGGCGCCCACCTCGAACTGGCAGGTCATCCGCGAATATTTCTGCGCGGAATGCGGAACCCTGCATGATGTGGAAGCGCCCACCCCCTGGTATCCGGTGATCCATGATTTCGAGCCGGATGTGGATGCGTTCTACACCGAGTGGCTGGGCCTGCCGGTTCCGGAGCGCGTGGACGGCTGAAACTGCCTGGCTGAATAGACAGGAAATATGGGCCGGCGGTGGTGTCACCACCGGCCCACTTCGGGTTTTCCAGATGATGTGACGTCTGGCGGATCATGCCCGGTGACCCCCCATTCACCCGGCTGCTCTCCAGCCTTCCGCCATGTCGCGCATGTTGGAGTGGGCCGCGCGTCCTTATCCCGGAAAACCCGGCCCCAGACTGATCGGTGTCTGCTCACACATTTGCGGTGTGCGATCTCACTGCGCCGCGACAGGGGGCACCACGGTTGCGACAATCGAGGCATCGAGTTCCTCGAACGCCTTCAGGCCAATGGTCTCGTAAAGTTCCGCGCGGGTCTGCATCTCGTCCACCATCGCCTTGGTGGAACCGTCGCGTGCGATAGTGCGGTAGAGTTTTTCCTGTGCCTTGTTGGCGACACGCAGCGAAGACACCGGCCAGATCACCATGCGGTAGCCCATCTCCTCAAACTCGGTCGCGGTAAAGAAGGGCGTGCGGCCGAACTCGGTCATGTTCGCCAGAAGCGGCACGCCGGGCATGCGGCGCGCGAACTCCCGAAACATCTCTGCGGTGTTTAGTGCTTCGGGGAAAATGGCATCCGCGCCCGCTTCCATATAGAGCTTCGCACGGGCTATGGCACCATCCATCCCCTCACTTGCGGCGGCATCGGTGCGGGCGATCAGATAGAGGTGGCGGCGGGCTTTGGCGGCGGCGGCGACCTTGGCGGCCATGTCATGCGCATCGGCCAGTTTCTTGTCATTGAGATGGCCGCACTTCTTGGGCAGAAGCTGGTCCTCGATATGCACTGCGCCGGCACCGGCTTCCTCGAAGGTGCGCACCATGTGCATCACGTTCAGCGCCTCGCCATAGCCGGTGTCCCCATCCACCAGCAGCGGCAAGCCGGAAGCGCGGGCGATCTGGCGGATGAAGAAGGCGACTTCATCAACCGTGATGATGCCCAGATCCGGCAACCCCATGGATGCGGTCATCGCCGCGCCGGAAAGATACAGCCCCTTGAAACCGGCGGCGCATGCCTGAAGGGCGGCCTGCCCGTTATGCGCACCGGGAAGCTGCGCGATGCCGCCCTGTTCCACCAGCGCGCGAAAGCGCAGGCCGGCGGGTTCGGTGGGCAGGTCAGATGCGACGAGATAGGGCATCATTGTCTCCTCGGGCGGTGCGGCAGGGTTCGCTGCGCATCATGCCCCTGTGGATTTGCAAAAGGTGGCACACCGCATGGCGGCATGAAAAGAGCGGCGACGCCGGCAACGGGAACCGGCGTCGCGCCATGGCCGGGCTGTCCTGACCCAGCCCGGATCAGACCGCGCGATGGAGGTGAGCGCCGGTCTGCATCTCGGCCTGTCCGCGCGCTTCCAGCGGCACGAACACCTGGTTCTCCGGCCCGATATAGTTGGCGGAGGGGCGGATGATCTTGTTATCCAGCCGCTGCTCGATGATATGCGCGCCCCAGCCGGAGGTGCGGGCGATGACGAACAGCGGGGTGAACATGGCGGTGGGTACGCCCATCATGTGGTATGATACGGCGCTGAACCAGTCGAGATTGGGGAACATGTTCTTGGCCTCCCCCATCACGGTCTCGATCCGCTCGGCAATATCGAACATGCGGGTGGAACCAGCCTCCTGCGAGAGGGCGCGGGCGACACGCTTGATGACCACATTGCGCGGGTCCGAAACCGTATAGACCGGGTGCCCGAAGCCGATGACGACTTCCTTCTTGGCCACGCGCTGGCGAATATCCAGCTCGGCCTCATGCGGCCCGGCATAGCGCTTCTGGATTTCGAACGCGACCTCGTTCGCGCCGCCATGCTTGGGGCCGCGCAGCGCGCCAATCGCCCCCGTGATGGCAGAATAGAAATCCGACCCGGTGCCGGCAATGGAGCGCGCGGTGAAGGTGGAGGCGTTGAACTCGTGCTCCGCATAGAGGATCAGTGAGGTGTCCATCGCCCGCACATGGCTGGCGCGAGGGGCAACACCATGCAGCAGATGCAGGAAATGGCCGCCGACGCTTTCGTCATCGGTTTCCACCTCGATACGCCGGCCATTCTGGGTGTAGTGATACCAGTAGAGCAGCATGGAGCCGAGCGAGGCGATGAGGCGGTCTGCGATGTCCCGGGCGCCGGGGGTATTGTGGTCGGATGCTTCCGGCAGCACGCAACCGAGCGCCGAGACACCGGAGCGCATCACATCCATCGGGTGGGCGGCGGCGGGCAGCTCTTCCAGCGTGCGGCGCACGGCGGCGGGCAGCCCGCGTAGGGTCTTCAGCTTGGCCTTGTAGGCCGCAAGCTCTGAGGGGGTGGGCAGATCGCCATGGATGAGCAGATATGCCACTTCCTCAAAGGTGCAGGCTTCGGCCATGTCGAGAATGTCATAGCCGCGATAATGCAGGTCATTGCCCGTGCGGCCCACCGTGCAGAGAGCCGTGTTGCCCGCCACGACGCCGGAGAGGGCGACGGACTTCTTGGGCTTCTTTGGGGTGTCCGGGCTGGATGTTTCAGCCGGAGTGGCATGAGAGTGAGACATTGGAACCTCCCGGAACCAGACCGCCGGGGCTGCCGGGGCCTTGTATGCATAGGATGCCAGCTGCTCCGGCTATGGCCGGGGCCAGACGGGTTCGCCCAGTCGCGCAGGCCTGAATGACAGGTGCTCGCACTGTTTGTTGGCGTGGGATGCGCCGGCTTGAGAGGCGGCGCATGGTTATTGTGTGAACCGCCGCAGCCCGGTGCGGCGGGTGCATCGGTGCCGGTCGCTGGCCGCAACATGGGCCGCGACCATCGGCAATGGCTGGAACCTGTGCCGCAGCCTATGGCAGCGCGACACAGGCCGTCCTCAACCCGCGACGACGGAAAGTGCAGGTGCAGCCGGTGCACGCCAGTCGAAGATGCCCGGTGTCGCTGTGCCCAGCAGGGCGGGGTCCACCGTGAAGTTCAGGCCCAGCAGATCATCGGCCTTCAGGCGCGGCAGGCGTTCCACCGTGCCGAGGAAGCGGTCCTGCTCGGAGGGGGCGATGACGCCTTCCGCCAGCGCGCGGAACTTGGCCACATATTGCGCGCGGGCAAACGGGCGGGCGCCGAGGGGATGGGCATCGGCAATCGCCAGCTCATCCTCAATCACCTGACCGCTCTTGAGCGTGACCACCACGCGGCCGCCGAACGCCTTTTCCTTCGGATCGCGGCTGTGGTAGCGGCGGGTCCATTCCGGGTCTTCCACGGTGGAGATCTTGTGCCACAGTGCCACCGTGCCGGGGCGGTTGGCACGCTCGGGCGCATAGGAGCGGGCGTGGTGCCATGCGCCGTCTTCCAGCGCGACTGCGAAGATATACATGATGGAATGGTCGAGCGTTTCGCGGCTCGCATTCGGGTCCATCTTCTGCGGATCATTCGCGCCGGTACCGATCACATAATGGGTGTGATGGGAGGTGTGGATGACGATGCTCTGTACCTGAGACAGATCACCGATTTTCGGCCCCATGCGGCGGGCAAGGTCGATCAGTGCCTGGCTCTGGTATTCGGCCGAATGTTCTTTGGTGTAGGTGTCCAGAATGGCGCGCTTGGCCTCGCCCTTCTCGGGCAGGGGCACGCTATATTCCGCCTTCGGGCCGCCCAGCAGCCAGGCGATGAAACCATCCTCGCCTTCCCATGCCGGGGAGGGCGCGCCTTCACCGCGCATCACGCGGTCCACGGCTTCCACGGCCATCTTGCCGGCGAAAGCGGGGGCATAGGCTTTCCAGCTCGAAATCTCGCCCTTGCGGGACTGGCGGGTGGTGGTGGTGACATGCAGCGCCTGCTGCACCGCCTGATAGGTGATTTCCGTGGACAGCCCCAGCGCCGCGCTGATACCCGCCGCAGCCGAAGGGCCGAGATGGGCGATATGGTCGATCTTGTGCTCGTGCAGGCAGATGCCCTTCACCAGATCCACCTGAATCTCATAGCCGGTGGCAAGGCCGCGAATGAGCGCCTGTCCATCCAGACCGCAATGCTGGGCCACGGCCAGAATGGGGGGGATGTTGTCGCCGGGGTGAGAGTAATCGGCGGCGAGGAATGTATCGTGGAAGTCCAGCTCACGCACCGCCACGCCATTGGCCCATGCCGCCCATTCCGGCGAGATGCGGCGATGGCTGGACAGGCCGAACACGGTCGCGCCCGGCTGGAAGGGATGCGCCAGCGCCTGCGCCCGCGCGCTCGCCACCGGACGGCGGCTGATGGAGGCGGCCGCGACGGCCGCATTGTCGATGATGCGGTTGCCGATCATCTCCACCACATCATCTTCCACCGCGACCGGGTCGGTGGCGACTTCCGCGATCTTCCATGCCAGCTGGTCGGTGCGGGCGAGGTGTTCGGCGGACTTGTAGGTGCGCACTTGATGCTGCTTCACTTGGGCATTTCCTTGGCGTGAGAAGAGGGGGCCGCAACAGGGGCGGCAACGGGCGCACCGGCAGGTGCAGGAATGGGAACAGGCTTGCCGGCGGCATTCACCGCCACCATTTCGAATGAACCGCGCACCGCCAGACGGCGCGCGCCGGAGAGGAGTTCTTCAGCCGTGACCTCGACAATGACGGTCATGGAGGTGCGCCCCACCCGCACCACTTCGGCCGCCAGTTCCACGATCTGCCCTACCTGCACCGGCACATGGAATGCGGTCTTCTCGGAGCTGGCCATCACCACCGGGCAGCGGGCATGGCGGGTAGCGGCCACGAAGGCCGCTTTTCCCATCATGCTGAGCGCATTGCCGCCAAACAGCGTGCCGTAATGGTTGGCCTGATCTGGAAAGATCATTTCCACGAAGCCGGTGCGTGTGGGGCCGGCTGTCCTGTCCGGAGATGGGTCGGGCAGGGCCGCGGGTGGTGCGGCCGGCAGGGCATGCGGGTGTGCACCCATGTCAGGTGCCCTGAGACGATGCGGCGTCCCGCACCAGCGGGATCATCTGGTCGCCCCAGCTTCCCGCCCCGTCATGGTGGCGAGAGACCCGCACCAGTTCCACCGAGATGCCCGAGGCGACAGCCCGCTGCACGGCCTCATTCATGCGATGCACTGCATCGGCGAGGCGATTGATCGCGCGATCACGATCAGACAGGTCTTGAGCGGGAACAGCCTTGAATTGCGTGCTCATGTTGAACACTCCTGAAAATGGGGGATGAGGATCAGTCGGGCGCGTTCACTCGGCCGCGAACTGGTTCATGGTGTTGGCGTGGCCACCGGCCTTCAGGGCGCGTTCGCCAGCCACCATCTCCTTGAAGGCGTCGCCGAGATCCGAGCCGACCTCGTGCTGGTGCTTCACCGCCGAGACGTTGCGGCGGATTTCCTCGCGCTGAACGGTGGCGACATAGGCGAGCATCTTGTCCTCGCCGAAATAGCCGCGTGAGAGCTCGTCCACCGACTTCGCCGTGAGGTGGAAGGTGGGCAGGGTGATGAGATTGTGGAACACGCCGGCGCGGGCCGAGATGTCGGTCTGGAAGCGCTTTAGGCGTTCATCCGCCTCAAGGCCCAGCGCGGTGGTGTCGAAATCCGCACCCATCAGGGCGTTGCCGTCCGGGTAATCTTCCGCCTTGATCCGTCCTTCTTCCAGCCACTGGGCGCGCACCTGCTTGCGCAGGTTCAGGGTCCAGTTGAAGGAGGGGGAGTTGTTATAGGTGAGCTTGGCGTTCGGCACCGCCTTGCGGATTTCACTCACCATAGCGGCGATCTCATCCACATTCGGGGTGTCCGTTTCAATCCACAGCAGGTCTGCTCCGCCGAGCGTGAGATTGGCGATGCAATCCTCGATCACGCGTGCCTTGCCTGTGCCTTCCTTGAAGGGGAACAGACCGTTGGGCAGGCGCACCGGGCGCACGAAACTGCCGTTCTGGTAGAGTGCCAGCTCGCCATCACGGATGGGGTGCTGCTCGGTGATCGGCTCGGTCTTCAGCCACTTGATGTAATCGCTGGCAAGGTCGCCCGGATGCGCGCTCACCGGCACCTTCTGGGTGAGGCCCGCACCGAGGCTATCCGTGCGCGCGACGATGACACCGTCTTCCACGCCCAACTCCTCGAAGGCGAGGCGGCAGGCGCGCAGCTTCTCGATGAAGTCCTCGCGCGGCACCGTCACCTTGCCATCCTGATGGCCGCACTGCTTGGCGTCCGACACCTGATTTTCGATCTGGAGGCAGCAGGCCCCGGCCTTGATGAGTTCCTTCGCCAGCAGATAGGTGGCGTGCTCATTGCCGAAACCGGCGTCGATATCGGCGATGATCGGCACAACATGGGTCTCGAAACTGTCGATGGCGGCAATGGCCTTGGCCTCGGCAGTGGCATCGCCCTTTTCGCGGGCGGCTTTCAAATCCTTGAACAGGTCATTGATCGCCACTTCATCGGCCTGACGCAGGGAGACATAAATCTCCTCGATCAGGTCCGCCACGGCGGTCTTCTCATGCATGGATTGGTCCGGCAGATGGCCGAAGCGGTTGCGAAGCCCCGCCACCATCCAGCCGGAGAGATAGACATAGGTGCCCTTGGTGGTGCCGCGCAGGCGCTTCACCGCCTTCACCATCTGCTGGGCATGGAAGCCGGACCAGCAGCCGAGCGACTGGGTGAACTTTGCGCTGTCCGCATCATAGGCCGCCATGTCGACGCGCATCACGCCTGCCATGGCGCGGGCGATGTCGAGATGGGTGTCGAAGCTGTTCTGCAGGCGCAGCTGGATGATGTCATCCACACTCACCCCGCCGGGCGCGACGCCGTCTGGAAAACGGGCACGCAGTTCGGTGTTCAGTTCAGCATAGCTCTTGCGCTGGCTCATCGGTCCCTCCAGTTGCTCCCGCCTCGCAGCCTGTCCGCCGCTTCGGGGCGGCAGATCGTTTGTGAAAAGACTTGCGATCGAGGTCTGATCCTCACAATATTTGCGAGATGAATTTTGGGGAACGACTGAAAATGCGAGGATTTGCGAGCGGTCATCTTCAGTTTTGCGAATTTTGCAAATGATGATGAAGAAGACATTTGTGGGCATGCGTCTCAAGCGCCTGCGTGAGGAAAAGGGGTTGACCCAGGTGGCGCTGTCGCAGGCGCTGGGCCTCTCCGCCAGCTATCTCAACCAGTTGGAAAAGAACCAGAGGCCGCTCACCGTGCAGGTGCTGCTGAAGATCAACGAGATCTTCGGTGTCGATGTGCAGCTTTTCGCCGAGGGGGAAGAGGGGCGGCTGGTCGCGGATCTGCGCGAGGTGTTTGCCGACCCTGCCAATGGGGAAAAGGTCAGTCTTGCCGAACTGAAGGAGGTGGCGGTTTCCATGCCGGCCATGGGCCGTTCCATCGTGGCGCTGCACCGGCGCTGGCGCCATGCGGTGGAGCGGGCCGATGCCATGGCCGGAAAGCTGGGGCTCGGCTCCGGTGGCGTCGGCATGCAGGCCGCGCCCATGCCCTATGAGCAGGTGCGCGATTATTTCTATGCGCACCACAATCACTTTGCCGCGCTGGATGAGGCGGCAGAAGCATTGGCGCAGACCGCAGGCCTTGTGCCCGGCGAGATGGCCGAGGGATTGGCGCGCCATCTGGAGGAGCGCCATGGCGTGCGCATCGCGCCGGCGGGGGAGGACATGACCCATCGTCGTTTCCGCCCCGCAGACCGCATGCTGCATCTGTCCCGGCGGCTGGAAGGCGGGCAGCGGGCCTTCCAGATGGCGACCCAGCTTGCGTTTCTGGAGCAGGGCGCGCTCATTGATAAACTGGCGCATGAGGCGGCGGCCAATGCGCCGGAAACCCATGCGCTGGCGCGGATTGGCCTAGCCAATTATTTCGCCGGAGCCTTGCTGATGCCCTATGGCGCATTCCTCGCGGCGGCCGAGGCGGAGCGATATGATATCGAACGGCTGGGGCATCGCTTCGGCGTGGGGTTCGAGACCATCTGCCATCGGCTGAGTTCGCTGCAACGGCCGGGCGCGCTGGGGGTGCCATTTTTCTTCATTCGTGTGGATCGGGCGGGCAATATTTCCAAGCGCCAGTCTGCCACTGATTTCCATTTCTCCCGCGTGGGCGGCACCTGCCCACTGTGGAATGTGTATGAGGCTTTTGCACAGCCCGGTCGCATTCTGACCCAGATGGCGCAGATGCCAGACAGCCGCACCTATCTGTGGATCGCCCGCACCGTGCGCCACGAGGCGGGCGGCTATGGCGAGCCGGAGAAGACCTTCGCGATCGGTCTGGGCTGCGATGTGCGCCATGCCAGCCGGCTCGTCTATTCCCGCGGTCTTGCGCTGGATGACCCTTCGGCCGCAACACCCATTGGCGTGGGGTGCAAGGTGTGCGAACGCCCATCGTGTCCGCAGCGTGCTTTCCCGCTGATTGGCCGGGCACTGGTGGTGGATGAAAGCCGATCCGGCTTCACGCCCTATGCGGCGCATTGAACGCGGGATGCTTATTCGCATTGCGAAATAGCGATATAAGTATGTCTTTATATTTGCCTTGACGCGGGCTTCGGCTGCGCGCAAGGTGAGAGTGTCGTGGTTCTCCGGTCTAGCCGCCGGAGCGAAGAGGGAAGCTGGTGAAAGACCAGCGCTGCCCCCGCAACTGTAAGCGGTGAGCCAACATCCAAAGCAAACCACTGGGCGCAAGCCCGGGAAGGTGGATGACGGCGATGACCCGCGAGCCAGGAGACCTGCCATGGCAAAATACGTTCTCGGGCGGGGTGTCCCGGAGGAGCGCTTTCGTCTTTGCATCCGTGCGAGCTTTTGCCGTGCGGGAGGAGGGCGGATGCACGCCGCCATGGCCCCGCCCTTAGCAGAAGGGCTCAAGAGCCGTGACTTCCACCCTTATTCCTGTCGCCACCCTCGGCACGCCGCGTATCGGCCCCCGTCGGGAACTCAAGGCGGCGCTCGAAAAGCACTGGGCGGGCGAGACCAGTGAAGCCGAGCTGCTGGAAACCGCCGCCAGACTGCGTGCCGAAAACTGGGCCCGCCAAAAGGTGCGTGGCGTCACCATTATCCCATCGAACGACTTCTCCCTCTATGATCAGGTGCTTGACACCTCGGTAATGGTGGGCGCGGTGCCGGCGATCTATGGCTGGCATGGCGGCAAGGTGCCGCTTTCCACCTATTTCGCCATGGCGCGCGGGGCGCAGGGCAAGGGGGTGCTCGGCAAATCGGAAGAGGCAGGCTGCGGCCATGCCCAGCATGCACCTTCCGGCACAGGTGTGCCCGCGCAGGAAATGACCAAGTGGTTTGACACCAACTACCACTATATGGTCCCCGAGTTCGGCCCGGATCAGCGCTTCGAGGTCGGTTCCCTCAAGCCGGTGGACGAGTATCGCGAGGCGAAGGCACTGGGGCATGAAACCCGCCCGGTGCTGCTTGGCCCCGTCACCTTCCTGAAGCTGGGCAAGAGCGCGGTTGAGGGCTTCAACCCGCTGGATCTGCTCCCCAATCTGCTGCCGGTCTATATCGACATGCTGCGCCGTCTCGCCGCTAATGGCGCGCAGTGGGTGCAACTGGATGAGCCATGTCTGGTACTGGATCTGGATGAGCCGACAAAGGTCGCCCTTCGCCGCACTTATGGTGCGATCTCGCTGGCGCTGCCGAACCTGAAGGTGATGCTCGCCACCTATTTCGGTGCGCTGGGCGATAATCTTGAAACGGCTCTTTCCCTGCCGGTGGCAGGTCTGCATGTGGACCTTGCCCGTGCACCGGAACAGCTGGAGGAGATTGCGGCGAAGGCTCCGCTCGGCCTCGTGCTTTCCCTTGGTGCCATTGATGGCCGCAATGTCTGGCGCGCGGACCTGCCGGCGCTGGTGCGCAGGCTGGAAAATGTGGTGGCGAAGCGTGGGCTGGACCATGTGCAGATCGCACCCTCCTGCTCGCTGCTGCATGTGCCGATCGACCTCGATCAGGAAACCGAGCTGGACGTGGATGTGAAGTCCTGGCTCTCCTTTTCGCTCCAGAAGATGGATGAGCTGGCGGTGCTGGCGGCGGACCTCTCCGGCGAGGGTGAGCGGGTGAAGGATGAACTGGCAGCCTCGGCTGCCGCAGCCGCCGCCCGCCGGGCCTCGCCCAAGGTGCACAATGCCGCCGTGCAGGCGCGCATGGCAGCCGTGACAGAAGACATGGCCCGCCGCACCAGCGTGTTCGCAAAACGCGCCGCCTTGCAGCGCCGGCGTTTCGGCCTTCCGGCTTTCCCCACCACCACCATCGGCTCCTTCCCGCAGACGGCGGATGTGCGCAAGGCCCGCTCTGCCCATGCCAAGGGCGCGCTGGATGATGCGGCCTATGAGACATTCCTGCGTGAAGAGACCGCCCGCACTGTGAAGTGGCAGGAAGAGATCGACCTCGACGTGCTGGTGCATGGCGAGTTTGAGCGCAACGATATGGTGCAGTATTTCGGCGAGCAGCTCTCCGGCTTCGTGTTCACCAAACATGGCTGGGTGCAGAGCTATGGCTCACGCTATGTGCGCCCGCCGATCCTGTTTGGCGATGTGGCGCGCCCGAAGCCGATGACAGTGGAGTGGTGGCGCTATGCCCAGTCGCTCACCTCACGGCCGATGAAGGGCATGCTGACCGGGCCGGTGACCATTCTCAACTGGTCGTTCGTGCGTGATGACATGCCGCGCAGCGAGGCCTGCAAGCAGATCGCGCTGGCCATTCGTGACGAGGTGCAGGATCTGGAAAAGGCCGGTGCGGCCATGATCCAGATCGACGAGGCGGCCTTGCGTGAGGGACTGCCCCTGCGCCGCTCCGAATGGGCACATTATCTGGACTGGTCGGTGGAAGCCTTCCGCCTGTGCGCCTCCGGCGTGGCGGACGAAACGCAGATCCATACCCATATGTGCTATTCGGAATTCAACGACATCATCCATGCCATTGGCGCGATGGATGCCGATGTCATCTCCATCGAGACCTCGCGCTCTAAGATGGAACTGCTGGAGGCGTTCACCAGCTATAAATATCCGAACGAGATCGGGCCGGGGGTCTATGACATCCACTCACCGCGTGTGCCGCCGGTGGAGGAGATGAACGAACTGATCCGCCTCGCCCGCCGGCGGCTGGAGGATGGGCAGATCTGGATCAATCCGGATTGCGGCCTCAAGACCCGCAAGTGGGAAGAGGTGCGCCCGGCACTCGTCAACATGGTGGCGGCGGCCAAGGTTGCGCGCGCTGCGGCCAACTGAGCGGACAGGACAAATGATGGGCGCGGCAACTGATTTGCCGCGCCCTTTTTCTGTCAGGTCCCATCTTAATGCCAAATACCGGCGGGTTCTCGCCATGAAAAATGGAGATATGGCGGGAAACCGCCATGCTGCACTGCCGTGTTTTCAATGCTGCCCTGCACGCAATGGATGTAAATCAATATATTGAGATAAAGGGCGGTGGGGCCGTCATCTTGGCACGGCTGATGCAAAGGTCATGGCGTTAAGAACCACATCGGCCAACGTGCCGGGACAAATGGGGAGAACGCCGTGTTCAAATCCTTCCGCCTTGCCGCCATCGTGACGGCTGCTGTCGGCACTCTGGCCGCATTTCCTGCATCCGCACAAGAGGTTGTTCGCGTTGGCAATCTCAAGCTCGCCCACTTTGCCGGGGTCTCCTACATCAAGGAGATCGAGAAGGAGTGCGGTATCAAGATGGATCTGAAGATCTTCGCCAAGGGGCCGGATGTGCTTCAGGCCATTCTGGCGGGCGAACTGGATGTGGGCGCAACCGCATCCGAGGCCGCGATTTCCGGGCGCGGCAATGGTGCGCCCATCTATATTGTGGGCGGCTTTGCCCGTGGCGGCGCGCGTCTTCTGGCTGTGCCGGATTCCGGCATCACATCGGTGGCGGACCTGAAGGGCAAAAAGGTAGGCGTAACCCGCGGTTCCATTCAGGAAGTGCTGTTGGCCGCCGAAATGGGCAAGAACAACCTGACACCCAAGGATCTGCGCATCGTTTATCTCGGCTATCCCGATCTCAATCAGGCACTGATGCAGAAGCAGGTCGATGCCATCATGCAGACCGAGCCGCAGTCATCGCAGGCGATTGCGCGTGGCTTTGGTGTTGAAATTCTCAAGCCCTATGACACGCCGGTCGGCTCTCCCATCCGCACCATGGTGATGACCGAGAAGTTCTATAACGAGAAGCCGGAACTGGCGAAGAAGTTCATGGCCTGCTTCGTGAAGGCGCAGAAGACCTTCATGGATAATCCTGAAATCGCTGAAAAGTTTGTGACCCAGGATGTCTTCAAGGGCCAGTTGACCCCCGAGGAATTCCAGGCCGCTCTCGCCAACTCGCCCTACACGATCGAGATGAGTGCTGATCACATCCAGAAGACCACGGACGTGATGGAGAAGTATGGCATCGGCAAGATGTCCGTTCCGGCCAAGGCTGATGAATGGGTGAAGACGGACCTGCTGGATCAGGCCAAGTCTGAAGCCGGCATCAAGTGAAGAGGGCAGGAACCATGAAGAATATCCGCCTGAAATCCCTGGCGGAGGGCCTTGCTGTGCCCGTCGCTGTGGTGGCGCTGTGGCAGCTTGCGTGCACATTGGGGCTTGTGAATCCCATGGTCCTGCCATCCCCGGCAGCGGTTGTTGTCCGCTGGTGGGCCTATCTTGCGCCAATGGAAGCCTTTGATCCGGCTGAGCACAGCCGGATCGCGTGGCTCTTCTCCGGCGAGTTGCTGCATGATGCGCTGGGCTCTCTCCAGCGCGTTGTTTTCGGCTTCCTCGTCGGGGCGGGGCTGGCGCTGCCGCTGGGCCTGTTCATGGGCTCCAGCGACACCATCTATCGTTATATCAATCCGCTGATGCAGGTGCTGCGGCCCATTCCGCCCATCGCCTATATCCCGCTCTCCATCCTGTGGTTCGGGCTGGGTGATGCCCCGGCCATCTTCCTCATCGCCATTGGTGCCTTCTTCCCGGTGCTGATGAACACCATCGCCGGCGTGCGCCATGTGGATGGCATCTATATCCGCGCCGCCCGCAGCCTTGGCGCCAGCCGCATGACCATCTTCCGGCGGGTGATCCTGCCGGCCGCAACGCCCTATATTCTCTCGGGCGCGCGCATCGGCATCGGCACCGCCTTCATCGTGGTGATCGTGGCGGAAATGATTGCGGTCGATAACGGCCTTGGCTTCCGCATTTTGGAAGCACGTGAATATTTCTGGTCCGACAAGATCATCGCCGGCATGCTCACCATCGGCATTCTGGGCCTGCTGATCGATATGGGCGTGAGCCGCCTCAATAATCATCTGCTGCGCTGGCATCGCGGCCTGGAATCGTGAGGAACGCCATGCAGACCGCAATCATGGAGCCAAATTCCGTCATGCCCCAGACGGGAGCCGCACAGGACGCCGCGCATATCGTTGTCACCGGCGTGGACAAGCGCTTCCCCATTCCCGGCGGCGAGATTGTCGCGCTCAAGGAGATTGATCTCACCATCAATCAGGGCGAGTTCGTCTGCCTGCTGGGGCCTTCCGGCTGCGGCAAGTCCACCCTTTTGAATGCCATTGCCGGCTTCTCCCTGCCTACTATCGGCCAGATCACGGTGGACGGGAAAACCGTGGAAACACCAGGGCCGGACCGGGGCATGGTGTTTCAGGAATATGCCCTGTTTCCCTGGATGACAGTGCGTGAGAACATCGCTTTCGGCCTTGAGATCAAGGGCATGTCCCGTTCGCAGATCAAGCCGCGTGTTGATGAACTGCTGGACATGCTGAAGCTCTCCGAGTTCGGGGACCGCTTCCCGAAGGATCTTTCCGGTGGCATGCGCCAGCGCGTGGCGATTGCCCGCGTGCTGGCGCTCGACAGCCCGGTGATGCTGATGGATGAACCCTTCGGCGCGCTGGATGCGCTGACCCGCCGCTCGCTTCAGGATGAACTCATCCGTATCTGGGCGGCGACCCGCAAGACCATCGTGTTTGTCACCCACTCCATCGAGGAGGCGATCTATCTGGCGGATCGTATCGTGGTGCTGACCTATCGGCCCGGCACCATCAAGCAGGATATCCGGGTGGATCTGCCCCGCCCGCGGGACAGTTCATCCGCCGCCTTCAATGATCTCAAGCGCGAGTTATCGGCTTTGGTCACGGCCGAGCAGCACCGTTTCGAACAGGTGGAAATGAAGGGCCTGACGACAGACTGAGGCCCGGCTCACAGCCCGGTTGATGGTGCATCATGCGGCATCAACCGGGCAATGCACCATGCGGATGTGTAGATGCATCCCCGCCAGTGCAGCGTTTCCCATGACGCTGAACCGGCTCTATACCAGCATGCACAGGGCCGGTTTAAAGGCAGGAGGCAGGCCAGAGGATCATGCGTTTCACCGCCGCCAAAGCCGCCCGTGCCTGTCTTCTGCTGCTGCTTGCCGCCGCCTCTGTCTATGCGGTGTTCAAGGCGGGCGAGATCGCGCGTGACCGGGTGGCGGAACAATTGGCGCGAGACGCCCGCCACCGCTCGGAAATCTATGCGCAGAGCCTTGAGGGCGCCATCGAGCGCTTCGGCTACCTGCCGCGCGCGGCGGCACTGGACCCTTATGTGCGCCAGTTGCTGGAAGACCCGGACAATCCCGCCCTGCGGACGACGGTGAATGACTATCTCCAGATTCTGAACAGGGCTGCGGGTGCCGCCGTGCTCTATGTGCTGGCCCCGTCCGGTCTCACCATCGCCGCATCGAACTGGGACACGCCCGAGAGCTATGTGGGTATAAATTTCGGCTATCGGCCCTATTTCACCGAGGCGGCGAAGGGCAGCATTGGTCGCTTTTATGCCATTGGCACACTCACCGGAATTCCCGGCTATTTCATCAGCGCGCCGGTGGTGGTGGATGGCCGGATTCTGGGTGTGGTCGCCACCAAGGTCACGCTCGACAGGCTAGAGGCCGTGTGGCACGAGGCGGCGGACCATGTGCTGGTGACAGACCGCAATGGCATCATCTTTCTGGCTTCCGAACCGCGCCTGAAGTTCCGCACCACGCGTCCTGTGCCCGGCAGTGCGATGGCGGAGATGGACCGTACCCGCCAATATGGCCATGCCTCCTATCCGCTCATTGATCTGGGCGAGGAGGCGCAAGGCCATGATGCGCGGGTCATCACCGGTTCCGATATTTCACCCAATGGCGGAGTGATTGCGGGACGCAAGGCACTTTCCGATTATGACTGGCACCTGCTGCTGTTCACCAATGCTGCCCCGGCGGAGTTCGCGGCCCGCACGGCCCGGCTTGGTATGGGGCTGGTGCTGGTTCTGTTGTGTTTTGTCGGGTTGTACTGGCGCCAGCATCTGCGCCGTGCACGTGAAAGCCGCAATGCCCGTGCGGCGCTGGAGGCTGCCCAGCGCGAACTGGAGGTGAAGGTGGAAACCCGCACCGCCGCACTCAGCGCCGCCAATCTGAAGCTCGCGGGGGAAATCGAGGAACGCCGGCGCGCGGAAGCAGACCTTCGGGCCACGCAGGATGAACTGACGCAGGCGGCCAAGATGGCGACCCTTGGCCAGATGGCGGCAGGCATCACCCATGAGCTGAACCAGCCCTTGACGGCCTTGCGCGGCCTTGCCGACAACACCATCAAGCTGCTGGCTGCCGGGCGGGATGATGCGGCACAGGCAAACCTTGGCCGCATAACCGGGCTGGTGGACCGGCTGGGCAAGATCACCGGCCAGTTGCGCGGTTTCTCGCGCCGGGCCACCAGCGAGAAGACCGCCGTGGACCTGCATGCAGCATTGGCGGAGAGCCTCGCGATACTTCATCCGCGTATCCGCACCACAGGCGCGCAGGTGGTGACAGAACTGGGGATGGAGACAAGCCATGTGGTGTTTGAGCCCATCCGGCTCTCACAGGTGCTGGTCAATCTGGTCGGCAATGCGCTGGATGCGGTAAAGGATGACCCATCGCCCTGGGTGAGGGTGAGCGCGCATCGCGACGGCGCGCGCATTCATCTGAGCGTTGAGGATAACGGCCCCGGCCTGCCGCAGGAAATGCTGGCGCATATTTTTGACCCCTTCTTTACCACCAAGCCGCCGGGCGAGGGGTTGGGGCTGGGGCTTCCCATCTCGCTCGCCATTGCCCGTGAATTCGGGGCGACGCTGACCGCGCGCAGGGGCGCGCATGAGGGGCTGGTATTTGATCTTGTGCTGGAAGCCGCCAGAATGAGCGATGTGCCGGAAAGGATATCCCATGCGTGCTGAAGCGGAGAAGAACGCTGCGTCCGCGCGCCATGTCGCCCGCCCGCATGTGGTGCTGGTGGATGATGAGGAGATGATCCGCATCACCGTGGAGCAGACGCTCGATCTCGCCGGCATAGATGTGGACGCCTTCGCCGATGCCGAAAGCGCGCTGTCGGCGCTGGGGCGGGATTTCTCGGGCGTGGTGGTGAGCGATGTGCGCCTTCCGGGCCGCGATGGCTTGCAGCTTCTGGCCGATGTGCGCCGGCTCGACCCTGAACTGCCGATGGTTCTTATTACTGGTCATGGGGATATCGCCATGGCGGTCTCGGCCATGCGCGAGGGGGCCTATGATTTCATCGAGAAGCCCTTCGTGAATGACGCCTTTGTGGAAGTGGTGAAGCGCGCGCTGGAGCGCAGGGCGCTGGTGATGGAAAACCGTCGTTTACGCACGGCGCTGGACCGGGGCGATGCGATCGAACGCCATCTGGTGGGCCAATCCGTCGCCATGCGCCGCCTGCGTGATGATGTGGCAGCGCTGGCCTCCACCGCCGCTGATATCTTGGTGCTGGGTGAAACCGGCGCGGGCAAGGAGCAGGTGGCCCGTGCGCTGCACGAGGGCGGGGCGCGGCGTGACAAGCCTTTCGTGGCCGTAAACTGCGGCGCGATACCCGAAAGCATGTTCGAGAGCGAGATGTTCGGCCATGAGGCGGGGGCCTTTACCGGGGCCGGCAAGCGGCGCATCGGCAAGATCGAGCATGCCAGTGGCGGCACGCTGTTTCTCGACGAAGTGGAGAGCATGCCGCTGGCGATGCAGGTGAAACTGCTGCGCGTGCTTCAGGACCGGCGGATCGAGCGGCTGGGGTCCAATACACCGATCCCGGTGGATCTGCGGGTGGTTGCCGCGACCAAGGAGGATCTGGATACGCTGGTAAACGCGGGCCAGTTCCGCAAGGATTTGTGGTTCCGGCTGGAGGTTGTGAAGCTGAACCTGCCACCCCTGCGCGAGCGGCGGGAGGATATTCCCCTGCTGTTCGAGCTGTTTCTGGTGCAGGCAGCGGTGAAATATCAGCGCCCGGTGATGGATGTGCCGCCTTCCCTGCGGCGCAGCCTGATGATGGGAGACTGGCCGGGCAATGTGCGCGAACTGAAGGATGCCGCCGAACGCCATATGCTCGGCTTCCTTGCTCCGGATTTCGCCGGTGGCAGCGCGCCCGGCCTGAATGAACTGTTGGAGCGGGTGGAGCGGCTGGTGATCGAGGATGCGCTGCGTGAATCCGGCCAGCGCGTGACGGCTGCGGCACAAGCTCTCGCCATTCCCCGCAAGACCCTGTCAGACCGGATGAAACGGCTGGGACTGGGCACATCCGAGTAGGCCCGCTTTACGCCCTGTGTTCTTTGGGCGGGTATCAAGTGGACGCCTTGTGGAGTGGTTCACCACAGATGGGTGTGATGAGTGGCCATTTCCGGGCAGGGCGCGCGCCGCGGCTTGGGGCATATCGGGTTGCGACTTAAGAGGCTCTCCATCGCCGCCATGGTGTGGCTAAGATAAGGGCCTCAGGGGTCCGGGCGACAGGTGTAAATATCCTCCTTCTTGCCGCCATCGTGCGCTTGGGGAGGACGATGACAATTCATGGGACGCGTGCCTGCTGGTGCGGTCCATATGCAAGATACGAGGCCATGGAATGACAACGCCTGCACCCACCCCGTCTGCACTCTGGCAGCCGCTGATTATAGCCAACGCACCCAATGGCGCGAGCCGCACGCAGGCGGACCACTCCGCATTGCCGATGCGCGCGGACGAACTCGCCCGCACAGCCGCCGAGGTGCGTGCTGCCGGGGCGGCACTGATCCATATTCATGTGCGTGATGCTGCGGGCCGGCACCTGCTTGATGCCGATGCCTATCGTGCCGCAACCGCCGCTATCCGTGCCGAGGTGGGAGAGGAACTGATTATCCAGATCACCTCGGAAGCGGCAGGGCGATATAAAGCACCGGAACAGATGGCGGTGGTGCGCGCGGTTCGGCCGGAGGCGGTTTCACTCGCGCTGCGCGAGATCATTCCCGATGAGGCTGCGGAAGTGGAAGGAGCTGCCTTCTTCGCCTGGTTGCGAGAGGCGCGGGTGATGGTGCAGGTCATCCTCTATAGCGCGGAGGATGTGACCCGCTATCTCGCCCTCAAGGCGCGCGGCGTGCTGGGGACGGGGCAGGACTTTCCGCTGTTCGTGCTGGGGCGTTACACGGCGGGGCAGGTGTCGCATCCCGCAGATCTTCTCCCGTTCATCGCGGCGGCGGATGGGGCCGTTGCGCTGTGGTCCATGTGCGCTTTTGGCCCGCGGGAAAATGGCTGTGCCATTGTCTCTGCCGGTCTTGGCGGGCATGTGCGTGTGGGGTTCGAGAACAATTTGTTCACTCCCGATGGCACGTTGGCCCAAAACAATACGGAGCAGGTGCAGCGTGTGGCACAGGGCGCAGCTCTGCTGGGGCGGCCGGTGGCGGATGCACAGACCGCGCGGGCCATGCTCATGGACTGATCGTGATGTGATGCCGAAGGTTCTTGGGCTTTGTTCACGGACCTTCGTTCAGCCCGAGTTGCACGTGAGGGCAGGTGCCCAGCCGCATGCACTTATAAAAGGGGCGCTATCACCTGACGATAGCGCCCCTACGTCTTGAAACGAGCTGGCACCCGTTATTCGATCCCATGGTTTGATAGTGCGATCTTTTCGTTGGAATGGAAGGAAGCCTTATGGGGCAGATGCCCCACAGTCGCCTTCCCTGCCATCGGGCTCGCCGCAACTGTCATCCTCTGGCTCAGATAAATGCTCCGAGCCGAAGCTCATCAAGACATGCTCAGCGCCGTTCCAATGGCCATGGCTTGGTCGCCAGAATCCAGATGCCGATGATATTGGCGACCGGAACAAAGGCGAGGAGCACCCACCAGCCAGAAAATCCCATGCGGGAAAGAATCTTCGCGCCCGGCCATCCGATAACAAGCCACCAGACCAGAAGCGCGACAATCGCCTGCCACAGGCTGTAATCTTCCATGATGCTCTCTTTATCTGGCTCGTGAGCCATTGGAGTGACGTGTCAAAATCAGGGGTGGTCATGTTCTGGCAGCCCCCGTGATGGTGCACAAAGCCTCTGCCAAGTCGCGACACGCCTCTACCTGTACGACGGGCCCAGGCACCATGCCTGCTTCATCCTCGGGTCGGCGAACAGAAACAGGCGGGCCTCAAGACCTGAGCCGTCATGCCAAACGTTAGATCGCTTTTTGAACTGACGGAATGCTTCGATCGGCCAGCAGAGACCGCAATGCCATACTAAAACGCGCTCAGGCGCTCATCTCACTCCGCCCCGGGCTGAGAAGGCAATTGCGGCAGCAGGCTGGACAGCGCCGCAGCGATCTCATTTTGCAGCGCAAGTGAGCCTGCCACGTTCAGATGTCCTCCATCCGTCATCCCGACAGCGCCATCGGCCAGAACGGGCCGGCATGAAATGGCGTCACAAAACTGCGGCCACGGCATCACCAGCCGCACCAGAGGTGAGCTCTCCACGATTTTTTTCAGACCACTCTCCAGTGGCACAAGACTGGAGCGCGCCTCATCGGCCGGACGCGAACAGCGCTTTTCACTGAAGCCGGCAAAGCGCTGGCGCGCCACGCAGCGCCCACCGCCCGTTTCAAAGGCCACAGGTGGGGCAATCAGAACCACCCCGCGCCCGGAGGCCGTGATCTGTTTCACTGCCCCTTCCAGCATGGCGAAGCCGGCTGCGCCCTGACCGGCCAGCGCATTCCATGCCCCACCTATCACCACGACCCGTATGGCCGGGTTGGCAAGGATCGCCTTCAATGAACCGATGCGGAAGGCATCGCACACCCGTGCCTCGTTCGGGCGGGCGCGCCCGTCATCGGGCCGGGGCAGCAGTGGCGCGCAACCCGCCTTGGTGAGTTGCAACAGGCCATAGCCACGCGCCCGCGCCTCTGCATCCAGCGCGGGACCATGATGGTCTGCAAGGGAGTCACCCCACAGGGCGATGAGCGGTGCCTGCGCACCCATGTCGCCGAAGCGGCACTCAGCCGGGGCCTCAAAGCGGTTCGGGCCAATCAGGCAGCGCGCGCTGCCAGCCCACAGATGATGCGAGGTCTGCTCCGCCTCGACCGCCGCAGCACTTGCCCGGCCGGGGAAGCCTCCAGACAGGCTGAACACCGCGCCAAGCCCCACCAATGCCGCCAGGGCGCAGAGGCCGATGGCAATGCTACGCAATTCACTCTTGAGACTGGTCTGCCCATGCGCACGGAAGGGGTTCTCCACAAAACGCCATGTGAGCGTGGAGAGCACAATGGTGAGAGCCACCGCACCGATAGCCTGAACCACAGAAAGATGCGGCCCAAAGAACAGTTTGAGCATGGACAAAATGGGCCAGTGCCACAGATAGAGCGAATAGGAGATGAGGCCCACCCACACCAGCGGCGGCAGCGAGAGCGCACGCCCCGCCAGTGTTACGCGCCCATCCTGCCCTGCCCATAATATGGCCAGCGCCCCAAGCGTGGGCAGCAGGGCGGCATAGCCGGGGAAAACGGTCTGGCTGTCATAGAAAAAGATCGCTGCCAGAATGGCGAGAATGCCGGCCGCGCCGATGATCTCCGGCAAAATACGGCTGCCGCGGGGCTTGGGCAGATATCCCAGCGCCAGAGCCGCACCCAGCAGCAACTCCCAAGCCCGTCCATCAAAATTGAAGAAGGCCTGAGGCGGACGGGTGATGGCATTACGTGAGGAAATATACAGCGAAACGGCGATCAGCCCCCAGACTATAAACGGCCGCAGCCGCACAAGGCGCGGATGAGCCAGCACGAACAACAGCAAGGGCCAGCCCAGATAGAACTGCTCCTCAATGGCCAAAGACCATGTATGCAACAACGGCTGTTCATCTGCCGTGGGTGCAAAATAGCCAGTCACCGAAAGGAAATAGCGATTGGCGAAGAACACCGAGGCATAGCGCAGCGAGGCGCCGAAATCCTCCAGCATGCGCGGCGTAAACCAGACCAGCGCCGCCATAGCGGTGATGCTCGCCACCAGCACATAAGCGGGCAGAATGCGCCGCACCCGCCTGTCATAAAAGCGCGCCAGACTGAAACGCTGCTGGGCGAGATCTGCCGCGAGAATGGACGTGATGAGATAGCCGGAGATGACGAAGAAGACATCCACGCCCACGAAGCCACCCGGTGCGAGGCGCGCATCCGTGTGAAACAGAATGACAGGTATGACCGCCAGTGCGCGCAGCCCGCTGATGTCCGCCCGATATCGCATCCACCCGATCCCGGCCTGGAACGCAGACCCTCACATCCGCACGTCAGGGTGCGGAAGGCTCGCTTATGGCAAAGTCACCGCCCGTGAACAAGATGGCGCATCGCGGGCTCTGATCTGCATGCATGGGGTAGCGGACGGATCATCTTTTCGCTGTGATGGTGTGGCATGCATGTTCCGCATGGTCCAGTATGGGCGGAAGGCTGCTGAGCGGCAGGCCCGTGCCGGATGAGACAGCAAGAGGAGAGATCATGCATCGCCATTTCGCCATATCGCCCGTCCCCCATGCTGCCGCCCGTGCAGGACTGCGGCCGCTGCTGGCTGCTGGCGCGCTGGCTACGCTGTGGAGCATTGCATCCTTCTCCACCCCCGCTCTTGCAGGTGAAACTCCGGTGAAAAGCACCGCGCAGGCGTCCCCCAATACCACTGCCAGATCTGAAGCAGCGCAGGGCAGCACAACGCCTGTGGGAAGCTGGCTGCTGGAAGATATTCGCGGTGGCGGCGTGATCGACCGCGTGCGCACCGAACTGACATTGGGCAGTGATGGCCGGGTTTCCGGCTCCGGCGGATGCAATCGCATCATGGGGCAAGGCAAGCTGGAGGGTGACTCCCTGACCATAGGCCCGCTTGCCGGCACACGCATGGCCTGCCCGCCGGCAGTGTTGGAGCAGGAAGACCGCTTTCTGAAAACCCTGGAAGAGGTGAAGGGCTGGCGCGTTGAGACTGAGCAGCAGAAACTTCACCTGCTGGATGGCTCCGGCGAAACCCTGCTCATTTTTTCAGCCACTACACCGCAGGAGTGAGAGTGACAGAGCTGGAATGCCAAGGGCGGCCATAAAAGCCGCCCGCCATGGCCTTACTCGCGACCACGCCACTGCACTAAGGTTGGCAAAACAGGCCCCGCCACTTGGCCTGCTCGGTCCATGACAGCCTCGTGAGTTTGGGGGCGCATTGCATCACAAGGCTCAGCAGACCTTCAGACTTCAAGGGCCAGCCGGTTGAACCGGCTGGCCCTTTCCATTCAGATGAGATTCCGACGCTGGCTCAGCCGTGGATGGCGAGCCGCTCTTCCGCCTCACGCGCACTGTTCGTCCGCTTGGTGATGATGGAAGCAGCCAGCACCACAATGGTGACAATGCTGATGAGGATCGTGCTCACCGCATTGATTTCCGGCGTCACGCCCAGCCGCACCTGCGAATAGATGCGCATGGGCAGCGTGGTGGCCCCCGGTCCGGTGGTGAAGCTGGCAATGACCAGATCATCCATGGAGAGGGTGAATGCCAGCATGAAGCCCGCCAGTACAGCCGGCAGAATGAGCGGAAGGGTGATGAGGAAGAAGGTTTTCGCAGGCGGGCATCCCAGATCCTGCGCCGCTTCTTCCAGCGTCTCGTCAAAGCTCACGAGGCGCGATTGCACCACCACGGCCACGAAACACATGCTGAATGTGATGTGCGCCAGCAGCACCGTATAGAAACCACGGTCGAAATTGATCGCCACGAACAGCAGCAGCAGCGATAGGCCAGTGATGACTTCCGGCATCACCAGCGGCGCATAGATCATGCCCGAGAACAGCAGCCGCCCGCGAAACCGGCCGTAACGCACCAGCGCCAGTGCCGCCAGCGTGCCCAGCACTGTCGCCACCAGTGAGGCGAAGAACGCGATGCGCAGCGAGACCCATGCGGCATCCAGCAACTGCTCGTTTTCCAGCAGAGAGGCATACCAGCGCGTGGAAAAGCCACCCCACACCGTCACCAGCCGCGAGTCATTGAAGGAATAAATGACCAGTAGAAGGATCGGAATATAGAGAAAGGCAAAGCCGATAACGATGGCCGTGACATTGAACCAGGAGAGGCCACGCTTCATTTCTCTGCCTCCATCTGGCGTTGCTGCATGTTCTGATAAATCACGATGGGGATCACCAGCACCAGCAGCAGCAGAACAGCCACGGCGGCCGAGACGGTCCACGACCGGTTCACGGTGAACTCGGTCCACAGCACCTTGCCGATCATCACGGTATCGGAGCCACCGAGCAGATCGGGGATCACGAACTCACCCACGGCCGGAATGAAACAGAGCAATGCGCCCGCCGCCACACCCGGCAAAGAGAGCGGGAATGTGATGGTCCAGAATGCCTTCCATGGCGGGCAGCCAAGATCTTCGGCCGCTTCCAGCAAGGTGTCGTCCAGCTTCTCCAGCGCCGCATAAAGCGGCAGCACCATGAAGGGGAGATAGGAATAGACAATGCCGATATAGACCGCGATGTCGGTATTCAGGATTTCCAGCGGCTCATCAATCACCCCAAGCCCACGCAGCGCATGGTTCAGCAAGCCCTCGCGAGAGAGGATGCCGATCCACGCATAGACGCGGATAAGGAATGAGGTCCAGAACGGCAGGATAACCAGCATCACCAGCGTGGGCTGGATGGAACGCGGGGCGCGCGCCATGGCATAGGCAATGGGATACCCCACCAGCAGCAGCAGAACGGTGGAGATGCCCGCAATGACCAGACTGGATGCATAGGCCTCGATGAATTCGTTCTGATAATCCAGAACATAGACGTAATTCTCGAACGACAGTTCCGACAGGAACGCCGTAAACCCCTCCCAACCGTTCGAAAGATCCAGCAGCGGGGCGTATGGCGGCATGGCCAGCACGTCCTGCGACAGCGAAATCTTGAACACGATGAGGAAGGGCGCAAGGAACAGCGCCAGCAACCACACATATGGCAGGGCCACCACAAGGTAACGCCCCAGCCCCTTTTCTCCCGCAAGAGCCATGGTAACGCCCCCCTAGCGGGTCAGGACGACACCGGCATGGGGCGCGAACGTCACCCACACCTTGTCATCCCAGCTGATCGGCCGTTCCACCAGACGCGACATGTTCGGCTGCGACACCTTGATCCGCGTGCCGCCCGGCAGTTCCACATGATAGATGGAAAGATCACCCAGATAGCCGATATCCCAGATGGTGCCCTCGAAGCAGTTTTCTTCGACCTGCGCGGGCGCATCTAGTGAAATGCGCATCTTCTCCGGGCGAATGGCGACACAGGCCTCGTCACCGGGGTCCGCAACCACGCCGGGCGACACAATCAGCGGACGGGTTGAGAGCGGGGAGGAAAAACGGGTTTCCTCCTTGCTGCTACGCAGGATCTTGCCGTCAAACAGATTCACATCGCCGATGAAGTCCGCCACATAGCGGGTGGAGGGCTGCTCATAAATCTCGGAGGGTGGTGCCATCTGGATCAGTTCGCCATGGTTCATCACGGCGATACGGTCTGCCACCGTCATGGCTTCTTCCTGATCGTGGGTCACGATCAGGAAGGTCATGCCGAGGTCCATCTGCAGGTCCATCAGCTCGAACTGGGTTTCCTCGCGCAGCTTGCGGTCCAGTGCGCCAAGCGGCTCATCCAGCAGCAATACCTTGGGCCGCTTGGCCAGCGAGCGGGCCAGAGCCACGCGCTGGCGCTGGCCGCCGGAAAGCTGATGCGGCTTGCGCTTGGCAAACTTCTCCAGCTTCACCAGCTTCAGCATCTCTTCCACACGGGCGGTGATCTCGCCCTTGGGCATCTTGTCCTGCTTCAGGCCGAAGGCGATGTTGTCCATCACATTCATGTGCGGAAAGAGGGCATAGGACTGGAACATCATGTTCACGGGCCGGCGATAGGGCGGCACGCCCACAAGGTCCTCTCCCCCCAGCAGCACACGGCCGGAGGTGGGCTCCTCAAACCCGGCCAGCATCCGCATCAGCGTGGTCTTGCCACAACCGGATGGTCCCAGAAGCGCAAAAAACTCGCGTTCATAGATGTCGAGCGTGACATTGTTGAGAGCGGTAAAATCACCGAAGCGCTTCACCACATTCTCGAATCGGATGAGAGGCTTTTTCGCCGGATCCGCCCATGGCGCGAAGGTGCGACGCACCGCGCCGATGATTGTCTTCTGAACCTTCTCCCCAGCCATGCCCGACCCCGCACACTCCACGATTACTTAAAGGGTTACAGGGGGATCACGAAAGCCTCAAGACGCTTCTCTGTGCAAAAATAAGGCGGGACAAAGAGTGCGCGAGCAAAAGATTTCAACAGGCAATCACCACATTCTGCACCCACGCACTTGCACACCCCGAAACTGTATGGCAGATGGAGCCTCCTAACGACGACTTGCTTCGTTGCAGCGGCCAGCCGGCCCCGATGAAACAAGCTTCCGTCATGCTGCGGTAGCTCAGTGGTAGAGCACTCCCTTGGTAAGGGAGAGGTCGAGAGTTCAATCCTCTCTCGCAGCACCATTATTTGTCTTATTTATCAATAAGATACTGAAAAATATCAGCCTTTATCGTGCGATTGGTACAAAAGGCTGGTACAATGCCCCTTGCCATGAGCCGTCCATATCGCCACCCGACAACGGGCATTTTTTGGTTCCGAAAAGGTGTTCCGAAAGCCATCAGGGAACTGGTTGGCAAAACGGAAGAGAAATTCAGCCTGCGGACACGAGAGCCAGAAGCAGCGAAAATCGCACATGCTCGCGCTCTGGCCGAAGTGGAAGCCAGATGGAAAAGCCGACAGAAGGCGTCCAGTCTTTGTCTCACAGGCAGACTGAGGCCGTTGCAGGAGCCATTTATAAGGAAATGGTCGAGGCTCATGACGACGAGCCTCAGAAGGTTCCTTTTGGCGATGCTCTCTTGCAGATTGAACGCACTTTTGCGGGACATTCAGGTTTCCAACTCATTCCAGTTGGAAATCCAGATAAAATTCTAAAAGAACCCGAAGAACAGGAACAAATCCGCAATTGATTTGTGGTTATCCAAGAATGGACTGATTTTGACAGGTGAAAGCCGTCAAAAACTGAATGAGGCTGTGGATCGGGCTATTCTCCAGGCAAGGGAACAATTGGACCGAATGGCAAAGGGTGATTATCGCCCTGATCCAGATGCAGACAGGTTCCCAGAGCTGGAACTGCCGACACCTGCCAAAAAATCCCAGCAGGAATCCAAGAGGTCATCACCTCTGGCAATTTTCGATGCCTATGCCAAGGAAGCGCAAATCAAGGAGCGCAGCATCAAAAGGTGGAGGCCAATCCTTGAAAAGGTGGATGCTGAAATTCATGACCTGTCGAAAGTGACCAAGGAATGGGTCATTGAATGGAAAGACAGGCTGATTGAAAGCGGATTGTCAGCCAAAACCGTAAATGAAAGTTATCTTGCTGCCTTGAAGGCAACCTGCAATTGGGCTGTTATCAATGGCCGGATTGAAGAGAATTTTGCCAAGGGCGTTTCTATCAGGGTCCGAAGAACTGCCCGATTGAGGGAAGAAAAGGGTTTCACAGACGAGGAAGCCCTAAAAATCCTTGATACCACTGGTGGACCATATCCGCTCAAACTCAGCGACCATTACAAGTCTGCACGGCGTTGGGTTCCGTGGCTTTGTGCCTATACGGGTGCCCGCGTGGGAGAAATCGGGCAACTGCGCAAAAAGGACATTGAGGAACGCGATGGAATTGTCGGAATTCTGATTACCCCGGAAGCCGGAACCGTGAAATCGGATATCGCCAGATGGGTGCCTCTTCATCCTCATTTGCTCGAGCAAGGCTTTCTGGAATGGACGCAAAGCCTGAAGGGCGACCTTTTGTTCCTCAATGCGGGCTTGCTCAAGAATGGAAAGACGCCACCTGCTGAGCGTGTTGGTCAGCATTTAAGTGGCTGGGTTCGGGAAATCGGCGTGGATGATCCGCTTGTCCAGCCAAATCATGGATGGCGTCACAGGTTCAAAACCCTTGCACGCCTCCATGATATTCCAAAAGATATGGCAGACCATATTCAAGGGCACGCCAGCGCCACTTCTGGAGATGCCTATGGTAATTTTCCACCCAAAGCCCTGCTGAGAGAAATCAGCAAACTGCCTGCCTATAAGGTGTCTTAAAAACCTATATGGCCGACCTTCCACCGGGAATGTGCCGATACAGGGTTGCAGGAGAGACATTCAGCCTTCTGGCAATCTGGGCAATGGTGATGCCTGGTTCTTTCAGCATTGCCTTTGCCATTGTGATGTCTGAACCAGATATAGAACGCGGTCTGCCACCAATACGGCCCTGCTCTCTGGCAACTTTTAAGCCAGCAAGGGTTCTTTCCCGGATGACGGCTCTCTCGAATTCCGCCAATGCTCCGAAAATATGGAAAATGAGTTTTCCGCCTGCTGTGGTGGTATCGAAGGCTTCCGTTATGGAATGCAGGCCAATGCCCTTTTGGTCGAGCAAGGAAATAGTTTCAATGAGTTGGTTCATTGAACGGGCCAAGCGGTCCAGCTTCCAGACAATCAGGATATCGCCTTGCCTCATATAATTGAGGGCTTCCTTCAATTCCGGGCGATCCCTTTGGGCACCTGATGCCTTTTCCAGATAGATTTTTTCACACCCTGCGGAATTCAGGGCTTGTGTCTGGAGGTCTAAATTTTGTTCCTGTGTTGAAACTCTTGCGTATCCTATTTTCATAAATTCTCACTTTCTCAAAACTCATTATATTGAAATCCGAAAGCTGTATGGTTTAAATACTTGGTTTTGAGAAAGTTAAATGGTTTTATATTAGGGAAAAATGCTTCACGGGAAACATTATTACTAACGGTCATTTGTGGGCGGGGATGCAAGCCGGATTGCCTGATCGTCTAATTTAGGCCATAATTGTTGGTGCCAAAGTGACGGCTAGAACAAGTGATAGTTAAGGCAAGATGGCGTTATCGTTATGGAATCCATAGAGCTTTTTGCAGGGGCTGGAGGTCTTGGACTCGGCCTTCACAGCGCCGGGTTCAAACCAACTCGCGTGATTGAGTGGGATTCCTATTGCTGCGAAACCATAAGGGAAAATAAAAAGAGAGGTGTTGACTCAGTTCGCCACTGGAAAGTCACGGAAGGCGATGTTCGCAAGGTCAACTTCAAGCGGTATGCGGATCGTATCGATTTGGTATCTGGTGGGCCACCCTGTCAGCCATTTTCATTAGGCGGAAAACATCGCGCATATGATGATGCACGCGATATGTTTCCTCAAGCCGTTCGTGCCGTGCGCGAAATTAGGCCAAAAGCCTTCATTTTTGAGAATGTCAAAGGACTTACGCGAGTTGGATTTCGCAACTACTTTGAGTATATCCGACTCCAGCTTGAGCACCCGGAAGTTGTGATGAGGGGCGACGAATCTTGGGGTGACCATTTGGCACGCCTAGAGCAGCATCACGTTAGCGGAAGTCGTGATGGCTTAAATTACAGAGTTGTCACCCAGGTACTGAATGCATCTGACTATGGCGTTCCACAGCGTCGTGAGCGTGTATTCTTTGTTGGATTTCGTGAAGATTTAGGGGTGTGCTGGCATTTTCCACCACCAACCCACTCTCAGCACGCGCTGCATTGGGATCAGGTTAATGGTCACTATTGGGCACGCCATAGCGTTGCCAAGGCTGATCAGATTTTACCCAAGGGGGCAACGCGCATAAAAGGAGAAACATTCAGCAAGCCCTCCTTACTGCCTTGGCGCACTGTTCGTGATGCAATATCGGATTTGCCTGACCCTGAAATTCATCCAAGGCAAAGTGCTGAGTTTTTAAATCACCGCTTTCAGCCTGGTGCAAGATCATATCCAGGACATACGGGAAGCCCGTTAGATGAACCTGCGAAAACTTTAAAAGCTGGCGTGCATGGTGTTCCTGGAGGGGAGAATATGCTTTTACGTCCAGATGGTTCCGTTCGCTATTTTAGCGTCCGTGAAAGCGCGCGCCTCCAAACATTTCCGGATGATTTTCTATTCCACGGTTCATGGAGTGAAACTATGCGTCAACTTGGGAATGCCGTTCCGGTTGACTTGGCGCATGTTGTTGGGGGATCTGTATCATATCATTTAATGGATGCTGTATCGTGACCGTCACCCCCTACAATCCATTGGATAAAATCAATCTTGCGAAAAGCATTGAATTTGAACTTTTAGGGCGAGCACCAGTCTCATTTTCAGATACCGTTTCCATAAAGGGAGCGGGAGTTTATGTAATTTATTACACGGGACCATTCCCTGCGTATCAAGATATTTCTCAGAAAAATGAAAATGGAAAATTCAGACAACCAATTTATATAGGAAAAGCAATTCCAAAAGGCGGAAGAAAAGGTGGTATTACAGCAGATGCCTCCAGTGGAAGATCGCTTGCTGATCGCTTAAGTCAACACGCAGCATCAATAGAACAGGCATCCAATCTAAGTTTGAACCACTTTCAAGTGCGATACCTTGTTGTCGATGACATATGGATTCCATTGGGAGAAAATATGCTTATTGACACATTTAAGCCTGTCTGGAACCGAGCTATAGATGGTTTTGGAAATAAGGATCCTGGAAATAGAAGGGCTACACAGTTTAAGTCGCCTTGGGATACACTGCATCCAGGACGGTTATTCGCAGAAAAATTAGCTGAAAGTCCATTAACTGTGAGTTTTTTAGAGCAGAGAGTTTCAGATTATCTAAATGGGCGAGAATTGCAAAAACTACCTAAGGCATTGTCTGGAATTTCAGAATTAGATTCTTAATCACTAAAATACTGAATTGCATATTTCATCTCTTCAATATCAGGCTGGTGAATGGATTGCTGTTTTAGCTCCTTCGCCAGCCTTTCTTTTTCCAAAGCTATGAGTTCCCTGATATCCCGGAATGCCAGATCCGGGTCTTTTTTCAGGGATAGGGAAATGGAAGTCACAAGAGCCAATGCCTGAATAGCCTGAGATGTATCGGGCTTTGGTGGCCTGTGTCGTTCCGCCTGTTTCAAGGCCGTTTTTGCCTTCTCCACCTTGCGATCATCCTGGTCGAATATCGCCCGCAAATGCTCAACCTGATGTTGGGCATCCTGTTGGCGCTTTTCCCATTCTCTGGTTTTGCCTGTCAGGAAGGCCAGAAATCCGGTTGGTTTTTCCTCCTTCAATATGGCCTTGGCGTTTTCGTATTCGGACCAATAGGTCTTGAAGTTGTCTGTTCCTTCCCTTTTTGCCTTTTCCAAATTCTCTTGCGCCTTTCGGATTGGCTCCGGTGTCTCATTGGCTGTCTGGATGGCAAGCATTGCCTTGGCTGGCAGAGTGGCAAGTTGGCGTTCTATGTTTTGAAGGGCCAGTCTTCTCGTAAATTCTCGAAGTTCCTCCGCCATAGCTTTCAGGGCACCATCGCCAACCACCTGTCGCAATTGGTGCTTCAAATACGCCTGACGGGCTTTTGGCTCTCGAGGCGATTGTTCAGCCGTTCCATTTCTTTCAGGATATGGGTTTGGCTGAGCATGATGGATTCCAGAATCTCCTTCAGCTGGTTTACGGGGCCGTTTTCCTCGGCTTCCTCTTTCAGGAGTGCCAAGAGCGGGAGCAGATCCAGAAGCGGGAGCAAGTCCCGGCTGTTTATCTTCGCGTTTCTCGCTTGGCTGTGTATGGCCTGTAATGCCTTCCACTGCTTTTGCTTTTCCAATGTCTCGTCTGCTGTCTGTGCGCTCATTTTGTATCTCCTTCAATGGTTTGAGTGTAAGTCCAGCTATGCGGGCCTTTATGGTTCCGGCTGGGATTCTGTTGCCTGCCAATCTGCTGGCTGTTCCAATGGCTCTGGTCAGGGAATGGGCACCGCCCTTCCCGTCCACCAGAACAGCACCTTTTTCACCCTGAGCCAGTTTCAGGCCGAAGGCTTCAAGGGCAGAGTGGAATGAAGATCCATTGTCTGAGGTCTGGAACGCACGAAATGCCAAGGTGCTGACTTCCTCGGTGGCAATTTCTGTTCGCTCACTCTGGGCACGCTCTTGTGGTGTTTGGGCTATTGGTTTGGCCTGGGTGATATGTCCGGCCTGAACCATTGCAGAGGCAATCTGGGTCAATCCCTCTTTCTGGAAGGCATTGAACACCGCTCTGGAATGGGCACCTTGGACCAAGGGCATCCCAAGTTCGTATTCTGTCCGGCGTGAAATTTTCTCACGCCTTGCCCGGTCGTGGGAGAGGTCAACAATCTTTCCATTATCGAGAACCAGGGAATAGACGACATGCCAATGTGTCCGCCCGTTCTTGATATGTTCCTGAATGAAACGCGGGGAATCCTGCAAGCCAAACTCCGCCTCATATAGGTTCAGGAAATGCTCGCGGGTTTTTGGGGTATCAAAACCAACAGGCGGATCCACATGCAGGTGGTGGACAGGTCTGTCTGTCTTCCCGTGAAGGGAACCTGCGACGAGTTCATTCAAGGCGTCATTGGTGTTGTCTGCGGACAGGTTGCGAACGTGTACAAGGTTGGACGCCTGACCACGCCTTGAGGTCAGGTGGCGGACAAGAGGCGTTCCGCCTTTACCTCTTGTTGCGCCCGCTATCATGGTGCAACTCGTTGATAAGATCGACCAACTGACGCTGTGTCATTTTCAGGCCGGACAGAATGGATTCTGTTTCTGGATGGTGGTGGCTTTCCTGCTGTCTCATTGTCTTGGCAAGCTGAACAACGGCACCATTCATTCTGGAAACCAGACGACACATGGAAGCCATTTCGGACAGCACGGCATCCCGGCGTTCGGGTAAATTTGAAAGCCCAGACTGTCCAATATGGTCGGCAAGAATGGAGCGGACATAGGAAGCCAGAGGAAACCCGGCAAGTTCTGATTGCTGGCGTATGGATGCCTCAAGTTCGGGTTCCATTCGCACCATAATCAGGGATTTCATTTTCCGGTTTTCAGATCCGCTGTTCGCCATCCAGATTCCTTAGGTTTCGCTCTCCAGAATCGCCAAGATTGAGGATTCCTGTTTTTTGGGGGTCCACGGGGGAATTTCCCCCTGGCCAGGTTGGACTGATAAAAGCGCAGCGGTTATCAGGCCCATGCCTGGCTTATGGATAAGCCAACCAAAACATTATATTTGCGAGTATTGGAAAAACAAAGAAAAAACAAAGCGCCGACAACCTAACCTAAGTAGTAAAACGATTCAGAATCAGAGAAAACCGATTCAGGACGCAAAAAAATGAAACCAGAGGAAAACGATTCTGGAGCCTTAGGTTAGGATTCAAAATCACGAATGCATAAAATCTGGACATAAAAAAACGGCCCATAAACTGATCACATGGAACCAGATTTATGAACCGCGAAAACGAACTCAAAATGAGCTGGGCTGACCGAAAACGAGACCAGACACCTTGGGCTGAGTGGACTCTTTTCCAGTCTTTGCAACATTTGGCTTCCTTGTCTTGCCTGAGACCTCATTGGACAGGTTTGTGGATGCCTTCCGGCTTGCTCTCTCAAGTGCCCTGCTGACAATTCCAAGTTCCTCGGAAATACCAAGTTCTGCACTTGCAGATGTATCCAGATATTGGAATTCACCAACAAACCTCTGAAGATCTAAAACTGTTTTTATTTTCAATTCCAACATGAAACTCCACTATAATTTTAAAAATAAATTATATGGAGAAGAATTCTTTAAAATCAAATTCTCTTCATTTTCCATGACGTGGATTTAAAATTATCTTTGATTTTTTTAAAAACTGAAAAACAAATCGATTGAATGCACCTTTACAATCTTCACGGATGAATTATCATTTTTTATAATCTTGTGAAGCTTTGACCTGTTTCCGGCTGTTTTGGGAGCATTTCGCTTTCAACTCTCAACCTCGGATGTCCATTGAAGGTCTGGAGCGAAATTTCACCTGTTCGCAGGCTCAAAACCAGGATCTGGTTTCTAATCAGGATTAGGATTCTGATTTAGGATTTAGGACTCTAATTTTTTTCCCTTTATAGAGTACCCTGTGCCTTCGGCAGGGCGCTTCGCGCTATCATTGGGCTGGTTCTTGCGGGACGCAAATGCGACAGCATTTGCTTATCTCTCCACTTCAACCTCTTACATTGTCCTTGCGGACAAGGTTGAAGGAATTAGCTTTATATCTGGTCCTACGGACACCATACACCGCTGCGAATCGTGGACAGCCCATTTTTAAAGGGTTTTGTAGGCGTCAATATTTGTTTCCTGGAAATATCATTCAGGATCTCTGGAATGGTATTTGGGGACTCTCATCCATACACCGCTGCGAAATGGAAGCACCTTTGAAACCCAATGTTTTCAAGGGTTCTCTGTTTTCATACGCGCTTCAATCATCACCTTTGATATGAGACTACGGGAAACCTGAAATTTTTCTGCCAACTCACGAACAGACAAGCCGTCCTTATCCGCTAGATAGCAAGCCTGCCGACCAATGCTCAGCCTTTTCTCCTGGGCTTGCGACCTTGAAACCGCACCTTGCCTTTGACGAAATTCTCGAGACCTTTCGGCATTGAGTTCCTTGCGCCTTGAACCGTCAATCAGACACCTGAGACCTGCCTGTTGCTGTTCCGCTGGGTCAATTTCCAGCCATTCAACGATACGCTCGGAAGATATTTTATATCTTGGGTCAACCTCTTTGCCATTGAACTCAATCTTCTTGCCCAATGCGGAATCCCTGGCACGTCTGAGAATGGAACTCATTCGGTGTCTGGTTTCGTTTTCGGTCCAGCCGGTCGCCTCGCTTGCAAGGGCCAACATTTCACGATTGAGAACCTCTGGAGGGCAAATCCATGACATGGCGTTGGTTGCCAGAAACATCCATATGTCTCTTTGCCCTGCCGGCAATGCACCTTCAGGGAAACGGTGGGCTTTCAGTCTCTGGAGGTCTGTGAGGACAGATTCCCAATAGGTGGCACCAGACAGCGTTCTAACAGGTGCAATGACTGCTCCTGTGCCTTCTGCTTTCCTTTTGGCTCTTTCTGCACGCAAGGATGCCAATTGCGATTTGGACAGCGGAAGAATGTCGTCGGCCAGCTCGTCGAATGAATGGCGCAATGGGTTTTCTACCGGTCCCTGACACCACAGGAGGCAAACCTTATCCCGGTGAGAGGTTGCCTTGGAATTCACACTGCCGGCGAGCCTGAACACCCTTGCGGAATCCAGAGCCTTTTTATCAGCACCATATGATGTCAGGGCTTCGGCCAGGTTCTGCTGAACAATCTGCCATTTGGGCAATATGGACCTTGGCAACGGATTATGAAGCCAGACGGCAAGCAAGCCTCTTCCGGTGCTCAAAACGAATGATGGTGCTGGAATTCTTTTTTCGTCGAGCGTTTCCAGAACGCCATTGAGAACCGTATTGGCTCCACGGTCTTCCCATGTTTTCCGGGTGATATAGTCCAGATCCACATAACATGCTCCAACCGTTCTCAGGTTGGAAATGCGTCTCCATCCATTGAAGGAATTCTGCGACATATAGAGGTCGCTGATATTGTCCTTCTGGAGCAGTTCCTGTGCGTGCTGGTGAGCTTGGCCGATATCAACGGCCCATTCATTCCAGTGCTTATCCCGCTCCCGAACTCTTTGGGCAAAAGAAACGATTCCGTCTCTGCGTGCTCCAAGTCTTCTCATATTATCGGGATGCAGAAGCCGAACATGATTGCTGGCGTCAAAGGTGACATATGCTTCTGGAATGTCGTAAATTTCATTGGTTTTGATTTTATTTGCTAAATGACCCATCTTTTTTCATTTTGGGTCTTTACATTTTATTTTAATAACATTATATATATTCCTATATGTTGAAGTCAAAAAGGTCATCAGGGTTCCTAGCCCATATGGCGACCTTTTTATTTATGCACATATTTGTTGATTTTGCCAATCTTTATGATTGATTTTTACAGAAATATCAAAATTAAAACCGACTCAAATTGAGTGTCTCGCCTTCAGGTCGAGCCAATTTCCGGGTTCCCTTAGCTTAAGAATCAGTACAAGATATTGGTACAAAACCCCTCGAAAAGTCGCCTATAAGGGCGTTATTTTTCAAAATGTTAATGGTTTTGATCTCGAGTTCAATCCTCTCTCGCAGCACCAGTCTTCTCAAAAACAAGAGACAAAACACAGATGGCATCGGTGCCGTCAGTTGCTTCGAACTGAACCACTTGCATCCCGACCAGCCCTTCCCGGTGGCGGTATCCTGTTTCCTTCACAAGTCATGGCCGATAGTGGACCTCAGGAGCTCATAAATCTCGACAAGACTAGAATCGTCTCCTAGTTTGCGAACCTGTCTATTGCATTGAAATAGTATGACAAGGTCATAGCTGTTATGGCTCTCCAATGTGGCTAGAGTCGCTCTCAATCCTCATCTTCCTGATGGCAACTTTGGTAGGTCGCGCGGAGATGATAACCGGGTCATGTCCGGTATTCTCCAAGTTCTGAAGGTCGGTTGCCGTAGGCGTGATGTTCCACCTGAATACTGGTCATCAAAGACTATCTTCAGCCGCTATCATCGATGTTTCCAACGCGACATATGGGATTGCGTTTTGAGAAGATGGTGGCTCCAGGTCCGGTGCCGCAGGAACTCTCCATCAACAGCATCCACATCAAGGCGTAAAGGGAGTGTGGATGCAGGTGATCGGCGTGTCGTGTGGCGGGAGAATAATCAAAATCCATGCTTTGGTGGATGATTGCGGCTGCCGGTCGTCTTCGCCCTGACCTCCGGCAATATTGACGATATCAAAATTGGCCATTCCATCGCTGCAGATCGCCAGATTGCCAAAAGGCTTCAGTCAGACAAGACGTATGACGCTGACAATCTAAGGCACGGCAAGCGCGCAGTAGGGGCAAGGCGACGATCCATACTGAGCCGCGCGCAAAACCATTCCCGTTGGATCGAAAGGCCTATCGACGGAGAAATGTCATCGAAAGGCTCTTCTGCAGGCGCAAGAGCCAGCAGCGCATAGCAGCACGCTACGATTGGATTGCAAGGAACGACCTCTCGGCGCCCGCGCACCTGGAAATTATCATCGTAAGGGTTTGAATGAACGCCCCATACGAGAGGGCAACCAATTTTGAGCGCCGACCGCACACCCCGCTTCCAAACAAAAAACCGGAGCCGGCGAACCGGCTCCGGTGCATAGGCTGCGCCCTGACCAGGCAGCCTGCGCGTCAGGCCGCCGAGTGCTTGTTCTGGCGGTTGTGGATCAGATCATCCACAACACCCGGATCGGCGAGGGTGGAGGTATCGCCGAGGCTCTCGAACTGGTCTTCCGCGATCTTGCGCAGAATGCGGCGCATGATCTTGCCCGAGCGGGTCTTGGGAAGGCCCGGAGCGAACTGGATCTTGTCCGGCGCGGCAATGGGGCCAATTTCCTGGCGAACCCACGTGACAAGCTCCTTGTGCAGCGCTTCGGAAGGCTCTTCGCCGGCCATCAGGGTCACATAGGCATAGATGCCCTGGCCCTTGATGTCATGCGGGAAGCCCACCACGGCCGCTTCGGAAACCTTGGGATGCGCCACCAGTGCGCTTTCCACTTCCGCCGTGCCCATGCGGTGGCCGGAGACGTTGATCACGTCATCCACGCGCCCGGTGATCCAGTAGAAGCCATCGGCATCACGGCGGCAGCCATCACCCGTGAAATACTTGCCCGGATAAGCCGAGAAGTAGGTCTGCTCGAAGCGCTCATGGTCGCCATAGACGGTGCGCATCTGGCCGGGCCAGCTGTCGGCAATCACGAGGTTGCCCTCGCATGGACCTTCCAGCACCTTGCCTTCCGCATCCACCACTTCCGGCACCACGCCAAAGAAGGGCAGGGTGGCGGAGCCGGGCTTCAGCTTGGTTGCGCCCGGAAGCGGGGCAATGAGAATGCCGCCCGTTTCGGTCTGCCACCATGTATCGACGATGGGGCAGTTACTGTCGCCCACAACGCGATGATACCATTCCCAGGCTTCAGGGTTGATCGGCTCACCCACCGAACCCAGCAGGCGCAGGGAGGTGCGCTTGGCCTTCTTCACCGGCTCCTCGCCAAACTGCATCAGCGCGCGGATGGCGGTGGGAGCAGTGTAGAAGATGTTGACCTGGTGCTTGTCCACCACATCCCAGAAGCGGGAGTTGCTGGGATAGTTCGGAATGCCTTCGAACATCAGCGTGGTGGCGCCGTTGGCGAGCGGGCCATAGACGATATAGGAGTGACCGGTGACCCAGCCCACATCGGCCGTGCACCAATATACATCGCCGTCCTTGTAGTCGAAGATGTACTGGTGGGTCATGGAGGCATAGACGAGATAGCCGCCCGTGGTGTGCTGCACGCCCTTCGGCTTTCCGGTGGAGCCGGAGGTGTAGAGGATGAACAGCGGATCTTCAGCGTTCATGGGCTCGGGCGGGCACTCGTCGGTGACCATCTCGATGGCTTCGTCATAATAGACGTCGCGGCCCGGCTCCATGTTCACCTTGCCACCGGTGCGGCGCACGACGATGACATGATCCACGCCGCCTTCCACATGGGCGATGGCGGCGTCCACATTGGCCTTCAGCGGAACCTTGCGGCCGCCGCGCAGGCCTTCATCGGCGGTGATGATGACCTTGGCTTCGCAGTCCGAAACGCGGCCGGCGAGGCTGTCCGGGGAGAAGCCGCCGAACACGATCGAATGAATGGCGCCGATGCGCGCGCAGGCGAGCATCGCATAGGCCGCCTCGGGGATCATCGGCAGGTAGATGGTGACGCGGTCACCCTTCTCAACGTTGCGGTTGCGCAGCACGTTGGCGAGCTTGTTCACCTGTTCATACAGTTCACGATAGGTGATGTGCTTGGATTCATCCGGGCTGTCCCCTTCCCAGATGATGGCCACCTGATCGCCGCGCTTCTCAAGGTGCCGGTCGACGCAGTTATAGGCGACATTGGTGACGCCATCCTCGAACCACTTGATGGAGACGTGGCCCGGGTCGAATGAGGTATTCTTTACCTTGGTGTAGGGCTTGAACCAGTCAATCCGCTTGCCATGCTCGCCCCAGAACGCATCGGGATTGCTGACAGATTCGGCGTACATGGTGTTGTACTGGCCCTCATCGATCAGTGCCTGACCGGCCCAGTTGCCCGGAACGTCATAAACCTTGTCCGACATCTTCGTTCTCCTCCCAAGCATTTTCATGCGGTGCTGGCCGACTCTAGAGTCACGCCATGACGACATGTTGTTGGGTAGGATTATGGGGAGCAGGACAGCCCTGCACAAGACGCATAGCAGGCATACTTTGGACGAACACTAAGGGACGAACCGCGAGAGTCTGGCCTCGGATGCGGGCATTGGCCTGATCACTGAGCCGGAAAAGAAAACGCCCGGCTGCATGGCAGGCCGGGCGTTTGTCATGGGTCAGTACAGGCCGCTTGTGGGGGCCGCTTCGGCGGGAGCACCGCCGGAGAAGTCCGAGACGGAGTAGCTGTCCGGAGGTGCCGTGCCGGGCTTGAAGGCTTCAAGAATACCGCCACCACTCGTGCGCTGGCCGCTCTTGCGGTCAATGCGCACCAGCTTGATGCCGGCGGGCACACGGAACGGAATCGCCGGGCGATCCTCCAGTGCCACCTTCATGAAATCACGCACGACAGGGGCCGCCAGAATACCGCCTGTAGAGCCCTTGCCCATGGGGCGGGGCCGGTCGAAGCCGATATAGACGCCCACCACCATCTCCGGCGTATAGCCGATGAACCAGGCGTCCTTTTCCTCATTGGTGGTGCCGGTCTTGCCGGCAACCGGCTTGCCCAGCTCCTTGAGAGCCGTACCGGTGCCACGCTGAACCACGCCCTCCATCATGGAGGTGATCTGGTAGGCGGTCATCGGGTCAAGCACCACAGGGCGACGGTCGATCAGGGTGGGTTCTTCCTGATTCTTCCACTTCGTCGCCTCGCACCCCTGACACTCACGCTCATCATGGCGATAGATGGTGTGGCCGTAGCGGTCCTGAATACGGTCGATGAGCGAGGGGGTCACCTTGCGCCCGCCATTAGCGATCATCGCATAGGCCCCGGTCATCTTCATCAGGGTCGTCTCACCCGCACCGAGCGAATAGGAGAGCAGCGGCGGCATGTTGTCATAGATGCCGAAGCGCTTGGAATATTCAGCCACGATCGGCATGCCGAGATCGTGCGAGAGCCGCACCGTCATCACGTTACGCGAATTCTCAAGGCCGAAGCGCAGGGTCTGCGGGCCATAGAACTTGCCGGAATAGTTCACCGGCCGCCACACGCCGAGGCCCGGCCCCTGATCCAGTTCGAAGGGGGCATCGGCGACGATGGTGGAGGGTGTGTAGCCATTGTCGAGCGCGGTCGCATAGACGAAGGGCTTGAACGAGGAACCGGGCTGGCGCATCGCCTGCGTCGCGCGGTTGAACTCGCTCTGGTCGAAGGAGAAGCCACCGGAAAGCGCGAGCACGCGCCCTGTGGTGGGCTCCATCACCACCATCGCGCCGGAAACCGCCGGAATCTGGCGCAGGCGGAACTGGCCGGGCTGCTTGCTGAGCGGCTCGACATAGATCACGTCACCGGGCTTGAGAATGCTGGTGAGCGCCTTGTTGGTCCACTTTGCCCCTTCTGCCGGCAGCAGGCCCACCTCACGCTCGATGGAGCGCGCGCCGGACTTGTCACGCGGGGGCTGGAGGCCGATGCGGGCATTGGCCTTGTTCACATCCAGCACCACGGCCAGACGCCATGGAATATCGGTGAGTTCCTTGACCTTGCCCAGTTCCTCGCCCCAGTCCGCGCCCACCGTGTCGATGTGGTCGACCGGCTTGCGCCAGCCCCGGCTCTGGTCATAGCGGATGAGGCCATCAGACAGGGTCTTCTTGGCGAGAACCTGCATGTTGGGGTCAAGAGGCGTACGCACCGAGAGGCCGCCCTCATAGAGCTTGTCCTGCCCGTAGCGCTCATAGATCTGCCGACGCACTTCCTCGGCATAGTATTCAGCCGCGAAAATCTGCGCGCCGGTGGGACGAGGGGTCACTTCCAGCGGCGAGGCCTTGGCGGCCGCGCCCTGCTCAGGGGTCGCAAAGCCGTTCTCGACCATACGGTCGATGACCCAGTTGCGCCGGTCAATGGCGCGCTGGCGGTCGCGGAAGGGATTATAGGAGGAGGGGGCCTTGGGCAGGGCAGCCAGATAGGCCACCTCCTGCAGGTTCAGCTCTTCCACCGACTTGTCGAAATAGACCAGCGCGGCGGCGGCGATGCCATAGGCACCCATGCCGAGATAAATCTCGTTCAGATACAGCTCGAGAATGCGGTCCTTGGAATAGGTGTTCTCGATGCGCAGGGCCAACAGGGCTTCCTTGATCTTGCGGTCGAAGGAGACCTCATTGGTCAGAAGGAAGTTCTTGGCCACCTGCTGCGTGATGGTGGAGGCCCCCTGCGGACGGCGATTGGTGCCGTAGTTCTGGGCATAGGCAGCGGCAGCACGGAAAATGCCGGTGGGGTCGATGCCGCCATGCTCATAGAAATTCTTGTCTTCGGCCGAGAGGAAGGCCTCGATCACCAGCTTTGGAACCGACTCGATGGGCATGTAGAGCCGGCGCTGCTTGGCATATTCCGCCACCAGCGCGCCATCGGCCGCATGCACGCGGGTCATGACCGGGGGTTCATAGTTCTGAAGCTGGGAATAGTCCGGCAGGTCCTGGGAGTATTTCCAGATGACATAGGTCACGCCCGCCGCGCCGATGAGCAGAACAAGCGTCATCAGGGCGAACAGGAATCCCAGGAACCGCATCATCAGACTCATCTCGAACGGCCCCTCCGCCTCATCTCGTTCCTGCCGCGACTCATGCCACGCCTGAAGCACAGGTGTGAACATGCTGCCAAGCACATATGCCCTGCGACGCTATTCCCGCAACCGCAAGTTCAACGTTCCGGCTTTCTGCAGGATGCAATGCCATCACGAGCGTGTGACGGGTTGCTTCCAGATTGCCCCTGCTATGGCGCGCAAACGTGGCCGCATCGCGACATATGGCCTGTTCAGACCGGATCAATTGGTGTCGGGCCATCAGGCCTCATGTCGAGGCCCTTCAGCTCACACGGTGCCTGAGAAGCGGGCGCTGTGTCGAATCACGAATGTCCCGGTTCCACGGTGTTGGAAGTGGCATGGAGCTTTCAGCCACCCGGGCGTGCGGCAATCGAGCCGGTGGTGTCCACATGCTCCTGCACGATGTTCGCAGTGCGATCGGCAAAAAAGGTCTGGATCGACTCGGCGAGCGCATCGGTCATGCGGTCACGCCATGCCTCGGAGGTGAGCTGCTTGAGGTCTTCCGGGCTCGACATATAGCCAAGCTCCAGCAGCACGGAAGGTACATCATGCGCCCGCAGCACCCTAAAGCCGGCAGAGCGCAGGGGAATGCGATGGGTGTTCACCCGGCTTTTCATGGATGACACCAGTTCGTGCGCAAAACGGGCTGAGAAGCTGCGGGTTTCGCGCTGGGCCAGTTCCACCAGAATATCGGCGACGGCATCGGTTTCCTCGCTGAGGTCAATGCCGGCGATGAGGTCCGCCTTGTTTTCCATTTCCGCGAGCTGGGCGGCATCCGTATCGCTGGCCTTGTCTGAAAGCGTGTAGACGCTGGCTCCGCGGGCCTTGCCATCCCCGCGCGCGAGGGCATCCGCGTGAATGGAGATGAACAGGTCCGCATGGTTCTCGCGGGCGATGCGCACGCGCTCACCCAGAGCGATGAATGTGTCCGTGGAACGGGTCATCACCACCCGGTAGGTGCCGCTGCGCTCCAGCTTGTCGCGCAGGGCCAGCGCCGTTTCCAGAACGATGCTTTTTTCCGTGAAGGCGCTGTAGCCGGTGGTTCCAGAATCAATGCCGCCATGGCCGGGGTCGAGCACGATCACCGGTCGCCGGTCTCCGGCATCGGGGGCGATGACGGTTGCCGCATGTGAGGAGGTGTGCGTGACAGTGGCTTGCGTGGATGCCGAACTGGCCACAGCGCGGGCGAAGCTCTCGGCATCGGTCTTGATGAGATCTACCACCAGCCGGGCGGGCTGGTCATCTATGGCGTCGAGAATAAAGGCCTTGTCGATCGCCACCGGTCCGTTCGCATCCAGCACCATGCGTGCCTTGCCGGGTGCAAACACGCCATAGCGATAGGTGGTGATGAGGCCGCGCTGGCGCTGGTCCGCAGGCGGCTCCATGCGGAAGCTGACATCGGCAAGGTCAATGACCACCCGGTGCGGGGCGGAGAGGGTAAAGGCCCGAATGTCGACCGAACGGCTCAGGTCCACGATCAGCCGTGTGCGGGTATCATCACCCGCCAGACGGGCATCATGGGCAATCGCTGTGCCATCCACAGGATGGGGCGAGGTGTTTGCGGATGTGGAAACTGATGCGTCCTGCGTCGCTGCCGGCGGGAGTTGCGCGGCCTGAGGCTGCGTGGCCTGTGCAGGCAGCACGAAACCGCATAGGGCAAAACCCACAGACAGGGTGGCCGCCCGAATGCGACATGCCACACCGTGCCGCAATCCGCGAATCGCGCGGGTTGCAGAGAGATTGCCAAAGGCGGGGGGAATGTGCGGCGTTGCGTCGTCCATGCCTTCCGTCTCGCCAGGTGGGCGTCATTCTTCCGGAGTCGTGGGCAATCGTCTCGCAAGCAGCGAGACATCACCTTGTCTTGCTCAAGCGATACGGAGCCTTCGTTAATCCATGGTTTATGCGGCTTGCCATGGGCATCAGAACGGGGGGTGGAAAGCGAGGGCAACGGGAGCTGCGTGCATTAATCTTGCAAAGCAGGAAGGCGGGCGGCTAAGAAAGGTGCGTACACAGTTCGCGTTCCGGAAAAAGGCCCACAGCCACCGGCTCTGCGGCTGCCGCGGGTGGTTCGGTTCAGGGGGCTTCTTGCCGCGTTCCGGAACATGCCCGTCATCATCCTGGCCGCAGGCCATGCCGCTCTGGGACGGCAGGCCTGAGGCGCGCGTGAAAGCGCGAGGGTGCGGTGGCCCATGCAGTCCAGCCGTTGCGGGTTTTCGCGGAGTTCACTGCGCGGTGCGGACGTGTGCCGGGCCGGGCCGGGAAAACTCCCGGGTCCGGTTGAAACCGATCATCGGGGAACGGGTAGCCGAGGGCATGGATTTTTCTCCACACGACAGGCGCGTAGATCGCGCTCCCGTGTGCCCCGACGCCGAGGGTGTGGAAGACACGCCCGGGCGTACCCCCGTCCCTTGCTTTTTTGCGACATCACATCCGGCAACCGGACAGCACCCGGGCGGGCTCTGGAAAGCCCCGACCCGGCGTTCGCGTTCAGGCTCAGCCTCCGGCGCCGTGAAGAGAGATTTACATGGCCAACAAGATGCTCATCGATGCGACCCATCCGGAGGAAACCCGGGTGGTGGTCGTGCGCGGGAACCGGGTCGAGGAATTCGACTATGAATCCGCTTCCCGCAAGCAGTTGCGGGGAAATATCTACCTTGCCAAGGTGACGCGCGTTGAGCCGTCCCTGCAGGCGGCTTTCGTGGAATATGGTGGCAACCGCCACGGCTTCCTCGCATTCAGCGAGATTCACCCCGATTACTACCAGATCCCGGTCGCGGATCGCCTCGCCCTTCTGGAAGAGGAGGAGCGCGCTGCCCGCCTCGCCGAGGATGATGTGGAGGTGCGTGAAAAGCGCCGTGATCGTGGCCGTTCCCGTCGCAATAACGGGCATGGAAACTCCAGCGCCCGTGATGCGGATGCCGGGACCGAGGAAGATGCGGTTCTCTCTGATGCTGCCGAGGTGTTTGAGAACAATGAAGGGCAAACGCTGCTGAGCGTGGCCGAGGCACTTGAGGAGGCTCCGGCTTCCGAACCGGTGCCCCCCGTGGCTCATGAGGCTGTGGTCGAGGAGGCCGGCATCGAGGTGCAGCAGTCTGCGCCCGTCGTTGAAGAGCCCGCGCCCGCAGAAGAGGCGAAAGCCGAGGATGTCTCGGCTGTCGCTGATGAGGCTTCCGCATCCGAAGCTGTGGCTTCCGGCGAAGTCGCCTCCGATGACACCGCTGCTGATGAGGCTTCTGGCGATACCGCCGGCAAGAAGGCGCAGCCCTTCCCCGCGCGGGTCGATGCCGTGACGAGCGAAGCAGCCCCGACTGCGGAAGAGGACGAGGCCCGCCAGCAGACCGAGGCGGATGAGGCTGAATCCCGCCTGACCGCCGAGGCTGCGGAAGCCGAGGAGATTCTCGCCGGCAATGAGCCGGAAGATGCCGCACGCATCGAGGCGGAAGTTGAAGCCGCACTGGATGACCTGCCTGAGGAACCTGTCCGTGCGCGCAAGCCCGCTTCATCCGAGGCGCATGACGCCAATGGCGATGAGGATGAGGACGACGGCGATATCGAGCAGATCGACGAGGACGACGAGATTGAGCATCTCGGCTCCGACGAAGACGCCATGGAAGAGGTGCCGGAGCGCTCGTATCAGCGCCGCGCCAAGACCTACAAGATTCAGGAAGTCATCCGTCGCCGTCAGGTGATGCTGGTCCAGGTGGTGAAGGAAGAGCGCGGCAACAAGGGCGCGGCTCTCACCACCTATCTTTCGCTGGCCGGCCGTTATTCCGTGCTGATGCCGAACACCGCACGTGGCGGCGGCATCTCCCGCAAGATCACCAATGCGGCGGATCGCAAGCGCCTCAAGGAAGTGGTGCAGGAGCTGGAGGTGCCGGAAGGCATGGGCATCATCCTGCGGACCGCAGGGGCCAACCGCACCAAGACCGAGATCAAGCGCGACTTCGAATATCTGCTGCGGCTGTGGGAGACGGTGCGCGAACTCACCCTTTCTTCCGCTGCGCCAAGTCTGGTTTATGAGGAAGGTTCGCTTATCAAGCGCGCCATCCGTGACCTTTATAACAAGGACATCGACGAAGTTATCGTCGCCGGCGAGGACGGCTACAGGGAAGCGCGTGACTTCATGCGCATGCTCATGCCGGGCCATGCCAAGATCGTCCTGCCCTATCGCGACCAGCAGCCCATCTATGCCCGTTATGGTGTGGAACAGCAGCTGGATGCGATGTTCTCGCCCATCGTTCAGCTGAAGAGCGGCGGCTATATCGTCATCAATCCGACGGAAGCATTGGTTTCCATCGACGTGAACTCGGGCCGCGCCACGCGCGAGCATCATATCGAGGACACGGCGCTCAAGACCAATGTGGAAGCGGCCGAGGAAATTGCCCGTCAGCTGCGTCTGCGCGACCTTGCCGGTCTCATCGTTGTCGACTTCATCGATATGGAGGAGAAGCGCAACAACCGGACCGTCGAGCGCAAGATCAAGGATTGCCTGAAGAACGATCGCGCCCGCATCCAGATCGGTCGCATCTCGCATTTCGGGCTGCTGGAAATGTCGCGCCAGCGCATCCGCACTGGTGTGCTGGAAAGCTCCATCGAGGTGTGCCCGCATTGCGGCGGCACCGGCCATGTGCGTTCGGCTTCCTCTGTGGCGCTCCAGCTTCTGCGCGCCATGGAAGAGCAGCTTCTGCGCTCGGCCTCCCATAATCTCAATGGCCGTGCCCGTACCGAAGTCGCGCTCTATGTGCTGAACCAGAAGCGCTCGCACCTGCGTGAGCTGGAGGATCGCTTCGGTGTGAACATCAATATCCTGGCGGATGATGATGTGACCGGCCACCACCCCTTCCTGATCGACAAGGGTGAGCCCGCAGCTCCCCCGCCGGCCGCAGTGCGCTCGGCCCCTGTGGTGCAGCCCGATTCCATTTTGCTTGATGAGGAATTCATTGAGGAAGAGGAGGTCGAGGAATCCGCCGCGCCCGAGAAGGAGGCAGAGGCCACCGACGAAAGCAGCGATGAGGCCAATCGCCGTCGCCGCCGCCGCCGTCGCCGTCGAGGTGACAAGCGTGAGGACGGTTCGGAAGAGTTCTCTGCCGAGAACGGGAATGAGGCCTCAGCCGATACGGATGCTGAGGGCGCGTCTTCCGGCGATGAAGAGGATGCCGCCGCTGAGGGCGAGAATGGTGACAATGGCGATGATGACAGCGCCGAGCGCCGTCGCCGCCGTCGTGGTCGTCGCGGTGGCCGCCGCAATCGTCGGGACCGTGACGGGGATGAGGCTTCCGCTGATGAGACCGGTGAAGACACGCAACGCGAAGGGGCCTCTGTAAACGAGACCGCTGCTGGGGACGAGGCCGTGAATGGCCATGCCGCCCCTGAAGCCGCCCCTGTTGATGCCGTTCCGCAGGCTCCTGTTACGACAGAAGCCGCACCGGTTCAGCCTGCGCCTGTCGTGGAAACAGTGACGGAAACCGTGGTGGCAGAAGTTGCTGCCCCGGCACCTGTCCCAGAGGTCGGGGCTGCTCCCGAAAAGCCGGTGCGTCGCCGCCGGAACACTGTGCGGGAAAAGGCGAAGACAACGTCTGAAGCCGAGGTCTCCACTGCCGCTGAGGTGCCTGCCTTGGTCGAAACCGCACCTGTTGTTGAAGCGGCTCCAGCTTCTGAAGCTGCCGCTTCCGAAGCCGATGCGCAGAGCGTTGAGACGCAAGGCAGCATTCCGGCTGCTGCCGATGTGGTGGCAGAGCCTGTGGAAGACGTGCCCAAGCCCCGCCGCACAGGCTGGTGGCAGCGCAAAACGACTGCGGAATGATCCGCACCTGAACGGCTCGTTCAGGTTGGTCATAGACACAAAAAACCCGCCGGGTTCGCCCGGCGGGTTTTTTGTGATCTGGCCTGGATGCGCGGCTGCTCTGGCATGGACACATTCTGGTGTCTTGCAGAGGCTAGGCGAGGGGGCTCAAAGGGGGAAAGAGGACAGCTTTCCTTGCCATACCCAGTTGCCGGGCTTTCGGGGGATCATCACCGAAGGGCGCAACAAGGGTGTCAGAAAATGCAGTTCCGCATAAAATTCTGAGATAGCGAGAGCTGTCAGCAGCCATGGTGCGGGCGGTCGGACTCGAACCGACAAGTTGTTGCCAACGGCGGATTTTGAGTCCGCTGCGTCTACCAGTTCCGCCACGCCCGCGCGAGGCTCAAGATGCATCACGTGCATCACCGGACTGATCCTATAAGGCAGCAGCGCACGGATTTCCAGATGAATGGAGGCTGTTCTTGAGAGAAAGCCACATCTGAATCATGTCTTCATGAAAAGGCTGTTCTGCCCGGTGCTCTGCTTGCCCGCATAGGGCCGGGCGCACCTTTTGAATGGAACTGCCGGTCATGTCCGCGCGTTCATATCCCGACCCGAGGGGAGAGAATGGCGCGTTCCAGCACGATGGCATTACAGGCAGGCCAGAATTTCTGGCGTGTTGACGAGGCGGAGCAGTTCGCCTTCATTGTGGATGCGGATGACTATTTCAGGAATGTGCGCAAGGCCATGGTGGCAGCCCGGCACAGCATCATGCTGGTGGGCTGGGATTTCGATGCGCGCATCACACTTGGGCATCCAGATGATGGCGGGCCAGCGCGGCTGGGAGATTTCATCCTCTGGCTTGCGGATCGTTCACCGGAACTTGAAATCCGCCTGCTGCGCTGGGATACGGGCGCCTTCAAGACCATGTTGCGGGGCAACAACCTCTTCACCATTCTGCGCTGGAAGGCGCATCCGCGCATCACCCTGCATCTGGACCGCGCGCACCCTCTCGCCAGTTCCCATCACCAGAAAATGGTGGCGATTGATGATTGCATCGCCTTTTGCGGCGGCATCGACATGACCATCCAGCGCTGGGATACGCGCGACCATCGCGATGATGATCCACGCCGGGTGGGGCCGGATGGCAAGGCGCACCCGCCCTGGCATGATCTTTCCAGCGCGTTTGACGGGCCGGCTGCGCGCGCCATCGGAGATTTGGCCCGGGCGCGATGGAAAGCCGCGACAGGAGAAACACTGCCGGTCTGCTCCCATCCGCATAAGTGCTGGCCTGAAGGCTTGCAGCCCACTTTCACCCATTTGCGTCTTGGCATCTCCCGCACCCAGCCCCTGATGGAGGGGGTGACGCCGGTCCATGAGATCGAGAATGTTTATCTGGAACTGATCCGTTCGGCCCGACGGATGGTTTATCTGGAAAGCCAGTATTTCGCCTCGCGCAAGATCGCCCACGCCATTGCTGAAAGGCTGCTGGAAGAGGACGGTCCGGAGTTCGTCATCATCAATCCGTTCACGGCGGAAGGCTGGCTGGAGCCTCTGGCCATGGACACTGCCCGCGCCCGGCTGATGGAGGCCTTGCGGCGGATAGACCGATACGGCCGGTTGCGCATGTATCATCCGGTCACACGCAATGGGGGTGAGATTTATGTCCATGCCAAGGTGATGGTGGTGGATGATATCTGGCTGCGCGTGGGCTCATCAAACTGCAACAACCGCTCGATGCGGCTGGATACAGAGTGCGATGTGATCCTCTCCTCCACTGCACCTGGATGTGAGAAGCTGGGTGAGAAAATCACCATGCTGCGCAATGACCTGCTGGCAGAGCATCTCGGGGTGTCTCCCGAAACCGTGGGCATCCGCCTTTCCAGAACCGGCTCTCTCATCGCCACCGTGGAGCAGTTGCGTGGGCCGGGTCGCAGCCTTGTGCCCTATGAGTGCCCGGACCTGAACGGGTTCGAGGCATGGCTGGCGGACAATGAAATTCTGGATCCAAACGGGCCGGATGAGATTTTCGAGCCGCTATCCAACCGCAGCCTGTTCAAGGGGTGGGAGGCATTGCGCAGGCGGTTTCAGCGTCACAATGGCAAGGATTAGCCGCCCGGCATAAACCGGGGGCTGCCGGATGATATACGGCTTGCTCCAGCGCCATTCTTCTGGCTGAACGTGCCGAGCCAGAGCCCGATGCATCCACAGGGCTGTATTCCACGGAGGATCGCGCGTGTCCGTTCGGCCCATTGTCTCATTTCCAGATGCACGCCTGCGACAGGTCGCTGAGCCGGTTACACGCTTCGACGATGGTTTGCGCGCTTTGGCGGATGATCTGCTGGAGACGCTTCGGGACGCTCCGGGCATCGGGATTACGGCACCGCATATCGGCGAGCTCCAGCGTGTGGTGGTGTTGGAGCTGCCGGATGAGGGCATGGTGCGCATCTATGTGAATCCGCGCATCATTTGGCATTCGGATGACACGATCCGTCATACGGAAGGCAGCATCTCCATGCCCGGCGCGCTGGAGGAGGTGGAGCGCCATGCGCAGGTGCGGGTACAGTATCAGGACCTTGCCGGCGTGGAGCAGACAGAGCACGCAGAGGGCTTTCTATCTGTCTGCCACCAGCACGAGATTGACCAGCTTGATGGCATCTTCTGGCTTCAGAGATTGTCCCGTCTGAAGCGGGAGCGTTTGGTGAAGCGCTATCAGAAGGGACGAGAGTAATGAAAATGAGTAATATTCTCGTGTTTGATTGACCTTGCGTCATGTGTGCCGAAGATATGGGTGAATTCACATTTCGATCATGATGCTGCAATGCGGTATTTTGTAATTTCGATGATAGTCATGGTTCATCGAACATCTGGTCCAGCTTGGAAATGTGCATGAAACAATATGCGCATCACTCCGGTTTTCTGAGGCAATGTCTGGAATAGTGGTCGCAAAATATGAATAACGGCCGCCTGTATATTGTCAGGCCGGAACCATCCTGCTCCAATAGGCGGGCATCCGGGCTTTCGTGAGAGCAGCCTTCCCATTCTTGCGATGCCCATGGAGCATGGCTTTTGTCTGCCTTTGACCGTTTCCGCATTTTCTCCCCCGCACTGGCTGGCGCAACATTGCGCAATCAGTCTTTGGCTTGCCTTGGCGCGCTGACGGGTATTTTTATCTCCGCCTATATCGGCAGCCTCACAGCGCGCGATGTGACCCAGATGGTGTGGCTGGTGCCGCCCATGGGGGCCTCGGCGGTGCTGCTGTTTGCGGTGCCGGCCAGCCCCATGGCCCAACCCTGGCCGGCGATTGGTGGCAATGTCATTTCTGCGCTGATCGGTATTGGCATAGCCCACAACATGCCTATCAATGCCCTCTCAGCCGGTCTTGCTGTTGCATGCGCCATCGGGGTCATGTCGCTGCTGAGGTGCCTGCATCCGCCCGGTGGTGCGGCGGCGCTGGTGGGGCTGTTCGCAGGGGCGTCATCCAGCTACGCATTCCCGCTCGTGCCGGTGGGGCTGAATGCGGTTATTCTGGTCGCCATCGCATGGCTCTATCATCGGCTGTGCGGCCAGCGTTATCCTCATGTGAGCACCGCGCCTGCGCCAAAGATGGACAGGGACAGGCCGTGGACCTTCAGCCGGCGGGATATGTCTGCCGCGCTCGAAGATATGGGCGAAACCTTCGATATCGCCGCTGAGGATCTCACCAATCTGCTGCGTCGGGTGGAGCAGAAAGCCCTCGCGCGGTCTTATGGCCAGTTGACCTGCGCGGATCTGATGACGCAGGGCGTCCTCTCCGTGCAGGCATCCGATCCTCCGCATGTGGCGCAGGCGCTACTGGTGAAACGGGATGTGCGCCGCTTGCCGGTGCTGGATGCGAGCGGGAAAATTGTTGGCGCCATTGGCCTGCGAGAACTGGTGAAGCCGGCCGAACGGGTGGATGAGCTGATGTCCTCAGCCTCTACCGCTCGGCCCACCGACCCCGCCTTCGATCTGCTGGATCGCTATGCCTATCATCGCATCCATGCTGTCTTCGTGGTGGATGATGGCCTGCGCCCCGTGGGGGTCGTGACAGAAGCAGACTGGCTCGCCATCCTCACCCGCGGTCTGGCCTGAAGGGCAGGGCACAGGCGGGCCATGTCATCATGCCCTCCATTAACAAAGAGCCCGCGTGACGGCCCAAATGGCACCACACGGGCTCCGGTTTTGGCACCATACCGCTTGCGGCGGCTGGGATCTCAGGTCAGCGGCGTCATCACAGCCTTGCGATAGGCTGGCCTTTGCGTCAGCCCTTCATACCAGGCGTCAAGATGGATCAGCTTCGGGCGCTCGATCGCCATTCCATACCAGGCATAGGCAATGCAGCCGAGCGGGATATCGCCCATGCCAAACTGTTGGCCGGAGAGGAAAGGCGTATTCTTGAGCGCCGCATCAGCCAGCGACATGAAGCGGGAGCACTGGGCCACACCGCTTTCCACATCGGCCATGTTGCGCTGGTCTGCCGGTGTGCGGACAAGATTCCAGAACACATCACGGAACGGTTTGGAGAAGGACAGCGAGGTCCAGTCCATCCACTTGTCAGCCTGCGCGCGCGCCTGAGGCTCTTGCGGCCACTGGTCTTTCCCATATTGAGCCGCCAGATAGCGCACGATGACATTGGATTCCCACAAGATGAAGCCATCATCATCCAGACAGGGCACAAGGCCATTCGGGTTCATGGCCAGATAGGCCGGTTCATTCACCAGCCCGAATGCGCCACCGGCATTGATATGCTCATAGGCGAGCCCCAGCTCTTCGGCGCACCACAAGACCTTGCGCACATTGGTGGAGTTTTCGCGTCCCCAGATTTTCATGTATCCTCCCGCCGGTTCAGGCGGACCAGAAGGCCCGCCTGCGCTGGTTTGCCATTCAGGCTTTCTTCAGCGCTTCCAGTTCACCCGGCAGAGCATAAGCCCATCCGCTGATGGTGCCAGCCCCGAGGCACACCACATAATCCCCCGGCTTCGCCAGCCCGGAAACAATGCCTGCCAGCGCTTCCTGCCCTTCCAGCGCCGTGACACTGCGGTGGCCATGGGCCACGAGGCCGGCCACCAGATCATCGCGCTCCATGCCGGGGATCGGCGTCTCGCCCGCCGCATAGACCGGGGCGACGATGACATGGTCCGCGTCATTGAAGCAGGTGCAGAATTCATCGAACAGCGACTGCAGGCGCGAATAGCGGTGCGGCTGCACAACGGCGATCACCTGCCCATCGGTTGCGGCACGGGCGGCGCGCAGCACGGCGGAGATCTCCACGGGATGGTGGCCGTAATCATCAAAGATCACCGCGCCATTCCATTCGCCCGTGCGGGTGAAGCGGCGCTTGACGCCTCCAAACTGGCTGATGGCCTCGATGATGCGCTCATCCGGCACGCCCAGCTCGCGCGCCACGGCGATGGCGGCTGTGGCGTTCAGCGCATTGTGCTTGCCCGGCATCGGCAGGCGCAGGCCCTTCAGCTCATGCACGGTGCCTTCGATACGGTCGCGGAAGATCACGTCAAACCGGGTGATCCCGCCCTTCAGGTCAAGGTTCACAAGGCGCACATCCGCCTGCGGGTTTTCGCCATAGGTGATGACCCGCCGGTCCTCGATGCGCCCCACCAAAGCCTGCACCACCGGATGGTCGATGCACATGACGCCGAAGCCGTAGAAGGGCAGGTTCTCCACGAAGCTCTCGAACGCTTCCTGCACCTTCTCGAAGGTCTTGAAATGGTCGAGATGCTCGGGGTCGATATTGGTGACCACCGCGACTTCGGTGGGTAGTTTCAGGAAGGTGCCATCGCTCTCATCGGCTTCAACCACCATCCAGTTGCCGCCGCCAAGGCGCGCATTGGTGCCATAGGCATTAATGATGCCGCCATTGATGACGGTGGGGTCAAACCCGCCTGCATCCAGCAGTGTTGCCACCAGAGAGGTGGTGGTGGTCTTGCCATGGGTGCCGGCGATGGAGACGCAGCTCTTGAGGCGCATCAGCTCGGCCAGCATCTCGGCGCGGCGCACCACAGGCAGGCGGCGTGCGCGGGCAGCCACCAGTTCCGGGTTGTCGCGCTTGATGGCGGAAGACACCACCAGCACGGCAGCCTGTTCCACATGGGCGGCGTCATGCCCCACGAAAACGGAAATGCCAAGATCACGCAGGCGCTTCACATTGGCGTTTTCCGCCGCATCCGAGCCCTGCACGGTATAACCAAGATTGTGCAGCACCTCGGCAATGCCGCTCATGCCGATGCCGCCAATGCCGACAAAATGGATGGGGCCGAGGCCGGAGGGCAACTTCATGTGCGTGGTCCTTGAAGGTTCTGAAAATCTTTGAGTGGCAGGCCATCGGCCAGATGCATCACCAGATCGGCGAGCCGCTCGGCCGCATCCAGTACACCGGCGCTGCGGGCATTGGCCGCCATCTGGGCAAGATGCTGCGGCGCTTCGGCCAGATGGCTGATCTCGGCGGCGAGCCGGTCCGGGGTGAATTCGCTCTGGGGCAAAACCAGTGCGCCACCGGCCGCGCCCAATGCGCGGGCATTGGCGGCCTGGTCCTGATCCAGCGCGCCGGGCAGCGGCACCAGAATGGAGGGCCGGCCAATGGCCGAAAGCTCCGCCACCGTGCCTGCGCCGGAGCGCGAGATGACCAGCTGTGCCTGCCCCATGCGCGCGGGCAGATCATCAAAGAAAGGCGCGATCTCGGCCCGAATGCCCAGCGCTGCATAAGCGGCCTGCACGCGGGCCATGTCTTCCTCGCGCGCTTGCTGGGTGAGGACAAGGCGGGCGCGCAACGCAGGCCCCAGTTTTGCCAGAGCCTCGGGCACCACATCCGACATCACCCGCGCCCCCTGACTGCCGCCGAACACCAGAACGCGCAGGTCTGCACCCAGCATTGGCGTTTCATAGGGCAGGCTTGCTGCCGCAAGGGCTGCGGGGCGCAGGGGATTGCCGGTCCAGACCTCTTTAACGGAAAGGGCTTCATCTTTACCGAGCAGGCCGGGAAAGCCGGTGGCGATCGCGCTGACACGCCCCGCCAGCATGCGGTTCGCCCGCCCCATCACACCGTTCGATTCATGCAAGATGGTGGGCACGCCGGAAAAACTGGCAGCCAGCAGGGGCGGAACGGTGGGGTAGCCGCCAAAGCCGACAGCCACGGCCGGCTTCACCCGGCGCATCAGCGAAAGACCCGAGATGAGCCCGGAGGCCAGCGCCCAAGCGGTGCGGGCCAGTGCTATTGGCGAGCGCCCGCGTACCGTATCTGCCGGCAGCACATGCAGTTCGCGCGCGGGAAAATGGCCGGCATAGCGGGCGGCCCGTGCATCGGTTGCCAGATCCACGGCGAAACCGCGCGCGGTGAGTACAACCGCCAGCGCCTCGGCCGGGAAGAGGTGGCCGCCGGTGCCACCGGCAGCAAGAAGTACGAGTTTGGTCACGGCACCCTCATGTTCCCCGTCTGCGCCAGCAATAAGGCCGGGCAGAGCGCAGACTTGTCCTGTGTGGGCGGACCGGCCCGCTGAATATCACGGGCGGGGCTTGAAAGGTCTTCTCACGAAGCGGTGCCGGGCCTTGCCAGCACCGCCGGGCACATCATGCCGGGCTCGGCGCGCCTTCACCGGCAGAACCGGGAATGGTCACGGAGGTGGGGCGGGCCAGCGGCTCGCCAGCCGGGCGCTTGGGTTCGCTCAGGGCCGCCAGAGCCACGGCGCCGGGGCGCTTGCGGGAGAAGGCGATGAGCATGCCCATGCCGAAGGCCAGCGAGATGAGCGAGGAGCCGCCATAGGAAATGAAAGGCAGCGTCATGCCCTTGGCCGGGGCTATATGCACATTCACCGCCATGTTGATGCAGGCCTGAAGGCCGAACAGCAGGGACAGGCCGGTGATGGCAAAACGGGCGAACGGGTCCGGCTCGTGCACCGCCCGGTTCAGGGCGCGCATGATGATGAAGGCGAACAGGGCAAGGATGATGAGGCACAAGATGATGCCGAATTCCTCGCCAGCCACGGAGAACACGAAGTCGGTGTGCCCATCCGGCAGCATGCGCTTCACCGTGCCTTCACCGGGGCCCTGCCCAAACCAGCCGCCATTGCGGAAGGAGTTGAGCGCCATGTCGATCTGGTAGGTGTCGCCTGAATCCGGATTGAGGAAGCGGCCGATACGCTTCTGCACGTGCGATACCGTGAAATAGGCAATGGTGAGCCCGCCCATGGCGAGCCCTGCCAAACCCACCATCCAGATGATGCGCAGACCGGCGACAAAGAACAGCGCCAGCCACACCGTGCTCACCAGAATGGTCTGGCCGAAGTCTGGCTGAAGCACCAGCGGAAACGCCACGGCCCCCAGCAGGCCGAAAGCCAGAAAGCGGGCCGGCATTTCAGGGCGGCTGGTGCTTTCTGAAAACAGCCATGCCGCCAGCACCACGAAGGCCGGCTTGATGAATTCTGAAGGCTGGACGGTGATGCCGGCAATGGTGAGCCAGCGCCGTGCGCCCTTTACTTCCGGCCCGATGACAAGTGTTGCCAGCAGCATCAGGAAGAACAGGCCGAACACCACCATGCAGGTGCGCCGGATGGTGCGCGGTGACAGGAAGGAGGTGACAAGCATCACCACAACCGCTGGAAGCAGGAACAGAACCTGGCGGTTGACGAAGTGGAACGGGTCCGCGATGCCGATACGTGCGGCAACCGCCGGGCTTGCGGCCAGGCACAGGATGATGCCGATGACCATCAGGGCGAACAGACCGGCCAGCAGGGCACGGTCCACCGTCCACCACCATTCGCTCAAGACGGTGCGGTCGGCGCGCGACATCATGGGACGCTTACTCCAGACAGGAAATGTGCCGGACAAGATGCAGCAGGAGGGTTGACGGGCGATTAATGCCGGGCAGGGGAGGAGAGAGAACGCCGGAAGTCTCCTGCGCGAATGCGGGAGAGGCGTGGGCATCAGGCACGTGCTGCACCGGCATTGGCCAACTGTCCAGCTGCCTCTGGCAGCCTGTGTTCAAGGCTGGCGCTCTCACAGCGGCAATGGTTCGCAAGATGTGCGGCAGTCTATTGAAAGGGGTGCCTCCACTCTCCCGTTGAGCCAACTGGCAGGACGGTGCCGTCTCAATCGCTCCGTTAGTCTGTCAGGATTCGGAAACAGGGTTGCCGGCCTGAATGAAATCCGGGAATTCCGGGTTCGCGATGGCTCCTCCTGACGTGGCGGTCTCACCGCCGCTCCACGGCCCCCCGCAGCTTTTTGGGCCGTTCTGCTTCCGCTTCATCCGCCTTTTCCAGATCATCCAGAATGGGGCAGTCTGGCCGATGGTCGCCCGAACAGCATGTGGCCAGATGCTCCAGCGTGGCTGCCATCTGCTCCAGGCCCGCGATCTTGCGGCGCAGGTCAGCGATATGGGTGAGGGCAATGGTTTTCACATCCGCGCTGCGCCGGCTTCTGTCGCGCCAAAGGCCGAGCAGGTCGCTGATCTCGGTAATGGAAAACCCCAGATCGCGAGAGCGCCGGATGAAACGCAGCATATGCACATCCGCCTGCGCATAGTCGCGGTATCCCGCAGCCGTGCGGGCGGCAGGGGGAATAAGGCCCACCTGCTCATAGTAGCGGATCATCTTGGCGCTGACGCCCGAGGCTTGTGCGGCCTGCCCGATATTCATGCCCGCTCCTGTCCTTCAAGTCCTTTGCATCCGGATGGGGTCTGCGCCCCCTGAAAAGGCGCAGACCCGCTTAAACTTCCGGTCTTGTGCCGGCGCTAGGCCATCGGTGCCCGCCAGTGGCGCAGGCGCAGTGCATTACCCAAAACGAACACGCTGGAGAGAGCCATCGCCGCCGCTCCCAGCACCGGTGAGAGCAAAACGCCCCACACTGGATAGAGAACACCGGCCGCGACAGGGATCAGCGCCGTATTATAGGCGAAGGCCCAGAACAGGTTCTGCCGCACATTGCCGATGGTGGCCTTTGAGAGTGCGATCGCATTCGGCACACCCTTCAGGCTACCGGACATCAGCACCACATCTGCCGTTTCGATGGCGATATCCGTGCCGGTGCCAATGGCAAGGCCCACATCCGCTTCCGCGAGCGCCGGCGCATCATTGATGCCGTCGCCCACATAGGCGAGGCTGCCATATTGCGCCTTCAGCTTGCGTACGGCTTCCACCTTGCCCTCGGGCAGCACCTCGGCCACCACCTCGTCAATGCCCAGCCGGCGGGCAATGGCCTCGGCCGTGCGGCGATTGTCGCCCGTAATCATCGCGACCTTCAGGCCGAGATCATGCAAAGCCGAGATGGCGGCGGGGGTTGTCTCCTTGATGGGGTCGGCGACCGCGATGATGGCGGCCAGCCGTCCGTCCAGCGCCGCATAAAGCGGGGTCTTGCCATCTGCTCCCAGCCGTTCGGCACTGGCGGCGAAGGTGGCGACATCAAGCCCCAGCTTCTGCATGAAGCGGTCTGCACCAATGTCCACGCGGATGCTTTGTCCATCCGGCCCCGCGACCTTCGCCTGCACGCCAAAGCCTGTCACCGATTCAAAGCCGGAGACCACAGGCAGCACAAGGTTTTCCGCCTGTGCCGCCTCCACAATGGCGCGGGCGATGGGGTGTTCGGACTTGGCCTCCACTGCCGCAACCGCCGCCAGCACCTGCGCCCGCTCGAAGCCGGTTGCGATATCGAGATCGGTCAGGGCCGGGCGGCCTTCGGTGAGCGTGCCGGTCTTGTCCACCGCCACCACGCGCGCGTCCTTCAGAAGTTGCAGCGCCTCGCCCTTGCGGAACAGCACGCCCATCTCGGCCCCGCGCCCGGTGCCGACCATGATGGATGTGGGCGTCGCCAGTCCCATCGCGCACGGGCAGGCGATGATGAGCACCGCCACCGCATTCACCAGCGCAAAGGTAATGGCCGGGGAGGGGCCAAAGATAAGCCAGATGACAAAGGTGAGCGCCGCTATGCCCATCACCGCGGGCACGAACCACATGGTCACCTTGTCGACCATGGTCTGGATCGGCAGCTTGGAGCCCTGCGCCTCTTCCACCATGCGGATGATCTGCGAGAGCACGGTTGCCCCGCCAACAGCCGTTGCGCGGAAGGAGAAGGCCCCCTTCTGGTTCACGGTGCCGCCCACAACGGCACTGCCGGCCTTCTTGCCCACGGGAATGGGCTCTCCGGTAATCATGGATTCATCGACATAGCTTTCGCCGTCCACCACCTCGCCATCCACCGGCACGCGCTCGCCGGGGCGGACCTCCACGACATCGCCGGGGGCGACATCCTGAATAGCCACTTCCACGGTCGCGCCATCACGGCGCACGCGCGCGGTGCGGGCCTGCAAACCCACAAGGCGGGTGATGGCCTGCGAGGTGCGCCCGCGCGCGCGTGCTTCCAGATAGCGGCCGATGAGGATGAGCGTGACGATGACGGCCGCGGCCTCATAATAGACATGCACCGTGCCGGCCGGCAGAAGCCCCGGCATGAAGGTGGCCACCACCGAATAGGCATAGGCCGCCAGCGTGCCCACCGAGACCATCGAGTCCATATCGGGCGCAAAGTGCAGCAGAGCCGGCACGCCCCGGCGATAAAAGCGCTGGCCGGGGCCGAACAGCACCAGCGTGGTGAGGACGAACTGCACATACCAGTTCGCCTCCATGCCGATGGTGTTCATGATGAGATGATGCATGCCGGGAATGAGGTGTGCCCCCATTTCCAGCAGGAACACCGGCAAGGTGAGGATGGCGGCAACATAGACCGCCTTCTTCAGCGTTTCGGCCTCGGCATCCTTGCGGGCGGAAACAGTTGTATCCTGCTGCGTGTCGCCTCCAGCCAGATGCGCCTCGTAGCCCACCTTCTCAACAGCCTGAATCAGAACGGCGGGGTCTACCCGCCCTTCAACCGTTGCGCGTTCTGTCGCGAGATTGACCTGCGCCTTTGTCACGCCCGGCACGGCCTGCAAGGCCTTCTCCACCCGGCCCACGCAGGAGGCGCAGGTCATGCCTTCAATGGAGAGAATCTGGGTTTTGGCCGGCACCTCGTAGCCAACCTTCTCCACCGCCGCCACCAGCGCCTCATAGGTCGCCTCGGGGGCGTATTGCACGCTGGCTTTCTCGGTCGCGAGATTGACGCTGGCGCTTTCCACGCCCGGCACGGCCCGCAGCTCCTTTTCCACCCGCCCGACACAGGATGCGCAGGTCATGCCTTCCACGGAAAATGTGACGGATTTCACCTCGGCGGGCGCAGTCTTCACCGGCGCATTCACGGCCATATTCCTTTGTCAGAAGTCATCTGCACGCAGACTACGCCTTCCAACGGCTGGAAGGTCAACGGCCAATATGCAGATACCGCCAGCTTTGATGTTTGGCTGGTCTCTGGCGGGCCCGTTCAAGTGCTGCGCAGGCAGAACTATAGGCTCGCTCCTGAGCCATCAGGGCTTTTGGTCTTCGGTGAATCTCAGCCCTTGACCTTCCAACGCTGTCAGGCCCCAAATTGGGCAACACAGACTCATCGAGGGGAAAAGCCATGCAGTTTCACGTCGCCGATATGGAATGCCAGGGCTGCGCGCGCAGCGTCACCAAGGCTGTTCAGTCTGCTGATCCCAAGGCCGAGTTGAGCATCGACCTTGAGAAGCGGAACATCACCATCACGTCCGAACAGCCGGCCGCCACGTTTGAAAGCGCGTTGCAGGACGCAGGCTTCCCGACCTCGCCCGTCAACTGAACGGATGCGGGCGTGCAGCCGGTTCCCTTCCGGGATGAGGCTGCACGCCCGCAGCGCTTTGGTGTGCATTCAGGCGCGCTTAGGCAAACTCTCAAGACCTGCCGCTTCCGCGATCAGTTCAATGGAACGCACGCGTGCGGCGTGATCAAAAACATCCGAGACGATGATGAGTTCATCCGCCCTGGTTTCCTGCACCAGTGCTTCAAGGCCATTGCGCACCGTTTGCGGGCTGCCAATGATGGAGCGGGCGAGCATGCGCATGGCCTGCGCCTTTTCCATCGGGGTCCAATAGGTCTCGATATCATCAATCGGCGGCAGGCTCAGGCCGCGATTGCCCCGGAACATGTTGGTGAAGGACATCTGCTGGGTGGTGGCAAGGCGGCGCGCCTCGGCATCGGTTTCGGCGGCGATGACGTTCACGCCCACCATCGCATAGGGGCGCGCAATCTGTTCTGATGGCTTGAAACGGTGCCGATAAATCTCCAGTGCCTGCAACAGCATGTCTGGTGCGAAATGGGAGGCGAAGGCATAGGGCAGCCCCAGTTCGCCCGCCAGCATCGCGCCGAAATTGCTGGAGCCGAGAATCCACAGGGGCACATTGGTGCCGGCAGCCGGAACCGCCACGATTTTCTGCTCCGGGCCGGGCTCCGCCAGAAAGGCCTGAAGCTCCAGCACATCCTGCGGGAACCTGTCGGAAGATTCCGGCGAACGGCGCAGGGCGCGTAGTGTGAGCTGGTCTGTACCCGGCGCGCGGCCGAGACCCAGCTCAATCCGGCCGGGAAAGAGCCGCTCCAGCGTGCCGAACTGCTCGGCGATGATGTAGGGCGCGTGGTTGGGAAGCATGATGCCGCCGGCGCCAACGCGAATGGTCTGCGTACCCGCCGCAATATGTGCGAGCACGATGGAGGTGGCGGCGCTGGCGATGCCGGGCATGTTGTGATGCTCCGCCACCCATATGCGCCCATAGCCAAGCTGTTCCGCGTGCGCGGCCAGATCACGCGCATGATCGAGCGCGACGCGGGCATCAAAACCTTGCCGGACTCGAACAAGCTCAAGAATGGATAGCGGGATCATATGCAGCTCCTGCTCAAATGAGAGCATTCTCGAATGGGGATGTGAGCCTCATACGAGATCATCAAGATCAACGTTCAAGACATCAGCGATCTTTTTCATTGCGGAAAGACTTCCCTCTTTCTTCCCGCATTCGATTTCGCACAGATAAGGTGCGCTGAGACCTGCCTGCGCCGCCAGATCACGGCCGGTAAGGCCACGAAAGGCGCGCCAGACCTTCACCGGGTTCTCGCCATCCAGCAAACGTGTGGCGATATCTTCCGGCACCCGCTCATCGCGACCGGCCTTGATGTCGGCTTCAATCCTGCGGGCGGTGGCCATATCGGCCCTCTCAAGCAGATCGTCATATTCAGACTGTGTGAGCACGATGAGCGTGTCGCCACAGGGCGTCGTCAGTTTCTGCATCGTGCAATCCTATGGCGTGGTGGGGGCGACGTGCGCGACCACAAGCACCGTGCCCTGCGCATTGATGGTGATGCGCCACCCTTGCCCTTCCAGCCTCAGCATCTCCGACACGCGCTCTGATGGTATAGGCCTTTGGGAATCAATGCCTTGCATGGCACGTGCGCGAATCTCCTCGACCATGGCAGGTGGCATGCGTCGCATCGTGCGCAATGCGGATTTGCTGTAAGCCAGATTGTTCATGGCAAAAAGATAGCGTTAGGCGAATGGATATCAAGGTTCGTTCGCCATTCGCGAATGGTGTTTGAGAAAATAATTCGCGAGAGGTGCCATGCAGCCAGCGCCCGCACATATCCCCAGCCTGTTTTCCATCTCTGCGGCGCAGATTCAGCAGAGCGGGCGAGCTGTAAGGTTGGTGTCAGTATCAGGCGCTACATTCCTCATAACAGAGATGACGGGCAGCAAGCCCTGAATGTGAGGAGCAGGAAAATGAGCATCAAGAACGACGGCAAGGTTGAGAACCAGACCGAGAACAAGGCCCTGCAGGACGAAGACCTGGAGAAGGTTGCCGGCGGCGGTCTCAACATCAAGAAGGCGGTTTCGCGCGCCACCCATGTGCGCGGCACCACCTCCACGGGCCAGAAGGCTGTTGCCACCGCGACCAGCATGGTCATCGGCGCCAATCTTCTGAAGGACTGACCTTCCCGAACCGGCTGCCTGGGGATGCCCCCGCCGAACCCGGCAGCCTGTGCGACGCCCCGCCACGATAGCGTGCGCGGGGCGTTTCCTTTTGCGGGTGCATGTTCAGCAGTCAGGGACCAGCGCGCCCGCCATCATGAGCCGCGTTACGCCGATGCAGCTTTATGCGCAGCTTCTATCTGCGCCTTGCATATTCGCGCGGCGAAAGGCCTGTGGCGCGGCGGAAGGTCTTGCTGAAATGGCTGAGATTGCTGAAGCCGGTCGCCAGCGCGACTTCCGTGACACTCTGTCCTTCCGCCAGCATCGAGGCTGCTGCCTCCATCCGCACCTTGATGAGATAGGCGTGGATGGAGTGGCCAACTTGAGCGCGAAAGCCGCTCTTCAGGCTTTTCTCATTCAGGCTGACAGCGCGGGCAAGGCGGGTGATGGTCCATGACTCATCCAGCCGGGTTTCGAGCAGTTCCTGCGCCTGTGCAATGCGCTGGCGCTCGCGATCAGGGCGCAACTCCGGTTCCGTCTCTGCCGCCTCGCGCAGGGCGGTGATGAGGCCGGCGAGAATCTCCAGAGCCTTGGCGCGCAGATAGAGCCGGCGCACATCCTCATGATGATAGGGGCAGGCGGTGATCTGTTGTGCGGCCTGAAGCAAGGCGGGGGATGCGGGAAAGCCCATCATCAGCGCGCCTTGCTCGGGCACGCTGCGGTCCACCAGAAGGCCGCCGCCATAATGGCCCCAGAGCGGGCCGCCCAGATCATTGAGGAAAGAGCGTTCAAAGCGCACATCCACCAGACGCAGACGGATGCCGCCGCGCACATGGTTCTCTCCACTCACATTCCGGTCTGTGGCGCAGAAGACCGCCATGCCGGGATAGATCTCCAGCGGTTGCCCGCCATCAATGGAAAGCGCCCCCACCCCTTCCAGAAAAAGCGAGATGGAGAAGGTGGGCGGGCCTTCCACGGCAATGCGTGCATCACAGGGGGGCATCACATCCATGATCGCCATGGAGATGCCCTCGCCGGGGGTCTCAACCTGCAGATGGCGGTGCCAGTCCAGTTCATGCATGGCGGGGGCGGCCGCGGTCAGCCAGTCTGAATAGGCGACTTCGGGCGGATCAATCATGGAGGCGCGCAAGGGGTCCATCATTCACAGCTCCCGTAAAAATCCCCGATCAGCAAACTTTCGCCCCCGAAAGTGTTAGACAGCTCACTGTGGGAAGCATAGCGCATGTAGAGCACATAGGCGAACGGCTTGGGAATAGTTTAGAAATGCTCTCAAAATGGCAATTTTCAATCATCGCAGCTTCTGTTTCACTTGCTCCATTTTCAGCATTTGCTCAGAACGCGGAGCCTCTTGAGGGTAATCTCGTTAATCTTGAGGAAATAACAGTTACAACCGCAAATAAACGCGCGCAGGAACTGGAGCGGGTGGATGGCGCTGTTTCGGTACGCACCTCCGATCAGCTGCGCGAGGCGGGGGTGACGACCGTCGCCGATCTTGAAAATGTCTTCCCCGGTCTGGTCATCCGCACCCGTGGCAACCGCGCCTATGCCAATATCTCCGCGCGCGGCATGTCCTCGCCGGATTACTACAATCCCACCGTCCAGATCTATGTCGATGGCGTGCCGCAGTTGCCCTCGGCCTTCACCCAGCCACTGGTGGATGTGGAGCGGGTGGAGTTTCTGCGCGGGCCGCAGGGCACGCTTTATGGCCGCAATGCCTATGGCGGCGTGCTCAACATCATCACGAAGAAATCTGACAAGGGGCGGGTGGATGCCTCCATCACCGCCGGCACGCCGCAATCCTGGGGCGAGGTTTCGGCCACCATGCCGGTGGTGCCCGGCAGCACCTATATTGATGTGGCGGTAAAGGCGGAGAAGGCCTTCGGCACCGTGAATGACTGGTCCACCGGTGCCAATAATGTGGACAATGCCACCGACATGGTGGGCCGTGCTGCCATTCGCTACGCCCCGGAGGGTGGCATTTTCGATGGCGCGCTCAGTGTCAGCCGCGAACGCACCCGCAGCCATGAAGAGCTGTATCTGTTCGATGGCAAGGTGGGAGACCGTGCCTATCTCAGCGCCCTGCAGGGCCCCATTCCGCTGCTGGAGCGGGACGTGACCACGCTGGCCGCGACCGGCAACTGGAATCTGGGTGATTTCCGCCTGTCCAGCATTTCATCCTATCAGGATGTGAACATGAAGCGCGACATCGCCGCCGCGCCCGGCCTTCTCATGTCCTTCCCGGAGACGGATTCCGCTTTCTCGCAGGAACTGCGCCTGACCTATGACGCGCAAGGGGCTTTTGCCGGCGTGGTTGGCCTGTTCTACCAGCACGATAATTTTACCCGGCAGGCAGAGGGGTATGCGCCTTATTATGGCCCCTCCCGCAATCAGGTGACGACAGACAGCTATGCCGCATTCGGCGAACTGACATGGCGCATCAGTGAAAAGCTGGACCTCACCGGCGGCGCACGCCTCTCCTATGATGATACATCCATCGATTTCACGCGCGTGGGCGGCAATTACTTCGGCTATTATGCCGGAAGCTTTGCCAACAGTGCGGATTTCACCAGTGTTCAGCCCAAGGTTTCGCTGGGGTATCAGATCAACGACACCACGCGGGTTTATGGTCTGATCTCACGCGGCTACAAGCCCGGTGGTTTCAACCATGCGGTGACCTTCCCGGATGATGTGAACGCCTATGACCCGGAAACCGCCTGGAACTATGAAATCGGACTGCGCACGGCCACGCCGGACCGGCGGATCGAACTCTCCACCGCGCTCTACTACATCGCCTCCGATAACAAGCAGATCTATGTGGGGCCTGTCGGGTTTCAGGTCATCCGCAATGTGGGTGCGGCGGAAAGCTATGGCGTGGAAGTGGAGGGGCGCTGGAAGGCGACAGATCGCCTGAGCTTCTCGGCCACCGGCACATGGGGGCGCTCGGTCTTCACGGATTTCATTGACCCGGTCACGGGCCAGAACCTCAATGGCAACACGGTGCCCTATGCGCCCGATGCCACCGCCAATCTTTACGCCCGCTATGTCTTTGACCAGAACCTGATTGCCGGCAACATCGCGTTGGAAGGGGCGGTGCATTATGTCAGCACCACATGGTTCAATGAGGCCAACAGCCTCTCTCAGCCGGGCTATGCCACGGCCGATCTGGCGCTGGAGCTGGCCTGGGATTCCGGTGTGAGCCTGCGTCTGTTCACCGAGAACATCTTCGATGAAACCGTCCGCACCTATAGCTATGCATCTGGCGCGAATGTGTTTTCGAATGTGAATGCAGGCCGTCTGGTGGGCATCACCCTGCGGGGCTCCTACTGATGGCGCAGGCTGACAGCCACGCAGCGGCACAGAGCGGGGCGGGTGCCGCCCCCCTGTTTGCGCTGCGTGACGGGGTGCTTCCCTTGTGGCGCGTGCTTGTCGCCATTGGTGGTGTCTATGTGGCGCAGAGCCTGATTGGCGGCGTCACCTTCATGGGCATTCCCGCCGTGCTGCGGGCGGAAGGGGCGGGGCTGGAGCAAATCGGCCTTGTGGCCCTGCTTATGCTGCCATGGGCGCTGAAATTCCTGTGGTCGCCGCTGGCGGAGCGGTATCGCATCCGTCCCGATGGCACACGTCGCTCCCGGCGTCTGGTGGGCGCGGGGCAGATGGCCTGTGCCGTGCTGCTGGCGGTTCTGGCCTTTATCGGGCCGCAGGCCGTGCAGGTGATGTTCGGGGTTCTGGCGCTGGTCGCCATCATCGCCGCAACAGTGGATATTGCCGCCGATGCCTTCGCGGTGGAGCAGCTTGCGGCGGAAAACCGGGGCTGGGGCAACACTGCGCAGGTGGGCGGCGGCTATCTCGGCATGGTGCTGGGTGGCGGGCTGTTTCTGGTGCTGGTGCCGTGGGTGGGCTGGACCGTGGCGATGGGCGTGATGGCCCTCTCCATGCTGGTGCTCGCCACGCCGTTCGTGCTGACCCCGGAGCCTGCCCGCGCCCCACCACAGGAAGCCCATCGCCCCTCTCTCGGTTTCGCCCTGCGCCGGCCAGAAGTGCGGGCCGGGCTGGTCATCGCCGTTCTGTTTGAAGGCGGTGTGCGGCTGATGCAGGTGCTGGCCGGGCCATTTCTGGTCGATCGCGGGCTGGATCTGGCGAGCATCGGGCTGGTCAATGGCATTGGCGGCGTCATCATGGGGCTTACCGGCACTGTGCTGGGCGGTCTGCTGGTGCGCCTTGCCGGGGCCGAAAAGGCGGTGCTGGTGGCAGCTGCGGCGCAGGCATTGGCTTTGGCGCTGCTGGCGGCCGGGGCGCTGCTGGAACTGCCGGCCCTGCCGTTGGCGGGGCTGGTGATGGTGAAAACCATGGCCATGGCGATGGGGTTCGTCACCCTCTATGCCCTGCTCATGGGGCTCTCATCCCTGAAACAGGCCGGGGTGGATTTCACCCTGTTCCAGTGCGCCGATGCCGCCGTGGCCGGCATTGCCGGCTTTATGGCCGCGGGTATTGCGGCGCGCTTTGGTTATGGCGTGACCTTTGTCGCCGCCGCGGTGGTGGCGGTCATCGGCCTTCTTCTTCCCCTTCTCATCGGCCGCGCTCGCGCAGCCCTGCAACCGAAAGCGTGAAGCCATGCCATCCGTCGTCATTTCCGGGGCCGGGGTTGCCGGCCTTGCCGCCGCATGGTGGCTGGCCCGTGCGGGCTGGCAGGTGCAGGTGGTGGAGCGTGCGGGCGATTTGCGTGCTGGTGGCTATATGATGAGCCTCTCCGGCCCCGGCTATATCTCTGCCGACCGCATGGGCATTCTCGAGAAAATCATGCCCTATGTGTATGATGTGAAAGAGAATGTGTATCGTGACCGCAAGGGGCGGGAGGTTCTGCGCCTGCGCTTCCACGAATTTACCAAGGGGCTCGATCATATCGCCATGCGGCGCACGGATCTCGTGGCGGCGCTGGCGAAGGATCTGCCGGCAGGTGTCGATCTGCGCCTCGCCACCACCATTACCTCGGTTGAGAATGGCCCTGATGCCGCCCGTGTCACCCTTTCGGATGGCTCGTCGCAGCAGGCCGATCTGGTCATTCTGGCCGATGGCATGCGCTCGCCGCTGCGTTCCACCTTCTTCGGGCCGGACAGCGCATGCCTGAAGCCGATGGGCTATCGCTTCGCGGTCTATGATCTGGAAGACCGGCTGGGGCTGGGGGTGGATTTCGCCTCCTATACCGAACCGGGCCATATCGTGGAATATTACACCCTCACCGAGGGGCGTCTGGCTGCGCTGCATGTGTGGTGTTCGGATGTCTCAGGTCCGGTGCCGGCGGATGAGCGCTGGACGCTGCTGGAGCACGTCTGCGCCCACAGCAATGGCGCGGTGCGTGAGCAGATGGCCATCGCCCGCGCCGAAGGCATGGTGCCGCTGGTGGACGATCTCTCGCTGGTGGAACTGGAGAGCTGGCACACCGGCCGGGTCATGGTGCTGGGTGATGCCGCCCATTGCCTTACCCTGATTTCGGGGCAGGGGGCGGGCATGGCGCTCACCTCCGCCGCCATTCTGGCTGACGAACTGGCCCGCCTGCCGGTGCCGGAAGCCCTGCTGGCCCATGATGCGCGGTTGCGCCCCGCCATTTCGCGTCTTCAGGCGCGCAGCCGCAAAATGGCGGGCATGTTCGTGCCGCGCTCGGCGCTGGCCTTCTCCATGCGTAACATGTTCCTGCGCCATGTGCCGCGCAAATGGATCGGCCGCTATTTCCTGAATGCCGTGAATTCGGAAATCGCTGCGGCACAGAGCGGGGAGACGCCGGTGGAAAAGGCGGCTTGAGAGACGCGTGATCCCGTTTCCAGCGCCCTTGCTGCAATCCGTGACGAGCGAGAAAGCCCGGCCGGCTTCCGCACCTTCAGAAGAAGCTCTGCGGGTCCACATCTATCGCCACGCGCACATCGCCGGTGGGGCGGGGCGCTTGCGCGCGCCATTCGCGCAGATAGGAGGAGAGGTCGATCTCGCGCGGGCAACGGGCCAGCAGTCGCCAGCGATGACGCCCCCGCAGAACGGCTAGTGGGGCTTCCGCCGGGCCGAGAATGCGGATTTGCGGATGAGGCGGGGCGCTGGCCAGAAGGCGGCGGGCATGGCCTTCGGCAGCAGGGCTCGTGCCGGCTGATATGATGAGTGCGGCGAGGCGTCCGAAGGGAGGCAGAACAGCCTCTTCGCGCGCCGCGATCTCGGTATCATAGAAGGCGTCGCGCTCCCCCAGCACCAGCGCGCGCATGACCGGATGTTCCGGCATATGGGTCTGGATGAAACCGCGTCCCTCCGTCTTGCCGCGCCCGGCGCGCCCGGCCACCTGATGCACAAGCTGGAAGGTGCGCTCTGCCGCGCGCGGGTCACCCTGACCAAGGCCGACATCGGCATCCACCACCCCCACCAGCGCAAGGCCGGGGAAGTTGTGGCCCTTGGCGACAAGCTGGGTGCCTACCACCACATCCACCTCGCCCTTCGCCACTGCGTCCAGTTCTGCCCGCATGCGCTCCACCCCGCCGAGAATATCGGAGGAGAGCACCATGGAGCGGGCATTGGGGAACAGGGTCTGCACCTCTTCCTGCAAACGCTCCACGCCGGGGCCAACGGGCACCATGCTGTCTTTCGCGTTACATTCCGGGCAATGCTCCGGCACCGGGGCCTGATAGCCGCAATGGTGGCATTCTAGCCGGCGCCGGTAGCGATGTTCCACCAGCCATGCGGTGCAGGAGGGGCACTTCATCCGGTGGCCGCATGAGTTGCACAATGTGAGCGGGGCATAGCCGCGCCGGTTGAGGAACAGCAGCGCCTGCCCGCCATCCTCCAGCGTCTGGTTGATTTCGCTCTCAAGGCGCGGGGCAATCCAGCGCCCGCGCGGCGGGCCTTCCTTGCGCAGATCAATGGGCGAGAGGCCGGGCACCTTCGCACCCCCAAAACGCAGGGGCAGCGGCAGGCGCTGATAGCGTCCGCGCCGGGCATTCACCTCGGTTTCAATGGAGGGTGTGGCGGAGGCGAGCACGATGGGCGTGCCCACCATGCGCGCGCGCACCACCGCCATGTCGCGCGCATTGTATGAAACGCCGTCATCCTGCTTGTAGGCGGGGTCGTGCTCCTCATCGATGATGATGAGGCCGAGCGCCTGAAAGGGCAGGAACAGGGCAGAGCGCGCGCCCGCCACCACCTTCACCTCGCCGGATGCGACACCGGACAGAATGCGCGCCCGCCGCCGCGCCGAAACGCCGGAGTGCCATTCCGCCGGTTTCACGCCAAAGCGCCGGGTGAAACGGTCAAGAAAGGCTTGGGTCAGTGCGATTTCCGGCAGTAGGATCAGCACCTGCCGCCCGGCGCGGATGGCCTCGGCCACGCCTTCGAAATAAACCTCGGTCTTGCCGGAACCCGTGACGCCATCCAGCAGGAAAACCTGAAACGCATGGGCCTTCACTGCCGCGCGCAAGGTGGCCGCGGCTTCCTCCTGCGCCGGGGCAAGAGTGGCGGGGGCATGGTCCGGGTCTGGCGGGTAGGCGGCCGGCTCCGTTGGCAGCACCACGGTTTCGAGCGCGCCATCATCCACCAACCCATCCACAACGGAGGGGGAAACGCCGGCCTCACGCGCCGCTTCGGATTTGCCGCGCACAAAACCATCCAGCAGAAAGTTAAGCAGGCGAGTGCGGGCCGCGGTGTTGCGCTCCGGCTGCTTGCCGGTGGTGCGCACGCCCACCCGCTCGCGCCCTTCAACCGGTGTTTCGCCATGGCGCAGGGCCATGCGCAGCACCATGCCGCGCGGGGCGAGGGTGTAATCGGCCATCCAGTCGATCAGCCGCAGAAGCTCCCCGGGCAGGGGCTCATAAGGCAGTTTACCTTTGACTGGCTTGAGTTTTTTGGGGTCCAGCTTGCGCGTTGCCTCTTCCTGCACACCATCTGGTCCCGGCCACACGCAGCCCAGCACCACCCGGCTGCCCAGCGGCACACGCACGATATCTCCAGATGCCAGCGTCATGTCCTCGGGCACGAGATAGCTGTAGGGCGCATCAAGGGCGATCGGCAGCAGCACATTCACGATGCGGGGGCGGGCGAACAGGTCCATGGGGCTGTTGTGGTCTGGCATGGGCGAAAAAGCAAAGGGGCTTGTTCTGGTTTTTCCACCCACATGACGACCGGAACGTGGCGTCTGCGGCGATATTCATGTGGAGGAGGGGCCAGTGTCTTCGTTCTGTTATGGTTTGCATGACTTTTGAGGGCGTATCTGCCGCCCGCCTGCTGGGTGGCGCAATGTCTCCCCAGCGTAAGGTGGTGGTTGCGTGCAAGCCGGCAAACGGGATCGGGCCGCTGGCCTGACAGTGAAGACAGGGCCGTCTCACGGTTTTCTCAGCACAGATGATCGTCCGGTTTCAGCTGTTGCGTCAGTCGATGGTGAAGCGCCCTGCCGGTTGCGCCGGGCCTTGTGTTTTGGCTCGGTCGCGGCGGGTTCAATGCTGGCCCTTGGCGGGTGCAGCACACTGCCCCTGAAGCCGGGAACGGCCAAGGTGAAGATCATCGCCGATCCCGATATCAACCCCACGCCGCTTGGTCAGCCGGCGCCCACGCTGGTCCGCATTTTCACCCTGCGCAATGACACCACTTTCATGCAGGCGGACTTCCTCTCTCTTGCCGACCAACCCGCCGCAACGCTGGGCGATGATCTGCTGGACAAGCGCGAATATGTGATGGTGCCCGGCACCAAGCAGAAGTTTGCGGTCAGCCTCACCGAGGAGGCTGGGTTCTTCGGCATTATCGCCGGCTTCCGCGAGATCGAGACCGCCCGCTGGCGCGCCCTTTCCGTGCTTGAGCCGCACAGCGAGAATATGGTCGAGATTGAACTCTCCGGCTTCACGGTGGTCGTGCGCTCTGCCCTCTACAAGGCCTATGGCTGGTGGTGAGGGTTTGGTGAACGGGCGCGCTTCACGCGGGTGTGCCCGGCGGCCTGAAGATGCCAGTTATGTGAGCCTTCAGGGCAGGGGGCCTTGCCAGTGTTTCTGCCTGCATGCCCAACCTGCGGAGCTGAAAGACGACCATGATTCATGCTCGCATCTCCATCCTTCTGGACGCGTTCCTCGCAGGTGAGATCGGGGTGCGGGGGCTATGCCATGAACTGGTGCGGCTTGATCTTCCCCCCGACCTGATCGTGCAAGGGGTGGATACCTTTCAAGCCCAGGGCCGGTTGCCGGCCCGCACGGCGCAACTGCTCCGCGATCACGTGCTCTCGTCGATTTCTGACCGGCAGGAAGGGCACTCATCCGCCATCCTGTCGCGAGGGGCGTGGCCGCAGCAGGTCTCGCCCGCACCCGATATGCCGGACGCCGTTTTGCAGGGCTTGCCGGATATGCCGCCACAGCGCCTGCCAGACCAGAATGCGCCGCGTGATGAAGCACCTGCGGACCCTCTGCTGATGCGGGACATGCGCCCGAATGACGAGAACCTGTTGCTCCGGATGCAGACCGCCGCCCGCGCGGCCAGGAAGCATACCAACCGGGGAAATCAGGCTGCGGGTGCGGTGCTGCCTTATCCGCAACGCCCTCTGCCCATTGCGGATTCCTCCGTCGTGGCAGAGGCAGGGGGGCTGCGCAACCCGCCTTCCGGGCGTAGCCTGCCACCCGCGCAGGACCAGGTCGAGGACATGATAACGGCGGCATTGGTGAGTGACTTGCGCGCTGTGCGTTCCACTGCGCATGCCGCAGCAGGTGCAGACCAGCCGCAGCGCGGTGTCATGGCGCGCCAGCTTTCACCATGGCTCACTCCATTCCGCAACATGCAGGCACGGCGCAAGGCCAGACGCGAGGTGGAGGGAGAAGGCCTTGCGCCCAAACCGGAGCCCATGCCGGAACTGGGGCCAGGCCATATGCTGAAGCACCGCTTCGTGCTGGAAAGCCAGATCGGCGAAGGAGGAATGGGCCGGGTCTTTCGCGCGGTGGACCGCCGCAGGGTGGAAGTGGGAGATGCGCAGCCCTATGTGGCACTCAAGGTGCTTTCTGCCGGATTTCGCGACCATCCCGATGCCCTGCGCAGTCTTGAGGCTGAGGCGCGCAAGGTGCAGCTTCTCTCGCACCCCAATATTTGCCCCATCTTCGATTTTGACCGAGATGGCCCCCATGCATTCTTCGTGATGGAACTGCTGCATGGCGAGACGCTGGAGGTGGCGCTGGAACGCGCGGGCGGGCAGCCGTTGCATCCGGATATGCGGACGCAGGTTCTGGTGGGGCTGTTCTCCGCCATGTCGCATGTGCACCGGCGCGGGGTGGTGCATGGCGACCTGAAGCCGGGAAACCTGTTCCTGTGCCAAAGTGGTCCGGCCAAGGTTCTGGACTTTGGCGTGGCCACCACCTTGCGCGGCAGGGGGTTCGATCCTGCGGCGCTGAAGGCCTTCACGCCCGCCTTTTCCAGCCCGGAAATGATAGAGGGCGCGCCCAGAGACCCGCGCGATGATGTGTTTTCAATGGGCTGCCTGATCTATCTGACATGGACCGGTCGTCACCCCTATCGCCGTCTCCCGGCCAATCAGGCGCGAGATACCGGGCTTGCCCCGCCGCCCGTGGAGCAGATGCCGCTGGACGCCAACAGGGCGCTGATGTCCGCCCTTGCCTTTGAGCGCGAGGGGCGGCCGGAAGATGCGGGCGCGCTAGGATTGGCCATGCTGCCCAGTCTGGCCGGGCGGAACCGGGCTGGCTGAGGCATCGGTGCGTAACCGGCCGGCAAGCTGGCGGATGCCGGCGGCGAACGCGCCATCCGGCTGAAGCACGGCCGTGAGATCCTGGCTGCCATTGCGAATGAGATCATCACTCAGCAGGAGCATTGCGCCAATTTCAGCGCCGTAGGAGTCATGAATCCGCTTTTCCAGAAGGTTGAGATCGAATTCGGGGTGAATCTTGTTCACCACCAGCAGGGTGCGCGGTACCTCAAGATGACGGGTCAGCAGCAGGGTGACGGCCGTGCCCTGATAATCCTGATAATCCGGGCGCAGCACCATGATGGTGGTGTCTGACATGGCGATGGAGAGCAGGGTTTCGTTGTTCAAGCCCGGATGGGTGTCGAGAATGAGATAATCCAGCGCACGTGTGCCGCACAATTGCATCAGCGCTTCATTCAGCAGCTCAATGTCATAGCCCTCCCGCGCAATTCGCGCGATCTCAAGGGCTTTGAGGCTTGCCGGCAGCAGAAGCAGGCGGCCGGGCGAGGGAGCATTCAGGGGGGCATTCAGGCCCTGCTCCAGCCGGTTGGTGACATCATGGCAGGCATCCTCGATGGTACACCGGCCCCAGAGAACATCATTGATGGTGTATGCGCCGTCCACATCCAGATCGAACAGGATATGGATGCCGGGGGACTGGATATCGGTATCCACTAGTGCCACCCGGGCACCGCCCCGTGCCAGTTCGGCGGCCAGATTAGCGGCGACATTGGTCTTGCCCGTGCCGCCACGATAGGAGTGGAGGGCGACGATATGTGTCATGCGCCCGACCCGCACCCGATGCATGGGCGGGCGCTGATGTCATGCTGCGGGCATGTATGTGCCTTTTCCAGCGCCATCACATCAGGGATTTGTTTCAAGGCGTTGGGTGGTCGCATTTGTTTCATGAAAATCAGGAGAGCCTCGCCTGCGCCCTGCTTTAGCAAGCAAACATGACAGGCTCGTCGCAGTGCTGTCATTTTCAATGCAATCCTGAATTGCAGATGGAGAAGTTATACATGATGGATGCAACCGATACACTCGGATAATCATGCACGGAAAGAATACAATACTGACATAAATGTCTTGTGTTGCGCGTTTAGGTTCTGCCCGAATCTGCTGGGATCCGGGGTCGGGTTGCAGTTCCGGTTCAGGATATGGATGCTGCAATGGCCGCTGTAGAGCTGAAGTCCCTCATTCTGCGTATGGATGATGTGTGCCGTGCCTCTCTGGAGGCGGCTGCGGGCTTTGCGCTGATGCGCACGCATTTCAATCTGGAACTGGAGCATTGGCTCACGCGGCTTCTCTCTACGGCAGAGAGCGATTTCGTGGCGGTTCTCGCCCATTATGGCGCGGATGTCGGCCAGCTGACCCTCGATCTTCAGCGTGCGCTGGACCGGATGAAGACCGGAAATGGCCGCCCGCCGGGCCTTGCGCCCGATGTGGTGGAACTGGCCAAGCAAGCCTGGCTTCTGGCCTCGGTGGATCAGGGGGCAAGCCGGGTACGTTCCGGCCATCTGCTCTGGGCTCTTCTGGCCGATGATGCGCTGGCGCGACGCGCGCGCGACATATCTGGCGTTTTTGCTCGCATTGCTCCCGATGCCCTGAAGCGTGATCTCGACGCCATCACGGCGAATGGTGTGGAAGGACGCGGGGCAGGCACGCCCGGTGCGGCGGCCAATGCTTCCGATTTCGCGGCCCAGCGCAGCGGTAGTGCACTGGAACAGTTCACCATCGACCTCACCGAACAGGCGCGGGCCGGCAAGATCGACCCGATCCTCGGGCGCGATGAGGAAATCCGCCAGATCATCGATATCCTCACGCGCCGGCGTCAGAACAACCCCATCCTCACCGGTGAGGCGGGGGTGGGCAAAACAGCGGTGGTGGAAGGCTTCGCGCTGCGCATCGCTGCGGGTGATGTGCCGCCGGCATTGCGGGATGTCTCCCTGCGCACGCTCGATCTGGGCCTGCTTCAGGCCGGCGCGGGCATGAAGGGCGAGTTCGAGAACCGCCTGCGCTCCGTGATCGATGAGACCAAGGCCAGCGCCAAACCGGTCATCCTGTTTATTGATGAGGCCCACACGCTGGTGGGCGCGGGTGGCGCGGCCGGGCAGGGCGATGCCGCCAATCTGCTCAAGCCCGCCCTTGCGCGTGGCGAGCTGCGCACCATCGCGGCCACGACATGGGCCGAATACAAGAAATATTTTGAGAAGGATGCAGCCCTCACCCGCCGCTTTCAGGTGGTGAAGGTTGAGGAGCCGGAGGAAGACACCGCCATCGCCATGATCCGCGGGCTTGTGGGCACCCTTGAGGGCTATCACAAGGTGCGGGTGCTGGATGAGGCGGTGTGCGAGGCCGTGCGCCTTTCCGCGCGCTACATTCCCGCCCGCCAGTTGCCGGACAAGGCCGTCTCGCTGATTGATACCGCCTGCGCCCGTGTGGCGGTGAGCCAGTCCACCATTCCCGCTCCCATCGAGAACCGCACCCGGCAGATTGCGCTGATCGAGACCGAGCTTGGCATTCTGGAGCGCGAGATGGCCTCCGGTGCTGACCATGCCCGCCGCCATGGTGAACTGGAGCAGGAAAAGCTTGAGGCTGAAGCCGGGCTTGAGGCGCTTGCGGTGCGCTGGGCTCGGGAAAAGGAGATGGTGGAGGAGATCGACGCGCTGCGTGAGCGGCTCGAAGATTCCGCCTCAACCGAAGACAAGGCCGCGCTGCGCGATGAGTTCGTGAAGGCCCGGCAGGCGCTCCATGATCTGCAGGGCGATGCGACTCTGGTTTTCCCGGTCGTGGATGGACAGGCCATCGCCGAAGTGGTGCAGAACTGGACCGGCATTCCGGCCGGGCGCATGCAGGCCGATGAAATCCGTTCTGTGCTCAGCCTGAAAGCGGCGATGGAAGGCCGGATCATCGGCCAGCCCCACGCACTGGAAGCTGTGGCCGAGGCCATCTGCACCTCGCGCGCCAAGCTGACAGACCCGCGCAAGCCCGTGGGTGTGTTCCTGATGGTGGGTCTTTCCGGTGTCGGCAAAACCGAGACGGCACTGACGCTGGCGGACTTGCTCTTTGGCGGCGAACAGAGCCTGACCACCATCAACATGACCGAGTTCAAGGAAGAACATAAGGTCTCGCTGCTCATGGGCAGCCCGCCCGGCTATGTGGGCTATGGCGAGGGCGGCATTCTGACCGAGGCCGTGCGTCGCAAGCCTTATTCGGTGGTGCTGCTGGACGAGATGGAAAAGGCGCATCCCGGCGTCCAGGATGTGTTCTATCAGGTGTTCGACAAGGGGCAGATGAAGGACGGCGAGGGGCGGGATATCGATTTCCGCAACACTGTCATCATCATGACCTCCAATGCCTGCTCGGATCTGCTGGCCAAGTTGTGCGCGGACCCGGAGACCATGCCAGACCCCTCCGTTCTGGCAGAGGCGCTGCGCCCGGAGCTGATGAAGTCCTTCAAGCCGGCCTTTCTGGGCCGCGTGACGCTGGTGCCCTATCTGCCGCTTTCCGATGACACCATTCGGGCGATTGTTGAGCTTCAGTTGAAGCGGGTGGGCAAGCGTGTGCACGCCGCCTATGGCGCGGCCTTCTCTTATGGCGCGGATCTGGTGGAAGCCATTGCCTCGCGCTGCACGGAGAGTTCCTCCGGTGCCCGTAATGTCGAGAATATCCTCTCCCGTACCCTGTTGCCGCAGATGTCGGCGCTGGTGCTGGAGCGGCTGGCTGAAGGGCAGCCCATCACCCGCATCCATGTGGGCATGGGTGAGGACAGGCAGTTCCAGTATGACATCGGCTGAGCATGCGGGCGCGCAAGCGCAGACCATCATGGGAGGGCGCTGATGCCTTCCGCCGCGCGTATCGGCGACCAGGTGCTGCAAAGCGCACCGCATTGTCACGCGCCCATTCACCCAGCGGCACCCATCCCCACGCCGGTGCCCCATCCCGCCATGCCTCTGGCTATTGTGAAGGGTTGCCCGACAGTGCTGATAGGAAAGATGCCGGCCGCGCGTGCCACGGATACCACCGTGCCTTGCATGCTCGCGGGCTGCATTCCCGCTGGTCCGGGCATGATCGCCAAGGGCTCGTCGACAGTTCTCATTGGCAGCCTGCCCGCGGCACGGGTGGGTGATAACTCCCTGCATGCAAGCTGTGTCGCCCCCATTCCCAGCCCCACGGGCAGCATCCTTCCGCCCGGATGCGTCACTGTTCTGATCGGGGGCTGAGATGCGGCTTCTTCATTTCGATGCCCTGAAGCCTATCTGCCCGGCTTGCCGACTGGCCGGGCGGGACAGTCGATTGTCGCTTGATACGGGCGCGCGTGCCATCAATGGCGATGTGTGGTCTGGCATCTTGCGGTGCATGGCGGCCGACTGCGCGCGGACCTATCCGATTATTGATGGCGCACCGATCCTTGTTCCGGATGTCCCGGCATGGCTCTCTGCCAATCTGCATCTTGTGCTGCAGGGCGAACTGGACCTGCCGGAACTGGAGAGCCTTGTGGGTGCGGCTGTGGGGCCGGATGCGGCCTTCAATGTGGTGCGCCAGCAGCAGGCGAGTTATGCGCACGATCATTATGGCGATCTGTTCGAACAGTCTTCAGCACAGGCTGATGCTGATGGGGCGGGAAGTATTCGTCGTTGTCTTGCTGTCGTGCGTGATCAGCTTTCTTCAGCCTGTGGTCCTGTTCTCGACATAGGCTGCGCGGCGGGTCGAACGACCTTTGATCTTGCTGCTGGCACGCCCTATCCTGTGTTGGGCATTGATCTGAACTGGCCGCTTCTCAAAATTGCGCGCGGTGTTATCGATCGCGGTGTTGCAAGCTATCCACATCGCCGGGCCGGAATACGATATGAGCGTCGCACTGTTCCGGTGACATTTCCCGATCAGGAGCGTGCCGATTTCTGGGTCGCCGATGCTCTCGCGCTTCCATTCTCTCCCGCGACCTTTGGGCAGATGATTGCGCTGAATGTCATCGATTGCGTGGCAGAGCCTCTCGCTTTGCTCCGGGAGGCCGGCCGCGCGCTTGTGGAGCAGGGGCAATTTGCGCTCGCCACCCCTTATGACTGGGGAAGCCATGCGACGCCACCTTCCGCCTGGCTCGATAGCGGCGACGCTTTGCTGTGGGCGCTTGATCAGAGTGCTCAATTGACACCGGAAACGCATGTGAAGCCCTTCGGTCCGCGGTTGGAGCTGGACTGGGAGGTGAGGCTGCATGACCGCGCGAAGGTTAAATACAAAAGTGAATTTCTGATGTTTTCAAAGAATAGAGCTGTGTAATCTGTCATATACTCATCATTATATGAATATACATTGTAAACACATAGATATCCGCTTCAGCCTAGGCGCTGATCTGTCCCTTAACGGAAGGATTTCGAGATGGCTCTTGTTTCATCTCCAGAATTTTCAGCCTTTCTGACGACAGTGGGCGGCGCCATTGCAGATGATGCCAAGACGCTTTCCCAGACAGCCCTGTTTTCCTCTCCCCAGGCGGGTCTGAAGAGCCCGTATGAGGCGATCGTCGGAAAGACGCAGCAGTCTGAAGTCCTTGATATGGCTGTGTATCTGGCTGAGCTCTTCACTAAGGAAGCGCACAACCGCACCAGTGGGCTTCCCGCTGTCGATAAATTCCTTCTCGATAATCGGAACTTGGGAACGGCCCTCACGGATGTGCATCAGGAATTGAAGGAGTCGCGGTGGAAGGTGGATACCGCCTCCATTAAGCTTCTGCTGGATTTTCTGAATAATACGGACTGTATTCAAACAACATTGAAGGACATGGAGACCAAGGTGGGGCCGGCTTTGAAGGAGCCTGCACCTTGGGGGCTCGCGGTTCTGGACTCCTTGCTCGCGGCGTCCTTGCAGGCCGTGCCTTTCTGTGGGCCGGTACTGTCGAAAATTGTCTCCGACGGCATCGCCAGCGCTGTCACATCCGTCACGAACAATATCGTGAGCGCGCAGGCCGGCAAGCTTCGGGATAAAGAGGTTGTCGATAATCCAAAAGGCTTTGATTATAAATTCGGTGGTGCCAAGACGGGCCAGAGTACACATGGAAAAGTGCCAAAGCTTGATGATAAGGGAAAGCCTGTAAAGGATTCCAACGGCGATGTGATCATGGTTGATCATGACAATGATCAATGGGCGCAGACCGAAGAGAATGTGATTAATGCCGGCGCTTCCAGCATATCAAAGGTTGTCACCAGCAACCTCAAGAGCAGCATTCTTGGAAAGCCGCTGAATGCAACCTTTGTTTACACGCTGATATCTGCATCAATGGCAGAGAACAGAAAGCAGACATTGGCTGTCACGGCGAAGGACGATGAGTTTTTGTCCAAGCTTGCCAGTACGCCCACAAATGCATGGATGCTGAAGACCCAGAATCCGCAAAGCCCCAATCAGTTGCTTGGACAGTTCAGCAACCGGGGCATTTCGACGAGTTCTGTCAAGGCGACAGGGCTGACAGTTGAGACGTCATTCAAGAAAACGCTGAACTCAAGCCCGAATGCCACTTTGAAGAAGTTTCTGGAGTCAATGGCGGAAAAGCTTGCGAGCTTCAGAGGGTTTTTTGATGCCTGTATCAGCCTGAATATTGTTCTGGCTCTGATGCCCGCCATCAATGAATTCAAGGTGAAAGCAAAGGCCCAGCGTTGTACTCTTGATGGCGGTAAGTTTGGAAATCTGGCCGAGACAGCGTCGGAGGCGGATCCCACAGAGCATGATCGCTGGATCTGCTCTATCATTATCATGTCATATTTCTTCATCAAGCGCGTGAAGCGTGATGCCCGGCTTATGCTGGCGCTGCGGTCGATGGACCCCGGCAACCGTGTTATGGGAATTATCAGCAAGCAAGAGCAGGCGGCTCATGACCGTCGTGTAAATTATGCTTATGAAACGAATGCTCTTCAAGCGAATATCAGAAATAAAGAAGCAGCTATCAACGATATGAAGGGTCAGATTGCGGATGTGAACAAGCAGCTCAATGATCCGAAATTGAAACTGACCTCTTCCCAGAGGGGCGCTCTTCTTAACAAGCTGGAAACCCATAAGAGGGATCTGTTTTTCGCAAACAAGATCACAGATCCCCTGCGTGAGCAGCTGGACGCGCTCCAGAGTTCCCGGCTTGAAAATTTTGCCAGTGGCGCGGGTGCAGAGGTGCGCGGTGCCAATACGATCACCTATAGAGGGACGGTCGGCTGGACTGATATCAAGGCGGATTCAAGGACATACATCGCGCAGGTCAAGCGGGCCACGGAAGAGGATGTGGGTGCGGTATTCCCCTCGCCCAGTGCTTCCGGTTTTCCGGATGCGATCAAGGCCGTGATTGCCGCGACCATTATTCTGAATGACGTTCACGCTTCAACGGCTGTCAATGAGCGTATTAACATCACTCAGGGTGCTGTTGATCTTCTGGAAGAGCTTGGCTTTGCAAGGACATATACAAAGCTGTTGTTCACATCAGACAAAACAAAGGGTTATGCGCTGACCAAGGCTGTCAGGAATTCTGATGGTCTGGTGGTGGAGCAGCATCGCCTGCGATGGCCGAACAGGGCCTCTGTTGGTGGGGCAAGTATCAGGGAAGTTGCCAGTCTCTATACATTTGCGGCGACTGTTGTTGCCTATGTTGATCTTGGTTCAATCTCCATGGGGTTGTCCAGTTGGGGGCGCAGCAAGGACTTCCTGAACAAGATGATCAAGGTCATCAACGATCGTGCTGCCGCGCTGGACAAGGACCAGAGCCTCAAGTCGAGTTACACGCAAAATCTTGCGGACGCGCAAAGGGCTGCAAAGCAGAACAGTGCCCTCTTCAAGCAGATGGAAACAAAGAGGGGCCTTCTGAAAAAGAATGCAAAAGCTGAAGAAAAGAGTCTTGGCAAGCAGTCTGATCAATTTCGCAAAGACTACAAACCATCATAGAACTTACACATTAAAGTATTATCAGGTTTTATCGCACTCTGTTTTGGCATATATATAGCATAGGGCTGTGAAATGGCGATCTATCTGAATTACGATGGCATCAAGGGCGAAGCAACCCATGAGGACCACAAGGAATGGATCGACGTGTTGTCGGTCTCCTGGGGGGTGGGCCGTGCGATCGCGACCACTTCAGGCTCCACCAATAACCGTGAAGCATCGGAACCTTCCGTGAGTGAAGTGTCCATCGTGAAGATGTTCGACGCGGCATCCACGAAGCTTTTCACGGAAGCCTGCACCGGTAATGCTGGCAAGACGGTCAAGATTGATCTTGTCAGCACCGGCAGCCCGGGTGTCACCTATGTGACCTATACGCTGACGAACGCACTGATCTCGTCTTATTCGGTCTCCACCAGCGGCGATCGCCCGACTGAATCGATCTCGATCTCCTTCACCAAGCTGGAGTTCAAGTTCACGCCCTATGGCGATGACAACAAGGCTGGCACACCGGTCACTGTCTCGTACGATCTGGCGACGACGAAGAGCTCCTGAGTTCTTAGTCACCGTTGATGAGTTGTGCCGGATCATGCCCTGCGCATGGTCCGGCGTTTTCATTCCGTCATCGTCTTCATATATCGACCCATTGCCTGGAGTTTTGGGCTTGGCCGGATCAATCGCATGAGTGCTCTTTATTCCCCGGTGCAACAGGGGCGGTTATTGTCACTGACAACTCCGCTTGGAGGAGATGTGCTCATCGCCACATCCATATCGGGGCGAGAGGGTTTTTCCGAGCTTTTCGAGATGACCGTCTCGATGATCTCCACCAATACAGGCATTACGGCCAGCGACCTGCTCGGCAAGCCGGTGACGGTGAAAATCAGCCGGCCTAATGCGGATCCGCGTGCCTTCAATGGCATCGTGGCCTCATTTGCTGCGGAAGACAGTTTCGTGACGGGGCACCGGCGCTATCAGGTGGTGCTGCGGCCGAAGTTCTGGCTTCTCACCCGCACATCAGATTGCCGCATCTTTCAGAACAAGAGCGTTGTGCAGATCGCTGATACGCTTTTGTCGGAAGGTGGCGTGACCGATTACAAGAAGCAGGGGCTTTCTGGCTCTCATCCTTCGCGCGATTATTGCGTGCAGTATAATGAAACGGATTATGATTTTCTCTGCCGGATATTCGCAGAGGAAGGTATCTATTTCTATTTCCAGCATGCTGATGGCGCACATACACTGGTGTTGAGCGACAGCACGGCTGGCTATGCCGATTGCACTGACAGCAAGGTGCGGCATGCGCCGCCGGATTCATCGGAAACGGTGTCTATCGACAACTGGCAATCCGGCTATCACTTTGCATCGGGCAAGGCGACGCTCAGTGATTATAACTTTGAGCAGCCCCCGACTGACCTGACCGCCAGTACAACCACGGCGCTCAGCAATTCCGCCTTTAAAAGCTGGGAGCTTTATGATTATCCCGGTGACTATTCCCAGAAGGGCGATGGCAGCAGCCTGTCCCGCGTGCGCATGGAAGAGGTTGAGGCCGGCTATGCTGTCGTCAACGGGCAAGGCTCATACCGGATGTTTCAGCCGGGTCTGAAATTCTCTGTTGAGAAGCATGAGGTGGCCTCAGAGCAGGGCAAGAGCTATGTGCTCTCCTGCGTGAGCCATGAGGCGCAAGACGTCTCCCACCTCGGCAATCAGAGCGAAACACCGTTTTATCGCAACAGCTTTACGGCACTTCCGGCGGCGACCGGGTTTCGTCCCCCGAGCGTCAAGCGTCGCCCGCTCATTCCCGGCCCGCAGACGGCCACAGTTGTTGGTCCATCGGGTGAGGATATCTACTGCGATAAATATGGCCGCATCCGTGTTCAGTTTCACTGGGACCGGCTGGGGCAAAATGATGAGAAAAGCTCGTGCTGGGTGCGTGTGTCGCAGATTCTGGCAGGCTCCGGCTGGGGCAGCCAGTTCACACCGCGTGTCGGCATGGAGGTGATTGTCGTCTTTCTGGAAGGCGATCCGGACCGGCCGTTCGTAATTGGCTGTGCCTATAATGGCAAGAACATGCCGCCCTATGCTCTGCCGGGAAACAAGACGCAGAGCGGCTTCAAGACCCGCTCCAGTGCGCAGGGCGATGCCTCGACCTTCAACGAACTGCGGTTCGAGGACAAGAAGGGCGATGAGCTGGTTTATGTCCACGCGCAGAAGGACCACACGCGCGACGTGGAGAATGACGATACCCTCACCGTGAAGCATGACCAGACGCTCACGGTGAAGAACAATCGCGCGGCCACGATACAGGAGGGCAATGAGACCCTCACTGTTTCCAAGGGCAATGCGACCACCACCGTGAGCCAGGGCAACCATGCGCTGAAGGTTACCTCCGGCAATGCCACGGTGAAGTGCGATGCCGGTGCCATCACCATGGAGGCGGCCACGTCTATCACCCTGAAGGTGGGTGGCAATTCGGTGGTCATCAACCAGTCCGGCATCACGGTGAAGGGCACGCAGATCACCATTACCGGAGATGCCAAGGTGCAGGTGAAGGCCCCCATGGTGAATGTGAATGGCGATGGCACCGTCCAGATCAAGGGCGGGATCGTGACGATCAACTGAGGGAGGGTGAGATGGAAATCGGCTATCTTCCCAAGCTGCGCTTCGCCCTTGCGGATCATCTGTGCACGCTGGTGGAGCCTTCGGACGAGGTTGCTGAGCTGCTGCAGCCGGGGTTATCGGCGGTGGAGATGATCCATCGGCTGGTGCAGGCTGGCATGTTCACGGAGGCGATCCGCTATTTGGCGCTTGGCCTGCCGCGGCGAGAAGCCGTGTGGTGGTGCTGTGTGGCGCGGCGCAGCCTTCTTCCGGCTGAGTTGCCGCCGCTTGAGGCCGCTGCATGGCAGGCTGTCGAGCGCTGGGTCTATGAGCCGAACGAGGAAAACCGGCGCGCCGCCTATCCTTGTTCCGAGGCATTGAAATTCGCGACTGCAGCCGGCTATGCGGCGCTGGCCGTGTTCTGGTCTGGCGGCAGTCTCGCCCCGCCCGGTGCGGAAGCTGTGGTGCCACCGGGGGATGGGCTTACGGCATGTGCGGCGGGGGCCGCGCTGCTTTTGTGCTGTGTGCCGGGAGAGGCGAAATCAATCGGCTCACGTCATCAGTCTGTATTGGCCATGGGGGCTGATATCGGCAATGGCGGCAGCGGCCTTGGCCCCGCATAGGGAGACAGCGGAAATATGTCATCGACCTTGCGCCTGACGATCGTGGAACCTGCCGGCGGTCCTGATGCCGAGCGGGAACGCGTTATCAGTTCCGGTCCGCTGCGGGTCGGGCGGGAAGGTGACAATGACTGGTCGATAGATGACCCCGCTTTGCTGATGTCGCGCCATCATTGCACGTTTGATGTGCGGGCCGGTGTGTTCGTCATCATCGATACCTCATCGAATGGTGTCTTCATCAACAGTTCCGCGCTGCCTCTGGGGCGCGGCAACACCGCGATCGTGAAGGAGGGAGACCGGTTCCGGCTGGGCTCCGTGGTGCTTGAGGCAAGGCTTGGCACTGTGGAGAGCCATGTGGACCCTTTTCTCACCATTCTTCCGGGTGAGGCGGGCCGTCTTGCGCCCCCGCCCGCGCCGGAACCTGATCCGTTCCACAAACCGCGCGGGGATGGGTTTCCGACCGTGCATCTGCGTGTTGATGACGAGATGATGTCGTTGCCACCGCCGGAGGATGACTCCTTCTCCGCCCTGTTGCCGCAGCGGGGGGCTTTCGACTTTGGGACGGGTTTGACGGGCGGTGGTCTGGAGCAGGAACTGGGGCCTGAGTTTGGCTCTGGCCTGCGCATCGACCCCGGTTTTACGCGACCGCCACCGGCCCAGGTGGAGAGCGACCATGTGCCCGCGCACATGCAGGCCTACCAGCCGGCTGCAATGTCCAATTTCCACATTCCTGAAGACTGGGCGGATGATGAGCCGGATTATCCTGCGCCATTGCACAAGCCGCTGTCTGTCGGGGATGATCCACTGCTGCCATCTTCACCCGCACCATCAGCGCAAATCCCGGCAGGCTTGCCACCGGCGATCACGGGCGCACCGGCCGGTCTGCCGGTTGAGACGCAACAGGCGCTGATCGAGGCGCTCTGCACCATCGTTCAGTCGGCATCGCCCACCCCGCCGGACCTTCTGGCGGGGACGGCAGGCGAAGTGCTGGAGCGGCTGGCGACGCTGGAACCGGAATGGGCGGGTCTCGAACTGGCCAGCATCGCCGCGCGCATATCGACACTCCGGCATGAGCGGGAACACGTCATTCCCCAGGTTCCGGTCGCCGGAAAGGACGCATGATGAACACGAGCGGCAAGGTCGTCTGGTCTGAGGGCATGTTCCTGCGTCCGCAGCACTTTCAGCAGCAGGACAGGTATCTGGAACGGTTCGTGCGCCAGCGCGCGGAAGGGCTGTGCCCCTTTCCATGGGGGCTGCGGGAACTGGCGATCAACCGCGACCTGCTCGCCCTTGGCAAGTTTGCCCTCAGCCGCTGTGTGGGCGTGTGTGAGGATGGCACGCCATTCAATGTGCCCGAGGATCATACCCATCCCGAGCCCATAGACCTGCCAACCGCTACCACGAACTGCATCGTCTATCTGTGCCTGCCGGTTCAACAGCGCGGTGGCGCGAGCGTTGAGGTGGAAACACGGCTGAACCCAGCGGCCCGCTTTGGCGCGCAGGAGCAGGAGGTTGCTGATGAAATCAGCGGTTCCAGCGCCTCTGCGCGCATCCGCACGGCATCATTGCGCCTCTCGCTGCGTCTGGAAACAGAGGACCGCAAGGGCTTCCACTGCCTTGGCATTGCCCGCATCCTGGAAGTGGGGGCGGACAGACGGGTGCGTCTGGACCCGGATTATATCCCCCCGGTGCTTGATATCGCCGCCTCGCCGGTACTGATCGGCTTTCTCAACGAACTGACCGCCATGCTGCACCATCGCGGCGAGGCGCTCGCGCCGCGTGTCAGCGGAACGGACAGCCGGGGCGTGGCAGATATTGCCGATTTCCTGATGTTGCAAGTTATCAACCGCAGCGAGCCGCATCTGGCGCATCTTTCGCGCATATCGGGTGTTCACCCGGAACGGCTATATGCCAACCTGCTGGAACTGACGGGCGAGCTTTCAACCTTCACCACCACGATGAAGCGCCCGCGCGAATTTGCGATCTATCAGCATGATGATCTTCAGACGACCTTCGCCCATGTGATGGTGGAACTGCGCCGCGCCCTGAGTGCCGTGCTGGAACAAAATGCGGTGCAGATCCCCTTGCAGGATCGCAAATACGGCATCCGTGTCGGCACCATCCAGGACCGGACACTGGTGTCGAATGCCAGCTTCATTCTGGTTGTGAAGGCGGACATGCCGGGCGAGGCGATCCGTCGCTCGTTGCCGGCGCTCATCAAGATCGGGCCGGTGGAGCAGATTCGTGAGTTGGTGAATGTCCAGCTTCCCGGCATCCGGGTGCGGCCGATCGCGGTCGCGCCCCGCCAGCTGCCCTATCATTCCGGTGCCGTCTATTTCGAGCTGGAATCGTCCAGTCCGATCTGGGCCCAGCTTGAAACGTCCGGTGGTATTGCGGTGCATCTGGCCGGTGAGTTTCCGGGGGTGCTGATGGAGATGTGGGCCATCCGCAAGTGAGGCCTCCAGTTGTGGGATGATCAGTCATCAACACGCAACAAACAGATGGCAGAAGAGCGCCAGTTTGTATCGTGGCTTGGTAATCCGGTGACCTGTATTGTCGCGCGGTTGTTCTGGGCGGAGCCGGAGTAGGGCCCATGGATGAGACTATATTCTCGCGCCCGTCTGCTTCTTCCAAATCCGGTTCCTCGAAATCCGGCTCTTCCTCTGGTCTGACACAGACAGCTCCGGTCACGGCACCTGTCTTCGACAAGCCCGATACCGCGGTTCTGGACCGGACGGTCGCCGCACCGCTCACGGATGCCCCCAGCAACGAAGCTGACAACTGGCCCGAGGCGCTATTCGCTTCTCTGGATGTGTATCCCGATAATCCCGGGCTGGGTCTGGCCGCGCCCATTTTCGGCCTTCTCTCCCGCGCCCGTCGTGCGCCGCAGTTGCAGGACATGGACTGGATGCACCGCACGCTGGTGCAGAGTTTGCAGGATTTCGAGGTTCAGCTCACGGCACGCGGGGTCTCCAGCCAGCATGCGCGCCTCACCCTTTATGCTCTGGCGGCATCGGTGGATGATGCCGTGCTGAAAACAGAGTGGGGATATGACAGCAACTGGTCATCGCGCACGATGATCTCGGTTTTCTTTCATGAGGCCTGGGGTGGAGAGCGGTTTTTCTCCCTGTTGCAGCAGATGTTGTCCGCACCTCAGGCGCTGATGCGTGAGCTTGAGTTTTTTTATTTCTGTCTGGAATTCGGGTTTGAGGGCAAATACCGGCTGGCCGCCAATGGTCCGGCCGAACTCGCCCGTCTGAATGAGCGCATCTACAAGGTGCTCTACGGCATTCATGGTGCACCAAAGCCCGAGATTTCCCCGGTCTGGCGCGGGGTCAGCGTTGCCAATCGCCAGTTGCGGGATTTCCTGCCGGTGTGGATTGGCGCGCTTGCTGTGCTGGTACTGCTGTTGTTCGCCTATATCCTGCTTACGGCCACATTGAGCCATGAGACCGGACTTGCACGGGAGAAGGTGGTGGCGCTGCTGGCACCCCCGCCACCCGCGCCAATCACCGTGCCGCTCATGCCTGCTGATCTTGATGATATCGAGCCGGAAGCACCTGCTCTTGCGCCCATCCATACGCCTGTTGCCACACCTCCCGCACAGATAGCCCCCCAGCCGCCGCAAGTGAGCCCTTTCCAGCAGATATCGGGCATGCTGGAGCCGGAACAGAGGGCCGGTGTGCTCAGGGTGCTCGACCAGAACGGCAAGGTGGTGATCCGCACGGTGGGCGAAGTTTTCGCTTCTGCCTCCACGCAGGTGCGTGATCGGTTCCTGAGTGTACTGAACAATGTCGGTATGGCACTGGCGCGCACGCCGGGCGCGGTTGATGTCAATGGCTATACCGATAGCCAGCCCATCTCCACCGCCAGTTTCCCGAACAATATCGCCCTCTCACAGGCGCGTGCAGATGCTGTGGCGCAGATGTTGCGACCCCTTCTCGGCCCTGATCGTGCCCTGACATCTGTCGGGCTTGGGGCTGCGGATCCTCTTGAGAGCAACAGCACGCCGGGCGGACGACAGGCCAACCGGCGTGTGGAGATCGTGCTGACACCGAAGGAGTGATGTCGCGCGTGATGCCTAAACGGGGCGCGCCCGTGCGCGACCTCAGATTGAGTTCGAAATCTTCCGGCAGGCGTGCAGGCCGCATTGTGCCTGCCTCTGCACATCGCCATGAGGCAGAGCGTTTCATGCGCCTGCTGCATCAAAATGCTCTCGGCCGGGCACTGCGGGGCAAGGATCGCGTTTATGAGGAAGTTACTGACATCGCGTGCATTCTGGCATTGGGTCGGGCTTATATCCGGTTTCCTTGTCCTTTCCCTGCTCAATTGGTTCCTCGGTCCGCTTATCTCCATTTCCGGCTATGCGCCGCTGGCGGATCTTCTGCCGCTGGTGCTGGTGCAGTGCGCCCTCGTGCTGGTCTTCGTTCTGGCCGGAGTCTGGCTGTTGCGGCGCGGGAAGAGGGGTACTGGCGCAGGCGCTCTGGCTGTTTCCAGGCCGGGAAGCGCGGATGAGGCCGCACGCACAGCGCAGGATATCCGCACCGAAATCGCGGCCATGACCCTGGGTTTCCAGCGCGCGCTGGATGTGCTGAAGCGCATGCGCGACGGGCGCAAGTTCGGGCGGGCCTTTGCCTACCAGCTTCCCTGGTATCTGGTGATGGGCCCCATCGGCAGCGGCAAGAGTGAACTCATCCGCCATTCCGGCCTGCGCTTTCCCATGTCAGAGCGCAAGGGTGGCAAGATCGAGGCCGGTGCCCATGCCAGCTTCATGTTCTCCGACAAGGCCGTGCTGGTGGATACGGAAGGCCCCTTCCGCGGAGACGGGGTGCTGACGGGAGATGCCCGCCAGATCTGGACAGGCTTTATCGACCAGTTGAAGACGTCGCGCTCACGCCAGCCCATCAATGGCGTGCTGCTGGTGCTCAATCTTGAAACCTTCGCCCACTGGGATGATGTGGAGCGGGTGACGCGCGCGGCAGATATCCGCCAGCAGCTGGTGGGGCTTCAGGCCTGCCTGAAAATGCGTTTCCCGGTCTATCTGGTCTTTACCGGGCTGGATCGCGTGCCGGGCTTCAGTGCCTTTTTCGAAGGCCTCTCCACGGAGGAACGCGCACGCGTGTTCGGGCTCACTTTTCCATTCGTGGAGGAGGCGGTCGCCGAACAGGATGATGATGCGTTCATCTCTTTCTTCAATCGCGAGTTCACGCATCTGCTGCAATGGCAGCGCGCGCGCACGCTTTCGCGCGTGAATATAGAGCCGGATGCGCAACGTCGGCTGGATGCGTTCATGTTCCTGCCGCATCTGGCAGCCCTGAGGCCGATGATCTCCGATTTCCTTGAAGATGTGTTCAAGTCGAGCCGATATGAGCGGGCCCTTCTGCTGCGGGGCACCTATTTCACCAGTGCCAACATCGCGGAAGAGGTGGCTGAACCCGCATCGGCCCGCTTTCTGCCGAAAGATCAGACCAAGGGCGTGGTAGGTGGTTTGGCTACCGCTTCGGCAAAGGAGCAGGGCACAGAGCTGGCGCGGGATCAGGCCAGCCGCCCCTCGATTACCGATCGCCTGCGCTCCGGCTATTTCATCAAGGACATGCTGGAGAAGGTGATCTTCGAGGAAGCGGGTCTTGTCGGAGTGGATAGCGAGGTCAAGCGCCGGCAGAGCCTGCTCCAGTGGAGCCTCACGGCGCTGGTGGCTGCGCTGGGGCTGTGTTTCTCCCTGTGGTGGACAGTCAGTTTCCTGGCCAATCAGGAACTGATTTCACGGGTTGAGCGCGCCACACAAAATGCGGAGCAGGTGATCCGGCCGATCGTCGATGGCCTCGAGGCTTCACCGGACAATGCGCTGGATCTGCCCACAAGCGTGCCGGCGCTGCGGGTGCTGGCGGCATTGCCCACGGGGTGGGATGAACGCAACAAGGATCTGTCTCTCGCTCTGTCTGGCGGGTTGTCTCAGGTCAGCACATTGGCTGAGGCGACACAGACGGAATATAAAGACGGCCAGCGCATCTTCCTGCTGCCGCGCCTGCAAACCATGCTCCAGCAGAAGATCGTGGCCGAGATATCGGACCCGCACGATCTGTATGATGTGCTGATGGTCTATCTCATGATGGGTGGCGAGGCCCCGGTTGATAAGGATATCGTCTCGCGCTGGATGAAGGATGAGTTTGTCCGCCTGTATCCCGGCCCGGCACAGGCCACGCTGCGCGCTGCGCTGAACGAGCAGGTGAGCAATCTTCTGGAAGCGGGATTCCCGCCGATCGAACTGGACGGCAAGCTGGTGCAGGAAGCGCGCGCAGTGCTGAACCAGTATCCGCCTTCCCAGCGCGGTCTGGCGATCTTGGCTCGCCTGCCCGAGGTGGAGGCGCTGCGGCCATGGCGTCTCTCGGATGCCGCTGGTCCCCTCGCCAGCTATGCGCTGGTGCGCCGCTCCGGCAACAGCCTCTCCGAGACGATTGACGGCATGTATATGGCCGACAATTTCTACACCGTGATCCTGCCGGCGATTACGAAAGTGGCGGAAACACTGGTGCGGGAAGACTGGGTGCGTTCTCCGCGCACAACGGGCGAGGAGTCCGTTCTTCAGGCGAGCGCGCTGCGTCAGGAGATGGTCGAGCTGTTCGCCAACAGCTATATCAGCCAGTGGGAGAGCTTGCTGAATGATGTCACTATTGCATCCTTCAGCACGCTTCAGCAGGAGGTTTCCATCCTCAAGGCCGTGGTCGGGCCGCCCTCGCCGCTGAAAAACTATCTCACCTCGGTGGCGCAGCAGACATCATTGACCCCGCCGGCCGAAGTGAAGGAAGACAATAGCATCGCCGGCATTGCACGGCAGGAACTGATGGGCAGCTTTGCCAGTTCGGTCCCGCCGGGGCAGCCGATCACCGACCATTTCGCCAGCCTGCGCGAATTTGTTGAAGGCCCGGCGAACGCTCTGGATGAAGTGCTCAAGCAACTGGTCCAGTTGCGCATTGTGGTGGGCCCCGCGGCCAGTGCCGATGTGGCGAGCCCTGCCCAGATCACCGAGCTGACTTCCGGGCCAGCCTTCACGCAGATCCTGAGCCAGTTGCGCCTGTCCACCCTCAGCGCGCCGCCCGCGCTGGGCGACTCCATTCTGGCTCTGGTGCGTGAAACCTCGAACATCGCCAATGCGGGTTTGCAGGCCGACATGAACAGCACATGGCAGGCGCAGGTGCTGCCCTTCTGCACCGCTGCCATCAATGGCCGTTACCCGGTGGCCAACAGCCGTCAGGACATCACCATCGCGGATTTCTCGCGCTTCTTTGCGCCGGGCGGGCTGCTGGAGCAATTTTTCGATCGCCAGCTCAAGCCCTTCATTGATACCAGTGTTTCCCCCTGGAAGGTGATGAATACCTCGGGGATGCAACTGGATATCACGCCGGCGGCACTGGGTTATTTTGAACAGGCATCGCGTATCCGCGCCATGTTCTTCCCCAGTGGGGCAGCCACACCGCAACTTGTCTTCGAGGTGACCCCCATTGATCTTGATCCGGGTGCGCTGCGGGTGAAGCTGGATATCGATGGGCAGGCGCTCATCTATCAGTATGGCCCGCCGCAGCCGGTCTCGATGAAATGGCCGGGGGGCACGGGCGGGGTGCGCGTGGAGTTCGGCGCGCAACAGCCGGGCTTTGCATCATCCCTCACTGTGCCGGGGCCATGGGCGCTGCTGCGCTTCGTGCGCTCCAGTGATCTGCGCCGCCTGAGTGCGGACCGCTTCAGCTTCCGGGTCAGTCTGGGTGCGCGTTCAGCCGGATTCATGCTGAATGCGACGAGCGTGGACAACCCCTTCGGCCAGAACCCGTTGCTTGGCTTCAGGTGCCTGCCGAGTCTGGCGAGCCAGTAGGCTCTGATGCACAGGGTGGCTCCGGCTGCCCCGTGGTGAGAAAAGCAGAGAAAGGGATGGTGCGCCGTCTGTCCCGGTGCGCCTTCAGTCCATGTCGTTGGCGGCAATCCGCGTGTCATCGCGATCGACAACACTGGGTGCGGAAAGCAGCCATGTGGTCAGCCCCAGCCGGCCGTCATCCGGGCTGCCCGCGCCCAAGACCAGCCGCGCCGCCGGCACACTGCGGGCATCGACGATGACATTGATGTCGAAATCGAATTCCAGCCCGCAATAGAGCCGCACCAGATCCTGCACCTGCCGGAAGGTCTCGCCATCCGGCAGCAGGTCATGCAGCGTTTCCCCATCCACCGGGCCGACGATGATGCGAAAGGCGTTCTGGGTCATCCAGAGCTGCGCGCCGATCATGGCGCTGATGCCCAGGCGGGCATGGGGCGCGGCAGGATCATCGGGCGGAACAAGGCGGGTCTGTTCCTCTTCCCCCAGCGCCTGCCAGCCGCCAATGAAGGGTTCAACCGTCACCGGGCGATCCAGAAGATGGGAGAGCAACTGCTCCAGCCCCGTCAGGGTATGAATGCCGGAGGCGAACAGGCTCGCATTATGAAGCATGACACTGTCGGGAACCGACAGCCGGTTATAGGTCGCGGGGGTGCCGATGCCGGCAAGGCTGCGCAGAACGAGTGTGAAGTCATCCTCTTCCTCCCCGCATGCCATTTCATGGGCAATGGCGATGCGGTATTTGGTCGAGGCTTCCCAGAACAGGCGCGTGGCGCGGTGGTGGAAGATATCCAGAAAAGCCGTATAGCCGGGGTTGCGTGCATGCAGGCTCTGGATCGCGAGATCCGTGTAGCTGTGCGGCAGCACGCCCATTGCACCCACCAGCCCGAAAAGGCCGGAGGTGAGCTGGACCCGGGTTTCCTGCGGCGCAAGCTGCGCACGCACGATCGCGGTCGTGGGGTATCGCAAGGCGATATTGCTGACAAACTGTACCGCCTCCGGGCGCACACCCTCATTTGCGCGTCCACCCGCAAGAGCGGGCTGCAGGCGGTGCTGCCGTTCCAGCAGCCGCACGGCCTGTATGAAGTCGAAACCCTCCGGCTGGCGCAGCAGGCGCGCGATCAGAGCAGGGGGCGGAAGCCGGCTCGGGCTGGCCATGTGCGCACGGTTCCCGGTTGTCCCTTCAGCATCGCGGTCAGGCGGGTGAAGGCGTTGATGGAGGCCTGGAGCCCGAAGAAGTGATCGAGCACCATGGCGAACAGATAGGGGCTGCGATTGCTGAAATGGGCGCTGTCGAACTCAAGCGTGATGTCGATGCCCCGGCACACGGCATCGGTCCATGGTGCATCACCGGGGCGGCTGGGCGCGCGCGCCACCCCGCGCCGGGTGGACATGGAGGCGATGCCATTGATGATGAGGGCGATATCCGCCGAGTCCTGAAGATTATAAAGGCCGAGGATTTCCTTCAGCGCATCCAGCCCGCCGCTGCCAGAGAGCGAGAGATGGTTCAGTGCCAGATGGGACATCAGCGCCCAGTGCCGCCCCTTGGCAGATGACACGCGAATGGTCGGCGTGGGCGGCGTAATACACACAATATCGCCAAGGGTGGCGATGCCCTCCACCGGGGTCAGGCGCGGGTGTCCGCCGCCATAGGGCAGGCGGGACGGCAGGTCCCGGTTCAGGCACAGCGTGCTGGCGGAGATAACTGTATCCTTCGCAAAGGCACGGCCCTGTTCAGGGTCATGGATGGAGAGATACATTTCCGTGCCGGGGTCTTGCGGCCCGGCAGGCCGGCGTGCTGCGGTCCAGAAGGCGGGGCGGCCCGTGCCATCGGTCGCCTTGTGCTGGGTGTAAAAGGGCAGAACGGGGTGCTGGCTTCCAGCGCTGTCCGTGGCTCGTACGCTCAATATGTCATAAATTTCTAACGCGCCCTGCCGGCGGGCATCGGGAATGATGCGCTGCTCATAGCGGGTCTGGGCATGCAAGATGGGTTCGGCGCGCTGGGCAAACAGATTGACGATGGGCGTGCAACCCAGCGTGAACCATTCCCGCGTCACAGCCCGTTCCAGCGCCGTATCCGAGCGGTCGAAATAGAGAAAGACATCCAGTGTGGAGCCGGCCCCGCTCAGCACGCGGGCGGAGAGATCCACATCAAAGAAGAGGAACTTTTCGGGAAAGGTGAAATACTCGCTCAGAAGGCGATGGGCCTGCTGGGTCTGTGGCGGATAAGGCAGCATCTGCTCATCTTCGCCAAACCCGACAGCGGAAACAGCTGAGGACGGGCGGAACACCGGCTGCGGGTCATTTACGCCATCGGCCAGCGCGACGGCCAGCGTGCGGTTCAGGATCAGGTTTTGAAGAGCGTGGATATGAAGCGGATTGCCGCGCAGGAACACGCGCAACTTGTCCGGCTGCATGTCTGTGAAGGTCATGCCGGGAACCGTGCAGCGCAGGGTCAGGCGCAGGGCAGCGGCGGCTGTATTCAGGTCTGGTCGCGCCGGTGCGATCAGCGGACGCCCGCTCATCGAGGCATCGACGATCTCCATCGGCCACAGGGTGACGGGATAGCGGGTGCGAAACCGGCAAACCTCCCCGCCCACCGGTTCTGACTCCACCTCCGTATCTGCGGGAATAAGCTGCGGGGCCTGCATTTCCGGCTTGGGCTGGAACTGCACGATGGCCATGGAGGGCACAGGCGCCAGAAAATGTGGGTGCAGAGCCCCCAGCAGCGTGTCCACCAGCTCGGGAAACTCATCATCCAGCTTGCGGGAGATGCGGGCATTGAGAAACGCCACACCTTCCATCAGCCGGGCGACATGGGGGTCATCCACCGCATCGCCTGACAGGCGCAGGCTGGCCGCGATCTTGGGGTGAGCCGCCGCGAATGACCGTGCGCTCTGGCGCAGATAGATCAGCTCGCGATTGTAATAGGAGAGAAGGTCGTCACTCACTGCGCGCACTCGCAAGGGAAACCATGGTGTTGCCGGAGGGTTCGATGACCGTGTCAAACACCATCGGCACCGGGGTCGGGTCTACCGCGATCTGTGCCTCTATGCGGATGCGCAGGGAACGGTCGCTGGCGTCCACATTCGGCAGGGCACGGATGTTGAGATCGCGCAGGCGCGGCTCCCAGAAGCGGATGAAAGCGCCGATCCGCTCCACTACTGCCAACCGCGCCTCTTCTGTCGCCATATTGGTGGTGCCCAGACACATCATGCCAAAATTGAGGATGGATCTATCCAGCTGGTCCAGTTCCTCGGACCAGCCGACAACCCGCTGTTCAGTGTTCAGCAGGGCTTCCAGATCCCGGCGGATGCCGTGGCGCAGGGTCTGGAGGAGGGGGGCATCCTCATCCAGAAGCCGGTCGAGGATCGACAGGCGCAAGGGGGGTGCGTTCTGCTGGCTGGCCCCGCCGGCAGATGTGCCCGAATACCGGTTTGCGGGCAGGCCGGCGGTGGATGCCATGGCTTAGTCCTGCGTGAATGTGAGGTGGCGCAGTTCCATGATGGTGCGGCTTTCCTCGCCCACCAGAAAGCTGCGCAGGCCGCGGCCCATGACGCAATCCGGCTGGATTTCGGCCCAGTCGGTCTCCAGTCCCATGCGCTGGGCTTCGGTCAGTTCGGTATTCGGCGGCAGATAGGTGGAGGGGATCATGACCTGCCCTTCCGGCCCGCCACGCACGGAAAGCTGGGCGGTGCGCCATGCCCTGTCGATGGGGCGGTTCGGGGCTTCAAAAACGGCCTCTTCCACCTGTTCCAGCGGCACCCAGAAATATTTGCCGGTCATGGTCATGATTTCGAGCACGCCGCCGGTGAGGTCATCGAGATCGCGGAAATCCTCGAAGGGCACATCATCATGGGTGCCGCGAATGGAGGGGCGTTCGGCGGCGGCGCGGGCCATGCACTCGGCCGCTTCGGCCAGCGCGCCATTGCGCAGATGCATCAAGGCCTCAAGGCTCAGCGTCACATGGGCTGGCGGCGGTGTCGTGAATTCGGGGGAGCGGCCGGCCAGCCACACCTGCCGGCGCGCCTCATCGGCCCGCAGGAACTGGCGCAATGTGGCCACCTGCACCACGGTTTTTGAATCCTGAAGCATGATGGCCTCAAGCTGGCGCTCGGCCCGGTCCAGATCCCCGGCCACGCACAGAAATTCCGTCAGCCGGCTGCGTAGGGTGATGTCTGCTGGCGCAGCCTTCACTTCGGCACCCATGGCGGTGATGGCATCGGCGAGCTTGCCGGCCTCGAACAGTTCAAGTGCGGAAAGGTTCATCGGGACAGTCTCCGGCATCATCAGATGGTGCGAGGGGCGGCGCTCAGCGACACATCGGTCACAAGCTTGAAGGTGGTGAAGATCTGGTCGAGCTGGAAATGGGGGCGTAAATGCATGACGCAGGCGAAGCTGCCCGGCCGGCTGGGCACGGCGCGCACCTCCACGCTGGCTTCCCGCAGCGGATAGCGCGCCTTCATCTCGGGGCTCGCATCATCATTGCCGAGGCAATAGTCGTGCAGCCATGATTGCAGCTGGCGTTCGCAGGCCTCTGCCGTGACGAAAGAGCCGATGCGGTCGCGGATCTGCACCTTCACATAATGGGCGAAGCGCGAGACGCACAGAATGTAGCGCAGCATGGCGGAGAGGCGGGCATTCACCGCCGCCGGTGCGTGGTTGCCCTGCGGCACAGCCTGAATGGAGGCGCTGGAGCCGAAGGCCAGAAAGGGGGTGTCCTTGCAGCTGTTGAGAACCATCAACCCCTTCTGAACCAGCTCGGATTCGATCTCCGCCGGCACGAAAAGCTCGGTTCCGAAACGGTCCACCACACCCGGCATGTCGGTTTCGGGCGGTGGGGCATGAATGCCGGTGACAAGGCCGAAATCCACCACATCCCGGCTTGTGCCGCAGATATCGGCGAACCAGCCATGCAGATCGAAGGCGCGGATGAGCACTTCACCGAAGGCGTAGATCGCGCTGCCCCAGCACATATCCTGATGGCTGAGGCCGCGCAGGTCCTCACGATAGCGAAAGCCCACCCCGGCCATGCCATCGCGCCCATAGGGATAGCGCATGAGCACATGGGGCAGCACGAGGCCGTGGAAGCGGGCGTCATCCATCGTCCGCAGCCGTTCAAAGCGGGCAAACTCCGGGCCGCCATAGAGCCCGCGCAACTGGCGCACCTGTGCAAGGGTTGGAAAATCGGAAAGCCCCAACAATTGCGGCGAGGCACTCAATATGGCCGGCGCGAAGGCTGCTGCCGCTACCCCGGCGAGGGCGGCGAGGGCGGCCACATCATCGGTTCTATGGTCCGGGGCCGGGGCATGGCGCACCATGTAGTCACAGAGCAACACACCGAACGGCAGGCCGCCGGGCATGCCGAATTCGTTGGAATAGACCTTGGTGAAGAGGTGGCTTTGGTCAAAATCGGCGGCGCGGTCGAAGTCCTGACACAACTCGCCCCAGGAGAGGTTCAGCACACGCACCAGAACATGCGATGCGCCTGCCGCGCAATCGCACAGATAGGAGAGGCCGCGCCATGAGGCTTCCAGCGCCTGAAAGCGGGGATGGTGCAGAACGGCATTGAGCTGGTCTGTGAGAAGTTCGTCCAGAATGGCGATGTCGCGGTCAATCGCGCCGGCCAGTGCCGCGCCATCCTTCAGCTGCACGACATCACGCCCCAACCACAGGGCGAGGGCCCGCACCGGGTCGCTCTCGTTCAGAAAGGCATCCAGCCGGGCCGGGTCCTTGCGCCCGGTGGCGCAATCCACGGCTGAGCGGCGCAGGGCCTGATGCGGGGCGGCATCCGGCCGCTCGTCCTGTTGCTCAAGATGGGCGCGGGGCGCGGGGGCGGGTGTCGCCTGTTCCTGTCCGGTCGGGTCTGCCGGCGTCAAGGCGGTGTCTCCCTGTCCGGGGTGGCGTGTTCAGCAGGTGGATATCCGCATAAGCGGGAAGGGGCGGGGAGCCGTGCGGCGTCTCCCGCCCCGTTGATCGGGGGATCCGGTCAGGAGGCCGTGGGAATGCGCGCGACCATCCGCAGGGAGGTGGTCAGCTCTTCCATCTGCAGCCAGGGGCGCAGCCATGCGATGGCGTTATAAGAACCCGGCTTGCCGGGAATCTCACGCACCTCGACCTTGGCTTCCGCCAGCGGATACTTCGCCTTCATGTCCTGTCCGGCATCGGGATTGCCGTTGACATAATTGATGATCCAGCGGTTCAGCCACTTCTCGCAATCGCTGGCCTCCATGAAGGAGCCCACCTTGTCGCGGCCCATGATCTTCAGATAATGGGCGAAACGGGAGGTCGCCATCACATAGGGCAGACGGGCGGAAATGGCCGCATTGGCGGTGGCTTCCGGCCGGTCATACTTCTTGGGCTTCTGCGAGGTCTGCGCGCCGAAGAACACCGCATAATCGGTGCCGCGGTAATGGCAGAGCGGCAGGAAGCCGAGCTTGGAGAGTTCAGCCTCGCGACGGTCAGTGATGCCGATTTCGGTCGGGCACTGCTGGTCGGTGTCGCCATCATCGGAAACGAAGGTGTGGCTGGGCAGGTTCTCGACCTTGCCGCCGCCTTCCGCACCACGAATGGCGGTGCACCAGCCGTGCTGGGCGAAGGCATCCGTGAGGCGCGCGCCAAGAACGTAGGATGAGTTCATCCAGCAATAATCCTCGTGCTGCATGGCACGGGGCACGCCGTTCTCGATCGGGCTTTCCTCGAAGTCGAACTCCTCCACCACCTTCGTGTTCTCCCCGTAGGGCAGGCGGGCGAGGGTGCGCGGCATGGTGAGGGTGACGAAGCGGGAGTCTTCGGACTCACGGAAGCTGCGCCACTTGGCATATTCGGCGGAGTCGAAGATCTTCTCAAGATCGCGCGGGCGGGACAGCTCGGTGAACTCATCGAAGCCGAACATCTTCGGGCTGGCTGCCGTGATGAAAGGCGCGAAAGCTGCCGCCGCCACACTCGACATCTGCGTGAGCAGCTCGATGTCTTCCGGGTGATTGGTGAATTCATAGTCGCCGATCAGCGCGCCATAGGGCTCACCACCGGGGCTGCCGAATTCGGTCTCGTAGATCTTCTTGAAGATGGCGCTCTGGTCGAACTCCGAGGCCTTGGTCAGGTTCTTGAAAAGCTCGCGCTTTGAGCAGTTCAGCAGCCGGACCTTCAGCGAGGAGCCGGTTTCCGAATTCATGATGAGATAGTTGAGGCCGCGCCATGTGCCTTCCAGCTTCTGGAAGTCCGGATGGTGCATGATCGCGTTGAGCTGGGAGGAGATCTTCGCGTCAATGGCGGTGATGGCCTGGTTGATGGTCTTCGACAGGTTTTTGTCGAAGGTCACCGTGCCGGACATGGCCTCGCGGGTGAAGGTGCGCAGCAGCTCGGTGGTGCGGTCCGGCTCGGTCTGCTTGGTGGCCGCGATCGCCTGATCGAGGAACGAAAGCTCGGCGGTGCCGGTTGCGGCTGCGCCTTCCGTCTGGGTCTGAACGTCGGCCATGGTCTCAGCCTTCCTTCGGTTCGGTCTGCGCGCCGGCGGCGCCGGCTTCCACGCCCAGCTCGGAGCCAAGCGCCTTCAGGTTGTCTTCATTGGCAAGGATCTGCTCGAGCAGGCTCTCGAGGTTCTCGGAGCGGTCGGCCTTGGAGAGCAGGTCACGCAGCTGGTTGCGGGCGTCCATCAGCTTGCGAAGAGGCTCCACACGGGCCACCACGGCTGCGGGCTCGAAGTCTTCCATGGACTTGAATGCGAGTTCCACGGACATCTGGCTGCCGTCATCGGCCAGCGTGTTGTCCACCTTCATCTTCACGCCAGGGGTCATGCGGGCCATGATCTGGTCGAAGTTGTCGCGGTCGATCTGCACGAACTTGCGGTCGCCGAGCGGCTTGAGTTCTTCGGTCGGGTCGCCGGAAAAGTCGCCGAGCACGCCCACCACGAAGGGCAGCTCCTTCTGGACCATCGCGCCTTCGGTTTCCACATCGTAGGTGATGTGCACGCGCGGCTTGCGCACGCGGTTAAGCTTGTCATGAACGCTGGCCATGGTGCCTCACCCCTTGGGTCTGTCGGTTTGTAAACATGTAGGCTGCCGGCATGGCTGGCTGGGTGAGCCCCCAGGCCGGGTTGGGTCTCATGGCACTGGAGTGCCGATGATTTCTGGTCTCGTGGAAGGGTGCCCTCGGTCGCAGCCGGTGGTGCCGGCCGTCATGTCCGTTCGGCATCTGGTGGCCGCAGGCCAGAGGCGAGGTAGAAATAGTGGCGGGCATTGGCGTCTATGATGAGTTCATCCAGCAGCTGGGGCAGCGGCATACGCCCGCGCCGCACGATTTCCTCCAGTGTGTAGGAAATCGGCGAATGAGGTTCATGCTCACGGAAGTAGGCGGCCACCTTCAGCAACTGGCGCAGTGCATCCTCGCGATTGGCGATCGGGCCTTTTGACGGGCCGGTTGCGGGCATTTCGCCATCGGCTTCCTCGCCATCTGCCTGCTCCAGTTCCTCTTCCTCTGGGAAGGCGCTTGCGGCTGCATATTGCGCCAGCTTGTCGCCTGCGAACTGGCGCACGGCATCCAGAATGGTGCCCAGCATCGCGCGCAGCGCGCCAGCGGGCGGAGCGTCATGGCCGACCTTGTCCGCGAAGGCATCGGAAAGTTCATTCAGCGCGCCAAGAGATGCTTCGATCTCCGCGACCAGCCGGGCATAGAACTCCGCCGGGGTCTGCTGCACGGCCAGAGTGAATTGCTCAAGCTCAAGACCACCGCCCGCGATGCGCGCATCCTTGCGCGATTGATCGGTGATCTGGGAAATCTCCAGCGCCTGCTCATATTGCCAGAACTGGTAGGCAGTCTCGCCATAGGTCACGGCGATCTTGCGCAGTGGCTGCATCAGTGTGCCGGGACTGTCCTGCCCGTTCAGATTGATGAACGGGGAGAGGCGCAGCTCAAAGCCATCTTCATCGGGCTGCGGATAGATGCTGTCCCAGTAGCGGGCCACAAGGCCTGTGGCTGTGGCAACGCCGGATTGCAGGCCCGCAAAACCCTCCAGTCGCAACATGGCCTCGATCAGCCAGGTGGAGACCTCAAGGTCCTTGGCCCGGGAGACAAGAATTTCGACGCAAAGCTCGGCAACTTCCGACCATTCCTGAAGGGGCACATGGGTTTCCCCATCCGCATCGTTCGCGCGCTCGATCCGCCGCGCGGCCGCACGCGTGTCCTTGGCGCGATAATAGGGGCTGTCCGCTCCCTGGTCCGCCCGCGGATCAGTCCCGCAGGGTGCGTCATCGGAGACAGGGCGCAACAGCTCTTCGGGGTCAAACGCGCCAAGATCTTGCATGCTTTGCCAGTGATGATCGATCAGAACAGCAGATGTGTCCCGATGGTTGCAGATGATGCGCAGAGCTGCCGCGTAACGGGCAGTGAGTGCTGATCTTCCTAAGTGGCTTGCACTACAGCTTCATGACGTATTTTCGCGATTTTCAGGACTTCAACTGCAAGATGGAGGGCTCTCTTTGCTCACCTAAACTTCGATGCAGGGAGGCTTGCGCATAAGCTCATGCGAATCATTTGCCGGTTTCAGGTCTGTCCGCCTGCCGGGAAGGTTCCGGCGCGGAGGGACTGGAGGGGTCTGCGGCGCATGCCATCGTGCGAAAAGCAGGCGGCAGAAACGTGAGTCCTCTTGCTTTGTGCCGGTTGGGCCTCTACCTGCTGGGCTATGAAGTTTCTTGATCAAGCCAAGGTCTATGTGCGCGCGGGCGACGGGGGGGCGGGATGCGTCTCGTTCCGGCGCGAAAAATTCATTGAGTTCGGCGGCCCCAATGGCGGGGACGGCGGGCGCGGTGGCGACGTATGGATCGAGTGCGTCGATGGTCTCAATACGCTGATCGACTATCGCTACCAGCAGCATTTCAAGGCCCGCAAGGGCGACCACGGACGCGGCGCGAACTGCACCGGGGCCAAGGGGGAGGACGTGGTGCTGCGGGTGCCCGCCGGCACCCAGATCTTCGATGAGGATGATGAAACCTTTCTGGCTGACCTGACCGAAGTGGGGCAGCGCATCTGCCTGCTGCGCGGCGGCAATGGCGGTTTCGGCAATGCCCAGTTCAAGACCTCCACCAATCAGGCTCCCCGGCGTGCGAACCCGGGCCTTGAGGGTGAGGAAAAGTGGATTTGGCTGCGGCTGAAGCTGATTGCCGATGCGGGGCTGGTTGGGTTGCCCAATGCCGGCAAGTCCACCTTCCTTGCGGCGACGACAGCGGCCAAGCCCAAGATCGCGGATTATCCTTTCACCACCCTCCATCCCGGCCTTGGTGTGGTGCGGGTGGATGCGCGTGAATTCGTGCTGGCGGATATTCCCGGCCTGATCGAAGGCGCGCATGAGGGCGTGGGTATTGGTGACCGCTTCCTCGGCCATGTGGAACGCTGCCGCGCGCTGCTGCATCTGGTGGATGGCTCGAACCCGGATGCGGGCAAGGCCTATGAGACCGTGCGCGGCGAGCTGGAAGCCTATGGCAACGGGCTGGATGAGAAGCCGGAAATCGTGGCCCTCTCCAAGATCGATGCCCTCTCTCCCGAATTGCTGGAACAGCAGCGGGCCAAGCTGAAGGCCGTGTGTGGCCATGAGCCGCTGCTGCTTTCCGCCCAGTCCGGGCAGGGTGTGCAAGAGGCTTTGCGCCGCCTGCTCACCATTGTCGAGGATGCGCGGGTGGAAGAAAAGGAAGCCGCCACAGCGCATGAAACTTGGCGGCCCTGAGGTTGAGGGGCGTCAGGGTCTCTGTCGACACCGCCTGATCTGCGGGAGCGGCCAAGGTGCCGCTTCCTGCGGAATAGCGAATGTGGCTGGGTCTTGCCTTCTGTCATGAAGGTGGTCGAAGACGGCAGATATTGATGTGGCCTGCTACAGGTGCATCTGTGGGCTTGTTCTACGGCTGAAACCTTCCGGGTATAGACAGGGCTACCCTCTCATCCTGTTCCTGTGGGCAGGGCATGCAGACCCAGCCCCAACCTTTGGTCAGCCCAGTATTGGTGCGGTGGGCACTGCGAGAATACTGGCGTGAAAATCCGCCCGGTTCTCAGGCTGGCCGCCTTCTGGAAACCCGTCAGAACCGAAGTCGGTAACGCACAAAGTCATCCGCAGGGGTGAACTCATCATAGAGCTTGCGGGCCGGGTTCCCGGTCTGTGTGTGCCAGTACAGGCCAGACCAGCCCCGCACCTTGCCCAGTGCAACCAGATCCTCAATCAGCGCGCGACCCATGCCGTGTCCCCGGTTTTGCGGGTCCACGAACAGGTCTTCCAGATAGCACGTGGGGCCACGCACCCAGCTGCCCTCATGCAGCACATTCACGGTGAAACCGGCCACGCGTCCACCCTGTTCCGCAACCCGGCAGAACAGCGGCACGGCCGGGTCCAGAATACGTGCCCATGTGTGCGATGTGATGTCTGGTGGTACGTGCGCCTGATAGAACTCGTTATATCCCTGCCACAAGGCGCGCCAGCACTGTTCGTCCCGCGCTTCGGCGTCGCGGATGTGGAGTGTCATATTCATCTCCTTGGCCGGAGCGGGGAAGAGCCGGGTGCCGGTGCGGTGGCATGCTGCCGGGGGATGCTAGCGTTTTGATGCCGTCTTCCGGAAGCATTTTTATGCGCCAGGTGGCGTAGCGCGCAGATAGCCTGCATCGACGGACGCCGCAAAAAGCTGTATCAGGCTCCCCCATCTTTCTCCGCGCTCCTGCTTGGCGCGCTTTGCGGTTTTGTGACCTCCATGAGCACCGTGGCTTCTTCCCTTCCCGTTCCTGCGCTCACCGATTTCAAGCGCATCGTCATCAAGGTCGGCTCAGCTTTGCTGGTGGACCGGGATCGCGGACGGGTGCGGTTGCCATGGCTGATCTCGCTGGTGGAGGATATCGGCACACTGCATCGGCGTGGCTGCGATGTGATGGTGGTGTCATCAGGTGCGGTGGCGCTGGGGCGCACGGTGCTGCATCTGCCACCCGGTGTTTTGAGGCTGGAAGACAGCCAGGCCGCCGCCGCAGTGGGGCAGGTCGCGCTTTCGCGTACATGGGCCGAGGCGCTGGCCCATGAAGACATCACCGCCGGGCAGGTGTTGCTGACACTGGGCGATACGGAAGAGCGGCGGCGCTATCTCAATGCCCGCTCCACGCTGGAACGGCTGATGGATCTGCGCGCCGTGCCGATCATCAATGAGAATGACACGGTGGCGACCAGCGAAATCCGCTATGGCGATAATGATCGCCTCGCCGCCCGTGTCGCGACCATGGCCAGTGCTGATCTGCTGGTTCTGCTTTCGGACATTGACGGCCTTTATACCGCACCGCCCGCGAAAGACCCCAACGCCACGCATATCCCCGTGGTGCCGCGCATTTCAGCTGAAATTGAAGGCATGGCGGGCGCTGCAGCCTCCGAGCTTTCGCGCGGTGGCATGCGCACCAAGATCGAGGCCGGCAAGATCGCGACCGCCGCCGGCACCCATATGGTGATTGCCTCCGGTCAGGTGAAAAACCCGCTGCGCCGTATCCGCGAGGGTGGGCGTTGCACATGGTTTTTGACCCCCGCGAACCCTGTGCGGGCGCGCAAGAGCTGGATTTCCGGCGCGCTGGAGCCGCGTGGCACGCTGCATCTGGATGAAGGCGCGGTGGCGGCCCTGCGGCGCGGAGCCAGCCTTCTGCCCGCCGGTATTCGCCGGATCGAGGGCCAGTTCGAGCGCGGCGATGCCGTAATTCTGCGCGGGCCGGATGGGGGCGAGGTCGGTCGCGGGCTGGTGGCCTATGATGCCGTGAATGCCCAGCGCATCATCGGTCGCTCCACGGGTGAGATCGCGGAACTGCTCGGCGAGCATAACCGCTCCGAGATGGTACACCGCGATGACATGGCGCTCAGGGACGCCTGAACCCGCGCCGGCCTCAGCCCCGCTTCTGATGGCGCAGCCTTCGAGGTTTTGAACGCACGCGCTTCATGATAGGTAGGCTGTCCTGTTTATTTCGAGTGAGAGGGATTCTTCATCATGTCCACCGCCACCGCCGCCCGTGTGAATGCCCCCGCGCTTGCGGAGCAGGCAACGCCGCCGGCGGAGCTGGAGGGTGTGATGATGGAGATGGGCCGGCGCGCCCGTGCCGCCGCCCGCATCCTCGCGCTTGCCGATGCCGGTGTGAAAACGGCCGCCCTTCGCGCCGCCGCCGCCGCTATCCGTACCGCCGCAGACGAGATTCTGGCCGCCAATGCGCATGATATCAGCCGCGCAAAGGCTGAGGGCATGGCCGAATCCTTCATTGACCGCCTTACCCTCACGCCCGCCCGCATCGAGGGCATGGCCGCTGGTGTGGAAGCTGTGGCAGACCTGCCAGATCCTGTTGGCCGGGTGCTGGAGAGCTGGACCCGCCCCAATGGCATGACGATTGACCGGGTGCGCACGCCCCTCGGTGTGATCGGCGTGATTTATGAAAGCCGCCCGAATGTGACCGCCGATGCCGCTGCGCTCTGCGTGCGTGCTGGCAATGCGGTGGTTCTGCGTGGGGGCTCCGATAGCCTTGCGTCATCGGGGGCCATTCACCGCGCCTTTGTTGCGGGTCTGGTTTCCGTGGGCCTGCCTGCGGATGTGGTGCAGTTCGTCAATGTGGCGGACCGCGCGGCCGTGGGGCTTATGCTGGCCGGCCTTGGTGGAACCGTGGACGTTATCGTGCCGCGCGGCGGCAAGGGGCTGGTGGCCCGGGTGCAGAGCGATGCGCGCGTGCCCGTGTTCGCCCATCTGGAAGGCATCGTCCATGTGTTCGTGGACAAGGCGGCCGACCTGGACATGGCCAAGACCGTCGTGTTGAACGCCAAGATGCGCCGCACCGGCATTTGCGGTTCTGCCGAAACGCTTCTGGTGGACCGCTCCGTGGCCGGAACCCATCTGAAGCCGCTGGTAGAGATGCTGCTGGATGCCGGCTGCGAGGTGCGTGGCGATGAGGCGGTGCAGGCGGTGGATCCCCGTGTGAAGCCTGCGCAGGCCGAGGATTGGGACACCGAATATCTCGATGCCATCATCTCCGTAAAGCTGGTGGATGGGCTGGATGAGGCCATCACTCATATCGAGACCCACGGTTCCCACCATACCGATGGCATCATCACGGCAGATCCTTTGGCGGCCAACCGCTTCCTTGCCGAGGTGGATTCGGCCATCGTGGTGCATAATGCCTCCACCCAGTTTGCGGATGGTGGCGAGTTCGGTTTCGGTGCGGAAATCGGCATCGCGACCGGGCGCATGCATGCGCGCGGGCCGGTGGGGGCTGAACAGCTCACCTCCTTCAAATATCGCATCCATGGCGCGGGCCAGACCCGTCCGTGAGCACGATGGCGGGTTCCTCTCCTGAGACCTCCCGCCCCGCTCTGCCTTCCGTGCCTCGCCTGAGTGCACGGCAGGCGCGCCGGCTTCCCCTTGCCTTGCCGGGCATGCGCATCGGCCTGATGGGGGGCAGTTTTAACCCGGCTCATGCCACCCACCGGGCTGCCGCCCTTCTGGCCATGAAGCGGCTTCAGCTGGATTTCGTATGGTGGCTGGTGACGCCCGGAAATCCGCTGAAGGATAACTCCAGCCTGCCTTCACTGGAGGAGCGGGTGGCGCGCGCGCGCAAAGTTGCCCATCACCCGCGCATCATCGCCACCGGCTGCGAGGCGCTGTGGGGCCTGCATTATACCCATGAGACCCTGAAACAGCTGCATCGCCGCCTGCCGGGGGTGCAGTTTGTCTGGGTCATGGGGGCAGATAATCTCGTCCAGTTCAATCGCTGGGAACGCTGGCGCGATATTGCCGCCCTGATGCCGATCGCGGTGGTGGACCGGGCAGGGGCCAGCACTGCCGCGCTCAGCGCACCGGCCGCCCGTGCGCTGCTGCCCTTCCGCTTGCCAGAGCGTGCGGCGGCGCACTTGCCGGGCATGAAGCCGCCGGCCTGGGTGTTTTTGCACGGGCTGAAATCGACTGAATCATCAACCCGTATCCGGGCTTGCGCATCACAGGCATGAGAGAACTGTGGTGGCTGCCGATGAAAGCGGCAGAGTATTCTTGAAAAATGATGCGTTTGGCTGCACTCTGGAAGCAGAGAAGGTGCACGCCCCGTGCCCACAACTGAAGAGGACCAGAGCCCTGTCCACGACGGCTCTCCCGGCTGATGCCGAGGCGGAAACAACTGCCAACTCATCCGCCCCTGTTTCCCAAGCGCCCAGGGACGCGGAGGAAACACTCGCACTCATCATCGCCCGCCTTGAAGACGACAAGTCTGAGGACATCGTCTCCATTGATCTGCGGGGCAAGACCACAATCGCTGATTTCATGGTCATCGCTTCTGGCGGTTCCCAGCGTCATGTCGGCGCGATCGCGGACCATCTGGTCGAGTCGCTGAAGGCCGCGGGGCTGAAGGATATCCGCATCGAAGGCCAGCCCGCCTGTGACTGGGTGCTGGTTGATGCGCATGACGTGATCGTCCACGTCTTCCAGCCTGAGGTTCGCAGCTTCTACAATATTGAGAAGATGTGGTCTGGTTCCACGCCGGCCTGAAGCGTCGTGCGTGAAGCGGTCTCCGCTTCACGCAAGCAAGATGTGACCACTCAAGAGTTTGGAGCGTTTCACTGAATCAGTGCCACGCTCCACAAGCTGTGCAGAAGGGCTGAGGGCTGGTGCGTCTTGTTCTTGCCTGTGTCGGCCGGCTGAAGGCCGGGGCTGAGAGAGATCTGGTTGCGCGCTATGTAGAACGCGCTCGTGCCTCCGGCCGCGCACTCGGTTTCGGCGATGTCCAGATGCTGGAAATCGCCGAGTCATCTGCCCGCCGCGCGGAAGATCGCATGGCGGAAGAGGGAACTGCCCTGCTCGCGGCTTGCCCGGCCGGTTCTTTCCTTGTGGCGCTTGACCCGCGCGGTCGTCATCTTTCCAGCGAGGATCTTTCCGCCCGTCTGGGAGCGGAGCGGGATGCCGGGCGTCCGGCCATCTGCCTCATCATCGGCGGGGCGGATGGGTTGAGCGATGCCGTGCGCGCGCGTGCAGGCGTGTTGCTCGCCTTTGGAGCCGCCACCTTTCCGCACCAGCTGGTGCGCGTGATGCTGGCAGAACAGATCTACCGCGCCATGACCATTCTTTCTGGCCATCCCTATCATCGGGCCTGATGAAGCCGTGATGCCGGCTGCTACAGCATTTGACAGATGGGGGCAGAATAAGCGGCACTCATGTGCGTGATGCCCTGTGTGTGCCATGCCAGAAAAAAGGCCGGTCAGGGAATGCCCGACCGGCCTTTTCAATATGCTTGCGAAAGCCGCCTCCACCCCGGAGGGTGAAGGCGCCAACCATCACTTATGGGATGATGTCCGTGCCCGCTCCGCATGGTGGCGACCAGCCAGCAGCGAACGGATAAGCACGGCAATGGTGGTGCCATTGTGCAGCACAGAGGTCGCGATGGGCGAGAGCAGGCCCGCCGCAGCACTGGCGAGAATGGCGGAGTTGGCACCCACCGCAATCTTGAAGTTCGAGTTGATGAGGCGCATCGCCTCCTGCGAAACTTCAAGGATCGCGGCCAGCGAACCCAGCCGGTCCTCTGTCAGCACGATATCTGCGGTTGCCCGCGCAATATCCGCCGCCTTCGGCATGGCAACGCCCACATGAGCTGCCATCAGAGCCGGGCCGTCATTCACACCGTCACCCACAAAGGCCACCTTCGCACCCGCTGCCTTGAGCTGGGTGATGATCTCGGCCTTGTCCTCAGGCTTCTTCTCGTAGAACACCTGATCCATGCCCAGCGTCTTGCCGAAAGCCAGAGCCTTCGCCTTTTCATCGCCGGTGATCATGACCAGTTGCTTCACGCCCAGCTCTCGCAGGCGCTGCAGCGTGGAGGCCGCATCCTCACGCAGCTGGTCGCGCAGGGCGATCACGGCGAGGGGCTTGTTGTCGCGAGCCACATAAAGAAGGGACTTGCCCTCCGCCTGGAACTTCGCGATCAGCTCATTTTCCTGCTTGAACGACACGTGCTCGTCATTCTCAAGGAATTTACGGCTGCCGAAGCGGATCATCTCACCTTGCACGAGGCCCTCAACGCCGTGGCCGACGATGAAGTTCACTTCCTCATGCGGGATGTGAGCCAGGTGCTTCTCACGCGCGAAAGCCACGACAGCACGCGCGATGGGGTGGGTGGTATGCTCACCCAATGAGGCCACCACAGCCAGCGCGTGCTCCTCGGTCACATCGTCGACGAGGGAGCAGATGTCCGTCACCTGAAGCGTGTTCTCGGTAAGCGTGCCGGTCTTGTCGAACACCACGGTGTCCACAGCCGCCAGCCCCTCGATCGCCTGACCGCTCTTGACGAGGCAGCCCTGACGCGCACCCTGATACATGGCTGTTTTCAGTGCGATGGGGGTGCCGAGCTTCACGGTGCACGAATAGTCCACCATGAACACGGATTCCATCCGCTGGACATTGCGCGTCAGCGCAAACACGCCAGCGGCGGAAGCCAGGGTGATGCCCACGCGCTTGTCGGCGATCTGGTCCGAGACGGCCTCAATCTCCGCAGGACGCTCGAGAGCGTCCTGAATATAGCGCGTGATACGGCCCGTCGTGGTGGCTTCACCCACCCGCTCGGCGCGGATGATGAGGCTGCCATCCGTGATGATGCCACCTGCAAGGGCCGGGCTGCCCTTGGAGCGCGGCATGGGCAGGCTTTCACCTGTCACGGCCGACTGGTCCACATAGGCGTCACCGGAAACGACGGTGCCATCAATCGGGATGGTTTCACCCACATTGACCACAACGTGCTCACCCCCCTTAAGGGAGTTGAACGGCATCTGTACCTGCTCGCCGCTGTCCAGCTGCACCCACACATCATCTGGTGTGTGGTGAAGCAGGGAGCGCAGCAGTTCATCCGAACGTTCGGCGGTGGTGGACTCGATATAGTCCGCCAGCTCGACAAGGAAACGGGTGAAGTTGGCGGTGTTGTAGTCTCCGCGCAGGCTGGGAAGGCCCATGGAAAGGGCATCCAGCACTTCCACCTTCAGACCATGCTGAACGCCGGCCTCAAGCCCCTTTGCAAGGGTGGGCGCGATGTTCAGCCAGGTCACGGCCCCGGCCGCCGGCTTGGGCAGCAGCCATGCTGCAACGAGCGAAGCGGCAGAGAGGATCAGCGGAGAGCTGTTGGTGGTTGGCGGTTGGGCCAGCGGCGGCACATTGCTCGCGGGCGCCTCGGCATTGGCGAGAATCTTCGTCCGCAGCTCCGGCGATCCGTCATAATTGACGACAATCGACCGGCAGCCGGGATTGATCCGCACAGCCTTGACGCCTCGCAGATCGCGGACAGCCGTCGCAGCCCGCGACAGGAAGTCCGGATCCGCGTCGAGCCGCAAGCGCAGCCGATCGGCGACCTCGTGGACGACACGGATTCGCATGGCCGGCTTAACTCCCGGAAGTGGTGGTGGGAACGGACTCGTCTGCCGGCTCGGCAGCGGCTGCAACTTCAGCCTCGGCGTCCTGAAGGCGCTCCTTCAGTTCCTCAATACCATTCTGGAGCAGGGCCCAGACCTGAACAGCAGAACGCAGGATGGTGCGCTGTGCGGTTTCATTGGTGAGTAGGTAGGCCGCGCCCGCACCAATGGCGAGACCCTTGACCAGCGAATCCGCTGTGGGATGCTGATGCCAGTTCAGGCCACCGGGGGCTGCACCGGGCTGTGCCGCGCCGGGCTGCTGGGGGAAGGGTGCGCCGGGCGGGAAGGGGAAGCCGGGCGGCACTGCGCCAGGTGCCTGGCCAGGAGCCTGCTGCTGGGGTGCGAAGCCGGCTGCGCCGGGAGCCTGCTGCTCGGCTGCCGGGGCTGGCGCGCCATTCTGGTCCTGCGGCTGCGGGCCAGCGCCATAACCATAGAAATGATAGTGGTAATGGACGCCCTTATCGCTACCGTTATTGTCCGACATCATCTCGCTCCTGAAAAAGGGGTGTGCGGCGATCTGCCTGTAAGTCAGTGGCTGTCTCAGCCGGCCGTGTTGTCTTTATCGGTGTTCGGTGTGGCATGCTTGAAGATATTGGTGAATGCGTTGCGCACATCCGGGCGGTTCATCACCACCACTGCGCCCGCGCCAATAGCTGCGCCAATCCAGAAATTTGAACCGCTGGCCCGGGCAATCCGGGCGAAGTTGCTGAGGCTGAAACCATCGCGCAGCACGCCTTCCAGCACATCCAGCGCATCAACGCGGCGCGGACCGGCCTGCGGCCCTGCTCCTTGTGGCCCGGCCCCCGTCTGGCCAGCACCATAGCCGCCGGGACCATAACCACCCTGGCCATACCCCGCCTGACCCTGACCATAGAAGGGCCCAGACTGCTGGCCACCCCATTGCTGGTTGTTGTTCGACATTGGTTTCCCCTCGGACACGTGAAACTTGCAGGTCGTGAACGTGCAGATGAGCAACGCCACTGTCATGGCAGCATGACCGGCGTGACAGGCCAACCCATTGAGGGCTGGCCTTCGCGTCAGGCGACGTGCTCGGAAAGAATGGTCTGAACTTCCTCAGGTGAGGCGGTGAGAAGGCGTTCCCAGAGTGATGGGGTAATAGATGAAGCATCATACTCCACCACCACTGAAAGTGCCGCCTTGTTCACCCGCGTCTCCTTCACCCCCTTCACGCGCGATACAAGATCGACGAAAGGCGCCGGGTCCACTTTTGGCAGGTGTGCGAGGGCGGTCAAGCTCAGCTTGAGTCGAATGCGGCCAGGCACATGGTGGACGATAGAGATGTATCGGCGCAGATCGAGAAAAGGGGTCAGGTCAGGAATCATTCGGCTGGCGCTCCTTGTCTTCTACCCATTCATATACCTCCGGATCGATTGTCGCCACCGAGCAGTTGCAGCCTCCCCACTTACCCTTGCCGCATGAGCCGCAGGAGGAGGGAATGAAGCGCACCCGGTTCTTGGCACGCCACATCTCCAGAAGGCTGCGGGCGTTATCCGGTGTGGTGGAAACCCCGAGCGCCAGCTGGTCCACTGTCACCCGGTGATGGTCCTGCATGTAGCGTTTCACATCAGAAAGCGTTGTCATGGACGCATCTCCTTGAATGTGCCGTCAGGGAGAATGACACGGTGCTCGGTGTTGCGCATTGCGGCAACTCGCTTTCCAGCCTGATACAGTGCTGTCATCGCCCCAAGCAGGATGAGTGCACACACGACCAGCCAGAATGTGGCGGTTCCCGGTGCGCGATCAAACCGCACTGCCTGATAGAAGATCACCGCCGCACACCAGCCCAGACCCGTGGTCCAACTTGCCGCGAACAGGGTCCAGCGCCATCCGGTTTCCTGATAGATGGCGCCAACGGCGGCTACACAGGGCATGTAGAGCAGGATCATCAGCAGATAGGCGAATGCGCCAGCCTGCCCGTCAAACCGGGCGGCCATGGCCTGAAAAGCCGAGGGCTGAACCTCAAGCTCTTCGGCTGCTGCCGCACCTTCCTCGGTATAGGCCATGTTGAGGCCCATGGGGTCGGCAAGATTGGAGATTGCATCCGAGAGATTGGCCGGAATGGTCTCCACCGCGGCGACCAGCTTGGCCGCAACTGTTTCCTCTTCCTCAGCCTCTGCCGGTGCTTCTCCCGCCTTGGCGGCATCTGCATCACCCAGCTGGCTGTAGAGTGCGTTCAGCGTGCCGATCACCGCTTCCTTGGCGAGAATGCCGGTGAATACGCCAACCGCCGCCGGCCAGTTGTCCTCACGCATGCCCATGGGCTCGAACACGGGCACAAGCTTGCGGCCGACCTCGGAGAGTACGGACTTTTCTGTGTCCTGATTGTTGAAGGAGCCATCCGTGCCCACGGTATTGAGCAGGGTCAGCACCACCACCATGGGCACAATGAAGCGTCCGGCGCGGAAGATGAAGGAGTTCAGCCGGTCCCATGCCCGCAGGAAAACGGTGCGGATAGTGGGGATGTGATAGGGCGGCAGCTCCATCACGAAGGGGGAGACCGTGCCCTTCAGCACCGTATTCTTCAGCAGAAAGCCGGTGCCCACCGCCGCCAGAATGCCGATGATGTAGAGGCCAAACACAAGGTTCTGTCCGCTCTGCGGGAAGAAGGCCGCCGCGAACAGGGCATAGACCGGAAGGCGTGCGCCGCAGGACATGAAGGGCGCCATCATGATGGTGAGGACGCGATCTGTCCGGCTTTCCAGCGTGCGGGTGGCCATGATGGCTGGCACATTGCAACCGAAGCCCACGATAAGCGGCACGAACGACTTGCCCGGCAGGCCGATGGTGCGCATCAGCCGGTCCATCACGAAGGCGGCGCGGGCCATGTAGCCGGAATCTTCCAGGAAGGAGAGGAAGAGATAAAGGAAGGCGACGATGGGAATGAAGGTCGCCACGGTCTGGATACCGCCACCCACACCCTGCGCCACAAGCACCACCAGCCATTCCGGCAGGCCGATGGCCGAAAGCACCTGCGTGCCGCCATCCACCAGAACAGCCCCGAAGGCCTGATCGAAGAAATCGATGAACGCGCCACCAATCGAGATGGTGAAGACGAACATCACATACATCATGAACAGGAAGATCGGGATGCCGAGGAAGCGGTTCAGCACCACCTTGTCGATATGGTCAGAAAGGGTGCGCGAGGCTTCACGCGGGCGCGTGAGAACGGCGTCCACGATGGCGGTGATGAAGCCGAAGCGGGCGTCGGCGACCACGATGTCCGTGTCCTCGCCCTCGGTTTCGCTCACCGTTTCGCGGGCCGTATTCACGGCGGGCTCAAGTCCGGCTTCGATCTCCTTGGGAGAGAGGGCATCACCTTCAATGAGCTTGAGCGCGCGCCAGCGTGTCTGGGTGATGCCCAGAGGGGCAAGCTTTGCCGCCAGTTCATTCACGCAGGTGTCGATGACCTGCCCGTAACTAGGATCTACACCGGGAGGATGAGGGTTCGCGGTCAGTTCGGCAACATGGGTCTTGAGCGGCTCCACTCCCGTGCCACGCGCCGCGACCAGCGTCAGAACCGGGCAGCCAAGGGCAGCACCCAGGGATTCCGCGTCAATCTTCAGGCCACGCTTTTCCGCGATGTCCATCATGTTGAGCGCCACCACCATCGGCACCCGCATTTCGAGCAACTGGGTGGTGAGATAGAGGTTCCGCTCCAGATTGGAGGCGTCGATGATATTGACGACGAGATCGGCCTCACCGGAGAGCACATAGTCGCGGGCGACGCGCTCATCCTCGGAGATTTCGAGGGTTGCGCCCAACGAATAGACACCCGGAAGATCCACCACCTCGTAGGTCTGGCCCTTATGGGTATAGCTGCCGAACTTCTTCTCCACCGTCACGCCCGGCCAGTTGCCCACTTCCTGACGGGCACCGGTGATGGCGTTGAACAGTGTGCTCTTGCCGCAATTGGGGTTTCCGACGACGCAGATCGTGATCTTGCCGCCCGGCTTGCCTGAGGGTGCCATCACAGTTTCTCCACTGCGATCATGTCGGCTTCGTCCTTGCGCAGGCTCATGGAAAAGCCGCGCACCTTGATTTCAACCGGGTCGCCCAGCGGTGCAACACGGGTAATCTCGAAGGTCGCCCCCGGTGTGAGGCCCATGGACATCAGCTTCTGGCGATATTCCGGCCGGCTTTTGCCAAGACCCACAATCCGGGCCTGATCTCCCGGCTGGAGGGTGGAAATGGAGGTGGAAGGCCCGGCGGCCTCATGGGCGGAGACGGTGACGCGCTCTGCTGTCGCGCGGTCCAGCACAAGGCGGGTGTCATCATTCACCGCAAGCAGGAGGCCGTTCTCGCCATTATGTTGCAGCACTTCAACGCGCGAGCCGGGATGCAGGCCCAGATCACTGAGGCGTTTTTCTTCGGCACTGCCGCCTTCGAGCAGACGGATGCGCACCTTGCCGCTTTTCACATCGAACAATTTCATCTGCGCCATGTCTTGCGCGCCTTTCGAGGTCGATATGAGCACGGCCAGATTTCATCCGGCCAGATGCCCCTATAGGACCACGATTTGCACCCGTGGGCGAATGTAAACTTTGATGTTTGTCAGTTTCTGGCGGAAAATTCAGTGAATATCATGCTGAATACATGAATTAGAATAATTATAATCTGTATTCAGGTGGTGGTATCTTTGTGCTGCGCCACGGCGCATGCCGCATCATGAAGACAGATGCTGGAGCAGGATGTTGCATCCCAGCCCTATCAGGACAAGGCCGGCGCCTGCTTCGGCAAGACGGCCCAGACGAGCATTGATCATGCGCCCAAGCAGTATGCCGAGCGTGGACATGATGAATGTTGCGAAACCAATGGCTGCAGCAATGATAAAGATATTAATATCAAGAAAGGCCAAGGATACGCCAATAGCCATGGCATCCAGACTGGTGCCGACAGCGATCAGCACAAGCATGTAGAAAGATGTGCGGGCAGTCTTGTCTGTCTGCTGCTCTTCTTCATCGTCCTTGTTGCGCAGGGCGCAGATGAACATGTGCAGGCCAACGCCGCACAGCAGGCCAAACGCGATCCAGTGATCGAATGCTTCCACAGCCTGGCTTGCGGCAACACCGGCAAGCCAGCCGATGATTGGCGTGATTGCCTCCACGCAGCCGAAAACAAGCCCGGTACGCAGCGCTTCACCAAGACGTGGACGCACTGTGGCGGCAGCCCCGCGGCCGATGGAAACGACAAACGCATCCATGGACATGCTGAAAGCCAGCATGATGATTGCCAAGACGCTCATGGAAATAATGCTCATCGGACGAGACACCGCGCACTACTATTCCCTCGTCCGCAGGAGGGATAGTGCGACGGTCTTGCCTGGCCGATGAATGTCGGTCGATCGCACCACGCGCTAAGCGCGAGCCTGTTGACACGATCCCGCCAGATGGCGGTGGCTACTCCCCGATGCGGTCTGATTACCGGAGCGGGGCATGTGAGTCAAACGGTGCGGTTTTGCGTCAAGATGGGCTGGAAAAGGGTGTTCGACTTTAAATTGTGGATGACCGATCGCGCTTTTCCAGACTGAACGCCCGTATCTGTTGCACTTGCGACAAAGGTTATGGGCACAGTGTCATCATGTGACGTAAAGCCTATGTTAACTATAGGCGTTCATGTTTAACTTACCAAGTGCGTGATTCGTCTGCGTGGTGTGGCCTTGAAGAAAGCCCTCAAGCTGGCGTGTCCGCAAATTGGGTTGTCCCCGTTTTTCCTTGCCGTGCCGTTCCGGGAGTAACCGATGGTCTTGCCCTTCTGCGACTGGATTGAATCCGTTCGCAATCCGGAGCGGGCAGCCCAGCAGGCCGTTCTTCCGGCTGGCCGGCCAGCGCGCCGCAGGGTGCGGAGTGTCGCCGCTGTTTGTGCCTGTGCCCTCGTGCTCTCTGGTTGCAACACTACGCGTGAAGGCGAGATTCAGGGGACAAACGCCGCCCCCCTGACCACCGGCCACAATTATCGCTTCACGGAAATCAATGCAGACCGTTTCCGCCCATGGACCAATCAGGCCCCAAGCTATCGGGTCGGGCCAGGTGACAAGCTGAAAATCAAGTATTTCATCACCCGTGAGATGGATGAAGACCTGATGGTGGGGCCGGATGGCTCCATCGCGCCGCGCGCCATCGGCCAGATGCGGGTGGATGGCATGTCGCTCAAGGCGCTGGAGCAGGCCATCCGCAAGGAATCCCGCAAGGAACTGGTGGACCAGAAGGTGGTGGTGGGCCTTGAAGAGGCGGCCGCGCCCAAGATCTATGTGGGTGGCATGGTGCAGAGCCCGGCTGTCTACAAACTCGACAGCAATGGCATCAGCGTGCTGCAGGGCATCATGATGGCCGGCGGTTTCTCGGAAACGGCGCGCACCGGGCAGGTGGCGGTTATCCGTCGCGGGCCAGACAATCTGCCCATGCTGCGCGTGGTGGATGTGCGCGAGATGATCGAGACGGGCTATTCGGAATCTGACGTGCCGCTGATGAGCGGAGACATCATCTTCGTGCCATACAGCGCCATCGCCGAGGTGAATCTGTGGATCGACCAGTTCATCAACAAGGTGGTGCCGTTCCAGAGGCAGTTCAGCTATACAATCGGTACATATTCGCAGACCACCGGCGGGGTTAATCCCTTCGGGATGTGATGCGGAGAGGTGTCCCACTCGGGCAACGGTATCCGGGACGCGTCGGCCTTCCGGGCGCATCCGGCATGATATGGAGCGCGCATGTCCGCAGATGGCGTCGGCACGACCCCTTATGAAACCATCACATTTCTTGGCGTGCCCTTCGCATGTCTGGACGTGCGCGGTGCTGCAGCGCATATCGCCGCGCGCCCGCCGGGGGCACCGTTCGAATATGTGGTGACGCCGAATGCCTCCAATCTTGTGCGGCTGAACGAGCTGAAAGATCCGGCCTTCATCGAGATCTACAAGCGTGCCTGGCTCCACACCATGGATGGCGCCATTCCGCGTGCCATCGCCCGCAAGATGTTTGGCCTGCATATTCCTCTCGCGCCGGGCAGCGACATCACGGCCGAGCTGTTCAATCATTTCATCAAGCCGGATGATGCCATCACCATTATTGGCGGCAGTGACGAGATGCTGCGCCTGCTGGTGGAGCGGTATCAGCTCACCAATGTGCACATGCATGTGCCGCCCATGGGCTTCATCAACAAGCCGGATGAGGTGGAAAAGTGCATCCGGTTCGTGCTGGATCATCCGGCGCGCTATGTGTTTTTCGTCACCGGCTCGCCGCGTTCTGAATATGTCACCCGTTTTGTGGATCAGCAGGGCGGGGCGGTCGGCACCGGGCTGTGCGTGGGCAATTCCCTGAACTTCCTTGTCGGCCTTTCCAAGCGTGCACCGGAGGCCTATCGCAAGCGCGGGCTGGAGTGGCTGCACCGCCTGATTCAGGATCCCAAGCTTTATGTGCGGCGGATATTTGTAGATTCAATGCCGATCTTTCTGACCGCCGCCAAGGCAAAGGCCAATCCTGCCGCTTATGGCATGGCCCGCACGACAAAGCCGCGCCCATGATGTCACCGGATCTGTCGTGCGGAAGGACGGGTGCGCCATGGTGATGCAGGCGCGCGGGCCCCATTCTGCCCGACAGGTGACACGCCGTCCGCCGCGCCGTGTAGAGATCCCGTTGTTGCGCACGGGCGGCGCTGGCGTCGTCCGGTCTGCGCGTGCCACGCCACGCGGCACTTTTCTGGCAACGCTGATCCTGGTTTTCGTGCTGCCCTTTTTCGCGCAGGTCTTCCATTATCTCAATGAATTGCCACCGCCTTATTATCTGTCCAAGGCGTGGCCGGTGCTGATGTTCCCGTTTGGCCTCTATGCCATTTTGAAGCTGAACCTGCCGGGGCATAATTTGTTTCTGGTGCTGCTGGCTTATTTGCTCGGCTTCACGCCGCTGATCTCCATCATCCAGCTGGGCAACGGGCTGTTTGATGCGCTGACGACCACGGTGAAGGCCTGGCCCTTCATCTATTATTTCGCGCTGTCCGGTGTGCTGGTGCTGCTGGCCCTGCCGCCGGAGAGAGTGCGCAAGGTGTTCCTGGGGTTCGGGCTGGGCACTTTCGTGCTCTTCATCGTGATCTGGGTTGTTGCTCCGGCATCGTGGTATGTCACGAACCCTGAAGACGGAAAGCTGCTGCAATATGATGTGGACCGCGGTCACCGCGTATATATGTCCACTTTCTTCGGCATGATCTTCATCTTCTATATGGGCCGTAGCTTTATCGAGACCCGCAAGCTGATCTATGCGGTCGCAATTCCGGTTGCACTGCTCATCCTGCTGCTGATCTACAAACAGAGGACTGCGATTGCCGCGGCCTTCCTCATCACTTGCTACGGCATGGTGATGTCTCTGCCGCCACGCCAGCGGCGGCTTGCGGCAGGTATCGGCGTGTTGGTTGCCGTGCCGCTTGTGGCCCTTGGGGCATGGCAGGCCGGGCTGTTTACGCCCACCGGCTGGGAAAAGGTGGGGGCCATCTTCGGTGGCTCGCTGTCTGTGCGGCAGAATTCGGCGGGGCTGGCTGCGGGCTATCTGGGGGACCACACCCTGCGCTGGATGTTCGGTGTAGGGGCAACGACACGTTTCGGCGCTATCACGCTGGCAGATATCTTCGGCTATGATCAGTTCTTCATCGCCGATCTGGGATGGCTCGGTGTGGTGTTTGAGTACGGCGTGATCGGTGCGATGCTGATCCTTGCCGTCCATGTCTGGTCATTTTTCACTATTACACGCAACGGTATGGTGGAGAAGGACAGGTTCCAGCTCGTGCTGGGTGACTACGTGCTTTATCTTCTTCTCACATCTTCGGTTTACTCTCTGGTCTTTCTGCCGGGTGAACTGGGGGTCGTTCTCGCGCTTGCCATGTATCTGCATCAATGCCGGGCTAAAGCGGGAGGCGATATGATGGTTGCATCATCACGCGGGCGGCGTTGGCTGCCGCGGTTTTCAAAGCGGGGGCAACATGCTCAGGCGGATTAAGAAGCTTCTGAATGAACCCGCTTTTCAGGAGGCGCCGGTTACGGTGCTGGGGCGGGTGGCCAGTCTGGCCGGTCTGGTGGCGCTGGGCCGCAAGCCGGAGTTTGAGCTGGTGCCCGGCGCACGCATGCAGGTGCCGGCAAACCTGCACTACACCACCGTTTCCACCTTTCTGCTGCGAGATCAGGTTGAGCCCGAACTGAAGTTCCTGAACAAGTTCGTCCAGAAGGGCGATGTGTTTGTGGATGTGGGCGCGAATGTGGGCCTGTTCACCCTCAAGACCGCGCCCCATGCCGCGCGCGTTGTGGCGGTGGAGCCGGGGCAGGAGGCTGGCGACCTGCTGGTCGCCAATGTCGCGCTGAATGGTTTCCGCAATGTCGATCTGGTACGCAAGGGTCTAGCCGATGCGCCGGGCAAGGCATCGCTGTTCCACAATCCGGTGGGTGATGACCCGCAGGCCTTCTCGCTCGTGAATGGCGGTGATGCCAGCGAGGCGGAGGAGGTCGAGATCACGACGCTGGACCTGCTGGTGGCCGAACTGGGCCTGCCGCGCGTGGACTGCATCAAGATTGACGTGGAAGGTGCGGAGGGGCGGGTGCTCTCCGGCGGTTTGAACACCATCACCGCTTATCGTCCGCTCATCATCTATGAGATGAACTGCCCGGCGCTGATCTCAAGCGGCGGCAACCCGGCCGAGCCATGGGACCTGCTGACGGGTCTGGGCTATCAGTCCTTCTCGCTGAAGGATGATGGCAGTCTTGCCCCGCTCTCGCAGCGGCCCACCAATTTCTGCAACATCATCGCCATTCACCCGCAGGGCAAGGGCGCCACGCGCTGAATGTGGCTTGAGTGATAAGGGCAGGGCATGGGAAACCGTGCCCTGCTTTTTTGTGTCTTCAGTAAAGACACATGAGTGTAACGGAAGACATGCTGCGGGATCGTCATCATGCTTCTGATCTATAAGTCTTTGATTTCCATTCACGATATGGATGGCACAAATATTGCTGTTTCTTCCTGCAAGTGACAATGCGCCAATCCTTTGATTGTCGCTGTGAAGTCACGGGACCCGTCATACGGGTTCGCTTTCAGGGAGAGGGCGAATGAAACTCGGAAAAATCGCGTGTCTGATGTCCGCGCTGGCCTGCTTGCCGACAACGGCAGTTCTTGCACAGACACCAGCCTCAAACGGTCCCCTGAAGATCGGGGCGATCGTGGATATGAGTGGTGTCTATTCCCGCCATGGCGGCCCCGGTGTGGTCGAGGCGGTGAAGATGGCTGTCGAGGATTTCGGCGGCAAGGTGAATGGCCGCGCGATTGATGTGGTTTCCGCAGATTATCAGAACAAGGTGGATGTCACGTCTGGCATCGCACGCCGCTGGTTCGACAGCGAAAATGTCCGCATGGTCGTGGAGTCCACCGACAGCGCTTCTGCACTGGCACTGTTTCGGCTGGGAGATGAAAAGAAGCGTGTCATCATTGGCGCTGGCTCTGCAACCACAGCCCTGACGAATGATGGCTGCATGCCGTATGGCATTCACTATGTTTATGACACCTATGCACTCGCCACCGGTACGGGCACGGCGATTGTTCAGGAAGGTGGCAAGAACTGGTTCTTCATCACGGCCGACTATGCCTTCGGCCATGCGCTTGAAGCAGATACCAGCCGGGTGGTGAAGGCGGATGGCGGCAAAGTGCTCGGCAGCGTGCGCGTGCCGCTTTCCACCATGGATTTCTCATCCTATCTGCTGCAGGCACAGTCATCCGGCGCGCAGATCATCGGTCTGGCGAATGCCGGAACGGATTTCGTAAATTCCGTGAAGCAGGCAAGCGAGTTCGGAATTACGCAAAGTGGCCAGAGCCTTGCCGCCATGCTGGTCTTCATCAATGACGTGAAGGCACTGGGCCTGCCAGTGGCACAGAAACTCAAGTTCACCACTGGTTTCTATTGGGACCGTGATGACGAAAGCCGCGCCTTCTCGAAGAAATATTATGAGCGGATGAAGGCACAGCCCTCAATGGTTCAGGCGGGCGCATATTCGGCCACCATGCACTATCTAAAGGGTGTGGCCGCCGTGGGTTCTGATGATACGGAAAAGGTCACGGAGTGGATGAAGGCTAACCCTGTCAACGACTTCTTTGCGAAGGACGGGATCATCCGTGCGGATGGGCGCATGGTGCACGACATGTATCTGGTGGACGTGAAAACACCGGAGGAGTCCACGGGTGAATGGGATCTCATGAAGGTTTTGCGCACCATTCCGGGTGATCAGGCTTTCCGGCCTTTGTCGCAGTCCACCTGCCGGCTGGTGAAGAAGAACTGAGGTTTCACCGAAGCGTAGGATGATGGTTTCCCCGCCGGGCGAGAAGGCCCGGCGGCTTTCAGGGCAGGGCGCTCCTCAATCCCGAACCCCGGATGCGTTCTGCCCCTTTTTTCTGCACCACGCCCACCGCTAGCGTGCCGGAACCTCGGCCAGTTTCTTGTAGAGATAGGAGCGTGAGATACCGAGTTCCTCGGCGGCGCGCTTCTTGTTGCCATTATGGCGTTCCAGCGCTTCGCGGATCAGGGCATGCTCCACATTCCCCACCGTCTCACGAATGGTGGATGAAGGCTGTGCCGTCGGCTGGGACTGCTGGTGTTCTGGCATGTCTTCCAGATTGCGGAAATTGGCCGCTGTCAGTTCAGGGCCATCTGCGAAGATCATGGCGCGTTGAACTTCATGGTGAAGCTGGCGCACATTTCCCGGCCAGGAGAGCCCTTGCAGCATATCCAGCGCGCGTGGATGAATGCGTTTCACATTCGAGCCGATGCGTTGTCCCACCCGTTGCACGAAGTGGCGTGCCAGAAGGGGAATATCTCCGGCACGCTCCCGAAGCGGCGGCACATTCAAGGTCACGCCATTGATCCGGAAATAGAGATCTGCCCGGTAGATCTCCTCGGAGATCATGCGCCGCAAATCGCGATTGGTGGCGCTGATGAGACGGAAATTGGTGGTGCGGGTTCGGTTGGAGCCCACGCGTTCGAAGAGCCCGTTTTCGATGACCCGCAGCAACTTCACCTGTGTTTCCAGCGGAAGGTCGCCGATTTCATCGAGGAACAGGCTGGAGCGGTCAGCCATCTCGAACTTGCCGCTGCGCCCTTCGCGCCTGGCCCCGGTGAATGCGCCGCCCTCATAGCCAAACAATTCGCTTTCCACGAGGGAGGATGGCAACGCACCGCAATTCACCACCACCATCGGGCGCTCCACCCGGCGGCTGAGATTGTGAATGGCATGCGCCACAAGTTCCTTGCCCGATCCGCTTTCGCCGGAAATAAAGACGGGCACATCCAGCGGCGCGACCTTGCGGATGTCTTCCTTCAACTGGCGGATGGCATCGCTTTCACCCACGATTTCATCCAGCCCGAAGGCCCGGTGGCGCAGTCCAGCAAGTTCCTTCTTGTAATAATCCACCTCGGCCCGCAGCGAGGAGATCTGGCGAGAGAGTTCGTGCACTTCTTCCGGGGCCTTGAACAGCACGCGCCCGATGGCGCCCACCAGATGCCCGTCACGCAGAATGGGGATGCGGTTCACCACGCGGGTCACATCCCGCATCTCCTGAACCTGCCCGATTTCCGCCGTGCCGCTCTTGGCGACAATGTGCAGGCGCGTGTTTTCAATCACATCCTGAACCGGCTGGCCCACCGCATCTCCGCGCGAGTGACCGAAGAAACGCTCGTGCACGGGGCTGAGATAGCGCAACACAGAATCGCGATCGACCACCGTCACCCCCTCATAGGGGTTGGTGAGGAAGTGATTCAGGATGTCGAAGGCAATGTCCACGCTGACAATGAAGTCCATCAGCGTGGACGATTTGTCTTCGCGGTGGACAATCACCGCCGTCTGCCCATCAGCCACATGGCCGGTCAGCACCACATAGGATGCATCCTTGTGACTGAGCGCTGAAATGCGCCGCCCGGCCGCCGGTCCGCGGATATGCCGCACGACGGATTCCGCCAGTCCCGAAGCGCGCGCAGGCTCGGAGGTGAAGGTGACAGTGCCTGTGTCGTCGATGAGGACAATATCCAGAGGGGCAGACATGCTGTGTTCCGGGTGTTCTGTCGGAGGACAGTGGCTCCGATCGAGTGTCCATGGTGCGAACATCAAACAGGAGGCAGGGCGGCGATGCAAGATGGAAAATTCTGAAATCATATAGATTTGCAGATCATGGCATGCGGCTTGCTTGTTAGGTGTGGCCCAAGGAAGCCAAACAATGAAAAACGCCAAACCACCTTCAGCTACCCTGCCTGTCTCGGATCTCCCGCCCGGTCGCAGCTCGGACAAGTTCCGCATGTTGGACGGGGTGCGCGTGGTGGATCTGACAACTTCCATCGCCGGTCCCTATTCCACCATGCTGCTGGCCGATTTCGGTGCGGAAGTGGTCAAGGTGGAGCGACCCGGTGGCGATGATGCCCGCCATTGGGGCCCTCCCTTTCTGGATGGGGAGTCGCTCTGGTTCCTCTCGGTGAACCGCAACAAGAAAAGCGTGCAGCTTGATTTCACCAGCGCTGATGGACGCGAGGTGCTCGCGGGCTTGCTGGACAAGGCGGATGTGCTGGTCACGAACCAGCTTCCAGCCGTGCAGCGCAAGTTCGGGCTGGATCCTGAAACGGTGCGGGCGACACGACCCGGTCTCATCCACGTTTCGCTCACCGGCTTCGGTCTGAATGGCCCTTATGCCATGCGTCCCTGCTATGACCTGATCGCCGAAGGCTATTCCAGCGTGATGGATCTCACCGGCCCTGCTGGTTCCGCTCCGCAGAAGGTGGGCTCGCCTGCCGCAGACATGCTGGCGGGCTCGGATGCCGCTCTGGCCACGCTGGCCGCGCTCAACCGGCGCGCTGCAACCGGGCAGGGTTGTGCGATTGATGTGGCGCTGGCGGAAAGCATGATCCGCTTCATGTCTCCCCGTATTGTGCCCTATCTCGGATCGGGTGAGGTGCCGCGCCGCAGTGGTGGCACCGACAGTGTTATCGCCATCTACCAGACATTTGAGACCGCAGACCTGCCGATGACGCTGGGGCTGGGCAATGACGCCATCTGGAAGCGCTTCTGGGAGGCGGTGGGTGATCCGGAAGGGGCGGAAGGGGTGGATATGGCCACCAATGCCGCCCGCCGCACCAATCGCACCCGCATCGTGGAGCGCATCCAGTCCATCCTGCTGCGTCGCCCCCGTGCGCAATGGCTTGAGCTGCTGGAAAAGGCCCGCGTGCCTGCCGGGCCGATCTATCGGGTCGATGAGGTGGTGCAGGATCACCACTTCCGCGAGCGTGAAACCTTCTTCCAGATCGCGCAGGATGGACGACAGATTCCTCAGGTTTCTCTCGGCATCCACATTGATGGTGAAGCTGCTGGCTATGTCAGCGCACCGCCACGGCTGGGCGAGCATAGTGAAGCCGTGTTGCGTGATCTTCTTGGCTATGACGCCACAAAAATCGAGACCTTGCGCAAGTCCGGCGTGATCTGATCCGGCTGACACAAACGCAGGCCGAAACAAGAGTTCTGGAAGGAAGCCCCATGTCTTACGAAACGATCCTGTATAGTGAAGATGGTCCTGTTGGCACGCTGACCCTGAACCGGCCGGATGATGGCAACATGTTCAACGCCACCATGTGCCGTGAACTGCGCGATTGCATCGAGACCGTGCGCAATGAAACCCGCACGCGTGTTCTGGTGCTCACCGGCGCGGGCGATCGCTGCTTCTGCACGGGCGGACGCAAGGATGGGCTGGAGAAGACCAATCTCTATGCCGGTGTACTGCCGACCCTTGAAATGTATGACGCGATCGAGCGGCTCCAGAAGCCTGTCATCGCCAGCGTGAACGGCTTTGCAGTCGGCGGCGGCAATGTGCTGCAGATGGTGTGCGATCTCGCCATCGCCAAGGAAAGCGCCATTTTCCGTCAGGTGGGGCCGATGGTTGGCTCCTTCGATGCCGGCTATGGCACATGGTTCCTGGAAGATCTGGTGGGCAAGCGCCGGGCCAAGGAAATCTGGTACCTGAACGAGAAGCTCACCGCCAGACAGGCGCTGGAGTATGGCCTCATCAACAAGGTGGTGCCGGATGACCAGCTGGCCGCTGCCACGCGTGAAATGGCGATGACCATTGCCGAGCGTGGGCCATTTGCCATTGCCGCGCTGAAGGCGGCCTTCTCGGCGCGTCATTCCGGCGTGGGGGGGCTGGCGCGCCTGTCTCATGACCTGCTGCTGCGCGGTTATCTCGACAGCGATGAATCCCACGAGCTGGCTGAATCCTTCGCCCAGCGCCGCAAGCCGGACCCGACAAGGTTCGGCCAGTGAATCTTGCGGCACGAGGGAGGTGGCAGACATGCGTCCAACTCTTTTGACCCTTCACGACCCGGCGACCGCGCGGGCCTATTATGCGGCGGGCCAGTGGCGCGATGAGACCCTCTACGGGCTGGCGGCTGCCCATGCCGCCACGCGCCCGCAGGCCTATGCCCTGCGCGATGGCACGCAACGTCTGACATGGGCCGCGCTGGTGTGCTGGGGGGATGCCATGGCGGCCGACCTTCTGGAAGCCGGCCTGAAACCGGGAGACAGGGTCGGCGTGTGGCTGCCCAACCGGGTGGAAGCGACAGTGGTTTTCCTTGCCTGTTCGCGGGCAGGGTTTGTGTGCACGCCTTCACTGCACCAGAACCATACGGTGGGTGAGATCGCCACCCTGATGGAACGCTGTGATGCGGCCGCCCTTATCGCCCAGCCGGGTTATGGGGCGGATGCGGACCGGCACGACATCTTCGCCGCCGCGCTCGCCTTGCCAGCCATGCGCCGGCTCTATGCGGTGGGCGAGGGGCATCCGGTTGCTTCCGAGCGCGTGTCAGCTTTCCCGATGGGGGATGCGCGGGCCAGCCTGCCGGAGCCTGTCTCGAACCCGGACAAGGTGACCTATCTCGCCTTCACCTCCGGCACCACCGGCCAGCCCAAGGGCGTGATGCACTCGGACAACACGCTGCTGGCGAATGGCCGGGCGATGGTGGCAGACTGGAAGCTGGATGAGGACACGGTGATCTATTCCCTCAGCCCGCAGAGCCACCACATCGCCACCGTCGCGCTGGAGCAGGCGCTGGTGGCCGGGTGTGAACTGGTGGTGAATGATCTGCCCAAGGGCGCAAGCCCGCTGAATCGCATCATTGAAACCGGCGCGACCTATGTGATGGGCGTGCCCACCCATGCCATTGATATTCTGGGCGAGATGCAGCGCCGCGACCTCCGCCAGATGGGGGCGGTGAAGACCTTCTACATGGCGGGTGCCGCCATTCCCATGGAGGTGGCGCGCCGCTTCCTCGCTTATGGCATCACGCCACAGAATATCTATGGCATGACCGAGAACGGCTCGCACCAGTACACCATGCCGGATGACGACGTGGAAACCATGGTGCGCACCTGCGGCAAGGCCTGTACGGCCTATGAGGTGAAGATCTGGCGCGCGGATGCGCCGGATATCGAGGCCGCACCCGGAGAGGTGGGCGAGATTGGCGGGCGCGGGGCGTGTCTCACACTCGGCTATTTCGGCAACCAGAGTGCGACGGAACGCTCCTTCAACCGGCATGGCTGGTTCATGTCCGGCGATCTGGGGCGGCTGGATGCGGCGGGCAATCTTGAGATTGTCGGACGCTCCAAGGATCTCATCATCCGCGGCGGGCACAATATCTATCCCTCGCAGATCGAGGATCTCGCCATTCGCCACCCGGCGGCCTTCAAGGTGGCGGCCTTCCCGGTGCGTGATGACCGGCTGGGCGAGAAAGTGTGCCTCGCTGTCATTCCCAAGGACGGGTATCTGATCGCGGCGGAGGAGATGTTGGCGCATCTGTTTGAGGCCGGTCTCTCCAAATACGACATGCCGGAATTCTTCATCTCGCTGGATGCCTTCCCGATGACGGCCAGCGGCAAGATTCTCAAGCGCAGCATGGTGGAACAGGCGCGCGCGGGCGAGCTGGAGCTGCTGCCCGTGCGGTTTCGTCCGCCACAGGAACAACGCGCGGTCTCCTGAACCGCGCCACTTCATCAACCTGACCGGAAAACAGCCCCGCCAAGAGGGCTGCATACAGGGAGAAAATTATGGTGAAACTCGTGCGCGAGGGTGCGTTCGCCCTCATGACCCTTGACCGGCCGGAAGCGCTGAATGCGCTCTCCTTCGCCATCATCCGCGATATAGGCGCGGCGATAGATGAAGCGGCAGGCTGGGACATCCGCGCCCTCATCATCACCGGCGAGGGCGAGAAAGCCTTCTGTGCCGGTGCCGATATCAAGGAACTGATGGGTCGCTCGCTCATCGAGGAGCGTGAAGGGGCAGAATTGGGCCAGCGCATTTTCGGCAAGCTGGACAGTTTCAAGGTGCCCTCCATTGCCGCCATCAATGGCTTTGCCTTTGGCGGCGGGCTGGAACTGGCCATGGCCTGCACCTTTCGCGTGGCAGCACCCAAGGCGAAGATGGGCCTGCCGGAAATCAAGCTGGGCCTCATTCCCGGCTATGGCGGCACCCAGCGCCTGCCGCGCCTCATCGGCGAGGGGCGGGCCATGGAAATGGTGCTGACCGGACGCACAATTGCAGCCGATGAAGCCCACGCCATGGGCCTCGTGAACCGGCTGGCTGATGGGGATGTGGTAGAGGGAGCCAAGGCCTTTGCCGCCGAATTCACCGGCTATGGCATTCCCGCCCTCACGCTGGCGCGCGCCGCCGTGCAGCGGGCGCTGAATGTGCCGCTGCATGAGGGCCTGCGCACCGAGGCAGACCTTTCCACGCTTTCCTACCGCACGGAAGACGCGACCGAGGGGCTCTCCGCCTTCGTCGAGAAGCGCAAGCCCCAGTTTCAGGACAAGTGACATGACCAGCCGGAACATTTTTCTCACCGGCGCAAGTCGCGGCATCGGCGCGGTGATCGCGCTGGAACTGGCGCGGCGCGGCTATACGGTCGGCTGCTTCTCCCGCAAGGGGCAGGGGCCGGAAGACGTGGACATTCCTGCCGAACTGAAGGCGCGCCTCATCCCATTGAAGGGCGATGTCTCGGACGCTGCCGCGGTGGAAGACGCCCTTGCCGCCTTTGTGGCGCAGGCGGGTGCGCTGCATGGCATCATCAACAATGCCGGCGTGCATGTCACCAGTCCGTCCGAGGACCAGCCATTGGCTGATTTTGCCGATGTGCTGACCACCAACACCACTGCCACCTTCAGCGTGTGCCAGATGGCCTACCCGCATCTGGTGGCAGCGGGTGGCGGGCTCATCGTGAATATGGGCTCCTTCTTCGACAAGCTGGGCGTGCGCCACAATGCGGCCTATTGCGCCTCCAAGGCGGCGGTGGCGGCCCTCGGGCGCTGCCTTGCGGTGGAGTGGGCGCGCAAGAACATCCGCGTGATGACGGTGGCCCCCGGCTATATCGAGACCGACCTCAACAAGGACTTTCTGGCTTCCGAGAAGGTCCGCGCCTTTCTGGCCTCGCGCATTCCCGTGGGCGGACCGGCGGGGGCCGAGCAGGTTGCCCGGCTGATCGCCTCCCTCTTCGATGAAAACAACAGCTTCCTGACTGGCGAGACCATCTATCTCGATGGCGGTCAGGGCATGGCGCACTGAGGACACACCCATGACCGTCATCACCCGCCTCGACGACCAGTTGGCCCTGCCGGAGGATGAAGCCATCCTGCTGGAGAGCGTGCGCCAGTTTGCCCGTGAGGAAGTTGCTCCCCGCGCTGCCCATCATGATGAAACCGGGGAGTTCCCCTGGGAGAATATCAAGGGCATCAATGCGCTGGGCCTCAACGCCATGTTCGTGCCGGAAGCCTATGGCGGCGCGGGCCTGAGCTATCTCTCCTATCTCGCCTGCGTGAAGGAGATTTCCGCCGCCTGTGCTTCTACCGGCATCATCTGGGCCACCAACTTCCACGCCATCAAGCCGGTGATCGATTTCGGCTCGGAAGAGCAGAAGCACCGCTTCCTGCCGGCCATTGCGGAAGGTGCGCTGGCCGCCCTTGTCATCACCGAGCCGGATGCAGGTTCGGATGCCACCGGCATGCGCACCAAGTTCACGCCGGATGGGGATGACATCATCGTCACCGGCTCCAAGACCTTCATCACCAATGGTGATGTGGCGGATTTCTATGTCGTGTTCGGCAAGTGGTCGGAGACGGAAGACCTGAAGGCCGCCATCTCCTGTCTCGTGATGGAAAAGGGCACGCCGGGCCTGCGGGTGGAGCGGCTGGAAGACAAAATGGGGCACTGTGCCTCATCCACCGCTACGCTTTCCTTCGATGGCTGCCGCGTGCCGAAGGCCAATCTGCTGCGCGGGCCGGGTGAGGGGCTGAAGCTGTTGCTGGCTTCGCTCAACAAGTCCCGTCCCTCGGTGGGTGCGCATGCGTTGGGCATTGCCCGCGCGGCGTTTGAGGAAGCGACCGGCTACATCAATGGCCGCAAGCAATCCGGGCGCAAGATCATCGAGTTTCAGGGCATCCAGTTCCTGCTGGCCGATCTCGCGGCGGAACTCGCCATGTGTGAGGCGTGGCTGATGCATGTGGGCCGGCTGGTGGATGCCGGGGTGAGCGATATCGGCATCGAGGCCTCCATCCTGAAAATGCGGGCAACCGACCTTGCCATGCGCATGAGCACGGAGGCTGTCCAGCTCCATGGCGGCTACGGCTACGTCAAGGAATACAAGGTCGAGCGGCTGATGCGGGACGCCAAGATCACGCAGATCTGGGAAGGGACGAACCAGATCCATCGCCAGCTTATTGGCCGCAGCTTCATCGAGCGTTGAGGGGGAAACGCATGTCAAAGAAGATCACCATAGGGGTCGCCGGTTCCGGCACCATGGGCACGGGCATTGCCATCGTCGCCGCGCGCGGAGGCTTTCCCACCATCATTTATGACGTGGATGCCGCCCGCGCCGAGGCCGCCGTGGGGCAGATGAAGGCGTTCTTCGCCAAGTCCGTCCAGCGCGGAAAGCTTACGCAGGAGCAGGTGGACGAGATCATGGGGCGGGTTTCCGCCACCGCAGACATCGCCGCCATGGCGCCCTGCGGCCTCGTTATCGAGGCGATCTTTGAAGAGCTTGAGGTGAAGGGCCAGCTCTTCTCCACACTCGACAAGGTGTGCGGGCCGGAAACCCTGTTTGCGTCCAACACCTCCACCTTGTCCATCACCGAAATCGCCGCGAAATCCGGGCGTGATGACCGCTTTGTCGGCATGCATTTCTGCCTGCCGGCACAGTTGATGAAGCTGGTGGAGATGTCTCCCGGCATCAATACCTCGCCTGAGAGCTTCGAGCGGGCGTGGAAGAACTGCGAGGAGATGGGCCAGCGCCCGGTGAAGACGCAGGATGCCCCCGGCTTTATCCTCAACTACTTCCTCGTGCCCTTCAACAATGACGCCATTCGTCTGGTCGAGGAGGGCGTGGCCGAGCCGGTCGAGATCGACAAGGCCATCAAGGGTGCGCTTGGCTACGCCATGGGGCCGATGGAGCTTCTGGATCTGGTGGGGCTCGATACGCAGGTGCTGTTGTGTGAGGCGCTGCACGGCGTGACGCATGAGCCACGCGCTGCCTGCCCGCCGCTGCTGCGCCGCATGGTTGCCGCCCGTCGCCTCGGCCGCAAGACCAAGCGCGGCCTGCTCTCCTACGAGACCACCGCGATCTACGGAGCCTGATCTCATGTCCAAGCCATTGACCCATAGCGTCATCCGTGGCGGCAAGAGCCGCTCCTTCCCCGAAACCCATGCGCTGATCGATGCCGCAGGCGATAAGGGCGATATTCTGCTCATCACCGGCGAGGATGCAGGCGAGAGCTTTGCCGCGCTGGAAGATGTTTCAGACCATGCCCTTGTCCTGATCGAGCTGGGCACCGAATGCCTTGGTGAGCACACCGGCGAAAGCCGGGGCGATGAGGGGTGCAATGTGCTCGGCTTCGCCCGCTTCCGTCTGGGTGATGCCGCGCCGTCCGATCTGGTCGAGATCGTGCGCCAGCCCAATACGCCCGATGCGGTGGTGGATACGGCCCGCGCCCTGTTCGAGGCCCATGGCCTGAAGACCGCCGTGTGTGGTGACTTCCCCGGCCGTATCGTCGACCGGCTGGTGCGCCCCTATTACAACGCCGCACTCAACCGGCTGGACGCCAAGCTCGCCACCGCCGCCGACATGGACCTGACGCTCCGCCTTGGTCTTGGCTATCCCGAAGGCCCGATCGAGCTGCTGGAGCGCACCGGCCTTGCTGCCCATCACGATGTGACGCAGGCGCTGCATGTGGCGCTGGGCAACCCGGCTTTTGCCCCCGCGCGCCGTGCGCAGGTGGCGAAAGCCCGCCAGATCAAGGGGAGATGAGATCATGCGTCCATTGGAAGGTCTTCTCGTCCTTGATTTTTCCACCCTGCTGCCGGGGCCGCTCGCCAGCCTCATTCTGGCCGAAGCCGGAGCGCGCGTGGTGAAGATCGAGCGTCCCGGACGGGGCGATGAAATGCGCGTGTATGAGCCCAAGCTCGGCGATGACAGCGTGAATTTCGCCATGCTCAACCGGGGCAAGCAGTCCATCGCGCTGGATCTGAAAGCGGCGGATGCGGTTGAAAAGCTCACCCCGCTCATTCGCCGGGCAGACGTGCTCATTGAGCAGTTTCGCCCCGGTGTGATGGAGCGTCTGGGGCTGGGCTATGAGGCCCTGCGCCAGCTCAATCCCAAGCTGGTCTATTGTTCCATCACCGGCTGGGGGCAGACCGGGCCGAAGGCGCACGCCGCCTCGCATGACCTGAACTATATCGCCGAAACCGGCGTGCTGGGCCTCTCTGCCGGGGCGGATGGCGCACCCGTTCTGCCGCCGGTGCTGGCGGCGGATGTTGCGGGCGGCACTTTCCCGGCCGTGATGAATATTCTGCTCGCCTTGCGCCAGCGCGACATCACCGGCCTTGGCACCCATCTGGATATCGCCATGGGCGATAATCTGTTCAGCTTCCTCTATTGGGGGCTTGGGTCCGGTTTTTCTGGTGCGGGCTGGCCGAAACCGGGCAGAGAACTGGTTACGGGCGGTTCGCCGCGTTACCAGATCTATCGCACATCAGATGATCGCTATGTGGCGGCGGCTCCCATCGAGGACAAGTTCTGGGAGAACTTCTCCCGCATCATCGATCTACCCGAGGCCATGCGTGACCCTGCGGCGCCGGAGGCCGAGGCGAAGGCGGCTGTGGCCGCGCGTATCGCCAGCAAGAGCGCGGCCGAATGGCAGGCGCTGTTTGCCGGGCAGGATGTGTGCTGCTCCATCGTCGCCACGCTTGAGGAGGCGGTGGCTGACCCGCACACCGCTGCGCGTCGCGTGTTCACACATACGCTGAAGGCGGGCGGACAGGAGATTCCGGCCCTTCCGGTGCCGCTCGCCCCCATTTTCCGGACGGAGCCGACACGCGGCATTGCCCCGCGCCTTGGCGAAACCTCCGATCCACTTCTCTCGCTCTGAAAGGGCCCGATATGCGCAGCTATCGTGTTTGGGAGCATGGCGCTCCATCCACCATGCAGATCGACTCCCTGCCGGATCTGGTACCCGGACCGGGCGAGATGGCGATTGATGTGAAGGCGGCGGGGATCAATTTCCCCGATACGCTGGTGATTTCTGGCAAATACCAGATCCTGCCGCCGCGACCCTTCACGCCGGGCAAGGATCTGGCCGGTGTGGTGCGGGCCGTTGGGACGGGTGTGGAGGGATTTTCTCCCGGTGACCGCATCATGGCGCAGGTGGAGCATGGCGCTTTCGCCGAGCAGGCACTTGTGAAGCCCTCGCAGGCCTTCATTCTGCCGGATGGTCTTTCCTTTGAGCCTGCTGCGGCCATGGGGCTGGTGTACCAGACCGCCTATTTTGCCCTTGTTGAGCGCGGCCAGTTCAAGAGCGGTGAAACCGTTCTGGTGGGCGGCGCGGCGGGTGGCGTGGGGCTTGCTGCCGTGCAGATCGCCAAGGGGCTGGGCGGCAAGGTTCTGGCCGGTGTGCGTTCGCCGGAAGAGGCCGAGGTTGCGCGTGAGGCGGGAGCGGATGCGATCATTGATCTGTCCGTCGCCGATCTGCGCGATGACCTGCGCGCACAGGTGAATGCCGCCACGGACGGGCATGGCGCGGATGTGGTGCTGGACCCGCTGGGCGGGGACTTCTTCGCCGCTGCGCTGCGCGCAATGGCCTGGTGTGGCCGTCTGGTGGTGATCGGCTTTGCGGCGGGGGATATTCCCTCGGTGAAGGTCAATTATCTGCTGGTCAAGAATATCTCCGTCAGCGGCCTGCAATGGAGCGATTATCGCGATCGCACGCCGGAGCATGTGCTGAAGGTGCAGGACGCGCTGTTTGACCTGTGGCGCTCGGGTGCTGTGAAGCCCCGCATCATGCGTCTCTTCCCGTTCACGGCGCTGCCCGAGGCGCTGGAACTGGTGGAACAGGGCCGGGTGCAGGGCAAGGCTGTCGTCTCCATGACGGAGGGCAGCACATGAGCGCACTGAGCCAAACCGCACAAATCGCCGTTATTGGCGCAGGCGCCATGGGAGCCGGCATCGCACAGGTGGCGGCGCAGGCGGGCCATGAGGTGCTGCTGTTTGATGTCGCCTCCGGTGCCGCGGAAAAGGGGCGTGCGGGCATTCTTTCCGGCCTCTCGCGGCTGGTGGAGCGTGGCCGCCTTTCGGCAGAGGCGCGTGACGGGATTGCGGCCCGCATCCATGTTGCGGCAAGTCTTGAGGCGCTTTCCGGCGCGGCTCTGGTGGTGGAGGCCATTGTTGAAAAGCTGGATGTGAAGCAGCAGCTTTTCGCCCGGCTGGAAGGGATTGTGGGGCCGGAAGCCATTTTGGCCACCAACACCTCCTCCCTCTCCATCACCGCCATTGCCGCAGGGCTGAAGCATCCGGGCCGCGTGGCGGGGCTGCATTTCTTCAATCCCGCGCCCATCATGGCGCTGGTGGAGATCGTCGCCGGCCTCGCTTCCGACAGGCAGGTGTTGCAGACGCTGTATGACACCGCTCAGGCTTGGGGCAAGCAGCCGGTGATGGCGACCTCCACGCCCGGTTTCATCGTCAATCGTGTTGCCCGGCCATTCTATGCCGAAGGGTTGCGGTTGCTGGAGGAAGGCGCGGGCGACGTCTCAACCATTGATGCCGTGTTGCGCGAGGCAGGCAGCTTTCGCATGGGGCCATTCGAGCTGATGGATCTCATTGGCCATGATGTGAACTTCGCGGTCACCCGCTCGGTATTCGAGGCCTATTTCCATGATCCGCGCTATCGCCCCTCGCTGACCCAGCAGGAGCTGGTTGCGGCGGGCTGGCTCGGGCGCAAGTCCGGTCGCGGTTTTTATGATTACGCGGCAGGGACGCAGCGGCCTGCGCCGGCCACCTTCCCGGAGCAGCCCTCGCCATCGTCTGTTGTGGTGGAAGGGGATCTCGGGCCTGCCGAGGCACTGGTTCCTCTCCTCCAGAAGGCCGGAATTGCGGTGTCGCGCGAGAGCGGTGCAGGTGTCATCCGTCTTGAGGGGGCAACCCTTGCCCTGAGTGACGGGCGCACAGCGACAGCGCGCGTTGCAGCGGGCGCACCGGCCAATCTGGTGCTGTTTGATCTGGCGCTGGATTATCCCACCGCCGCACGCATCGCGATTTCGGCAGCAGCACAGGCTCCTGCGGAAGCGGTGGCGCAGGCGGCAGGGCTGTTTCAGGCGCTGGGCAAGGCTGTATCGGTCATTGGCGATGTGCCGGGGCTGATCGTGATGCGCACGCTGGCCATGCTGGCGAACGAGGCGAGCGAGGCCGTGCTGACGCGCGTTGCCAGCGCGGCCGATATCGACCGGGCCATGACCTATGGCGTCAACTATCCGCGTGGCCCGCTTGCATGGGCGCAGGATGTTGGCCCGGCGCGCATCCTGCAAACGCTGGAACATCTTCAGGCCGCTTATGGCGAAGACCGGTATCGGGCCTCTTCGCATCTGCGCCAGCGTGTGGCCACCGGGCAGAACCTGCATGCGCAGGTGGAAGCGCGTGCTGCCACCTCATGAAACCCGGCCCCGAGTGAATGAGAAGGAGCCGAAAGGCGGTCGATGCAAATGGTTGATGCCCTGATCTGTGATGCCATTCGAACGCCCGTTGGGCGGTATGCTGGTGCCTTGTCGTCGGTTCGCGCGGATGATCTGGCGGCCATTCCCCTTGCCACGCTGCTTGCGCGCAACCCTTCTATAGACTGGGCGGCGCTGGATGAGGTCATCCTCGGCTGCGCCAATCAGGCCGGTGAGGACAACCGCAATGTGGCCCGCATGGCCGCCCTTCTGGCCAAATTGCCGGTAGAGGTGCCCGGCACCACCATGAACCGCCTGTGCGGCTCCGGCATGGATGCGGTGGGCACCGCCGCCCGCGCCATCAAGGCCGGTGAGGCGGGGTTGATTGTGGCCGGTGGCGTGGAGAGCATGTCCCGCGCGCCCTTCGTGATGGGCAAGGCGGAGAGTGCATTTTCCCGCGCAGCGCGGGTTGAGGACACCACCATTGGCTGGCGCTTCGTGAATCCGCTGATGAAGACGCTTCATGGCGTGGATTCCATGCCGGAGACGGCAGAAAATGTGGCGGATGATTTCCACATCTCCCGAGCCGATCAGGATGCCTTTGCGGTGCGCAGCCAGCAGCGGGCAGGGCAGGCGATCGCTTCCGGGCGCTTTGCCCGCGAGATCGTGCCCGTACTGGTGCCGCAGAAGAAGGGCGAGCCGAAGCAGGTGCTGCACGATGAGCATCCGCGTCCTGAAACAACACTGGAGCAGCTTTCTCGCCTGAAGGGCGTGGTGCGCGCGGATGGCAGCGTCACGGCCGGCAACGCTTCCGGCGTGAATGACGGCGCCTGCGCGCTGTTGATCGCCTCGCCTGCGGCGGCCGAGACGCATGGCCTCACCCCGCGCGGCCGCATTGTCGGCATGGCGACGGCCGGTGTGCCGCCCCGCATCATGGGCATGGGGCCGGCCCCCGCCACGCGCAAGGTGCTGGCGCAGACCGGCCTCTCATTGGCGGACATGGATGTGATCGAGCTGAACGAGGCCTTCGCTGCGCAAGCGCTGGCGGTTCTGCGTGATCTGGGGTTGGCGGATGATGCGGCCCATGTGAACCCGAATGGTGGCGCCATTGCGCTCGGCCATCCGCTGGGCATGTCGGGTGCGCGGCTCATCACTACCGCATTGAACCAGCTTGAAAAGACGGGGGGACGTTACGCCCTCTGCACCATGTGCATCGGCGTGGGGCAGGGGATCGCGACCATCATTGAACGGGTGTGACCCGAAAAAAGAAATACAGGGAGGATAACCATGCAACATTCGCCGAGCCGGGCTGGGCCCGGTGCGGATGGCGACTACATCATCGAAACCCAGGGACTGACAAAGGAGTTCCGGGGGTTTGTCGCGGTCCGTGACGTGAGCCTGAAGGTGAAACGCCATACCATCCATGCCCTGATCGGGCCAAACGGAGCAGGGAAGACCACATTCTTCAACCTGCTCACCAAGTTTCTCATTCCCACATCCGGTGCCATCACCTTCAACGGGGCCGATGTGACGCGTACCGCTCCGGCGGATATGGCCGAACTTGGCATGGTGCGCTCGTTCCAGATTTCGTCCGTCTTTCCGCACCTGACCGTGTTGGAGAATGTGCGTGTGGCACTCCAGCGACCGCTGGGGGTGTCGTTCCATTTCTGGTCACCAAAATCGAACCTCTTCCATCTGCATGAGCGGGCGGATGAGCTGATTGAGTGGGTGGGCCTGAAGCCCTACCGCGATGTGAATGCTGGCGAACTCTCCTATGGCCGCAAGCGCGCGCTGGAGCTGGCGACAACGCTGGCGCTGGAGCCGGAAATGCTGCTGCTGGACGAACCGATGGCCGGGCTGGGCCATGAGGATGTGAACCGCATCTCGGCACTCATCAAGCGCGTGGCAGCCGGGCGCACGGTGCTGATGGTGGAGCACAATCTCTCTGTCGTTGCCGACCTGTCCGACACCATCACCGTGCTCACGCGCGGCAGCGTTCTGGCCGAAGGCGACTATGCCACCGTTTCCTCCAATCCGGCGGTGCGCGAAGCCTATATCGGAGGCGTCCATGAGTGAGAACCCGGCACCCGTCCGCCTCGATGTGCAAGGGCTTCAGGCCTATTATGGCGAGAGCCATGTGCTGCACGGAATTGACCTGAAAGTTCACCGCGGGGAACTGGTCACGCTGCTGGGCCATAATGGCGCGGGCAAGACCTCGACCCTGCGTGCCATCATGGGCCTGATCCAGCGTAGCGGTTCCATCCGTTTTGATGGTGATGAACTGGTGCGCATGCCGCCCCACCGCATCGCCCGCAGTGGCATGGGCTATGTGCCGGAAGAGCGTGGCATCTTTGCCAGTCTGGATGTGACCGAGAACCTGCTGCTGCCGCCGCCCGTAAAAAAGGGAGGCATGAGCATTGAGGAAATCCACACGCTGTTTCCCAACCTGAAAGAGCGCGCGCACAGCCAGGGCACCAAGCTTTCCGGCGGTGAACAGCAAATGCTGGCCATGGCCCGCATCCTGCGCACGGGGGCGGACTTCCTGCTGCTGGATGAAGTGACCGAGGGCCTTGCCCCCGTCATCATCGAGCAGATCGGTGTCGCCATCCGTCTGCTGAAAGAGCGTGGTTTCACCATTCTTCTGGTGGAGCAGAACTTCCCCTTCGCCGCGACTGTCGCAGACCGCCACTATGTGGTGGAAAGCGGACGGGTGATCGACATGGTGCCGAATGCGGACCTGTCTGACCCGGCCGTAATGTCGCGCCTCCATTCCTATCTCGGCATATAGGAGGCCGGCATGATGGAACTTCTTGGCGTTTCCACGCAGGCCCTGTTCGGGCAGGTGCTTATCGGCTTCATCAATGGCGCATTCTACGCCATGCTCAGCCTTGGCCTTGCTGTCATCTTCGGCCTTCTCAACATCGTCAACTTCGCCCATGGCGCGCAATACATGCTGGGCGCCTTCGTCACCTGGATGCTGCTCAACTATCTGGGCATCAATTACTGGGCAGCGCTGCTTCTGGCGCCGGTGATCGTCGGCTTCTTCGGTGTGCTGATGGAGCGGTTCATGCTCCAGCGCATCTACAAGCTGGACCATATCTACGGCCTGCTGCTCACCTTCGGCGTGGCACTGCTGCTGGAGGGCGCTTTCCGCCAGCAATATGGTGTCTCGGGCATGCCCTATGCCATTCCCAGCCAGCTTCAGGGCGGGCAGAATTTGGGCTTCATGTTCCTGCCGAACTATCGCGCATGGGTCATCGTGGCCTCGATCATTGTGTGCTTCAGCACATGGTTCCTGATCGAGAAGACACGGCTTGGCTCCTATCTGCGGGCCGCAACTGAAAATCCAAAGCTGGTGCAGGCCTTTGGCGTGAATGTTCCGCTCATGATCACGCTCACCTATGCCTTTGGTGCGGCGCTGGCCGCGCTGGCAGGCGTGATGGCCGCGCCGATCTATCAGGTCAGTCCGGTCATGGGCTCCAACATCATCATTGTGGTGTTTGCGGTGGTGGTGATCGGCGGCATGGGCTCGATCTCCGGCGCCATCATTTCCGGCTTCGGGCTGGGGCTGATCGAGGGGCTGACCAAGGTGTTCTACCCCGAAGCCTCCAGCACCGTCATCTTTGTTGTCATGGCCATTGTCCTGCTCATCAAGCCGGCCGGCCTGTTCGGGAGGGCTTCATGATGAACTCCGCCGTTTCTGCAAATTCCGGGAATAAAGCGCAATCGGTGTTCGGTTCCACATGGGTGCGCGTGGCAGCGTTCGTGGCGGTGGCGGTTTTCCTCGTTGTCGCACCGTTCTTCATCTATCCAGTGTTTCTGATGAAGGCGCTGTGCTTCGCACTGTTTGCCTGCGCCTTCAATCTTCTGCTTGGTTATTGCGGCCTGTTGTCGTTTGGTCATGCGGCCTATTTCGGATCTGCCGCCTATATTTGCGGATATGCGGCAAAAACACTGGGCCTGACGCCGGAGCTGAGCATTCTGGCGGGTACTGCTGCTTCCGCCTTACTTGGAGCGGGCTTCGGCTGGCTCGCCATTCGCCGGCAGGGCATCTATTTCTCGATGATTACGCTGGCTCTGTCGCAGATGGTGTTCTTCTTCGCCCTTCAGGCTCCATTCACCGGAGGCGAGGATGGCATGCAGGCCATTCCGCGCGGCCATCTGTTCGGGCTGATTGACCTGAACAATACCTATGCCATGTACGGGTTCGTGCTGGTGGTGTTCCTCATCGGCTTCGGCATCATCTGGCGCGCGGTTGAATCCCCGTTCGGGCAGGTGCTGCGGGCGATCCGGGATAATGAGCCACGCGCCATCTCGCTGGGCTACAAGGTCAACCGTTACAAGCTTCTGGCCTTCACGCTTTCTGCTGCGCTGGCCGGGCTGGCCGGTTCGACCAAGGCGCTGGTGTTCCAGCTGGCATCCCTCACCGATGTACACTGGGCCATGTCCGGTGAGGTGGTTCTGATGACGCTGATCGGCGGCATGGGCACCATCTTCGGGCCGGTTGCCGGTGCGGTGGTCGTGGTGGCGATGCAGAACTATCTCGCGCATCTGGGCTCCTGGGTGATGATGATCCAGGGGGCAACCTTCATCGCGTGTGTGCTGCTGTTCCGTGCCGGTATCGTGGGTACGATCAGCGCCTATTTCCGCGGGCGCAAGGGGGATGTTCCCGGCTCGCACTGATGGCGTGATCTCGCCGCCGGTGCACCAGTCCGGCGGTGAAAAAGGAAAGGCCCGGCAGTCACAAGGCTGTCCGGGCCATTTTTTTGGGTTGTGCGTGGTGAGGTTCTGAACAGCCCGTTACGGCTGAAGGATAGCAGAGAGAACCGCAATAACGTGCAGGGCGGTGTTTACCTGCCAGCTTCCGGTCACATCTTCCTTCAGGCACAAAAAAGGAGGCGTCATGCGCCTCCTTCAAGTTGCGGCTCTTGGGAGAGGCCGAGCGGATCAGTTGGCTCTCGCCGTTTCAGGGCAGGCTTCAACAGCTGACAATGGCTTGGCCTGATCGGCGGGAATGGTCGTGATGAGCGTGTAATAGTCCCATGGCCCCTTGGATTCAGAGGGATCCTTCACCTCAAACAGGTAGAAATCACGCGCGACCCAGCCATTGGGCAGGATCTTTGCGTCCTTGGTCATGAAGTCGGAGACCGGCATGGCGTGCATTCTGGCTGCGACGGTCTTGCCATCCGTGCTGCCTGTTTCTGCCACGGCCTTGATGTAGTGGTTCACCGCGCTATAGACGCCGGCATGCACCATGCTGGGCTTGCGATCATTGAACTGCTCGGCAAAGCGCTTTGACCATGCTCGCGTGCCGTCATTCTGGTCCCAGTAGAAGCTTTCCGTCAGGCGCAGACCCTTGGCGGCGTCCAGACCCAGAGAGTGAACATCGGTGAGAAAGACGAGCAGGCCGGCAAGTTGCTGGCCGCTTTCAACAATGCCGAATTCACTGGCCTGGCGGATGGTGTTGACCGTATCAGCGGCTGCATTTGCGATACCGATGACCTTGGCACCGGAATCCTGCGCCTGAAGCAGGAAGGACGAAAAATCGGAGGTATAGACAGGGTGGCGCACATTGCCGAGCACCTTGCCGCCATTGTCCGTCACCACCTTGCGGGCATCACGTTCCAGTGCATGGCCAAAGGCATAGTCTGCGGTGATGAAGTACCAGCTGTCTCCACCCTGCCGGGTGACCGCCGAGGCCGTGCCGTTCGCGACTGCACCCGTATCAAAGGCCCAGTGGAAGCTGGTGGGCGAGCAGGCCTTGCCGGTGAGGTCCGATGATCCCGGGCCGGAGAACAGCACCACCTTGCCGCGCTGGCGGGCCACTTCCTGCACCGCAAGGGCGGCGGAGGAGAAGGGCACATCCACGATAACGTCCACCCCTTCCGCATCAAACCAGCGCGATGCGATGGAGGAGGCGATATCGGCCTTGTTCTGGTGGTCGGCGGAGATCACCTCGATCTTCTTGCCGGCCAGAAGGCCTTTGCCGTCTGCCGCTGCCAGTTGGGTGGCGAGAAGCGATCCCATGCCGGCGAGATCGGAGTTCGGCCCGGACATGTCTGTCAGCACGCCAATCTTCAGTGTGTCTCCGGCCGCGATGGCCGGCCCGCTCAACATGGTGCAGGCCAGCAGCGCAGCCAGCATGGTTTTCCTCTGGGTCATCGTTTCTTCCCTTCATGGCCGGGTTTCCCGGCTCTTGTTCAGGCTGCATGTGTCCGCAGTTCATCCACGGTTTCCGGGTTGATGAGTGCGGTCAGGTCTCCGGGAGAGCCACCCGTCAGAACAGCGCGGATAACGCGCCGCATGACCTTGAGGTTGCGGGTTCGCGGCAGGTCGGAGACAAAGATGATGCGCTGCGGCTTGAATGGCCCGCCAAGCCCGGCCGTGATGGCGCGCGAGAGCTGGGTTGCCAGTGCCTCATCTGCCGCGATACCTGCAGCCGGCACTACTGTGCACACCACGGCCGAGCCTTTCACCGGGTCTGGCACACCAATGGCGGCAGCATCCTTTACCTTGCCGGTCGCCAGCAGCAGGGCCTCGATTTCCGCGGGGCCCGTGCGCTTGCCGGCAAGTTTTATGGTGTCGTCCGAGCGACCATGGATGAACCAGTATCCATCCGCATCACGCGAGGCCCAGTCGCCATGGGTCCATAGCCCTTCAAAGCGGCTCCAGTATCCATCCAGATAGCGTTCTTCATCGCGCCACAGACCCCGTGTGGTGCCGATGCAGGGCGTACCCATCACCAGTTCACCAACCTCGCCGGCCTGTGCGCGTGCACCATTCTCCAGCACGATATCCGCACCGGTGCCGGGAATGGGGCCGAAGAAGCTGGTGGGCTTGATGGAATAGAGAATATTGGTGGCCAGAATGCCGCCCATCTCCGTGCCGCCGACATTGTTCATCAGCGGACCACGCCCCTTCAGCACGTACTCCATCATCCAGGCCCAGGAGGCGAGGTCCCAGGGTTCTCCGGTGGAGGCGATGGCGCACAGGCTGGTCAGGTCATATCGCTCCACTTCTTCTGCGCCATGACCTTTCATCAGCCGGGCGATGGTGGGGCTGAGGCCAAGCATGGTGAGGCGATGATCCTGCACCATGCGCCACAGACGGCCGCTCTGGGGGTAGTCCGGCCCGCCTTCAGCCAGCAGCAGGGTTGCGCCCGCCATCAGTGTGGCGACGATCTGGATAGGGCCAACCAGCCAGCCCATGTCGCTCATCCAGAGCCAGCGGTCCGTGGGCTTCAAATCAAAGGCAAGAAGATAGTCTTCGCCGGTTTTCACCGTGAAGCCGCAGTGCGTGTGCACCGTGCCTTTCGGCTTGCCCGTGGTACCAGAGGTATAGATGACCATCATCGGATGTTCGGCATCGACGATGACAGGGGGCACGGCTTCACACGGCAGTGCCACCTCATCCCACCACAGGTCGCGTCCAGCCTGCATGGCGCAGGTGCCGCTGGTGGGCGCCACGATGACCCGTCGCACGGTTGGCGCATGCGCAAGGGCTGAATCGAGCGCGGCCTTCATGGGGCTGGGCTTGCCCCGGCGCACGGTGCCTTCGGCGGCGATCACCGCAACGGCATCGGCGTCACCAAGGCGTGAGGCAAGCGCGGCTTCGCCAAAGCCCGAAAACAGCGGCAGTACGATGCCACCGGCGCGCACTATGGCCAGAAAGGCGATCACGGCCTCTGGCACCATGGGCATGAAAAGACCCACCACATCACCCGGCCGAATGCCATCACGCATCAGCCCGCTTGTGAGCTTGTCGACCTCATGGGTGAGCTCGGCATAGGTGAGGCTGCGGGTTGCGCCGTTTTCAGCTTCAAACACAATCGCCGGATGCGCGCCACGGCCGGCTTGCAGATGTCGGTCCAGCAGGGTCTCGGTCATGTTCATGCGCGCGCCCACGCACCAACGTGCATGCGCTACACCCGCAGACAGGTCTCGCACGGTGGTGAACGGGGTTTGAAACCGCACATCAAGAAAAGCGATCAGCTTTTCCCAGAACCAGTCCGGGTCGCGAGCCACCTTGTGTTCCAGAGCGGGGTAATCTGCGAGACCTGCGAATGCGAGAAAGCGGGTCCAGTTGGCATCGCGTTGATGCTCTGGCGTAGGGTGCCATGTGGCACGGGCGATTAGGTCTGCATCCGTGCTGTTGCTCTTCAGTTCGGTCGCCGCATCGGCTGTCACTGTCTGGTGCATGGGGGTTCCGGTCCCTTGTCCGGCTATGGCGGGCCTTGGCGGCCCGTCTTGTCTTGTCAGTGGGGGGAGAACTCCACTTCGCCATCATCAAGGACGAGCAGGTTGTCGCGATTTACAAAGGCCCGAAAACGTCCGCGGCCCGGTGCGTCGTGCCACATCTCCACACGCAGCGTGTCACCCGGCAGGACAGGGGCGGTGAAACGCACCCGCAACGCCTTCATGCGTGAGGGGTCATCTCCGCAAAAGAAACCCAGCACGGCCCGTCCGGCCATTCCGAATGTGGAGAGGCCATGAAGGATGGGTTGCCGGAACCCCACAGCGCGAGCGGTGGCCGGGTCGACATGCAGCGCGTTATCATCGCCGGAAAGGCGATAGATGAGCGGAGCCTGAGGTGAGATGGGCATGAGGCAACCGGCATCGGCAGGGCCTTCCGGTGGAGGCCTGCGGGACTGTGACGGTTGTGACGGTCCGCCAAATCCGCCTTCTCCACGGCACAGTTCTGTCAGCCGCACCGTGGCAATCGCCTCACCGGTTTGCGCATCGGTTATGTCGCGGCGGGTGTGCAGCAATGCGCCCTTGTTGACGCCATCCTTGATGCCCCGGTCGTGGATCTCCTCGATCCGGGTGTGGCCAATCACGGTGCCGGATGTCGCCAGCGGGCGATGCAGGATGATTTCCTGATGGGTATGCAGAACGGCTTTCCAGTCCAGTCCCGTATCCGGCTCACGCAGCCAGAAACCGGGATAGCCCAGCACAACCGCCATGGTGGGCAGAGCCTTGAGGCCCTTTGCCTGAATGCCTTTTTCCCATGTGAAGGCCAGCCCACCCTCGTCTTGCGCATCCATGCCGATGCCGACACCCAGAGCATAGAGAATGCAATCTTTCGGCCCATAGGTCTGGGTGATGGGTGGGAAGGGGCGGTTCTTGAGGGCGCTGTAGTCGATCGGCATCATTTCACCGTTAGGCCGCCGTCCACCAGAACGGCGGAACCATGCATGAAGGCTGAGGCATCGCTGGCGAGGAACAGGGCCGCGCCGGCAATGTCTTCCGGCTGGCCATAGCGGCCTGCGGGCACGGCACGAACGGCCTTCACCAGCTTGGAATCCGTATCGCTGAGCACGTCGCGGGTCATGCCGGTTTCCACCATGCCGGGGCACAGCGCATTGGCGCGGATGCCCTTGCGTCCATAATCATAGGCGAGCTGGCGGGTATAGCCGAGCACCGCATGCTTGCTGGCCGTATAGGCCGCTCCGCCGCCGCCCGCGATGGTGGCGGAGACCGAGGCTACATTCACGATCACCCCGCTGCCCTGCGCCAGCATGGATGGAAGCACCGCATTGGTGAGGCGGAAGATGGACTTCACATTCACATCAAACACCCGGTCCCATAGCTCGTCCGAGATGTCGAGCGAGCGGGCATAGCCATCATGGGTGCCGGCGGTGTTGCCGAGAATGTCGATGCGGCCGAAGCGCTCCAGCGTTTCACCAACCAGCCGGGCGATGTCGTCCGGCTGGCGCAGGTCAGCGCGGATGAAAATGGCCTTTTCACCGGCATCCGTGATGCTGGTGCAGGTTTCGGCAAGGCCAGCCTCATCACGGTCCACCGCCACCACCTGTGCGCCGGCTGCCGCGAACAGGCGCGCCTGTGCCCGGCCAATGCCGGAAGCGGTACCGGTGATGAGGGCGATCTTGCCCTCCAGAACACGCGCCCGACGTGCAGATTCAAGAGAATGGTCTGTCATCTGCGCCTCCTCAGGCCACGGTCTTGCGGGGGCTGTAGCGCACAGGCTGCACATCCAGTTCCCCATTGCGGGCCAGTTCGGCGAGCGCGCGCTTCAGGATCTTGCCGCTGGCGGTGAGGGGGAATAGCTCCATGCTCAGGAAATATTCCGGCATATCGTATTTGGAGAGGCCTTCATGGGCGAGATGCTCCAGAATGGCCTCTGCCTCCAGCACACGCCCTTCCACCGGCATGATGGCAAGGCACACCTTCTCACCCAGCCGCTCATCCGGCACAGGAAAGGCGGCGGCAGTTGCAATATCGGGGTGGCGCAGCGCGAGGCTTTCGATCTCCACCGGATAGATATTGTGCCCGCCGCGAATGACGATATCGCGTGAGCGGCCGACAATCTCGATATTGCCGTTCTCATCCATCCGCGCCTGATCGCCGGACATGAACCAGCCATGGCGGTTGAAGGATTTTTCGGTGGCGTCCTGATTGGCGAAATAGCCCAGCATCAGGGCCGCCCCGCGCCCGCCCAGCTCACCGATCTCGCCGGGTTCCGCAGGCGTATCGCGGTCCTCCACCTTCCATAGTTTCAGCTCATAGCAGGGGTTCGCCCGCCCGCAGCACTGGCCCACCGTGCCCACCATGGTCTCGAAGCTGTCATCGCGCAGCGTGCTGGTGTGGGAGCCGTTCTCCGTCATGCCATAGGTGTTCTGCGGCGTGATGCCGTAATCAAGGAAGCGGCGGGCAATTTCCGGGGCGATGGGTGCGCCGGACATGTAGAAAATCTCGACATTCCCGATCTTCTTCAGCCCGCGTGCCATGGCATCTTGCTGAATATCGATGGCGTGGGTTGGTACACCCATCACATAGGTCGCATTTGTCTCCAGAATCCGGTCCAGCGCCTTCATGCCCTTGGCCAGATCATTGGTGATATATTCGCCGCCGCTCACCAGAACCTGCTCAAAGGCAACCATCGCCAGATGGTGGCTCAGCGGGCCAAGACAGTAGGTGACCGTTTCGCTGGTGTGGCCCCAGTCCGCCACCATGGCACGCCCATTGGCGAGCAGGGTGTTATCCGAGTGCATCAGGGCTTTCGGCTGGCCCGTGGTGCCGGAGGTGAAGGCAATATAGACCACCTTGTCCGGGTCGGTATCCACCGGCGGCGGTTCTGCTGCGGCGCGCATGCCGGGGAAAGGGAATGCGCCTTCCGGGCGGGGCGGTGCTGCGCCATCTGCCGGGTCCACCACGAAGACGTGGCGCAGGGTTTCCACCTCTCCCAGATGCCGGAAAATACAGTTGTGCGCCGCATCTGCTCCATAACCCACCTGTGTGAGCAACACCTTGGCCGAGCAGCGCTTCATGAGGTTTATCACCTCGCCTGCCGTGTGGTTCTGGTGCAGGGAGAGAATGCAGACATGGCCGTTGCGGGAGCAGGCCAGAAAAGTGACGAGGTTTTCCACCCGGTTGGGTAGCCACACGGCCACGCGGTCTCCCGCGCCAAGGCCCGCCTGCGCGAGTTCTGACGCCACGCTGTCGACCCAGTCCTTGAGCTGGGCCCAGGTGAGGCGGTGACGACGGTCCTGAAGGGCGAAGGCATCGGGGCGCTCCGCCGCGTGTTTTGCCACCAGCATGTACAGGGTTTCATCGCGCCATTGGCCGCGCTCATAATAGCGCCGGGCCGTGGCTGGGGAATGCAGGGTCATCAGGGGTGCGGTCATGACCAGTCTCTGTGCGTGAAGCCACGCGCCGCCGGAAGGTTCCGGCAGCGCCCGTCATGTCATTGCGTGTGTTCAGTTGGCCTTGTGCATCAGTGCGCAGGCATCGTCCGAACCTTCGGGCTTGGCGACAGCAGCCGGAATTTCGGCAACAAGCTCATAGTAGTCCCACGGCCCCTTGGACTGTTCGGGAGACTTGACCTTGAACAGGTAGAAATCGCGGTTCACCCAGCCGGAAGGCCAGATCTGCGCATTCTTGGTCATGAAATCATTGACCGGAATATCGCGCATCTTCTGCGCAACGACCTTGCCGTCCTTGCTTTCACTTTCCGCCAGCGCTTTCAGATAATGGCTGGTGGCACTGTAAATACCGGCCTGAATCATGGTGGGCTTGACGCCATTGTGGCGCTTGGCGAAGCGCTCGGACCATGCGCGGGTCTCGTCATTCAGGTCCCAGTAGAAGCTCTCGGTCAGATAGGTGCCTTGAGCGACAGGCAGGCCGAGGCTGTTCACATCGGTGATGAAAGCGAGCAGCGCGGCAACTTTCTGGCCGCCCTGGGTGATGCCGAATTCACTGGCCTGACGCAGAGCGCCGGTCAGGTCATTGGCGGAGTTGGCAAGGCCGATCACATTGGCTTTCGAGGCTTGGGCCTGCATCAGGAAAGAGGAAAAGTCGCTGTTTGAAACCGGGTGACGCACCCGGCCAAGCACTTTGCCACCATTCTTCTCGATGACTTCCGTGGCGTCGCGTTCAATGGCATGGCCGAAGGCATAGTCCGAGGTGACAAAATACCAGTCCTTGCCGCCATCCTTGGTTACGGCAGCGGCGGTGCCATTGGCGACGGCCTTGGTGTCATACACCCAGTGGAAGCCCGTGGGAGAACAGGCCTTTCCGGTCAGGTCCGAGGTGGCAGATGTGGCGAAAATGGCGATCTTGCCGCGCTGCTTGGCAATTTCCTGCACCGCAAGGCCGGCGGAAGAAAGCGGCACATCGAGAATGACATCCACGCCGTCATTGTCATACCAGCGCGTAGCAAGAGAGGAGGCGACATCCGGCTTGCGCTGGTGATCGGCTGAAATCAGCACCACCTTACGATTGCCAACCTTGCCGCCGGCATCCTCAATCGCCATCTGGGCGGCCAGAACAGAGCCTGCACCTGCCATATCGCTGTCCGGCCCGGAAAGGTCGGTCATGACGCCGATTTTCACTTCATCATCCGCAGCATGCGCGGCACCCAGCCCCAACGCCATCTGCATGGCGAGGCCGGCGATAGCCCATTTCCTCATGGCATTCCTCGTGGTTTTTTAATTGTGGCGGGCTGTTTGTGGTCGCTCGCTCATTTCTATTAAGCACATTTTGTGCCACTTATATATCTGTATGATATATAAGTATTATTGTTGGTGTGTCCTTGTTCGTGGGTGTGCGGAATACAGTTTTCCCAGATCTCCTGTCTTTTCTGAGGACAGTGTGTCAGCCGTGTGTAAAATGCGGTGATGCCTTGGCTTGAAAGGCGCGCAATCCTTCCCGGGCATCCGGACTGGAGAAGGCGATATCACTAAGAGCCAGCGAGTTGGCGATAGCGTCATTGTCGCTCTGGTTGAACGCCAGCTCTATCGCCTCCTTGCACAGATGCAGGGCGGAGGGGGAGCGCCCCTCCAGCCGGGCGGCCAGCTTTAACGCTCCCGCCAGCGCTTCACCCTTTGGGGTGATGCGGTTGATGAGGCCCCAGTCCAGCGCGATGCGGGCATCAATGGGGTCTGCCAGCAGCATCATTTCCCGCGCCCGTGCCTCGCCGATACGACGGATGAGCCGCACCGGCCCGCCGCTGCCGGGAATAAGCCCCAGCTTTACTTCCGGCAGGCACAGACGTGCCACGTCATCGGCGACAATCAGGTCACAGCAGCAGGCCATTTCCAGACCGCCACCAAATGCCAGTCCGTTCACGGCGGCAATGGTGGGGGCAGGGAAGGCGGCCAGCTTGTTGAATGTGGCGTTCTCTGGCCCCAGCTTGCCGGGCACAACCTTGCCCGGTTCCATCAAGGGTGGAAATTCGGAGACATCCGAGCCGCAGCAGAAGGCCCTTTCGCCTGCCCCGGTCACGATCAACGCGCGCAGGCCTTGGGTTCGGTGAACACCCAGCGCCTCATCCAGCGCCTCATCCAGCGCCTGCCGCAGGGCCAGCGTCACCAGATTGAGTGGGGGATTGGAGAGGGTGATGATGGCAAGCCCATCGCGCTGCTCAAGGCGTATGGGAGCCGCGCTCATGCCACTTCTCCGGAGGCCGTTTCGGGAATGAGCAAGATCTTGCCCCGCGCCTGTCCGTTGGACAGCAGTTCAAGAGCGTCTGCAAAACGGCTCAAGGGGAATCTGGCGCTGATTTCTGGTGTGAACACACCCTGCTGGATGAAATCGAATATGGCCGCCTGCGCCCGGGCGCTCTCTTCCGGCCAGCGGTCCCGATAGTCTGAACCATGCACACCCACAACCGCGATATTGCGCAACAGCAGGTAATTGATGCGGACCTGCGGAATATCCCCACCTGTAAAGCCCACCACCACCAGCCGCCCGCGCCATGCCAGCGCGCGCAGGGCGGGTTCGAATATCGCGCCGCCAACCGGGTCGATAATAATGTCCACACCGCGCCCGTCGGTGAGCTTGTGAATTTCGGCGCGCAGAGAGTTGCGCAGGTCATCGGTGGCAAGGTCTACCACATGGTCTGCACCGGCCTGCCGCACCAGATCGGCCTTGGCCGTGCCGCGGGTGCCGGCAATCACCGTTCCCGCACCCAGCGCCTTTGCGAGCTGGAGAGCGGCAATGCCGACACCGCCACCGGCACCCAGCACCAGAACGCTGTCTCCCGGCTTGATCTGCGCCCGGTCTGTCAGCGCAAACCATGCGGTCTGATAGGTGAGAACACCGGCGGCAGCGGTGCCGGCATCCATGCCTTCCGGTACGGGATAGCACCATGAACGGTCTGCACAGATACGCTCGGCAAAGGCTCCATGCTCGAGCTGCACCGCCACGCGCTGTCCGATGACCAGATCCGTGACCCCGGACCCCAGCGCGAGTACGCGCCCGGCCACCCCCTTTCCGGGAATGAAGGGGAAGGGCGGCTTCATCTGGTATCGCCCCTCCATGATGAGAACATCAGGGTAGTTTGTCTCGATGGCTTCCACCGCGACGATGACATCATGTGTCTTCGGCTGCGGGTCGGCCACTTCTTCCACTTTGGCTTCTGCAAAAGGGCCGAACTGGCGCACAAGAACTGCTTTCATGTTTCCATCCCTTTCAAAAAGGTGCCGCACACTGGCGCGACACCCTTGTTTTTCAGTTCGTCACCAGCGGGCAATCGCTTTGCGCCAGAGGCCGGAAGGCTTCACCAGCGGGAATTGTCGCCAGACGTGTGTAGTAGTCCCATGGATATTTCGAGTCCTGCGGGGCCTTCACCTGAAACAGGTGCATGGGGTGAATCTTGCGGCCATCCACCCGCACCACGCCCTTGCCGAAAAGCGGGTCGTCGGTGGGCGTGTCCTTCATGGTCTGCACCACTTTCGCGCCATCGCTCTTGTCGTTCAGTGCCTCGATAGCTTTCAGATAATGCAGAACGGAACTGTAGGTGCCGGCCTGAATCATGGTCGGTTTCTTGCCATCCATCTCGGCGGCGAAGCGTTCTGAAAAGGCGCGGGTGCCGTCATTCAGGTCCCAGTAGAAGGGGGAGGTGAGAACGGTGCCCTGCGCTGTGGGCAGGCCCAGCGCGTGAATATCGACAATATAGAGCAGCATGCCGGCAATGCGCTGGCCACCGGCCACGAGACCAAACTCAGCCGCCTGCTTGATGGCATTTGTGGTATCCGCGCCGGAATTGGCGAGGGCCACGATCTTTGAGCCCGAATTTTGCGCCTGTAGCAGATAGGAGGCGAAATCCGAGGTGCCGATGGGCGCACGGACCTTGCCGAGAACCTTGCCGCCATTTTCCTCGACAACCTTGGAGGTGTCGCGTTCCAGCGCATGCCCGAAGGTGTAATCGGTGGTGAGGAAGAACCATGTATCGCCGCCCGTCTGCACCAGTGCCTTGCCTGTGCCATTGGCGAAGGCCCATGTGTCACTGGTCCAGTGCACGGTATTGGGGGAGCAGGACTTGCCGGTGAGGTCCGAGGTGGCGGGGCCGGAGGCAAGAACCACCTTGTTCTTGTCGCGGCTGATCTGGCTCACGGCCAGTGCGGCGGCCGAGTTGACCAGATCGGTGATGGCATCAACACCTTCGGTATCATACCATTTCAGCGCGGTATTGGCTGCAATGTCAGCCTTGTTCTGGTGGTCCGCGGTAATGATCTCGATTTTCCAGCCCTTGTCGAGCAGGCCGGAATCCTGAGCCGCCAGACGCGCGGCCACGGCGGAGCCAATGCCGCCACCATCGGCATAGGGGCCGGACATGTCACTGAGCACACCAATCCTGATTGTGTGTGCAGCACTTTCCTGCGCCGTCGCCTGTGTTGCCGGCAGGCTGGCAAGCGCCAGACAGGCAAGCGCCATTCTTGTCGAAATCATGCATGTTTCCTCCATCCCTCCCGCCCGGATCTTCGCCGGTTCAGGGTGCCGGGCATATCCGGTCACTGGGACTTAGGAGTAAGCAATGGCTATGCCAGATAATCTTGCGGCACAGCGCGCTTCAAATGGTGATGAGAGGCAGGAAGACGGGCTCAGGACTGACATGATCTGTCGTTCCAGTGGTCATGCTGTCCACGTCGAGGACACAAAAGAAAACGGCTGGTGAGGGGGCACCAGCCGTTTGCGTCTTCATTTGCGGGATGTCCACCATACGATTTCAGCGCCTGCGAAAGCCTACATAGCCGCCTTCGGCATCAAACAGCACATCATAGCCGTTCAGCAGGTGGAAGCTCGTGTTCACAAAGGGGCGGTCTGCCACGCGCAGATGAATGGCCGAAGGGGCAAGCGGCGAGCCATCGCCGGCGGCAAAGCTGTAGAGCTCGAAGCCATCACTCTCCCGGCCCACATGCACGGAAAGGGTGGAGCCGGGTTGCAGCGTGCCCTCCTGCCCCTGTGTCTGGGCTTGTGGCAGGGTGAGATACATCACCGAAACGCCGGTATCGACCAGCAGCGTGCCGCAGGCTGGCGGGGTTGTGCCATTTAGAGAAAGGCAGGCCGGGGTGGGGGACCAGTCCGTATCATCGCGGTTACGCTCAAGTTTCAGAAAGCGGAAATCGCCGCGCGTGTTCTCGCCTGTCGGCCCGATATGCACGCCTTCTGGGGAGAGAATATAGCCCTGTCGGCGCGGGCCTTCGCCCCCGGCCACATGTAAAAGAGGGTTCTTGTCCGGTGTGCTCTGGCTTTGCAGGTCGCCTTCGCGGGCAAAGCCGATGCCGACCATGGCGATATGCTCGGGCATTTGGCGCGGCGTGCAATCCCGCGCGCGTTCAAGGCACTGGACTTCAGTGACAGCCAGAACCGGCATGGGCGCGGTGGTGAGGGAGGCCCCCTCCTTGCCGGAGAGGGTCACGGGCGTCACCACCCACTGGCCCACCATCACCCGGCCGGAACTGGTATAGGTGAGCTTGCCTTCGCCCTGGCTGGGCAGGCTCTCGAAGCCGGGAACATAGGCTGCCGCAACCACAATGCCGGTGGAGCCGGAATCCAGCTCCGCGCGCAGCGGTTCGCCACCACCACCAAAGGAGAGGCCGATGCGCGGCACCGCATCAATCCGCCCACCCTCCTGCGCGTTCAGATAGCGCAGGAAGCGGCCTTCCCGGTAGTTTTGATAGTCCGGCGCATCGGCCGCAAGGGCCGGCGCGACGGCCGGGCAAGTGGAAGCAAGAGCAAGCACAATCGCCAGGGTCGTCACGCCACGCATGGGGAGATCCTACATATTGGGGTAGTTCGGCCCGCCGCCGCCTTCCGGGGCGGTCCAGGTGATATTCTGGTTCGGATCCTTGATATCACAGGTCTTGCAGTGGACACAGTTCTGCGCGTTGATCTGGAAGCGCGGTCCCGTATCTTCCTCCACCCATTCATAGACCCCCGCCGGGCAATAACGGTTGGAGGGGCCGGCGAAGACATCGTGCTCCGAGGATTTCTGGAGCGCCATGTTCGCCACCTGAAGATGGACGAGCTGGTCTTCCTCATGGTTGGTGTTGGAAATGAACACCGAGGAGAGCTTGTCGAAGGTCAGCACGCCATCTGGCTTGGGATAGGCGATGGGTTTGCACTGGGCAGCCGGTTTCAGGCAGGCATAATCCGGCTTGCCATGCTTCATGGTGCCGAACAGCGAGAAGCCGAAAGTGTTGGTCCACAAGTCCAGCGCACCCAGCGGAATGCCGCCATAGGTGCCGAGCTTGGACCATAGCGGCTTCATGTTGCGGACCTTTTTTAGGTCATTGCCGATGGCCGAACCGCGCCATGCTTCTTCATAGCTGGTGAGTTCATCCTGTGCGCGGTCCGCGCCCAGAGCGTCCAGCAGATGGTCTGCCGCCAGAATGCCGGAGAGCACAGCATTGTGGCTGCCCTTGATGCGCGGCACGTTCACGAAACCTGCCGCGCAGCCCACCAGCACACCGCCGGGGAAGCAGAGCTTCGGCACGCTCTGCCAACCACCTTCGGTGATGGCGCGCGCGCCATAGGAGATGCGCTTGGCCCCCTCGAAGGTGTCGCGGAACATGAGGTGGGTCTTGAACCGCTGGAACTCGTCGAAAGGCGAGAGATAGGGGTTCTTGTAGTTGAGGTGGACCACGAAGCCCACCATCACCTGCTCATCCTCCATGTGGTAGAGGAAGGCACCGCCGCCGGTTCCCGAACCCAGAGGCCAGCCGAAAGCGTGCTGCACAAGGCCGGGCTTGTGCTTCTCCGGCTTCACCTTCCACAATTCCTTGAGGCCGATGCCGTATTTCTGCGGCTCGCGCCCGGCATCCAGCCCGTATTTCGCGATGACCTGCTTGGAAAGCTGGCCGCGCGCGCCCTCGGCGAACACGGTATAGCGCCCGCGCAGTTCCATGCCGCGGGTGAATTCGGGCTTCATCTCGCCTTCGCGATCAACGCCCATGTCGCCGGTGGCGATGCCCAGCACCGCGCCCTTGTCATCATACAGGATTTCAGAGGCGGCAAAGCCGGGATAGATCTCCACACCCAGCTCTTCAGCCTTGGTGGCAAGGTAGCGGCAGACATTGCCGAGAGAGCCGACATAGGTGCCGTGATTGCTCATCAGCGGTGGCATCAGGAAGTTCGGCAGCCGTGCGCCACCCGAGGGGCCGAGCAGGTAGAAGTGGTCTTCGTTCACTTCCGTGACGAGAGGCTTGTCCGCATCATCCTGCCAGCCGGGCAGAAGGGCATTGAGGCCGATAGGGTCGATGACCGCGCCGGAGAGGATATGTGCTCCAACCTCGGAGCCCTTCTCCACCACCACGACAGAGATGTCCGCCCCACGCTCGGCAGCCTGTTGTTTCAGGCGGATGGCCGTGGCGAGGCCAGCGGGGCCCGCGCCCACGACCACCACGTCATAATCCATACCCTCGCGCTCAGGCAGTTCCGCCGCATTCATTCTGACAGGCTCCCGTTTACGTCAGCCAATTTCCGTTGGAGTTGTTCCACGCTTGATGGCTTGTGACAATTCACGACAGCGCCACACGTGCAAAGAATGGGCCTATTTTTAGAGTTGTTCCTTTTTTGTTTCAGAAACGGCCTGTCTCCCCCCTGCAAAACAGAACTTTGGGAGGGGGTAAAAACGAAAACGGGCCCTCCGTTCGAGACGGAGGGCCCGCATGACGCGAAGATTCGGTGGCGATCAGAACTTGTAGTTGACGCCAGCCTTCAGGGTGCTGAGTTCCACACCCGACTTCAGGGAAGAGCCGTTGGTGTAGGTGGTCTTGTGATCGTCGAAGGCGGCGTAGAGATATTCCGCCTTCACGGTCCAGTTGTTGGTCACGGCATATTCCGCGCCAGCACCAATGGTCCAGCCCCACTTGGTTGCGCTCTGGGACTGACCCCAGATGTCGGAGTGGCCGACATTCGCCCATGCGGCGCCGCCGGTGATGTAGGGCAGGAAACGGTCCATCGCATAGCCGGCGCGGGCGCGGATGGTGCCGAAATAGTCAACCTTCTGGGACACCGAGCCGCCGCCCAGCGGGCCGCGGAACAGAAGGGTGCCCTTGTTGTTGATGTCGGCGAACTGGAAGTCGGCCTCAACGCCAGCCACGACATTGTTCGCGAACTGGTAGTTGTAGCCGGCCTGGAAGCCGCCGGTGAAGCCGTTCGAGTCGCCCATATCGTAGGACACGGTCGGGCCGGCGAAGATGTTGTAGTCAAGCGAGTTGGAGGCCCAGCCCCAACCCACGTTGCCGCCGATGTAGAAGCCGGTCCAGGAGAAGGTCTGCACCGGAACGATTTCGGCCTTCACGGGATAACGATAGGCCAGATCCGCGGCGGAGGCCGTGCCAGCCAGGAGTGCGAGGGCAGTTGCGCCCAGAAGTGCACGCTTCAACATGATCGATACCTTTTTTCTACTCAGGGCACCGCGCAATGGCGGGGGCCGGTCACTGGGGTTGTGTTTACATCCGGTGGGACGGAGAGTCTGTAGCGATCTCGCCACACTGGAAAAATCAAAAATGGCACAGGCATGGCAAAATATTAATATATATTTACAAACCTGCGCCGGATCCTTTGTTTATCAAGGTATGTCACCCGATTTAGGTGAGGTGCCTTTTTTCATTCTGGGTCTGAATACAATCGTTGCTCGTCATCTATGCTTTTCACTTGAAAACGAATGTTGGGCAAGTCGTGGCAATAATGTGCCAATTCCGCCGTATTTTTTTCCCTTCCGGCATGATGAGCGCAAGCTGCTTCTGAGCCCGAATAGTGCGATGAGCCCGCAGAATGAAGGGTTTCCCATCCAACCTGCCAGCCAGTTCCAGAGGCGATCATGGCGGGTGCATCTTGCCGAATTCCTGCCACAAGGGGCGGGGCGCAAACATGGTAAACAGAATATGAATATTTCATCTCATTGAAATATTTGAATAAATATGTACTTCCGGCCGGGTTTTGCCCGGAAAGCTCCGCCACTTCGGCCACAGGGGTGTGGATTTATGGTTAGGAAAGGGTGATCGGCAGCATCCTCCCCCTCTGGTTCTTCCGCCCTTCACTCCCTAAGTTCCCCGCATGAGCGCCAGACCTCCAGTCACCCTCCCTGTTCCCGGTCCCCAGACCCGCGGCCGCCATCATCCCGATGGACCGGCGGAAGTGGTGGCGGCTGAGCCGGGCCCGTTGCTGCCCGGGCCTGCTGGCGCCAGCGGGGAGGAGATCAGTCTGCTGGAGAGCGCGCCGGAGAGCGGGGAGGGGGCCACCCCGCTGGCGGGTGGGCGCGCCGCCATTATTCGGGCCGTGAAAAATGCCCCCACGGGGCCGGGCGTCTACCGCATGCTGGGGCACGATGGCGCGGTGCTCTATGTGGGCAAGGCCAAGAGCATCAAGCGGCGGGTTCTCAGCTATACCCGCCCGGTGGGGCATACCAACCGCATTACCCGGATGATCGCGGCGACAGAGTGCATGGAGTTCATCTCCACCCGCACCGAGGCGGAGGCCTTGCTGCTGGAGGCGAACCTCATCAAGCAACTCAAGCCGCGCTACAATGTGCTGCTGCGCGATGACAAGTCCTTTCCCTATATCGTCATCAGCCGTGACCATGCCTCGCCGCAGCTGGCCAAGCATCGCGGCGCGCGCACCCGGCCGGGCGATTATTATGGCCCCTTCGCCAGCGTGTGGGCGGTGGACCGCACCATCAATGTTCTGGAACGGGCCTTTCTGCTGCGCTCCTGCACGGACAGCTATTTCGAGAACCGCTCTCGGCCCTGCCTTCTGTTCCAGATCAAGCGGTGCTCCGGCCCCTGCACGGGGGAGGTGAGCCCGCAGGCGTATGATGCGCTGGTGCGCGAGGCGCGTGCCTTCCTCTCCGGTCGCTCACGCGCCATCAAGGAAGAGCTGGCGCGTGAAATGGAGGAGGCCTCCGAGGAATTGGAGTTCGAGCGCGCCGCATGGCTGCGCGATCGCCTCGCCGCCCTCTCGGCTATTCAGGGCGAAGGTGCGCAGGGCATCAATCCGCGCTCGGTGGAAGAGGCCGATGTGTTTGCCTGCTACCAGCAGGGTGGGGCGACATGCATCGAGGTGTTCTTTTTCCGCATGTACCAGAACTGGGGCAACCGCGCCTATTATCCCCGTGCCGACCGCTCGCTGGATGAAGGCGAGGTTCTGGGGGCCTTGCTCACGCAGTTTTATGAGGACAAGCCGGTTCCGCGCCTCATCCTGCTCTCCCACAAGGTGGAGGAGCAGGATCTGATTGCCGAGGCGCTGTCCGAGAAAGCGGGCTTCAAGGTCGAGATCGCGGTGCCGCAGCGGGGCGAGAAGCGCGATCTGGTGGACCGCGCCATGCAGAACGCAAAAGAGGCGCTGGGCCGCACGCTGGCCGAAACCGCCACCCAGACGCTGTTGTTGGAAGGCGTGGCCAAGGCCTTCGACCTGCCCGCAACACCGCGCCGGATCGAGGTCTATGACAATTCCCACATCATGGGTACCAATGCAGTGGGCGGCATGATCGTGGCGGGGCCGGAAGGGTTCCGCAAGCAGCAATATCGCAAGTTCAACATCAAGTCCGCGGACATCACGCCGGGGGATGATTTCGGCATGATGCGCGAAGTGCTGCGCCGCCGCTTCGCCCGTCTGCTGAAGGAAGCTCCGCGCCAGAAGGCAGGGGACGAGGCGGCCAAAGATGATGGGCAGGATGTGCTGGCATCGGATGATGCGTTGGATGCGCGTGCCGGTGCGGACATGCCGCAGGATACCGCTGACCCGGACAGCTTCGACCTCACTGCTCCATCCGAAGGTGAGGACGATGAGGCAGCACCCGTGGATCTTCAGGGTGATGCAGAAGTCTCCCCGTGGCCGGATCTGGTGCTGATCGACGGGGGGCTCGGACAGCTCAATGCCGCACGCATGGTTCTGGACGAAATGGGCATTACAGACGTGCCGCTGGTGGGCATCGCCAAGGGGCTCGACCGCGAGGCGGGACGCGAGCAGTTCTTCGTGCCCGGCCGAACGCCGTTCCGGATGGAACCACGTGACCCCGTGCTCTATTTCATCCAGCGCCTGCGTGATGAGGCCCACCGCTTCGCCATCGGGTCGCATCGGGCGCGGCGCAAGAAGGACATCACGGAAGCGGGTCTTCAGACCATTCCCGGCGTTGGCCCCACCCGCAAACGCGCATTGCTGCGCCATTTCGGCACACTGAAAATGATCGAGAGCGCCTCGCTGGAGGATCTGGAGAAGGTCTCCGGCATCAATGCCGCCACCGCAAAGGCGGTGTATGACTACTTCCACGAGCGTCCTTCTTCCTGAGAAAGCTCGACCCCGCTGGCTTTCGCAGGCATTCTGCGGGCCGGATTCGGTTCAACCCGGACGCGTGCCCGCGTCCCGCCCGCATGAAGTAGAGATCATGTCCGACGCAGCGACGCGCACCTCTCCCCCATCCGGGCCTCGCAGGGCCTCGCGGGGGCATGCCTTCGCCTTGCCGAACCTTCTGACCTATGCGCGCTGCGTGGCCGTGCCTCTGGTGGCGGCCTGCCTGTTCTGGTCGGATATCCTGCAGGGCGGGCTATGGCTGCGCTGGGTGGCGCTGGCGATTTATGTGATCGCGGCGGTAACGGATTTCTTTGATGGCTATCTGGCCCGCGCCTGGCAGCAGCAATCCGCCATTGGCCGCATGCTGGACCCGATCGCCGACAAGCTGCTGGTGTCCACCTGCCTGCTGATGCTGGCCTCGGATGGCACCATTCGCGGCTGGTCGCTCTGGGCGGCGGTGGTCATTCTGTGCCGTGAAATCCTCGTCTCCGGCCTGCGGGAGTTTCTGGCGGAACTGCGTGTGTCTGTGCCGGTCTCACGGCTGGCGAAGTGGAAGACCACGGTGCAACTCATCGCGGTGGGTGTGCTGCTGACCGGGCAGGCCGGCGAGAAACTTCTGCCCGGCATCAATCTGGTCGGTATCACCCTGCTGTGGATCGCGGCGGTTCTCACCCTTTATACGGGCTATGACTATTTCCGTGCCGGCGCGCGCCATCTGGTGGAGGACGAGCCGTGAAGGTGCTGTATTTCGCGTGGCTGCGCGAACGGGTCGGTGTCACACAGGAAGAGGTGACGCCGCCGGCTGATGTCATCACCGTGGCAGATCTGGCCCGCTGGCTTGCGCGGCAGGATGACGCGCACGCCCATGCTTTCGAGAAGCCCGAGGTTGTGCGCGCGGCCATTGACCGTCGCCATGTGAAGCCGGATGCGCTGATTGCAGGAGCGCGGGAAATCGCCTTCTTTCCCCCCATGACAGGGGGGTGAGCAATGGCGGATGCTTCCGGCCCGGATGATCTTTTCAGTGTGCGTGTACAGGCCGCGCCATTTGATGCCGCTGCCGAGAGCGCGGCCCTTTGCGCCGGCCGCACGGATATTGGCGCGGTGGTGAGCTTCACCGGTCTGTGCCGCGCTGATGCAGGGGCGGATGGCGCCCCCCTCGCTGCTCTGGTGCTGGAGCATTATCCCGGCATGGCTGAAGAGGAAATGGGCCGGCATCTGGATGAGGCCCGCCGCCGCTGGCCGCTTCAGGGCGCGCGCATCATTCATCGTTATGGCCGGATCATTCCCGGTGAGCCGATCGTGCTGGTTCTCGCCGCTTCTGCGCACCGGGGGGCGGCCTTTGCCGCTGCCGAATTCCTGATGGATTGGCTGAAAACCGGTGCGCCCTTCTGGAAGCGGGAAGAGCGCGCGGATGGCGGTGACTGGGTTGCCGCCAAGATCGCCGATGATGATGCGGCTGCCCGCTGGGGTGAGAAATAACACTTCTGGCAGGGTATCAACTGGCGCTGGGCCGTTGACCCGCATCTTCTGCCGTCGATGTTGGTTGCTCAAGCGCCATATGGGCTGAGCCACGCTCCCGGATGTCCTGAGAGTAAGAGACACTCTGCAATCACGGCCATTCCGGCATTTTCACCCGGCTCCGCTACAGGAGCCGTGCCGGGTGAAAAGCTGGTATCCATAACTGACGGCTGCCTCAAGGGCCGGTTTGCTGTCGCCCTGTCAGTCAGCTACCCGCGCAGCAGGATGACCCCGGCAACGGCACCGGCAAGGATCAGCAAAGCCGGGTTCATCTTTTTCACCATCAGGATCGTGAAGACCACAGCGGCGAAAACCACTGTCAGCAGGTCTGTGGTGGCGGTTCGGGCAACCGCGATGGTGCCAGAGGCCATGAGGCCCACCACGATGGGGGCCATGGCCCGCTGCACAGCCATGCGCCACGGGGAATATTCAAACCGGTCCCAGACCCGGTTGGCCCCCAGCGCGATCAGGCTCGCCGGGGCATAAAAGCCGAAGAAGGCCAGAAATGCTCCGGGAAAACCGGCCACATGATAGCCGATGACGATAACCATCAGCATGTTCGGCCCCGGCGCGAGCTGGCCGAGGGAGTAGATGTTGCGGAACTGGTCGTCTGTCAGCCACTGGTGGGTGCTGATGGTGAGGGTTTTCATCTCCGGCAGAATGGCGGTGCCGCCACCGATGGCCAGCACCGAAAGCATGGAGAAGACGCCCAGAATGCTCCAGTTGGTATCGTTCATGATGCCACTCAATCAACCGGTTGATCGTGGGGCGCGGGCACTTTTTCCTCGCGCGGACGAAAGATGAAAATGGCGATAGGCATGACAATCAGCAGCACATAGAGCAGCGGAATATGCAGGAAGCTAACCATGACCATGGTGCCGACAACGATGGACAGGTCCAGCAGATGCATCAGCTGCTTCTTGCCAAGCTGGAGCGTGATGGAGGCCAGAAGCCCCACCGATGCCGCCCCGACACCGGCCAGTGCACCGGTGATCCACGGGTTGTCGCGGTTCGAGACATAGGCGATGCCGAGCACAAGAATGAAGACGCCACCCGGCAGGGTCATGCCCAGAAAGGCCACGGCCGCACCCGGTATCCGGCGCAGCTTGTCGCCCACGATGATTGCCATGTTGGTGGCATTCAGGCCCGGCAGGGCCTGCGCCATGGAGAGGGCCACCATGAAGCCGTCATCATCCAGCCAGTGCTTCTTCTGCACCAGGCTGTTGCGCAGATAGGCGACCACACCCCCGCCGAAGGATGTGGCCCCAATGGCGAAAAAGGTGATGAAGATTTCCCACAGGGGCACCCGGCTCGTGCCGACCACCTCTGGCTTTTGAGGCTCCGGGGAAGAGGCGCTGGCGCCTTCAGTCATTATTCTGCACCACGTGATCGCTGAGATTGTAGACCATCGCTGTCTTGGTGGTGCCAAGGGCCACCCAGTCCGGGGCATTCATCTGCACGGCGCGGAAGAAGTGCTCAGAACGCTCCTTGGCGGTCTGATGCAGCTTTTCGATATGCTTGAACTTGGCCTGAAAGGCGAATTCGCCGATCAGCGTTTGTTCCGAGGCGCGGTTGCGCCAGATGGCGATTGTGGCATCCGCGTTCAGCCCATGGCCGAAATCGAATGCGCCCACATCCACCTGAATTTCTTCCAACGCCATGTTGTTGACCAGCTGGATTTCTTCCTCCGGGGCGATGTCGATCATCTCCATCGCCGGAAAAACCTGGCTGATGTGGCGCAGGCCCTGATTGAGCACAATGTTGGGCGAGGTGAGCACACAATTGTGGGAATAAAGGCTGCGGATGCCGCCCAACTGGTCCTTGAGGGGCAGGATCTCTTCCTTGAACTTGATCTTGGCCATGCCATTGAGGTGCGGGGTCATGTCCACCGCAGCCGCCTTGGCCAGATCGCTGTGACGATATTTCACCGTCAGCTCATGATCGTTGCAGGGCCATCCATCTTCGTAAAACGTGCGTTTGCGCAGGATGAACGCGTTCCTGTAAAGGTCATATTTGTGGGTGTCATAGAAGAGAATCTCACGCACCAGCCGATGAAACGCATGCGGGTTGGTGATGATGCCAACCCCGTTCTTGTTGGCAATTTGCCGAATAATATCCCAGAACGCCTCAAACTGCGTAGAAGCGAAAAACTTCTCGGGACGCAGCAGAATCTTGTATTCCCTGTAATGCAGGTCATCCATAGTCGTTTTCCAAGATGTGTTGCCCGAGAGTGTTTGGGCAGGCGTGTTTACGGAGGCGTGAGAGTTTGCCCGATCCTTGTATTTACAGGATCAGGTGCATTTCCGGAATGAAATATCGCCTTTGTGCCGCGTGATCCGCTCTGTTCATTGCAGAATGGAAGCATAAAAACTTGGATATGCAAGTGTCTCATGTGCGGCCTGAGAAAGTCCCCCGGAACGGAGCTGGCACATGCAAAAAGGCCGCCTGTGTGGGCGGCCTTTCATTTTGGTCCTGAAAACGGGGTTCAGGTGAACTTGTAGAGCCACTGGGGCAGATAATATTGCCGGCCGAAGAAGGAGAGGCCGAGCAGCGTGCCTCCGCTTTCCACCACGGTATCGCGCAGGTTCACGGCCGCCATCTTGCGTGTGCGCTCGGCATGCACGGAAATCACGTTGCCATCTGCAAGCTGGCACAGCCGACGGGTGACGATGGAGGAGCCGTGCATCATCGAGCAGATGATGATGATGTCGAATTCCGTTTTCAGCGTTTCGATCATCTCTTCGCCCTCAACCACGGGCAGGCGAACGCTCAGCAGGGGCGAGGTCGCGACATCTGCGGCGGACCACAGCAGGTCAACGGGGGTCGGTGTTATGGCAAAGCCGCCCTTCACCTCGATATTGCCGGTATTGATAGGGTAGGGGCTGGGCGAGCACAGATCCACCACCAGCGTCCGCATCTTGCGCTGTACGGCGAACTCTTCGGCCAGCCGGTGGATGAACCAGGTCAGGGTGTCATCAGGCTCGGCCGCGAGGAAGTGGACCACCCGCAACGGCTTGTCATCCACCCGCGTATCCAGCAGCAGGGTCGCGCAACTGCCAATCGTCTGTTCCACCTGTGGGCTGAGGGAGGTTTCCGCCCCCGCATCCAGTGTGGTCAGGTCCGGCAGGTCCAGAAGCCGCTCGGCCTCTCGCGGTACGATGAAGATGGACCGCAGCACGGACGCAATAGTGCCGGCCGCCGCACCGAACAGCAGACCACCGAACAGACCGGCGATCAGCAGCGGCAAAGCGAGCGAGCGCTTGGTGACATCAGACCCTGCCTCCTGCACCAGACGCACATTGGATTCACGCGTGCGGGCGGCGGTTTCCTCGATCTTGGCGGCAACAGCACGCCGCAGATATTCGCGATACCCCTCGCTGAGGGTCTCGCGGGAGCGCTGGAGTTCGATCAGATTGGTTTCAGCCTGCCGCAGAACATCCAGCCGCTCGGCCGCAATCGCCTTCTGTGCTTCCAGCTCGCGCTTCTGATTGCCGATCGAGTCCTTCTCCACCCGCAGGTTCAGGATGAGGTTCTCGGTGTAATCGAGCGAGGGGTTACGCGAGGCGCGGTCCGTATAATAGGGGGTCGCTCCGCGCTCCTTGATCCGCTGACGGATGGTGGCGATCTTCTTCTCATTCTCGCGGATGAGAACACTGTTGGGCGCATATTGCGCAGCCATCCGGTCGCGCTCCAGCAAAAGCTGGGTGAGCAGATTGCCGGTTTCATCCCCGCTCAGCGCATCCGTCTTTTCAGAGAAGTCGAACAGGGACTGGGGCATTGCCTTCAGCTGGCGCTCTGCTTCCACAAGCTGGGCAGCGAGAGCGGCCTCGCGCTCTTCCACCTGCCGCATGCGCTGGACAATGCTGTCCATCTGGTTCGCGGCCAGAATGGCATCCTGCTGGAAATCAATGACGCCGATCTTGACCTTGAGCGCTTCGATATCCTTGTCGACCTGGCCCAGATCCCGCTGGAAACGGCCAACTTCCAGATCAAGGATCTGGGAGGTCGGGTTTTCGAACACGCGCCGGCGCATGGAGAGATAGTTCTGCACCAGCGCATTCGTCGTCTTCACGGCGATTTCGCGGTCCGGGTTCGAATAGCTCACCTCAAGAACGCTTGAATCCGCCAGAACGCCCGCGCGCAGCTGGCGGCGGAAGCGCTCGATGTCCCGGTCCATGATGTCATCATGGGAGCGGAACAGATTGGTGATGGTGGAGAGCGGGCCCGGAGGGAACAGGCGGTCTGCTCCAATCTGCTCGATGGTGGCGCGCACGACATCGGCGCTTTCCAGCATCTGCACTTCAGACTCCACCTGCTTCAGGCCTTCGACAGAGAGCACGGAAGGCCCGCTGTCTGTCACGTCCTGTGCGGTTGAGGTCTCACGGCTCACGATCACCAGCAGCATGGAGCTGGCCGTATATTCGGTCTTCACCATGAGCGATGCGACGATGCCGATGATGACCGGCACCATCGCGGCCAGCAGCACGATGCGAATATGGAAGAAGGTGAAAATCAGGAAGTCGCGCAGGGTAAAGCTGGGCGGCGCCTCCAGAAGGGGCGGTGCAGCTTGGGACGTCTCGTTCACCTGGACAGCCATGTTCGGCATCCGTACCCCCGGCCCGGGTTTCGGGCATATTTTCGGTCCTGCCGCCTGCACCGATCCGGTTCAGGGCTGGCGGCGATATCATGTTACGGCCCGCTTTCCGCCAGTTCTGTTCCGTCCACGGAGCGCTGTCGCTCCCGCGAAGCAGAAAAGGTGCGCGCGGCGCGGTTAATGTCCCGTGTTTGCATTACCTTGGCGTTAATTATAGCGCGCTTTTCACAAAGCCTAATAGGCGCGCGGCATCAGGCGAACGACGGCGAGGGTGGTGCCGATGGCCCCCTGCGCGATGAAGATGGCCGTTGCAAGCGCAGCTCCGGTCATTCCATAGGCCGGAATCAGAACCGCACACAAAATGCAGCAGCTTGCGAGTTGTGCGGCATTGAGCCAACGCAGAATACCGCCCTTGCCGGTCATGGCCAGCATCACATCCTGGCTCGGCAGCAGGCAGTTGATCATCTGCCCCACGCTCATGATGATGAGCGCGCCGGCCGCGATCTCGAAGCCGGGGCCGATGAGATGCAGCAGCCATTCCGGCACCAGCATCATCACCACCACGGCAGGTACGCCAAACAGGGCGATTGCCATACGGGCCTTGCGGTTGTGCGCGCGCAGGTCATCCCAGTCCCCGCGCCGGTGGGCCGCGGCGAAGGAGGGGGCGGCGATGGTGGAAATGGCGATGATGACAACCCAGATCAGCACGGTGATGCGGTTCGCCACAGAAAAGGCACCCACCACTTCTGCGGTCGCAAAGGCTGCCAGCACAAGAACCGGGATGGAGTTGAGCGCGGACTGCACCATCTCGACAATCGCCAGAGGCCAGGCGGTGCGCCACAAGGCAGGCAGGTTTTCGGTTTTCTCAGCATTCGCCGAAACCATCTGGAAACGCCGGCGCTCGCGCAGCAGAAGACCCAGCCCCAGCACGGCTCCCGCCAGATTGGCAAAGGCGAAGGCATAGAGAATGCCATCCAGAGAATGAATGCCGACAGCGAGCGCACCCAGCGTCAGCACCGGCCAGACCCCGTTTTGAACGAACTGCCCGGCAACCCCGCGCCCGAAGCCGGTGAGGGCGTGGGCAGAGAAGATGCACATGGTTTGCGGCAGGATGGATGCCGCCGCGATCATCAGCGGGCGCACCAGTTCATGCTCGGAAAAAACATGGTCTGCCAAGGGGCCGGCGAACAGCAGGGTCAGCGCACTCACCGCCACGCCGCCAATGAGGGTCCACAGGGTGCCGATCAACAGCGCACGCCGCGCCTCAGGCCCGTTGCCCACAGCCAGCTCCGCCGCAATATGGCGCATCACCGCCTTTTCGAAGCCGGCGCGCGCCACGGTCGCGCCAAGGCTGACCCAGGTGTTGCACAGGAAGAACAGGCCGGCCTCGAAGACGCCCAGAATGCGGGCGGTGAGCATGTAGAGCCCCAGCTTGCCCACCAGTTCAATGCCGCGCACAACCATTGCGGCCATGAAGGTCCAGTGGGTAAAGAACAGGCTGGAGACGATGTGGAGTTTGCGCTTCATGCTGTTCGGGAATTCAGCAGCGTGGCAGTATCGGGTGCCGAGGGTGCTCCCAGCACATGAAAGGGGCGTGACGTTGGACAGGTTGAAGCCGGGCGTGCAGAGGAAATTCGCTTCATCGCCAGCCTCCGGGGTGCAGGATGATGGCGCTCGCCATCACGTCACATCACGACCCATCAAGCACGGTCCATCTTTCGCCGCAAGGGGTTGTCTGGACAGGGCGGCCATGCGGGCCTGCAGGGGGCGCCATGTGCTGGGGCTTTGCGCGGCTCTTGCACTGGTGCTGCTGGCTGGCGGAGAGGCGCGGGCGCAGATCGAATTGCGGGATATGAATGAACTGCCAGATCAGCGAACTCTGCCGCCCTATCTGAAATATATTCCCACGGACCCGCATTTCGCGATCCGTAACTATCTTCAGGCCACCTTGCCGCCGCTGTGGTGGGGGCGGGAAATAGCCTTTACACCGGGTCGTATCACGGTGGAGGTCCACCCCCCCGTTGGCTGGCAGGGCAACCCGACCGGAGCAATGATGCGCTTTTGCCCCGGCCCCAACCATAATCTGTGGCGAATCTACTCACAAATTGAGCTTCGCCCGTTCTTCGAGAAGAAGAACTGGCCGGCCTATCTCTGCCGCCGCACCTGAGGGCTGTCTCGTTCCAGCCGGGGCCGGCCGGAACGCATCACGTTATCAGTGCGTAAACTGGTCTCCCAGCTCACGAAATGTCGTGGGCTGCGCCTGCTCCAGATGACGACGGGGGCCGCGATCGAAACCAATGATGGCCGCGATGATGCCAAAGGAGAAGAACAGCAGTGTGCTGCTGGCACTGAAGGCGACAAGCGCACCGCTGACCGTCGAGAAGCTCTCGTGCGGATAGAGCACCACCACGAGGGAGGCCAGTACGGCAAGCGCCGCGAAAATTGTGAAACGACCGATAGCCATCTGGCTCATCCCGGAAAAGAAGGTATCATTTTTATAACAATTAACATCGACAGCCTTCCAAGGGAAGTGAATCAAACCCTGATGAACGCTCACATTGCGCGCATTGCGGTTTGAGGCTTCGCGAACGGGTGCATGTACTCCTTATTGTCGGATGCCCGCTTCATCGCGTAAGAGCAGGGCGCGCGGGCATGGCTCTGCCGGTCCGCACCGAATTGCGAGGATAGACCGATGGCCGCCACTGCACCCACCATCACCATGCGCCGCCCGGATGACTGGCACCTGCATTTCCGCGACGGCAACATGCTGAAGGCCGTGGCTGGCGAGACCGCCCGTCATTTCGCGCGCGGCATCATCATGCCGAACCTGGTGCCGCCCGTGGTGCGGGGTGCCGAAGCGGCAGCTTATGCCCAGCGTATTCGCGCAGCACTGCCTGAAGGCTCCTCCTTCACGCCGCTGATGACCCTCTATCTCACGGAAGAGACAGACCCGGCAGATCTGCGCGCGGCGGCCGAGAGCGGGCTGATTACTGCGGTGAAACTGTATCCGGCCGGCGCCACGACCAATTCCGCCTCTGGTGTGAGGGACTTCGCCAAGGTCCGCAAGGTGCTGGAAACCATGGCCGAAATCGGACTGCCCATGTGTGTGCATGGCGAGGTGACCGACAAGGACGTGGACATCTTCGACCGCGAGGCCGTGTTCATCGACCGGATTCTGGACCCGCTGCGGCGCGATCTGCCCGAACTGCGCGTCATCATGGAACACATCACCACCCGTGATGCGGTGGACTATGTGCGTGACGGCAATGAGAATCTGGGTGCGACCATCACGGTTCAGCATCTCATCATCAACCGGAACCACATTCTGGCTGGCGGTATCCGTCCGCATTATTATTGCCTGCCGGTGGCCAAGCGCGAAGAACACCGCGTGGCTGTGCGCGGGGCCGCGACCTCTGGTGAGGCCCGCTTCTTCTTCGGTTCAGACAGCGCTCCCCATCTGGACCCCGCGAAGGAAAGCGCCTGTGGCTGTGCGGGCTGCTTCAGCGCCACCAATGCGCTTTCTGCTGTCACCGAGGTGTTCGATCAGGATGGCGCGCTGGACAAGCTGGAAGCGTTCATGTCTCTCAACGGGCCGGCCTTCTATCGCCTGCCGCCCAATGAGGCGCGTGTGACGCTGGAGAAGGGCGAGCCGGTTGAGTATCCGGCCAAGCTTGCGACCCCGGAAGGTGCGCTCACGGTGTTCGATCCCGGCTTCCCGCTGCACTGGCGCGTGGTGGGCTGAGATTGCCCGGCCGTTCCCGGTGCCTGAAGGCAGGAGCGGTTCGTTTTAAAAGAACAGAGCGCGGCATGAAGGCATTCCCTTCCTGCCGCGTTGTTTTTTTGGTTTGAGTGAAAAGGGCCGGCTGCTGACGTTCGGCCCTCAGGCCTTGCGAACCCAGCGGCCGTTCTCGTCCTGCTGCCAGTATGTCATCTCATGGCCCTGCGCCTTGGTCTCGCGCCAGCGCTCACGGGCGGCGGCCACCTGTTCCTCATCATGCCCGTCAAACATGTGCACCACCCGGACATAGGAACTGGCATCCGTCAGCGGCACGCCATCCAGCATGAAGCGGATCTGTGCGCCGTTTGGGTTGTCCTCGGAGGTCGACAGCAGAACCGGCTGGCGCTCTGGCTGGGGCTGGGTCTCCGTGCCGTGGGGCAGGAATGAGGAGTCGTTATAGGTCCACAAGTGGGAATCCAGCGCATCGCGCCGCTCGGACGAGGCGCACTGCACCACGCAGCGCCACCCCCGCTCCAGGGATTTCTCCAGCAGGGTCGGCAGCACCACCTCCAGCGGGCGGCGTTCCAGATGATAGAAAAGAACCTCGGTCATGGTCGCTCCGGCCGGCGTCTTATAGCGCATCTCGCCCGGGATGCGACATCCCTGCGCCCGTCCGCGTTTTCGCTCAGTTCAGGGGCAGGGCGAAAGGCGTGCCTTCAAATGCATCTGCACCGCGGCCGATGGACTGGATGGCCGCGATCATCCGCCCCTCACGTCCCAGAGCCTTGTCTGCCAGCGCGATGATGCGCGGGTTCGGCGTGGCGCTGGGAGAAAGCTGGCGCAGGCGCTGGGCCAGTTCCAGTTCATTCGCCTGTGGCATCAGCGTGCAAAGCGTGGCGTAGGCCGCAGCGGTGGAACGCGAAATGCCCGCATAGCAATGGATGACCAGTGGCATTTCACGCGGCCATGCCTCGACGAATGTGAACAGTTCCCGCACATGATGCGCGCCGGGTGCGACCATGCCATCCATGTCTTCGGCAATATCATTGAAGCCCAGAAACAGGTGGTTATCCGGTTCCACAGTTTCGGGGCGCACCACCACCGTTTCCCCATTGATGAGGGTGATGATGTGGCGCGCGCCTGTCGCTTCCACCGTTTCATGGAGACGGGAAAGAGGGCAGACATAAATCATGGCTGAAGTTCCTCAAAACGGGCCAGAAAGCGCGCCTTGGCTGTCTGCGCTGTCCAAGGCACAAGATAATCCTGTTCCTCGGCCGGGTCGAGATGAGGAGCCTTTCCAAAAAGGCGCTGGGCTTCAACCTTTGAAAAGCCGGCCAGATGCGTGGCCTCGAAATGGGCCGAGGCAAGGTCTGCGGCTTTGATATTTTTCACCAGCGCTTTCGGCCATGTGGCGGGCAGGGAAAAGCGAATGGAAATGGCGGCAAGAAGTCGGGCCTCCACCTGCTTGTAATCATCGCCGAGCACCGCCTTGAACGGTGAGATCATGTCTCCGATCACATATTCCGGCGCATCATGCAGCAGGGCGCAAAGCAGTGCCGTGCGGTCCATTCCCGGATTGGCGCTACGGCACAAATGCTCGGTCAGCAAGGAGTGCTGGGCGACTGAGAAGATGTTGTCGCCATGGGTCTGGCCGTTCCAGCGAGCCACGCGGGCAAGGCCATGGGCAATATCCTCGATCTCGATATCCAGCGGGGAGGGATCGAGCAGGTCCAGCCGCCGGCCGGAAAGCATGCGCTGCCATGCGCGCGCGGGCTTGGCCTTGCGGCGGGGGGCGCGGGCATCTGCGGCATCCTTGGCCGTGGTGGCTGTTGGTGGCGCTGAGGGGGAACGGGGTCGAGCGGTCATGGGAAGAGGAACGGTCTCTGGCAGATGCGCGAAAAGGGGAAAGCCTTCAATAGCGCGATAATGGTGGTGTGCAGGTGGTGCTGTCACGAATCGCGTGCTCCCCTGTTGGTGCGAAGGTAAGCTGCCGGTGACCTCTCACAAGCTTGCCGTCTGGTCTGTCCACCAATGAACAGGTTCCGGACGGTTTCCGGTGCGTGCCGCAGTATTGGACGCCGGCTTACCGTGAGTGGGCCTTTCCGATTCCTTCGGCAGGTCTGTTCCGGAGCATTCACCAAAAGGGTTTCGTACTCATGACCACAGCGATCCGTCCTGTTCTGGCTGCCAGCGTGGCGGTGTTTCGTGGTGGAAAGGTGCTGCTGGCGCGGCGGGCAGCGGCGCCGGGTGCCGGGCTTTGGAGCCTGCCGGGTGGACGTGTGGAGGCCGGCGAAACCGCGGCCGAGGCAGCCCTGCGCGAACTGGATGAGGAAGTGCAGGTGCGCGCGCAGATCGTGGGGCTCGCAGGTGTGCTGGATGTCATTCTGAAAGACAGTTCAGGCGCTCTCACCGGCCATTTTGTCGTTATTGCCCATGCCGGGCGATGGCTGGAGGGAGAGCCGCAGACCGGGATCGAGGCGGTGGAGGTGGGATGGTTCCATCCCCATGAGGTGGCAGGGCTGACCACCACGGATGGGCTGGCGCAGATGGTTCTTGCGGCGGCCGATGTGCTGGGGCGTCTTCCGGCGGAACCGGATGAGCCCGTGCAGCATTAACCTTTCAGTAAGAACTCCCACCATCGGGCGAAGGAACGTGCTACTCATTCCTTCGTGCCGATGTTGCGCGTCTGGAGGCTGAAGAGTGACCACATTGTCGAACCCTGCCATTGACCTGCCCGACATCGCCGACATGGCCGCCGACGAGCGCCTTGCCGCGCTGACATATCTGAATGATGCGTGGGTTGAGGCGGTGCGCGACGGTCTGGAAGAGGACTGCCTTGTACAGGCGGCGCTCTTCACGGCATTGCGCAGCCTCGTGACCACCTATGGCGAAGAGCCCAGCGCGCAGTTTGTCACCCGCCTCGTGGACCGTGTCCGCTCCGGGGATTACACCATGGTCGACCGCCGCCACTGATGGGGTGGAGGCGCAGGGATGGCCTTTTCCCATAGCGGGCACCCGCTAACTGAATGCGCAGGAAAGCCATCCCGAACAGCGATTTATTCAGTTCTATCCTGACGACGGACAAGCGTCGCGCTCGCATTGAAGCCTCCCGCAATGCGGGTGTGCCGGGCTGCGCATGCGCGCGCAGCCGGTTAAATGCGTTCCGCGATCTTGATGGGGCGTGGCGGTATTTGCCCATCGTATGAACGCCTGTTCGCTACTACGCAGCGCAGTTATGGCATCACCCACTTAATATCGCATCTTATATGCCGAGCACCCCCACATGGCCTGACGTGCTCGGATTATCCGCTCATCCCATGCCATTGCCGGGCGGGATCTGGGCCAGAGCCATCACATGCCGGCACCTGTACGATATCGGCCGTGAGGAGGCACTGGCCCCCGTCACATCTTTGCAGGTGCAGGACACAGGCCTCAGCGCCCCTCACGCACCCATGCCGCCGTGAGCAGACCCAGCAGAATGAGCAAGCCAGCCAGCCCCGCAAATACCGGATAAAGGCTTATGCCCCGCACCACAGAGACATTGCGCGTGGCCAGGCCCATCCAGTCGCTGCCCGCCATGCGGTCGCCCGAGGCAAGCTGAACCAGACGGGGAGGCTGGCCGCCGCGTTCTGAAAGCCGCCACACGCCGCCACCCGTTGCGGTCGCCAGCGGCGTGAGAATCTCCCGCGTGCTGGTGACTTCCGCAAATTCGCGCGGATTCAGTGGGCCAATATTGGCAAGGGCGGTGAGGTCGCCATTGGTCACGCGCCATAGGCCGGGCAGGTCCGCAGGCGTGGTGGCCCGCCACAGGCCGGGGCTGGCTTCCTTCAGGGTGAGGGCGCGGGTCTCTCCGGTCGGGGTGGTCACCTCAGCCTCGGGTGCGGTGTCGCCCATGGTCTGGCGTTCAACCACCAGTTCGCGGCCGGAAAGGGTGAGCTTGAGGCGCTCCTCTTCCAGATCCGGCTCTTTCATCAGCCAGTGGGAGAGGCGACGCAGCAGGTCCACATGCGGACCGCCGCCCTCATAGCCGCGCGCCCACAGCCAGATATGGTCAGATAGAATCTGCCCCACCCGGCCCTCACCCACCTGATCCACCATCAGGATCGGCTTGTCTCCCGGTGCAGTCATCAAGGTGGTGCCGGAGCGGGCATCGGAATCGATCACGCGGAAAAAACGGCTCCAGCCGGGTGGCTCGGTCTGACTGCCGGGCAGGTCACGGGTCACGGGGTGGCGCGTGCCGGCCTTGGAGAGACGGGCATGGAAAGGCTCTTCCGTCACATTGCCGGTGGGCACAGCGGGCAGCACCTCTTCCAGCGGCGTGTTGTAGAGCGAGCCGATGTCCACATAATCCGTGCCGGAGGCGACCAATAGCGCGCCGCCGCCCTGCACAAAGTTCACGATGTTCTCAAGATAAAGCTGCGGCAGCACGCCCTGCTGGGCATAGCGATCGAAGATGATGAGATCGAAATCATTGATCTTCGTGTCGAACAGCTCATGGGTGGGGAAGGCGATGAGCGAGAGTTCATCAATCGGCGTGCCATCCTGCTTGGAAGGTGGGCGCAGGATGGTGAAGTGGACCAGATCCACATTCGCATCGCTTTTCAAAAGGTTGCGCCATGTGCGCTCGCCGGCCGTGGGCTCGCCGGAAACGAGCAGCACCTTCAGCTTGTCACGCACGCCATCTATGGAAAGGGCGGTGCGGTTGTTCACCAGCGTCAGCTCGCCCTCAACCGGGGGTACCTCCAGCTCGACGATATTCTGCCCGGCATGGGTGATTTCAACCCGGATGGTCGCACTCTCGCCAGCGGTGACGGTGGGGGTGGCGATCACCTCGCCATCGCGGCGCACGGTCACCGGCACGCGCGCGCCGGCTGGCAGGCCTTCATCCAGCACACGGAAGGTGATGGACTGTTCCTGCCCCACAATGCCGAAACGGGGTGTCTTCTCCAGCGTGATGCGTCGGTCCTTCTCGCCCTCCTGCCCGGTAATGAGGGCATGGACCGGGGCGTTGAAGCCAAGCTCGCTGGCGCGGGTTGGCACATCATGCACCCGCCCGTCCGTAATCAGGATGGCTCCGGCGAACCGCTCCGGCGGCACATCGGCTAGGCCGGCGGAAAGGGCAGAGAAGAGCTGCGTGCCATCGGCATCCGCGCCGCGCCCGTCCACAGTGATGGTGCGCACATCCACACCCGGCAAAGCGGCAAGGCTGGTATTCAGGGCCGCGCGGGCGGCCTCTGTCTGCGCGCGCCGGTCTCCGAAGGTCTGGCTGGGGCTGTCATCCACCACCACTGCGACCACGGAACTGAGGGGTTCGCGCTCTTCCTGCGTGAATGAGGGGTTGGAGAGGGCGAGCAGCCCGGCCGCCATGGCCAGCGCCCGCAGGCCCGCCCCGCGTGTGCGCCCGGCCAGAAGAAGGCCTGCCAGCAGTGCCGCGATAATGGCGAGGCCGATGAGGAAGGGCCACCCGATGAAGGGGGAGAAGGCGAGGCCGTAATTCATTGCCCCAGCCTTTCCAGCAGCGCCGGCACGTGCACCTGATCTGCCTTGTAGTTACCCGTCAGCACATACATCGCCATATTGGCCCCGGCGCGAAAGGCCATCTCGCGCTGGCGCGGCTCGCCGGGAGTGAGGGGGAGCAGCGGTGTGCCCTCCGGGCTGGTTGCCCATGCGCCCGCCAGATCATTCGAGGTGATGATGATGGGAGAGACGCCATCGCCCGCGCGGGCGGGGCGCTCCTCGGCCTCTTCCTCGGTTGCTGGCAAGGCTTCCACCCATGTCACGCCACCCGTGAAGCGGCCGGGGAAGTCGTTTAGCAGGTAGAAGGCCTTGGTCAGCACATGCTCATCCGGCACCGGGCTGAGGGCGGGAATATCGAGCCCCGCCAGAATTTCACGCAAGCGGGCACGGGCGGGGGTGAGCGGCGCGCCGGGTTCATCCGCGCCCTCATTTGCATCGCGCGTGTCGAAAATCACGGTGCCACCCTGCTTCATATAGGCATCCAGCTTCGCCAGAGCTTCGGGTGAAGGCACGCCGGCATCGGGCAGAATGGGCCAGTAGATGAGGGGGAAGAAAGCCAGCTCATCCTGTTCCAGATCCACCCCCATGGCTTCACCGGGCAGAATGGCGGTGCGCTGGCGCAGGAATTCGCCCAGTGCATCCAGCCCGGCGCGGGAGATGTTGTCCACCTCTGCATCTCCCGTATTCACGAAGGCGAAGCGGGTCTGGCTGGTGGCCTGCACCGCGAAGGCATCCGCATTCGGATTGGACACGGGTGGAGCTGAGGAGGATTCAAGCTGCTGGGAGGGCGCTGCGGGCGGGGGGGCGCCCTGCGCGCGGATTTCCCCGCCCGACATGCCAGCAAACCCAAGAGCCAACAGCAGGGCCGCAGCACCTTTATGCCGCCCGCGCAGGCGCGAAAGCCCACCGGTGAGCCACAGCACCGCCAGCGCATCCAGCAAAAGCAGAAGCATGGCAGCCAGCAGCACAGGCCCGCGCAGATCCTGCGGCGTGCCTTCCTGCACCGGCTCTACCTTTGCGCCAAAGGCCGTGAAATCGAGCATTGAGAGTGTATCGGCTGGGGCCAGTGTATTTACGGCCACAAGGCTTTCCGGCGGTCCATAAAAGCCGGGCGGGTGAATGGCGCTGGCCCGGCCCCGGAAGTTGGCCGGAATGGCCCGCGCCAATGGCCCCGGTGTGGTGAAGGTGCCAAAGCCATCCAGAACCCGGGTAGGTGCAAGTGGCGGTGCGACCGGCGCTGTCGCGCTTGTGGTGGTTCCGCTTTTCTGCGCGGTGGCGGGATTTTCCGGCAGGGCCTGCGTATCGGAAAGAGCAATCACCCGGCGCAGCATCTCAACAAATGTGCCGGAGAGGGGCAGGTTAGACCATGAGGTATCTCCCGTCACATGGAACAGCACGAGCGCCCCCTTGCCGATGCGCGCACCGGTGACAAGCGGCGTGCCATCACCCAGTGTCGCCCATGTGCGCTCGCGCAGGGCCGCATCCGGTTCCGCCAGCACCTGCCGGTTTACGGTCACATCATCCGGGGTGGAGAGGTCGCGGAAGGGGCCTTCCGGGGTCAGGCTGCCCAGTTTCTGGGGTGTTTCCCATGAGAGGGAACCGCCCAGCACGCGCCCGCCATGGCGCAGGCGCACGGGCAGCAGGTCATCGCGCGTATTGGCGAGGCGCGCGCCGGAAAAGCGCACCAGCACGCCGCCATTCTCCACGAAGCGGGTCAGCCGTGCGCGGGTCGTCTCGGGAATGGTGCCGACATCGGTCAGGATGAGAACAGGCAGGTTCTGGTCAAGAAAGCGGTTGATGTTGTCTGTCGCCGAGCCGGTTTCCGCCACCCGCAGATCCGCGAAGGGGGCAAGGGCGCGGGTGATGTAATAGGTGGGCGCGAGAAGGGGCTGGCCCCGGTCTGTGCTGGTGCCGGAAATGACGCCGACAGTGCGCCGTCGCCAGCTTTTGTCCAGCAGTTGCACCGCACCCGCGGAACGCTCGCCGACAATCTCCAACCGGGTGATCTCGTTACGGATTTCCACCGGCTGGGTGAAGCGGGCCTCCCCCTCGCGCGCGCCTTCGGCAAGGGTGAAGGGGGAGGTGCCCAGCTCGAGGCCGCGTGCATCCCTGGCTTCCACAAGACCGGTGCGCGCCGGCCCGGCCTGCGGGCGCAGCACCTTCACGATCAGCGCTTCCGCATCATTGCGCTGGCCTTCAAGAGCGAGGGGCTGGGGCAGGCCACCACTGATGACCAGCGCCCGATCATGCTTCAGCGGGGCGAGGGCGGTTGTGATATCGACATCATTACCCGCATCCACGCCATCGGAGATGAAGACGAGGCTGGCTTCCGGCTGGCTGTCCAGCAGTGCTGCAGCACGGGCCAGAGCTTCCTGCCGTGGCGGGGCATAGGGCACCGGGGTCAGCGAACGCAGACGATCGCGCGCCGCTGCCGGGGTGAGAAGCGTGTTTTCGCGCGGCACATCGCCGGTGGGCAGCAGGGCAATGCCACGGCCTGCAGTCTCCGCCTCATCAATCAGCACATGGGCAGCAGAGATGCGGGCAGACCAGTGCCCAGCAGATGGCCAGCCCTGATCCAGCACCAGCACCAGCGGGCCTGTGGCTGTGGGCACGCTGGCAGGCGGGTTCCAGATGGGGCCGGCCGCCGCCAGAATGAGGAGTGCCGCCAGCAGCATGCGCAGGGCCGTGAGCCACCATGGTGAGCGGGCACTGGTTTCCTCGCGCGGAGCAATCTCGAACAGCAGGCGGGTGGGGGGAAAGCTGATCCGGCGTGGCCGGGGCGGCACCACGCGCAGCAGCACCCACAACAACGGCAGCGCCAGAAGCGCGCCCAGAAGCAGCGGTGCGGAAAAAGCGAGGGGCAGGCCGAACATCAGGCAAATACTCCGGCCATGCTGGGGGCGGACGTGTTTATGGGGCTGGAGTATTTCCGGGCGAAGGGGCGCGCTGCGCGCAAATCACCAATCTGCGCTCTCCTTGCGGCGATACATGTCTGGTGCGCCTGCGCCGTGAAGCGCGGATGCATTGCATGCGAACTCCACCCATGCGAACCCCACCGCGAAAGAGAAAGATACGGCTTCATGCGCCTCTTCCCTTCTCGCTTACCCCGGCTCCGCCTTGTCCCAGCCGGGCGTGAAGCGCCAGCAGCAGTTCGCTCGCCGGCCTGTCCGTGCGGTGGATCTGGAAGGTCCAGCCGGCGCGCTGGGCGGCGCGACGCAGATGGTCGCGGTGCTCCGCCAGCTTTGCCTCATAGGCATCGCGCCAGCTCTCCGCCCGCCCCGCGATGATCTCTCCGCCACTTTCCGGTTCGTGGAATTCCACCCGGCCGGAAAAGGGGAAGGTTTCTTCTGAAGGGTCCACCACCTGCACCAGATGGCCGCGCGCGCCTGTGGCAGCCAGTGCCGCGATGCGTGTGGATGTTTCTTCAGCCGGGCTCCAGAAATCACTCAGCAGCACCACTTCTGCCCGTGGGCCGGGAGCGAAGCCGGGCGGCAGGCTTTCCGGAGCGGCGCTGACGCGGGTCGCCAGAAGCACCGCCTGCGCCATCTTCTCGATGATGCGACGGCTTGCGGTGGGCGGCATCAGCCCCGGTGTGCCCACGCGCTCGCCCGCCTGCACCATCAGTTCCGCGAGCGCGAAGGCCAGCACCAGTGCGCGCTCAGCCTTGGGGGCGTGCCGGCGCGATGCATAATCCATGGAGGGAGAAAGATCTGGCCAGATCCAGACCGTATGGGCCGCTTCCCACTCGCGCTCGCGCACATAAAGCTGGTCGTCGCGGGCAGAGCGGCGCCAGTCCACACGGTTGGCCGGCTCGCCATCCATGAACTGTCGATATTGCCAGAAGGTCTCGCCATTACCTGCGCGCCTGCGCCCATGCAGGCCGTGCTGCACGCTGGCGGCGATGCGGCCGGCCTCCATCATCAGGCGCGGCATGGCTGCGGCCAGATGCTCGGCCCGCTGGGCGAGGGTGCGCATGTTCTGTTCCGGCCCGGGGGAGCCAGAGTTTTCCGCGCCTTCAGTTCTGGGAGAGGGGTTCGCCACCGGCTCTGGACCCGCCCTCAGCCAAGCCGCCCGACAAGGCGGCGGATGATGCTTTTCACATTCTCACCCTCTGCCCGTGCCGTGAAGGTCAGCGCCATGCGGTGCTTGAGAACAGGTTCTGCCAAGGCCGCCACATCATCCAGTGAAGGGGCAAAACGGCCATCCAGCAAAGCGCGGGCACGCACGGCCAGCATCAGGGCCTGACTGGCACGCGGACCCGGGCCCCATGCAATCAGCTTCTGCTCATGCGTGTCATCACCTGGGCGGGCGGCACGCACAAGGTTGAGTATGCCCTCCACCACCGATTCTCCCACCGGCAGGCTGCGTACGAGGCGCTGGGCCTGCGCCAGCTCATCCACACTCATCGCCGCCCGCGGGGGCTTTTCGGCCGCGCCGGTGGTTTCAAACAGAATACGGCGTTCGGCATTGCGGTCGGGGTAATCGACATCCACCTGCATCAGGAAGCGGTCGAGCTGGGCCTCGGGCAGGGGATAGGTGCCTTCCTGTTCCAGCGGATTCTGGGTGGCGAGCACATGGAAAGGGCGGGGCAGGTCATGGCGCGCGCCGGCCACGGTCACGTGATATTCCTGCATGGCCTGAAGCAGGGCGGACTGGGTGCGTGGCGAGGCGCGGTTGATCTCGTCCGCCATCAGCAGGCGGGTGAAGATGGGGCCCTGAATGAAGCGGAAATGGCGCTTGCCGTCCGCGCCTTCTTCCAGCACTTCCGCGCCCAGAATATCGGAAGGCATCAGGTCTGGTGTGAACTGAACGCGGCGGCTGTCCAGCCCCAGAACGATGCCCAGCGTTTCCACCAGCTTGGTCTTGGCCAGCCCCGGCACACCCACCAGCAGCCCGTGGCCGCCGGAAAGAAGGGTCACGAGCACCTGCTCCACCACCGCTTCCTGCCCGAAGATGATCTCGCCAATCGCATCACGCGCGGCACGCACCTGGCTTGCAGCAGCCTCGGCATTGCGAATGATCGTCTGGTCCAGATCCAGTATTTCGCCGGCAGCCGCCATCAAGCCCTCTCCATCATTCCTGCGCAGCATATGCCGCATTGCGGCAGGCTCGCTGCCAAAAGCGGCAATATCACGCCTCATCCGTCTTCTCGCCTGTTTTGTCACGCGAAAGGGGCAAGGGCCGGGGTCGCCTCACCCGGCAAGAGCGCCTACGATAGCGGGTAAATGCCTCGAATCCTCCTTCTGGGTGAGGCATGTGCGGCCTTTGTGCCAGGGAACTGATTCATGGTGAATGTCCGGTGTGGCAAGGTTTGGGTGAGATGACCGGTGAGAAGGGGGGCGCACCGCCCGCCCGGATTGAGAGTCTGATGGCGGCGGTAAAAGCCGCGGGCGGGCGTGGGCCTGCGCCCGTGCATCTGTGGAACCCGCCCGATTGTGGTGACATCGACCTGCGGATCAAGGCGGATGGCAGCTGGCACTATATGGGCAGTCCCATTGGCCGGCCCGCTCTGGTGCGCCTGTTTGCCTCGGTTCTCACGCGGGAAGGCGCGCGCTTCGTGCTCAAGACCCCGGCGGAGAAGATCGGCATCACGGTGGATGATGCCCCCTTTCTGGCTGTCGAGATGGCGGTGGACGAGGAGGCCGGCCACCCGGTTCTGGTGTTCCGCACCAGTCTGGATGAGTTGGTGCGCTGTGGGGCAGAACATCCCCTGCGCTTTGCCGCCGGTGCCTTACCCGGGGCCTTCACACCCTATGTCGAGGTGCGCCCCGGCCTTGAAGCCCGCCTGAACCGCGCCACCTATATGGATCTGGTCGCCGTCGCCGAAGTGCGGGCGGACGTGGGGGAGCCGATGTTCGGTGTCTCATCCGGCGGTGTCTTCTTTCCCATCATGCCGGCGGCGGAACTGGACAGGCTTGTCGAACACCCGTTTGATGCGCAGGACACACCATGACCAAACCCTTTTCCAGCGCGCACGCAGCCGATACGCCAGCTCCGTGGTGGCAGGCACCCGCCGGTCCCGCGCTGGCCGATTTTCTGGAACGTGCCCGTCAGCGCCTGTTGCATGAGCCGCCGCCGCCCTATTCCGCGCAGGCTTATGCGCAGATGAAGGGCGATCATGCCTTCTCTCCCTTGCCGGGTGAGCGCGGCCCGGTGCAGGAACCGCGCCGGGCGGCCGTTCTGGTGCCCATCATGGCCCGGCCGGAGCCAACTGTTCTGCTGACCCTGCGTTCCGCCCAGCTGAACAACCATGCCGGGCAGATCTCATTTCCCGGCGGCCGCATGGACCCGGAAGACCGCGACGAACAGGACGCTGCCTTTCGCGAGGCCCGCGAGGAAGTGGGGATGGATGCGCGCTTCATTCACCCGCTGGGCTATATGGAGGGATATCTCTCCGGGACAGGATTCTGGATCGTGCCGGTGGTGGGGCTGGTGAACCCGGCCTGCACTCTCAAGCCCAATCCGGGGGAGGTGGACGAGATTTTCGAGGTGCCGCTGCATTTCCTGATGAGCCCGGCCAATCATCAGCGTCAGTCTCGCGAATGGAAGGGCACGCTGCGCCAGTTCTATGCCATGCCGTATGAGGAACGCTTCATCTGGGGGGCAACGGCGGGCATGCTTCGCAATCTTTATGAACGGATTTATGCCTGATGGTGCGCACTGTCCTGATCGAACTGGCGCTGTTTCTCACGCCCTTCGTGCTTTATGGCGCACTGCTTCTGGCCACGAAGGGCTCGGTGGTGCCGGCGCACTGGTCGCCGCGTGTCCTGGGCGTTCTGGGGCTCATCGCTCTCATCCTGATGGCGGGCGGGCTGGTGGTGTTCGAGAGCGGGCGTGGTGCACCGGCCGGCACGCGCTATATTCCCGCAGAGATGCGTGATGGCGTGTTCGTGCCCGGGCGCTATGAATGAGGAGGCCGGATCTGCATAGCGCCGCGTTCTGGGCCCGCCCCGGCCTGAAAGCCGTTCTGGACATTCTCAACGCCGATGGCGAGGAAGCCCGTGTGGTGGGCGGTGCCGTGCGCAATGCGCTGATGGGCGTGGCGGTGGGTGATGTCGATATTGCCACGACGGCGCTGCCGCAGGACGTGATGCTCCGGGCAAAGGCGGCAGGCCTGAAGGCCGTACCGACCGGGCTGGACCACGGAACGGTGACCGTGGTGGCCGATCACACGCCCTATGAAGTGACGACCCTGCGCGAGGATACCCAGACCGATGGTCGCCATGCGGTGGTGACCTTCGGGCGGGACTGGGCGCGCGATGCCGCACGGCGGGACTTCACCATCAATGCCCTGTATGCGACCCGCGATGGTGCGGTGATCGACCTCATCAGCGGGCTGGCGGATATCGCCGCCCGCAAGGTGCGCTTCATTGGTGATGCGGATACCCGGATCCGAGAGGATTATCTGCGTATTCTGCGGTTGTTCCGCTTCCATGCCGGCTATGGTGCAGGCGAAATGGACGCCGCCGCACTGCGGGCCTGTGAACGCCAGCGGGCAGGGCTTCTCCCTCTCTCCCGCGAGCGGGTGGGGGCGGAAATGCGCAAGCTGCTGCTGGCGCGCGGCGCTGTGCCGACCCTTCAGGTGATGAGCGACAGCGGGCTGCTTCAGCCACTACTGGCCGGCATAGGCGATGTACCCCTGCTGGGGCGGCTGGTAACGCTGGAACAGGAATGGGGCGTGCAGGCAGATGCCATGCGCCATCTGGCCGCGCTGGCCCTGCGGATACCGGATGATGTGCCACGCCTGCGTGCACGCCTGCGCCTCTCCAATGAGGAAACCCGCAGGCTGGCTGCGATGGCGGGAGCGCTCCCCCAGCTTCCGGATGAGGCGAGCGGACGTCTGGCGCTCTATCAGCTGGGGGCGGAGGCGGTGCGAAACAGGGCGTTGCTGGAAGCGGCACGCCACACCACCAGCCCGGCGCGCAAGGCGGCCTTGCATGCGGTGGTGCAGCAGGCCGGAGATTGGCAGCGTCCACGCCTGCCCATAACCGCGCGAAATTTGATTGCGCAGGGGCTCAAGCCGGGGCCGGAACTGGGAGAAGTCCTGCGTCGGGCGGAAGCCATATGGATTGATGCCGACTTCCCTGATGCAGAAGAGCAGATGGCAGCGATCGTGGAAAAAGCCATCGTGAAGTGATGGGCCTGCTGAGCGACCGCTCCGATGTCTGATCTTCCGCGGCCAGAAGCTCTGTCCCACCTGCACAGGCTGGAAAAAGCGGAGACAGGCTCACAAAACAGAACGGGTGCACCTGCATGTGGAAGAGCGCAACGCCCTTTCTTACATGCCGCGCACCCGTACATTCCTTCAGGAATGATGGCGAGGATCAGTCCTCGTCTTCGTCCGCGTCTTCGTCATCAGAATCGTCCTCGTCTTCATCGAATTCGATGAGTTCGAGCACTTCGAGCGCCACGGCGGGAATGGTATGGGTGCGGAATTCCGGCACCTCGTCGGCATACCAGATCACGGTCACGTCATTGCCGGCCGTCTCGATGACGGTCAGGGCAGGGCTGCCGGACTTGAGCTGGACGATTTCACCCGGTTCGAACGCCATTCTGGTCACTCCCGGAGGGGCGGAAATGCCCCCGTTTGGTTCAGCCGGCACCCTAACCGTGTTTCGTGACGCCCGCATCACAGAAGATGCCCTCAGGGCCATTTGACCACAGGCGGCATGGAAGAAAGGATCGAATCCACATTGCCGCCGGTTTTCAGGCCAAACACCGTGCCGCGATCATACAGCAGGTTGAATTCCACATAGCGGCCACGGCGGATGAGCTGTTCTTCCCGCTCCGCCTCAGTCCACGGCTTGCCCATATTGGCGCGCACGATGCGCGGGTAGATATCGAGAAAGGCGAGGCCGACGTCGCGGGTGAAGGCGAGATCGTCTTCCCACAGGCCCTTCTGCTCGCGGGCGCTGTCGAGATAATCATAGAAGATGCCGCCAATGCCACGCATCTCGTTGCGGTGCTTCAAAAAGAAATACTCGTCGCACCAGCTCTTGTAGCGCTCATAGTCCGCCACCTTGTGGGCGGTGCAGGCCGTGCGCATGGCCTCATGGAAGGCAATCGTGTCCGGGTCTTCCTGAGTGCGGCGAGCGGCCAGAACGGGGGTGAGGTCTGCCCCACCGCCGAACCACGCCTTGCTGGTCACCACGAAGCGCGTGTTCATATGCACGGCGGGCACATGCGGGTTCGCCATATGGGCGATGAGCGAGATGCCGGAAGCCCAGAAGCGCGGGTCTTCATTCGCGCCGGGAATCTGCCCCCGGAATTCGGGCGCGAACTCGCCGAACACGGTGGAGGTATGCACCCCCACCTTTTCGAACAGCCGCCCGCGCATCAGCGCCATGGTGCCACCGCCTCCGGGCACGCCGGTGTGGTCTGCCCGCCGCCATGGGGTGCGCACGAAGGATGCCGGTTCCCCGGAATAGAGATCTGGAGAGGCTTCCTGCTCCAGCGTTTCGAACGCGTTGATGATCTGTCCCTGAAGATCCTCGAACCATGCGCGGGCCAGCCCCTTGCGGGTTTCAAGGACGGGATCTGCTGCGGGCGTGGGGAGGGTCATGGTCATCCTGCGGTCGGATAAGGTGCACACGTTGCCTGTGTTGTGTCGCGGCAGGCGCGGAAAGGCAAATTCCGGCTTCTCGACACGGGTGGTTTCAGGGCATCTGGGGAAAGGTTCCGGTCTGGCGCAGCGCCTCGCCCAGCGCCATGGCGGCGCTTACGGCCACATTCATGGAGCGCATGCCCGCGCGCATGGGAATGGTGAGCCGGGCATCCGCAAGTTCATGGACATGCGGCGGAACACCAGCCGATTCCCGGCCGAAAAGCAGGATATCGTCCGGTTCGAACTTAAAATCCGTGTAGGGCATCGCCCCGGAGGTGGTGAAAAGCACCAGTCGGCGGCCTTCTGAGCGCCTGAAAGCCTCAAAATCTGTAAAACTGTCGTGCCTGCGCCATTCCACCGCATCCAGATAATCCATGCCGGCCCTTCGGAAGGCCGCATTGCCGACAGGAAAGCCCGCAGGCTCAATGATATGCACTGGAATACCAAGGCATGCGCCGGTGCGCAGGCAGGTGCCGGCATTCTGGGCAATATCAGGGCAATAGAGGGCGAGAAGCATGGATGACTCCGGCAGAAAGGTACCGCGAGGGCGTGTATAATCCAAAGTCTGTAGGCGAAATGACGACCTCGGGCATTGCCCTGATCTGGACAAGATGGGGAGAGGGTGCAATTAGAGGCCCTCGAAGGTGGCGGCTTGGGGCTTCATCGAGACGTCACATTCGCGCCTGTTTGGCCTCTTCGAAGCATTCGTATTCGAAATCCGCTTCGGGCGCGCTTGAGGGCGTACGACAAGATCAGGAACTATCGCCGTGGCAGAATCGCAAACCTCGCAGACTCCGCAGACGACGCGCCGGGACTTCCTCTACATCGCGACGGGCGCCGTGGGCGCGGTCGGGGCGGCAGGGCTGGTCTGGCCTTTTGTCTCGCAGATGCAGCCCGATGCCTCGGTGCTCGCGCTCGCCTCCACCGAGGTGGATCTGAGCCCGGTCGCCGAAGGCCAGATGATCACAGTGATGTGGCGCAGCAAGCCGGTTTTCGTTTTCCATCGCACGGCGAAGGAAATCGAGGCCGCGCAGAATGTTGACGTGGCCACGCTGATCGACCCGCAGAGCGACGCGGACCGCGTGAAGCCCGGCAAGGATGAATGGCTCGTTGTCATCGGCATCTGCACCCATCTGGGTTGCGTGCCACTAGGGCATCAGGGCGCTTACAATGGCTGGTTCTGCCCTTGCCATGGTTCTGTTTATGACACTTCGGGACGCATTCGCCAGGGACCCGCGCCGCTCAATCTGGAGCTGCCACCCTACAACTTCGTCACCGACACTTCGATCGTGATCGGCTGACGCGCGCGCGTCGCCTCATCAATAAAGGTTGGACCCATGGAAGGACACTCAACCTACCAGCCCAAGGGCAAGGTCGCGCAGTGGTTCGAGAGCCGCTTGCCGATTGTGGGGTTGATTCATTCTTCGGCCATCGCTTACCCGGTGCCGAAGAATCTGAATTATCTGTGGACCTTTGGCGCCATTCTCAGCTTCATGCTGGTGTGCCAGATCGTCTCCGGCATCGTGCTGGCCATGCACTACGCGCCTTATGCGCCGATCGCGTTTGCACGCGTCGAGCACATCATGCGCGATGTGAGCTATGGCTGGCTGCTGCGATACATCCACGCCAATGGCGCCTCGATGTTCTTCATCGCAGTCTACATCCACATGTTCCGCGGCCTCTATTACGGGTCCTACAAGGCCCCGCGTGAGGTGCTGTGGATCCTCGGCGTGATCATCTACCTGCTGATGATGGCTACCGCGTTCATGGGCTATGTGCTCCCCTGGGGCCAGATGTCCTTCTGGGGCGCGACCGTGATCACCAACCTGTTCTCCGCCATTCCGGTGGTTGGACCGGTGATCGTGGAATGGCTGTGGGGTGGATATGCTGTGGGTGACCCCACGCTGAACCGCTTCTTTGCCCTGCATTATCTGGTGCCCTTCATGATTGCCGGCGTCGTTGGCCTGCATATCTGGGCTCTGCATCATGTGGGCCAGAACAACCCTGACGGTCTGGACGTGAAGAGCGTCGCGAAGGACACCGTGCCCTTCACGCCCTATGCGACGCTGAAGGACTTCTTCGCGATCGTCGTGTTCCTGATCTTCTTCTCCTGGTTCGTGTTCTACACGCCGAACTTCCTTGGCCACTCGGACAACTATATCCCGGCGAATCCCATGTCGACGCCGGCGCATATCGTGCCTGAATGGTACTTCCTGCCCTTCTACGCGATCCTGCGTGCGGTGCCGGACAAGCTGGGTGGCGTTCTGGCCATGTTTGCCGCTATCGCGGTGCTGGCCTTCCTGCCTTGGCTTGATACCTCGAAGGTGCGTTCGGCCCGCTATCGTCCGCTGTTCCGGATCTTCTTCTGGATTTTCGCGGTCGTGGGTGTTGGGCTGGGTTATCTCGGCGCCATGCCTGCGGACGGTATCTATGTGATCCTGTCCCGGATCTTCGCGATCTATTACTTCATCCACTTCCTGGTCATCCTGCCGGTGCTCGGTTTCGTTGAGCGGACGTCGCCAATGCCCGCATCCATCGCGGATGCCGTGCTGGCAAGAAGCAAGGGTGGAGCCACAGTGGTCGCAGGGGCAGCCGCCCCTGAGACGAAGTGAGCCGGTGCGGAGAGAACGGACATGAACATTCGTAAAATTCTCTTCGGTATGGCGGCTGCGGCTGTTCTGGCCACGGCTCCCGGCCTCACCACAGGTGCACAGGCGGCAGGTGACTCTGTCCGGCCTGAGCGCATGCCCTGGTCATTTTCGGGCCCATTCGGAACCTATGACCGTGCGCAGTTGCAGCGTGGCTTCAAGGTGTTCCGGGAGGTTTGCGCCTCCTGTCACTCTGCGCAGTTCATGTCTTTCCGTAACCTGAGCCAAGAGGGCGGCCCTGAATTCACCGAAGATCAGGTGAAGCAGATCGCCAGCGAGTATCAGGTGCAGGACGGACCGAATGACTCGGGCGATATGTTCGAGCGTCCGGGCCGTCCGTCGGACCACTGGCCGTCACCGTTCCCGAATGAGCAGGCGGCCCGCGCAGCCAATGGCGGCGCTTTCCCGCCGGATCTGTCGGTGATCACCAAGGCCCGTTCTTATCAGGTGGGCTTCCCGGGCTTCATCACCGACGCTTTCATTCAGTATCAGGAATATGGCGTGGATTACGTCCATGCCCTGCTGCTGGGCTATGAAGATCCGCCGGAAGGTGCGCATGTGCAGCCGGGTCTGCACTACAACAAGTATTTCCCCGGCCATCAGATTGCGATGCCGAAGCCGCTCAGCGATGAGCAGGTGGAATATACGGATGGCTCACCCCAGACCGTGCGCCAGTATTCCGAAGACGTTTCTGCCTTCCTGATGTGGGTGGCGGAGCCGCACATGGAAACCCGCAAGCGCATTGGTTTCCAGGTGATGATCTTCCTCATCGTGTTCGGCGGCCTGCTTTACTTCACCAAGAAGAAAGTCTGGAAGAACGTCGCTCATTGATGAAAGGTTCGGGGCTGCTTCGGTTGGTCCTGAATTCCGGAAGATGGTTTGCCTCAAGTGAACTGAAGACGTCGAGAAGGGCCCCTCCGGGCCCTTTTCTTTTGGCTGGCGGGGTGGTGTAAGTGGCGCGCGCATCCCATTCCCGTTCATCCTCAACCCCGCCACATGCAGGAACACGCCCGATGACGCAGAGTGAATTCGCGGACACCATCCGGAGCATTCCTGATTATCCACGTCCGGGTATTCTCTTCAGGGACATCACGACCTTGCTGGGTGATGCAAAGGCATTCCGGCGGGCCGTGGATGAACTGGTGCAGCCATGGGCGGGCGCGAAGATCGACAAGGTGGCGGGTATAGAGGCGCGCGGATTCATTCTGGGCGGCGCTGTCGCGCATCAGCTTTCGGCCGGCTTTGTGCCCATTCGCAAGAAGGGCAAGCTGCCCTATCAGACCGTGCGCATGGCCTACACGCTGGAGTATGGCGAGGATGAAATCGAGATGCACATGGATGCCATCCAGCCCGGAGAGCGCGTACTTCTGGTGGATGACCTGCTGGCGACCGGAGGAACGGCGGAAGGGGCCGTGAAACTGCTTCGCGCATGTGGTGCAGAGGTTGAGGCCGCGTGTTTCGTGGTCAATCTGGAAGATCTGGGTGGGGAGCAGAAATTGCAGGCGCTGAATGTGCCGGTGCGCACGCTTCTCTCTTTCCCCGGGCACTGATCTGCCAAAAGCCGGCCCGGGGTTGATGGCACTCTGCCGACAGGGCCGGCACAAGCCCCGTTGTCACACCGCCGTTTCGCGAACCGGCATGGCGCCAATGCCAAACACGCGCTTGTAACGCTCCACCTCATCGGCCGGCCCCATGGCCTTGGTCGGGTTGTCCGAGATTTTCACGGCTGGCCGGCCATTGGCCGAGATCACCTTGCAGACGATGGAGATCGGATCCAGCGATCCACCCGGAGCCAGCCCGCGGAAGTCATTCGTCAGCAATGTGCCCCAGCCAAAGCCGATCCGGATCCGTCCCTCAAAGGCCTGTTGGATACGGGCTACTTCATGCACGTCGAGCGCATCCGAGAAGATGAGCAGTTTCTGGCGCGGGTCCTGCCCACGCTCCTGCCACCAGCGAATGGCCTCCTCGCCACCTTCCAGCGGATCCTTGCTGTCAATGCGCATGCCGGTCCATTCCGTCACCCATTCGGGGGCGTGGCGCAGGAAACCGGTGGTGCCATAGGTATCGGGCAGGATGATCTTTAGATTGCTGTCATAGTCCTTCTGCCAGTCCGCCAGCACCTGATAAGGGGCGAGACGCAGTTCCTCGTCATCGGCAGCAAGGGCGGCATAGACCATGGGCAGTTCGTGGGCATTGGTGCCTGTTGCCTCCACCTCATGACGCATGGCAATGAGGCAGTTGGAGGTGCCCAGAAAGCCGGAGCCCAGCCCCTCAAGCAGGGCCTGCACGCACCAGTCTTGCCACAGGAAGCCGTGGCGGCGGCGGGTGCCGAAATCGGCGATCTTCACTTCGCCAAGGCTGCGCAAAAACTCCATCTTCTCCCACACCCGCGCCATGGCCCGCGCATAGAGAATCTGGAGCTCGAACTTGCCAAGGTCTTTCAGCACAGCCCGTGAGCGCAGTTCATTGATGATGGCGAGGGCGGGGATTTCCCACATGCTGGTTTCCAGCCATGGCCCCTCGAAGGTCAGTTCATACTGGCCGTCGCGCTTTTCCAGATGGTAGTCCGGGAAGCGAAAGCCTTCGAGCCACGCGACATATTCCGGTGCGAACATCTGCCGCTTGCCATTGAACATGTTGCCGCGCAGCCATGTGGACTCACCCCGGCTGAGAGAGAGGGTGCGCACATGGTCCAGTTGCTCCCGCAGTGCGCCGATATCCACGATGTCAGCAACCCGCACGCGCGTGGAGCGGTTATGAATGCCGAAAGTGACCCTAGTGTCCGGGTGCCGATGGAAGATCATCTGCCCCATGAGCAGCTTGTAGAAATCCGTATCGAGCACCGAGCGAACGATCGGGTCGATCTTCCAGGTGTGATTATAAACGCGCGTGGCGATATCGGTCATGGGTCCTCCCGGCCGCCGGCTTCATGCGGGCGCGGCCGCGCCCTTCATGTGCCAGTTTGCTACCGGCTTGTGTGTGGGGATGGGCCAAACCCGGCCCACCCGGTTGGAGGCAGGCGATGTGCCCCGCCATCCCGATCTGCGAGTGGATCGCAGATATAAAGCATTTCCGGTGGAAGAGGATACCGCTTCACGTGCGGAATATGCGCTTGCACCGTTCATTTAAAGGGATTTCCGGCCGTTCAAGCGCATGGGCTATATCTTCCGTAAGGGCATGTCAGGATGATTTTCATCATCTCTTAGCTTACGGCATCCGCAATCCAGCCCGAGAAATAGTCGGCATATAGCTTCGGCGCTTCCAGATTCATGCAATGGCCAACCCCCGGCACGGCCACAAAACGGCAATGCGGCATCGCCCGAACCATCTCCTGAAGGGAAGCTTCCTGAATCACGACATCCATCATGCCCCACGCCACCAGATGCGGGTGCTGGATCTGGCCCATGCGCGCCTTCAGCCAGCCGCTGCGCGCTTCTGCCGTGATGGCGATGGGGGTGCCGAACCAGATACCATCCGAGACGCTGAATGCCTGATCGACAATGCTCTCGAACAAGGCCTGACGCGCGCCAATTTCCGGTTTGAAACGGATCTGCCCGCTGGCCAGACTCTCCGGCACGAACAGGCTGGGCGCGGTTGCGGCCATGACGTGGCGGGTCAGCGGCTTGCTCATTTTCATCTGGCCGAAGAAGGCTGCCTTGTCCGGCGGGAAAATGAAGCTTTGTGGGGCTACGGGCGAGAGCGAGAATACCCGGCCAAACCGTTCTGGCTGCTCCAGCAGCATTCGGGTGGAAATGATGCCGCCGGTAGAATGGGTTGCTAGATGGCAGAAGGGGATGTTCAGGGCATCCAGAACGCCGATCATGTCGCTGGCATGCCGGGCGATGGAATAGTTTGAGAAGTCCGGCATCGGGGCCGGCTTGTCACTGTCACCGCAGCCGCGCCAGTCCACCGCGATAGTCCTCACCCCCTTCGGGAAATGGGGTGCGGCAAGCGAGATCCATTCCTTGCTGGCCAGATTGCCATGGATGAAGAGGACAACCGTGTCGCCTGCTCCCCACTCGCGCCATGCGAGTTCGAGCCCGTTCACTTTCACCCGGTTCATGCTTTGCCTCTGTCTGCCATAAGGCCCACGCGGTGGCGGTGCAGCGGGTGCTGCACGGGGCCGGAGGATGCGACACGTGCGCGTGCCGTTCAAGCTTGTCGGTCTATGAAAAGTCGTACTCCTTCTTCCGTTACGTATGGGGTGGCATGATTTTGTTGCAGCGCATATAGAATGCTGTGATGCGGCATGCGGGTTGAGCGCCGCACCGAGAGGATGAAAATGGAACGCGAGACAGTGCGGGTGAACCTTGCCCTGCAAGGGGGCGGCTCTCATGGCGCTTTCACCTGGGGTGTTCTGGACCGGCTGCTGGAAGAAAGCTGGCTGGAGATAGAGGGCATCTGCGGCACCTCTGCCGGCGCAATGAATGCAGCCGTGATGGCCGATGGCTATGCCGCCGGCGGACGTGAGGGCGCGCGCAAGGCACTGGACAGCTACTGGCGGCACATCTGGGAAGCCGCGCAATACAGCCCCTTCCAGCGCTCTCCTATCGAGCGGATGATGGGGCAGTGGTCGCTGGACCAGTCACCCGGTTATCTGTTCGTCGATTTCATGACGCGGATGTTCTCCCCGTATCAGTACAACCCAACAGGCCAGAACGCGCTCTCTCCAATACTGGACCGACAAATCAATTTTGAGCGGCTGCGCACCTCGCCCATCAAGCTGTTCATCACCGCCACCAATGTACGCACCGGCCGCCCGCGCATCTTCCGCAATGAAGAGATTACGCCGCAGGTGCTGATGGCATCTGCCTGTCTGCCCGCGCTGTTTCAGGCGGTGGAAATTGATGGTGACCCCTATTGGGATGGCGGCTATTCCGGCAACCCGACCCTCACACCGCTGGTAACCGAGCTGGAATCCGATGACACGATTCTGGTCCCGGTGAACCCGCTGGAGCGCAAGGGCACTCCGCGCACACCAACAGAAATTCTCAACCGCCTCAATGAAGTTTCTTTCAACGCGGTGATGGTGAAGGAGCTTTACATGATCGACCTGCTACAGCGCGCTGCTGTGGCGGCCGGTGAGAACAATGAAGCGAGCGACTGGGCGCGCATGCGCATTCATGTGGTCTCCAACCCGGTGATGAACGGGCTGGATTTCTCTTCAAAGCTGAATGCGGAACGCGAATTCATCACCTGGCTTAAGGCCGAGGGTCGCAAGGCCGGGGAGGCCTTTTTAACAGAGCATGGCCAGTCTCTGGGGCAGACCTCAAGCGTACGGTTCGAGGATCTTCTGGCCCAGCTGTGAGACAAGCCAATCGGTTTTGTTCCAGTGCAGCTTGTCGTAGACGGCACATTTCCGGTGAGAGGAAACTCCCCGGAAATGTATCTGGGAAATCCTTGCCGGCGCGCAGACGTGTAGCCACTGAGGGGACAGGAAGGTTCTGTCGCCTTGTGTCGCGGACAAACGCTACAGAGCAAATAAAAAAGGGCACCTATTGGCGCCCTTTTAGACTCTATAGTGAGCGTACGATCAGAGGCGGCGTTCAACCATCATCTTCTTCACCTCGGCAATGGCCTTGGCGGGGTTCAGGCTCTTGGGGCAGGCCTGAGCGCAGTTCATGATGGTATGGCAGCGATAAAGGCGGAAGGGGTCTTCCAGATTGTCGAGCCGGTCGCCGGTGCGCTCGTCGCGGCTGTCCTTCAGCCAGCGGGTGGCCTGAAGTAGGGCGGCGGGGCCGAGATAGCGGTCACCATTCCACCAGTAGCTGGGGCAGGAGGTGGAGCAGCAGGCGCACAGGATGCACTCATAAAGGCCGTCAAGCTTTTCACGGTCTTCTTTGGACTGACGCCATTCCTTCTCGGGGGCTGCGCTGTCTGTCTGAAGCCAGGGCTCGATAGAGGCGTGCTGTGCGTAAAAGCGGGTGAGATCTGGCACAAGATCCTTCACCACCGGCATGTGCGGCAGCGGATAGACATTGACCGAGCCCTTCACCAGAACTTCATCCATGCCCTTGGTGCAGGCAAGTGTGTTCGTGCCGCCGATATTCATGGCGCACGAACCGCACACGCCTTCGCGGCAGGAGCGACGGAAGGTGAGGGTGGGATCGATGTGGTTCTTGATCCAGATCAAGCCGTCAAGAACCATTGGGCCGCAGTCTTCGCGGTCCACGAAATAGGTATCAACCCGTGGATTGCGCCCGTCATCCGGGTTCCAGCGATAAATGCGGAACTGCGTGAGCTTGGTGGCATTGGCGGGCTTGGGCCACGTCTTGCCGGGCGTCATCTGGGAGTTTTTCGGAAGAGAGAACTCAGCCATGGGAGGTCCTGGATCGCTGGAGCGGCGGCCGCCCGCAGGAATTCTGGCCATGGCCGCGCGCACCCTTGCGGGGCGCGCGGTCGATGGAATGGTCAGTACACGCGCTTGCGGGGCTCGATGTACTGAATGTCGTCCGACAAGGTATAGGTGTGGACAGGGCGGTCTTCGAGCCGCACGGTGCCCTTCTCGTTATCAAGATAAGCCAACGTGTGCTTCATGCAGTTCACGTCATCGCGATCGGGATAATCCTCACGCGCATGGGCGCCACGGCTTTCCTTGCGGTTGGCCGCGCTTTCCATGGTGACGACGGCCTGACCGATCAGGTTGTCAAACTCCATGGTCTCCATGAGGTCGGAGTTCCAGATCAGCCCGCGATCGCTGACACCAACATCGGACGCACTGGTGAACACGTCGTGGATGAGCTTGCGACCTTCTTCCAGCACCTCGCCGGTGCGGAAAACGGCGCAGTTGCTCTGCATCACCTTCTGCATGTTCAGCCGCAGCTCAGCGGTGGGGGTGCCACCCTTCGCGTAGCGGAACTTGTCGAGGCGGGAGAGTGCCAACTCGGCGCTGTTCTCGGGCAGGGGCTGGTGCTTGGTATCGGGTTTCACCAGCTCGGCGGCACGCAGGCCGGCGGCGCGGCCGAACACCACAAGGTCGATCAGCGAGTTGGAGCCAAGGCGGTTCGCGCCATGGACAGAAACGCAGGCGGCCTCGCCAATGGCCATCAGGCCGGGAACCACGGTGTCCGGGTTGCCGTTGCGCTTGTCCAGCACCTCACCGAAGTAATTGGTGGGAATGCCGCCCATATTATAGTGCACGGTCGGGATGACCGGAATGGGCTCACGGGTCAGGTCCACGCCCGCGAAAATCTTCGCGCTCTCCGAAATGCCGGGCAGGCGTTCGTGGAGAATGGCAGGGTCCAGATGGTCAAGATGAAGGAAGATGTGGTCCTTGTTCTTGCCCACGCCACGGCCTTCGCGGATCTCCATGGTCATGGAGCGCGAGACCACGTCACGCGAGGCAAGGTCCTTGGCCGAAGGTGCGTAACGCTCCATGAAGCGTTCGCCTTCAGAGTTCGTCAGGTAGCCACCCTCACCACGTGCACCCTCGGTGATGAGGCAGCCGGAGCCGTAAATGCCGGTGGGGTGGAACTGCACGAACTCCATGTCCTGCAGGGGCAGGCCGGCACGCAGCACCATGCCGCCGCCATCACCCGTGCAGGTGTGGGCGGAGGTGGCGGAGAAGTAGGCGCGGCCATAGCCGCCGGTGGCGAGCACGGTGAGGTGCGCGCGGAAGCGGTGCAGGGTGCCATCGTCCAGCTTCAGGGCGATAACGCCGCGGCACTTGCCCTCATCATCCATGATGAGGTCGATGGCGAAGTATTCGACGAAGAATTCGGCCTTGTGCTTCAGCGCCGCGCCATAAAGCGTGTGCAGCATGGCATGGCCGGTACGGTCAGCCGCAGCGCAGGTACGCTGGGCAGTACCCTTGCCGAAGTGAGTCGTCATGCCACCGAAGGGGCGCTGGTAGATCTTGCCATCTTCTGTGCGGGAGAAGGGAACGCCCCAGTGCTCCAGCTCATAGACGGCAGCCGGCGCGTTGCGCACCAGATACTCGATGGCGTCCTGATCGCCCAGCCAGTCCGACCCCTTGACGGTGTCGTACATGTGCCATTCCCACTTGTCGTCACCCATATTGCCGAGCGAGGCAGCAACGCCGCCCTGAGCCGCGACAGTATGGGAGCGGGTGGGGAACACCTTGGTGATACAGGCGGTGCGCAGGCCCGCCTCCGAGCAGCCCACCACGGCGCGCAGACCCGCGCCACCGGCACCGACCACCAGCACGTCATAGGTGTGGTCTTCGATGGGATAGGCCGCGCCGAGCTTGGAGGGAGCAGCGGTTGCGTTTTCCGTATCGGCCATATCATCAGCCTCCCAGGCTGATCTTGAGCACGGCGAAGGCGCCGGCAAGGGCAATGATGGTGGTGAAGAAGGTGTTCAGGATGATGAAGAGCACCTTCAGCCCTTCCGTGTGCACGTAGTCCTCGATCACCACCTGCATGCCAAGACGCATGTGGGTGCAGACCGAGAGAAGCGTGAGCAGGAGGACGATCGCCACCAGTGGCTGGCCGATGAATTCACGCGTCTCCGCATAGCCGGCACCGGCAAGACGGATGACGATGAAAATGAAGGCCACCATCAGCAGCAGGTTGCCAAAGCCGGTGGCCCGCTGCAGGAAGAAATGTTCTGTGCCGGAACCGGACGAGCCAAGGCCACGAACGCGGCCGAGGGGTGTCCGCATGGGCGAGTGGGTGGGATTGCTCATGGCGATCTCCTCAACCCTTCAGTGCCAGGCCAATGGCCCAGAGCACGACAGTCAGAATGATGGAACCGGCAAGGGTGAGCTTGGCGAGAAGCACGCGCTCATTGGGCCCGAAGCCGCGGATGAAATCCCACATGAAATGACGAATGCCGCCGAGTGCGTGGTGCAGCATGGCCCAGGTGAAGCCAATGAGAACCAGCATGCCGATAATGGAGCCAGCGACGGCATTGAAAGTATCGAAGGCAGAGACGGTGGACGCTGCTGCAAGCAGCCACCACACGAACAGGGCCATGCCAAAATAGAGCCCCACGCCCGTGATGCGGTGCACGATGGACATCATCATCGTGAACAGCGGACGATAGATCTGCAGATGAGGCGAAAGTGGGCGCGAAACGCGCGAAGGGCTGTCGGCCATGGGCCTCCTCCAATAATTGACCGATCAGGTATCCCAACCGTGGTCAGTTCGCAACGATTCCAAAGGAGAAAACTGCGCTTTCTGGCGCAAAATGTAACAAATTCGCAATTTGGTCGCGGCTGGGGCACTGCGCTGCAGCATTTCAATGCTTCGCCGCTGCATTGGACCGATCATCGTAACTGCCCGGGAACATGCGCCCCGAAGCAGTTTCCCGCAAGTCTCATGCGATTTTTGCTGACGTAACGGCAAGTAGTCGCGATTGGTAAGTACTCGCGATTGGTTCAGCGCGCGGACATAAAAAAACAGCGCCGGAAAACCGGCGCTGCTTCAACTGAATTCTGATGGGAGGGATCAGAAGCGGTAGGTGACACCGCCACCGATCAGCCAGGGGTTCAGGTCTGCCCGGCCGCTGGCCGCACCAACGCCGGAAACAACGACATCGAACTTCGGCTCGAGGAAGAGCTTCTTCACGTCGAAGTTGATGCCCCAGTGCTTGTCGATCATGTAGTCGAAGCCGGCCTGAAGAGCGAAGCCCCAGGTGTTCTTGATCTTGAGATCAAGCGTGGGGAAGGAGGAGCTCTGGCTGTAGAAAATGGTGTAGTTCACGCCGGCGCCGACATAGGGCTTGAACGCGCCGAAGTTCGTGAAGTGATACTGCAGGGTCAGGGTGGGGGGCAGGATCCAGGTCTTGCCGATCTGGCCAAGGCTGTTGATCGCGTCCGCACCGTTCACATTCGCGCGGGTGGTGCCGAGGATAAGTTCGGCCGCAAAGTTGTTGGTGAAGTAGTAGGTGATGTCCAGCTCAGGGATGAGCGAGTCGGTGTAGTTCAGGTTGGAGCCGGGAATGCCATTCACATGGCCCTTGTCTTCAACGATCACACCCAGCGCACGCACGCGGATCTGCCAGGGGCTCTGCGCCTCGGCGACCACGGGGGCCTTGTAGGCCGGTGCAGCAGAAAGATCCGCGGCGACAGCGTTGCCCGCCACAAACATACCAAGGCCCGCTGCTACCACTGCGCTGATGCCGAACGTCTTCATGCCCCGAACTCCAGAACGATTATGAATCTGACCATGACGCAGATGTCGCGCTCCGCTTCAAAGTTGAGGTTGATCTGAATCAAATCTTAACTTGAACGTGTCATCTCTGTTGCTGCGATGCCACAGTGATGCCGTGGGTCTGCCTTATTCCCTCCATGTGGAGGCCTCAGGGCATGTGCGGTGATTTCAGGGTTATGGGCGGGGTTGGTTCTGCATGTCAGGAATGGTTGGACGCAGTGTTCTGGGCGTGTCTGTTTTGTCCGCCATGCGATGGATGAGGGGGCAGGGCGTGCGGGTGAGCGGGTTTCTCCTGCTGCTCCTGTTTGCTTCTTTCAGTGCCCCGGCTGCGGCTCAAAGTCTCACCGAGCATGTGCTGAAGGTGGGGCAGGATGAGCGTTCCTATCTGATGATGACACCTGATGGACCTCCCGGTCCTCGTCCCGTTGTCATTGCCCTGCATGGGGCGGGCCAGAATGCCGAAGGGTTTCGCGGTTATTTCGGTCTGGATGCGACCGCGCGCACCAAGGGCTTCATTGCGGTTTATCCGCAGGGGCAGGGGCGGGTCTGGAATGATGGTCGCCCTGCCGCCATGCGTCTCACCGGCGTGCTGCGGCCCGGAGATGACGTGCCATTTCTGGTGACCCTGGCGCACAAACTGGTCAGCGAGGGGATCGCGGACCCACGCCGCATCTATCTGGTGGGCATATCAAATGGCGGCTTCATGGTGGAGCGCATGGCGTGCGAGTTTCCGCATGTCTTCGCGGCCTTCACGGCCATCATGGCGACCGCGCCGGCCAATTATCGCGAGGAATGCGCGCCGTCTCGTCCGGTGCCGATCACCTTCATTCATGGCACGGCGGACTCGGTTATTGCCTATGACGGCTTCTGGACCCCGATGGGGGCGACCCTTTCAGCCCCCGACAGTGCCGGTCTTTTCGCCCGACTCAACGGGTGCGGGGATGTCACAACGCGCAAGCTGCCGGACCTTGATCGCTGGGATGGAACCAGCGTGAGCGAACAGCGCTGGGATGCCTGTGAGAATGGCAGCGTGGTGCGCCTTTTGACAGTTGAACGCGGCGGGCATCAGTCTCCGGCCCGCGTGGACACGGATGTCTCGCTGGGCTCGACCTTTCTGGGTCTGCGCAACCGCGACATTGATGCAGGGGAAGAGGCGTGGCGTTTCATGTCGGCATTCTCTCTGCCCGCAGCAAAGGTTGCGGAAGAGAAGCCGAAGCCCGTGGCCCGCGAGCGTCGCGCACCGGCCATGCTCCCGAATGCAGAACAAGCCTTGCCCGCCGCCTCATCCGCCTATGCGCCACCGGCAGGCAATTCAAAACCCCGAAGCCCGGCTGAGGCCGACAAGGCCGGTGGCACGTCGCTCTGGTGATGTGAGTGGCTGGAATGCAGGCGGCCCGCATGGGTATCACTTGGGGCCGCCCATTTACCCTCAGCGGGGGATGAGCACCCAGTAGTCGAGATCGAGCAGCACGCTCGGGTCATACTCATCGCCAGTCTTGCCGGGGAAGTTCTCTGCCGGCTGGTCCTTGGTGGCGATGGTGCGCACGCGCAGCGCGCCCACATCCTCGCGGCCCGGAATGGGCTGGGCATCGAGAATTTCACTCCATGCGAAGATGGTGGCCCCCGCAAACAGCGGCGAGACATGCCGCCCGCCATTGATGGCAGCCACATGGAAGGCATTGCCCAGGCCATTATAAGTGAGCGCGCGGGCCAGCGAGATGACATGCCCGCCATAGACCAGCCGGCGACCGAAACGGCCCTGTCCCTCGGCGTGCTGGTTGAAGTGCACCTTTGCCGTGTTCTGATAGAGGCGCGTCGCGAGCATGTGCTCGGCCTCTTCCACCGTCATGCCGTCCACATGGTCGATGCGCTCGCCGATCTGGTAATCCCCGAAGCGGGCAGGGGAGCCGGAGAGATCGCTGCGCCAGCCTTCCAGATTAAGCACAGGCACGGCATCGCCGAGGGCATCCGGGGCAAGGGCGGCGGGAAGGGTGGGCACCACGGGCTCGGGCGCGGGGGCGTTCACATTGCCCTTGCGCACCATCACCCAGCGCACATAGTCCAGCACCTCCACACCGTCCTGATTGAAGCCGGTGGAGCGCACATAAACCACGCCGCTGGTGCCGTTGGAGTTCTCGCGCAGGCCAATGACCTCGGAGACCGCAGTCAGCGAATCGCCCGGATAGACGGGGGCCAGAAAGCGCCCGCCCGCATAGCCAAGGTTCGCCACCGCATTCAGGGAGATATCGGGTACGGTCTTGCCGAACACGATATGGAAGACCAGCAGGTCATCCACCGGTGCGCGGGGATAGTCGATAGCCTGTGCGAAGCTGTCTGCCGACTGCACGGCAAAGCGCATGCCGTAAAGCGCGCTGTAGAGGCTGACATCGCCCACTGTAACCGTGCGCGGCGTGGCGTGGCGAATGATCTGGCCAACGCTGAAATCTTCGAAGAAGTTGCCCTTGTTGGTCTTGCTCATGTTTCTCCCCGGATGCCTGATGCCGGCGCGGTCCTGTTCGCGTCGTTCCGGCGATGCCGCGCGCTCTGGCGGCGTCATGTTGGCAGACAGTCCGTGGGCAGTGCAACATAACCAAAGGCCGAGTTTCGCCTCTTTGCCCATAAGGGGTGTCAATGTGCGGAGAGCAAAGCGTGACGGACAGGGGCTGGCATCAGGTGGGGGAGGATGGGGCGGCGATGCCGCAGGAGCCGTCCCAGCTCCCGCGCATGCCTCAGCGCGGTGCCGCGCGGATACGTGAAGCTGCCGCTTCAACAGGCCAGATATTCCGGGCTATCGGCCGGGGGCTGCTGGGCCTCGCCTTGCCTCCCACCTGTGCCACCTGCGGGTGCGTGATGGGAGATGATGGAGGCCTGTGTCCGGAGTGCTGGCAGAAGCTGCGCTTCATCACGCCGCCTGTGTGCGAACGCACAGGCATGCCCATGCCGCCATTGAAAGAGAATATTGCAGGGCCTGTCTTTTCGGCTCTGGCGCTGGCGGAGCCTCCGGTTTTTCAGCGGGCACGCGCGGTTGTGCTGTTTAACGATACGGCGCGCCTGCTGGTGCATGGCCTGAAATACTCGGATCGCCTGGAATTTGCCCGTCCTATGGCCCGCCTGATGGCACAGGCCGGACGCCAGCTTCTGGATGAGGCGGATATGCTTGTGCCGGTGCCCCTGCATCCGCTGCGTCTATGGCAGCGGCGGTTCAATCAGTCCGCCTTGCTGGCGCGCCATCTTCATGCTGTGCGGGTGCAGATGGGGGAAGCACCGCCTGTGCGTGCAGATATTCTGTTGCGGCGGCGGCGTACTGTGTCCCAGACGAATCTGGACCGCGCCCGGCGCCGGGAAAATGTAGCCGGTGCATTCGCTATATCACGCACAGGTGAGATGGAGGTGCGCGGCCGAAATGTGCTGTTGGTGGACGATGTCTACACCACCGGCGCGACACTGGATGCTTGCGCCAGCGCACTGTTTCAGGCTGGAGCCGGGCAGGTGAATGTGCTGACTTTTGCCCGTGTAGTGGATATTCCCGGCTGTGAAACGGATATGACGGATTTCACGTGACTGTCGATTTTCGGTCACTTCCTGTGTTACGTCACTTTCATGACGGCATCCCGGTCGTCCCACACAGCGGTGCATCCCGGTTCCATGAAACCTATCGTTATATATACCAAGAATTTCTGCCCCTATTGTCACTCCGCCAAGGAACTGCTCCGCCGTAAAGGATGGACCTTCACCGAGATCGACGTGACCATGGATTCGGAAGGCCAGAAGGAGATGGTGCGTCTTTCTGGTGGCAGGAAAACTGTCCCCCAGGTCTTTATCGGCGAGACCCATGTGGGTGGATGTGATGACCTTTACGCACTGGATCAGGCCGGGCGGCTGGATGCGCTGGTGGCGGGCTGAAGCCGCAGGCATTTCGCGCCTCTCGCCAGATGGTTCCACGCTGCCGGTTTTCACGCCCCATGTTCATCCGCCGGCGGGTGAGGCACAATGCATCAACGGGCCGGGCAAATCAGGCAGCGGCCCTGACCGATTGACAGGGCGCGGCGGCCTTGCCGCCAACTCGCCCGCCTGAAGCGAGAGCATGCCGATGACATCTTCCGACATTGCCGCAACCGCTACACCGCTGCGCGTGGGGCTCGTGCAGATGCGCTCCGGGCGCGATGTCTCCGCCAATCTGGATGCCGCGCGGGCGCTCATCCGTGAGGCGGCGCAGGCGGGCGCGCATTATGTGCAGACGCCGGAGATGACCAACATCATCGAGCAGGAGCGCGCCGCCCTGTTCGCGGCCCTTGTGCCAGAAGAGCAGGACAAGACCCTTGCCGCCCTGCGTGAACTGGCGCGGGAGCTCAAGCTGCACCTTCATATCGGTTCGCTCGCGCTGAAGGTGAGCGACAACCGCGCTGTCAACCGCGCCTTTGTGATTGACCCCGAGGGTGAGATTTCCGCTCGTTATGACAAGATCCACATGTTCAATGTCGATCTCGGAAATGGTGAGGCCTATAACGAATCCGCATCTTTTTCGCCGGGTGAGCGGGCGGTTCTGGCAGATGTGAACGGGGTCAGTTTTGGCCTCAGCATTTGCTACGATCTGCGCTTTCCAGCCCTGTTCCGTGCGCTTGCCGAGGCCGGCGCGCAGGTGCTGACCGTACCGGCCGCCTTCACGCGTCCGACGGGGGAGGCACACTGGCACGTGCTGCTGCGGGCCCGGGCCATCGAGAACGGCTCTTTCGTTCTTGCCGCGACACAGGGCGGGCGGCATGAAAGCGGGCGCGAAACCTATGGCCACTCGCTGGTCGTGGACCCGTGGGGCCGTGTTCTGGCAGAAGGCGGTACAGAGCCCGGCGTCGTCTTTGCCGAGCTTGATCTGGGCGCTGTGGAAGCGGCACGCCGCCGCATTCCCTCTCTCTCGCATGGCCGGCGTTTCGAAGTGGCAGGACGTGAGACGGAGGGACACCTGCATCTGGTGGAGGAACCCACGTGATCCTCTACACGCTGCGCTGTGAGTCCGGTCACACCTTCGAAAGCTGGTTTGCGTCCTCATCCAGCTATGAGGAGCAACGTGCGCGCGGCTTCGTGACTTGTCCGCACTGTGGATCGGAGCAGGTGGAAAAGGCAATCATGGCTCCCGCTGTGGCGCGAACGGATGGGCCTGTACGCTCGCAGCCGGAAGGCGAGGGGGCTGTCGAGGCCCCGGCCGCCGCTCCGGCCCAGCTCGCGACCGGACCGGCGCAGGAGTTGCGTGAATTGATGCGCCGTGTGCGTGCGCATGTGGTGCAGAATGCCGATTATGTGGGTGATGACTTCGCCACGCTCGCCCGGCGCATGCATGAGGGCGAGGAAGAGCATCGCAACATCTATGGCGAGGCAACGCCGGAGGATGTGAAGGCGTTGCAGGATGATGAGATCGACATCATTCCCCTGCCCACCCTGCCGGAAGAGCGCAACTAGAGCGCTTTTGCGGGCGGCAGACCGGCGCCCCTTATGCCGGATCTGTGGCCATGCACATCTATGAGAGCAACTAGTTGCAGCCATAATGCGTGGAACCGGCTGGACCGACCGCAAAAAACTGATCCCGCCATTGCAATGGATGTCAGGCTATTGCCTGCATCACACCGCAGCAGCTTCGCGCGGGCGGGTCTCCACCTCATGCAGGCGTTCCACCACAGCTTTCTGAACCTTCTCGAACGCGCGCACCTCAATCTGGCGTACCCGCTCGCGGGAGACGCCAAACTCGCCAGCCAGTTCTTCCAGCGTGACGGGATCATCGCTCAGACGGCGAGCCTCAAAGATGCGCCGCTCGCGCTCATTCAGAACGCCCAGTGCTCCGGCCAGTGCGGCACGGCGGTTATCAAGCTCTTCATTCTCGGCGTACTGCTCTTCCTGGCCAATCTGGTCATCCACCAGCCAGTCCTGCCACTCACCACCACCTTCGGAATCATCCCGGATAGGAGAATTCAGGGAGGCATCGCCGGAGAGGCGGCGGTTCATGTCCACCACGTCCTGCTCGGAAACGCCGAGCTTGGTGGCAATCTGCTGCACGTGTTCAGGCCGCAGGTCGCCTTCCTCCAGTGCGGAGATCTGGCTCTTGGCCTTGCGCAGGTTGAAGAACAGCTTCTTCTGGGCCGCGGTGGTGCCCATTTTCACCAGGCTCCACGAACGCAGGATATATTCCTGGATCGAGGCGCGAATCCACCACATGGCATAGGTGGCGAGGCGGAAGCCCTTCTCAGGCTCGAATCGCTTCACCGCCTGCATCAGGCCCACATTGCCTTCAGAGATCACTTCCGAGATTGGCAGGCCATAGCCGCGATAACCCATGGCGATCTTCGCCACGAGACGCAGATGGCTGGTCACCAGCCTGTGGGCGGCATCACGGTCTCCATGCTCGCGCCAGCTCTTGGCGAGCATGTATTCCTCGTCCGGGGCCAGCATGGGGAATTTGCGGATCTCTTCGAGATACCGCGTCAATCCGCCTTCTGGTGAGGGGACGGGCACGCTCTTGGCCTGCGCCATGGAAGGTCTCCTGTTCACCCGGTCCCCGTCATGGGCAACCAGATCATACGGCCACAACATGCCAGCCGCCGAGTAAGCATATAGGAGAAGAGGAAAAGGGCACAGATATGACTGCACCCCATGCGTGTGGCGTCTTGTGCGCCTTTCAGCCCTCTTCTTCCCCTGAAAGAACGGCGCGCAGGGATTCAAGTTCCGGCGGCAGCTCACTTTCGAAGGAGAGATGCTCTTTGGTCAGCGGGTGGGAAAAGCCGAGCCGGGCCGCATGCAGCGCCTGTCGCTTCAGTCCTTCCAGTTCGGTGCGGGCAGCTTCCGTCATGCGCAGAGCCTTGGTGCGGAAGCCCTGACCATAGACCTCATCGCCCAGCAATGGATGGCCGATATGGGCCAGATGCACGCGGATCTGATGGGTGCGGCCGGTTTCCAGCTGGCATTCCACAAGGCTGGCCAGTGGCGTGCCATCCTCGCCCTTATAGATCTCCAGCAATTCCCAGTGGGTGATGGCCTCGCGCCCCCCCTTGCGCACGGCCATCTTCTGGCGATGCGCGGGGTGGCGGTCGATGGGGGCGTTCACGGTGCCGCGCGGCTTGGGCACACCCCACACAAAGGCGTTATAGGCCCGTTCCAGCGGCCCGGTACGGCCATGGTCGGCGAACTGGGCGGAGAGGCCCCTGTGCGCCCTGTCATTCTTCGCCACCACCAGCAGGCCGGAGGTGTCCTTGTCGATGCGATGGACGATGCCCGGCCGCCGCACGCCGCCAATGCCGGAGAGCGTCTCTCCGCAATGGTGCAGCAGCGCATTCACCAGCGTGCCGCTGGAATGGCCGGGGGCCGGATGCACCACCATGCCCGCCGGCTTGTCGATGACGATCAGGTCGTCATCCTCATGGGTGATGACGAGGGGGATGTCCTCGGCCACCGGTTCAGCGGCTTCCGGCGCGGGCAAAGCGATGGTGTAGACATCCCCGGCATTGACCCGCCCGGCTGCGTCCACTACCACACGCCCGCCAAGCTGAACCTGCCCATCCGCCACAAGGCGCTGGATACGGGTGCGGCTGAGGTCCGGCGCATGACGGGTGAGAACACGGTCCAGTCGCTGGCCCTTGTCTTCTTCGTCGGGTGTTATGGTGAGGTGGGCAGATGATAGGTCTGCCCCTTCTTCGAGTACGTCCTCGAAGGTGTCTTCGCCGGTGTTTTCGGTGCCGGTGCCTTCGGTCATCATTGTTTTCCGTCCGTTTGAGCATTTTCGAGCGAAGCGGATCGTGGTTCGCGTCCAGAAAATGCGGCCATTCAATTCATTGGAGCGTTTTCCTGAGATTCCCAAACAGGAAAACGCACTGGTTCACCGGAGCCCCGGCCCGTTCATGATCATGCGCCCCAACCCTGCCGATGAAACCTCCGAGGCCCCGCTGACCCCGGATCAGGAACGGGTTATCGCCAAGTTCCGCCGTTTTTCTTCCGTGTCCATGCTCATCATGTTCGTGGGAGTGATCGCGGTTCTGGGTGTCATCAGCTATCGCATGCTGCGCACCCAGCCGATCGGTACCGGGCAGGTCACGGCCATGTTGCCAGCGGGGGCGAAGGTGCTGTCCACTGCCGTTTCCGGCGATGTGGTGGTGGTGACGCTGGATGTGGCGGGTTCACTTGAAATCCGCACATTTGATGCACGCACCCTTGCGCCCGGCGCCACCCTGCGTTTCGCCACCCAGCCTGCGGGTACGCCCTGAAGACGCGCTAGTGCCCTCAAGCCGGCCTTATTGCAGGGAACCCTCTCCATCTCCGGGCATGCGGGCCAGCATCATCTGGGTGATGGCCACCAGCATGTCGGCCCGGGCCTTCAGGCTTTCGGCCTCCAGCAACGCCTGCTTTTCCAGCGTGCCATAGGGTGACATCACGGACAGCGCATTCACCAGCGTTTCCGTGCCCGCCTGTCGAATCCCGTCCCAGTCCGCCTCAAGCTGGTTGGCCTCAAGGAAGGCCGCCAGCGCATCGAAAAGGGCGGCGCGGTCCACGGCCGGCTCATCTGCCGCGCCGGGCATGAAGTCGATTTCATACGGCATGGTATCGACCCGGAACTGGCGATAGGGCGTACCGCCATCCACTTCTTCCAGAATCCGGAAACGGCAGAGACCGGTGAGGTGGATGTGATAGGGGCCGTCATCCGTTTCGCTGAACTGGGTGAGGCGTCCAAGGCAGCCCACCTTGAACACACCGGGGCCTTCCGGCACTTCCGGTGCATTGGTATCCGGCTGCACCATGCCAATCAGGCGCGTGCCGCCGAGGACATCATCCACCATCGCCATATAGCGCGGCTCGAAGATGTTCAGCGGCAGTTCCGCGCGTGGCAGCAGCAGGGCACCAGCGAGGGGGAAAACGGGAATCACCGGCGGGATATCCGCCGGTGAGAGATAGGTACGGTTGGATGCCACGAAATTGGTCCTCAGGCGAACAGGATCGCCGAAAGCTTGCGTCGGCCGGACTGGGTGAGCGGATCAGCTGACCCCCAGGCCTCGAAAAACTGGATGATCTGCTTGCGTGCGGCATCCTCGTTCCAGGTGCGGTCACGCTTCACAATATCCAGAAGGTGAGTCAGTGCATCTTCACGACGCCCATGGGCGTTGAGAGCGATGGCGAGTTCATAGCGCGCCTGATGGTCTTCCGGGTTGAGGTCCACCTTCGCGGCGAGCGTGGCGACATCGCCCAGGCTCTCGGCCTGCTCGGCCAGCTCCAGAGCCGCGCGGGCGGCGGTGATGGCGCTGTCATTCTGCTTGTCGGCCGGTACGCTGGACAAAATGGCCCGCGCCTCTTCGAACGCACCCGCCTTCACCTGCGTGCGCACGAGGCCGGAAAGGGCAGCCAGATTGTCCGGCTCCACTTCCAGAACCGCTGCGAACACCTCGGCGGCACCGGCGAGATCGCCTTCCACCAGCGCGGCTTCGCCCGAGGCCAGAACCTCGGTCATGTCGCCCTCACCAGAATCGCCAACGAGACGTTCCACGAAGGACTTGATCTGTCCTTCCGGCAGCGCGCCCATGAAGCCATCCACCGGCTGGCCATTGACGAAGGCATAGACGGTGGGGATGGACTTGATACCAAGCTGGCCGGCGATGGCCGGCTGCTCGTCAATGTTCATCTTCACCATCCGCACCTGGCCCTTGGTGGCCTTCACCACCTTTTCCAGCACCGGGCCAAGGGTTTTGCAGGGGCCGCACCATGGGGCCCAGAAGTCCACCAGCACCGGGCGGGTGCGTGATTCTTCCAGAACCTCCTTCATGAAGTTCTCGGTGGTCACATCAATGATGGCGTCAGCACCCGCACCATTATGTCCCGCGCCATTGGCGCCCGGCTGGTTGAACAGCATGTGTTCTGGTCCTCTGGAGTGGTCTGTGACGCCGCAGATAGGCATGCGCGGCGAAATTGCGAGAGTTCCGGGGCAACATAGTCGCGTTTGCGCGAAACGCGAACAGGCAGAAGGCCAGAGCGGCGTTTATATCCAGGGGCTGTTTATCGCTGTCCGGAGCGGGGGGCGTCCGAGCCGGGCACGTGTCAGTGCCGGTCGATGCGATCGTCCACATCAGGCCGGGTCAACGCGCCGGGGTGCTCCGGGAGGCTCAACCCGCCCGCTGGCAGCAGCCGGAAAGCACCGTGCCATCCGGTTTCACCAGCACGCCTTCATAGGGAAAGCGTGTGTCGCTCATGCCATCCGAACAGGCCGGGGATGCCCGCAGGCCCGCGAGCATGCCGGAGGTCTCTCCCGCCTTCAGCCGCACGATGAAATGACGGATAGAACCTCGTGCCCATTCCATGGGGCCAGCGGTGAATGTCTCTGTGCTTTCCGGAGTGCTGAACGCGGCCTGATCGTTCTGGATGCTCACGCCCCAGAACGGTTCTGTGCCGGAACACCGCAGGGGGAAAGAGGTCTCGCGGGCGACGTCATTACCAGACGTGGCAAGATAGCGGGCATTGGCCCAGCCCGTGCCCTTCGGCGTCACCACCTGCCACCATGTCTGCGCACCTGATTCGGTATATGTGCCGGCGACAATGATGTCTTTGGCATCAGGGGACAGGGTGGTGAGAATCTCGGCGGCGGCATCCGGCTGGGCGCGGATGTTCAGCACATCGCCACTGGCGACATTGGTGACCACATAGCGCTGCTCCGGTTCCGGCTGGCGCTCCTCCCCGGCGCGTGCAGGGGCTGCGAATGCCAGCGCAAGCGCTGCGGCCATTATGCCCGTTAAATGGCGATGTCTTGTGCTTTCGGTGCTGTCCATGTGCCCTTCTCCCTGTGCCGGCGGTTCAACCGCATATTGGCGCAGGGGAAGCGGATGAATGCAGCCAATCTGGGGCGGTGGTTTCTGGCCGCCGCCCGTCATGGCTCAGGGGTCGATATCGTCGAGGCTCTGCCCTGTTGTCTCCACCCGGAACCAGTAGGTGATGAGAGCACCCAGAAGGGAGGTGCCGATGAGCACATAGAGCAGCGCCTGTGTGCCGATCTCATTCAGCAGGATGGGGAAGAAAAAGGCCGTGAGTACGGCGCCGATCTTGGCGAAACCCGCAGCAAAGCCAGCCCCGCGTGCCCGGATATGCACCGGGAACACCTCACCGGCGAGCAGATAGGTCTGCGCATTCGGGCCCATATTGGTCATGAAATTGAACAGCATGAAGCCGATGAAGATGAGGGTGATCTGGGTGCTGCCGGTGGTGTAGCCGGAAAAGGCGCTGATGAGCAGGCCCGCCGCACAGCCGATGAAACCCACGATCTGGAGCGGAATGCGCCCCACCTTGTCTGTGAGCATCACAGCGGCAATGACGCCGGCCACCAGCAGAAGATCAATCAGCGCCGCGCCTTTTGCCGCCAGAATGTCATCCGAGATCAGGCTGGTGTGCGAAGTGTCATGCGTGGCGGCATGGCCGAGCGCGGCCGCCAGAATGGTGGGGGTGAAGATGCCGATGCCATAGGTGCTCAGATCCTGCAGGAACCAGGGCACGCTGGCCAGAATGGTGGACCGCCGGTTGCGGGAATTGAACAGGGCCAGCGGGTGGCGGTCTGCCTTGGTGAGCTTCTTCTGCCGGCTCTTCAGCTTGACAGACTTGGGATAGGCCGGCTTGCGCTCCAGCAGCCGCACCACTTCGCGCTCCGCATCCTCCGCCCGGCCATGGGACATGAGCCATGATGGGCTTTCCGTCACACCGAAACGGCCGATAACCACGATCAGTCCCGGCAGGATCACGGCAGCGTACATGTATCGCCATGCTGTCACATCCGGGAAAGAGACAAGGATGATGTAGCCCAGAATGGTGCCCGCGAGCGCGCCAACCGCCTGAAACCCAAAGGCAGACAGCACCAGCCGCCCGCGCGTGGAAGAGGGGATGCTTTCCGAGATCACCAGATGGGCTGTGGGGTAATCACATCCCAGCGCCACGCCAACGCCGAACAGGAAGATCACCAGCCAGATATAGGAAGGGCTGACGGCCAGAAGCATGAGGAAGATGATGAAGATCACCATCTCCAGAATGAACATGGTCTTGCGGCCGAAGGTATCTGCCAGCGAGCCCAGGAAAAAGGCGCCGACAAGAATGCCGGCCAGACTGGCCGCGCCCACCATGCCGTGCTGCACGGCATTCAGGTCAAACTCACGCGAGATGAGGGGCAGGGCGACACCGGTGATGAACACCACCAGCCCTTCAAAGAACTTCCCGGCGGCGGCCAGCCCCCAGATGCGCCACTGCATGCGCGTCATGGGGGAGAATGGCACGGTGGTGCCATCCTGCCAGACGGGTGTTTCGTCGATATAGTCCTGAACCGACCGGCTCAGATCCGTGTCCCGCGCCACGTTCTTGTCCATGTTGCCTCGCAGCATTGCTCATGGCGTTACAGAGCACCCGTGTGTGAAGCAAGGGTGACGTTTGCGTATGGCTTGAGCGACAGGCCATTTGACGGAACCGGCAGCGGCTGGCACATGCTTGTTCATGATCCGTGCCAGCACCACCCGCACCCTGCCCACCGGCCTTGCCGGCAGCGGAGAGATGTGCCGCGCGCGGGGACGCCTGCGGGTGTCAAACGCATGAAGTTCGATCGTCTGCGGCTGGTGGGTTTCAAGACCTTTGTCGAGCCTTCGGACCTGTTCATTGAACCCGGCCTGACCGGGGTGGTGGGGCCGAACGGGTGCGGCAAATCCAATCTGGTGGAAGCCTTGCGCTGGGTCATGGGCGAAAGCTCCTTCAAGGCCTTCCGCGCGCAGGACATGGATTCGGTGATCTTCGCCGGCACCACGGGGCGCCCCGCGCGCAATGTGGCGGAGGTGACACTCCAGCTCGACAACCGCGCCCGCACGGCCCCTGCAGCCTTCAATGACTGGGACCAGTTGGAAGTCGTGCGTCGTATCGAGCGCGGGCGGGGTTCTGCATACAAGGTGAATGGCAAGGATGTGCGGGCCCGCGATGTGCACCTGCTGTTCGCCGATGCCTCCACCGGCTCGCGCTCTCCGGCACTCGTGCGGCAGGGCCAGATCGGTGAAATCGTGGGGGCCAAGCCCGCCGCGCGCCGTCGCATTCTGGAAGAGGCCGCAGGTGTTGCCGGTCTTCACGCCCGCCGTCACGAGGCTGAAACCCGCCTGCGCGGGGCCGAACAAAATCTGGCCCGGCTGGAGGATGTCATCGTCCAGATGACAGCGCAGACCGAAAGCCTGCGTCGCCAATCCCGCCAGACCCTGCGCTACAAGGCGCTGGCGGCAGAGATTCGCAGGTGTGAGGCGACGTTGTTGTGGTTGCGCTGGCAGGAGGTGAGCGCGGCTCTGGCTGAATCCGAGCAGGCGCTCGCCGCCACCCAGCGCGACGGCACGGACCTGACCCGTCTTCAGGCCGAATCCGCCCGCCTTCAGGCGCTCGCAGCCCATGCATTGCCTCCCTTGCGGACCGCAGAGGTCGAGGCCGCCGCTGCCTTGCACCGCCTGACCCATGCCCGCACGGAACTGGACAAGGAAGAAGCCCGTCTCGCTGCCCGCAAGCAGGAACTTGAACGCCGCATCATTCAGGTGGAACAGGATCTGGAGCGAGAGCAGGCCCTCTCCATCGATGCGGAGGGGGTGCTGGAACGGCTGGTAAGCGAAGCCGAAGATCTCCATGCCGCTCAGGAAGATGCTGCCGAAGCACAGGCCATGGCCGATGACCGGCGCGAGGAAGCGCAGGCACTGCTGGAAGAGGCAGAGCTGGCGCTGGATGAAAAGACCACCCATTTCGCCGATTTTGGCGCGCGTCGTACAGCGCTGGAGCAGGCCCAGCGGGAGATTCGCGACCGGCTGGTGCGCATTGCGGCTGAACGCGCTTCTGTCGATGCCGAGGAAGCCCGCCTGAAGCGGGATGCGGGCACGGACAACCTTGAAACCATTCGGGCAGAAGCGGAGTTTGCGCGTGAAACTCTGGCGGAGGCAGAGGAGGCCACCGCGGAGGCCGAAGCCGCCCACTCGGCGGCCCGTCGCGCACTGGAGGATATACGTCCGGCCCTCAATGATGCCGAAAAGCAGTTCGGGCGGCTGGATGCCGAGGCGCGCACGCTCTCCAAGCTGTTGCAATCAGCAGATCGGCGCTTTCCGCCTGTCATGGATCTGTTGCGGGTGGAGAAGGGCTATGAGGTGGCCCTCGGTGCGGCGCTGGGCGATGATCTCGATTTACCCGTGACCGAAGATGCGCCCGCCCGCTGGGCGGGATCGCAGCTGGATGGAACTGACCCGGAGCTGCCGGCTGGCGCGGTGCCTCTTTCCCGTTTTGTCACCGGGGCGCAGGCACTTGTACGGCGGCTTGCGCAGGTGGGAATCACCGGCAAGGCAGATGGTGCCCAGCTTTCGGCTCAGCTCCGTCCCGGCCAACGCCTCGTAACGCTGGAAGGCGATCTGTGGCGGTGGGATGGGGTTGTGGCTGCCGCCGATGCCCCAACAGCTGCCGCGCGCCGTCTGGCCGAGCGCAATCGTCTCGCGGATATCGAGGCTGAAACCGATGAGGCGCGTGCAGCTGTTGAGGCGCTGCGCGAGACGATGGAGGATTATGATTCGGAGCTGCGTATCGCCTCAGCTGCCGAATCACAGTCCCGCGAGGCGCGTCGCACCGCCCAGCGCAGGGCAGAGACCACCCGTGCCGCGCTGGAAGCAGCAGAGCGCCGGGCCGCCCAGCACATGGCGCGCTTCTCTGCGCTGGCAGAGGCACGCAACCGCATTCAGAATGCGCGGGAGGAGGGGGAGGGCAGCCTTGAAGAGGTAGCCGAATCTCTCGCCGCTCTTGATATGCCCCAGATTCTCGAAGCCGAACTCGCCCGTGCACGGGCGGACGCCAGCGAACGCCGCGCGGCTCTGGCAGAGGCCCGTGCGGCTGGAGAGGCCTTGCGGCGCGATGGTGCGGCCCGCATCCGTCGCCTGGAAGCCATTGCTGCGGAAGAGCGTTCCTGGCGCCAGCGCGCCGGTGGGGCAGGAGAGCGGCTCGCCGCCGTAACCACGCGTGGCGAAGAGGCGAGGGCTGAGCTGGCCGAGATTGAGGATGCGCCCAATGCATTGTTTCACCAGCGGCGCAGCCTGCTCTCCGCCCTTGATGCGGCCGAGCAAGCCCGCCGAGATGCTGCTGATCGTCTGGCCGATGGCGAAGCTGCCCTTGTCAGCGCGGACAAGGCGGCGCGGGACGCGATGGAGGCCATGGCCGCCGCGCGGGCCGACCATGCTCGGGCGGAAGCCCGCCTAGATGCCGCCCGTCAGCGCCGCGACGATGTGCTGCGCGAAATCGCGGAAACCCTTGATGGAACGCCGGATGCGGCCCTGACAGCAGCGGGGCTGAGTGCTGATTCTCCCCATCCAGAGATTGGGGATATCGAGGCAGTTCTTGAAAAGTCACGAAGGGACAGGGACCGTCTTGGTGCGGTAAACCTGCGCGCGGATATCGAGCTCGAAGAGGCTGATACACGTCTTCAGGAACTCACCGCCGAGCGTGATGACCTGGTGGAGGCGATCCGCCGGCTACGTGGAGCCATATCCAGCCTGAATCGTGAGGCGCGCGAACGGCTTCAGGCTTCCTTTGCGGTGGTGGACGCGCATTTTCGAAAGCTGTTCGACACTCTTTTTGGAGGTGGCGAGGCACAGCTTGTGCTGACCGATGCGGAAGATCCGCTGGAAGCCGGGCTCGACATCATCGCCAAGCCGCCGGGCAAGAAGCCGCAGAGCCTCTCCCTGCTTTCCGGCGGTGAGCAGGCATTGACCGCCATGGCATTGATTTTCGCGGTGTTTTTAACAAACCCCGCGCCGATCTGTGTGCTTGACGAGGTGGATGCCCCGCTCGATGACGCCAATGTGGAACGCTTTTGCACGTTGCTGGAGGAAATGACCCGGCTGACTGAAACGCGCTTCCTCACCATCACGCACAATCCAATCACCATGGCGCGCATGGACCGTTTGTTCGGTGTGACCATGGCGGAACGGGGGGTCTCGCGGCTGGTGTCAGTGGACCTTAAGGCAGCAGAGCAGCTGCGTGAGGTGGTCTAGCCTGGGTACAAGATTGGCGCGCCACAATTTTCTTCATTTATTTCATATGGATAAGTAATTCGCGCTTTGCCTTGACACCTAATTTTGACGCAACTATGGTGCGCCCGGTTTCGGAGGAAAGGGCTACTGCCTTTCTCCGGGCTGGGGTCATTACCATGTCAGAGCCTGAATCTTCTCCGAATGGAGAGCGTCGCGTGGCCGCGCATGGTGAAGAGGCCCGCCCAAGTGATGCCGAGCTCTCTGAACGGCTGGGTCGGCTCGACGTTTCGTTGAGCAAGATTCAGGCGAAAAAAGCAAAAGCTGAACCGGGCGGATCCAAACGGGACACCTCGGCCCAATCGGGAGCTGCCCTTGCCTTTCGGCTGGGTGCGGAGTTCGTTTCCGGCACGCTGGTGGGTGCGCTCATCGGTTATGGGCTGGACCAGTTTTTCTCGATCAGCCCGTGGGGTCTGATCCTCTTCACGCTCATAGGCTTTGCTGCCGGCGTGTTGAACATGATGCGTGCGGCGGGCGAAGGTCCGACGCGGGGGCGGCCGGGATCATGATGGCGCAGACCAGTTTTTGCTGCCTTCACGGTTCATGTCTTCAGGTCGGTGTCTTCGGCTTGAGTGCAACGCCCCGTGGAAATCTTGCGGCGTCAGCCGTTCGGATAATTGCGCGGCTTGTGCCGCAGTTTACTTCTCGCGGCGAAAGTCGCATCGCAGGGGGCGCGCTCGGATGATCGTCGATCCGATCCACCAGTTTGAGATCAAGCCGCTCGTAGATCTTTTCAATATCGGCGGGGCGCAGTTCTCCTTCACCAACTCCGCACTTTTCATGTGCGTGGTGGTGGCCGTTATTTTCTTCTACCTCACCTACGCCACCCGTGGCCGCACGCTCGTTCCGAGCCGCGCCCAGTCCGTGGCGGAGATGAGCTACGAGTTCATAGCCAAGATGGTGCGTGACTCGGCCGGTTCGGAAGGCATGGTGTTCTTCCCGCTGGTGTTCTCCATCTTCATGTTCATTCTGTTCGGAAACCTTGTCGGTCTGGTTCCGTACAGCTTCACCATCACCTCGCATCTGGTGGTGACTGCGGCGCTCTCGCTGCTGGTGATCTTCACCGTCATCATTTACGGCCTCATCCGCAATGGCACCCATTTTCTCGGCCTCTTTGTGCCGTCAGGTGTGCCGGCGTTCCTGCTGCCAATTCTGGTGGTAATCGAGGTTGTCTCCTTCCTTTCCCGCCCCATCAGCCTTTCGCTGCGTCTGTTCGCCAACATGCTGGCCGGTCATATCGCACTCAAGGTGTTTGCCTACTTCGTGGTGGGCCTGACGTCGGCGGGTGTTGCCGGTGCCTTCGGCGCGGTGCTGCCCTTCTTCATGATCGTGGCGCTGACCGCTTTCGAGCTGATGGTTGCGGTTCTGCAGGCTTATGTGTTCGCGGTTCTCACCTCGATCTATCTGAATGATGCGATCCACCCTGGTCACTGACCGGTCTCTGGAAGCTTCAGTCTGAGTTTGAACAAGTTATCTTAAATCCAAAGGTTTTCTAAGGAGCAGTCCAATGGAAATGGAAGCTGGTAAGTTCATCGGTGCCGGTCTCGCTTGCCTCGGCATGGGTCTGGCCGCTGTCGGCGTCGGTAACATCTTCGGCAACTTCCTGTCGGGTGCTCTGCGCAATCCGTCTGCTGCTGATGGCCAGTTTGCCCGCGCGTTCATCGGTGCGGCTCTTGCTGAAGGTCTCGGCATCTTCTCGCTGGTCGTCGCGCTCATCCTGCTCTTCGTGGCCTGATCAGGTTCGCGCATCGGGCCCTGGGTCTATAAAGACACAGGGCTGTCCGGCCGGAAGGTCGAGTTCAAGTCAAGCGGGCGTGCCATGAAGAAGCCATGGAAAATGACTGTCGCGCTGGCGATTGCGGGTATGGGCCTTGGCTCCACCTCTCTCGTCGCTGCTCCTCTCGTGGTGGCGGAAGCCACTGTCGGGACAGGAACCCCTTCGCCGATGGCGGACGTCTCGTCCCGTGCGATGATCCGGGTTGCGCAGGCAGCCCCCGCTCAGGCTGAAACCAATTCGCCGGCCGCGGCTCCGGTCGCTCCGGCGGATCAGCAACCTGCAGCGGCGCAGGCTGTGCAGGGCGAAGCTCAGCCAGCTGCAACAGAAGCTCCTGCAGCTGTTGCCGTAGAGGCTGTTGAGGTCGAGGTTGAAACCATCGTTCCGGTCCAGCAGGCTCCTGCTCAGGCTGCCGGGCATGGTGAGAACATTGTCGATGAGCATGCGGCCCACTTCCCGCCCTTCGATGTGTCGACCTTCCCTTCCCAGCTCCTGTGGCTGGCCATTACATTTATTCTGCTCTACCTGCTGATGAGCCGGCTCACGCTGCCCCGTATCGGGCGCATTCTTGAGGAACGTCGCGACCGGATCGCGGATGATCTCGAGGAAGGTGTGAAGCTCAAGGCAGAGAGCGAAGCTGCTCAGGTCGCTTATGAAAAGGCTCTGAGTGAAGCGCGAGCCCGAGCCAACACGATTGCCGGAGAAACCCGTGCAAAGCTGGCGGCTGATTCAGATGCCAACCGCAAGGCACTGGAAGCTGACCTGAACAGCAAGCTTGAAGCTGCTGAACAGCGTATTGCCTCCACCAAGGTTGAAGCGCTGAGCCACGTGCGTGGAATTGCTGTCGATACAGCACAGGCTATTGTTTCTGCTCTGGTTGGAACAAACCTTTCTTCCTCGCAGGTTGAGCAGGCCGTCGATACGGCTCTCGCCCGCAAGGATGCTGCCTGATCCGGCAGATCGCCATTCGGAGTAGGGGACTTGCTTGAAACAAGCGGGTCTCCTGTCCATTAGAGACCACGCCCATCACGCCCATACGGGTTGCCATGCTGGGCCCGGACGGATCTGAGGACCGGACATGAACGAATCAAGTTGGGCAAATATCTGGGTCTTGGTTGCCTTCGTGGTGTTTGTTGGCAGCATGCTTTATTTCGGCGTGCACCGCATGCTGGCATCCGCTTTGGATGCGCGCAGTGCGCGGATCGCAAATGAACTGGAAGAAGCGCGCCGGTTCAAGGAAGAAGCCCAGAAGCTGGTTGCGGAGTTCAAGCGCAAGCAGCGGGAGGCAGAGGCTGAAGCTGAATCCATCGTCACTGCTGCTAAGGCTGAGGCCGAGCGTCTTGCCGTTGAAGCAAAGGTGAAGCTTGACGATTTCGTTGCGCGCCGCACCAAGCTGGCCGAGGACAAGATTTCTCAGGCTGAGCAACAGGCTCTTGATGATGTGAAGGCTGCTGCTGCCGATGCCGCAACCCGCGCCGCAAGTGTCCTGCTTGCTGATGCCGCACAGGGCGCAGTTGCTGACAAGCTGATTGCAGGTGCAATCTCTGAGGTTCAGTCCAAGTTGAATTGATTGATATGAACCAGGAGCGCTGATTGCCCGGTTCGTGTGAGATGATTTTGAAAAGCGATCATGGTTTTCCGTGGTCGCTTTTCTTTTATCTGCCTGGATGGATATCTTTTGGTTTCCTAAACAGCCGGGTCGGTTTCGCCGCAGTTCATTGAGGTATTCATCGTGACCCCTGTGTGAGGGAAGACGGGATCCTTTTGCTCCGGATATTTCGTTGGCAACTGACAGGACACATCCGGCACAGAACTGGGATCATCTCTTTTCGTCACGCCATCCACATTCTAAGGTCTTGTGCCTTTGCCTTCAGGGAGCCCGTTCATGGCTATTCGCCCTCGCCGCAGCGTCCTCTATATGCCCGGCTCCAATGAGCGTGCACTTGAGAAAGCACGCACCTTGCCAGCCGATGGTGTGATTCTGGATCTTGAGGATTCAGTTGCGCCTGATGGCAAGGTCGAGGCGCGCACGCGTGTTGTTGAAGCTGTAAAAGCGGGTGGCTTTGGGCAGCGCGAGGTCATCATCCGCATCAATGGGCTGGAAACGCCATGGGGGATGGAAGACCTTGATGCTGCGGCCTCAGCTAAGCCGGATGCGATTTTGGTCCCCAAGGTTCAAAGTGTCGAACAGCTGGAAACGGTTGGTCGACGACTTGAGGAACTGGGCACAGGTCCTGACACACGGGTGTGGGCGATGATCGAGACGCCGCTGGCGATTCTCGACATTCGGGCCATCGCTGCCGCATCGCAAAACCCGCGTACCCGCCTGAGTGTGTTTGTGCTTGGCACCAATGATCTGGCCAAGGATACGCGCGCAGCTCTCGTACCCGGGCGTGCACCGATGCTGGGCTGGCTCAGCCTGTGTGTTGCGGCTGCACGTGTCTATGGCATTGATGTGCTGGATGGGGTGTGGAACCAGTTCAAGGATCTTGATGGCTTTAAAGCCGAATGCGCTCAGGGTGTTGCATTTGGTATGGATGGCAAGACCTTGATCCATCCCAGCCAGATTGAGCCGAGCAATGAGGCCTTTTCTCCGCCTCCGGAGGACGTGGAACGGGCGCGCCAGATTATCTCTGCCTTTGAGCTGCCCGAAAATGCGGGCAAGGGTGTCATCACGATTGATGGCCGCATGGTTGAACTGCTGCATGCGGAGATGGCCAAGCGCACTGTGGCACTCGCGGATGCCATTGCCGCGCGCGTTTGAAACCCTGTTCCGAGGCGCGACAAGCCGCGCCTTCATGCATCCGAGGATCTTGCCATGAAGCTCTATCGCTACCTGACCGGACCCGATGATTCGTCTTTCTGCAAGCGCGTCACGACAGCCCTGAACAAGGGCTGGCAGCTTTATGGCGCTCCCACTCTGACATTCGATGTGGCGGAAGGGCGTGTCATATGCGGCCAGGTGATTGTGAAGGATGTGCCGGGCGACTGGACTGAAGATATGAAGCTCTCTGATTACTAGAACGAGAAGTGGCAGTTGCCTTAACACTTCGGGTCTTTCCCGGAGGCGTTCAGATACGCATAAAAAAGGGCCCGTCTGGGCCCTTTTTCGTGTCCACTCCTGCTCTCACGACTGGGCTCAGCTTGGTGCTGACAATTCCAGAAGGATCAACTCGCTCTCGTCATATGAGCGGCGCTCCAGTTCGTGAAAGCCTTCTGGCGTAATGAATGCACCAGTTTTCTCTTCCACCACCAGCAGGCAGTTCCCTGCAAGCCAGCCGCCTGCTCGGGCAGAAATCAGTGCGGCTTCCGCGAGGCCCTTTCCATAGGGTGGGTCACAGAAAACGAGACTGAATGGCGTTCCGTTCAATGGACCGAGGCGCGTTGCGTCGCGGCGAAAAATGCGGGTGGATCCGGTGAGAGCCAGCGCTTCGATATTGTCACGGATCGTGGCGCGGGCCCCGGCATCCTCTTCCACGAACAGGGCGAAACTCGCTCCGCGCGATATGGCTTCAAGGCCAAGGGCACCTGTGCCGGCGAACAGGTCCAGAACCTGTGCGCCAGAGCAGGGGTCTTCATAGCCATGGGCCAGAACATTGAACAGGCTCTCACGGAGCCTGTCCGATGTTGGGCGCGTTGTGCTGGAAGAAGGGCCCTTCAGGGTGCGGCCCTTCTTCTCTCCACCAACGATACGCATGGTGCAGGCTCAGTCCTTGCGGCGCGGGCCACCGGGACCACGCCCCGCTCCGCCCTTGGGGCCACCGCTTCTGCTTCCACCAGGGCCACCAGTGGGCCGGGAACCAAAGCCCTTACCTGCTCCACCAGAGCGCGCACCGCCGGGACGGCCCGAGCCCTGACCGGGTTTGGCACCGAACTGCTGGCCTGTGGGCCGCTCGCTGCGGCTCTTTCCGCCAAAAGGCTTGTCGCCAAATGTGCGCCCTTCGGGCCGCTCTCCACGCGGGCGCTCTCCACCGGCAGATCGGTCATTGAAACCGCGTCCTTCGGGTCGACCACCGCCAAAGCTCTTGCCGCCGCCCCGGTTCTCGAAGTTTCGCTCTCCTTCAGGACGATAGCCGCGCGGGCCGGCGAAACCGGTCTTGCGCGGGCTGTCCTCCCGCGCACCTTCGAAGCGACGTGGACCACGCTCAGCGCCACGTTCATCGCGCGGACGGCCTTGGCGGAAGTCCTGCCATACGGGCCGGTCTTCACGAGGGCCGTCGAAGCGACGTGGCCCACGTTCAGCACCGCGTTCATCGCGCGGACGGTCTTGGCGGAAGTCTTGCCGTGCGGGTCGGTCTTCACGGGGGCCGTCGAAGCGACGAGGCCCACGTTCAGCGCCGCGTTCATCGCGCGGGCGTCCTTGGCGGAAGTCCTGCCTTGCTGGCCGGTCTTCGCGGGGGCCGTCGAAGCGACGAGGCCCACGTTCAGCACCGCGTTCGTCGCGCGGGCGGCCCTGACGGAAGTCTTCCCGTGCAGGACGATCTTCACGCGAGCCACCGAAGCGGTTCGGGCCACGATCCGAACCGCGCTCATCGCGCGAACGATCCGACCGGAAGCCACCACGTGAGGGGCGGTCATCGCGCGCGCCACCGAAACCCTGGCCTTGACCACGGCGTGGGCCATCATTGCGGCCACCAAAACCAGAACCGCTGCGCTCTGGTCGGGCATTGCGGAACGATTCACCGCGTCCGGGGCGGCTGTCTCGTGCAGGTTCGTACTGGCCGGGAACCACGCGTTCCACCTTAACGGTGCGGCCCTTGCGATCTGCTACAGTGCCACGGCTTTCCAGCTCATTCGTCTCGGAAATGCGACGACGTTCACGCGGCCCGAAGGGGCGGCCTTCGCTGTCACGCGGTGATGCCGTGTCTTCATATCCACGAGCAGGGCGACCTGCGCGTGCAGGGCGACCGGCTGTACGCACTGCAGGGCGTGGCGGAGCCGCTTCAAGTTCACGCTCTACCAGCGGGCCGGCATAATCGGCACCAGCAGCGGCAGAGAGTTCCTCACCGATCTGATCGCGCAGAATACGGGTGCTCACTTCCTCGATCTCGCCTTCCGGCAGATCTCCGAGCTGGAACGGGCCGTAGGAAATACGAATGAGACGGTTCACCACCAGCCCGAGCGCGCCGAGCACATTGCGCACTTCACGGTTCTTGCCTTCGCGCAGCGAAACGGTGATCCAGGCATTGGAGCCCTGCACCCGCTCAAGCTCTGCCTCGATGGGGCCGTAGTCGACGCCGTTCACATTGATACCCTTGATCAGGGTATCAAGCCGTGCCTGATCGATATCGCCATGGGCGCGCACGCGATAGCGGCGCAGCCAGCCGGTTTCCGGCAGTTCCAGCACGCGAGAGAGGCCGCCATCATTGGTGAGGAGAAGCAGGCCTTCGGAATTCAGATCCAGCCGGCCCACGCTCACGAGGCGTGGCAAGCCGCCGGGCAGAAGCTCGAACAGGGTGGTGCGCCCTTCCGGATCCCGGTTGGTGGTCACCACGCCGCGGGGCTTGTGGTAGAAAAACAGGCGGGTGCGCTCACGCTCCGGCAGGGGCTCGCCATCCACGGTGATGACATCGGCGGGCGTCACGGTGACTGCAGGGCTTTCCAGCACTACGCCATTCACGGAAACGCGGCCTTCCGCAATCCATTCCTCGATCTCACGACGCGAGGCGAGGCCGGCGCGGGCGACGACCTTGGCGACGCGCTCTGCCTCCTTCTTCGGAGCGACGGGGAGTTCACGCTTCTGGCGCGGAACCCGGTTCTTGTCCTTACGGGGCGGTAAATTGCTCGACATTCAATGGTTTCGGCGAAGGGCAGACGGCTTCGCGGCAAGAGGGTAAACCGAAGGCCCGGTACACCGACTTGATTCTGCAAAGGGCAAGGCGACCGGGGGAGTTGGACAGGCAGTAGCACACAAGCCCCGTTATCGCGAGCGCGCAGATGGTGGGGTGGGGCCGGCTAAAGCAGGAGCCTTCATGTCGGGAACCTTCATGCAGATGGCGCTGAATGAGGCGCGGGCAGCGGCGGAGCGCGGTGAGGTGCCGGTCGGGGCCGTTCTGGTGCGTGGCAGCGAGGTGCTGGCCCGTGCCGGCAATCGCACGCGGGAACTGAATGATCCAACTGCCCATGCCGAGGTTCTGGTTCTGCGCGCCGGTGGCCAGATCTTGCGGTCTGAACGACTCATCGGCTGCGATCTGTATGTGACGCTGGAACCATGCGGCATGTGCGCGGCGGCGATTTCGTTCGCACGCATCCGGCGGGTCTATTATGGCGCGGCAGACCCCAAGAGTGGCGGGGTGGACCATGGCCCGCGCTTTTTCTGCCAGCCCACCTGCCATCATGCGCCAGAGGTTTATGGCGGAATTGCCGAGCGCCAGGCTGCCGACATTCTGCGCCGTTTTTTTCATGAGCGCCGCTAAAACGAGGCTGCATTCATGTGCACGTGTTAAACAAACAGTAAATCAGTTTCCTCAAGAGCTTGACCCATAAGACGCGCTTGCGCAGAAACTTGTGTGGCAGAACTGGTTCTGTTCGGGCTTGGGGAGTTGCCGGGAATGACGCGTTGGACCCATGGGCTCATCAATCGTCTCGTTGTTCTCTGCGATATCATCATGGCGATTCTGGCGGCCGTCATCGCGAAGCTGGAATGGGAGTTTCTGGCCTGGAGCCAGATCACCATCCTGTGGGCGATCGGAACTGTGGTTTTCGTACAGATCCTGTCGCTCGGCGGCGCCTATCGCGTTGAACATTATGGCCATTTTAGCCGGCAGTTCCTGCATCTGCTCGTGGGTGGCATTCCGGCCGTCCTTGTCGTGGGGCTTTGCTATTATGCCCTTATCCCGACAGAAAACCTGAACTGGTATGGATTTGCCGGCTGGGCGGCTCTGGCCGCACTGGCTTTTCTGGTCGGCCGGTTCGGGCCGGTCAATGTCGGCATGAAGCTGGTATGGCGCCACGATGTGCTGCGTCGCCGGGCCGTGCTGCTGGGTGATCCTCAAAGAGCCCGAGAATTCATTGATCGCTATCGCGAAAGCACGGGTCAGAAAAAAGGGCAGTATTCCTTTCTTGGCATTTTCAGTGATGGGATATCGACATCACCGGAAACGGGAGTGCGGGACTACCCGCCGGTTCTGGGGGAACTGCCGGACCTGCTGAATTATGTGCAGGACAATCCCATAGATACCGTGATCGTCACCATGAGCTGGGACAGCCCGGCGGCCATCAGCTCGCGCGTGGATGAATTGTATCAGGTCGCGGCGGACGTGATCGTGGAGATGGATGCGAAGGGCTTCTCGCTGAATTATGCGCACCACACGGTGCTGGCCGGGGAGCCGGCCCTGCTGGTGCAGCAGCAGCCGATGAAGGGCTCTCTTGGCCTGCTGAAGTGGCTGGAAGACTATGCGGTGGCGAGCCTCGCGCTTGTACTGGTCTCGCCCATCCTGCTGGCAGCGGCGATCGCCATAAAGCTTGAGTCTCCCGGTCCGGTGCTGTTCCGCCAGCCGCGGGCGGGGCGCAACAATAAGCCGTTCATGGTCTACAAGCTGCGCAGCATGACTGTGGATCACAGCGATGATGGCTCTCATGGCACCACGCGAGATAATCCACGCATCACCCGCATCGGGCGGATTCTGCGCTCCACCTCAATTGATGAGTTGCCGCAGCTTCTCAATGTGCTGAAGGGCGATATGTCGATTGTCGGCCCGCGTCCCCATGTGCCCAACATGATTGTTGGCCCGAATGTGCATTATGAAGCGATCCAGCGTTATGTCGCCCGTTACCGGGTGAAGCCGGGCATTACCGGCTGGGCGCAGATCAACGGCTCGCGCGGGCCGGTTGAGACACTGGAGAAGGCAGAGCGTCGTCTAGCTCTGGATCTCTATTATATCGAGAACTGGTCAATCTGGATGGATTTCCGCATCATGCTGCTCACTATCACGAAGGGCATGGCGGGGCCGCAGGCTTTCTGATGGTGAATATGCCTTATTAAAAAAGGGGAAGAGCACAGGCTCTTCCCCTTTTTTTGTGATGGCAAAGCGGGTTTTCAGCCCTGTTGTCCCTCAACCGTATCCAGCAATTCCGCCATGGCGCAGGTGATGTGATAGAGCGAGCTGCCGGGCGCGGGCTGGGGCACGAAGCTGCCATCAGGGTTCAGCACATCGCGCCATGTACCGGCAACAGGCATATCGAAATAGAGCTGGAGGCCCCGGAAGGCGCGGCGCGCTTCTTCTGCCTCCTCGTGTGTGCCAAGCCGGCGCAGGCGGGCCAGTGCAACTTTCAGCCGCTCTGTCTGCGGCCACAGGCGGGCGGTGGGCTTGTGCACCGTGCCTTCCAACGTCACTTCATTGATCGCGACATCATGGGTGGCGCTGATGCCATGGGTACGGCCAAAGGCGGTGAGCCGGTCTGAAATCGCAATCGCATCCGCCCAGCCCCAGAGCGCCAGCTTTTCAAACAGCCAGGCCCATTCAAAGCAATGGCCGGGCTCCACGATTCTGCCCTCGATGCCGGGGGCAGGGGTGAGGTCTTCGGTGAAATATTCCAGCAGCGCGCCGGTCTCCGGGTCCATGAAGCGGTCGCGGCACAAGCGGGCCATCTCTTCCGCACGCGCCTTCCATTCCGATCTTCCGCTGATGTCGTAGAGAGCGGAGAAAGCCTCGAAGAAATGCATGTGCGGGTTCTGGTGGCGCAGCGGGCGGGGAATGTCCTTCTCGATGAAACCGCCGGCAGGATGTCGCCAGCCTTCATCCAGTGCCGCTATCAGGGCGTCTGCCGCATCCAGCAGATTTGGCCGTTCCAGTGCCCTTGAGGCATGGCCAAGGCAGAACAGCATGAAGGCCTGATCGTAGAGATCCGCGCGTCCGTCATGCACCGCGCCATCACTGGTGAAGCTGTGGATGAACAGGCCATCGGCCCGCCGGCCATGGGCTAGCAGATAATCCACCGTGCTGCTGCATAGCTCGCGCCATGGTCCGTCCCAGCCCAGCCGCCCGATTTCGCCAAAGGAATAGACATCCCGTGCCTGCACGAACAGCCGGCGCGGGGCATCATCGGCTTTGCCCTCATGGGTCAGGCGCTCGACAAACAGGCCCTTGTCCAGCCGCCCGGTGCCGGACCAGAGCGGGGCAGCGACATCCAGCAGCCAGGAGCGGGCTTGGGATGCGATATCTGCAAGGCCAGAGATGGCGGGCGAATGGGCGGCAGCAGGCGAGGATGTATCAGGCATCAGCATGCTTTCAGGCTTGAAGCAGAACCGGGTCTGGTCTCAGGGGGCATTTCCGGGCAGCGACAGGGTGTCGATGAAGGCCAGCAGGTCTGGTCCGGTAAAGAGATAGGCGGCTGGGAGCCCGGCAGCATTGGCTGCGCCGATATCCGTTTCACGGTCGCCGATCAGCAGGCTTTGTGTGATGTCTACCGGCCATTGCTTCATCAGGTCCAGCAGCATGCCGGGGCCGGGTTTGCGCCAGTCATGGGCCGCCGTATAGGCCTCCACCTTGCCATTGGGGTGGAAGGGGCAATAGCGCCAGTCATCCACGGATGCCCCCTCTGCGCGCAGTTCCCCCGCCATCCATTCATGCAGATGGAGAATGGTCTCCTCGTCATACAGGCCATGGGCGACGCCGGCCTGATTGGTCACCACGAAGACATAAAGGCCCAGATCATTGAAGCGCTTCACGGCCTCTTTTGCGCCCGTCTTCCAGATGATGTCTTCCGGCTTGTGGGCATAGTTGGTGTCTTCGTTCAGCACACCGTCACGATCGAGGAAAATGGCCGGGCGGCGACGATGCGCGGGCACGGAGGTCTGGGCATCGTCATAGGTTTCGGGAATGCCGATATCGATGAAGAAGCCATCATAGGCCGCCCCTGCCAGCCGGCCTTCCTGCGCCAGACGCGGCAGCAATGCGCCTTCCAGCGAGAAGGGGGCCTGCATGCCCTCAAGGCAGGCGCGCTTCATGACATAGACGCCGCCATTGATGAGCGCGCGCTCCAGCCCAGCCTGCCGGGCGCGGAATTCGGTGATGCGCGTGCCATCGAGCGCGAGGGTTTCATAACGGTCCGGCTTGTCCACCAGCCGCAATGCCATGCCGCAATCCGCGCCTGTCTTGAGCGTGGTGGCCACCAGATCCAGCCAGTTGAAGTCGAACCAGGTGTCGCCATTCAGCAGCAGGAAGGTTTCATCCAAATGCGGCAGGGCATTCACCAGCGCGCCGCCCGTGCCCAGTGGCTCGGGTTCCACGCAGATTTCAACCGTCGCCTTGAACCGGCCGGGTACATCGGTGCCCTCGATATAATCGCGCACCACATCAGACTTGTAGCCGGCCAGCAGCAGGAAGCGGTCAAAGCCACGCCGGCGCGCTTCGCCGATCAGCACTTCAAGGAAGGGGGCACCCGCGACGGGAAGCAGGGGCTTGGGTGTATCCGCCGTGAGCGCGCCAAGACGCGTGCCCAGTCCACCGAGAAGAATGACACACTGCTTCACCACCGCTTTTTCTCCCTCATCTGGCGCTGTGTTCATAGCGAGCGGAAATTCACCCGCGAATGGGCCAACCCTCTGCGCCTTCGAATGTAAACTTCACGGTGTTGGCGCGCCCGCCGGCCTCGTTCAGGGCCTGAATGAGGTGGTAGCTGTTCTCGGGATCATTCAGGAACATCAGGAAGCCGCCGCCGCCGGCGCCTGAAACCTTGCCCGCCCATGCGCCGGCAGACATCGCGGCATCATAGAGTGTGTCCACCTGCTCGGTGGCGACGCCGGCAGCGGTGGCTTTCTTCGCCGCCCAGCTATGGCCCAGAATATCGGCCGTGCGGCGGATATCGCCGCGCAACAGCGCCAGCTTCATCTCGATCGCGTCTTTGCGCAGTTCATGCATGTGGGCGATGGTCTGGGAATCCATCTGCTTCAGGCCCGCAACCTGCTGCTTGATGATGGACTCAGACTGGCGCGACTGTCCGGTAAAGCAGATGACCAGAGAGGCCTCAAACTCGTTCAGATGCTCGCGGCGAATGCGCAGCGGGTTCACGATCACCCGTTCATCCGGCAGGAATTCGAGGAAGTTCACACCGCCGAATGCCGCTGAATACTGGTCCTGTCGTCCCCCCGCGAGGCCGAGATGCACGCGCTCGATCTCGAAGGCGAGCCGCGCCACGTCATACGGGCCAAGCGGCAGGTGCAGGGCGTAGCGGAAGGCCTCGATCAGCGCCACCACCAGCGCGGAGGATGCGCCAAGGCCGGAGCCCGCCGGCACATCAATGGTGGTGGACATAGTGAGCGGTACCGCCACGCCATCGCAATAGGTGCGCATCATGTGGGTGTAGACCGCCCGATGCAGCATCAGGCCTTCCTTGATGGGGTGGTCGAGGCTGGGTTCCAGCACCTCTTCCTGCCCCACATCGCGCGCGCGCAGCACCAGTGCGCCGATGCGGTTGGCGCGCAGATGGGCATAGGCGAAGCGATCAATGGTGGCATTCAGCACATTGCCGCCGAACTCATCGCAATAGGGCGAGAGATCCGTGCCGCCGCCAGCAAGGCCGAGACGCAGGGGGGCCCGCGCGCGAACATTCAGCGCATCACCGATGCCCATGACGAATATTCCTTCCTGTCATCCCGGCTCAAGGTCGGGTCTTTCGTTTCAAATCGCGCCTGAACGCCGTGTTGGGTGGGCGCGTGGCATGTGTCGGTTGCCGAGCCCGCTCTTCGGTGCGCTGGTGCATTCACCTGAAGAGCGGGAGAGGGGGGCTATGCTTTCGTGCTGTCAGTCCGGTTTGGTGAGGAAGGGACTCACGGCATCCACCAGTGCATCCGGAGCTTCCTCGCACAGGAAATGGCCGGCACCGGGCAGCGCCATGCCGGTAATATCCGGAGCCAGAACCTTCCATGCATCCAGCGGGCTGGCGCCACGCACGGGAATGCCCCGCTCGCCCCAAATGGCAAGGGTGGGGCACAAAAGCGTGCGGGCAGAAGCGACATCCGTCTCATCATGCGCAAGATCAACGGTTGCTCCGGCGCGATAATCCTCGCACATGGCATGCAGCCGGTCTGGTGAGGAGAAGGCGGCGCGATAATAGGCGAGGGCGCGCGGGTCAAAGGCATCCAGCGTCTTGTCCGCGGCCCAACTGGCAAGGGTCCAGTCCAGGAACCAGTCGGGATGGCTGCCGATCAGCTTTTCCGGCAGCGGGTGGGGCTGGGCGAGGAAAGACCAGTGATAGACCTGAAGCGCCCGTGCCCGGTCCATCCTGTGCCACATCACATAGGTTGGCAGAATATCCAGCAGCACCAGCCGTGAGACCCGCCCGGGATGATCCAGTGCAAGGCGATAGCCAGCGCGGGCGCCACGGTCGTGCCCCATCAGGGCGAACCGCGCAAAACCCAGCTGTTCCATCACCTCCACCATCGCGGCGGCCATGGCGCGCTTGGAATAGGGCGCATGGTCCGGCCCGCTCTCGGGGGCGGCGCTCCAGCCATAGCCGGGCAAATCGGGAATGATGAGGGTATGCGTTTCGGCAAGGCGCGGAGCCACCTCGTGCCACATCACATGACTTTGCGGGAAGCCATGAAGCAGCAGCAGCGGTGCGCCTGTGCCGCCCTGACGCACAAATATGCGTCCAGCCTGCGTATCCAGATGGTGGGCGGCGAAACCGGGAAAAAGGTCGGCGAGATCGGGCATGGCGGCTCTCTCCGCAAACAGGGTCAGCACATCCTAGAGTGTTTTCGCCGCCCTTAGAATGACGGGATATGTCTAAGGCGTTGCTTCTGCGCTTTTTCTGCACAGCTGCGTGCGCACTGGCGCGAAGCCGTGCTCCCTTTTGGCACCAGAACCCACCCTGTCCGGACCGTCCACGTCTCAGGGCGCTTGCAGCACCTGCGTGCAGGCGGGCGGCAGATCGGACAGAGTCAGCTGGGGTTTCGGTTTGGGCGGTGTCTTCGGTGGCGGTTTCGGCTTGGGATTCAGAACCTCATCTGAGAACCACCATGCGAGTTCCTCTCCGCATCCATCCCCTGCGGGCGGCGGATCCTGCGGGCGGCAGTTCGGGCTGCTTGCCGGGCAGGAAAGGCGCACATGCATGTGGTAATCATGCCCCCAATAGGGCCGCACTTTCGAGAGCCACTTGCGGTCGCCCTTGGTATCCCGGCACAGGGCTTTCTTGATGGCGGCATTCACCAGCACACGCTCAACCCGCGGGTCCTGTGCCGCCGCGCGCACCACCTGCCAGTGATCCGGCCTCCAGCTGGCGGGGTCGATGTCGCGCCGGTCCTTGCGCACCATCATGGTGGCGGAAATCTTTTCGCGTTCCTGCCGGTCCAGAACACGCCCCGGTCCGGGGGTGAGCCAGATATCGGCATCCAGCCCCATCTGGTGCGAGGCATGGCCGGTGAGCATGGGGCCGCCGCGCGGCTGGGACATATCCCCCACCAGAATGCCGGACCAGCCAGAGACCTGCGGCACACGCGACGCGAAATCCTCAAGGAAGGAAACCAGTTCCGGGTGTCCGAAATTGCGATGGCGTGACAGGCGCATGGCCTGCCACAGGGGGCCTCCGCCATTAGCTGCGCCTTCCGGCCCTGTCACTGGCAGGGCTATGGCCCCGGCGATACAGCCCTTCGAATAAAAGCCGATGGCCTGCGGGGCGAAGGCCGCCGGCTGTTGCACCTTGCCAAACAGGTCACGCGCGGCGGGCTGGTTCTGCGCCTTTGCAGGGGTGGTGAAGAATATGGGCAATGCCAGCATCAGGACACTGATGCCCACAAGAGCGGCGCGAGTTCCGCGCCCCGGAATGTCCTGAAAAGCAGCCATCAGCTTTCACCCCGGTGGGAGAGCACCACGAAATCTCCGCCATTGCGGGTGTCTGCATGTGCGGGCAGGTCTGTCACCAGCAAGGTCGAGCCGGGGCGGACCAGACTGGCCACGCGCTGGTTGATGGATGGGTCCACGATGATGCGTGAGAGGGATTCGCTGGCGATGATTTTCGGTTGGGCGCGCGTGGTGGCACCTTCGTAGGAAAAGGCGGTCCAGCGCGGTGCGCCATCCGCAACAGTGAAGAGATAGACGATATTGCCCAGAGGCGTTTCCGGGTCCCGCACCAGCATCCGCCCGCGCAATATTTCCTGCGCGCCACGCAAAACGGTGAGCGTGCGATCTGCCCCGCTCGCCACCATCGAGATCACATCGCCGCCGGCCTGTGGCGTACCGGCCCCTTGGGCGCTGGCTGCCAGCATGCTCGCCAGAGCCTGTGGCATCACGAGGCCGGGATGCAGAACCTCCTGCGGGGCATGGTGGCTATCGGTGATGATGACCGGCGTGCCGACATGGGTCACGGCGAACAGCTTCTGTGCGAATGCCATCGGCAGATGCACACAGCCATGGGAGGAGGGGTAGCCCGGCAGACCACCGGCATGCAGCGCCACGCCAGACCATGTCAGCCGCTCGGAATAGGGCATGGGCGCATTGTTATAGACGGAGGAGTGGTGGTTCACGTCCTTGTCGAGAATGGTGAAGACGCCGACGGGCGTGTCATAGCCCACGCGCCCGGACGAGACCGTGGAAACGCCGATTCGCACCCCGTTGCGATACACATGGGCGCGCTGATCGGTGAGATTCACGACGACCGCGACAAAACCATCCGTTGCACGTTCCGGATACCAGACATAGCTGCCGGGTTTCATGGCCGCGATGGTGGCGATTTCCGCATCATTCGCGGCGGTCGCGGGCATCAGGGCGTCCAGCAGCATCCCGCCGGCCAATGCGCCGGTGAAACGCAGCAGGTTGCGCCGGCTCCAGAGCGAGGCGCCCACCGGGTGTGGGGCGGGGGAGGGAGCGGATGGGATGGACATGGCATGTTCCGCGCGGAAAATATTGCGCGCAGTGTGACAGCGGAACCTTAACCCAAAATGTGTGCCTGCCTGGCATATGCGGACGAAAGAGCCGCCGCCCATCCGAAAACGCAACATGCCCCCGGCTTTCCGGGGGCATGTGAGATTCAGGCCGCTTCCACCTTCAGGGTTGCGCCTTCAGCCGAAACCACGCGGACCTCATGCCCCGCCTCAAGCTCCGGCCCTTCCACCCGCCACACCGTATCGGCGATGCGGATACGCCCGGTTCCATCGCGGATCGGCTCATCCAGACGAAAGACGCGACCGACATAGCCCTGGGCCCGCTGGTTGAGAAACGGACGATCCGAGGCTTTCTCGGCACGCGGTGTCACCTTCCTCCCGACAAGAACCGTAACCACGGCGATGATGGCGAAGATGACCAAAGCGAACTGGATGGGCAGCGCCAGAAACGAGGCGATGACGCCGGTGATGAGCGCCGCAATGCCCAGCCACAGCAGGAAAGTGCCGGGGGCGAAGATTTCCGCAACCAGCAGCACGCCACCGACCACAAACCATGTCCACGAGCTGAGTTCTGAAAAAGGCATGGTTCAGCTCGCCGAGGGCGGAGTGGTGGGGCCGGTGGCGCGGCGCATGGGGTTGGCCGGGCGGGCCGGGCGCGGAGCATCATCGCTGAACGCATCGCGGGCGATCTCGCCGATACCGGCCAGGGTCGAGAGCAGGGCGGTGCCTTCATATGGCATCAGAACCACCTTCTGGTTCGGGGCCGCTCCCAGCACCTCGAACGCCTTCACATATTTTTCGGCGATATAATAATTGAGCGCTGCCGGGTCGCCATCACTGATGGCGGCGGAAAGCATCTGCGTGGCGCGGGCATCCGCCTCGGCCAGACGCTCGCGGGCCTCCGCATCGCGGAAGGCGGCTTCGCGGCGGCCTTCGGCCTCCAGAATCTGGCTTTGCTTCTCGCCTTCTGCCTTCAGAATCTCGGACTGGCGCAGGCCCTCTGCTTCCAGAATGGCGGCGCGCTTCTCGCGCTCGGCCTTCATCTGTCGCGCCATCGCGTTCACAAGGTCGGTGGGCGGCACGATGTCCTTGATCTCGATGCGGTTGATCTTCACGCCCCACGGCTCGGCCGCGGCATCAACAACGCGCAAAAGACGGACATTGATTTCATCACGGTGGGAAAGAAGCTCATCAAGATCCATGGAGCCCATGACGGTCCGGATATTGGTCATGGTCAGCGCCATGATGGCCGAATCCAGATGGGTCACCTCATAGGAGGCGCGGGCCGCGTCATAGACCTGGAAGAAGGCCACGCCATCCACCGAAACGGTGGCGTTATCCTTGGTGATGACCTCCTGCGTCGGCACATCCAGCACCTGCTCCATCACATTCACCCGGTTTCCGATCCGGTCGATGAAAGGCACGATGATGTTGAGGCCCGGCAGCAGGGTCTTGGTGTAACGGCGGAACCGCTCCACCGTGTACTGGTAGCCCTGAGGCACCGTCTTGACCCCCGCGAACACTATGGCAATAGCCAGAATGACAAGGATAAGGACAAAGAGATTCGGGCCGGTGGGCAGCATGGGGAACCTTGTGCGTGGGCGACTGCGGGGCGCAGCGCGAGGGTAACCTGAGCATCATAGCAAGGGATGACGGCAGTTTCCGCACCGTTCAGCCGATGTGGCGGGATTCGGGAACTGTTCCAGAGTGAACATCCACAAGATGAGCCCACCTTCATGGGGCGCAGATATGGTGAGCTGGCGACCGATCTTTTTCCCGGAAAGCCCAAATCTACGGTGGCCAGCTGTTGGATGCTCTGCTTACATTTGGCCTGCAGTCATCAGCTGCCAATCTCGAATGCGCGATCAAGGGGATAGAGATGCGGACAATCATGCTGACTCTCGCGGCCTGTGCCGTCGTGCTTTCTGCCGGTGCCGTACAGGCCCAGCAGAACGATGTGGCCAAATATTGCAAGGCGGATGTCGAGCGTCTGTGCAAGGGTGTATCGCCCGGTGGCGGTCGCATTCTCAAGTGCCTCAAGGCCAACCCCAATGAATTGACAGTGGGCTGTGCCAAGGCGCTCCAGAAACTGAAGGGTTGATCGTTCTCATAAATGCCAACCCGGCTTGAGGGCCGCAGGGCAATGATTCCGTTTCAGATATGTCAAAGGGCAGTCGGGTTATTCTCCCCGGCTGCCCTTTTATGTGACGTAATGGACCTTTTCCGCGCATGGCCATGAAGGCATCACTCAGGCGGTCTTGCTGTTATTGTCCGAACCGGAGAACAGGTCGCCGAGGCCCCAGCCGGTCATCACGCCTTTGCCGTATGGGCTTTTCGCAACAGTCTTCACCGTGTTGTAGGCAATCTTTGCTCCCCGCACGATGGCTCCGAGATAGGCGCCATTGACCTCTTCCAGAGCTTCGTCATTCAGGGCGATGGTTTCGATCTTGGTGTTCATGTCCGTCTTCCTTCTCAGGTGGGCTGCAAACCCGTGTTCCATTGAGAAGAGGATAGGCGGTGGGTGCTGACACCAACCTTACAGATCAAAAAGGTTTAGGCAGAGGCCTGCCCGCGCGGACACCGGGCAGCGGTGGTGCCATGCGCGTAATGGTCTATCTGGCTGTTATATATGTATAAATGGTGCCGCGTGTCCGAATCGAACGGACGACCTACCGCTTACAAGGCGGTTGCTCTACCATCTGAGCTAACGCGGCCCACAGGCACCGGTTCGTGAGTGCCTGAATCATATGGCGGCTGATTGCCACCATATGCGTGACTGCTCTAGCAGCGACATGGGCAGGGAATCAAGCGGCTCGCTTCAAGTCCGTCATGAAGCTGTGGAGGCCGTTGGCCGATCAGCCCCCACTCTGGCGCTTGATGGCCCGGCGCGCCATGCCAAGAGAGAGTGCGGCAGCATTCGAGACATTCAGGCTCTTGATGACACCGGGCAGATCGATTCGCGCCAGCACATCACAGGTTTCACGGGTCAACTGGCGCAGGCCCTTGCCCTCCGCGCCCAGTACAAGCGCCACGGGAGCGCGCAGCTGCGTATCCTCAAGGTCGGCTGCGCCCTCGCTGTCGAGGCCCACCACCAGCATGCCGCCTTCCTTCAGTTCGGTCAGGGCACGGGCCAGATTCGTCACCCGGCAGAAGGGCACATGCTCCAGTCCGCCAGAGGCACTTTTGGCCAGAACGCCAGTGGCAGCCGGGCTGTGACGGGCGGTGGTGACAATCGCGCCCACACCGAAAGCGCAGGCCGAGCGCACGATGGCACCAACATTGTGCGGATCCGTGATCTGATCCAGAACCAGAACCAGATCATGCTTCGCCGCTTCCCGCAGCCATGGAGAGGGGAGGGGATCCGTTTCCGCCAACAGGCCCTGATGCACGGCATCCGGCCCCACCAGTTTGTCGATATCGGAAGGGCGAACCATTTCCGGGGCGATAGGCGGGGTAATGCCTTCTTCTTCCAGGCGACGCAGGGCATTTTCGGTGGCCAGCAGCTTGCGGAAGCGTCGCTTGGGATTCGCGATGGCCTCTATAACCGTGTGCCAGCCATAGAGAATGACGACATCCTCGTCGCTCTCCCAGCGCGGGGGCGGGCCACCCTTGCTACGGCGCGGTGGAAACGGGCCACCCTTTCCGCTGGGCTTTGCCCCGAACGGGCGGCGGGAACCGGGGCGCGGGGCCGGACGGCGCGGATTATCGCTGGAATGGTCAGACATGGGGTTGCCTTTGTCAGAGCCTCCGCTCTCGTGCAAGCAAAAGCATGGCTGGAGTATAGGGGGCAATGCCGCTTTCGCTGAAATCATCCACAGGATGAAAAAGACGATGCATTTGCGGTTGACTTGTCGCCGCATGACGAAGATAAAACGGCCCTCGATCGAAGTTCGGACTTGGGCCGGCTTCGGGAGAGTGACAAAACGATGGGCGTCGTATGGAGGAGTGCCCGAGTGGTTAAAGGGGACGGACTGTAAATCCGTTGGCTCAGCCTACGTTGGTTCAAATCCAACCTCCTCCACCACCCGTCGTTTTCGTGGTAGAAGCCAGTGCAGCGCGCCGGTTTCGCACCCGTCGCGTGATGCGGGTGTAGCTCAATGGTAGAGCAGCAGCCTTCCAAGCTGAATACGAGGGTTCGATTCCCTTCACCCGCTCCAGCTTCCCTTTTTCTGTGAATTTGTAAAAAGACGTTGTGGCGTGTATGGGCGGTCCGCGTGAGCGGTAGCCGGCTGTTTTGGTCGCCACATGTACAAGAGCTCCGTGCGCGGCTCTTGCATCATGGCGCGAAACCTCCTATCCCACATCAGCTTTTTTGCGGCCCGTGCGGGCGCCTGATCGACTGAGAGAAAACGATGGCCAAAGAGAAGTTCAACCGTTCGAAGCCGCATTGCAACATCGGGACCATTGGTCACGTTGACCATGGCAAGACGTCGCTGACGGCTGCGATCACGAAGGTGCTTGCCGAGACGGGCGGCGCCTCGTTCACGGCATATGACCAGATTGACAAGGCGCCTGAGGAAAAGGCGCGCGGCATCACGATTTCCACGTCCCACGTGGAATACGAGACGCAGAACCGTCACTACGCCCACGTCGACTGCCCCGGCCATGCTGACTATGTGAAGAACATGATCACCGGCGCGGCGCAGATGGACGGCGCGATTCTGGTTGTGTCGGCTGCTGACGGCCCGATGCCGCAGACCCGTGAGCACATCCTGCTGGCCCGTCAGGTCGGCGTGCCGGCTCTGGTGGTGTTCCTGAACAAGTGCGACATGGTCGACGACGCCGAGCTGCTTGAGCTTGTCGAGCTTGAAGTGCGCGAGCTGCTGTCCAAGTACGATTTCCCCGGCGACGATATTCCGATCGTCCGTGGTTCCGCACTGGTTGCGCTGGAAGACGGCGATGCCAAGCTGGGCCGTGACGCCATCCTGGAGCTGATGACCCAGGTTGACGCCTA
>JAMHVS010000037.1:0-2072 GCA_035911315.1 Xanthobacter sp.
CCCCATCTTGGGGCGATAGAGCACATCATTGGGCAGCATGGGCTCCATCGCCTTCTTGAACAGGTACTTGCCTTCCTGGCCCTGGATCTTGTGGGTGCTCGGAAGGCTGGCCAGCCATTCGACCAGGGGATGATCCATGAGGGGTTCACGGACTTCCAGCGAATGGGCCATGCTCGCCCGGTCCACCTTGGTGTTGATGTCGCCCACCAGGTAGGTCTTGATGTCCAGATACTGGATGAGCGCCAGCGGATCGTCGGTACCCGCGTTCGCGGCATGGCGCCGAAATACCTCCAGCGCATTGTAGCCCGCCAGACGGCGTTGAAAATCCGGCGAGAATAGCTGCGTACGCATATCCCCCCGCAGGATCGAGACGGAGTGAAAGTACGCCTCGACCGAATCCCGGCCGAGCGCCTGAAAGGTCGTCTTCGCACGAAAAACCCGCGGCGCCCAATCAGCCTTTGGATAGACCTGCCCGAGCAGTCCGAACACCGGCTTGCGCACCCCCAAGGGAAGAGCGCCGCGCATTTTCTCTTCCATCATGTGGAAGCGATAGCGGCGATAGCCCCCCATGTTCTCATCCCCCCCGTCACCCGACAGAGCCACGGTCACGTGCTTGCGGGCAAGCTGGCACACCCGGTAGGTGGGAATCGCCGAACTGTCGGCGTAGGGCTCGTCATACAGGGCCGCCAGCGTATCGATCAGATCGAAGTCATCGGACTGAACGGTTTCAACCCGATGATTGGTCTTGTAACGGTCGGCCACCATCTGGGCAAACGCCGACTCGTTGAAGGCCGGATCGTCAAAGGCGATGGAACAGGTATTGACGGGCTCTGAAGACAGGCCGGCCATGGTCGCCACCACGGCACTGGAATCCACTCCGCCAGACAGAAAAGCCCCCAGGGGAACCTCGGCGACCATGCGCAGACGCACCGACTCGCGCAGGCGCTCGACCATTTCAGCCTGAGCGTCGGCCAGGGACACCTTATTGTCGAGGGTGAAACGCACGTCCCAGTAGGGCTTGGGCTCCGGGACGGGCTGGCCGTGACGAATGCACAGGGAGAAGCCGGGCTCAAGCTTGCGGGCACCCGAAAAGATGGTACGTGGCTCAGCCACATAGCCAAGAGCAAAGTACTCTTCGACCGCCAGGGGGTCCATGCTTCGGTCAAGGCCAGGATGCTGCATCAGCACCTTCAGCTCGGATCCGAACATCAGGGTGCCGTCGTCCAGAATCGCGTAATACATGGGCTTGACGCCCATCCGGTCGCGGGCCATGAAGAACGTCTGGCGGTTGCGATCCCACAGGGCGAACGCAAACATGCCGCGGAAGCGCTCCACGCATGCCTCCCCCCAGGACTCCCAGGCATGCACAATCACTTCGGTGTCGCTGCGGGTGTGGAAGCGATGGCCAAGGGCCGTAAGTTCTGGAATCAGCTCCTGGAAGTTGTAGATCTCTCCGTTGAAGACCACAACCACCGACTCATCTTCGTTGAAGAGGGGCTGCTGCCCGCTTGAAATGTCGATGATGGAAAGACGTCGGTGCGCCAGCGCGACCCCCGGCTCAAAGTGATATCCGCTCTCGTCCGGCCCACGGTGAAGCTGGATGTCGTTCATGCGCTGCATGAGTTCGCGCGGGAAGGTCTGTTTCGCTCGTGTATCGAAAAGTCCGGCAATGCCGCACATAGTTGCTAACCCTTATTCCGTCGTCTTGCCCGGGCAAGTCAATTTGAAAGTCCCGACAGGGATTGATACAAACCTGCGTACTGCCCCACCATGCCATCAATGCTGAAGAACGTTTCGACGCGCTTGCGTCCTGCCCTACCCTGCTCGGCAGCGAGTTCGCGCCGGATCAGGTAAGGCTGAAGTGCACCGGCCAGCGAATCCGCATCCTGAGGAGGGACCAGCACTCCGGTCACCCCGTTCTCGACCAGCTCTCCACTGCCACCGACCGCGGTCGCAACGACCGGCAGGCCGGCCGCCATTGCCTCAAGGATGGTGTTGGAAATCCCCTCAGCTTTGGAGGGAAGCACAAAACAATCGAACCCCGACATGACATTCGGCACGTCACCCCGCTC
>JAMHVS010000038.1:0-1485 GCA_035911315.1 Xanthobacter sp.
GTGAGGTGGACCCCATTCTTCGGCCAGGATTGCGTGAAGTTAAGCTATGGTGATCACGGCTGGGAGTGGTGATTGGTTCGGGGTTCTGGGGGCGCTTGGCAAGGGCTTTGCTCCGCATTTTGAGCTGATCTCAATAAGGCGGCGAGCGGAGCGAGTGGCCTTATTGAGATCAGCTCAAAATGCGGTCGCCACCCCCTCCCCGTGGTCTTTTTTGCGTTACATGGACGTTAGGCCGCCTTCTTCATCTCCTGGGGTTTCATGGTTGTTTCGCGCTTTGGGCGATACACTTCGCCAGGCGTTTTGTTCTCCAGCGCTTCGTGGGGCCGCCAGGTGTTGTAGTGCTTCATCCAGCGCTCCACGCCGCGTTCCAGCTCATGCACCGTGGCGTGTTCTCGCAGGTAGATTTCCTCGTATTTGATGCTGCGCCACAGCCGCTCGATGAACACGTTGTCCATCCATCGTCCGCGCCCGTCCATGCTGATCGCCACCCCCCAGCTCTTGAGTTTAGAGGTCCATTCCTCGCTGGTAAACTGGCTGCCCTGATCGGTGTTAAAAATCTCCGGCACGCAGCCTGCAAACACCTTCGCACGCTCCAGCGCCAGCAGGCACAGCGATACGTCCATCGTGTTGCTCACCGCCCAGCCTAACACACAACGTGTGTGCCAGTCCATCACTGCACAGAGGTAGGCGCTGCCTCGCGGCATGGGGATGTAAGTGATGTCGGCGCACCACACTTGATCCGCCCGCGTGACCTCCAGATCACGCAGCAAGTAAGGATGGATGCGGTTGGCCTTGTCCACGATGCTGGTGCGCGGCTTGCAGTAGATGGCTTCCAGCCCCATCTCGCGGCGCAGGCGCTGGAGACGCTTGCGGTTGACGAGCAGGCCGTGATCGCGCTCCAGCACCGTGACCAGTCGGCGCGATCCCAGGCAGGGATCACGCAGATAAATCTCATCGAGCAGGCGCTTGATCCGCACGTTCTCCGCAGCCTCCGCCACCGGCTCATAGTCCAGGCTGGAGCGTGACACGCCCAGCAGTTCACATTGGGTTCTCATGCTCAGCTTCGGGTGTTGAGGTTCGATGAGTCCGGCAGTCCGCTCCACACTCCGAGCTGCTTGGATTTTTTTACCACAAAGTCCAGCTTCACGGTGAGTTCGCCGATCTTGGAGTGCAGGTCTGTGCGCTCCGCGCTGAAGTCCTCCTGCTCCTGCTGCCTGCCGGTCTCAAACACGCTGCCTGCCTGCGTGCAGAGCTTCTTCTTCCAGTCCGAGACTTGCACCGGATGCACGTCGAACTCCTTGGCGATTTGCTGAACTGTTTTGATGCCCTTGAGGGCCTCCAAAGCCACTCGGGCTTTGAACTGGGCATCGTGTCTTTTACGTTTGGCTTTCACTTGGTTTTGGGGTGTCTGGGTTGTCACTCCCAACCCGTAACCACCATAAACTCATAACTTCACTACTGGCCCGAATTTCGGGGTCCACCTCA
>JAMHVS010000039.1:0-2852 GCA_035911315.1 Xanthobacter sp.
AATTCCGGCCAGTGGCTCGAGTTCCCTCGGAGACGCACCGGTTTAAACGGGCACGGTGCGCATCGCAAGCGCGAACGCGGGCCGTGCCATCCCTTTGTTCAGGAACGCTCAGACGGAGGGGTGAAAGCTCGCAGCGACCATCAGATCCCCGCCGCGAGCATGGCGCTCGATCTGACCGAAGTGCTCGGCAAGCGCCATGCACTGACGGATGTCTTCAAGCAGATATTCACTGCTCACGCACAGGCTTGTCTCACTGACCTCCGCACCGGAGGCGCAGGCAGCCCGGATCGCCCGAACGACGCTGGGGTAGACCGGATCGCGCGACAACAGGGCCGCCAGACGCACCCGAACATGGGGAGCGAGGGTCGATTTCTTCGGATAGCGCGCAAGCCGCAGGCAAGCCTGCAGTGCGCTTTCGCGGACCTTGCGGTGGTGTCCCTGGGACTGCTCGCGCCCCATTCGCTCAATGGACGCCTGCCAGTCGGCCGGAATCCGCCTGCGTTCCACAGCGCGCTCCCGCCACGCTTGCCAGACAATCATCCCGACGGCCAGAAGGCCGAGCGCAGCAAACAGATAGGCATCCATGATCGGGCTCCCTGCAACAAACTTTGATGCCCGAAGCTTAGAAGGCAAGAGGAGCGCCCTATGCTGACTAAGTCACGCACACGGGCAAATCTGATCACCGCCATGGGGAAAATCGCAGACTGTGCGGAATCAATCACGCACCGGAAGATCACGAAGCCCGAACAGCATCCCCGAGTCGCCCCTTGCCCGCCGGTGTGCGCTCTCCCGGACGGGCAAGGCCCGACCCATTCGATGGGTGTCCGACCTTCCAGTCTTCGACAACCCGCTCAAGACGATAGCCGTTGCCATAGGCGGCGCTAAGACGGAACCCGACCTCGGGTCGCAGACCGAGCTTTCTGCGGATCCGGCTGATGTGGGTGTCCACGGTCCGGGATACGGCGAGTAGCGCGCTTCCCCAGACCGCTTCGAGAAGATGCCCGCGGGACAGGGTGCGTCCCAGATTCCGGAAGAGGAACACCGCCAGCTCGAACTCCTTCTCGGTCAGCGCCACCGGGACACCGTCCACAAGAAGCACCTTGGCGGACGTATCGAAGCGATATGGCGGCATGTCCAGAACATTCAGGCGGCAATAGTGACCGGGATTGCGGCGGCGCATCACTGCGCCGGCACGGGTGACGAGTTCGCGCATGCCTACGGGTCCGGTGATGAAGTCATCCGCGCCACTACCAAGGATGTCGGCGAGTTCGCTCTCACTGTTGCTGCAGTTGAAAAAAATCACCGAGCTGTGAATGCCGGAACCACCCCGCAGATCCTGCAGAACCTGGCGAGCCCCCCGGGCCCCCCACTCCAGCAGAAACAGGTCAAAACTCTCCCGTGCGGCCTGAAGAATCAGGGTACGGGAATCCTGGTATCGATGAACATGATGCCCCTCTGCCTCCAGGGCGCTCACGAGCGCTTCAATCCGCCCAAACTCGGCGTGCAGCAGGGCGAGACGCATTCGGAATTACCTCCGCAAGGATATGCATGGAATGATGTCGAACGAATAGCCTAATCATCCCAGGCCTTAAAGGAAAATGCTGACCAATCCTGACAACTACATGAGGCGAACATAGCCGTCAAAGCGGTAGCCGTGACCATAGCTCGACACCAGGGGTAAGCGGAGCCCGCACTTCTTCACCACTTTGGCCCGAAGGCGGCTTACCAGTGCCTCCAGCCTTGCCTCCGTATAGCCCGGCGCCGCTTCCGCCAACCCGGCCACCAGGGAAATCCGGTCCACCCGCCGATCGGGATGGGAAAAAAGGGTCAGCAGCAGGCGATGTTCCAGGGGATTGGCGACAATGCACCTTCCGTTCGGTGCTCGCAGCATGAGCTGCCGGTTGTCGAGCATCCACGGACTCGGAACCAGGACGGGGAGTGGATTGGGGGCGGGAGAGTGCAGGCAGCGATGCACGCTGATCAAGGTGGCTTCCAGCTCATCGGGATCGACCGGTGCCCGGAGGCAGGCATCCGCGCCACCGCGGAGGGCGGCAATGCGCAAGGCCTTGTCCTCCTTGCCTACGCACACGATGACACCGCAGCCCATGTAGCAACGAAGACGCTGTCCGAAGTCCAGACCATCACCGTCCGGCAGATGCGCGTCGACCACCAGCAGCCCGAACGCCTCGAACACGAGCGCCTCGGCTTGAACGAGCGACGTCGCCCAACGAACCCGGAAGCCGGACCGGCCGAGATGCTCGGCCAGCCTTTCACAGACCGACCGGTCGTTCTTCACCACGAGTACAGACTGATCCATAAACCCGCCACCACCTGCCATGAGTCTCTTCAACAAACAACGCGCCTGCAGCCCCGGCCGCACCGCCAATGGGCATGGGCCAAAGGCCTCCAAGCAAGGCATTCGCCAGGCACGACGGGATGGTAGGTGATGTGGAGTACCTAAAACGGGCACTGACAAATGATTGCAATGACCCGGCGGATCAGTCCGGACTCGGCCCTGATGAACACAGGGTGGCGAGCGGCTCGCGTTCGTCCCGAGAAGTGCGCCATACAAAGCCCTGGGCAAGCATCGTCGGGGGCGAAGCGGGGTCAAGCCGTCGATTCATGGCCATGCGCCCGGAAGCAAGCGCAAACAAATCGTCAGACCGGGAGCCCGGCATGCCCATGCCCTCATCGCGATGAACCCGACCGGCCTGCCTGCAGGCAAAAAAGCCCCGCATCCCCTTGCGCTCGCGCCAACTTGCATCCAAGCTATGTAACTTGAGCAGCCGGAGCCTTGAGGCCCTCCGGCCCATCGCCAACAACAATGAGGAGGGTAGAGACAATGGCAGCAA
>JAMHVS010000040.1:0-21636 GCA_035911315.1 Xanthobacter sp.
CTGTTTGCCCGCGATGCCCATGTGCGATCAACGCACATTCGGCCAAGGCCGCGCGCATGCCCGCATGGGTCCGTTCCGCGCAAACGAGATGCAGCGAAAAATGGCCCTTCGGGATGACACCGCGTCCGCTGCGCGCCATGTCCAGCAGCGATCGAGCAGCCGTCAGGACTCCACTTGCGTTCCGCGCCACCGCATGGACGGAACGTGCCATTCCCGCTGCGTCGATATCAAGATGATCGGTCGCGCCCGGGTCCATGATATACCCGTCTTCGATCAGCCCTTCGCGCTGAATCGCGCAAAGCGTAGTGACGGCATCGTCGATGCGCGAAAACGCAAAGCTGGCACAGCCGGTGTGTGCCGGGCGGCGCATAACGCGCAAAGTGGCCCGCGCCTTGATGCCGAACGCACCGCCATCATGCAGGAACAGGCCGCCAAGATCAGGGCCGAACCCGCGGAATACCGGATGGCAATTGGCACGCAACGCTGCCTGCCCGGTAGAGAGCACACTGCCATCCGCCAGTACAACGTCCATCGACAGCAGGATATCCGCAGCCGATCCGTACCGCGCCGAGCCAAAGAACAGCGCACCGTGGGAAAGACCGCCACCCACCGTGGCTCCCGCACCCGAAAAGGTGCCGAAAAAGGGAAGGCGCAGATCATGGACGGCCAGCGCTGCGTGAATGGCTTTCCAGGTCGCCCCGGCTTCCACCGTGACCGTCATGTTGACCGGGTCAATGGCCAGAATACGGTCAAGTCGTGACAAATCGACAAGCACAGCCTGTCCGACCGGCAAAACATACCCGGCGGTATAACTTAGCCCCCCACCTCGCGGAACCACCGCCAGCCCCTGCGCGGTAATCGCGGCAATTGCCGGTCCCAGTGTATCCGCTTCACGCGGGGCAAGAATCGCCAATGGCTGAACCCCGGTTGCGTAAACGTCATGCCGGGCCGCAACCAGTGCTGTCGGATCAAGCACCAGCGCATCGCTGCCGCACAGCCGTTTCAGGGTAGCGAACAGCCCCGGCAGGTCTGGCTGGGTTGGAAGGCCTGGCTGGATCACGCAGGCTTGATCACACTGACTGCCACGATCGCGGCGATAAACACCCACAGCAGCACCAGAACCGATGTCGCACGAACATACGTCCTTGCAATTACAGCGTTCCGCTCAGGGGTCACTCCATCGTTGGCCATAACGGCCCAGGTCCGGAAATGTGCGATCAGGGCGAAGCGGATGCCCACTCCGCAAGCCATTACGCCCGCAAACAGCCCCAGCTTCAGCCGCAGCCATAGGGGCATGGCCCATTCACCGCCGACCAGTCCGCTAGCCAGGGCCAGCAGGATCGCGACCAGGACATAGCGCGACCCACGGTCGATCGCCGCCAGTGCATTGCCGGTTACCGTACCCTGAAGCCGGTGAACCGCCTCGACGAAAGCAAGCCAGGCAATGCCGATTGCCCCGGCTATTGCCACTATACGGTCGCCGCCGGGAACAAGTCCGTATGACGCGGCCAGCATAGTGCCCAGCATGGCCTGTAACACCAGCGCGTACCGCACATGCTGGTCCACCACCATCACGTGGTCCATCAACCGTTGCCGCTCAGCAAAAGGCATGGCCCCGCTGTAACTCACGTAACGATAGGTGGAATTGATCACCAGTTCGGACCCGAGCCAATAGCCAAGGACCGCAATGTGCAACACGAGAATCCAGACTGTCATGATCACAGTTCCTGTTAAGGAGCATTTATGAAGCGCGGCAACGCGGTGCCACTATTTCGCCCAGCCTTCGACTGCCTCACCCTGTTGCAGCTTGCGCACTTCCGCGACGTCTGCAGGCGGGATCAGCCACATCGGCATGGCAGCCTTGGCCCAAGCCAGGATCATTGGCGGAAACTGATTCTGGTCCTCGACGCGCCAGGACAGCAGGTGATAGATCGCCTTCCCCTTGCCTGCCCAGGGCGGCAAGCTGCCAAAGCGCTGCCAGCTCATCTGATGGGGTTCAGCAACCTTGCCGCCTTGGTGAATAAAGAAATCATAGTTCTCCCACGCTTCATAGCGTGCGCCGCCGGGCAGCGGAAAATCGAGGAAAATAGGGGCTGTGACAGCCAGTGTATCGGCCCCGATCCACCGATACCGGATGCCATCACGGGCCTTGATCGTCTGCACGGCCCGGCCGGCGCCCTGTTCGACATCGGCAAAAATCTGCGCGCCGTCCTGACGATAGGTAATCATCTGATACGGGTAGGCGACTGGTGTAACTGGCTGACCGTTGTATTCTCGCAAAACCTCGCCGGTCTGCGGATCGGTATAGGCAAAGGTTTTGCGGGTCAGGTGGATCACCGGATCGCCCGGACGGCCGGGCCAGATCACGCGGCTGCTGTCAAAGCCCACCATACCAAACAGCTTGCGCCCGGACGGATATTCATAAACGCCACCTTCGGCGACCCAATGAACCGGCTGCCCAGTGCCCGCACGGGCATCGACCCATGCGCGGAACTCGGGCGAAACAGCGTCACGAGAATCGCCTTGCGCAACCGCAGCTGATGGGACCGCAATCAGCGGCAGCAGCAAACCCAGCACAAACGCCTTACGAGCGGTGTTCCAGAACATCGACATCTCCCATAGTTCAGGACCTAAGCCCATACCGCTGCCACACCTTCCGTATCCGGCCGGCACGGCATCTCAATTCAACTTGCGGCGCCCCCGGCCAGCAGTGCGTCGATCCGTTCAGGCGCATAGCCAAGCCCCGCAAGCACAGCACGGGTATCCGCGCCGGGTCCGGGCAGTGTCGAACCGGCACGCGGGCGGCGCCCACCCAACATGATCGGCAGCGCCGGAAGGGCAGTCTGTGTGCCGTCGGTCAGCGTCACCGGTTCCAACCCGCCACTGGCATTCAAGTGCGGATCGTCGAACATGTCCTGAGGGCGGGCGATGGGGGCAAAGGGCAACCCGGTACCCTCCAGACGCGCGATCAATTCGGCGCGGGTGAACCCCGAAATCAACTCGCGGATGCGCGGAAGTATCCGCTCACGAGCCTGGACACGGGCATTGTTCGCCCGGATGGTCTCATCTGCCCACAGATCATCGAGTTCAAACAGCTTGCAGAACTTTTCCCACAGCCCATCTGTGACAACGCCGATGAAAATCGGATCGTCGCGTGTTTCAAACACGTCGTAAATTGCCCATGCGGAAATGCGTGCGGGCATCGGATCCGCAGCCTTCCCGGTAACCGCTTTCTGGGCCATATGCTGGCCGATCAGATACACGGTGGTTTCAAACAGCGCGCTTTGCACCAGTTGCCCGCGCCCTGTCTGGTGGCGCTCGTTAATGGCAGCAAGGATAGCGATTACCCCGAACATCCCGCCCGTGACGTCGATCACACTGGCTCCGGCACGCAGCGGACGGCCCGGAGGCCCCGTCATGTAGGCCAGTCCGCCCATCATCTGCGCCACTTCATCAAGCGCCGTTCGATTTTCATAAGGCCCCGGAAGAAAGCCCTTTTCCGAACAGTAAATCAGCCGGGGATTGATCTCGGACACGGCATCATAACCCAGTCCCAGCCGGTCCAGCGCACCAGGCCGGAAGTTTTCGATCAACACGTCTGCCCCGGCGACGAGGTCGCGGGCCACGGTCAGCCCATCGCTGCTTTTCAGATCAAGGCAAATTGATTGTTTGTGGCGGTTGTACATCGGGAAGTATCCCGCCCCCGATCCCAGCAGGCGGCGAGTGCTGTCGCCACCCACCGGCTCCACACGAACCACATCCGCGCCAAGCGATGCCAGCATCGCGCCCACAGCCGGCCCCATGACCATGTGGGTGAATTCAACCACCCGGATGCCCTGTAACGGCATCGGGGCATCAGCAGACGTCGTCATCAGGCAATCCCCCTAAAACCGATTGGAACGCCGGCTTCTGGTATGAACCCGTAAAGGGGCTCGCCAGGCAGGGCACCGGCAATAATCCGGCGCACTTCGGCAAGGCGCGCGATATCAATCCCGGTATGAAGGCCCATTGCCTCCAGCATGAAAACGAGATCCTCGGTCACGATATTGCCCGACGCGCCGGGGGCAAAGGGGCAGCCCCCAATCCCGCCCATGGAGGAATCGAAGGTGGTGATACCCTCCTCCAGCCCGGCCAGTACATTGGCCAGCCCCAGCCCACGCGTATTGTGCAGGTGCAACGTATTCAACCGGTCGGTGCCGACCGCAGCCTTTACCGCGCGGACCAGACGGCGAACCTGCGCGGGGTTGGCATATCCGGTCGTGTCGGAAAGGCATACTTCTGCCACGCCTGCAGCAATAGTCTGCTCGGCAAGCCGGACCACCTGATCTTCGGCAACCGGGCCTTCAATGGTGCATCCGAACGCCGTGGATAGCCCAACTTCAAAATGGGGGCGCCGACCTTCCGGCTGGGCGGCAACAAGCGCCGCGATCGCAGCGATCTGGTCCAGCATTGCGGCGTGGTCCTTGCGCACGTTCTTCAAACTGTGCGTCTCCGACATCGAAAACGGTATCGACATCTTGTTCACACCAGCCTTGATCGCGGATTCAGCGCCTTTCAGATTGGGAACCAGCGCCACCACCTCAAGCCCCGGCACCATCCTTGCGAAAGCCACGATTTCTGCCGTGTCGGCCATCTGCGGCAACAGGCTCGGGGGCACGAAACTGCCGACTTCCATTTCGGTCACGCCGGCAGCCACCTCGGCCAGTATCCAGGCTTTCTTGGCTTCGGTGGGCATCACACGATCAATGCTTTGCAGCCCGTCGCGCAGGCCGACCTCGCTGATGCGGATGTGTTGAGTCATGCGGGGTTCTCCAGATATATCCAGGGGCGCGCCGCGCGGTCCCGGTCCTGCCAGGCGGCGATGTCGCCAGCCTGGCGCAAAGTAAGGTCGATCGCGTCCAGCCCGTCGCGCAGCATGGCCTTGGCTTCGGCATCAATCTCAAATGTCCAGCGGCTGCCGTCGGCACCAGTCACGTCCTGTTCGTCAAGCCGGATGGAAACCGGTGCGTCGCTGGCGGCGATGGCGGCAATGGCGTCTGGTTCCAGCACGATCGGCACGATGCCGTTGCGCACACAGTTGCCTGCAAAGATCGGCGCGAAACTCTCGGCCAGAATGGCGCGAACACCATATTCAGCCAAAGCCCAGACCGCATGTTCACGGCTTGAGCCGCAGCCAAAGTTTCGCCCGGTCAGGATCACCCGGCTTTGTGCATGACGCGGATCGTTGAGTATGAAAGCCGGGTCAGGATCGCGCCCCGAAGTGCCGATATAGCGCCAGCCTGCGAACAGCCCGCTGGCCAGCCCGGTCTTGCCCGTGCTTTTCATCTCGCGCGAAGGTATGATCTGATCAGTATCGACGTTGTCTCTCAGCAGCGGCAAAGCCAGTGATGTGATCTGCGAAAACGGCTGGGCCATCATGCGATCTCCCGCGGGTCAGCAAGGCAACCAGCCAGCGCACTGGCCGCCACGGTTGCAGGGCTGGCAATGTGGGTCTTCACGTTGGGACCCTGGCGACTTTCAAAATTGCGATTGGTGGTCGATACCACCCGCGCGCCTGCGGCGAAGCTCTCCCCCCCGGCATAGAAGCACATCGAACACCCGCTTTCGCGCCATTCAAATCCCGCTGCCATGAAGATGCGGTCAAGCCCCTCCGCTTCCGCTTCGCGCTTTACCTGCGATGATCCGGGTACGCAGATCGCCCTGATTCCGCTCGCAATGCGGCGTCCTGCAAGCAATGAGGCGGCGTGTCGCAAATCGGACAGTCGGCTGTTGGTGCAACTACCGATGAACGCTGCGTCAATCGCGGTGCCCTTCAGTTGCGCCCCAGCCTCAAGGCCAATGTAATCGAGCACCCGTTGCGGCGCGTCAGCTGGTACGCTTCCGTCGATTGCCACTGTGTGTTCAGGGCTGGTGCCCCAGCTGACCATCGGTGCCAGACCAGCAGCATCAATTTCGATCTCGCGGTCAAAGCGTGCATCAATGTCGCTGGCCAGCGAACGCCAATGGGCCAAAGCCGCATCCCACGCCGGGCCGCTGGGCGCATAGCGGCGCCCTTTGAGCCAGGCGAAAGTCTTTTCATCCGGCGCGATCATGCCGGCCATGGCCGAAAATTCGGTGGCCATATTGCACAGCGTCATGCGCCCTTCCATGTCCAGCTCACGCACGGCTGGACCGGAAAATTCCACCACATGCGCCGCACCGCCGCCAGCGCCGTGCCGTGCAATCAGCGCCAGGGCCATGTCCTTGGGCGTCACCATTGGGGGCAGCCTGCCGGAAAACGTCACGCGCATGGTGCCGGACTTTTTCAGGCGAAGCGTACCTGTGGCCATGGCGTGTTCCGCCTCCGACGAACCGATGCCCCATGCCAGTGCCCCGAAGGCCCCCTGGGTACACGTATGACTGTCGGGCGCAATCAGCGTGCTGCCGGGAAGGACAATCCCCAGTTCCGGAGAAATGACATGGATAATGCCCTGATCGGGATCGTTCACGTCAAACAGCCGGATGCCGGCTGCCTGGGTCGCCGCCCGCGTCTCTGCTATGAAAGCTTGCCCCCCGGGCATCAGTGTCTGGTCGGTCCGGCCAGGCCGGGTGTCGACGATATGGTCCGTCACGGCAAAGACCCGCGCCGGATCGATCACCCTGCGCCCGGCGGTGGCCAAGGCGTTAAGCGCGGCTGCGCCGGTACGTTCGTGCAGGAATATGCGGTCAATCGCCAACAAATCGGCGGCGCCATCAAGCGGCGCAACGACATGCGACTGCCAGATCCTGTCAGACAAGGTCAGCGGTTCAGACAGATGCCGCCTCCATGTCAGCATCAACGGCCCGCCAATCGCGGGTAACAAAGGTTTCGTTGATCGCCGTGCGCGTTTCCAGCACGCCATTGCGGATCCAGTGCCAGGTGCGGCAGCGATGCCGACCATCATCCGAAATCTGAATCTGTTCGTACAGATAGAGCAATGGATCGCCGGTCCGCTGCCAATAAAGCATGACGGTACGGTTGTACTCATCCAGCGGCACTTCCGCTGCCCAGCCTTTGATCAGATCATTATCCCACCACACACGCCCATCGCGGTAAAATGCGGGAAAATCGCGCGATTCCTGGCGGCCATCCGCCCAACTGTAATGATTGGTCTGGTGGTAAGGGAACGGGCCGTCATCAGGAAAGCGGCAAATCAGGCGACTGGCATGCTCGTCGATCTTTTCGTTACGCGCATTGAAGTAGCTGTAAACGCCATCCCAGACCCCTTCGTGACGGGCCAGCAAAGGCATGACGGTGCGGATATCAACTAAACTATCGGTCATAGATAAACCCCATTCAATCAAAGAATGCCGGCGGATTGTCGGGCAAGGTGACAGCCGTGGGCGGAAACGCCCCGGATCCGCGCCAGATGTGCCTTTGCCAGCGCTTCGGGCGCGACGGCTTCAGGCGGGAAAGAAATCGCCGTGGCTGCGCTGGCATCGTACCACGGTGCAAAGAAGCATTCGGCCCTGACGATGTTCCACGCGCGTGTCAGATAAGCGCCATGACGGTCAGGCGAAAGGTCAGGATAAAGCTGATCGGCATCGCCAACAGGCAGCGGCGCATAATCAACCAGCGAGGCGCCAAGTGCGGCGGCGGCGGCATCGATCACAGCCTGCCAAGGCGCCCATTCCGCGGGCGTTTCGCCAATCCAGCCATGCGACAACCCGTGGCCCGGCAGATCGATAGCCAATTCGCCCGCAACATCGACCAGCGCCGCCGAACGCGCCGGAGCATGGATTCTGAGCACGCCCGAATCACGTCGGCCCGCCCAGTGAATCAAGCCATCAAACGCAGCGGTTCGCACGGCGATAAAGCCGGCGTCGGGCGTTTCGGGCAGATTATCCACGCAAGTCTCGGCGTGACCCAACAGGAAGTCGACGCTGTCGGCGTAATGATCTTTCGGTGTGGCCACCTTCCGGGCAGCCCAGTTGGCGGGTAAAACGCCAAGACGGTCAATATGGGCCTGCAGAGGATCACCGTTGTAGGCCGTAATCAAGCAGGGCGGAACGATAGCATCTGCCGCCGGAATATCGCGCGGGGCGTTGATCACTGCGCCATAGCCATCACGATAGGCATTCCCTGCGTCCAGCATGTCGATAATCCCGCCGTGCACACGCTGCGGATCATCGTGCGCCACGGACATTCGGGTTTCGTTGCGCGTATCGAACCACGGGAAGAACCACGTCTGCTCAAGCATCCGGCTCCACAGCCAGGTCAGGTGTTCGCCATAAGCAGAAGGGACGAAATGCGGCAGGTAGCTGCGCCCGAACAGCGCCACTTCCTGTGGCGTCCAGATCGCGTACCCACCGATCGCCAGGGCGCGGAACCGGTCGGGATTGCGGCGCAATGCCGTGACCAGGATGATTCCGCCCGAATGGAAACCGTAGGCCAGAGTTCCAGCCATGCCCATCGCATCGACAAACTCGACGATAGCTTCGGCATAATCGTCAATCCCCGGCTCGGGCCGGGAAAGGGGATCAGACTGCCCGAACCCCGGCGTATCCGGCGCGATGCATGTAAAATGGCGCGCCCACTCCCGCATCAGCGGTTCATACTCTGCTGACGAACGCGGGCTTTGGTGAACCATCAAGACGGTTGGACCGCCATTGCCGCACTTGCGGTAATGAACCCGGCGGCGGCCGGAACGCGTAGCAATGTCGATGTAATGACGTGTGATCAGAGTGGCCATAAGTTGTCCGGACATTTTTGCTCGACAACCGGTTAACGCTTGGCCAGAATGGATGCAAGCAAGAGTTTGGAGGACAGCCTTGACCCTGGTTGGCACTAAAATGGTAAGCGACACCCGCACCGCCCGCGAAATCTTCGCAGAGTTGATGAACAATCCGGCGCGCCGCAAATTTGGCTTCGGGCAGAAACTGGCGATCGTGAACGTGGACGTGCAACAAGCCTACACGCGCACCGACCTGTTTCGCACCGCTTACGAAACCGATCCGAACCAGATCGCCTACATCAACCGGATTTCCGCGCTTGCCCGCTCAAAGGGGATGCCCGTGATCTGGAGCCAGGTCGCGTACAAGGCCGACGGCAGCGATGCCGGCGTCTGGGGCACCCGCACGGACACCGAGGATTCGCTGCAAAATATCAAGTATGGGTCTGACCGGCACCTGCTTGACCCGCGCTGCGATGTCGGCCCCGATGATTTGCAGTTCACCAAACGGATGCCCAGCGCCTTCTTTGAAACGCTGCTGGCCAGCTACCTGGTGTGGCACCGGGTAGATACCGTGGTTGTGACCGGCGGCTCCACATCGGGCTGCGTGCGGGCCACGGCCGTCGATGCGCTCAGCCATGGCTACCGTGCCATCGTGCCGATCGAAACCACTGCCGACAAACACGAGAGCTATCACTTCGCCAACCTGACCGATCTGCAAATCAAGTACGCGGATGTCGAGCCGGTTCAGACCGTCATCGACTGGCTGGAGGCGCACTGATGAGCGGCTCTCTTCGCGCCGATCCCGGACTGTATGAATTCGCGCCCTGGCGTGGCCGCCCACGGCTGGAATGGCCGGGTGGCAAGACCTGCGCCGTCTGGGTGGCCCCCAATCTGGAATTCTACGAGCTGGATCCCCCTGCCAATCCGCACCGCAAAAGCTGGGGCCGTCCGCACCCCGATGTCGTCGGCTACAGCCACCGCGACCATGCCAACCGGGTGTCGCACTGGCGAATGGCCGACATGATGAGCAAGCACGGCTTCCCCGGATCAGTCAGTTTGTCAGTCGCGCTGTGCGATCACATTCCCGAAGTGGTCGAAGACGCCGCTGCGCGTGGCTGGGAGTTCTTCAGCCATGGCATCTACAACACCCGATACAGTTATGGCATGGACGAAGCGCAGGAACGTGCCATTATCGAGGACAGTATCGCCACGGTGAAACGCGCCACCGGCCAAACCATTCGCGGCTGGCTGGCACCGGCATTGACCCACACACCGCGCACGCTGGACCTGATCGCTGAATACGGGCTGGATTACACCTGTGATCTTTACCACGACGATCAACCCACCGACATTCATGTCGCGTCGGGCCAGTTGACGGCAATCCCGTATAGCTTGGAGGTGAACGACCACTACGGCTTCTTTATCTATAACATGAGCCCGCGCGAATATGCGCAGACACTGATCCGCCAGTTCGATCGCCTGGCGGCCGAAGGGGAAAAATCAGGCACCGTGATGTGCATTCCGCTGCACAGCTACCTGATTGGCCAACCCCATCGCATCGGCCCCTTCGAGGAAGTTTTGCGCCACATCGCCGCCGATGGCCGGGCGTGGATCGCCCGCGCCGGGGAAATCGTCGATAGCTATCGCGCACAGACCGGAGGTGCAGCATGACGCTTGATCCCTCCTATCTCGCGTACCCGATGCGCCGCCACGGCATGGATCATGACAGCTATGCCTACTCAGCCCTGCCGACACGCGCACCATTGCGCTGGCACGGAGGGCGTTTGCTGCAAATCTGGCCAGTGATCAGCCTGGAATACTTCCCGATGATCCCATCCGACATGCCGTTTCGCGCACCCGGCCACATGCAGACCGCCTATCCTGATTATCGGCACTATACTGCGCGTGAATATGGCACCCGGATTGGCATCTACCGCTTGCTTGATGCATTCGCGGCTGTTGGAGCACGCGTTTCCATCGCCTGCAACAGCGTGATCGCGCAGCGTTACCCGGCCCTGATAGAAGACATCATCGCCGGCGGCCACGAAATCATCGCCCATGCTACCGATATGAACGCGACCATTGCCAGCGGCATGGCCCCCGGTGCCGAGGCAGCCATCATCGGCGAAACGATCGAAACGTTGCACCGGCTAACTGGGCAGCGGCCACGGGGCTGGCTGTCAATTGCCCGTTCGCAAAGCTTCGACACGCCGAAGCTTCTGGCACAGGCAGGCATTGAATATATGTGTGACTGGGTGAACGACGAATTGCCCTATACCTTTGCAACCGCAGAAGGCAGCATCGTCAACATCCCGCTGAACCACGAACTGTCCGACAGGCAGATCATCAACGTGCAACAGCAGTCGGTCGATAGTTATGCCGAACAAATCGACGATGCAGCTGCATGGCTGCTGGCCGAGGCCGAAACCGGCGGCGGGCGCATGTTACCCATGCACCTGACGCCCTACATAATGGGCCTGCCCTATCGCATCGCGGCATTCGACCAGCTGATCCTGCGTCTGGCGGCCATGCCCGATACTGGCTTTGCCACCGGATCCGAGATACTTGATGCATGGAAGGCCCAGAAATGAGCACCCCAATTGACATCATCAATCCGCGCACAGGGCAGGCCGACTACAGCATAGTACCGCTTTTGCCTGGAGAACTGACAACGCTCGCCTTACGGATGCGCTCGGCGCAGCCACGCTGGGCCGAGCGCCCGATCGAAGAACGCGCCGCCATTCTGAAGCGTCTGGGCTTAGCGATAGGCCACCACCGCGAACCACTGGTCACAGCCCTGTGCGCCGACACCGGGCGAATCGGCATTTCCCGCACGGAAGTCGATTCAATCCCGGCAATGCTGACACGCTGGGCCGATCGAGCGCCCGCACTGATTACCCAGCACAGTGTCAACGACTTCCAGACCAGTCATCCTTCGATCAAAACCGACCTGCGGCTGGTGCCTTATCCACTGGTCGGCGTGATTTCGCCATGGAACTTCCCGCTGATTCTGGCTCTGATTGACGCGATCCCGGCCCTGATGGCGGGCTGCGCGGTGCTGGTAAAACCTTCCGAGGTGACGCCGCGGTTTATCCGTCCGCTTGTAGCCGCATTGACCGAAGTGCCAGAGCTGCAAGACATTCTGGCAATTGTCGAAGGCGACGGCGCTACGGGCGAGGCGCTGGTGTCACTGGTCGATTACGTAGCCTTCACCGGATCGGTGGCAACGGGCCGCAAGGTAGCCGAAGCCGCCGCGCGTGCATTCATTCCTGCCAGCCTTGAACTTGGCGGCAAGGATCCTTTCATTGTTCTGGCCAGCGCCGATCCCCAAGTGGCCGCACGTACAGCATTGCGCGCCTCGGTGGTCAACACGGGGCAGGCATGTCAGTCCATTGAACGGATCTATGTTGCGCAAGAAATTGCCGAACCGTTTATCACGGCGCTGGTCCGCGAAGCCAGCGCCGTGCAGTTGAACTATCCCGACCTTGATCAGGGCGACATCGGCCCTTTCATCTTTAGCCGACAGGCCGAAATCGTGCAGGCCCACATTGATCAGGCGGTGGCTGCGGGCGCAAAGGTGCTGACAGGCGGCAAAGTCGAAACGCTGGGTGGAGGCAAGTATCTGCGGCCGACGGTGCTCACAGGCGTCACACCCGATATGGATGTGATGGTACAGGAGAGCTTTGGTCCGATCCTTCCGGTCGCCGTTTTCGGCACCGTGGATGAGGCGGTGACCCTTGCCAACGCGAGCGAGTTCGGCCTGTCCGGCGCAGTTTTTGCCGGGTCGCTGGAGGAAGCCGAAGCCGTTGGATGCCAGCTGAATGTAGGCGGGGTATCGCTTAACGACGGATCGCTGACTGCCATTGTCTGGGAAACGGAAAAATCCAGCTTCGGCTCGTCTGGAATGGGTCCAAGCCGGATGGGCGACAGCGGCTTGCTCCGCTTTTTCCGGCGTCAGGCGATCATGCGCCAGCATGGCACGCCGCTGCCACTTGCTGCCTATGGGGAAGGACAACGGACATGAAAGCTTGGGAACTCGGCCCGCAAAGCGGACTGAACGCGCTACGCCTTGCGGAACGCCCTGTTCCCGAGCCACAGCCGGGCGAAGCTCTGGTACGTGTCCAGGCCTCCTGCCTCAACCACCGCGATCTGCTGGCGCTGCGCGGTGCATACGGGGTCATCAAGCCGCATGACCGCATACCCCTGTCCGACGGCGTCGGCACAATCGAGGCAATTGTCGGCGATGATCACGGGCTGGCGCCAGGCGCGCGGGTGATAGCGCCGCACTTCGTCAACTGGCACGATGGTCCATTCAACCCGTCCATGTTCGGGCAGGATCTGGGAATCGCCAGAGACGGCTGGCTGGCGGAATACATCTGCCTGCCTACCGCATCCCTCCTTGCTGTACCGGATGCCCTGACAACCGATGCGGCTGCGACGCTGGCTGCGGCCGGGGCCACGGCATGGCATTCACTGGTGACGTTCGGCGTCGTGCAACCGGGTGAACTGGTGTTAGCACCGGGCACAGGCGGCGTGGCCATCATCGCGTTGCAGATCGCGCGGGCGCTGGGCGCTGAAGTGGCGATCACCTCGTCCAGCGATGAAAAGCTGGAACGTTGCAGCGCACTGGGAGCAAACTACCTGGTCAATTACCGAAGCAACCCAGATTGGGCATCTGGCCTGCTGGCGCAAACAGGAGGACGCGGGGCTGACGTGGTGGTGGACACAGTTGGTCTGGGCCAGATCGAGCAGACGTTCGCGGCAAGCGCTCCGAATGGCAGGATTGCCCTGATTGGCGGCCTGGCGGGCGCGCTAACAAGTGCGCCCAACATGTTCGGCCTTATTGCCAAGAACCTGACGCTCAAAGGTATCACATCCGGCAGCAGGGCCATGCTGGCAGACCTGATGGAACTGGTGGTGCGAGCCGGCATCGAACCCGTCATCGACCGCACCTTTGACTTTGACGAAGCGGGCCAGGCATGTGCCCACCTCGATGAAGGTGGGCACATCGGCAAAGTATTGATCCGAAACTGATCTTCAGCGCTTCAGTTCAACCAGTTCGTACCAGGTCATCATGTAACCACCGACGCCGCCCTTCAGGAAAATGCCGTCCTCGTCATCGGTGATCCACAGGTCGTACGGCGGGTGTTCGCCCGCAAGGCCGCTGGTGCCATCGTCGATGAACTGGAAATGGCGCGCAGCAAAGGTACCGGCGGCAACCGTAACCTGCTCCCGTCCGACGAACAGTCCATCGATCCGCACGTGCGCGATTTGCGGCGGGGTTGCGCCACGGTGATCCGGCGAAGGCAGGTACACGTTGAACGTCTGCCGCTGGCCGACTTCCCACGCCTTTGTCGACAGCAGATAACCGTCAGCCACGATCGGGTGCGTGCCGAACCCGTCGACTGGCAACTGGGCCTTCACCTGCTGCGATAGTCGTCCGATCGAGGGGCCATAGCTCTCGCATTCTATCATTTCGCCATCAAAGCGCAGCCAGCCGCTGCCCATGAAGGCATCGCCCACCGTCAGTCGAACATGCAAATCCATCGGGCTGCCATGCTCGTCGATGGAATAGATGACATCGCGCATGACCGTCGGTTCAGGCTCTTCAATCTCGCAATGCGCGCGCAAGGTCACTTTGCCATCGGCATGGCGGGTAAACATGAACGTCTCGAAACCGCGCGACCGCCCTTCGATCCCGGGCTTCTGCGACGTATATTCCAGTCGGCCCTCGATAAGACGATGTTTCATCAATGTGTCCCCTTTTTATTGCGAGCGGCGATATTTTCTGCAAAAGGACAATTTGTCCAGACAAATTATAGATGTCTACCAGATTTGCCTTTAAGGGGGACAGGGAATGGAATTCCTTATCACGAACGAGCTCGCCATCCTGCGGTGGGTTCATATCATTGCAATGGTTTACTGGCTGGGCGGCGAATGGGGCGTGTTCCAGACAAGCTACCATGTCACCAACCGCACGCTTCCCTTGCCAGAACGCCGCCGGCACATGGAAACCGCCTACCGAATCGACATTCTGGCTCGCACCGGGATCGTACTGCTGTTGCCGCTGGGGCTGCACATGGGCAAACTCTACGGCTTTGTGCCGGCCCTGGAAGGCGCCGGCGTATGGTGGATGTGGCTGTTCTTCCTGATCTGGCTGGCCATGACCTGGACCGCCTTCATCAAGCGCGAAACCGATATTGGCATTGCCGTAACCAAGACCGAGGAATTTCTGCGCTATCCCCTGATCCTTGGGCTGTTCGCGGTCGTGGCGATGGCCTTTGGCGGGTCTGGACCGATCGTCTCCGGCGAAGGCACTTATTGGTATCCGACCAAGATGGGCCTTTATGCCTTTGCACTGATCATCGGCCTGTTCCTGCGCGTGGTCATGCGTCGCTGGACTGCACGCTTCCGCATTCTGGCCGAACGCGACGATCCTGCACAGGAAGCGGCGCTGGAACGCGAAATCGGCCAGGCACGCATCGCCGCCTACATTTACTGGATCACGATCTCGTCAGTCTGCTTCCTTGGTTCGGTCAAACCATTCTGAACAAAGCAGCGCTGCCAGACCATGAAAGGGGGGCGGGTTCATCCGCCCCCCTTTTTTGTTGTAGCGCACACTTGGCGCCAAGCGCCCTCCAGACGGATGCCCGACAACACCCCTGCCTGTCGAAGTCGGCACGTTCACACCATATCGCCGCAAATTGCCGCTCGCCCCCTTCTCTCCGCCATTCCAGCGCTTCGATTGCGCAACCTACCGACCGCAACCCCGCGCCTCTGCGACCAACAAGCAACTGATAAGCAAGGGGACATTTAGGAATCTAGATTTGTCTGGACAAATAATTCCCGTTGATTAAATGTTACAGTCGTATTTCAACAGGGGGACTTAATGCGTCACACGCTCACTTTCTGGCGCAGCCACTGCTGCCTGCTTGCCACCACTGCCCTAATCGCAAGCTTCCCGACCACGGCCTTTGCCGCCACCGAGAGCACCCCCTCTACTGCAAGCGATGAACAAGGCGCGCCTGACGAAATCCTTGTTTCTGCGCGCAAGCAGAACGAAACTGCGTTGGAAGTGCCGATCGCCGTCACAGCGTTTTCGGAAAAGGTACTGCAGGATCGTTTGGCGACCGGCATTGCTGATATCGCAGATTTCACGCCCGGCTTCCAGATGCAGCAATCCTTCGGGCGCGGGTTTGACCGCCCGATCATCCGTGGCGCATCAAACATCATTCAGGCCGACGGCAAAGTCGGCATCTTCCTGAACGGCGCACCGTACCTCGGCGATTTCTCCTCGCTTGATCTTGCGGCCGTGGAACAGATCGAAGTGATCAAGGGGCCGCAATCGGCGGTGTTCGGACGCGGTACGCTGTCGGGCGCGATCAACGTGACGCTCAAGCGCCCCGGCAACGCGCTGGAAGGCAAGGTCAGCGCCACACTGGGCAGCTTCGGGCGCCGCGAAATCAGCGGTTTCATGTCTGCACCGATCGTAGAAGGTATCGCTGTCCAGTTTGGTGCCAAATACTTTGATATCGACGGCCAGTTCGTGAACACGGCCGTGGTTGGCGAACGCCTGGGCGACCAGAATACGCGGCAGTATACCGCAGGCATATTCCTGGATCCGACCGACGACATCAGCGCCACCGTTCGTTGGCTACATCAGCGCGATGAAGACGGCATGTACGCCATCGGTCTTCAGCCTGCCTCGCGCAACAACTGCTATCTTACCACCCGCCCCTATTACTGCGGCACGGCACAGCTGCCGCAAACTTACGCGATCAATTCAAACAAGCTTCAATATCCAGGCATCTATCGCAACGCAGACCGCTTCATTGGCGATGTAAACTGGGATATCGCCGGTTCGGGCTATAACCTGTCGTTCCAGGCCGGCTATTCCGATCTTGTCGAAGTGGTCGGTACCGACCAGACCTACGACGGCCGTGAGTTCTTCATCCTCGGATCGGCTGCCACATGCGGCTTCGTCCCGCTGCCCAACCAATTGTGCGCCCAATCAGCCTTCAATACGACGGACGGGATTCGTCGCAAGACCCAGACCTACGAACTGCGCCTTTCGTCGCCGAGCACGCAGCGGCTGCGTTGGCGGATCGGCGGCTTCATCAGTCACGACGATAAAAGCGCCTCGTCGAAATGGGTTGAAGCCACGGAAATCGGTCTGGACTTGCTGGCCGACACCGTGATCGTAAAGAACCACGCAATCTTTGGCGGTGTTGATTTCGATCTCGTCGACACTGTGACGCTGGGTGTCGAATTACGCCACCAGGTTGATAAAGTCCGCAACATCACGCCCAGCTATCGTGCAGGCGACGTACTTAGTGCTGCCTATCTGGCGACGCTTCGCGGTTCCAACCCGAACCAGATCATCGGCGTGGCTGGCCAGCGTGAAGCCACTTTCAACGCGACCCTGCCGCGTGTCACGCTGAACTGGCGTCCGACAAGCGACCTGTCGTTCTATGCCCAGTACGCGAAGGGCAACGCGCCGGGCGGCTTCAACCAAATCGGCGCGCCTCAGTCCACTTACGCCGAAGAACAGCTCACGAACTATGAAGTGGGCCTGAAAACCACGCGCTGGGGCTTCAGCTACCTTAACGTTTCTGCGTTCTGGCAGGAATACCGCAACCAGGTGCTGACCAACACTTATGTCACGCCGACCGCAATCAACAGCTACCGCGCGAACATCGGCAGCACCCGCATTCGCGGTGTCGAGCTTGAAGGGGCCCTTCCGATCGCCGGACGCGCGCTTCGCCTCCAGTTCAACTACACGTTCCTTGACGCCGAGATCCGCCGCGGGATCGAAGCGGATCAGGCCCTTGTCCTGCTGGGCACTGGCTGCAAGGTCGGCACCAGCACCAACCTTGATTTGCCGGGGTGCCGCAATGCCGCCTCAATCGCAGGAAAAACCCCGCCCATGGTGTCGAAGCACACCGGCGCGATTGGCCTGCGTTCAGAAGTTCCGCTGTCCGATACCATCAATATCTTTGCTGGCGCAGACCTGATCTACCGCAGCAAGTTCTATGACATCCTTAACCTGATCGACACCGGCAACTCTACGCGTGTCAACATTCAGGCCGGTATCGAGACGGACAGCGGTCTGCGGGTTCAGTTCTATGCCCGCAACCTGTTCGACGACAAGACCCCCGTCGGCATCTTGCGCTATATTGACCGTGGCCCCGGCGTTGCCCGTGCCCCTACAGGCGATACCAACCGGGCTTTCGCAATCACACCGTCGCGCAAGCCGGAATTCGGAGTGACTGTTACCAAGTCCTTCTGATCTCCACCGGGCCGGGGGCAGGTTTTTCGCCCCCGGCCCGGCTTGATCAAACCACGGCAGACTGCAATTCCGACCCGTGCGGGACCGCAGTGACCGCGAACCCCATTTGAGGATTGCTGCACTCGCGTCATCGGCGATGCAGCATGAAAACCGGCATCAGGGTATATATAGTTATGATGAAGATCCGTTTCGCGTTTGCTGCAAGCCTGGCCCTGGCACCAATGTTCGCTGCATCTGCCCAATCCCAGCCCCCCCAGCAACCTCCCCGCGCGTGGCTGCAATGCCGCGCCTGCCACACGATCAAGGCTGGCGAGCCGAACAAGGTGGGGCCGAATCTCAACAAGGTTTTTGGGGCCAAGGCAGGCACCGTTCGCCCCAACTTCGCCTATTCCCCGGCGCTAAAGGCCTCGACCATCGTTTGGAACGATCGCAGTCTGGATAGCTGGCTCGCCAACCCCGCCGCCACGATCCGCGGCAATCGCATGGCCTATCCCGGACTTGCCGATCCGGCTCAGCGCCGCGCGCTGATCGCCTGGATGCGCAGAGAGGCCCGCTAATGAAACACTGCGGACAGACCGAATACCAGGCAGCAAACGGCTTCACTCGCCGGGCGCTGGTAAAAGCTGGAATGGCCGCAGCACTGGCACCAACGCTCGTCCAAGCTGCCGCGCGTCATGGGCCAGCGCCATCTGCGGGCATGGCCGACGTCCTCATTCTTGGTGCCGGCCTGTCCGGCCTTAATGCCGCACTCCTTTTGGAAGAGCAGGGCTTTCGGGTTACAATACTCGAAGGTCGTTCACGCGTTGGCGGTCGGGTCTTTACGCTGGACGATGTCGCAGGTCAGCCGGATGCAGGCGGCGGCGTAATAGCGCCCGGGTACGCACGGGTGCTCGACAGGGCCGGGCAGTTGGGGGTTGCGCTCAACCCGATCGTGCCCCTCGCCGACAAGAACGGCGCAATGGCGATCCACCTCTCGGGAAAAACTCTTTCAGCCGCGCAGTGGGCACAGTCGGATCTGAACCCGTTTTCCGAAGGTCCGCTGCGCTCTCTTCCGCCTTATGCTGTCGGCATGGCGGGCCTACGGACAGCGCCACCGGTGTTCCAGTCCGTCAGCGACTGGCGTGATCCGGCATTTGCTGACCGCGATATTTCGATTGCCGAATATCTGACCGCCAAAGGCTGGACGCCAGAGCAGTTGCGTCTCGCCTTTGCGGTTAACCCTGGATACGGCAATTCAGCCAGCGACCTTTCCGTGCTGATGATGTGGCATATTCAGGAAAATATGCGCATTATGATCGGCGACGGAAGTCCCCCGGTCCACGCCAAGGGTGGTAACATGCGGATCCCGCAAGCGATGGCCGGGGCGCTGAAGGCAGAAGTTCAACTCAATCAGCGCGTCATCGGCGTCCGCAGCGATGCTGGTGGGGTCGAAGCCGTGACGGCACAGGGCATGACACATCGCGGTCGGTGGCTGTTGTGCACGCTGCCCACGTCCACGGCGCGCCTGATCAACTTCGCGCCTGCCCTGCCGCTGCTGCAACAGGCCGCGATCGATGAAATTGCCTATAGCCGCACCTTCCAGGTCTTCTTTGAAGTGTCCGAACGGTTCTGGGAAACAGATGGCCTGCCCGCGTCGATGTGGACCGATACCAGCGCCGGACGCATAATGCCGCTAGGCGATGACAGTTCCGGGCCCAACCTTTTGATGGCCTACGTCAACGGCTACGCTGCCGATCTCCTGAGCCGCCTGCCGCCCGATGAAGCGATCGCAAGCGTGAAGGAAAGCATTGAGCGCACGCGCCCTTCCGCTGCTGGAAAATTGCGCGCCGCGCGTCATGTCAATTGGCAGGACGATCCCTTCTCCGGCGGTGCCTACACCTGTTGGCGTCCGGGCCAGATTCGCGCTGGCCTTGCCCGTGCCTTTGATGCCCCTGTCGGACGGATTGCCTTTGCGGGCGAGCACACCGCACAACTGGCACGTGGCATGGAAGGTGCAATGGAATCCGGTGAGCGCGCCGCCCTTCAGCTGATGGAAATGCTTTAAGAGCGCATTCCCGATCATTCCAGATCACAGAATAACCCCTGAATGGCAGTGTCAAAAGGATTGCACCGCCAGCTGTCGGCTGCCAAAGTTAGTGTCACCGCCGAAGACGAACTGATGCCGCTCTGCCATAATTGATGGCAACGGGTTTTCCCGGTTTCCGCACACTCCTGGCCAAGAGCACCTCCTCTATCCCCGCACTTCGCGCAGCATGCGCGCGGTGGCATTGGACGACGGGGCCAGCTTGCGGCCATAGCGCAGCGCGGTCGATGTCGAGGACCAACGCAGAGCCTGCGCAATCGGCCCGGCGTCTTCTCCGCTGGCGAACAGATCCTGCGTTAGACCTACTCTCAGCGAATGCGTGCTGAGCGCTGAAATCGCCGCATCGAGCTCCTTTCCGAACAGATTGACCATGTGTTCGTCTGCCGCGCGCCGGGCGGTTTGTTTGATGATCAGTCGCACCGCCGCCGGTGTCAGCGGTTCTTCGCCGATGACATAGGTCGTCGATGCCAGCACGGGTTTAGCTTCGGCAGGCGATGGCGATCCTGCGGGCAGCCGCCACCTGAACCCCGGCGGGGCAGGCAAGGCGGCAGGGGCCTCGGCAGCGCGAGCCTTGGTCCGCACCACGCCGATTCGGCGAAACAGCGGGCCTTCGGCAATCCCGCCGCTTGTCAGCCATGCAGACACGCGCCGCATCGTGTCGGGCGAGAGCCAGGCATAGGCCCCCTGCCCTTCCTGATCGGTCTTCGAGCGCGGAACGGTCAGGACTGCCGAACCATCGCGTTCGACTGTGATATGGTCGCACGCCACCCGCACCAGTTCGGACACGCGCAACCCGGTGTCGTAGGCGAGGCTGAGCAGCGCCCCATCGCGCAAACCAGGCAATGTTCCAGGGCATGCCTGCAACAGCGCGCTCAGGGTAAACCCCTTGGCGGGCGCGCTGCCCAGCCCGCAGCGGCCCGGCCTGACGCTGCGTGACATCGACCCGGCGCCGAAACCCACGCAGCGCGTCGCGCACGATGCTCCCGCGGGTAGGGCTCGCCACCCCAAGCAGGCCATGCACCACCGCCAGACTGGCAAGACGCCGCCCGACCGTTGCCGGCTTCAGCTTCCGAGTCTCACAGTCTTCAAGGTAGCCAACGATGCGCGCTTCATTCGCAGGCAGGCCGAGCCCGCCCGCGCGCGCGCAAAAGTTTGCATAGCAGGAAATGTCATTGGCGAGCGCCTTGACGCTCATCGGCGCACGCGCCTCGAGGCTCTTGCGGAAGGCTAGACGGTCTATCGCCCCGTCCTTGCCAACGAGCGAGACGAGCAACGCGGTCAGCTGTGCGACCCGATCGGTCGCCCGGCCACCCTGCCGTCGTGGGAGCAGAGCTTCATCAGTGGCGCGGACCACCACCAACTCGCCGGCGACGGCGTGCATTGCAGCGACAGATTGAACGGGGGGCGATTCCGCGGCCATGAGCCTCTGATACGCGTGTAATTCGGCAACGTCACTATCGATAAGATACCATTATCGTTAGTTATCAGCGCATTATAAGAACCCCTCCCCCGCATGGTCATCAAACAATTCAGCGGCCCGCACATAGCCCAGCAGCACCTCGACCTTCTTG
>JAMHVS010000041.1:0-1318 GCA_035911315.1 Xanthobacter sp.
CGAGTGGATCCGCGTGAAGGCGGGCAGCCCCACCACGCGCTTCTACGAGATCAAGGAGATCCTGCGCGAGCACAAGCTGCACACCGTCTGCGAAGAGGCGAGCTGCCCCAACATCGGCGAATGCTTCGGCAAGGGCACGGCCACCTTCATGATCATGGGCGACAAGTGCACGCGCCGCTGCCCGTTCTGCGACGTGGGCCACGGCCGCCCCGACCCGCTGGACAAGGACGAGCCGCTGAACCTGGCCAAGACCATTGCCGCGCTGCGCCTGAAATACGTGGTCATCACCAGCGTGGACCGCGACGACCTGCGCGACGGCGGCTCGGGCCACTTCGTGGAGTGCATCCAGAACATCCGCGAACTGTCGCCCCAGACGCAGATCGAGATCCTGGTGCCCGACTTCCGCGGGCGCGACGACCGCGCGCTGGAGATTTTGAAGGCCGCCCCGCCCGACGTGATGAACCACAACCTGGAGACCGCGCCGCGCCTGTACAAGGAAGCGCGCCCCGGCTCCGACTACCAGTTCAGCCTGAACCTGCTGAAAAAGTTCAAGGCGCTGCACCCCAACGTGCCCACCAAGAGCGGCATCATGGTGGGCCTGGGCGAGACGGACGAAGAAATCCTGCAGGTCATGCAGGACATGCGCGCGCACGACATCTCCATGCTAACCATCGGCCAGTACCTTGCGCCCAGCAACAGCCACCTGCCCGTGCGCCGCTACGTGCACCCCGACACCTTCAAGATGTTCGAAGCCGAGGCCTACAAGATGGGCTTCTCGCACGCCGCCGTGGGCGCCATGGTGCGTTCAAGCTACCACGCCGACCAGCAGGCCAAGTCGGCTGGCGTGCGTGTTGATGAATCAAGAAACTGAGAGCATTCCGGAATGTTCCAAAACTTCTTGCATCGCATCATCCTTGATGCAAGACAGGTATTTCATACGTCAAATGCCGGTCCGCAAACTCCACTGCTGGGGGCCTCGTTTCCTTCGCGCAGGACAAGTTACCGCTCTCCGTCCAGTGGTCGCAAGCCTACCCCTTATCGCTGACTGCCGCCATTTGCGCACTTACCTCACCGGTCTGTGCGTGGCGCACCGACATCTTGCGCGCGAGAACTTGCGTAGGTGTCGCATCCCGGACGATCATATGGTCGCTTATGAAACAGATCCGGCCGCTCCTGGTACCACTGCTTCATGGCCTGCATAGGCGTCTTGCTGCCCAATGCTGACTGGGGCAACTGGTGGTTGTACAGGGCCACATAGCGCTGCAAGGTCTGCTGCATGTCCTCGCGGCTGTTGAATCGGTGAGTCTTGAGCACATCG
>JAMHVS010000042.1:0-304665 GCA_035911315.1 Xanthobacter sp.
TGCATTCCAGGCCGCAAATCCCGAACCGAACCCATCCGTTACGACAAGCGCCGATACAAACGGCGCAACCGCATAGAAATCATGTTCGGCAGGCTCAAAGATTGGCGTCGCGTCGCCACCCGCTATGATCGATGCCCGACCGTCTTCCTCGCCGCCATAGCCCTCGCCGCTACCGTCCTCTTCTGGCTATGAGGCCTGAGCTTGGTGATTGTGCGGGATATGTGGCTGACGGGATTTGATGCCCCCTGCATGCACACGCTCTATGTTGACAAGCCCATGCGCGGACACGGCTTGATGCAGGCGATCGCGAGGGTTAACCGTGTCTTTCGCGACAAGCCGGCCGGATTGATTGTGGATTACATCGGCATTGCTGCCGAACTGAAAAGCGCGCTGGCTCACTATTCCCAGACTGGTATCGATGAGCGCGAAGCTGTCGCGGCCTTTCTGGATGCGCTGGATGTGAAATGCATGGTTTTGATTATGCCCGCGCTCTTGGGGGCACACCTGCCGATCGTCTGCGCCTGCTACCTGGTGCATTGAACCATGTGCTGGCCAAGGACATGGATGATGCTGGACAAAGCACGGGTGCCAAGCGTTTTCACGATGCGGTGGCCGCTCTGGTCAAGGCCTACAAGCTGGCATCGGGCAGCCCGGATGCCACACAGCATGCTGAAGAGGTGGCATTCTTCGCGGCGGTCCGCTCTGGATTGCAGAAGGTTGGTGCAGATGGGGGCGGTCAGGGGCGCGATGGAAGCTCTGATCTCGCCCTGCAACAGCTTATCAATCAGGCTGTTATTTCGACCGAGGTTGTCGATATTCTGGAAGCCTGCGGGTTTGACCGCCCGGACATCAGCGTTTTGTCCGATGCTTTCATGCTTGAGTTGCAGAACATACAGCACAAGAATCTGGCCGCTGAAGCGCTCAAGAAGCTGCTGAACGGCGAGATATCAGCCCGGACCCCCACCAATGTTGTACGCAAGGAAGAGTTCTCCCTGCGTCTTGAGCAGGCGGTATCACGCTATCACAATCGCAGTGTCGATGCGCTCCAGATTTTGCAGGAACTCATCGCAATTGCCAAAGATCTGCGCAATGAGCCGGAGGATGGCCTGAGTTCGGAAGAGCGGGCTTTCTACGATGCCTTATCCACCAACAGCAGTGCCGTTGAGGTGATGAGCAATGAACAGTTGCGGGTTATCGCAACTGAACTGGTCACAACCGTACGCGGCAACGCTGGCACAGACTGGTGGAAGCGCGAGAATGTCCGCGCCAAGATGCGCGTTGCCGTCAGGCGCATCCTCAAGCGCCATGGCTACCCGCCGGATCTGCAATCAGAGGCCGTAAAAACCGTGTTGAGGCAGGCTGAGACGATTGCCGCGAATATGGTGTGATGTTTTCAGTAAGTCCATTTGCCCAGCAACAGATCAATGCAAGACGACAAAAAGCACTTCGGCAACCGTTGGTTTCAGCGGGCGGCTTGTATATGAAGCAAGGGTGGCACAACCCATGATACTCCTTGCAGGGGCAAGAGCTGCGGTGAGTGGGGCGTCGCTGGATGGGGGCATCAATGGATACGCTTTCTGATCTGCAGCATGATGAAGAAAATCCGGTTCTCGAGGTTGAGTTTTCCGCCGTCAGTCAGGTCAACTTTGCATCTGCACAGAATGGTGTTGCAGTTCTTCGCAAGATCAGATTGCTGAACCCAGCGCAACAGCCCCTTTCTGCCCTGAAGGTTGTTCTGGAGAGCAGGCCGCCACTGTTCCAGACAAAAATATGGAACATTGACAGGCTTGGTGCCGGAGATGCCCTCAACCTGCCTCATCTTGATGTACCTCTCGATACGGCCCTCCTGGGCGGGCTCAACGAGGCGGAGCTGGGCCAGCTAGACCTCTCGGTCTGGCAGGGAGACGAGCGCATTTACGACAAGCACGTTGCCATCGACATGCTGGCGCGGGATGAGTGGGGTGGTGTGGGGGAAATGGCGCAGCTTGTCGCCGCTTTTGTTTCCCCCAATGATGCTGTCGTCGCGGATATCCTGAAAGATGCCTCACGCCTGCTGGCACAAGCAGGCCAGAGTGATGGACTTGATGGCTACCAGACCGGGAACCCCGGCCGTGTCTGGATGGTTGCAGGAGCCATCTGGTCTGCCATCACGGCAATGGGCATCAGCTATGCCGTCCCTCCGGCCTCATTTGAGCGATATGGCCAGAAAGTGCGTGATCCGGGCCGCATCCGGGCCGAAGGACTGGCGACCTGCCTTGATACCACCCTGTTGCTGGCAGCCTGTTATGAGGCCGCGGGCCTCAATGCTGTTGTGCTGTTTTCCAAGGGCCACGCCTGGACAGGCGTATGGCTGAAAGACCGGGATTTTGGCTCTGTCACCGAGCCGGATGTCATGACCGTACGCAAGGCTGCGGACTCCCATGAGTTTGTGATGCTGGAAACGACACTGCTTGCCCAAAAGCCGGCAGTGGGTTTTGAACAGGCTGCTGCAGCCGGGCGTGCCCGGGTGAGTGAAGCACAGGAACATGAATTCGAGCAGGCCGTGGATATTCGCCGTGCCCGCGCCGCGCGCATTCGTCCGCTTGCCAGCCACAGGACGCTATCTGGGGAAGAAACTGCGGCACATAGCTTGGCCGCGCCACAGTCAGCCCCCTTGCCCCAGCCTCTGGATAACGGCCTTCTGCCAGCAGATATCATTGACATTGAGCCCACAACTGCCGCTGGCCGGATAGAGAGATGGCAACGCAAGTTGCTGGACCTCTCTTTGCGCAACCGTCTGCTGAACTACAAGGATGGCAAGCAGACACTGCCGCTGCTTTGCGCGGATATTGCCGGGCTGGAAGACCAGCTGGCGGGCGGGGAAAACTTTACGCTGCTGTCGCTGAAGGATGAAGACCCTCTGGGCAGCCGGGATCTGTTGGCGCCACAGGAGCGCGATCTGCTGCTGGATGTGGCCCGCAGCGCTTTTGTGCGCGGGCAGCTTGGCGTGCCGCTGACCGGACGGGAGATGGATGCACGGCTTGTGGAACTGCACCGCAAGGCGAAGAGCGACATGCAGGAGGGTGGCACCAATACGCTGTTCCTCGCTGCAGGTTTTCTGCGCTGGAAGAAGAAAGAGGATGATACCCGCTCCTATCGCGCACCTCTGGTTCTGATCCCGGTCAAACTCTCGCGCCGCTCGGCAAATCCGCATTCCGGCTGGAGCATCATGAAGATGATGTGCGCTTCAACGCTACCCTGCTGGAGCTGCTGAAGCGCGATTTTGACCTGAAGGTACCGGAGCTGGATGGCGAGCTGCCAACAGATGGCAGCGGAGTTGATCTGTCCCGCATTTTCGACATCATGCGTCGTCGCGTGCGCGATGTGCCCGGTTTTGAGCTGGTGGAAGAACTGGCTCTGTCCACCTTCTCTTTCTCCAAGTTCCTGATGTGGAAGGATCTGGTTGAGCGCACGGACAGCCTTCGACAGAGCCGGCTGGTGCGCCATCTGGTGGATAATCCCACAGAGCCGTTTCTGCAGGCGGGTGCTCCAGGCCTGCCACAGGCGCGGGATGTGGATCGCCGCATCGAACCTGAAAACCTGTTCACGCCCCTTCCGGCCGACAGTTCGCAGCTTGCGGCTATTCTGGCGGCGCAGGAGGGGCATGATTTTGTGCTGATTGGCCCGCCTGGCACCGGCAAGAGCCAAACCATTGCGAACATGATTGCCCAGTGCCTTGCCGTGGGCAAAACCGTTTTGTTCGTCGCGGAGAAATCAGCGGCACTGGATGTTGTGCATCGCCGTCTTGCTGCCCATGGGTTGGCAGATGCCGTACTGGAATTGCACTCCAGCAAGGCTGACCGAAAGGCTGTTCTGAACCAGCTTGAGCGCAACTGGGTGCGGGCGACCGGTGCCTCCCATGGCGAATGGGTGCAGGTCACCAAGGATCTGCGTCTCTCGCGAGACAGGCTGAATGCCTATGTCGCAGCACTGCATCGCAAGGGTGCGCAGGGCTTCAGTGTGTATGATGCAATTGGCCGGGTCGCAGCATTCCCGCAAGCCGGTTTCTCCCTCGCCTTCAGTTCCCTGAAAGCGCATGATGGTGAAACCTACCAATGGCTCAAGCGTCTTGCCGCGGATGCGGGCCGCTGCCACGGAATTATAGCGCGCATCCCGGCGCTGGATCTGGTGGGCGCGCAGGAGTGGTCATTCAGCTGGCAGGCAGGGCTTGTGGCACAGGCGCAGGCACTCAAAGCGGCTGGTGCACAGTTGCTTGCCACCTCCACCTGTCTGCGCGAAGCCTGTGGCCTCAAGCCGGATCATGACGGGTCTCCTGAGGGGCTTGCCGTTCTGTCCACATTCTTTGTGGTGCCAATGGCAGGGCCGGATGTCAGCTGGGCACTGACCCATGACATGAAGGCCCTGCGGCGGCTGGCAGAGGATACTGCCAGCCTTTTGAAAAGACATGATGAGGCCTACAAAAGCCTCAGCGCAAACTATCCGTCTGACCGTATATCGACGATCCCGCTAGGCCGGCTGGATGAAGACTGGCGTGTGGCGCATACAAAATTCTGGCCTTTCTCTGTTCTGGCCAAGTCATCCGTGCGCAAACTGTTGCAGACCTATGCCACGGGCGGTGCAGCCCAGCCGGAAACAGACATTATTGGCCTGATGCGTCTGAATGACATCAACAATGATCTGATAAAAACGGATCTGGAAGGTTGCCCGGTCTTCCATGGTGCGCAGACCAATGCGGATGAGCTGGTCAACTGGGTGGAAGCGGCAGATACCCTGGTGGGCAGCCTTCACCCGCTGCGGGCTGAGGTGACACATGCAGATGTCTGGGGCCGCGCGGTCATGGCTCTGGCATCGGGGCAGGCCGGTTCATTGTCGGGGCTGGTGAGTGACCTTTTCCATGCGCATCAAGGCTGGCAGGAGGCAGCGCACGCATTCGAGGCTCTTGCCAAGGTCTCCCTTGCCGAACGCTCCCTTGCGGAGATGGATGCGGGCCTGAACAGCCTGCTGGAACAGCAGGAGCATTTGCAGGATTGGGCAGCATGGCGTGCGGTATGCAAAAAGACCGAGGCGGTTGGTCTGAGAGTGCTTGTCGATGCCTTGGAGGCTGGCTCTTTGCAGATCCCTGCAGCAGATGCCTTTGAGGCGGCCTATGCCCGCTGGTGGCTGCCGCTGGCCATGGATGCCTCTGATGAACTGCGCCAGTTCACCCACTGGTCGCATGAGGATCTCGTGACCTCCTTCCGTGCGCTGGACCAAAGAGCCGCCAAGCTGGCTTCTGAACAGGTCCTGCGTCTGATCCGCCATGATCTGCCGGCTGCGGACAATGTGCCGAGAAAGTCCGAGCTTGGCACATTGCGCTATCAGCTTGGGCTGCAACGCCCGAGCCTGCCCATCCGCACGCTGATTTCGCAGATGCCGGGATGCTTCACAAAGCTTGCGCCTTGCGTGCTGATGTCTCCGCTTTCCGTGGCCCAGTATCTGCCCGCCGGACAGGCTGCTTTTGATGTTGTGATTTTTGATGAAGCCTCGCAGATCACCACATGGGATGCGGTCGGGGCCATTGCCCGTGGCCGGCAGGCCATCATTGTTGGCGACCCCAAGCAACTGCCGCCCACCAACTTCTTCGGACGGACAGATGATGGCGAGGAAATGCTCCCCGAAGATGAGCGCGATCTTGCATCCATCCTCGATGAGGTCGTCGCATCCGGCATTCCAACCCAGCAACTTGACTGGCACTATCGCAGCCGGGATGAGGCGCTGATCGCCTTTTCCAACTGGCATTATTATGGCGGGCGGCTGGTGACTTTCCCCGCCCCGCAAACACAGTCCGGCGCGGTGCAGGTGCATTCCATCAAGGGCGTATATGCCCGCGGGCAGGGGCGCACCAATGCCGTTGAGGCGCGAGCGATTGTCGCTTTCATCATCGGCCGGCTGGAGGCATGGCTGCGCCTGCCGGAAGGCCAGCGGCAGACACTGGGTGTCATAACCTTCAATGCCGAGCAGCAAAAGCTGATCCTTGATCTTCTGGATGACGAGCGCCGTCGCAACCCCGAGCTTGAGTGGTTTTTTGACGATGCGCGCGAAGAGGCGCTGATTGTCAAAAATCTTGAGAATATTCAGGGTGATGAACGCGATATCATGCTGTTTTCCATCACCTTCGGGCCAGATGCCGTAGGCAAGCTTTCCATGGCCTTCGGGGCGCTTAATGGCGAGGGGGGTGAAAAGCGCCTGAATGTCGCGATCACCCGCGCACGGCGTGAACTGCATGTGTTCTCATCCATCCATGCCGATGACATTGACCTCACCCGCACCAAGGCGGTGGGTGTGCGCCATCTGAAGGGTTTTCTGGATTATGCCGCACGCGGCGCGGTGGCCTTGTCCGCGCAGGATAGCGGCTCGGCCGGTCCGGTGGAGAACCTGTTCGAGCAGGCGGTGATGGATGGCATTGAAGCCATGGGCTGGGAGCTGCGACCACAGATTGGTGTGTCCGGCTTCCGTATTGATCTGGGCGTTGTGCATCCTGACCATGCCGGGGCATTTCTTGCGGGCATTGAGTGCGATGGAGCGACCTACCATTCCTCCGCGACGGCGCGTGATCGTGACAAGGTGCGTCAGGCTGTTCTGGAAGGGCTGGGTTGGAATATCGTGAGGGTCTGGTCTGCTGACTGGTTCCGGAATTCGGCTGCTGTCACCAGGCGCGTAGATGAGAAGCTGCGGGCGTTGCTGGAAACCGACCGTGCAAGCCGCGCGGCCAAGGAAGAGGAAAACCGGGAGGCTGAAGCAGTCTATTGTGTTCCCGAGACGCAGAACCCGGAAGTGGATGTCGTTTTGCTGGATAATCTTCCGCCCCCCGGCTGTGAGTCTGTGGTTGCATCTGCGCTATCTGCTACCCCTGCTGTCGCCATGCCACCGCGTCCGGTACATGATGCCTTACTTCCACGGGTTGCCGCAGGAGCCACTGCCACTGGGGTGCAGAATGAGGACACGCATCCGCAATGGTCACAGGTGATGGCAGATGCTGCCGTGCATCTGCGTACACGAGAGAGCGCTCCGGCCTCATCCGGCCGAGCTCGCGACAAGGCAAGCGATGTCCATTTTTTCGATCCTGACTATGCCGACACTCTTGCCGACATCATCGCCGAAATTACAGATGAGCAGGGGCCTCTCCCGCTGGATATGATTGAACGCGAAGTTGCATCCCTGCATGGTTGGGCACGCACGGGCCGCCGTATCCAGCAACGTGTTCATGCCTGCCTCGGCAAGGTTGAGTGCCATGATGAAGATGGACGCAGCTTTATCTGGCCGCCAAACCCTGATGAGGGGAGTCCTGTTCGGCTTCGAGTCCCTTTCCGCGCGCATCTGAACCGCAATATCCGGGACATTTCGCGCACAGAGATTGCGGATCTGATGGATCGCAATGCCCAACAGTTGCGCCCTTCAACGGATAAGGAGCTGGATCTTGCACGCTTGGCGGGCACACTGAGGCTCAGTCTGCAAACACGGGGCTATGTTGCCGCCTGCATCGCATGGGCGACGCAGAATCCTCCCGCCTGAAAGTCAGGGCGCAATGCCCATAGGAACATGGATATGAGCCAGTCCCAGCCATGTTTGCTGCGCATCCATAGCCAGGACGGCGCACGGTTTACAGTTGCCATGCTCCAGCCTGGGCTTGATCTGTATTCAATTTTGATTATATTGAATACAGATCAAGTGTGAGGTTCCGTATGTCCCGTAGCACGACCATGACAGTCCGCCTGAGTGGCCCATTGAGCGACTTTGTTTCCGCCAATGTTGGTGAGAATGGGTCTTATGAGAATATCAGCGAATATGTTCGCGACCTCATCCGACGCGATAAAGAGCGGGCTGATCGTGAGGCGTTTGATCGTCTGAAGGCAGAGCTTACACATGCTTTTGCAGCGCCGGAAAATAGCTACAAGCACCTGACCGCTGCGGATATCATCGCACGTAACAGGAACTGACTGGATGGCTATCCGGGTTCAGGAAGCGGCCTCACTCCGTCTTGACGAGATTTACCGTTATACACGGGCTCACTGGGGGGATGCCCAAGCCGAACGCTATCTCACTGGTCTGTTCGCTGCATTCGACAAAATTGAGACGCATGACATCGTCTCTCGGCCCATACCTGCCGAGTTTGGCGTGAATGGCTTCTTCTTCCGGTATGAGCACCATTTTGTCTATTGGAAGCGGTTGGAAGGCGACGATATCGGCATCGTCACGATCCTCCATGAGCGGATGCACCAGATGGATCGGTTTCGCGAGGAGTTTGGCGAATAATAGAGCCATGCCCGGCCTCGAGGAGAGGTCTTCCTGATGGATGTGGGTTCGGATCGGCGCTGCAAGCATCAGAATTTACCGGGTAAATTTCCTAGTAAATATGCACTATAAAATAAATATCATTATATTCAATATGTTGATATTATAATTCGAACTCATTTATCTTTCCGCCATCAGCTCCCGCTGAGACCGTTATCTTCTGGCTATGAGCAATAGTCCTGACCCTAAGCCCTCACGGCACGTGCCTCGAACTCCATTGGGCGGATGCGGATATAGTCATTATGCAGTCTTAGGCATTTTCGTTGGATAATGTGCGCGCCATTTGGTGCACCATGTTGATCACATCTTCCGGATCTACCGGCTTTGTCAAAACAGGTATGTCGAAAAATTCCCCTGGAAGATGCTCGCGTCCATAACCAGATACAAAACAGAAGGGGATCGCACGCAACTTTAGTGCGCGTGCGACGGAATCAACGGGCTTTCCGCCAAGATTTCCATCCAGAAGTGCAATATCAATGTCATCTCTGGATGCAGATATTAAGGCATCGTCCAATGTCTGTGCTATCTTAACAAACTTAATGCCGGCGTCTTGCAGGCCCATGCTCATGTCCATCGCGACAAGAGGCTCATCCTCAACCAATAAAACGCGATAGTTTGTGTTGATGTAATTGTCATTTGTGTTTTTGCATATATCATTATTATTGTTATCTATCGGCGTGTTTATAGCGTCAAATCCGCGGCATATGTTTATTTTCCATACCACGCCATCCGGTTTCCAGTTCACTGAGGCACGATTATCTCCAATACCTGTCGCAATCAAAGTGGATCCAAAACCATGAGAAGATGGTCTCTTGACTATAGGGCCACCGGTTTCTTTCCAGATGAGGACAAGTTCTTCGTTCTCGAGGCTCCAGCTCAGATGAATGCGCCCGCCAACTGTAGAAAGGGCCCCATATTTCGCAGCATTGGTGCCGAGTTCATGCAGAACCAGAGCGAGCCTGAGTGTGTTCTCTGGCGATAGCCCGATGCGTGGACCATTGCGAGTTACGCAATCCTGATCCAGTGTTCCAGCCTTAATCTGGTCATCGATCAGTTCATCAAGAGAAGCGCTGGACCATGTCACATCCGAGAGGATCGAATGTGCACGGGCAAGAGCTTGTAGTCGACCTGAAAACCTGTCTCCGAAGTCAGTCACTTCACGCGAGGTTTTCATGGTCTGGCGCATAATGGCCTGAACATTTGCCAGTGTATTCTTGATGCGATGGTTCAATTCTCCAACAAGAAGTGAACGGACCTTCTCAGCTCTATGCCTTTCTGTAACATCCAGAATCTGAACCGAGAGCGAAGCCCGCCCATGTGCCGGATCAGTCAGAACTGACCCGTAAAGCTCGCAGTGGATCTCGCCATCAGGACCATATGCCACGATCTCACTGGTGTGACTTGCCAGAGAGTCCGGGGAGGAGAGCCATGACATCAGCATCCGCAAGGTTTCCGGGCTGAAACTGCGGAAGGTTTCAAGCCGGCGGCCGGTGATGTCCTCACGGGAAATGCCGAAAATACGCTCTGCCCCAACGGACCACCCCATGACAGTCAGGTCCGCATCGCATTCAACCAGGGCAAGAGGTGAATTGTTGGCATGAGCACGCAAGGACGCGATCGCCAGATCACGGTCATGAGCGATGATAGCCAATTCATCCCGCTGGAGTTCAAGATCCTTGGCCTGCCGGGCAAGTCTATAGAAAACATCGGCCTTGGATTTGAGAATAACCGGATCAATGGGCTTGAAGATATAATCAACACCGCCAGCTTCATACCCGCGAAACCGCCGCGCTTCATTACGTTCGGCTGCGGTTACGAAGATGATCGGAATCTCGCGGGTGCGCTCGGTACCCCGCATGAGCTCCGCCAGTTCATAGCCATTGATATCCGGCATCTGCACATCGACAAAGGCAAGCTGGAATTCATGAACAAGCATGATCTCAAGCGCTTCGCTTGCAGATCTCGCCTTATGGATTTCAAGACCTTCGCGGCGCAGGAGGGCATCCAGAGCTATGAGGTTTTCTTCCACATCATCGACGAGAAGAAAACGGATGGGCCTGTTAGGCATTGGCAAACTCCGAACGCGTCGTGCGGCGCCAGATGCGCTCTTTTTCGTTGAAAGACGCAAAAGCGGTGCCCTGGCTGGAAAAGCGTAACGTCTCATGGGTGCCAAGGCCTAAAAAACCGCCACGCACCAGAGATTGCGCGAAAATACTCAGAACCCTCTCCTGCAAGCTCTCATCGAAATAGATCATGACATTCCGGCATGAAATCAGATGAGTTTCCGAGAAAACCTCATCTGTTGCAAGGTCGTGCTCTGAAAACAGGGTGCGCTGACGCAGATAACGGTGGAATGCAGCACCGCCATAAGCGGCCGTATAATAATCGGAAAGCGAGGACTTTCCGCCGGCCAATTGATAGTTGGCCGAAAATCCCGATAGCCGGTCAATGTCATAAATGCCGGAGCTGGCCTTTGTCAGGGCCCTTCTATTGATCTCCGTGGCATAGAACATGGTCCGTTCCAGCAAGCCTTCTTCTGCGAAAAGGATCGCGAGGGAATAAAGCTCCTCACCATTCGCACAGCCCGCAACCCAGACCTTCAAGGACGGAAACGTGCGCAGATGCGGCAAAACCTCCTCGCGCAGCGCCCGGTAATATAAAGGATCGCGGAAGAGGTCACTGACCTGAACGGTCATTGCATCTATGATTTCATGGAGAACTTCTGGTTCATGCAGAAGTCTGCCCTGAAGTGCCGACATGGTTTCACAGGCAAGCCGCTCACGGGCCACCTGCGTCCGGCGCAGCAATGAATTTCGGGAATATGACCTGAAATCATAGTGATAGCGTCGATTCAGAGCCTGCAGGAACAGGTCCAGCTCGATATCTGCTACGGAATCGGAAAGGGGCGCAGATGCCGTCATCGCGGCATCCACACACGCGTGAGGGAGAGCAGCTTGTCGACATCCAGTGGCTTGGAGAGATAGTCATTCGCTCCCGCAGCCAGACACTGCGCCTGATCATCTGCCATGGCCTTGGCGGTCAACATGATGATGGGCAGGTTTTTCCAGCGTTCAATCCGGCGGATTTCCCGGGTGGCGGTGAGTCCGTCCATCTCGGGCATCATCACATCCATCAGCACCAGATCGATTTTCGGCCCGGCTCCATCTGCGCAGCGGCCGAGCGCTTCCAGCGCCTCATGGCCGTTACGCGCAATCTGCACATCCACGCCGTGCGGCTCAAACACCCCACTGAGCGCATAGATATTCCGAATATCATCTTCCACCACGAGGATGCGGCGGCCCTCCAGCTGGGCATCCCGGTTCAGCGAGGCTGTCAGCATTTCACGCTGGCGCACGGACAGATCCGACACAACCTGATGGAGGAACAGCGTCACCTCATCAATGAGACGCTCGAGAGACTTGGCACCCTTGATGATGATCGAGCGTGAATAGCGGCGCAGGCGCTGCTCCTCGTCATCTGTCAGGGCGCGGGCGGTGTAGACAATCACCGGCGGGAAGGAGACGGTTTCATCCTCGCTGAGCTGCTCCAGCAGGTCGAAACCGGAACCATCAGGCAATGTCATGTCCAGAACGATGCAGTCGAAGGTGGTTTCGCGGCAGGCGGCAATGGCCTCCTGAGTTGTAGAAGCCCCCCGTGTTTGCACCTTGTCCGACCCCAGCAGTGCACGCAGCCCGTTGAGCTGTGTGGGGTCATCCTCGACAATCAGAAGATGGCGGGGCGATTTTTCCAGCCTTTGGCTGATGCCATCCAGAGTCTGGACCAGCGCCTCCTTGGCCACCGGCTTGAGCATGTAGCTGACAGCGCCCTGGGCCAGTGCCTCGCGTGTGTGGTCCACGCCCGAGACAATATGAACGGGAATGTGGCGCGTATGCGGGTCTCGCTTCAGCCGGTCAAGCACGGTCAGGCCGGAATGGTCGGGCAGGCCGACATCCAGCACGATGCCTTGCATATGATAGTGCTGCGCCGCACGGATCGCATCATCGGCCGTACCGACAACAATGGCGCAAAAACCCAGTTCCCGTGCCAGTTCCAGGAGGATGCCGGCGAATGCGGCATCGTCTTCAACAATCAGAAGAACCCGGTCCTCACTGCCGAGTTGGTCCCGATCATCCGTGAGGCCCGGAAGGCTGCCAATCGGCCGGTCCATCAGTGCTGGCAGAACGCTGTTCTTGCCAAAGCGTGGCGCTGGCTCATGTCTCGCGCCACGGCTCTCCCGTGCGCGGCCACGATTGGGTTCCTCTGTGGCAACGACCAGTCGGGCGGGCAGGTAAAGGCTGAAGACGCTGCCTTTTCCGGGCGTGCTTTCCAGTGCAATGGAGCCGCCAAGCAACCCGGCCAGATCGCGCGAGATGGACAGCCCCAGTCCGGTGCCGCCAAAACGGCGTGAAATGGAGCCATCGGCCTGCCGGAAAGCTTCAAAAACAGCCTTGTGCTGTTCGGGCGCGATACCGATCCCCGTGTCGCGCACATGAAAGGCGACAGTATCGTCGCTTTCCACCGCGAAACGGATCGTAACGCTCCCCTGTTCCGTGAACTTCAGAGCGTTGGAGACGAAATTGCGGAGGATCTGCTCAACCCGGCTGGCATCTGTGGTGATGGTCGGCGCGTCATCAGGCATCTCCATGTTCAGTGAAAGCCTGCGTTCAGCAGCCTGCGCATCGAAAAAGCGCTTCATGCGCTTCAGGATATGATCCGGGCTGACCGGCTCTGGCGTGATATCGACCTTGCCGGCCTCGATCCGGGAGAGGTCGAGAATGTCATTGATGAGGGTCAGCAGGTCCTTGCCAGAGCTCTGGATGGTCTCAGCCCATTGCACCTGTTCGGGCGTCATGTTGCCGGGCCGGTTTTCGCTCAAAAGCCGCGCCATGATCAAAAGCGCGTTCAGGGGCGTGCGCAGCTCATGCGACATGTTGGCGACGAACTCGGACTTGTAGTGGCTTTCCCGCGCCAGCTGCTCGGCCTGATCCGCCATCTGGCGGCTGGATCTGGTCAGCGCCTCGCGCTGTTCCTCAAGCTGCAGGGTCTGGGTTTCCAGTTGGGCGTTCTGCTCCTCCAGCTCCGCCTGCTGGTCGCGCAGGCGGGATTCGCTTTCCTTCAGCGCCCGGGCCTGTTCCTCAAGCTCCAGATTGGAGGAGGAGAGCTTTTCGCTATGGCTGTACAGCTCCTTGGCCTGATGGCGGGTTTGCTCAAGCAGGGACTGAAGCTTCTCCCGATACCCGGCCGAGCGCATTTCAACGCCGATCTTGCGACCGGCCTCTTCCAGAAAATGCAGGGCCCGTTCATCCGGGCGCACATCCGAGCCAATCTCGATGACGCCATTGACCCTTTGGCCTTCCCGGGTCGGAATAATGATGGAATGCGCTGTCCGCCCCTGAAACAGGCCAGACTGCCAGGTCAACGCATGTTCGCCGGGCGCGCAGAGATACACTGGCTCCCCCCCGCGAACTGCTCGCCACAGATGGCCCTGTCCCGATTCAGACGTCTCGTTATCCCCGATCCCCCAACTGGCGAGCCGCACGAGATCCTGACCTTTCAGGTCGTAGAGAGCGGCAGCGCGCGCACCAAGGACCTCGCAGACCACATCAAGGCTGCGCTGGCCAATCTCTTCGAGAGGCAGATCGCCCTGCAACTCCTGTGAAAGACGCACTTCCGCCCGCTGCTCCCAGTCATGTGCTGTCAGCTGGGACCGGTTGCGGATCATCAGCGCACCGGCGAAGGTGAGGATCAGGATCACCACTCCGGCCAGACTGCGGTTCATGATCGCAAGGGATGGATCAGCTGTCGCGGAACCAATGATCACGCCAGCTGTGAGCAGGACAGCGATGATGCCTCCCGTCACGAACGGAAGCCAGATATAGCGAGAGGTGAAGCTGAGGACCAAAGCGAGGAAATAGGCGAGCCAGATATTGCGCCCAAGGGGCACGATGATATCCGCAGTGAAGGTCGCCGCAATAATCACCCCAATGCCCAAAAGGATCAGGGAATCATAAACGCCCCTGCGCCTTGTCCGCATCCATGATGTATCGGAGGGGGTGTTTCGCACAGACCGGCGCTGAACCTGTTTTGGCAAGGGCGGGAAGCCTTTTGGCAGAAGATGGAGCCTGAAAGAACGGATGGACGCGCCGTCCCGTGACGATCAAACACGCGAGGCGCGATAAGGTTCCATGCCCGCGCATCTTCTCTCTTACGCAAGCGATATCGCCGCGCGGATGAGGCTGCCCGATCACATGTGGTCACCGTGAGGTCTTCAAGTGGAGGGGGGGTGAAGCGCTGGATATATGCCGGACATGACCGTGTTGAAATGGACGGCGATGTGATCCGAGCAGTCGCAGGAGACAGCCCGCAGGGCCATAGGATTCGGCAGCACAAAACTTCCCCGCCGTGTCAGAACAAGGCCGCTTTCACGCAGTTCCTTGACCGTTCGCGTCACGAATGTGCGACCAACGCCCAGCATCGCGGCCAGTTGCTCATGGGTCAGTTCAACTTCATCCGTGCCGGTGCGATGTGCCGTATCAAGCAGCCACCGCGCTGCCCTCTGCCGGATGGTATGCGTGGCGTTGCAGGCCGAGTTCTGGAAAAGCTGGGCGACAAGATAGTCTGAATAGCGGGCGAACCAGTGGCGCAGGCTGACGGACTGGGTTTTCACATTCTCGAGATGGGCCGTGCGGATCGACAGGAACACACCGCAATTGCGCACGCCTGCACTTGCATAGGCCGGAACCTTTCCATTAGAGACGATACCTCCGATCGCCCCCTCCCTCCCGATTGTCGCGACATCGATCGCATTTCTTCCATCATCAGTCGAGATCTGGAAGCTTGCACTTGCAGCGCCACAGGGAAACCAGGTTTGCACAACTTCATCTCCTGCTTTTTGCAGGATATCTCCAGCTTTCATCTCAGCACGAAACAGGTGACGTGATACAAGTAGCCAATCCTCTTCGCTGAGGCTGGACAAAAGCAAGTTGGCTGGACGATCATGTGATTTCAGCGACATCTGCCTCATCTTCGTATGATGGCCGCCATTGTCCATTAGTGGACAGAAGCAAGCGTAGAGATATGTTACCGGTGAACATTGTCGCCAACACTGGCGACGCTGGTTCGAGACGGAGGGGAAATGCAAAAGGGTTTGTCCTGGCAGACCGGAGCGCAAGCCCGAGCGTCAATCCTTTGGGTGCCTGCCCATGGATGAGAGTGCCCTGAAGGCCGCGATCACGAATTGCGAAGGCGAACCCATCCACACACCCGGCGCGATCCTGCCGCACGGTGCCATGCTGGTCTGTGATCCTGCCTCACTCCAGATCCGTTATTTTTCCCGCAACTTCTCAGCATTAACGCGCTACCCTGGCAAAATGTTCCCCGGTCTTTCCGCTGCCGATCTTCTGGGGCAGAAGGCCATGCACGATCTGCGCAATGCCATGGCCGCCACAGGGGCGCGTGCCGGGGCTGGAATCGTGCCCGGTTTGAACCTGCCTTGGTCGAATATGTCATTCGATGCCATGATGCATCGCCATGCCGGGGCGTTGCTGATTGAGCTGGAACCCTCGATTGATGAGGGCCAGAGCGCGGATCGTGCGCTGGACATGACACGCCAGCTCATCGGGCGGCTTGCACGGGCGACCGAAACCCGCAACCTGTTCGAGATGGGTGCACGGCTGGCCCAGGCCATGCTCGGTTTCGATCGGGTGATGATCTATCGTTTCCAGCATGATGGTGCCGGAAAGGTTGTGGCTGAAGCCCGGATGGCCGGGATGCACAGTTTCATGGGGCATCACTTCCCACCCGGTGATATTCCGCCTCAGGCCCGGGCCCTCTATCTGGCCAACCCCATCCGGGCCATTCCGAATGCGACATACGAACCTGTACCGCTCGACCCGCCATTGCTGGCAGGAGAGGAGCCGGTTGACCTTTCGCATGCGCAATTGCGAAGCGTGTCGCCTGTCCATTGCGCGTATCTGCGCAACATGGGCATCGGCGCCTCGCTCTCCATCTCCCTGATCGTTGAGGGCAAGCTCTGGGGTTTGATCGCCTGCCATCACCGCGTCCCCAAAACCGTGCCGCCATCGCTGCGTGTGTCTGCGGAACTCTTCGCCCATTATTTCGCGCTTCAGATTGCAGCAACGGAGCATCGTGAAGCGGTGCGCATGCGCAGCGAGACACGTCGTCAGCTTGACCTGCTGATGGCCGGCATCACGGATCAGGCGCCGCTTGTGACGAGCCTGTCCGGACGTCTGCCGGCGCTTGCAGCCCTGATGGGGTGTCATGGCGCGGCCCTTTTGCGGAATGGAACCTGGACGGCAAGCAAGGCCCAGCTTTCCAGGGAAGCCGGCCTGCGGCTTCTGGAGCTCGCGCGCAGCGGGACGGCCAAACCGATATGGCACAGCCAGGAAATCGCTGCTGAAGACAGCGCCCTTGCCCAGATGGACGACATCGCAGGCGCATTGGTGATCCCGCTTTCTGAGCGGGATGAGGATGCCCTGTTCCTGTTTCGCCGCAGTGAGGCGCATGAGGTCGATTGGGCTGGCGCCCCTTCCAAGATGGTGGCCGAGATTTCGGGGCGCGTCACTCTTTCTCCTCGCAGCAGCTTCACCCTCTGGCGCGAGGAGGTTCGCGGACGCTCTGTTCCATGGAGCGAGGATGATCTGGCGATCGCGGAGGCGCTGCGATCCTGGCTGCGTGATGCGGTGCTGACAGAGACCGAAGCAACCGCAAGGGATCGTGAGGAAACCAGTCGTCGGCGTGAACTGATCAATGAGGAATTGAACCATCGCATCAAGAATGTGATGTCCCTCGTCAAATCCATTGCGCTTCAGACCGGTGCCAGTGCTGGCAGTGTCAGCGAGTATTCCAGTGTTCTGGAGGGGCGCCTTCATGCACTGGCTAGCGCCCATGACCGTTCGCTCGGCGAAAGTGGTGGCTCGCTCGCGGCTCTGATTGAGGCGGAGGCTGTTCTCCATCGCAGCGATACCGCGCCCGACCGGGTGCTGGTTACGGGGCAGGATCTTCATCTCAGCGACAAGGCCTATGGCGTTATCGCCCTTGTCATCCATGAGATGATGACCAACTCCATGAAATATGGAGCGCTTTCTGTTCCGGAAGGTCGTCTGACGATCCAGTGGTCTTTGGATCCTGCCATCGGTCTCATCATGGATTGGCGTGAGCGTGGTGGGCCAGAAGTCTCTCCCCCAAGGCGAACAGGTTTCGGATCCCGCCTGATCCGCAATTCAATGGAATATGATCTGAAGGGGCATGTCGAAACGGACTTCGACCCGCTTGGGCTGATCGCACGATTTGTGATTCCTGCGCGCCATGTGACCGTGCAGGATGACAATGAAAAAGTTCCCGCGCTCACTGCTGAGCCTACGAATTCGCTCCACGGTCTTTCGGTTCTGGTCGTTGAAGATCAGAGTCTGATTGCGCTGGATACGGAAGAGACGTTACGTCAGCTTGGTGCGCGTGAGGTTCGTCTGGTGTCCAATGGTGTAGATGCACTGGAGATGCTGGGCGATTTCAGTCCAGACCTTTCAGTACTGGATTTCAACCTCGGCGAGGAGACGTCTGAAGCTGTTGCAGCTATTCTGATGAGCCGCCAAAGCCCCTTCATCTTCGTGACGGGTTACAGCGATCAGCATAGCCCTTCACCGCTCTTCTCCCACATCCCTGTGATCCGCAAGCCCGTGAGTTCGGCGGCAATCGCTGTGAATATTGCAGCGGCTCTCGCGGCGGTGGGAGACAGATAAGGCCGGCCCCGCGTGGGGGCCGGCCATTTCAGGGCAGACGGGCTGGATCAGAACCAATAGGGGCGCACACCATAATGGTCATAGGAGCGCTGCTGCCAGTCACGGTCTGAACGCCAGTTATCCTCATAGGCAGGCGCGCCCTCAAGCTGCTCCTTGGTGAGATCGGTGACATAGCCTTCCAGCGTGCTGTCATAGCGCAGCTTGGCGAACGGAACCGGATGGTAGTCCGAGCCGATGCCGAGGAAACCACCAAACTGGAGCAGGCCATAAACGATCTTCCCGGATGCAGGATCGATCAGAATATCATCAATATGTCCAAGATCATCTCCCGCGGGGTTATAGACCTTGGTGCCCTTCACATCGTCCTTGCCAGAAATCAAATGTGAAGTCACTGCGTTGATATGAGCATTTGTCATGGGTCTCTCTCCTTGGTTGTGAGGGCTGAGTGTGTGATCTTCCTCAGCCTTGGGGTTATTCAAATGTCGACCGAGCCTGATCAGCCCGCATATTTGGGCAGCGCATCAAGCTGCTCACGGGTCAGAGAGGTCTCAATACGGACGATCGAGTGATCTTCCTTGCGGATAACGGTGAGAGTATCGATGGGTACAACAACACTCTTCGAGCCGATGCCGAGAAAGCCGCCCACATCAATCACCGCGCCGGTCAGCTTGTCGCCGTCCAGGGTCAGATCCCTGACCTTGCCGATGGACGCGCCAGAACTGTCATTGACATTGGCACCTGTCAGTTCCTGAGAGCTTGGAGCATCAGGAGCACTGTCGATGACGGGATGAGAAACGACGCCGGGATCAGCCGGAGTTTCGATGGCTGCGGCCGTATCATTTCTGACGCTGACAGCAAGAGGGGCATAGCCAAGCTGAAGGTTTTCATCCTTCCACTGCGGCATATTCTTGAGCTGATCTCGGGACAGGCTCGCAACAACGAAAAATTCGCTGGGCTTTCCGGAAGGATCCGTATTGGGCACGAAGTAAAGGTCTTTAGTATCAACCAGAACCGTGTGGGCACCAACCCCGAGGAAGCCGCCAATGTCGAGCAGCACGCCCTGAACCTGTCCATTCTGGCTCATCACGATATCATTGATGGAGCCGATGTTTTCCCATTTGTCTCGCGCTGCAATGAGCGCCTCACCACTGGTCCAGCGTGAGCTTCGTTCATCCCATGAGGGATCATTGGCCCGTGTTTCACGCAGCTTGCTCATCACATCGGGGTTAAGGGTATGAAGATCCTTTCCGATGAACTTTGAGGCGCGGAAGCCGGGAATATTGGTCGCTGCAACGGTAGAAACGCTGCTCTTGGTCGGCATGGTGTCGGCATATGCCGTCTGTGTCGCAGCACTTGCCGCAGAAGCTACCATGACAATGGCTGAAGTAATCATAACATACTTCATTTTACACTCCCGATATTTTCGTATTTTTCTGCGGTGCATACAAATGAAACGGTCAGACCCGAATGTGGTTCCGATATTTTTCAAAATTTTTGAAATGACGCTCAAATATTTCGATCAAAATGTTAAAACAATTCAATAATTCAGATCGCATATATCTGCTTCTAATGCTCGGGTGCGGACGAACGATTTAACCTCGATAATGTTCCCATGGAGAGCAAATAATTCTGCCTCAAGAATCCGCTGATAATGTGCTTGTGTCAGAGATGACAAAGTGGACTACTAATGAGACCGGCCATTCGGGTTATATGGAACCAGAAGCAACCTGAAGCATTGGAAAGATAATGATCTCCCAAACTCCGGGGCACAGGATGCCGGCTTCATGACTGAGCAAAGACTTCAGCTTTCAAATATCCACTTGTCATTGCTTGCGAATGATGCGGCGGGCAACAAGGATACAGATGCGGATGTCGCGGCCATTCGCGCTCGTCTGGAGCCGCGCGTGCGGCGCTTCACATTGAAATCCATCGCCAAGAACACCGATGTTGGGGAAGCGGCCCGGTCCGCTGTGCAGGATGGAGCAGATGTCGTGGCCGTTCTGGGTGGTGATGGAACGCAGTCAACGGTCGCCGGCGCTCTTGCCGGTAGTTCTGCCGTAATGGCTGTCCTGCCGGGTGGAACCTTCAATTATTTCGCGCGTGAACTCGGCGTGGGTGAGGGGCTGGAGCAGGCGCTGGATACCCTTGAAGTGGCCCATGTGAAGTCTATTGATCTGGGCGAGGTAAACGGTCGGGTTTTTCTCAATAATGCAAGTTTCGGCGTTTATCCGGCTATTCTCGATCGACGCGAGGCGATCTATCGCCAGTGGGGTCGTAGCCGGTTGATGGCCTATTGGTCCGTGGTCGTAACATTGGCAGATATGCGTCATCCAATGCACCTGCGTGTAACCAGCGGCGGGCAAATCCGAGAATTCGTGACCCCTCTGGCTTTTGCAGCCCGCAGTTCCTACCAGATTGAAAGCTTCGGGCTTGAAGGCGCTGAGGCTGTCCGTTCGGGCCATTTCGCCCTGTTCCTTGCGCGCAGCTCAAGGCGACGTGATCTTGCGGCAGCAGCATTGCGGTTGTCACTCGGCATGGCCGTGAGGGGCACGGATTTTGAAATGATTGTCGCCGATGACATCATCATTGAAAGCGACAGGACGCGGCGGCTGCTGGCCTTTGATGGTGAAAAAGAGTGGATGCCCGGACCCTGGTACTTGAAGCTCAGGCGCAATGACCTCCGCGTTATCGTGCCGGCATCTGATATGCATGCCGGACAGTCTGTTCCATGACCAGACTGATCCATTTGACAGATCTTCATTTTGGCGCGGAACGGACGGAGCTTGTCGCCCCCCTGCTTGCCGCTTTGCAGCACTGCGACGCTGACCTGCTCGTTGTGTCTGGAGACCTGACCCACCGCGCCCATCCCGATCAGTTCCGGGCTGCCATGTCATTTCTGGCGCGCCTGCAAAAGCCGGTGCTGACTGTTCCGGGCAATCACGATATGCCGCTATGGAATTTTCCGTTGCGGCTCATCGATCCTTTCCGGCGGTATCGCATAGGGGTAGATGATCCGCGCCCTTCGCCCGTTCGAGTGGGGTGCTTCCGCATTTTTCTGGCCAATACCGCAGATCCGTATCGCTGGCGCTCGGGCATCTTGCGCGAAAGCGACGTGTTGCGCATCGAAAGAGAACTGCAGCAGGCCGCGCGTGACGTATCAGATGACAGCGTCTTGAATGTCCTTGTCTGCCATCACCCGATTGAGGAGCCCCCGGGGTTTGACCGGGGCGAAACACGGGGTGCACTGGCCGGGATGTCACGTCTGTTGAATGCCGGGCTAGATGCCGTGCTGACAGGGCATCTGCATCATTGGCAGATTGGCCTTGGAATTACTGCTGAAAGACCCCGGCGCCTGCTGCAAATCCAAAGCGGAACTGCGCTCTGCGGCCGGGTGGGTGAGCATAGCCATGGCTTTTCTGTACTGGATTTGAAAGACGAGAGGCTCACCGTCACGCCCTGGGTCATTCATGAAACTGCGGTTGAGTTTCGCCCGGCTGCTCCTGCCGCTTTCAGGCAGGAGCACAGGCTATGGCACAGACTCTCCGGTACTGACCGACAGAATATCGGACAGGTCGTTAGCCGGATTGCTGCGACATGACGGCAAGTGTCGCGTGATCGTGCATATCTATCTGTTCGCCTGGCTCAAGGCCCAGCAACTCTGCCAGCGCCCGGCGCCCCCGGTTTGCACGGCTTTTGATTGTGCCCGGTGCACATCCGCAGGTCTCGGCCGCTTCTTCTATTGAGAAGCTCATGGCGCCGACAAGCCAGAGAACCTCGCGCTGCTCAGCTGGCAGCTTATAGAGGGCGGCCTCGACTTCACGCATTGTGAGTGCGCTTTCCTGTGCCGGCTTTGCTGGAAGTCGGCCCGCCATCTGTTCATCAACGTCGGGCACCTCGCGGCCGAATTTGCGCATGTGGGTGCGCAGGTTGTTTCGCAGAATGGTGAACAGCCAGGATCTAAGGTTAGTGCCCGGCTGAAACAGGTGAAATTTGGACCATGCCTTCAGCAGGGTCTCCTGCACAAGGTCATCAGCAAGAACAGAGCCGCGCGTAATGCCCCTTGCGAAGGCCCGCAAGGCAGGAAGATGAAGGAGGATTTCCTCTCTTTGATCCTTGGGGGGCGCAGCGACCTGAGGATCAGATGGCTTGGGCGCGGGTGTGACGGGAGTGGCGCTCAAGGGGTTTTCCCCTCATCCAGAAGTTTCCTGACCAGAGCCTGAAGAGAGTCAGGAAGCGCTTCCTCGAGTTTGGAGCGGTAAAGCAGTTGCAGGTTCTCATCGACCTGACGTTGCAGGGCTGGCTCCAGAGGATTGCGATTGTCTGCAGGGTCATCCTGCTCCTGCCCGTTCCGGACTGGATCTTTGAACGTTTCTTGCATGTCATTCCACTTGGATGGAGCAATGCCGCACGTCTGTTCGTCTGCCACGAAAAAAGATGCGGGGTGATTTTTGATTTCAGGGAACCTAATGCGTCTTAAGCCGTTTGGTTCCAGAGAATGTGCAAAATGCATATGGAAGTGAGTGACGATGAACCAATCAGATCTGCGAGGGCAGCCGGAACAGACAACGCAGGAGTCTGTAGCGGTAAGGTGCGACATGGCTTCGCGCGTTGTGGCTGCCCTTCCTTCTCTGAGGAGATATGCTCGCTTCCTGACAGGCAGCCAGTTCAGCGGTGATAAATATGCCGCTGCAACGATTGAGGTGCTGCTTGCTGACATGCGCCTGCTTGAGCAGCCCCTCTCGCCGCGTATTATCCTGTTCAAGACGTTTCACAGCGTATGGCAAAGTTCAGGGCACAGAATATCCCAAGAACCTGTTACGGGCCTGGAGACGCGTGCCCATTCCCGTCTTTCCAGTTTGACGCCGAATTCGCGTGAGGCGCTTCTGCTTTTTACAGGTGAGGAATTCAAGCGTGAGGATGTCGGCGAGATCATGGGGGTTACGCCCGAAGAGGCCGAGAATCTCTTGCAGATCGCTTACAAGGACATGCGCGAAAGCATTCCTGGAACGATAATGATAATCGAGGATGAGCCTCTTATTGCCATGGACCTTCGGTCCATTGTTGAAGAGATGGGTCACAGCGTTGTGGGTGTAGCCACAACTCATGATGATGCTGTAAAGCTCGGACATGACACGCGGCCATCATTGATACTTTCCGATATTCAGCTTGCAGACAACTCTTCTGGAGTTGATGCTGTGAAAAAGCTTCTTGTCTCCATTGGCGATGTGCCGACGATCTTCATTACGGCATTTCCGGAGCGCCTCCTGACAGGAGAGCAACTGGAGCCCGCCTTCCTGATTGCCAAGCCCTTTACGGAAGAAAGGGTTCGCTCGGCGGTGTCACAAGCGATGTTCTTCGCATCATCAGAAATGAGCTGCGCCCTGTAAATGGAGCGGTGACACAAGCTGAAGTCTGACAATTGCCAAATATGGCGTGTATCTGACAACTATCCAGCAGCGTGAGAGGTTCCTTCCAAGGCGTCCTCACGCCAAGGCGCTTTCGCACCCCTCAGGCGGCGGTCAGCCCGCAATCGGTGGCCAGATCGTGCAAATTCGCCTCGGCCAGCTTCAGGGAGGGGTCCAGCAGGTGGCGGATGGCCATGCCTCGTACACGGTCCACGAAGGCCAAAACCGCGCCATCGTCTGCAGGACGGCCATAGGTGCGCGCCACCGCCTCGGCCAGGCCGCGCGCATGTGCATCCAGAATGGGGCGCAGTTCCGGCTCGGTGCTGACCTCCAGCACGATGCCGAGGAAGAAGCGCATGCGGTTTGCATCGAACATGAGTTGCCCAATGAAGGCGAGCATGCCGTCGGCAGCGCCTAGGTCGAGTGTACACCGGCTGGCGGCGCGCTCATGGGCCGCATCCAGAAGCGCCATGAGCAGATCGGCCTTGCGGGGGAAGTAGTAGGTGAGGTGCGACTGGCGCACCCCCGCCAGTTTCGCGATGCGTGGCTGGGTCAGGCTCTTGTAGCCCTCGCTTTCCGCCAGATCGAGGGCGGCAAACAAAATGCGCTGGCGGATTGGTGTCTCCATGGCCCGCTTCCGCCCCTCCTTCTTCCGAATGATTTGGAACAGTTACCAAGAAAGATGGAGACGGGCCAGCAGAGCCTCAGGTCTTGCGCGTGATCAGCCCGTGATAGGAGAGCGCTCGCAGGAAAGTGCGGGGTGGTTCCAGACCGGCCTCGTCCAGAAGTGCATTCAAACGTTCTGGTGCGAGGGGGTGCCAGAGCGTGTCGATGCGTGTCAGCACCGCCTGCGCTGCTGGTTTCTCAAAACCGCACGCTAATAGCCAGTGCCGGTAGGCGGAGGTCCAGTCCTGTGCATCATGATGGAATACAAGCACCGGCGCGCCGGGCTTCACTCCCGCTGCCAGCGCGTGGAAAAAGCCGGCCCGGGCTCCGTCATCCGGGATGAAGTGATCCACCAGATAGGCCAGCGCGGCATCATGGTTGGGCAAGGCAGTCTCGCTTGCCTCTCCTCCCAATTCAGATTCCACCCATGTAACACGCCCTGCATGACCTTTCTCTGTGAGCCGGGCACGCGCATGTTCCAGCATGGCCCGCGCGGGGTCGAGCCCGGTGAAGCGCCAGCCGGGGTTTTGCTCCGCCAGCCGCAGGATTTCCCCGCCGGTGCCGCAGCCGGCAAAAAGGATTTGGGCATCGTCCGTCAGTTCCTCCGCCAGAATGGTAGCTGCAAGGTCCTGCGCCAGTTCGTAACCGGGAACGAGGCGAGGAATGCGGACGTCATAATCCGCCGCCGCTGCGGCTGTGAAAGCAATCATGAAAATCTCCGGCGGGAATGACGTTGCCGCATATTGTCGATCGGTCGGATGAGGCTCCGGGACGGCGCTGTCCCGGTCTCAGTGGCACACCCGTGATGGCGGACGCATGCGGGTGACGAGAAGGGCCAGAACCGTGCACAGGGCCAGCAGAAGACAGGCTATTGTGAAGGGCGCGAGCGGTGAGAGCTGGTGCAGGCCGGCCCCCAGTATCGGCCCCAGACTCATGCCCAGCCCTTGCCCCATGGCATTGACACCGGCAGCCTTGCCTTGGGCATCTACACCTGCCCGCAGGCTAAGGCTGGCCAGATTGCCCGGCAGCATCAGCCCCACGGCAGCACCGAACAGCGCCATGGCGTAGAACAGTTCTGTTGGACTGCGCACCAGCACGGCCGCCAGAAGCCCCACCGTGGCGAGGCCAGCCCCCACCAGAAGAAGCCTTGCGGGGGGCCACCGCAAAAACCGCAGAACGATGCCCTGACACAGGATCATCGCCAGCGAAGTCACCATCATCACCGCGCCGGCAGTGGAGGTCGCCTGCTGCGTGTCCATGCCCCACTCATCGGCCATGCGCAGGGCTGCGACCTGTTGCAAAAGGCCATAGGCGGTGATCGCCAGCAGGGTGATAAGGAGGAACGGCCATAGCGCGCCGAGGTGAAGTCTTTCCCCCTTTGCAAGGATTACTCTTTGCCGGGGTTCCGGTACCAGCAGGGCGAGACATGACAGGCCAATAAGCCCCAGCCCCGCCGCGATAAAGAAGGCCAGTACGGGCGCACCACCACCCACGCGCCATGCCAGCGCCGCCCCCACGATCGCCCCCACACCATAAGCCGCCCCAAGCAGCCCCATGCCGCCCGCCCGCCCGGACGCAGCGGTGGTGTCAGCCATATAGGCCTGTGCCACCGGCATCAGCCCGCCAGACAGGAGAGCCTGTGCTCCGCGGGAGAGGAAGAGCAGGATCAGCGCACCTGAAACCGCAAGCTCCCCCGAGAGGCGTCCTTGTACGATGGCCGCAAACAGCAATGGGCCGAAGATGACACCTGCAAGACCGACCAGCAGCACAGGGCGGCGGCCGGTTTTCTCGCTCATGAAGCCCCATATCGGTGCGGCCAGAATGAGGATCAGGGCCGCCGCGCTCAGCAGGCCCCCGGTCTGGAGATCCGAGAAGCCAAGCTCCCGGCCCAGCCCCGGCAGCATGACGAAAAGCAGGGACTGCCCCGCCGCATTGGCCAGAAGCGCCACCGCCAGAGCCGCATGGGCGCGTGCGGGCCGGACAGCGTCAGGTATGGGCTCGTGTTCAAGGGTGTTTACGGGCTGTCCCCGGGTTTCCGCCGGGGATGTGGCCTGTTCGGGTTTGAGGGCCGGGGTCGTCATCATGGTCAGAACCGTACCCGTGCACCGCCGCCAAAGCTGCGCGATTTTCCGGGTACACCGGCATAGACGGCAGCCCCGGTGAGCATATTCGTGCCGGCCTGATAGGCCGAGAGCGTATAGGTCTCATCCGCTAGATTTTCGACATAGGCATACATGTCAAAGCTCTGGCTCTCCCAGCCCGTGCGCAGATTGATGAGGCTGTAGGCATCCAGATCGCGGCTGTTGGCCGGGTCTATGGTACGGCTGCCGACATACTGATATTCGCCCCGCAGGAAGGCGCTGCCAGAATGGCTGCCAAGGGTCAGCGGCAGGCGGTATTCCGCCGCAAGACTTGCCGTGACTGAAGGTGCATAGGGCACCTCATTGCCAACAATTCGGCTGTTGGCTGCGGAGGTGATCTCCGTATTCAGCAGCGCAAGTGTTCCGGTGATGAGCAGCGACTCAAACGGACGCAGGCGCGCTTCCAGTTCCCCGCCATAGGTGCGGGTGTCCGCATTCTGGATATCGAACCGGCTTGAAACGGGATTGTAGGTGAAGAGCTGTTCATCGCGCGTGTCATTGTAGAAGGCGGACATGCCCATCTCGAAATGCTCGGAGAAGGGCCGCCCGCGCACCCCCACCTCATAAGACCATGTTTCCGCGCTCCCATAAGGCGTGCTGGCAACGCCAAAGGCGGCAAACTGGTTATAGATGGAGTATCCGCCCGGTTTTTCGCCGCGTGCCACCGTAGCATAGGCGGAGAATGTGGATGTCAGGTCATAGACGAGGCCGGTGCGGCCGGTGATGAAGTCATAATTCTGGTCTCCGCTTTCCGCAAAGAACGGCAGGGCTAAAACCGCACCCGGACGGCCAGCGAAAACGCCATTGAATGACTTGTTCTCATGGGTGGCGCGCAGCCCGCCGATCCAGCTCAGCTTCCCGGTCAAAGGCACAGTGACCTCGCCGAAGCCGGCCACATTCAGCGTATCGACGCTGGCCGTGTATGCACCATTGGCCATGGCCATTGCGGTGATATCGGTGGTGATCTGGTAGAGCGAGTAATAGGCGCTTGCACCGCTAACCCAGCGGATGCCGGAAGCGGTTTCACCATCCAGCCGCACCTCCTGCGTCCACTGGCTGTTATGCTCGTCGATAGCGCGCATGTTCACGCCAGCCATCTGGGCGAAATAGGGTGGGAAACCGGTCTGCGCATTGGCGATGAAACCATCGACAATATCGGCATCCATATTGATGTCGTAGCCATAGAAGCCGGAGATGGAAGTGAGCTTTGCCCAGCCCATGTCATGGGTGATGGTGAGGCCAAAGCCTCCGGTTTCCGTCTTGTTGTCGGCGATCGGGTTCATCGCCTGGCGCGGATAAAGCGGATCATCCAGCAGCACGCCGGTGGTGGGATGCGCGCGATCCTTGCGGTAATGGGCAGAGAGCTGGATTGTGGTGTCATCATCCGGTGTCAGCAGCAGCTTGGCGGATACGGCCCCCATGCGCTCCTCGCGCACGCTTTTGTCGATTGAGGCGATGGCACCCGTTGGCGCGAAGAGGTAATTGTCGATATCGCCATCATAGCCATAAAGCTGGCCGGACATGCGCATGGCCAGCCGGTCATTCACCGGACCAGACACCATGGCGGTGGCCTGACGCATGCCGTTACTGCCGATTTCACCGCCGACCATGCCCTCGAAGGACTGGGTGGGATTGCCGGTGGAAATGGTGACGGCACCAGCCTGCGCATTGAGGCCGAACAATGTGCCCTGCGGCCCGCGCAGCACCTCAATCTGGCTCACATCCAGAAAGCGCTGGTCGAATACCCGTGTGGGCACGGGAATACCATCCACATAGTAATTGACTGCGGATGAGATGACGGCGGATGAGGAGCCGATGCCGCGAATGTTCAGAAGGTTGGAAAAGCCAAGGCCGCTTTCGGTGAAGTTGAAATTTGGAACCCAGCGGTAAAGCTCCTGTGTGTTGTGGATGTTCGAGTCCTGCAGCTCGCGGCGGGTCACCGCGGTGATGGAGAAGGGCACATCACGCAGGTTTTCCTCAATCTTGCGGGCCGTGACCTGAATTTCATCAAGGCTGATGACATCACCTTCGGTCGCGCCTGAGGCCTGCTGGGCCAGTGCATCGGCAGGTAGCGCCACGCTGAGAGCAGCGAAAAGCATGGGAACGGCGCACAAGGCCCATCCACGCAGGCCGGAGTTCAGCACGTGCTTGTACTGGTGGCCCAACATGGTCCAGTCCCTGTGTCGAACAGGAAGATGGGTGCCGGGCATGTGACTGGTGGCACCGGACCTAAGCCACGTCATTGCCAGACTGCGAGACGCAGGCATCGACGGAACCGCCAGAATGGAGCATGTCACTTTTCCCAGCGGCCTGACCATCTTCCCATCCACCATGAGCCCCGCTCCAGAAATTGGTTTGTTACCAACCAATGCACCTAGCAGCACTTAGCGCGATGAACAATAACCTCATGGGCAAGTTGGATGAGTTCCAGAGCGAAGCCAAAGCGCAGACGTACCGGAGGCAGAAAGCAATGATGGGCCGGCGTTATCGGCGGTTCATTCCTGAACTCAGGTGGAGAAGTGAGATCTGGCTGTCATGGTCGAGTACAGGTGCGCCCAGATCAGCTTGAGTGAAATTGGCAAGAGGTCGGCATTTTGAAGCCAGACGCACATCTGCATCCGCGGATTGCTGGTCTTGCTGGCCGTTCACTCAGTATCTGCGGTTCCCAGACGCACCTCGTCGCCAAGCCGCCCTTCGGCCAGATTCAGGCTGAAGCGCCGCAGCAGCCACGCTATGTGTTCCATATGATCCATAATGGCCCAGATCATCTGCTGCTTGCTGGAATCCAGACCCGGATGCCGCGCCATGATCTCGTGCCGAACGGCGCGCAGAGCTTCCGATCTGTCCATGGTCACAGATTTTATGGTCGAGACTGATGTGTTCTTGAAATCTTCGAGTTCGGAAATAACGGCTGATATCATCATATATGTTTCTTCAGAAAGTGCATGTGCAATGGGGCGAAGCACATCCACTTTTCCAAGTTCAAGCAGATGATCCCCCATCATGCCAAGTGAAGCATGCAAGTTGTGAAGTGTCTGGTTGCAGTTCCATAGCCCCATAAGCGCATCTTGCTCATCATCCGTATCCGTATGCTGAAGCGCGCGTTTCAGAAATGCATCCAGCTCATGGCCCAGGTCATCACCGGCCTTGCGTAATATATGGGGTGGGACATTGACCGCGGAGATGGTCGTTGCGTCATCTTGTGGGGTCGGGGTGGTTATTCCGCGTGCGCGATCCAGAAAATGCGGAAGTCGTCGCACCAGACGACGCTGCTCCTGTTCCGCCAGCATGACAGTCACCACACCCTGATTGTCTGAGCTATTATTGATGAAAAGTGGCTTGCTGAGAGATTCCACGGTACTGGGCGGGCTCCAGCTTTCAATCAGATTGAAAAGCGGAGCATTCAGGGCGGATGCCGCCACGGCTGCCGTAATCTGGAACAGCCCGTGCAAGGCTGTCACCTGAAGGGCGGGGTCACTGGTCATACTGATGATGAAGGCGCTGATCAGCGGGATGTCAGTGTAATGCTCAATTGTGAGGAGTGGCAGAATGATAGCGGTGCCAATGAGCTTCAAAAGAAGCTGATACAGGTTGAGCTGACGCGCTGTTCCTGTCAGGCCGGTCCCTTGGGCAACTGCCATGATGCCAGTGCCAAGATTGGATCCAACAATAATGAGGAAGGTCTGGTCAATATCCAGAACTCCGCCTGAGGCGAGAGCGACAGTGATGACTGCAACCGTTTGTCCCTGAATGACCGCGGCCAGTACAGTGCCTGCAATCAGTCCCCAGAAGTAGAATATGTCTGCAAAGCCAAGCAGGGTGCGCAGTGTTTCTGAATCACGCAGGGGCACAGAGGCATGCACCATGATCTGTACACCATAGAGCAGCAAGAATAGCCCCAGCATGGCGGCGACAAAGCTGCGGTAGCGCGCATCCCTGTCATATCCAAGCATATAGGCCATTCCGATGATGGCGATGCCAGAGAGGATGACAAGATCTAGATCAAAGGAGGCAAGCAGCAGGCGCAGGGTTGAGCCAACATAGGACCATGTAACGATCGGCATCGCACTGCGGACTGTGGCGATACCTGCAGATACCAGCCCGATGACAATGAATGTTACGGCATTTGTGCTTTGAATGGCGGCCCCTGCCGCAATGCCAACCAGAGAGGCCCGCACAGGGTGGCCTGTGGCCTTGGAGACAAGCTTCTGAAAGCCCGGCCCAGCAACCTGCTTCATATTCGTGGTCAGAAACTGTGTTCCGATAAATATAAATCCGAGACCAGCGAGCAGGCCAATGATGACAGCCATGATTGCGCTCCTGATCGGGTGTCATTGTGTGGGGCTGGAAAATGGCGATCTGGTTCGGCAGGGAAAATGACCCCTTCATTTTACCGCTTGGGTTGCGAGTGCCACCACTGCATCCTGCATCCCTGTATGTGCACTTATGTTTCGATGCGGGGCATATGTCTGCTTATAAAATATAAGTGAAGCATATGCGGGTCATGATTGCGTAAAAGGAGCGCGCATGGGCATTGTCTGTCACAGATTTTCATCTTGTTGATAATATTACAAAGTGGAGCTGTGCTGATGGAGTGCCTGCACCGACGCTTGGCCGGCTCTCGAAACTGCAGGTTTCTCGCAATATTTGGCGCATTTCTCTTTCTGTCTGCCTGCAATGAAGACAACAGATATGTTGAGCCCCCTCTGGTGAAGGTCACGGTGGCGCTGCCTGTCGTTGCGACTGTTCCGCTTTATGCCACCTTTACTGGAAATACCGTTGCATCTGCTTCTGTGGATCTGGAAGCGCGGGTGCAAGGGTATCTTGCCGCCATTCATTATGCTGACGGTGCTGCTGTGCAGAAGGGGCAGGTGTTGTTCGAGATCGAGAAAGCACAATATCAGGCGCAAACCGGACAACAGGAAGCCGCGCTAGAATCTGCAAAAGCCACAGCCGCCAATGCCTTGCGTGAAAATACGCGGCAGGCCGAGCTGGGCTTGAGACAGGTGTCCAGCCAGAGTAAGGTTGAGGAGGCGCAGACGGCGCTGGCGACAGCGAATGCCGATGTGGCCGCGGCTGAATCCGCCCTGAAACTGGCACAGACCTCACTGTCCTACACCACCATAACCGCGCCTTTTGATGGTGTGGTCTCTCGCCATCTGGTGGATGTCGGGGCGCTTGTCGGGTCAGCCGGCCCTACAAAGCTTGCGACCATTCTTCAGGTGAGTCCGATACAGGTCTATTTCAACATCAGCGAAGCACAGCAGATCGCGCTGCGCGAAACTCTGGCTGGAACAGGCAAGACACTGCGCAGCCTGCGCGAGGAAGAACTGTCCATGCCTGTGGAGATCACCCTCTCTTCCGGTGGTCAGGAAAGGCATGTGGGGCAGGTCGACTATATCGCCCCCGCCGTGGATGCGCAGACCGGCACTCTGGAAATGCGCGCACTGGTGCAGAATGAGAATATCTCTCTCGTGCCGGGGTTGTTCGTGCGTGTGCGCATGCCTGTGGGGCAGATCGAACGCGCGGTGCTGGTGAATGACACCGCTGTATTGTCCAATCAGGCCGGAAGCTATGTGAAGGTCATCGGAAATGACAATGTGGTGGAACAGCGTCCTGTCACTCTTGGCCCGGTGGAAGGGCAGCTGCGCGTTATCGCCAAAGGGCTGAACGCGGATGACAGGGTGGTGATTGGTGCCATTCAGCGCGCTGTGAACGGCAACAGGGTTGAGCCTGTGAACGGCACAATGGCTGCCTTGCCGGATGGACTTTCGCCAGCAGTATCACCCCCTTTGACCGCTGCGGAACCTGTGGCCTCTACCCACTGACCCAAACGGCCCTTTTTGAGGCGACGCCCATGTTCTCGCGCTTTTTCATAGAACGGCCGGTGTTGTCCAATACGCTGGCACTGGTCATCGTGTTTGTGGGCGTGCTTGCGCTTCTCAGTCTGCCGGTGTCGCAATATCCAGATTTGGTGCCGCCAACCGTTCAGGTTTCCGCCACCTATCCCGGCGCCAGTGCCCGTACGGTGATGGACACTGTCGCCCTGCCGATTGAGCAGGAGGTGAACGGCGTGGAGGGCATGATCTACATGCAGTCCACCAGCGGCAGTGATGGCAGCTATACGCTGACCGTCACGTTCGAGATCGGCACGGATCCGGATACGGCGCAGATCCTCGTGCAGAACCGTGTGTCTCTGGCCGAGGCGCAGTTGCCGGCGGCGGTGTCCACGCAGGGGCTGGGGGTCAAGAAGAAGTCCACCTCCATCCTCCAGTTCGTGAATTTGTATGCAACAGATGGGGAGTTCGATAACCTCTTCCTCTCCAATTATGCCACCATCAGCCTGAAGAACGAGCTGGCCCGCCTGCCGGGTGTGGGCGATGTGACGGTGCTGGGGGCCGGTGACTATGCCATGCGGGTGTGGCTGGACCCGGAGCGGATGCAGGCCTTCGGACTGGTCCCCAGTGATGTCACCACCGCCATTTCGCAGCAGAGCACGCAGGTCACCTCCGGTCTGATTGGTGCCCCGCCATCCCCCGGAAGCGCGAATTTCCAGTATGTGCTGAATGTGAATGGCCGCTTCAGCGAGGTGCCGGATTTCGAGAATATCGTGGTGAAGGTGCTGGAGGGCGGCGGCGGTCGGATTGTGCGCGTGCGTGATGTGGGCCGGGTGGAGCTGGGCGCGGCCAGCTATGGCACCACCGCGACGCTGGATGGCAAGCCCTCTGCCGCTATCGCCATCTCCCAGCTGTCCGGTGCCAATGCCCTCAGCGTGGCGGAGAGTGTGAATGCCCGCATGGTAGAACTGGCGAAAGCCTTTCCCGAAGGGCTGGATTACAAGGTCTCGTTCGACAGCACCAAGTTTGTCACCGCCTCGATTGACGAGGTGTATGAAACCCTGATTATCGCCGCCATTCTGGTACTGGCCGTCATCTTGCTGTTTTTGCAGGACTGGCGGGCGATGCTGATCCCGGCCACCACCGTTCCCGTCACCATTATCGGTGCCTTCGCCGCCATGTCGGTGATGGGCTATTCCATCAATACCACCAGCCTGTTCGCACTCGTGCTTGCGATCGGCATTGTGGTGGATGATGCCATCGTCATCGTGGAGGGTGTGGCGCACCATATGGAGCGCGGGCTTTCCAGCCGTGAGGCTGCGGTGAAGGCCATGTCAGAGCTCACCGGCCCCATCATCGGCATCACTTTGGTGCTGATGGCTGTATTTCTGCCCGCGGCCATGCTCTCCGGGCTGACGGGCAAGATGTATCAGCAGTTCGCGCTGGTGATTGCCGCCACGGCCCTGATTTCAGCCGTGAATGCGGTGACACTGAAGCCCACCCAGTGCGCGCTCTGGCTGCGCCCGGCCAAGCTGCCGGAACAGCGCAATATCATCTATCGCGCCTTCAATGCCGCCTATGGGGGGTGTGAGACAGCCTATGTCGCGCTTGTGCGCCTTCTGGTGGGCCATGCCCGGCTCACCACCCTTGTGGGTCTGGTGCTTGTGTGTGTTGCCTTCTGGGGGCTGTCACGCGTGCCATCCAGCTTCCTGCCCAATGAGGATCAGGGCTACTTCATCGTCAATGTCCGCCTGCCGGATTCCGCCTCGGCCCAGCGCACGGCGCGCACGGTGGATGAGGCATCCGCGCGCATCCGCAAGGTAGAGGGGGTTGAGACGGTGATCGGCGTGGCGGGGATCTCGCCGGTGGACAATAACGCCACCCTCTACAATGCCGGCATGCTCTATGTGGTGCTGAAAGGCTGGGATGAGCGCACGACGCCAGAACTGAGCCTTGCCGCCATCAGTGCGCGGGTGCAGGCGGAGCTGGATGCGATTGATACCGCGCTGGCGCAGGTGATGCTGCCGCCGCCCATTCAGGGCATTGGCAATTCATCCGGCTTCACCCTGATGGTGGAGATGCGCGATGGCACCTCCGATTTCACGGCGCTTCAGGATGCCGCCAACATGCTGGCGGAAAATGCAGCCACGCAGAGCAGTCTTTCCGGCGTGGTCTCCACCTTTCAGGGCGCTGTCAAGCAGATGCGCCTTGAGGTAGACCGCGTGAAGGCCGAGCGGCTGGGCATAACGGTCAACAGCGTGTTTCAGGCACTGGAGGCTTATGTCGGCTCCTCCTATGTCAACCAGTTCACCAAATTCAATACGGTGTTTCAGGTCTATGTCCAGGCCGAAGCCTCCGCGCGACTGGAGCCGGCAGATATACTGGCGCTGAAGGTGAAGGGGCAGGACGGGCAAATGGTGCCTCTGGGTACGGTGGCCCATTTCGTGGATGAGATGGGGCCGCCGCTTGTCACCCTCTATAATCTCTATCCCGCCGCAACTGTTATGGGCGGGGCCGCGCCCGGCTCCAGCTCTGGCGAGGCGATGGCGCTGATGAACCAGATTGCCACCAAGACCCTGCCATCCTCCATGGGCACCGCATGGACAGACATGTCCTATCAGGAACAGGCGGTTGGCAACCAGCTTTACTATGTGTTCGCCATTGCCCTGCTGCTCGTCTATTTCGTGCTGGCAGGCCAGTATGAGAGCTGGGTCCAGCCACTGGCTGTCATCCTCTCTGTGCCGCTCACCCTGCTGGGCACCGTTGCGGCGCTTCAGGCGCTGGGCATGCCGAATGATCTCTATACGCAGATCGGCATTGTGCTTCTGATTGCGCTGGCGGCCAAGAATGCCATTCTCATTGTGGAATATGCGCGGGAAAAGCAGGCAGAGGGACTGGGTGCAAGCGCGGCGGCGGTGGAAGCCGCGCGGTTGCGCCTGCGGCCTATTCTCATGACCTCTTTTGCCTTCATCCTCGGCATGTTGCCGCTGGCTTTGGCCTCCGGCGCGGGGGCTGGTGCGCGGGTCTCTCTGGGCGTTGCGGTGGTGAGCGGAATGCTGGCTTCCACCGGGCTGGCAGTTCTGTTTGTTCCCGCCTTTTTCACGCTGCTGGAAAACGTACGGGCAGGGCGTCTCAAGAAAGGTGAGTTTAAAGAGCCCCGTTCATCTTCTCTGCATGAGGCGTGAGAGAGAAAGCCTCAGAGTATTGTCCTGATTGAGAGGGCGATGGATTTATTCAGCTGAAGCCCCGTGATGACTGATGTATACAAGGTCTTTGACGCCCGGCGTCTGTTCATTTGAACAGGTTTCATAGACGATATCTATGATTGTACGATGGCCATAGCGCCTGAAACACATGTGCCAGCCATGGAGGATGACGGGGTCGACCTCAAGATCCGTCATGCGCTCGCTGATGCCGCTGGCAAGCCCAAGGTCACCTCTTGTGATGGCGTGACGCAGATCTTCGTCAAAGACAAGCTTTCGGGCTTCATTGACGAGCCGGTCCGCCATGAAGACCCCTTCCATTGTCCCGACCTGTGGCCACAGAGCATGAAAGCCGCGAGATGCTGCAATCATCCGTGCGCCGTCATAATCAAACAGGGCCCGTATCCCAGCCTGTCTCTCTACAAAAAGCTGTTCCACCCAAACCGCATCTCGTGCCGTGCTCGCCATCAGCGCTTCCAGACGCTGCATGCTGATCAGCGAGGGCATATCGCGCCCGCTTTCCCAGAATGAAATGGCGGCCTGTGAGACATTGAGCATCTCGGCCAGAGCGGCCTGTTTGATGTTATTCAGTCGTCTCCATGTTCTCAGGCGATGGGAAAACGAGGACGCCTTGCTCGGACAAAAGCTGCTCATATCCGGCTTTTCATTGCGAGGCGGCATGTTATCTACCCCATATTCTGCGCATATTGAGGTGACACCAGATCATGTTCAGGTCTCGGGTCACAGATTGCATGCATCTGCCCGGGTCTCTATCTGGCGGGCAGAAGTGCTGCGGGACAAGGTTCTGCTTCCATGCGCAGTAATTGACGCATGACCGGTGCAGGTGAAACCTGTATTGGCCCGGAAAAAGGCTCTCCCATCTCGGTGACCATGAAAATAGCGGCCGATATGGCTGCCATCGCCAGGATATGTCCGATAAAAGCAACCGGTGTGTGGGGCGCAAAAAAGCCGGAATAGGCAAAAATAAGAGCGAACCAGCAGATCACGACCGAGATGAAAATGGCAGGTGTGGCTGTACGCGCAACTCCGGTGACTTTCCAGCGTGCCTCAACCAGCTGTCGTGAAATGGAAAGCAGATTGCTGCGTATCTGTTGTTGCTCGTTGGTTATGGCGGGCAGGGCGCGTATCTCTCCATCAAGGCGCAGAAGGGTTCTCAGTGCAGGGGAGTGGCCGTTGTCATCGTCCGCGTCCCATGTCTCCGCCACAAGCTGGCGCGCATAGTCCTGAAGGGTGCGGCGAAGTGGGCATGCCGCAGCGCCAAAGCTCAAAAGCTCAAGGTCAGCGATCTGGAGACTGGCAGCATAATTTTGTACATCCGAATAGGCTTCACTGTAATTGAACCGCGCTGAATTCACCATCAGGCCAAGCAACAGGGATGACATGGTCGCCACCATGGCCATGCTGGTCTTGAGGCTTTTGACAGTAATGTCATTGTGCCAGGTGGCGGGCACGCGGCTGGCGAGCAGAAGGCTGCCACCTCCGGCCAGAAGCATTGTGAAGAAGGCGGAAATGGTCGGTATCCATGCATTCATGCGTGCACCTGCGCCCTTTCAGCCCGTTTGGTATATTCAAGTATCAAGCATAAACATGCGGGCTGTGCCATGCACTATCGATATATTTTCATGCAGAATTGTCATCATATAGTCCAGTGTTCATGAGCGGGCCGCGCCTGCGGACACTGGACCGTGACTGTATCTCTTATCCGGCGGCATCTGGCTTACAGGCAGGAAGACCAGACTTGCGGATAAGCGGGGGCATGATACCGGCCCGGAAGGGCGTGGCTCCATTATCAGCGGGCAGAAGTGCCGTGGAACCCGGCGGTTTTGCCTTCTCTTTCAGCGCCAGTTCATTCCGTCGGTTGAGAACTTGCTCTCAACCCGAGATAGCTCATCGGCGGGCTTCCGAATGTGCGTTTGAACATGGTGGTAAAGGCTGCGGGGTTCTCATAGCCCAGATCAATCGCCACGCGTGTCACGCCTTCACCGCCCGCAAGACGGGAGAGGGCGGACAAGAGGCAGGCCTGCTGGCACCATGCCCGAAAGCTCGTCCCGGTTTCGAGGCGAAACAGCCGCGTGAATGAGCGTCGGCTCATGCCCAGTGCATCGCTCCATTCATCAATGGTTTCGTGGATATACGGGGCAAGTATGAAGGCCCGGCATCTCTCCGCCAAAGCACCGTGCGATGGATATTGAAGCGAGAGCGGGAGACGAGGCAGTTGCCCGAGTTCATGATGCAGCAATTGCATCAAGGTGCCATCACGTCCCTCCCGTTCATACTCCAGCGGAAGTTCAACGGCCTGTCCAATCAGTTCTCGCACAAATGCGGAGATGCTGACGACCTGGCAGTGGGATGACATGTGGCTGGCGGCATCAGGCTCAAGATACAGGCTCTGCATTTTCACTTCGCCAACCATGCGCACATTGTGAAGCGTGGCTGGCGGAATCCACATGCCGCGTTGTGGGGGCATGACCCATGTGCCGGTTGGGGTGGTCAGGACGATCAGTCCGGAGGTTGCGGACATAAGCTGCCCGCGGCGATGCTGGTGTGGCGCGATCAGGGAGCCATCGGGAAAGACATTGCCGGTGGCGATGATGGGGCGGGTTATGTGGTCAACATTCTCGACCAGAATGTTATGCATCTCTTGGCCCACTCTGATAGGAAAATGACCCATATTTGGTGGCGGGCCGATTGTCCCTTCATTATCGTGATGAGAGTGGCTCAAGCAAGAGCACGCATATGTTCTGTTTAAACGGATAGGGTTATATCGTGAAAGATGCAGTCATCTCTGGTGATGCTGTCAGGTCAAATACCGCATATACTGTTCTCGTTGGCACGAGCCTTGGGCATTTCCTGAATGATATGCTCCAGTCCACCCTGCCAGCCATGTATCCGGTGTTGCAGGCCGGGTTCTCCCTCAGCTTTGCCCAGGTTGGTATTCTGACCCTTGTTTACCAGATGACGGCGTCCATCTTCCAACCCTTCATCGGGCACTATACGGATCGTCGGCCCATGCCCTATTCCCTGCCTTTCGGTATGGCGTCATCCATGGGCGGGCTGCTCGCCATTGCCTTTGCGCCAAGCTATGGTTGGCTGCTGATTGGTTCCATATTTTTGGGGCTTGGCTCGTCCATTTTCCACCCGGAGGCGTCCCGCATTGCCAGGCTGGCTTCCGGTGGCGCGCATGGGCTGGCGCAGTCGCTGTTTCAGGTGGGCGGCAATTTCGGCACGGCGATCGGCCCGCTGGCGGTGGCTTTCATCATTCTTCCGCGCGGGCAGGGTGGGCTGGCCTGGTTCGCAATCGCGGCGCTGGGTGGAATTATCCTGCTGACAGCGCTGGGGCACTGGTATCATGTCAATGGCCATGCCCGGAAGCCGACCCACCGTGTGCCGCAAAGCAATCCCTATCTGTCACGACGTCAGGTTCATATCGCGATGGGGGTTTTGCTTGCGCTGCTGTTCTCGAAATATGTCTATATGGCATGCTTCATGAGTTACTATACGTTCTATCTGATTGAACATTTCGGAGTGACGACCAAGGATTCACAGATTCTGCAGTTTGTCTTCTTCGCTTCTGTTGCCGCCGGTACAATCGCGGGCGGGCCTATCGGAGACCGGATCGGACGCAAGCCCGTGATCTGGGTTTCTATTCTGGGTGTCCTGCCATTTGCATTGATGCTGCCGCATGTCGGGCTGCATGCGACAGTTATCCTGTCCGTCATCATTGGCTTCGTGATTTCTTCTGCCTTCCCGGCCATTGTTGTCTATGGGCAGGAGCTGTTTCCGGGGCGTGTGGGTATGGTTTCCGGCCTGTTCTTTGGTTTCATTTTTGGAATTGGCGGTATCGCGGCCGCGTTGCTGGGTGTGCTTGCAGACTGGAAGGGAATTTACTTTGTCTTTCTCATCTGTTCGTTCCTGCCGGTCATCGGGGTTCTGACCGCACTGCTGCCCAGCATGCGGGAGCCCAAAAGCAGAGCGGCATGAAGGCGGAGAGGCGCTCCGCCCGACCATGCTGAACCTGGCGGTTCTTGCCAGATTGGCTGCATATGGACACGCCCTGCCGGGTTATGCTCCGGCAGAGCGGTATCATGTCGTAACGGGATGCGGGTCATCATGACGGAAATCTTCTTCCTGCCCGGTGCCGGGGGCAGTGCATCTTTCTGGCAGCCCGTGGCGCAGCAAATGGGGCGGCCTCACCGGCTGTTCTCATGGCCCGGACTTGGAGAGGAACCGGCGGATCCGAATGTCAACGGACTGGATGATCTGGTCACGCGCGTGCTGCTCGGGATGCGTGAGCCGGTGGATCTTGTCGCGCAGTCCATGGGCGGTGTTGTGGCCTTGCGGGTTGCGCTGGCAGCACCTGAAAAGGTGCGGCGGCTTGTTCTGGCGGTTACATCCGGAGGCGTGCCGATGGATGACCTGATGGCGGCGGACTGGCGCACAGACTATTTCGCCACCTTTCCTCAAGCTGCCCGATGGATTGGCGGTGTGCATGAGGATCTTTCCGCCCGGCTCGCCCAAATGCGCGCATCCACTCTGCTTTTGTGGGGAGATGCAGACCCGATCAGTCCTGTTGCTGTCGGTCAGAGACTGTTGGGATTGTTGCCGGATGCGCGGCTGGAGATCATCCATGGTGGGGGACATGATCTGGCCCGCACGCATGTGGCGGATGTGACGGAACATCTGCACCAGCATCTCGTGGGCCCGACCTGAGCGGTTTCATCCTGCACATTTGTACTGCCGTAGAACGCGCGCTGGCAGATGGAGCTTGTTTCAATGCTGGCGGGAACTCGCGGAATGCTCTGATGCGCCGGGAGGCTATGGCCTTCAGGACATTCTGTGCTGTTGCGCGAAGAGGCGGGCAACAAGGTGAGGCAGTGCGGCCGCTCTTATTCATGTGCTGTGGCTCAGGTTCCTGCACATATCATGCGGGTGGCTATCAAAGGCGGCTGGCCCTCTGTATTTGAGCTCTTGCCGGATCATCTGGGAAAGATGGAGATCAGGCCCAGTTGATCTGTTCTGCCTCTCCCAGAAGCTGGGTCTGTGCGATGGCGGGCAAAACGTTCTGGCGCATGCTCTGGCCATAGAACAGCGCAAAATGGCCAGCTCTCGGCACCAGCACATGCTGGTGCAGGCGGCGCGGAATATTGGGGCAGAGCCCGTGCGCGGCCTCTGTCTGGGTGGGGGCGGAAATGTCGTCCTCTTCCCCCTCAACGGTCAGCAGGGCGGTACGGCGCAGAAGCTGGGGACGCACCCGGTGGCCGTGAATGTCCAGAAGCCCCTGTGCCAGCGCATTCGCCCTGAAGATGGTGGCGACATTGCTGGAAAAAAACTCGGCCGGCACATCCATCAGGGTCCAGCACAGGCGCGAAAGAGGATAGCGCCACGGGTCGTCGCCATCATCGAAAGTGAGCTGGAAGGGCAGGCTGCCGCCATTCATGCCCTGTCGCCACAGATACAGGGCGAAGGTGTCGGTTTGTCGCCAACTGGGAAACACCCGGCGTCCCGCACCGGGAAAGGCGGGGGCGATGGTTTCCAGAACCTGGTCTTCCAGCCCTTCCATGGCCCTGTTCTGGAGCATGCGCCACAGGCGGGTGGGGTTGCGGGCAGGGTTGATAGGGCCGCCAATGAGGCTGAGACTGGCGGGCATCGGGCCGGTTTCTGCAAGCAGGGCGGTGGCGGCGAGGGCAGGCACCGCGCCCTGGCAGATGCCGATGACATGCAGGGGGGCTTCCGGTTCAGCCGCATCCGCCTTTTCAGCTGCAAAGACCCCGGCCATGGCGCGGATCATCTGTGCGGTTTCTATGCAGTTGTCGGCGAGGGTAAATGTGCCGGCGCTTTTGGGCACAAAGCGGGCGTTCGGCCATTCGGTGATGCCCACCTCATCGGCGATGCCGAGCAGGGCGACCACCAGATCCCGCAGCAAAAAGGGATAGCCGCCGGCAAGGGGCGCAACCACCAGAATTTTGCGATGCGTATGCCAGCCACCTTCCGTGCCCGACCCGTTTGCAATGCCGGCATCGGCTCTTGTGAAGGTGCGCAGCACGCCGAAGGGCAGGGTGGCGGCCACGGTTTCCCGGATCTCGACGGCACCTGCATCCGTTCGCACCCGGGAGATGCCGAACGGCCTGAAGGCGCCCTCGCTCAGGCGCCGGCTGGCGCCGGGAGGGCCCAGGATCAGGGGGCGAAGATCATCGAGCCACATGAGACGAATCTTATGCTGGACTTACCCACCGTGACAAGGTCGTCCGGTTGTGTGTCCAGTTTGAGACAGCCATAGCGATTTCCATCATCACCGCGCGGGTGCCCGTTGAAACACGTGTTCTTCCGCTTGCCCCCATGGTTTCAGATAGCTGTAACCCGTGAAAATGGATTAGAAACGGCTTTTAGCAGTTTCATCGGCATACAGGGCAGGGGGCGAGGGTGGCGGAGAAGGCGCTGGTCCGCAAATGGGTGCTCAATGCCAATGATGGCATCATCTCCACCACCGGCATCATTCAGGGGTTTGCCGGGGCGGGGGCGCATGAAAACATGGTGCTGTTCGCCGCGCTGGCGGTGATGGTCACGGGCGGCCTCTCGCTGGGCGGAGCGGAGTTTGCCGAGTCGGCACAGGACCGGGCTGCCGAGCTGGAAATCATAGAGGAAGAGCGCCGCCAGCTGGCCCTCAGCCCGCAGGAGCAGCATGACGAGTTGCGCCAGCATTATCTGGATCACGGTCTGGATGCGGATCTGGCGGACAAGGTGGCCACCCAGCTCATGCAGCGCGATCCGCTCGCGGCCCAGCTTGAAACCGAATATGGCATGGTGGATGGCCCCACCCCGATCAGTGAGCCGTGGGTCGTGGCCTCACGCGGGTTCTTCGGCTTCATCTCCGGTGCATTGCCTCTGACGCTGGCAGTGGTGTTCTCACCGGATGAGTGGCGGCTGGCGATCTCTTTCGGCGTGGTGGTCCTGTCTCTGGTTGCCACGGGTGTGATGGCGGCTCAGGCTGGCTCGGGGGATCCTTTTCGCGCGGTGGGCCGTTCGGTCGCCATCGGCCTGTTTATCGGAGTGCTCTCCTATCTCGCTGGCAATGTCTTCGACGTGCTGGACCAGTTTATTCCGCAGATCGAGATCGACCCGGAGGAGATGCTGGAACAGGATGCGGCTGAAGCCAGAGCCGAGGGGGAAAAAGCGGGCGCTGCGGCGCCGGGTGGGCAGGGGCGATAATGCTCTGCTAAGCCGGTTCTGGGTGCGGTTTGCTCAACTGTCTTTGGTAGAGGCCGGTCTTGCAGGAGGCTGCCCGGCAGCCGTCAGGGCCTGTGCCCGGTCTTCCGGGGCGTCGGAATAGAGCATGCTGCCGGTATCCGCGCGCGCCCAGATCTCATCATCTGAAAGCCTTGTTTCAATGAGCTCTACAGCAATGCCGCCATCCACGATCGCGGCCACGCGATAGCCTGCCACCGGTTCATAAGGGCCGAGAATGACCTCTTTTCCGGCAATAGCACGGGCAAGATCATCAACCTTGAATGCCGGATGCGGGGCCTGCTTCAGCAGGGGGTGGAGCGGGCTGTCCGTATCAAAACGATGCCACTGCACGCGCACGAGGCGGCAGGGGTCGTCGCTGGTGTGCATGGCATAGATGTCGCTGTAGCGCTCGCCGGGCCGCGGCTGTTGCGTGGGAATCCCCAGATGATGAAACTGGTAGGTGACCCCGTCGACCTTGAACATGAACTGCCCTTTGGCATCAAAGCTGATGCTTCAGCTTGAAGCGGGTCTGCGTGTTCTTGAACGACAGGCCTGCCCCAAGTCTTTCATCATGCTGCACTGTAAACAGGATCCGCCCCACGCGCAAAATTCCTATGCCTTTGCTGGCGTCGCATCGCGGGGGGCGAGATCTGAAACCGTCATGCCATCCGCTTCAGGTGTCATGGATGCCACATTCGGCTCCTTGCGGGCGAAGCGGCCAGCGCCGGCCACGCACACCACCACGCCCAGAGTTGTGACCAGCATCGCCGGGCTGACTTCCTCATGCAGCAGCAAGGCCGCGAGGGCGAGGCCGAAAAAGGGCTGGAGCAGTTGCAGTTGCCCCACGGCCGCGATGCCGCCCTGCGCCAGCCCGCGATACCAGAACACGCAGCCGATCAGCATGCTGAACAGCGAGACATAGCCCAGCCCCAGCCATGACGCCGCGCCCACTTCTGCAAACGAGGTGGGGGCGGTGAAGAAGGCCAGCGTCGCCATGACAGGCAGGGCGACCACAAGTGCCCAGCAGATGACCTGCCATCCGCCCAGCCGCCGGGCCAGCCGGCCGCCTTCCGCATAGCTGAGACCGCAGGTGACGATCGCGGCCAGCATCATCAGATTTGCGCGCGGGGCTGCGGTCACGCCCTGCGCTGCGGCATAGGCCACCACCAGCGCGCTGCCCAGCCCGGAGAACAGCCAGAAGGCCGGGCGCGGCCTCTCGCCACCGCGCAGCACGCCAAAGACCGCCGTTGCCAGAGGCAGCAGGCCGATGAAGACAAGCGACTGTGCCGAGGAAATCTCCTGCAAGGCATAGGCGGTGAAGAGCGGAAAGCCGATCACCAGCCCGCTGACCACCAGCACCAGCGAAAACACATCACTCCAGCGCGGCGGTGGCTGACGCAGAACACCCAGCATGATGATGCCCAGAAGGGCGGCGATGGTGCCGCGCGCGCCGGTGAGAAATATCGGGTCCAGCCCCACAACGGCGGCGCGGGTCGCGGGAAGGGAGCCGGAAAAGATCAGCATGCCGATGAAGCCGTTGATCCAGCCGCTTCTTGTCGTGTTCATCACTGTTCACTCTTTTCCATCCTGCCCGGTCATGTTCGAAAACCGGTGAGGCAGGTCGCCATGCTTCTGTGCATGGCGCTGGCGGGCTCGACAGGCCAGAGACGGTACAGTACAATTTTAATGAACTGTTATGTATCATAAGGCAGTACAGATGTGCGCTTCCCCCGCGCCGGAGCATGCCAGCACACGCATTGAGGCCGTGATGGAAGCCGTGCGCACACGGATTGCCGCACGCCATCTGCCGCCGGGCGCGCGGCTGCCTTCGGTGCGGGCGCAGGCGCGGGCCATGACGGTGTCGGTTTCCACCGTGGTGGAGGCTTATGAGCGGCTGGTCGCGGAAGGGCTCATTCAGGCGCGGCCGGGATCTGGTTTTTATGTGAGCGGACCTTCCGCACCTTTGGCTTTGGCGCGGATGGAGCCAAGACTGGAACGGGAGGTGGATCCGCTCTGGATTTCCCGCCATGCGCTGGAAGTGGGCGAAGGAGCGCTGAAGCCCGGTTGCGGCTGGCTGCCGCCGTCATGGATGCATGAGGATGGGATGCGCCGTGCCATGCGCCTTCTGGCGCGCACACAAGGCCCGGCCCTGACCGATTATGCCACACCGCAGGGTCTGCCCGGCCTGCGGCAGGTGCTGGCACGGCGCATGGCTGGCCATGGTATTGAAGCCGCCCCGGACCAGATCCTCCTGACCGAATCCGGCACCCATGCCATTGATCTCATCTGCCGCTTTCTGCTGGAGCCGGGTGATACGGTGCTGGTGGATGATCCCTGCTATTTCAACTTCCATGCCTTGCTGAAAGCACACCGGGTTCAGGTAGTGGGGGTGCCCTATACGCCGCATGGCCCTGACCTTGCGGTGTTTGAAGCCGCACTGGCCACCCATGCGCCCCGGCTCTACATCACCAATGCCGCCATCCATAACCCCACCGGCGCGGTGCTTTCGCCCGTCATCGCCCACCGCCTGCTGCATTTGGCGGAACGGGCGGATATGGCCATCGTGGAAGACGACATCTATGCCGATTTCGAGCACAGCCCGGCCCCCCGGCTGGCGGCGTTTGATGGGCTTTCCCGGGTCATTCATATCAGCAGTTTCTCAAAGACCCTCTCAGCGGCCTTGCGCTGCGGTTATATCGCGGCCCGGCCGGAATGGGTGGAGGGCCTGACCGACCTCAAGATCGCCACCAGTTTCGGCGGTAGCGGGCTGGCGGCAGAACTTCTGCTCGCGGCGCTGACAGAGGGGGGCTATCGCCGGCACATGGAACAGGTGCGCACCCGGCTGGCCGGGGCCATGGAGCAGGTGATTGCCCGGTTGGCGCGCATTGGTATCACCCCGTGGCGCGTGCCCTCTGCCGGCATGTTCCTGTGGGCGCGTTTGCCGGAAGGGATGGATGCAGCGGCGCTGGCGCGGGCATGCCTGAAAGAGGGCGTGGTGCTGGCCCCCGGCAATGCCTTCAGTCAGGCGCGCACCGCCCGTGGTTTCCTGCGTTTCAATGTGGCGCAGTCTCGTGATGAACGCATTTTTACCGTGCTGGAACAGGCTATGGGAGAGACTGCGGGTTAGGTGCGGGTATTCGCACACCGGCATGCGCCAGTTCCCTCAAGTCTTCCGTACTTCCGGCAAATTCCCGTCTTGGATGCCGGGAACCTGATTGGCAGATCGGACGCCAACAGTTCATGAAAGCGGCTTTCGGGAAGCGCTGTGGCACCCCGAAAGCCGTTTGCTCACGATTACATGTTGGCGGCGGTTGGCCGCACGATGATCTCGTTCACATCAACGCCGTCGGGCTGTTCCAGCGCATAGCGAATGGCACGGGCGATCGCATCCGGTGTGAGGGATTTCTGCCGCCATTCCTTGAGTGCGGCAGCCACCTGCGGATCGCTGATGTCATCACCAAGTTCGGTCGCCGTCACGCCGGGCGAGATGACGGTGGAGCGGATGTCGTCATGCTCCTGCCGCAGCCCCTCGGTGATGGCCCAGACCGCATATTTGGTGGCGCAATAGACAGCAGCCGTTGGCAGAACGAGATGTGCTCCGACAGAGGCGACATTGACCACATGTCCATTCCGCTTCGCGAGGAAGCGGGGCAGCACTGCGGCAATTCCATTGAGAACACCATGAATGTTGACGTCGATCATCCGCTTCCATTCATCACGCTTGAGGGCGGCGAGAGGTGACAGCGGCATCACGCCGGCATTGTTGACCAAGACGTCAATGCCTCCGAACCGAGCCTCGGCGGCAGCGACAAATGCCTCGAAGCTGTGCGGGTCAGTAACATCAAGTTCACGCCATGCAACGCGTTCTCCCAGTTCTGCTTGAAGCGCACTCAGCTTCTCACTGCGGCGTGCACCGATGCACAGTCTGGCTCCAGCATTTGCAAGCTCGCGCACTGTTGCTTCGCCAATGCCGCTGGATGCGCCGGTGATGAGTACAATCTTCTCGCTGATGGCCGTCATGATCGTCCCTTTCGTGTCAAATGACTGACATCAATCTGGCAAGAAGGGCACTTCTGGCGGTAGCGCGATTGCCCGAACTCTTTGCACGATCCTCCAACTCTGGCGGACAAGGCTTGCGGCTCGCGCGGGCGTGGTCGATGAATGAGGCATGCAGAATATCGGCAAACTCGCACAGCTCATCATGCGCCACGCCCCGGAGGCGGGCATATGCGGCACACCTATGCCAAGGCTGCAGCTGATCCGGGGCAATGAGCCCAGTTCGCCTGTTCCTGCTGTCTATGAAGCCTGTCTGTGCCTGATCGCACAGGGGGCCAAGCGTGTATCTCTTGGCGACCACAGCGTGGTGTATGACGCCTCGCGCTATCTGCTTGTTTCGGTCGATCTGCCGCTGGTCGGGCATGTGCTCGAAGCCAGCCCGGAGATGCCGTATCTGTGCTGCAAGATTGATCTCGATCTTGAGGCACTTGCTGATCTGCTGGTGGATAAACATGACAAGGTGCCCCGGCATGATCTTCCGGTTCTTGCCGTTTATCCCGGTGATCCCGATCTGATCGATGCGGCGTGCCGGCTGGTTGCCTTGCTGGATCGCCCTCAGGATGTGGCCGTGCTGGGGCCACTGATCGAGCGGGAAATCCTGTATCGACTGCTGCACGGCCCTCACGGCGCCCTGTTGCGCCATCTGGCATCGGTTGACAGTCACCTGAACCAGGTCAATCGCGCCATCGCGACAATTCGCAAGGGATTCCAAACCCAGCTGAAGATTGATGATATCGCGGCTTCGGCGGGCATGAGCCCTTCATCGCTGCATGCGCATTTCAAGGCCATCACACGGATGACGCCGCTTGAATACCAGAAGCAGCTGCGTCTTCAGGAGGCGCGTCGGCTGATGCTCGCGGGTGGCCTGAGTGCCGGCTCCGCCGGATTTGCCGTGGGCTATGAGAGCCCGTCCCAGTTCAGCCGCGAGTATCGCCGCCTGTTTGGCGCACCACCGCGTCAGGATATTGCCCGCCTTCAGGATGTTCAGAACTGAGAAGGGCACTCGGGTCATCAGAATATGTGCTGATATATCGTGGCGTGACTGTTCATGTGAAAGAGTAGGCCCGGCTCTGGATCATCTGTATTTCACAATGAAAAACCCCCGGCGCTGCGGCGCCGGGGGCGGACCATGTGAGCCATAAGCAGCGGGCCAGCGCCCCGCCTATTGGCGATATTTTGCGCTTTGTTCAGCGGCGCAGCTGCTTCAGCAAGGCGACATCCGGGTAGCCGTCTGGCAGCAGGCCTGTCCGGGCCTGAAAGTCCTGAATGGCTGTGCGGCTCTTGGTGCCGAGGATGCCGTCCAGTGCGCCGATATCATAGCCGCGCTGGGTCAGGCGGCCCTGAATTTCCACACGCTCTGCACGGGAGAGGCCGCGCTCTTCCTTTGGCCAGCTCTGCACGAACGGTCCGCCGCCACGCAGGCGATCTGACAGATGGCTGATGGCAAGGGCATAGGCATCGGCCGGGTTATATTTCAGCACCGCGTCGAAATTGCCGAGCATCAGGAAGGCCGGCCCCTTTGCGCCCGCGGGCAGCAGCAGATAGGCCTCATCATTGCCGCGCGGGAAGCCCTGACCGTTCGGGCGGGTGATGCCCAGCGAGGACCATTGGCCAATGGACTGCTTGAAGCTGCGATTGGCGTAGCGGTAATCGAAATTCGATGGCAGCTTCACCTCATAGCCCCAGGTCTTGCCGAGGGTCCAGCCATCCAGCTTCAGGTTGTTGGCGGTGGAGGCGATGATGTCGGGGATGGAGTTCACCACATCGCGTTTGCCGTCGCCGTCGAAGTCCACGGCGAACTGGTGGAACGAGGTGGGCATGAACTGGGTGGGGCCGAATGCACCGGCCCATGAGCCCTTCAGGTCATCATAGGCCACATCGCCGCGCTGGAGAATTTGCAGGGTGGCGATGAATTCGGTGCGGAAATACTCCTGCCGGCGGCCGATGCAGGCCAGCGTGGCGGTGGAGGTCAGCACATGGCGGTTACCGATGCCGGAGGGGTGGCCATAGGAGGATTCGATACCCCAGATGGCAGCCACGGCATAGCGGTCCACGCCATAGGTGCGCTCTGCCGCGTCAAAGATGGGCTTGTACTGGGCGAGAATCTCCCGGCCCTTCTTCACGCGGTAGCTGCTCACCAGCATGTTCACATAGTCGCCCACCGGCTTGGAGAATTCCGGCTGGCTTTCCATGAAGTCCATGATCTTCATGTCGGGCTGGAGATTGCGGGTGAAGCGGTCAAAGGTCTGGCGGTTGATGCCATTGGCCTGTGCCATCGGCCACAGAGAGGCGATGCAGCGCGGGAAGTTCGCCTGTGCCTGCGCTATCGCCTGCGGTGTCATCAGCGGATGGCTGCCATTGGCCATGCGGGTGTTGGCGGCGGGCAGGGAGCCGGTGGTCTGTGCCTGTGCATGAGCGGGTGCAATGACCGAAGCCGCAGTGAGGGCGAGGGCGGCACACCACATGCCCTTGAACCATCCGCGCCCTGAAATCGTCCTTGTCATGGCAACAACCCCATGTCCTCAAATCAGCCTGTCATGGCCAGCGCACCGGCCCATCTCGTGCCCCCATTCAGACAGCCATATGGTTGCGCACGGGTTAACGTAAGGCAACCATTGTCATGCGCCGCACGTTCCGGCCGGGTGGAGGCCGTGCGCCACAGGGGAGCAGGAGCGTGTGGCATGGTCGTTTTCCCGCCGTTAGTCAGGTGTAAACCAAGATATGTCAGATTTCGGCCGGTATTCCATTCCAAGGCTTCATGCTGGCAGGGGCGGCTGGCGAAATTGCAGTCTGGTTGTATCTGGCGGGTCATATCTGACAGATATCACTGTTCCGGCCGGATCAGCCCGCTTTTGCCGCCCCCTCGCACAGATGGCTGGGCGGATGTGGCGCAGTTCGAGTTTCACGCGGTTTGAAGCCTGCACAATCACGCTGCAGAAGAGGACGGACATCTTTCATGCCTAAACCCATTCGCAAGGCGATCCTTCCCGTTGCGGGCCTTGGCACCCGGTTCCTGCCCGCCACCAAGGCGGTGCCCAAGGAAATGCTGCCGGTGGTGGATCGGCCTGTGGTGCAGCATGTGGTGGATGAGGCGCTGGCCGCCGGCATCGAGCACATCGTCTTTGTGACCGGCCGCAACAAGGCGGTGATCGAGGACCATTTCGACCGTCAGTTCGAGCTGGAGCGCACGCTTCAGGAGCGCGGCAAGCAGAAGCTGCTGGAAGAGCTGGGTGATGACACCCCCAAACCCGGCACCACCTCCTTCACCCGCCAGCAACTGCCGCTGGGTCTTGGCCATGCGGTGTGGTGCGCGCGCGATATCATTGCCGACGAGCCCTTCGCGCTGCTGCTGCCAGACATGCTGCACTTCACCAATGGCAACCAGAGCCAGGGGTGCCTCTCCTCCATGGTGCAGGCCTATGAGGAGACGGGCGGCAATGTGCTCTCCGTCTATGAGGTGCCGGACGACCAGACCAACCAGTATGGTATTGTTGGCGTTGATGAACGTGGCGGCAAAGCCCAGCCCATCACGCAGATGGTGGAGAAGCCGGCCCGCGGTCAGGCGCCCTCCAATCTCGCCATTTCCGGCCGTTACATCCTCCAGCCCTCCATCTTCGATCTGCTGGAGAAGCAGGACCCCGGTGCGGGCGGCGAGATACAGCTCACCGATGCGATGCTGCGGCTGAATGAGCGCGAGCGTTTCTTCGCTGTCACCTTCGAGGGCTCGGTCTATGACTGCGGTTCGAAGATCGGCTTCCTCATGGCGAATGTGGCCTATGCCCTCTCTCGCCCTGATATCGAGCCCGCATTCCGGGCCGAGCTTGAGGCCATGCTGGCCAATGGTTGATCTGGCCAAGGGCTGAGCGCCATGAAAACGGTCATATGGGCAGGTTATCTATCTTCCCATGTGACCGGATTTATTGAGCCTGACGCTCTGCCGGCACGGGCCTGTGCCGGTGCAGCTGTTCTGAACCGGCAAGTCGGGGGCAATCGGCGCGGTCATGTCGGGGCGGTCCAGAAACCGCCGCAGTCTGCATCCATTGCGGGCGGCCAGAGGTGGTGATGATGCGGGCTCGTTTTTCTGTCTTCGTGATGCTGCTGGGTCTGATGCTGCTCCTGCCCGGTGTGGCGCAGGCGCACCCGCATGTTTGGGTGGTGATGCGCAGCCAGCTTGTCTATGCGCCGGATGGCACCCTCACCGGCGTGAAGCAGGAATGGACCTTCGATGAGGCCTTCAGCGCCTTTGCCCTTCAGGGCATGGCCAAGCAGAAGGACGGCACCTATGGCGATGACGTTCTCAAGCCTCTGGCCGAGGTGAATATCAGCTCGCTGAAGGAATATGATTATTTCGTCACGGCCAAGAGCGCGACCGCGCGTCTGCGCTTGAAAGATCCGCAAGACTATTACCTGACCTACAAGGATGATGCGCTGACCCTGCACTTCACCTTGCCGCTGGTGCGGCCCGCGCCTGCGCGCGATCAGGTGTCGATCGACATTTACGACCCGACCTATTTTGTCGCCTTCGAGTTTGCGCCCAAGGATGCCGTGAAGCTGGTGGATGCACCGGCGGGCTGCACTGAAAAAGTGGTTTCGCCACCGCGCCCGCAGACCAGCACGCTCTCCGAGGACTTTTTCGAAAATCTCTCCCAGGCCAGCGAGTTCAGCGCGCAGATCGCCGACAAGATCGTGGTGAGATGCCCGTGACGGTGGCGGTGCGGCCATGCTGAAGGCGGGAGCTTTGCGCGCCATGGGCTGGCGAAAGGCCGTGCCCTCTGTGGTCGACTGTTTTATGCGTCCGGCCCGCTGGATCACGCCGCTGCTGGCAGGGGCAGGGCTTATAGCGTTTGCTTTGCTGGTGCTTATGCTGCTGTTTCCAGAGGCCGCCCTTGCACAGGGGCTTGGCCACATGGTGGGGCAGCAGGGGCAAGGCGCCCGGCCAACACCCTTCGGCGTGGAAGGGGCAGGTGCGCCGGCCGGTGGTATTGGCGGCTACATCATGGCCAAGCAGGCGGAATTCTACCGCGCGCTGGTGCGTGCCGTGCGCGCGGCGCGCGAAGATGGGCATGCCGCATGGCTGCTGGTGAGCCTTTCCTTTGCCTATGGGGTTTTCCATGCGGCAGGGCCGGGGCACGGCAAGGCGGTGATCTCTTCCTATCTTCTGGCCGATGGCGGTACATTGCGGCGCGGCGCGGTGCTGGCGCTGGCCTCGGGTCTTTTGCAGGCGGTGGTGGCCGTGGTTTTCGTGGGGCTGCTGGCTGCGCTTCTGGGCGCGACCGCCGTCTCCATGGCGCGGGCCATGAATGTCATCGAGATCGCGGCCTATGGCGGCATTGCGTTGTTTGGTCTGTATCTGGTCTTCGTGAAGGGACGGGCGCTGGTCGCCGCCGTGCGCGGTGTGCCGGACCATGCCCATGGCGATGATTGCGGCTGCGGGGACGCCCACATGCCCAGCCCGGCTGTGCTGGATGGCGGCTGGAAGCGGGCGGCCATTGCTGTGGTGTCTGCCGGTGCGCGCCCCTGTTCCGGGGCTATTCTGGTGCTCACCTTCGCTTTGTCGCAGGGGGTGTTTTTCATCGGGGTGCTGGGGGCTCTCGCCATGGGGCTGGGCACCGCGCTGACAGTTACGGGCATTGCCGCTCTCGCCGTTTATGGCAAACGCCTTGCGGTGCGCCTTGCCGGGCAGGATGGGCGCTGGACGCGGGTGGTCCTGCGGCTGGTGGAAGTGTTGGCTGCTGTTCTGGTGATGCTGTTCGGCCTTGCGCTTCTCACCGGATATCTGGAAAGCGAGCGGCTGCTACCGGGCTGAAGACCCGCATCTCTCTGGCAAAACCGGGAGACATCTCCTCACATTATATCGGGGCGGAGAAGCCCTGAATCCTGAAGAGGATGAATTCCAAACCATAGCCCGCAGGCTTGAACTTGGACCCGCGTGAAAACCATTGCCCCTGCCTTTGTGGCAAGTGTTGCCTGACATGGGCAGTTGAGTGTGGCGGTTCAAGCGGTTATGGTGCGCCCCATCGCCCCGGATACTGTAAGTGGCCAATTGGTCATGGCATCCATCTGCACGCGGCCCCAATACCGCCACGGACATGGGCGAAATGCATTTCAGGCATCTGTCAGGGTGCCCGTATCATCCAGTTCCTGGCCGTACTTCTGGCAGGGGTGTTTCGGAAGGGCCCATGCTCATCAGTCGTCATCGTCTTGGCTTTGCCGCCATTCTCGTTCTGGCCCTGCTGGGTTCCGGTTTTGCGGCCCATGCGCAGCAGGTTCTCGCCATGGTGAATGGCGACCCCGTCACCGCCTTTGATGTCTCCCAGCGCCAGCGCATGTCGCAGATGCTGGACCGCAAGACCCTGTCCTCCAAGGCGGCGCTGGAAGAGGTGATCGAGGAGCGGCTGAAAATCCAGGTGGCGCGCCGCTCCAAGAACGAGATGGACCAGGAGGACCTGGACCGGATCTACAACAATATCGCCCAGCGTTCCGGCCGCACCCCGGAGCAGCTCTCTGCCTCACTGAAGCAGGCGGGGCTTGAGCCGATCACCTTCAAGCGCAAGCTGGCTGCGGACTATGTCTGGAACTCCTATGTGCGTGCGCGCGCCGGCAATGTGAATATCCGTGATGCGGATGTGGTCGCCGCCCTTCAGCAGCGCGGCATCACCCAGCAGGTCGCGACCGAATATGTACTGCGCCCCATCATTTTCGTGGTGCCGCGCAATGCCCGCAATCATGGTTCGCGCATGAGCGAGGCCAATTCCCTGCGTGCGCGTTTCCGGGGCTGCGAGAGCGGGCTGGAAATGGCCCGCAATTTGAAGGAAGTGGTGGTGCGCCCGCAGGCGCTGCGCCTGTCTTCAGATATGCCATCGGAATTGCAGAAGTTGCTCGACAAGACCCCCGTGGGCCAGCTCACGCCTCCGGAGGTCACCCAGTCCGGCGTGGAAACCTTCGCCATCTGCGAAAAGCGGCAGGTGCGCGGTGAAAGCTCCGCCAAGCGTGAGGTGAAGGACGAGCTCTCTGACGCGCAGTTCAAGAAGTCCTCGAACGAGCTCATGCAGGAAGTGCGTAAGGGCGCATTGATCAAGTATAACTGATGGCTGACGCCGCCAGCCTTCCTCTCGTCCTCACCCAGGGTGAACCCGCCGGGGTGGGGCCGGAACTTGCCGTGCGCGCCTGGCTGGCGCGCAAGAGTACGCCCCATGGCGTAGGCCAAACGGAAACAGGGTCGGTTGGAATACCGGCCTTTTTCGTCGCTGGAAATCCGGAGCTGCTGGTCGAGCGCGCGCAAGCGCTGGTGCCGGGGCTGGGGAAGGATGTCCCCATTCAGGTCTGCACCCCGGAAACCGCAGCCGAGATTTTCCCCCACGCCCTGCCGGTTCTGCCCTGCGGACCAAAAGCCACGGCTGCCCCCGGTGTGCCGGATGAGAGCAGTGCACCCTGCGTGCTGGCCTCGCTTGAGGCGGGCGTTGAACTGGTGAGGACGGGCCGTGCTGCGGCACTGGTGACCAACCCGCTGGCGAAATCGGTCATGTATGCGGCCGGCTTTCGTTTCCCGGGCCACACCGAATATCTGGCGGCCTGCGCCGCCCTGCCGGATGGCACCCTGCCGCGCCCGGTGATGATGATCTGGTCCCCGCTGCTGGCGGTGGTGCCGGCCACCATCCATGTGCCTTACCGTGATGTGCCGACCCTGCTCACCGCAGACCTGCTGGTGGAAACAGGCTGTATCATTGCGCACGACATGGCTCGCCGCTTTGGTCTTTCCCGCCCGCGTCTCGCCTTTGCCGGCCTTAATCCCCATGCGGGAGAAGAGGGCACGCTGGGGCGCGAGGATGAGGACATCGTGCGCCCCGCCGTGGCACGCCTTCGCGCGGAGGGAATCGATGCGCGTGGTCCGCTGCCGGCCGATACACTGTTCCACCCGGAGGCGCGACAAGGCTATGATGTGGTCGTGGGCATGTATCATGATCAGGTTCTGATCCCGGCCAAGACACTGGCCTTTCATGACGGGGTGAATGTGACGCTCGGCCTGCCTTTCATCCGCACCTCGCCAGACCATGGCACGGCGTTCGATATTGCCGGCACGGGCCGTGCCAATCCCTCCAGCCTCATCGCGGCCCTGCGCCTTGCGCGCCGTCTGGCGGATGAAGAGGCGCGTGTTGCCGGAGCCGTGGCATGAGCGCGCTGGATGATCTGCCGCCCCTGAGGGACGTGATCCGCGAGAACGGGCTTTCCGCGCAGAAGAGCCTCGGCCAGAACTTCCTGCTGGATCTGAACCTCACCGCCCGCATCGCCCGCGCGTCCGGCCCGCTGGAAGACGCGACCGTGATCGAGGTTGGCCCCGGACCGGGTGGCCTCACTCGTGCCCTGCTGGCGCTGGGAGCCAAGCGTGTCATTGCCATTGAGCGCGACCGGCGCTGCATGGATGCGCTGGCGCAGATCGCAAGCCACTATCCCGGCCGGCTTGAGGTGATCGAGGGTGATGCGCTGAAGGTGGATGTGCGTCCGCTGCTGGGTGATGAACCCGCGCGCGTGGTGGCGAACCTGCCTTATAATGTGGCCACTATATTGCTGGTGGGCTGGCTTTCCACAGACCCGTGGCCGCCATGGTTCACCTCGCTCACCCTGATGTTCCAGAAAGAGGTGGCGGAGCGCATTGTCGCCACCGTGGGCAGCAAGGCCTATGGACGGCTTGCGGTTCTGGCCGGTTGGCGCACCACCGGGCGCATTGCCTTTGATGTTGCGCCCTCCGCTTTCGTGCCGCCGCCGAAGGTGACATCATCCGTGGTGCATCTGGTGCCCCGCACCGATCCTGCGCCCTGCCAGTTGTCGCATCTGGAGCGGGTGACGGAAGCGGCCTTCGGCCAGCGCCGCAAGATGCTGCGCCAAAGTCTCAAGTCTCTGGGCATGGACCCGTTGCCACTGCTGGAGCAGGCCGGGCTTGCTGAAACCGCACGGGCTGAGGAAATCGACGTGCCGGGCTTCATTGCCCTCGCCAATGCCTATGGTGCGGCACGCGGCCCGAAGGTTTGAGTGAGATGTGAGGCTGGCGCTCGGAGGTCTTTCGTACCTCACGCCTCAGCATGTTCTTCATTTGAGGGTGTCTTGCGAACCGAAACCAGGATCGCGCTGGCCACCAGAGTGGCAAGGCACATGATGAAGGGCGCAAAATAGCTGATGGCGCTGAGAACGCCATTGACCATCGAGGATAGCCCCCAGACCAGTGCATTCACCGAAACTGAGATGCCCAGCACCCAACCCTGCCGGGCATCACTGACTGAACGCGAAAACAGCATGATGATGGCACCGTAAGCCACCGAGACCGCAATCGCGACCGGAAGCGCGATCAGCCACAGAACAAGCATGCTGTCAGATCCCAGCGCAATGGCGATGAGCGCGGCAGTGATCCATAGCCCCCATGCCGCCAGCGCCTGCGGGCTCTGTCGCTTTTCGAGAAGCGGCAGGAACAGGCCATAGGCAAAGCAAAAGCCGACCCCCAGCAGCGCCATCATCAGCGAGACGGTGCCTGCATCCTCATCGAAACGATTGTGCAGCAGGCTTGGAAGAAACAGGAAGTAGGTGCCCCACGCAATTTGCATCAGGCCGAACACGATCATCAGATGGCGGATTTCCGGGTTGATCCAGGCTGCCCTGAAGCCCTGTATACCCATGAGGAGATTGATCTTCCCCATACCCTGCGGGCGGGCATGTGGTGGTTCGCGAAAGCAGGTCAGAAGCAGCAGGATACCGGCTCCCGCAAGGCCTGCCATGAGGAAGATCGGGATCGTGTAATCGGTGATGGCCACATGCTCATCATGCGCCATGAGGCCGCCGATGAGCGGGCCCAGAATGAAGCCAACCGAGGATGCGAACAGGCACATATTGAGAGTGAAACTGCGCTCCGCATCGCTGCGTCCATCTATGGCGGCCGCCTGTGCAACCGGCTGGCTGCCCGCCGTTGCCCCGCCTATCAGCCGGGCGAACAGCAACAGCATCACGAGGTCATAGGTGAGAGCGGTGCCGATCAGCACGAAGCACACCATCGCGCCCAGCATGCATACCAGCAGGACGCGCCGCCTTCCGATCTGATCCGAGATTTCCCCCAGAACCGGGGCTGAATAGAGCATCGCCAGCTCGAAGATGCCTATGGCGATACCATAGATCATATATCGGAAGCCCGAATGAGCATCGCCCATCATGAGGGGAGGTAAATCAATAAGGGCCGCAGCGAGGACCGGCACCACCACTGTATAGCCGATACTATCGATGAGTATGACAAGGAGAAGTGGGCTGATGCCCAGCAGGGTCCGCACTGCACTCATCATGCCATCTCTCTTCCGGGGGCGCTGTATTGATCAAGCGAGCAAGTGCAGCATGCGACCATACAGATAACTATCATGATAATATTGCAATCAGATATGAAATCACGATTGCAGCGTCATGATTGTTCGTGCAGTTTGAACGCATTCGTCAGGTACAATGGAGACGCGCCCTGCGGGCAGTCTGCGGCAAGGAAGCGCCCACTGGCGCGCTTCCGCTTTCATTATGGCAGGTGAGCTGTTGTGCTCCCGGCGGCAGACTTCTCCTTAAAGTGGTATCTGGAAACTTTTTCGCGTCGCAGCAGCCCGCTGTCATAGGGATGCAGCGGGTTGCGGGTAGCTGGAACGACCAGTTCCCGTCTTTTGATCAACGGCCGGAATTGCGCAAAAGGTTTCAGGGCAGGCCATCGGCAGGGTCTGTCAGCTCATTTCCGGTCTCTCAAGGTGGTGGCAATATCCATCAGGCTTGTGTTGTCGGATTTTCGACATGAACCCGGGAGAGGAGGGGCAGATGCTGCTTCACGCGATTTTTGAAGAAACCGCGCAGCGCTCGCCCGATGTCCTCGCCGTGAAAGCCGGCAGTCAGGCCGTGACCTATGCCGAGCTTGATAACTGGGCGAATGATATCGCTGCCGCCATAACACGCACCGTTCCGGTTGACCCCGATGGCGGTACCATTATCGGCCTGTGCTTGTCTCGTGGCATTGCCGCGGTTGCGGGTATGCTCGGTATTCTCAAGGCCGGTTGCGCATGGGTGGCGCTGGACCCGGCCTATCCGCAGGACCGATTGCGGTTCATGCTGGAAGATACCGGTGCGCCGCTGGTTCTGACCACCACCAATCTTCTGGCAATAAACACCTTCCTGAGTGATGTGACGATCCAGACAATCTGCCTGGATGCACCATTGGTTCAGGCACCGGCATGCGCTCGGCCTTCCATCCGGTGCAAGGATCGTCTGGCTTATGTGCTTTATACATCGGGTTCCACTGGCCGGCCCAAGGGCGTGCTGGGCACTCATGGTGCCATGCTCAGCCGGTTCGCATGGATGTGGGAGGCTTTTCCCTTCGCGCCCGATGAGGTGTGTTGCAGCAAGACGGCCCTGAATTTCGCAGACTCCATATGGGAAACGCTGGGGGGCCTCCTCAAGGGCATTCCCAGCGTCGTGGCAGATGAGGCGACGGCGCGCGATCCATTCCGGCTGTTGGAGCTTCTGGCGCAGGAGAAGGTCACGCGGCTGATTGTGGTGCCGTCCCTTCTGGCTGCGATGCTGGAGGCGGCGCGGGCCATGGGCATTAAGCTGCCACATCTGCGTTATCTCACCTCATCCGGGGAGTTGCTGCCGAGTGATCTGGCCCGGCAGGTCGGGGAACTGGGTGAGAACATCACTCTTCTGAATCTTTATGGTTCATCCGAAATGGCAGCGGATGCGACCTGCTGCGTCATGACCTCCGAGCGGTTGGACGGCAAGATCGCGCCGATTGGCATCGCAATCGGCCAGATGCGCATTCATGTGCTGGATGAGGATCTTCAGCCTGTCGCAGTGGGTGTTCAGGGCGAGCTGTGTGTGTCCGGACCGGGGCTTGCCCTTGGCTATCTGGGCCGCCCGGACCTGACGCAGGAAAAATTCATCGCGAACCCGTTCGTGCCACCGGATGACCCCATGCATGCGCGCCTGTTCCGCTCCGGCGATGTGGTCTCCATGCGGCCAGATGGTCATCTCGATTATGTCGGGCGCAAGGACTTCCAGATCAAGGTGCGCGGTTTCCGTATTGAGCCGGGGGAGGTGGAGACCACGCTTGCCACCCATCCTGCCATTCGTGCCTGCGCTGTTGCCGCATTGGAAAACCATGGGCTGAACCAGCTGGTGGCCTTTTGTGTCACCCCTGCGCTGGAGGGGGCGCAGGCTGGTGAACTGCGGGATTATCTGCGCGCGCGCCTGCCGGATTACATGGTGCCCTCGCGCTATGTGCGCTTGGAAGCGTTGCCCTTGCTGCCCAATGGCAAGCTGGACCGCAAAGCCCTTCGCCTACCCAATGATGCCGAAGTGAGCGCGCCGGATGCGGCAGAAGCAAATAAAAACCAGCGGCTTCTGCTCGATATCTGGGTCCGCGTGCTGCGCCAGTCGGCGATTGGTCTGGATGATGATTTCTTCGCCATTGGCGGAGATTCCATACAGGCTTTTCGTGTGGCGGCGGAGGTGCGGGCGAAGGGCTTCGCGCTGACCCCGTTCGAGGTGCATACGCACCCCACCATCCGTGCTCTGGCCCTGTATCTTGAAAACCGGAATGATGCTCCGGGGGAGCACCGGCATGCTCACTGGTCTGCGCCCGGCCTCACGACCCCTCTTAGTCCCATGCAGAGCTATTATTTCAGCTGGGCGAAACCCAATCCGCACAAGTTCAATGTGGGCTTCATAGCCCGTCTTGGTACGCTGCTGGATGAAGCTGTACTGGCGCAGGCGCTGGAAGAGGTGGTGAAGCAGCATGATGCCTTGCGCCTGCGCTTCATCCTGAAGGATGATGGCGACATCACCCAACATCATATCCCGCTCACGCAGGCCGCCCATATTCCGCTGCATCGCTTCATGCTGCCGGATGGCGCACACGACGTGCAGCTACAGGCTATTCGTGAAGCTGTGGCGCGCCTGCACGATACACTGGACATCACGCATGGCCCGGTAATGACGCTTGCCCAGTTCGAGGATCCGAACGGGCGCAATCATCATCTGTTCCTGACCATGCATGAGCTTGTGACCGATGCTCTCTCCCTTCAGGTCACGCTGGAAGATCTGCGCACCGCCTATCAGGCCGCGCAAAAGGGAGAGCGCGTACAGCTTCCGGCGCAAACCACGCCCTATCATGAGTGGGTGGAGAAGGTGATGTCCTATGCGCGCAGCCCGCGTGCACAGGGCCAGCTTGAGTATTGGCTCAAGCAAGCCGAGGGCGCACACCCCTTCCCCGAGGATGCGATGGAGAATGGCGCGCTCCAGAGCGATATCGTCAGTTATGGCTTTCAGGTGCTGGATGCCGGCGAGGTCGAGGCGTTACGACAACTGCATGGAGGCGGAGCGCAGGCCACGCTTATACATGCTATTGTCGGCGGGCTGGCCGTAACCGCGAATGCCTTGTCGGGCCAGAAAGACCTGATCTTTCACAAGGTCGCCCATGGCCGTGAAACCTGCATTCCGGGGGCAGACCCCTCGCGCACGGTTGGCTGGTTCATCACCCACACCCCCATCACTGTACGACTGCCGGATGATGGGGTTAAGAATCCGGCGCGCGTGCTGGAGTATGTCGCGGCACAGTATCGCGCGATCCCGGATAACGGCATCGGACACAGCGCGCTGCGCTATTATTCAGGTGATCCGCGTGCCGTTCTTCTGGCACGGGAAGATCAGGTGCGGACGCTCTTCCAGTATATCGGCGATGTGTGGGAAGATAATTATGACGGCGAGATCTTCCTGCCTACCGATCCATCACTGATGGATGTGCCGGATACCGTCGCCGCTGAAAATCTCGCGGACTATCATCTGCATGTCTATGCCTATCTGATGGATGGCTGCTTCCGGATGAAGTTCTTCTACACGCGCCAGAACTACAAGGCGGAAACCATTATGCGTATGGCAGGGCTCTTCACCGGGGCTGTGAAGGGCATGGTCTTCGCAACTCAAGAAAAGCAGCCTGAAGAGCCTGTCTCTTCATCGGGCAAGGGGATTTGACATGAGCGGGGAAACGCCTTCACAAGACCACGCGCTCCATCTGCATGCCAATCGTCTGGCACTGGATGGCGGCACGCCGGTGCGCACGACTCCGCTGCCATGGGAACTGCCCGGCGCGCACTGGATCGGTGACGAGGAACGTGAACTGGTCGACCGCGTGATCCGCGCGCGTAGCCCTTTCCGTTTCTATGGGCCAGACCCCCAGCACATGGTGGATACGCTGGAGAAGGAGTGGTGCGAGACGTTCGGCCATCGCCATGCTCTTGGTGTGTCATCGGGAACGGCGGCGCTTTCGATCGCGGTATCCGCGCTGGGCATAGGGCCGGGCGATGAGGTGCTGGTGCCCGGCTATCTGTGGGTCAGTTGTGTTTCGGCGGTGGTGCGGGCCGGGGCCATTCCGCGCCTTGTCGATATTGACCAGACCTTTTGCATTGATCCCGAGGATCTGGCCCGCAAGATTGGCACGCGCACCCGCGCGGTGCTGTGCGTTCATATGAGTGGCGCGCCGGGGCGTATCGATGAGATTGCCGCCTTGTGCAAGGCGCGAGGTGTCCGCCTGATAGAGGATTGTGCGCAGGCTGCTGGTGCGCGCTTCAAGGGGACTGCCGTGGGCCGGTTCGGTGATATCGGCATCTTCAGCTTCCAGCTCAACAAGAACATGACCTCCGGCGATGGTGGCCTCATCGTGTGCGAGGATGATGCGCTGTTCCAGCGGATTGTGGCCCTGCATGATCTGGGTTATCCGCGCACGCCCGCCGGACGGCTGGATACCTCGCAGGATGATTGCCAGCTCTGGGGCTATGGCGCACGCATGTCGGAACTGGCGGGCGCCATGTCCCTTGCCCAGATGCGCAAGCTGCCCGCGATCACCGGTGCCATGCGCCGCGCCAAGTGGCGTATCCGTGAGGCGCTGGCGGATATTCCCGGCCTCACCTTCCGCACGGTGCCGGATGCAGGCGGGGATACCGGCCCCTTTCTCATCATGCTCCTGAAAAATGAGGCTCTGGCCGATCATTTCGTGAAAGCCCTTCGGGCGGAAGGGCTTGTGGGGCCAGTTGGTAGCCTTGCCTGTGTTTCTACCCGCGAATGGGGACTGCACTGGTATTCGAATATCCCAAGTCTGGTCCAGAAGCGTTCGAACTCCAGAGATGGCTTCCCCTGGACCCATCCGGCCAATGCCTTCGCTGAGGACTTCAGCTATGCCGCCGGAGCGCTGCCAAACTGCGATGACCTGCATGCGCGCGGAGCACTGCTCGCCATCGCATCGAAGCTTGAGGATGGGGATGTGAACGACATCGTGATGGCGATCCGCAAGGTTGCCGCTGCCCTGTTGACGGACTGAGGGCAGGTAACCCGGTTAAGGGGTGGGGTGTATGGCTTATCTTGTTGCCGCCATTGCGGGTATAGCGGGTTTTCTCTTCGGCTTTGATGAAGGTGTCATCGCCGGAGCACTTCATCTGTTGCGTGCGGAATTTGCTATTTCCGCCCTCAATGAAGGGGTGATTACCGCTGCCGTTCCGCTCGGTGCACTGTTCGGTGCGGTGGGTGCTGGCCTGACCGTGGACCATTTTGGCCGGCGCCAGACCCTGTTGTTCGCAGCCCTCCTGTTTACAGTTGGGGCGCTGTTCTGTGGCCTTGCGGATGCGGTGTTGGTTCTCACTGTCTCCCGGCTTGTGCTGGGATTTGCAGTTGGCGTGGCCGCACTGGTCGCTCCGCTCTATATCTCGGAAAGTGCGCCGCCCGCCAAACGCGGCATGCTGGTGTCTATCTATCAGCTTGCGATCACGCTCGGCATTTTGGGAGCCTATGTCGCGGGTTTCGCCTTCTCAGACAGCTGGCGCACCATGTTCATGGTGGGCATGCTGCCGGGCATTGTCTTGTTTATCGGCATCATCGTGCTGCCGGATACACCCCGCTGGCTGGCATCAAGGGGGCGAACGAATGAGGCTCGCGCCGCGCTGGCGCGCATCCGGAGCTGGGATGCGCACAGCCCGCAGGCGATTGCCGAATTCGCCGAGATCGAGCAGACCGCCCGTGAGGATCGCACCGGCGGCGGCTGGGCAGAGCTGTTCGGGCCGGTCGCCCGACCGGCGCTGGTGGTGGGCATCGGCCTGTTCCTGCTGCAACAGCTCAGCGGGATCAATGCTGTGATCTCCTATGCTCCGGCCGTCTTTCATGAAGCGGGACTGGGCGACCAGTCGACCCAGATTCTCGCCACCATCGGGGTTGGCGTGGTCAATGTGCTGATGACCATTGTGGGCATGGTGCTGATCGACCGGATCGGCCGGCGCAAGCTGCTCGTCATCGGCTTTATCGGCACCGCGCTCAGCCTTGGCATGATTGCGCTGGGGGCGATTTCTGAAGCCCAGTTCCTCGATATTCTCGCGTTGTTTGGCCTGTTCATCTATATTGGTTCATTCGCTGCCAGCCTTGGTGCACTGCCATGGGTGATGATCGCCGAAATCTTCCCGCAGAATGTGCGTGGCATCGGCATGAGTGTGGCGACACTCACCAATTGGGGCTTCAATTTTGTCGTGGTCTTTTCCTTTCCGGTGCTGGTGTCTGGCATCGGGCTGGGCGGGGTCTTCGCCATCTATGCGCTGTTCTGCGCGCTAGGCGTTGTCTTCACCCTGCGTGCCGTGCCGGAAACGAGCGGTGTGCCGCTGGAGGAAATTGAGGCCCATCTGAAGTCCGGGCGTCCGTTCCGGGAGCTGCGGGGAGGTGGCCATGGGTGAGCATGAGACGGAACAGACAGCCCAGCTGATGGCCGCCATCATTGCTTTCAGCCCCTACAGGAAGACCCTTGTTCAAATCGAACCGCAGATCGTGCGTATTGCCCTGGAAAACCGGCAGATCAGTGAGGCGCTCAAGCGTCTTGCCACTGCTCGCGAACAGCGGGATGCAAGGACCAGCCCGCTGAAGCGCGCGGAACTTGGGAGTGATATGCGGCTCTTCCTCGAATTCCTTGAATATATCCACTTCGCATCCCCCGCCTTTCTTGCAACCGTTGGGGAATGGCCGATGGAGGGAAAGCGTGGCTGAATCCGCACATTGCGATGTCTGCATTGTCGGCACCGGCGCTGGCGGCGGCATTCTGGCCTATCAGCTGGCCAGGGCCGGCCTAAAGGTTGTCTCTCTTGAACAGGGCGGCCGCTTGCCGGAGAACTATTTTCGCGATGTCGTTCCGCCTGGCGGCCGCCGCGATTTTGGTATTGGCCCTGCCACGAGATGGCCGGCGGACCCGCATGACAGCCTCTTCATTCATCCGCTGTTTGCCGATGGACAGTCAGGCTCAACCGCGCGTCCGAAGGATGGATTTCGCCATTTTCAGGTTCTGGCCGTGAATGGCCTGCAAAACCTCTGGAATGGCGTCAGCGTGCGCTTTGGGCCGGGAGATTTTACGGACTGGCCGATCAGCTATTCCGATCTTGAAGCGTCCTACAGGGCGGTTGAGGAGCGGATCATCGTCTGCGGCACGGCAGAGAACATCCCCGAATTGCCAGATGGCGTTTATGTGCCCCCCAAACCGCTGCGTCCCGCAGATCGGCTGGTTGTGGAAGCCGTACGCTCTTTGCGCGAGCCGGACGCCCATGCCATTCCCAACCGAAAGGCCATTGATACACGCCCGGGCGTGGAAGGTGCATGCGTCTCCACCGGCATCTGTACATCCGGCTGTCCGGTGGGGGCGGTCTACAAATTCTCCGAGCGGCTTTTGCCGGAGATAGAAGGTCTGCCAAACTACCAGTTGCGCACCGATGCCAAGGTGGTGCGCCTTATCCGGACAGATGGCACCCAGCGCATCGAGGGGGTCGAATATATCGATACCCGGACGGGCGAACGGCACATCCAGCGGGCGCATGTCGTGGTGCTGGCGACAGGTGCGGTGGAAACGCCGCGCATCCTGTTCAATTCGGCGGATGAGGCCAACCCGCAGGGGCTGTCCAACCGGTCCGGTCAGGTTGGTCTTTATCTTCAGGACAACCCGAAGGCAGTGCTCTCCACCTCCCTCTGGCGGTTGTGGAACACGCGGCGCGATTATGACATCGGCTATGGCGACCTGCTGATCCTGATGGCGAGAGGCAAGCTGAAGGATGGCTCATCCTTCCCGTTTATCGGACATGCCATCCATGGCATTCCCGATATTCCCCATTATCTGGCCGGCATGACGCGCATTCCGGCGGTGATGAAGGAGCGTTTCGCGCGTATGATGTTTCATAGCTATGTCACGCTTGGCCTGTTCTGCGCCGGTGAGGCGCGACCGGAGAACAGGGTGCGGCCAGCCACCAGTGTGGACCAGCATGGCGTGCGGCAGGTAGCCGTGGACTTCACCATTCCGCCCGCTGCCGCCGAACAGATGGAAGCCATGCTGGCATGGGGGCGCAAGGTGCTGCGCCGGGCCTCTTCCACCTCCATCATGTGCAGTACGGACAATTCCGGCACAGGCATCCATTATGCGGGGACCACGGCCATGTCCGCAGATCCGGCCCGGGGTGTGGTGGATGAGAACCTGCGCAGCCACGAGATTGAGAATCTCTATATCTGCGATGGTGGATCGCTGCCGCATTTGCCGGACAAGCACCTTACCCTCACCATCATGGCGCTGGCCCATCGTTTGGGTTCACATCTGGAGGCACGCGCACGTGCTGGTGCGTTGATGGTCTCGTGATCTCCGGGCAAGGGCAGGAGGCTCTTCTGCATGCGGCCCGCTGCGATGTGGAGCCGGCTTTTCCGGGGGCGCTTTACTGTCTGGTGCTGGAGCGGCTCAGTCTTGCCGCATGGGGCTGGCTTGAGCAATGCCTCATTGAGGAAGAGCGCGCGCGCGCAAACGGTTTGCGTTTTGAGGCGCAGAGGCAGGCTTTTATCGCGGCGCATGGTCTCGTTCGGCTCGCTCTCGGGCAGCGGCTTGGGCTGCCAGCCGGGAAGGTTCGTCTTTCAACGGGTGGCAAGCCACGCATTCTGAATGAAGGTGGCATGAGGCTTGATGTTTCTCTGGCTCACACAGAGGGGTGTGTCGGCTGCATCATCGGCTCTGGCATGCTTGTGGGCGTTGATGTCGAGAGGGCAGGAGTCACGCCACCTTTTGCCGAGGGCTGGCTGAGTAAGGACGAGCAGGGCTGGCTTGCACATCTGGCTCCGGATATCCGGGATACAGCCTGCCTTGATCTGTGGTGCAGGAAAGAAGCCGTGTCCAAGGCGCTGGGCTTGGGATCGGCGGTGGATTTTCGCCAGCTTGCCGTGCCGCGGGAAGTGCGACTTTCAATTATTCCGGTCCGTAGTGAGGTCGGGGTATATAAGCCGCCAGTATACGGCGCACATGGCTTTCATGTCGCTTTGGCCATTTTGCCTTTTGGCCGTGCCGGGACCAGGAGATGGATGTCCCCTCTCGCCCCAGAGGCGATTATTCATGGATTCAGGCTGGCCTGAAGGCGGTGCCGATGCGCCCGACCTTCCCGTGCTCTCTTGCGCCTCAAACGCATGAAGCGCTGTAGCAAACTCTGCCTGTCTCACCTCACCGAGAACCGCACCGGCGCTGTAATGGTGCGCTGGACCCCGGGGGGCGGCGCAGGCACGGGAGAGGCCTGGCGCACCATCACGAGCACAGCCTGATCGAGATCCGCAAAACCGGATGAACGGGCAAGCGAGACCGCGCGCACATGTCCACCCTCATCAATGGAAAACCGCACATAGACCGTGCCGCGCTCACCCCGTGCTTTCGCTCCCGGCGGATAGGTCTTGCGCCGCTCCAGATGGGCCATGAGACGGGCCTGCCACGTGGCGGGTGAGAGGGTGGAGGTAGAGCCGGATGTGCTTTGCCGGGCGGCATTGCGGTTGGATGCCGTGGTCTGTGCCTGCGCCTCGATCGCGGCACGGGAGGCTGCTTGCGCCTGCTGCCGGGGCTTCTGCTCCCGCTTGCGCTCAGGCCGTGGTGGTTTCTGCGCGGGCGTCTCCACCTTGCGTTCCGGCGGTTTGGGGCGCGCCAGAGGTAGGGGCACTTCTACATTCTCCTGCGGCGGGGTTGGAACCTCGTCCGGCTCCGTCTCTGCCTCTTGCGCCTCTGTCGGAGTGTCCGCCGGAGGCTCTGTTGTTTCTTCCGGTATGTCTTTAGCGGGTTTTTCCTGCGGCGCGTCAGAGGCTTCGGCTGGCATGCTGTCCACCGCAGCCTGCTGGTCGGGAGAAATGTCGTTCTGTTCGGTCAAGGTGGCTTCGGACACATCGGCAACCTCGATCATGATTGCCGCCGGCGGCTCATCATTGGCGATGAGGGTTTCCGGGTCCTGAAGCAGCCACACCGCCGCGCCCACATGGACCGTGAGGGCGATCAGCCCGGCACCGGCCCAGAGACCGAGTTCTGCCAGTCGCGCCCCGCGTGCAAGAGGCGTTCCGGCCAGCCCGGTTGCTTTGCCTGAATGAGCGAGGGCTGGCGCCTCCTGTGCCTTTTGAAGTCTTTCCTGTCCGGTGCTCATGGCTTGGTCGCCTCGGGCGTCGGGCCATGAGGTGCTATTCCCGCCCCGTCCATTGCGGCGGTCGTGGTCTCCAGTGCCACCAGCGCAATACGCAGATAGCCGCCGGCACGCAGCAGGTTCATCACCTCCATCAGCTCGCCATATCCCACGCTTTTGTCCGCGCGCAGGAAAACACGGGCCTCACGGTTGTTTTGGGTGATGCCATCCAGTGCCATCGACAGCCCTTCGCGCGCCACCGGATCATTGCCCAGTGCGAGGGTCAGGTCTTGGCGCACGGAAAGATAGATCGGCTTGTCCGGGCGCTCTGCCGGTTTTGCGGTTGAGGCGGGCAGGTCCACCGGCACATCCACGGTGGCGAGAGGGGCCGCAACCATGAAGATGATGAGCAGCACCAGCATCACATCAATGAAGGGTGTGACGTTGATCTCGTGATTTTCGGGCAGATCATCGCCCGCGCGTTCGCGGATGCCGCCAGCCATGGCTTACTCCGCCGCCCGCCGCACAGCGGCATCATCACGGGCAGGCATCATGCGGAAGTCGAGATCAAGGCTCACCAGCCGCTCGATACCGGCGGCGGCATCCGCCAGCGCCTGCCGGTATCCGGTAATGGAGCGTGCAAACAGATTATAGACCACCACCGCCGGAATGGCGGCCACGAGGCCGATGGCTGTGGCCAGCAGTGCCTCGGCAATACCGGGTGCGACAATGGCGAGATTGGTGGTCTGGGCCTGCGAAATGCCGATGAAGCTGTTCATGATGCCCCACACCGTACCGAACAGGCCCACAAACGGGGCGGTTGCGCCGATGGTGGCCAGAACACCGGTGCCGCGCATGAGCTTGCGGCCGGCACCCACTTCAATGCGCAACAGGCTGGAGGTCACGCGCTCCTTCACGCCCGCCCCTCCGGCATGGTCGAGTGCGGGCGCGGAACGGCGCATTTCATCTTCTGCCGCGCGCACCATGTGTGCGGCGGGTCCGGAGCGGCCGGCCAGCACCCGCGCCGCCTGTGCGAGACTTCCGGCCGAGCCGATCGCCGTCAGGGCCCGGCGCGCCCTTGCATTGGCTCCGGCGATTTCAAGCGATTTGGCGAACCAGACCGTCCATGTCACCACGGAGGCGAAGGCAAGGCCGATCATCACCGCCTTCACCACCCAGTCCGCGGCCAGAAACATGCCCCAGGGCGAGAGGTCATGGGGCAGATCGGCCCGGCGCTCCGGTACGGCCAGCATGCGGGAGAGGGCTTGGGCCGGGTCTTCGAGGAAGGAAGGGGCGGGCTCAAACGGCAGCGACGGGGCCTGTGCCTGCTGTGGTGCGGAGTTGTCCGCGGCGGTGGCATCAGATGCAGAAGGCTGGGCGACGGGATGCACCTGTGGCGGTGGCTCCAACGCATCCGGGAGAGATGCACCGGAAGAAGGCTCTTCCGGTGCAGGCTTCGCTGTATCCGGTCCTGTGGGAAGGGTCTGGCTGGCGGTGGGAGGGGCATGTCCCGGCTGGCTGAACGCTGGAGATGACACGCAGATCAGTGCGAGGACGCAGACAAGAGCCCGTGCGCGTTTGTGCCCGCACGCCTCTTTTCTCGCGCACCCTATCCCTGTCCGGGTGTTGCCCGCAGGCAAAAGCCTGGCCGCATGTGGCATCGCACGCTGTCGCGTCATCGGTTTATCCTTTGCATGAAGGGCAGGAGAGGCCGCCTTATCTTCTCCGCATGGGCGGAGGAGGCCGGCTCTCAATCCTGTGGCGCGTGCGGAAAGAAGCGGTCCACTAGGGCCCGGACCCTTGCGAAGGCCGCCCTTGCACCTGCACTGACACGGGCCTCGGACATCTCATCCATCTCTGGCGCATCAAGCGCGGCGACGAAGGTGCGCCAGTGCAGGCCACGCCCCTCCGGTGCCGCCCCCAGATGGCGCGCGCCAAGATGTTCGGACAGGCCAAGCCCTGCTGCTGCCTTTAGCAGGAAAGCCGCACCAAGGTTTGAGCCTTCCGCCACATAGAGCCAGCCAAGCGCTGTTGGGATGTCGATCTCTTCCACCCCAAATACCGGGGCCTGATGCTCTGACGGTGTGCTGACCCCGATGTCCGCAAGATCAAGCGCAACAAGAGGAAACCTGCGGCGGCCTTCCAGATCCGGCAGCATCCGGTCCAGTTCAGGATGCGCATAGAGCGCATCAATGTCCCGGTGGAACAGGTACTGAACCTGAAGGAACAGCCCGTAACGCTGAAGGCTCTCGAATGGCCGCCGGGCCATGATCGTCTCGTCCAGGCTTGCATGGGTGTTCCGGGTCTGGAACTTGAGCGCCTGTGCCCGGTGCAGCATCGGCCTTTCAAGAGTGTCGGCTGTCATGGAACGATCCTCATCATCTCGGGCCGGGCTCAGAAACGGTAGTTCAGACCGATCTTGAGCGTGTTCAGGTCGATGGCGTTGGACGCCTTGCGACCGATGGCTTTTCCAGACGTTCCGGGATGCTGGGTGTAGGTGTACTCATAAATCGGGAAGAGATAGCCGGGGAACCACTCATATTCTTCGTAGCCAATGATGGTTGCAGTGGTGCTGGTGTAGTCGCGTGACACGCCAGCCCGGGCATTGTTGAAGCGGAAGTCCTTTGCGGCGTAACGCGAGAAGGAATAGTCCGCCGAGAGTGACCAGTTGTTGGTAATGGCCCATTCGGCACCTGCGCCAAGGCTCCAGCCGGTGCGGTTGCTCTGCGCGCTTTCCACGAAGAACGGATTGGTCTGGTTGCCATAGGGCGACCAGCGGTCAGCCGAGTCCGAGCGATACTGGTCACGCATCTGCCGCTCGTTCAGCATGCTCAGGCCGCCACTGGCATAGATGAGCAGATTGTCGAAGGCATAACCCACGCGCCCGCGCAGGGTGGCCATCCAGTCGAACTCATAATGGGTGGAGGCCTGAAGATAACCCTTGGTCCACAGGTCTCCCTCCATCGCGAGAGCATCCTGCGTGCCCTTGATCTGGGTGCGGCTGTAATCGGCCTGCACGCCCAGCACGATGCGGTTGTCGAACTGGTAATTATAGCCAATCTGCCCACCGAACAGCAGGTCGCGGAAGCGCCGGTTGACGGACTCGGTGGAGGCGACATCATTCGCCAGCCCGTTCAGGGCCGTGGTGGTGCCATTCAGTTCAGCCACGCCAAACCCGCCATGCGCACCCACATACAGGCCGGTCCAGTCGGTGCCGGAGGAGGCTGCCCCGGAAGCTGAGGGGGCCTTGCGACCGAAGGACGGCAGGTTCCACGGCTCCTCGCTGCCGAAACGGCCGGTGAGGCTGGCATAGAAGGTGCGGCCGGGAGAGGGCTGGTTCACTAGGCTCAGCGGGTCGACATAATAGGCATCGGTGAGGTTTTCGACACGCACCATCGCTGTCCAGCTGTCATTCAGCTTGTATTCGGCGAACACATCCACCAGCCAGAACGGATCCCATTTGATCTGGTCAATGAACTGGCTCGCGCCCTGTGCCGTTACCGGGCCATGGCCGATGGCGCGCGGTCCTGTGTAGGAGACGCGACCACCCACGGTGAGCGCATCCTCGAACAGCTTCTGCGAGAGGGTGAGGCTCACCGTATATTCCGGCGGCACATGGTTGGTGGCATAGTCACCATAGAGCGACTTGCTCTCGCAGGTGGCCGAGGTGCGGCAGAACTCGACATCAAGATAGTAGTTCGCTGCAAGTTCTGCCGCGAACCCGTTCAGTTCGTAGCGGCCGGTAAATTCAAGACCGGAGAAGCGGGCGCGATCAATGTTGTAGATCTGCATGCCGGTCCATGTGAACCCGCCCGGATCAGTGAAGCTGCGGTATTCGCGGGCGATATAGTTCTCGATATCCCAGTTGAAGTAGCTGAATTTCATCATGCCGGTGTCGCCGCCCGTGAACACATTGTTCTGGACAACATTGACACCCAGCTCCCACGTATTCGCCCGCTCCGGCTCCAGATCCTCATTCACGATCAATGTGAAGGCGGAAACCGCCTCCATCAGGCTGGGATAGCGCAGGGCGCTGGAATAGGTGGTGTAGAGCTGCACGCCGGTCCACGGCTCCACCGTCACGCCGATGGAGGGGCTGAAACCGCCATCGCTCTTGGAGGGTTCCTTGCTGAGATAGTGTTCCGAATTGGCGACGGTGCGCCGGTCTTCAGACCAGAACTGGGTGTAGCGCAGGCCGGCATTCAGGGTCATCCAGTCCACCGGCTTATAGGCCAGCTTGCCATAGATGGCGGCTTCCTGACGTGAGCCGTCGCGCAGGTTCAGCCAGCCTTCCAGCATGTCCGTATAGGCGCTGGGAGCGGTGGACTCGTTCAGATAGGAGACGCCATAATTGAAATCGAACGCCCCGAGTGAGTTCGCCCACTTCGAGGTATTGGACATATCTCCGCCCCACATGCGCGAGTCCGAGCCGGTCCGGAAATTCTCTCCAAGTCCCACATCGCCAGGGCGGGGAATGCCGCCACCACGGATGGGGTTCAGCATTTCCAGCTGGGTCAGCCACAGATTGGCGGAAAGGTTCACATAGTCATTGTCTGCCGGGTTCCAGCGATAGCGGATGGTGCCGGTGTGCAGATTGGTGCCGGCGGTCTGGGCCTGCTGGGTGGCCTGGCTGCGATCTCCAATGAAGCGCGATGCCAGCCGGTCTCCCGCCTCGCCCGCATAGCCGGTGTAGCCGAGCTGGAGGGTCTGGTCGTTTTCCAGACGGATCAGCGCCTTGGCGATCCATGAATGGGTTTCGAGCTGGGTGTTGAGCACCTCTTCGCCCGCCCGGTAATTGGTGAGGCCGGTGTTCACCAGATAGTTCGGCCAGTTCTGGCACCATGTCGGGCTGCTGCAGATTTTGCGCGGGCCTGTATCCACCGGATTGGCGGCCGGACCATTGGTGCCGGCAAAATAGTTGCCCTGCTTGCGCACGGCATAACCCCAGAGCAGGTCATAATTCTCGTTGCGCGCTGCCGCGACAATGGAGCCGGAACCGCTGGTGGGCACGAAGAAGCCGGGCCGGTCCATGGTATCGCTGGAGCCGGTGGCGACCGGTGGGGCGGAGGGGGATGACGGCCACTTGTAGCCGGCCACCTCGCCGGGAACCGGGGTCGCGGTATTGGAGCCAAAGCCGCCCTTGACCCGCACACCCCATGTTTCACCGGGCTTGAGAATATCCTCAGCGCCCAGCGTGCGCATGGAGACACTGCCGGCAATGCCACGCGAGGCGACATCAGACCCCTTGCGGATGTCGATGTCTGCCAGCAGGTCCGGGTCCACGAAGGTGCGGTTGGAAGCGCCCTGATAACCCTGATAGACGGAGACACCATTCTCCGCGCCATCCACCGTCACATTCACGCGGCCCATGCCCTGCATGCCGCGGATATTCACATCGATACCGCCCGCGCCGTTGCGGGATTCACCGGAAAGCACACCCGGTGTACCGCGGAAAATGTCGGCCGGGCTGGAGCCACGGAAGCGTTCGATGCTCTGCTGGGAAATATGGGCCACCGGGGCAGGGGTCTCGAATGGCCGTTCGGCTGCACCCACGCCATTCACATTGATGGTGTCCAGCACCAAAGAGCCATCCGCGCCCACTGGTGCGCCAAGGTCCGCAGCGCCGGTCGAGGCCGGATTGCCGACAATCACCGTGCGGTCTGGCGTGATGCGGAAGGGAATGCCGGAGCCGCTGAGCATCTGGGTCAGGGCCTGCTGCGGCGTATAGGTGCCCTGCACCGGGTGGGACGTGACCCCGCGCGAGGTGGAGGAGGCCAGCGTGATCTGCAAACCGGACTGGCGACCAAAGGCATTCAGCGCGGAAACAAGGGGCTGGGCGGGAATGGTGAAGGCGCGCGCCGCACCCGCAGCCTGCGCGAACGCGCCGGGCCCTTGTGGCACCACCAGTGCCAGCCCGGCCAGCGCCGTTCCGGCCATAAGTCTGGCCGCAAACGCCAGCCCCAGATTTGCATTGCCGCGGGCTGTGTTTCTACGCGGTCGCTGCATCCACATTCGCTTGGTCCCGGAAATCCCGCTGCACATGCCTCCGCATGTGCTTCCAGACCTAAAACGAGTGGCCCGCCGCTTTTTTTCATCGCCATCGCATTTTTTGCGATTCATTTTCGGAATGAATGGCGATTGGGTGCGCGGCGCAGGTTTATTCGCGTGTCAGCAGACGCAGATAGGGAGAGATGGTGCGCACCTGCCCGCCATGGGGCTGCACCAGCGCGCGCAGGGCGCGGTCCGGGTCGCTGAGGTCGTAAAGGCCGGTGACGCGCTCATCGGCAAGGCTGGAATCCATCACCCTGATCCAGGCCGGATGGTAGCGCTGCAACTGCTCCACCACGGCCCCGATGGGGGCATCATTCACGAACAGCCGGCCCTCGCGCCATGTGGCGATATCCTGCGGGGAGATCTGGCCCATTTCCACCGCACCGGTCCGCCGGTTCACCAGCGCGGTTTCGCCGGGGGTGAGGCGGGTATCGGCTGAACCGGCATCAGACGTGACGCTGACCGCGCCGCGCGCCAGTTCCACCATGGTGCCCGTGGAAGACAGGCGCACATCAAACACCGTGCCCAGCACCCGCACCGCAACCCCGCCGGCATCGACCTCGAACGGGCGGTTGGGGTCATGCGCCACATCGAACAGCGCTTCACCGGAGAGCAGGGTGATGCGGCGCACCGGCCCTTCCATATTAGCGGCAATGGCACTGCCTGCGCCCAGTGTGATGGTGGAGCCATCATCCAGCTGCACCACGCGGCTTTCGCCGGTGCGGGTCATATGGTCGGCTTCAAGGCGCAACAGCAGGTCGGGGCCGGCAATGAAGGCGAACAGGCCGACTGCGGCAATGGCGCACCCGCCGGCGAGGCGCTTCTTCCAGCCGCGTGTGGGTCGCGCGCCATCTCTGCGTGCCTGTGCAGTTTTATGCCCGGAAGAGATGCGGCGTGGGTGGGCGGCCGAGACATGGGCCTGCGCGGCGACAGCAGGACCGGCCCAGACCTTTGCATGAACGGGCAACACTTCACCCATCAGCTGCCAAACCTTGACAGCCTTCTCCCACGCCCGCGCATGGGCCGGTGAACTGGCGCACCATGCCTCGAATTGCCGGCTGGCCTCGGTATCGCACGGATTGTCCTTCAGGCGCAGCAGCCAGTCTATGGCTTCCTCCACCAGCGGATCCTGCTGCTTCTCCTGGCTCGATGTCATTCCTGTCGTGGCACCCTGATGCCCCATCGATATGGACAAGTTCATCCTTTTATCCGTCCTGATGGGAAAGACGACCGGGGCGGACATTTTTTTCATGATGAATCAAATATTCAGTCACCGGCATCGTCCAGCTGTGCGGCGATCTTCATCATGGCGCCACGCACATGGCGGTGAACCGTGGTGACGGAAATACCGAGATGCGCGGCCACCTGCTCCAGTGTGAAACCACCAAAGCGGTGCATCTCCACCGCCACGCGGACATCCACGGGAAGACTGGCCAGCACATCGGAAACCATCTGAACCTGATCGCACAGCAGCAGGGACTGTTCGGGCGTGGGCTCGGCGCGTGGCATGGCCCAGTAGGGCACGCCGGCATTCGCCTCGCGGGTTTCCACCTTGCGCCGCTTGAGCACATCAAAGGAGAGATTGCGCACGATACGGTAGAGATAGGCCAGAGCCTGTTCCGGGCTGCCCACCTGAAGGCGCGCGGGCACAAACCGCAGGAAGGCGTCCTGCACGATGTCCTCGGCGGCCTCGCGCGAGCCCAGAATGGGCGTGGCGTAATCGATCAGCGCGGAACGGTGCGCCAGATACACGCCATGCCGGATGTCACCCTCCTCCATCTGAACATATTCCTTGCGCGGGAAGGGAGGTGTGGCTTCTGGCTGCCTCCGGTTTCGCCGAAAGGCCCGCGCACATGGTGCTGTCCATGCGCTGTCGCGATGCGGGCCATCCCATGCGGGGATTGTGGCCGGGCACATAGACGGGAAATGAATAGTGCTGCAACATCAATGATTTGTAGGTTTTCCAAAATATCCGGCGCGAAAGGCTGGCCGTGCAGGGCTTACCTCCATTGATTTCGCGCAACTTTTTTCGAGCCACTGGCAGGTGCAGGCATGAGGTATCCCGGCCGTAGTTTTTGTGCGCTGTGACCACAGTGGCACATGGTTTGCAATCCATGGAGTGTCCTGTTTTCCAGGATCAACCCAGAGGCGTGTGAGCAGGCGGGGCCTGTTCGCGGGTGCTGTCATCAGGGCGAAGGCAGGGAAGGGGGAGCAGGACCTGTGAGGCCGTGAAACAGGAGGCTGGCCCATGCGCCTGAAAGCAAAAGGGCGGAGCCAAGCTGTGGCACCGCCCTTCGCGCATTCTCTTGCCTGTATGTCCCGGCTTATTCCGCCGCGGCCCGGCGATTGGGGTTGTAGTTGAGGATGGGGGCCAGCCAGCGCTCTCCCTCTTCCACGCTCCAGCCCTTGCGCGCGGCATAATCTTCCACCTGATCACGCTCAATGCGGCCAATGCCGAAATAGGCGCTTTCGGGGTGGGAGAAATAGAGGCCGGAAACGGCCGAACCGGGCCACATGGCAAAGCTCTCGGTCAGCTTCAGCTCAATGCGCGCTTCGGCATCCAGCAGCTCGAACAGGGTCGCCTTTTCCGTATGATCGGGCTGTGCCGGATAGCCGGGAGCAGGCCGGATGCCGCGATACTGCTCGCTAATGAGATCCTCATTGGTGAGGTTCTCCTCCGCTGCATAGCCCCAGAAATCGGTACGCACGAGGTGGTGCATCCGTTCTGCGAACGCTTCGGCCAGCCGATCGCACAGGGCCTTGAACAGGATGGATGAGTAATCATCATGCGCGGCCTTGAACTGCGCGATTTTCTCATCCTCGCCAATGCCGGTTGTGACGGCGAAACCACCGACATAATCGGCCACGCCGCTATCCACCGGAGCCACGAAGTCCGCGAGTGCCAGATTGTAGCGGCCCTCGCGCTTTGCCAGTTGCTGGCGCAGGGTATGCAGAGTTGCCAGCGGATGGGCACGGGCATCATCGCGGAACAGCACGATATCATCGCCCACCGCATTGGCCGGCCAGAAACCGATGACGGCGCGGGCCTTCACCCACTTCTCCGCCACCATTTTCTCCAGCATCACCTGCGCATCGCGGAACAGATTGCGTGCGGTCTCACCCACCACGTCATCCTGAAGAATGGCGGGATAACGCCCGCGCAGTTCCCAAGACTGGAAGAATGGGGTCCAGTCGATGAAAGGCACGAGATCGGCGAGGTCATAATCCTCGAACACTTGTGTGCCGAGGAAGCCGGGCTTGGGTGGTTCGTAGCCGGCAAAATCCAGCTTCAGGCCGTTGGCGCGCGCATTCGCCAGCGGCACGCGCTGCTTTTGTGCATCCGCGCGGGCATGGGCTTCAGCCACCTTCTCATATTCCGCGCGGATATCAGCCACATAGGCACCGCGCGTTTCGGTGTTGAGCAGGTTGGAGACCACACCCACCGCGCGGCTGGCATCGGTCACATACACGGCCTGTCCGCGCACATATTGGGGCGAGATTTTCACGGCCGTATGCACGCGCGAGGTGGTGGCGCCGCCAATCAGAAGCGGCACCTCAAAGCCCTCGCGCTCCATTTCGGCGGCGACATTCACCATCTCGTCCAGTGAAGGCGTGATGAGACCGGAGAGGCCGATGACATCGACCTTCTCCTGCTTGGCGATTTCCAGAATCTTGGCCGCAGGCACCATCACGCCGAGGTCCACGACCTCATAGTTGTTGCACTGGAGCACGACGCCCACGATGTTCTTGCCGATATCGTGCACATCGCCCTTCACGGTCGCCATCAGGATCTTGCCGGCAGCCTGCGATCCGGTCTGGCCGGTCTCTTCCTTTTCCTTCTCCATGAAGGGCATGAGATAGGCCACAGCCTGCTTCATCACGCGGGCGGATTTCACCACCTGTGGCAGGAACATCTTGCCCGCACCAAACAGGTCGCCCACCACATTCATCCCGCTCATCAGCGGGCCTTCGATGACGTGCAGCGGGCGCGCGGCCTGCTGGCGGGCTTCCTCGGTGTCGACTTCGACATAGGTCGTGATGCCATTGACGAGGGCATGGGCGATGCGCTTCTCTACCGGCCATGTGCGCCAGGTGAGATCGGCCTCCTTCTTTTCCTTGCCCTGTCCGCGGAATTCCTCGGCAATCTCCAGCAGGCGCTCGGTGGAATCGGTGCGGCGGTTCAGCACCACATCCTCGCAGGCCTCACGCAGGCGCGGCTCGATCTCGTCATAAACGGCGAGCTGGCCGGCATTCACGATGCCCATATCCATGCCAACCTTGATGGCATGGTAGAGGAACACGGCGTGCATCGCCTCACGCACCGGCTCATTCCCGCGGAAGGAGAAGGAGAGGTTGGAGACGCCGCCCGAAATGTGGGCATGGGGCAGGTTCTTGCGGATCCACTCGGTGGCCTCGATGAAGTCCACACCATAATTGGCGTGTTCCTCGATGCCGGTGGCGACAGCGAAAACGTTGGGGTCGAAGATGATGTCCTGGGGCGGAAAGCCCATTTCTGTCAGGATCTTGTAGGCGCGCGTGCAGATCTCGATCTTGCGTTGGTAGGTATCGGCCTGCCCGGTTTCGTCAAAGGCCATCACCACCACGGCCGCACCATAGCGGCGCACCAGCTCGGCATGGTGGCGGAACTGTTCCTCGCCTTCCTTCAGCGAGATGGAATTGACGATGCCCTTGCCCTGAATGCACTTCAGGCCCTTCTCGATGACACTCCACTTGGAGCTGTCCACCATCACCGGCACCTTGGCGATGTCGGGTTCCGAGGCCACAAGGTTCAGGAAGGTGACCATGGCGGCCTCGCTGTCGAGCAGGCCCTCATCCATGTTCACGTCGATCACCTGCGCGCCGCTTTCCACCTGATCGCGCGCCACGGCCAATGCCGCCGGATAATCGCCATTGGTGATGAGCTTGCGGAAGCGCGCCGAGCCGGTGACGTTTGTGCGTTCACCGATATTCACGAACGGAATGGTCGAGGTCAGCTCAAACGGTTCAAGACCGGAGAGGCGCAGCATCGGTTCGATCTGCGGGATCGGGCGCGGGGCCTTACCAGCCACCGCACCGGCAATGGCGCGGATATGGTCTGGCGTGGTGCCGCAGCAGCCACCCACAATGTTCACGAGGCCGGAAGTGGCGAATTCCTCGATCAGGGCCGCCATCGCCTCCGGGCTCTCGTCATAGAGACCGAATTCGTTGGGCAGGCCGGCATTGGGATAGGCGCACACGAACGTATCCGCCACCCGGCCGATCTCGGCGATATGGGCGCGCATTTCCTTGGCACCCAGCGCACAGTTGAGACCGATGGAGAACGGCTTGGCGTGGTTCACTGAATACCAGAAGGCAGCCGGTGTTTGGCCTGAAAGGGTACGCCCGGAAAGATCGGTGATGGTGCCCGAGATCATCACCGGCAGGCGCACGCCTTCTTCCGCATAGACCTGCTCGATGGCGAAGATGGCGGCCTTGGCGTTCAGCGTGTCGAAAATGGTTTCGACCAGCATGATGTCCGCACCACCCTTGATGAGGCCGCGCACCTGCTCGGCATAGGCGATGGCCAGATCATCGAAGGTCACAGCACGGTAGCCGGGGTCGTTCACATCCGGCGAGATGGAGGCGGTGCGGTTGGTGGGCCCCAGTGCGCCGGCCACGAACCGGCGCCGGCCATCCTTCTTCTCGGCCAGAATCGCGGCTTCCTTGGCGAGGCGCGCGCTCTCCACATTCAGCTCATAGGCCAGGCTCTCCATCGCATAGTCAGCCTGCGCGATGGTGGTGGAGGAGAAGGTATTGGTCTCGACAATGTCCGCGCCCGCAAGGAAATATTGCAGGTGAATATCGCGCACGGCATCCGGCTGGGTCAGGCTCAGAAGGTCGTTATTGCCCTTCACATCCTGCTTCCAGTCCGCAAAGCGTTCACCGCGATAGCCGGCCTCATCCAGCTTCAGGCCCTGGATCATGGTGCCCATGGCCCCGTCGAGCACCAGAATGCGCTCGCGTGCGGCGGCGTTGAGGGCGGTGAAGATATCGTTGGCGCTCATGATTCTGGTCTCGGAGGCTCGGGGCATCGGCCTTGGCTCATGATGAAGCTCAAGGTCGCCTCTTGAAAGCGTTTTGCCGCAAGGCTGCCCTGCATATGGGCGATCTTGCCGGTTTTGACAGATGTTGCGCTCCGGGGCACCCGGAGCGTTCAGTTTCAGCCCGCCGCCTGAACAGCCGGTGGCACAATCACCTTCGGGCGCAGACCCAGCAGGTGGCAGATGGAATAGACAAGATCCGCCCGGTTCAGCGTGTAGAAGTGGATTTCGGTGACACCGCGATCCACCAGATCCATCACCTGCTCGGCGGCGACCGCTGCGGCGATGAGCTTGCGGGTTTCCGGGTCATCATCCAGCCCCTCGAAGCGCTTCAGCAGCCATGCTGGAACTGTCGCCCCGGTGCGGGCGGCAAAGCTGGAGGCCTGCTTGAAATTGGTCACCGGCAGGATGCCGGGCACGATCGGGATGTCGATGCCGCTGGCCCGGACCTGATCGAGATAGCGGAAATAGATGTCATTCTCGAAGAAGAACTGGGTGATGGCGCGGGTGGCACCGGCTTCCACCTTGGCTTTCAGATGGCCAAGATCCGCCTCGATGCTCGGGCTTTCCGGGTGCTTTTCGGGGTAGGCCGAAACCGACACTTCGAAATCACCGATGCGCTTGATGCCCTTCACCAGATCATCCGCATAGGCATAGCCCTGCGGGTGGGGCACATAGGGCGTGCCGACTCCGGTGACCGGATCACCGCGCAGCGCGACAATGTGATTGATGCCGGCGGCCTTGTAGGCGCGGATCACATCATCCACCTCATCGCGGCTGGCAGCCACGCAGGTGAGATGGGCGGCGGGCTTGAGGTTCGTCTCGCTGGCGATGCGCGCCACCGTATTGTGGGTGCGTTCGCGCGTGGAACCGCCCGCGCCATAGGTCACCGAAACGAATTCCGGCTGGAGCGGGGCGAGGCGGTCGATGGAGGCCCACAGGGTCTTTTCCATCTCTTCGGTCTTCGGGGGGAAGAATTCGAAGGAGACGGAAACGGGCGCGCGCTCCGTTTCGCGGCTGGCACGCACAGAACCACTCATCACGCCACCTCTCTGTTGCCCGCAGCGATGCGCGCCGCCGGGCTGTCATTGTCACCTGCCATCAGCAGGCGCGGGTCGCGCGCCAGCCACAGCGAAACGGTCAGGGCATCCCCCGTGCGCCGCTCGGGCACAAGGGTGCGAAAGCGCTCGGGGATCAGGCCGGCATTGGTGAGCCAGCCTTCCATGGCCTCACGGGCAAAGCCGAGCCGGCGATGGGCGTGGCTCTCGCGCAGGAATTCAAGGTCGTGCGGGGCAAAGTCCACCACGAGAAGCCGTCCACCGGGGCGCAGCACGCGCGCAGCTTCATGTATGGCGCGCCCGGCATCATCCAGAAAATGCAGCACCTGATGGATAATCACCGCATCAAAGGAATCACGCGGCGCGGGAATGGCATAGATGTCGCTCTGCCGCAGCTGGCAGTTGCGGATGCCGGCATGGTCGAGATGGGTGCGGGCCACTGCCAGCATGTCTGGCGAGAGATCCAGCCCCAGCCCGCGCTCGATCTCCGGTGCGAAGACCTCGAGCATGCGGCCAGTGCCGGTGCCAAGGTCCAGCAGGGTGCGGATGGGCTTGTCCGCCAGAATATCGCGCATGGCCGCTTCCACCGCCTCTTCCGGCACATGCAGCTTGCGGATCTCATCCCATTCGCGGGCATGGGAGGAGAAATAAGCCTGCGCGGCAGACGCCCGCGCCGCGCGCACGGCATCCAGCCGCTCACGGTCGCGGGCCAGAACCGGGTCGGTGCGGTCCAGCAGGTCCAGAAGGCGGGAAATGACCTGACCGCCGGGGCCTTCACTGGCACGGCGATAGAAAATCCAGCTTGCCTCGCGATGGCGCTCCACCAGCCCGGCCTCGGCCAGCAGTTTCAGGTGGCGCGAGATGCGCGGCTGGGACTGGCCCAGAATATCGGTGAGGTCCGAAACCGTCAGCTCCGCTTCCGCCAGTACGGCGATGAGGCGCAGGCGCGTATCCTCCCCTGCCGCCTTGAGGGCGTCGAGCAGGAGTGGGAAGGGCAGGGGGTGAGGTTTGAACTCGGGAGACATAAAGATATGTTTATGTCTATTTCGGGTGAAGTGCAAGACCGGATCGCAGGCCATAAAAGAACGCCGCCGCCCGGAAAACTCGGGCGGCGGCGCATCATTCACATGCTGGTGGCGATAGAGCTTGTGCTCAGGCCGCCTTCTTGTGGGTCTCGATCAGGTTCACAAAACGCTGGAACAGATAGTGGCTGTCCTGCGGGCCGGGGCTTGCCTCGGGGTGATACTGCACCGAGAAGACCGGCTTGTCGGCCAGTGCCAGCCCGGCATTGGAGCCATCGAACAGCGAGACATGGGTCTCGGTCACGTTGGCAGGCAGGCTCTCACGGGCCACGGCAAAGCCGTGATTCATGGAGGTGATCTCGACCTTGCCGGTGGAGAGGTCCTTCACCGGATGATTCGCACCATGATGGCCTTGATGCATCTTCAGGGTCGTGGCACCGAGCGCGAGGCCCAGCATCTGGTGGCCAAGGCAGATGCCGAAGACCGGCAAGCCGGTTTCAACCAGCGTGCGAATGACGGGCACGGCATATTCGCCGGTTGCCGCCGGGTCGCCGGGGCCGTTGGAGAGGAAGACGCCATCGGGGTTCAGCGCCAGAATCTCTTCCGCGCTGGCGGTGGCGGGCACCAGGGTGACCTTGCAGCCCGAATTGGCCAGCAGGCGCAGAATGGCGCGCTTCACGCCATAGTCGATCGCCACCACATGATGCTGAGGGGCATCCTGACGGCCATAACCCTGCGCCCACGTCCACGGGGTTTCGTCCCACTCCACCCGCTGGGCGGTGGTGACAGCCGGGGCGAGGTCCATGCCCTCAAGGCCGGGCCATGCACGGGCTTCCGCCAGCAGGGCATCGACATCGAACTTGCCATCGGCCGCATGGGCGATGACAGCGTTCGGCATGCCTTTCTCACGGATGAGGGCGGTGAGGGCGCGGGTGTCGATACCGGTGATGCCGGGAATGCCGCGCGCCTTCAGCCACTCATGCAGATGCTGGGTGGCGCGATAATTGGAGGGGTCGGTCACGGCCGTGCGCAGCACCACGCCCCGCACGCCGGAGACGGCTGCGGCGGACACCGTTTCGATGTCCTCGTCATTGGTGCCCACATTCCCGATATGAGGGAAGGTGAAGGTGATGATCTGCCCGTTATAGGAGGGGTCGGTGAGAACCTCCTCATAGCCGGTCATCGCCGTGTTGAAGCAGACCTCGCCGACATGGCGCCCTTCGGCGCCAATACCGAAGCCCTCGAGCACCGTGCCGTCCGCGAGCACGAGCAGGGCTGTGGATGTGGGCTCGCTCCAGCCGTCCGTGGAGGGGGAGCCGTTCTGGGGCTGATCTTGTTCGTTTGTCATGATTGGCCTAGATAGAGCCTTGCGCGTCGCGTTTCCAGCGTCCGCGTGAGAAATTGTGTGCCGATACCCAGCGATCGGGCATGCGTGACCATCGACCCGGTGTGCCCCGTCCGAAAAAGCCCTGAAAATGGCGCACGGAGGGCAAGGGCGGTGGAAAGCGTGCCCGGCCAGGCTTTTCTGTTCTGGCTTCCTCAGGCCCATGGCCTGTGGTCGCTTCATTCGGCCGGCATCCGCCAGCGCTCCGGGGGGAGGCATGGTGTGAAGGCCATCAGCCCGGCGCCGGGTAGCGCCGGTTTCTGCTGACAATATGTTTTGTGTAAGGAACGTGCCCCGTGCTTCGTGACGATATCAATGCCGCGCTGAAAGAGGCGCTGAAGGCCCAGGAAAAGCGTCGGACCTCGACCCTGCGGCTCATCAACGCCGCCATCAAGGACCGCGACATCGAGCAGCGCGGGCAGGGCAAGGACCCGCTCACCGATGACGAAGTGCTGGCCCTGCTCGCCAAGATGGTGAAGCAGCGCGAGGAAAGCGCCCGCATCTATGATGAGGGCGGCCGCCCCGATCTGGCCGATCAGGAGCGTGAGGAAATCACCTACATCAAGGTGTTCATGCCGCAGCAGCTGGGCGAGGCGGAAACCCGCGCGGCCATTGCCGCCATCATCGCCGAGATTGGTGCCGCCGGCATCAAGGACATGGGCCGCACCATGGCGATTCTCAAGGAACGCCATGCCGGCGCTCTCGATTTCGGCAAGGCCTCGCAGTGGGTGAAAGAAGCCCTGACCGCCGCCGGCTGACACGGCAGCATGTTCACGCGATCTGGCATAAGCCGGTTTTGACAAGGAAAGGCCGCCCATGGGGCGGCCTTTTTGTTGCGGTTTCCGGTTGTTGTGTTTCAAGCCGGGGGCTTGCCGCTGCCCGATCCCGGCTTGCGGCTCCAAATGTGGATATCGATCTCGGTTTGAAGCTCCGGCATGGTTTCAGCGAGAAAGACAGGGTCGCGACCGCTTTTGCGCTGGGCAAGATAATCACGTGTCAGCCGGGTCACGAGACCGGAGAGGAGCACGATGGCGATCAGATTGATGGTCGCCATGAGGCCCATGGAGGCATCTGCCGCATTGAACACGACGGCCACGCTTTCCAGCGCCCCCCAGATGACCATCAGCACCAGTGCTCCGCGCAGGACCGTGACACCCGTGGTGTGGCCATGGCCCAGAAAGACCAGGGCATTTTCAGCATAGGAATAGTTGCCGATGATGGAGGTGAAGGCGAAAAAGAAGATCGCTACCGCCACGAAATAGCTGCCGATGGACCCCCAGTGCGCCTCCATGGCGCGCTGGGTGAGCTGCGTGCCGGTGAGCGCGGGATCCTGCCCCATAACGCCGGACAGCAGGATGATGAGGGCGGTGGCGGTACAGATCAGGATGGTGTCGATGAACACTCCAAGAGACTGCACGAAGCCCTGGCTGGCGGGGTGATGGGGATCGGGCGTGGCGACAGCGGCAATGTTTGGTGCACTGCCCATGCCGGCCTCGTTCGAGAAAAGCCCGCGCTTCACGCCATTCATCATGGCCGCTGCCATGCCACCGGCAATGCCTCCCGCCGCAGGTTCCAGCCCGAAGGCGCTGCGCAGGATCAGCGCGAACATGGCCGGCACTTCGGTGAGGTTGGCAATAAGCACATAAATGGCAAGGCCGAGATAGACGATGGCCATGAAGGGCACGAGCAGTTCTGCCGTGCGGGCAATGGTTGAGATGCCGCCGAAAATGATCACCGCAGCGAGCAGCGCGACGGCAAGGCCCACACCCAGACGCGGCAGGCCGAATGCGCCTTCCATCGCCTCTGCAATCGAATTGGCCTGTACGGCATTGAAGACAAGGCCGAAGGAAATGATGAGGCATACGGAGAAGATTGCTCCGGCCCACGGTGCCTTCAGGCCACGGGAGATGTAGAAGGCCGGCCCTCCGCGATATTCGCCCTTGTCATCGCGGATCTTGTAAAGCTGGGCGAGGGTGCTTTCGGCATAGGCTGTGGCCATGCCCACCAGCGCCACCATCCACATCCAGAAAATGGCACCCGGCCCGCCCAGTGTCAGCGCCACGGCCACGCCGGCAATGTTGCCGGTGCCAACGCGGGAGGCCAGCGAGGTACACAGGGCCTGGAATGGCGTGATGCCGGAATGGTCTGTCTTGTCAGACCGCAGCACCGAGCGGAGCATTTCCGGGAAATGCAGAATCTGGATAAAACGCAGCCGCAGCGTGAAATAGATGCCCACCGCCAGCAGGCCGTATATGAGAATGTAGCCCCAGAAGACGGTGTTCAGAAGGTCGATGATCTGCGTCATGACAGCCCCCGCAATCATTTGGAGTTGAAAGGCTATCCTGCCGGATGCCTGACGGTCCACGAGAAAAAAGAGGCGCTGGAAGGGGCAAAGTGCCTGTCCGGTGAACATTCCTCCATCGCGATCGGGCTGGAGACTTCCCTGTGATTCGCAACATGCCGGTCTATGCCGGAGTCCGATGCCGGCGGATCATGGGCCGTCCCGTCCTTTCATTCTGGCCTTACTGAGCCAATATGTTACATGTGCCCGGCTTTAGAGGGGATCCAACACAACCGATGGATGACATCACCCAATGGGCCGTCCTGCCCCGCACTATACGTGCGCGGGGCGTGAGTGCGGTTCTTGGCCCCACCAATACCGGCAAGACCCATCTCGCCATCGAGCGTATGATGGCGCATGAGAGCGGCCTCATCGGCCTGCCGCTGCGCCTGCTGGCGCGCGAGGTCTATCAGCGCGTGGTGGAGCGGGTGGGGGTCGAGAAGGTCGCCCTTGTCACCGGTGAGGAAAAGATCAAGCCGAAGCGGGCGCGCTACTGGATTTCCACCATTGAGGCGATGCCGCGCGATCTGGATGTCTCGTTCGTGGCGATTGACGAGGTGCAACTGGGCACCGATCTCGATCGCGGCCATGTTTTCACGAATCGCATCCTGAACCGGCGCGGCCGGAACGAGACCATGTTGCTGGGCTCTTCCACCATGCGTCCGCTGCTGGAACGGCTTTTGCCGGGGCTGAAGGTTGTGGAGCGGCCGCGGCTCTCCACACTGAGTTTTGCGGGGGAGCGCAAGATTTCCCGCCTGCCTCCGCGCAGCGCCATTGTCGCCTTCTCTGCCGATGAGGTTTACGCCATCGCCGAATTCATCCGCCGCCAGCGCGGTGGTGCGGCGGTGGTCATGGGGGCGCTCTCACCCCGCACGCGCAATGCGCAGGTGGAACTCTACCAGAACGGGGATGTGGACTATCTGGTGGCGACAGACGCCATCGGCATGGGCCTCAATCTCGATGTGGACCATGTGGCCTTCGCCTCTGACCGCAAGTTCGACGGCTGGCAGTTCCGTCGTCTCAACCCCGGAGAGATGGCGCAGATTGCCGGCCGGGCGGGCCGTGCGATGCGTGATGGAACTTTCGGCACCACGGGTCGTTGTCCGCCTCTGGATGAAGAACTTGTGGTGCGTCTTGAGGACCATGCGTTTGACAACGCCAAGGTGTTGCAATGGCGCAACGCTGTGCCGGATTACAGCTCTTTGCAGGCTCTTCTGGCGGGGCTCTCGCAGCCCCCGCGCGAGGAGGGGTTGACCCGCGCACCGACTGCCGATGACGTGTCCGTTCTGGAATTCCTGAGCCGTGACACGGATATAGCAGGGCGGGTCACAACTGCGGAACAGGTGGAACAACTATGGGATGTGTGTCAGGTTCCTGATTATCGAAAGGTGTCGCCGGGCGCTCACGCCGAGCTCGTCGCACACCTCTTCGGCCACATTGAGGGGGGCGGATTTATCCCCGATGAGTGGTTTAAACGTCAAATCGCCTTGACCGATCGCGCGGAAGGCGACATCGACACCCTGTCGCGTCGGATTGCGCAGGTGAGAACTCTCACCTTCGTGGCCAACCGACCCGATTGGCTCAGGGATCCGGAGCACTGGCAAGGCGTCACGAGAGGGGTCGAAGACAAGCTGTCCGATGCGTTGCACGAAAGGCTGACACAGCGTTTCGTTGACCGGCGGACCAGCCTGCTCATGCGGCGCCTGCGAGAGAACAAGATGCTCGAAACTGAAATCAGCAAGACCGGCGACGTTACCGTCGAAGGACATGTCATCGGCCAGATTCATGGCTTCCAGTTCGCCGCCGACCCGACAGCGGGCGGGGATGAGGCCAAGGCCCTGCGCACAGCTGCGCAGAAAGCTTTGGCGGGAGAGATCGAATCACGCGCCCAGCGCCTCTCGCAGGCGGTGGACGAGGCCTTCGTGCTCACCTCGGATGGCACCATCCGCTGGACGGGCGAGGCCGTGGCCAAGCTTATCCCCGGCGATGAGGTCCTGAAGCCCCGCTTCAAGATTATCGCCGACGAGCATCTCTCCGGCCCTGCGCGTGAGCAGGTGGAGGCGCGCCTGACCCTGTGGGTCGCGGCGCACATCGAGAAGCTGCTGGGGGCGCTGAACAAGCTCACGGCCGCCGAGGATGTGACCGGCATCGCCCGTGGCATCGCCTTCCAGGTGGTTGAATCTCTGGGTGTGCTGGAGCGTTCGCGCGTCGCCGAGGAAATGAAGAGCCTCGACCAGACCGCTCGCGCCACCCTGCGCGGCTATGGCGTGCGATTCGGCGCCCATCACATTTACCTGCCGCTGCTGCTCAAGCCCGCGCCTCGCGCATTGGCGCTGGAGCTTTATGCGCTCAAGCATGGCGGTCTGGCCCAGAAGGGCCTCGACGAGTTGCCACATCTGGCCGCTTCCGGGCGCACCTCCATTCCCGTGGATCACGAGATCCAGAAGGGCCTGTATCGCGCCGTCGGCTTCCGCGTGTGCGGTGAGCGGGCCGTGCGCGTGGACATTCTGGAGCGTCTTGCGGACCTCATCCGTCCGGCTCTGGATTGGCGTCCCGCCTCGCCCGGCCCCAAGCCTGCAGGCGCGGTGGACGGACGCGGCTTCACCGTGACCGTGGCGATGACCTCGCTGGCCGGTTGCGCGGGCGAGGATTTCGCCTCGATCCTGAAGTCGCTGGGCTATCGCATGGAACGGCGTCTGCCGCCTGCGCCGGACGCCCCGGAGGCTGTGGCTGAAGCGGCTGCTCCGGTGGAGCTGGCCCCTGTGCCGGAAGGTGCGATTGAGGCGGACCTGCTGTTTGATGCTTCGGCGGACGAGAACACTGCGCCGGTTGAAGCTGCGGAAAGTGAAAGCACATCGGTAGAGCCGGTTGCCGAAGCTGCTGCTGAAGGGGACGAACCCGCTGTATCTGAAGCTTCTGAAACGGCTGCTGTGGAAGAGACTGTCTCTACGGATGCTTCCGCTGATACGTCTGCGCCTGAAGCTGTGGTCGCAGAGGGTGATGCAGCTGCGGAAGCTGGTGCTGAAGAAGCCCCAGCCGAAGATGCCGCACCCGCCGCACCCGCCGAGCCCGAGATGATCGAGGTTTGGCGTCCCGGTCGTCCGCCTGGTGCACCGCGTCGCGATCGCAATGCACGTCCGGCCGGGCAGGGCGGTGAGCGCCGTGACGGTGGTCGTGATGGTGCCGCAAAGGATGGCGCGCGCGAAGGCCGCCCCGGTGGCAAGGACGGTCATCGCCGCAATGAAAAGCGGGGCGAGGGCGGTTTTGGCGGCGGTCAGCGTCGCCCGCGTCCGGAAGGTGGCGAGGGTGAGCGCGGTCCGCGTCCGCCGCGTCAGGATCATCGTGGCCCCAAGGGTGAGGGCCGTGGTGAGGGCCGTGGTGAGCATCGCTCACACCAGCAGGCCGCACCGCAGGACCGTCGCCGTGACAAGCCGGCGGACCCGGATAGCCCCTTCGCCGCTCTGGCCGCCCTCAAGGCGCGCATGGATACGGAGAAGAAGGGGAACTGACCGGTGGAGCAATCCACTGATCGGCAGAGGCTTGACCGCTGGATCTGGCACGCGCGGGTGGTTCGCACCCGCGCGGATGCCGTGGCCCTGATCCGCGCCGGGCATGTGCGACTGGATGGCGCACGGGTCAAAACCCCGGCCCAACCCGTGCGCTTGGGCCATGTGCTCACTATATCGTTAGACAGCTCAACGCGCGTGCTGCGTATTGTCGGCTTTGCTGAACGGCGCGGAGATGCTACATCAACATCTGTGCTTTTCGAGGAAATCACAGATTAACCAAGTGAATAAGGAGAGCGCGCTTCCCGTCCCCCTGTTGGGTGACCGGGTGAGGCGCGACAAGGAAGACTCCAATGGCCTACGTCGTCACCGAGAACTGTATCCTGTGCAAATACACGGACTGCGTCGCCGTGTGCCCGGTGGACTGTTTCTACGAGGGCGAGAATTTCCTGGTCATTCATCCGGACGAGTGCATCGACTGCGGCGTGTGCGAACCCGAATGCCCGGCCGAGGCAATCAAGCCTGATTCGGAACCCGGCACGGAAAAGTGGCTGGCTCTGAATGCCGAATATGCCAAGGTCTGGCCCAACGTGACCATCAAGAAGGATGCCATGGCGGAAGCCGAGGCATGGGATGGCAAGCCGGACAAGGAAAAGCTGCTCTCTCCCAATCCTGGCGAGGGCGACTGAGCCTCTCGATCATATGCTGTTTAATCATGCGCCGGCCTGTAGTGACAGGCCGGCTTTTGCCGTTTGAGAGGGGTGGGGTGCTTAGGTCTGGGGCTTGCGTCATGTGCCGTGCCCACCATACGGGGCGATTTTCCTCTCCCCGCGTCAGACTTGCTCAACTTGTCATCGGGGTGTCGCCCTTTGTCGTTCCCCGGCGCGGCGTTTCGGGCTATATGGCTGCATGCTCGAACACACTGAAACCGGGTCTTCCGCCCTGCCGGATTACGCCCGCCGCCGCACCTTCGCCATCATCGCCCATCCGGACGCGGGTAAGACCACGCTGACGGAGAAGCTGCTGTTTGCCTCTGGCGCGATCCGCATGGCCGGCCATGTGAAGGCGCGCGGCGAGCGCCGCCGCACCCGTTCGGACTGGATGGAGATCGAGCAGCAGCGCGGCATTTCCGTCACCTCCTCGGTGATGACGTTCGAGCAGGACGGCACGGTCTTCAATCTGCTCGACACGCCCGGCCACTCGGACTTCTCCGAAGATACCTATCGTACCCTGTCTGCCGTGGATGCGGCGGTGATGGTGATCGACGTCGCCAAGGGCATAGAGAGCCAGACCCGCAAGCTGTTCGAGGTGTGTCGCATGCGCGACATCCCGATCTTCACCTTCATCAACAAGGTGGATCGCGAAGGGCTGGACCCGCTGGAACTGATGGATGACATCTCGTCCACCCTCGCGCTGGACCTGACCCCGCTCACCTGGCCGATCGGTCTCGGTGTGGATTTCCGGGGTCTGATCGATATCGCGAACAAGAAGGCGCTTCTGGCGACCACCCGTGGCGGTCCGCTGGTGCGCGAGGTGCCGTATAACGAACCCGAGGATCTGCTTGGCCTTGAGGGTGTTGAGGAAAACATCATGGCCGAGGCGGTGGAGGGGCTCACCCTCGCGCTCGGCGTGCTGCCACCCTTCGATCTCACCTCATTCCGCGAGGGGCATCTCTCGCCGGTCTATTTCGGCAGTGCGCTGAAGGAAACCGGCGTTGCGCCACTGCTGGAAGGCCTTGGCCGGGTGGGGCCATGCCCGGTGCCGCGCAGTGCGCAGGGCCGCGAGGTGGAGCCGGGTGAAAGCATGGTCTCTGGCTTCGTGTTCAAGGTGCAGGCCAATATGGACCCGAACCACCGCGACCGCGTGGCTTTCGTGCGTCTGTGCTCCGGCAAGTTCAAGCGCGGCATGAAGCTGTTCAACCCGCGTGAGAAGCGGCAGATGGCCATCGCCAACCCCATCTTCTTCTTCGCGCAGGAGCGAGAGACGGTGGATGAGGCGGTTGCGGGCGACATCATCGGCATTCCCAACCACGGCATGTTGCGGGTGGGAGATACCCTCTCCGAAGGCGAGAGCATCCGTTTTGAGGGCCTGCCCGATTTCGCGCCGGAAATCCTGCGCCGGGTGCTGCTTTCTGACCCGATGAAGGCCAAGCAACTCCAGAAGGCCTTGCAGGACATGGCCGAGGAGGGCGTGACGCAGGTCATCAAGCCATTCTTCGATCCCTCACCCATCGTGGGTGTGGTGGGCATGCTCCAGCTTGATGTGCTGGCCGCGCGTCTTGAAAAAGAATATGGCGTGCCGATCCGCTATGAGACCACCTCCTATGTCACTGCACGCTGGATTACCGGCGACAAGGATGAGGTGGAGCGCTTCATGGAGGCCAACCGTTCTTCCACCGGCCGGGACCGGGATGAGGGTGCTGTCTATCTCGCCCGCAGCCAGTGGGTGCTGGACCGGGCCATCGAGGAATGGCCCAAACTGAAATTCGTGGCGGTGAAAGAGCGCGCCTGAGCGCACCCGCTGCACCGGGGGCCTGAGTGATTCTCAAGCCTCCATCCTCTCTCTTCCCCCCAATTGTCTCTGGCCGGGCGCTCGATGCGTTCCCCGCCGCCCCAACGGAGGAAACCATGTCTGATACCGCACAGCTTGCCACCATTATCGATGCTGCCTTCGAGAACCGTGCCGAGATCGGCTTCTCCACGCAGGGCGAGGTGCGCGATGCCGTCAACACCGCGCTGAACCTGCTCGATTCCGGCAAGGCCCGGGTGGCGGAGAAGGGCGCGGATGGCAACTGGCAGGTGAACCAGTGGCTGAAGAAGGCGGTCCTGCTCTCCTTCCGCCTGAACGACATGGCGGTGATTCCCGGCGGCCCCGGCGGCGCGAACTGGTGGGACAAGGTGCCGTCCAAGTTCGAGGGCTGGGGCGAGGCCGAGTTCCGCGCAGCGGGTTTCCGCGCCGTGCCGGGTTCCGTGGTGCGCCGTTCGGCCTATATCGCGCCGAATGTGGTGCTGATGCCCTCCTTCGTGAACCTTGGCGCGCATGTGGCCGAGGGCTCCATGGTGGACACATGGGCAACCGTGGGCTCCTGCGCGCAGATCGGCAAGAATGTGCATCTTTCCGGCGGCGTCGGCATTGGCGGCGTGCTGGAGCCGCTTCAGGCCGGCCCGGTCATCATCGAGGACAACTGCTTCATCGGCGCGCGTTCGGAAGTGGTGGAAGGCGTGATCGTGCGTGAGGGCGCGGTGCTCTCCATGGGCGTGTTCATCTCTGCCACCACCAAGATCATTGATCGCAACACCGGCGAGGTCTTCATCGGCGAGGTGCCGGCCTATTCGGTGGTGGTGCCAGGTGCCATGCCCGGCAAGCCGCTGCCCGACGGCACGCCCGGCCCCTCGCTTTCCTGCGCCGTTATCGTGAAGCGCGTGGATGCCCAGACCCGCTCCAAGACCTCGATCAACGACCTGCTGCGCGACTGATACGCGCGACAAACCCGTTTCCGGGATGCTGATATGAGAAAACCCCGTCACCTTCCGGTGGCGGGGTTTTTCATGTTGCGCCGGTTCTGGTGGTTTGGCTCAGGCGAGCACGGCCTTGGTGCCTGTGTCCTTCTCCGAGCTGGAGCCGGAGAACAGGTCGCTCAGACCCCAGCCGGTCATCAGGCCCTTGCCATAAGGGCTTCTGGCAACCGTCTTCACGGTATCAAAGGCCAGCTTCACACCGCGAATGGCCGGTCCGATCCAGGCGCCATCAACCTGTTCCAGGGCTTCGTCATCCAGTGCGATGCTTTCGATCTTGGTGTTCATGTCCGTCTTCCTTCTCGGTTGGGCCGTAGCCCCTGTTCGTTGAGAAGAAGATAGGCCGGGCTGGCTGACACCAACCTTACGGAAAATGCACAGGTACAGATGGATGGACTTGCGGTGCTTTGTGGCGGGCAATGAGCCGGAGGCCGGCGCGTGTCGGGTGACGTCGGCAGGGGGCGCGGATCACGGGTGTAGAGAAGGCAAGCCTTTCTCAAGCTCATCCCTCTGGCTGTTGCACCCTTGGGCCCGATAAAAAAGCGCTTCACCTGCCCCGTGCAGCCAGAACCTGTTCCACCCATGCCGGCACGGCCTCACTGGCCGGGCCATAGTGGCGCTCTTCGAACACGCGCGCATTCTCGGAGGGTTCAAGATTGATTTCGCAGGTGCGGATGCCCATCTGGCGCGCTGCTCCCACAAACCCGGCGGCCGGATACACAGCGCCCGAGGTGCCGATGGAGACGAACAGGTCTGAATCCTCCAGCGCATGCTGGATGTCGTCCATATAGAGCGGGATCTCGCCGAACCACACAATGTGCGGGCGGAGCATGCCGGTGGTGCCGCAGGCGGGGCAGTCATCCAGCCCGCCCAGATCATCATCCCATGCGGTGACACTGTTGCAGGCCATGCAGCGCGCCTTGCGCAGCTCGCCATGCATATGCACCACATGGCGCGAGCCGGCGCGCTCATGCAGGTCATCGATATTCTGGGTGCAGAGAAACAGTTCGCCGCCGCGCGTGCCCAGTTCATCCTCAAGCCGCGCCAGCGCCGTGTGAGCGGGGTTGGGCGTGGCCGAGAGCAGATTGTGCCGGCGGGCATTGTAGAAGGACTGGACCAGATCCGGGTCCTGCTCAAACCCCTGCGGGCTGCACAGTTTCATCGGATCAAAGCGGGCCCAGACGCCGTCTGTATCGCGAAAGGTGCCCATGCCGCTTTCGGCGGAAATGCCAGCGCCGGTGAGAACGAAAATCTTCATCGGTGGGCCCCTTTAACACTTGAAAATGCCGCGGCGGTCCGCCCGCCACGGCATGTGTCATATGCGCGTGCAGATCACTCGGAGATCTTGCGGGCGCGGCTGCCCAGCGTGCGCAGGCGCAGCGCGTTCAGCTTGATGAAGCCGGCAGCGTCGCGGTGGTCATAGGCCACGGCGCCTTCCTCGAAGGTCACCAGATCCTGATTATAGAGCGAATAGGGGCTGGTGCGGCCCACCACCGTGGCATTGCCCTTGTAGAGCTTCACGGTGACCTCACCCGTCACATAGGCCTGCGAGTGATCGATAGCTGCCTGCAGCATCTCGCGCTCGGGCGAGAACCAGAAGCCGTTATAGATCAGCTCCGCATAGCGGGGCATCAGATCATCCTTCAGATGCGCTGCACCGCGATCGAGCGTGATGCTCTCGATGCCGCGATGGGCGGAGAGAAGAATCGTGCCGCCGGGGGTCTCGTAGACGCCGCGGCTCTTCATGCCGACGAAGCGATTCTCGACCAGATCGAGCCGGCCGATGCCATTGGCCTTGCCCAGCTCGTTCAGCTTGGTCAACAGGCTGGCGGGGGAAAGGGCCTCGCCATTGATGGCGACCGCGTCACCACGCTCGAAGGCGATGGTGATGAGGGTGGCCTCATCGGGGGCATCCTCGGGCGAAATGGTGCGCTGATAGACATATTCCGGCGCATCATCGGCCGGGTCTTCCAGCACCTTGCCCTCGGAGGAGGAGTGCAGGAGATTCGCATCCACCGAGAAGGGGGCTTCGCCGCGCTTGTCCTTGGCGATCGGAATCTGGTGCTGCTCGGCGAACTCCAGCAGACGGGTGCGGGAGGTCAGGTCCCACTCGCGCCATGGGGCGATGACGGTGATGTCCGGCTCGAGCGCATAATAGGCCAACTCGAAGCGCACCTGATCGTTGCCCTTGCCGGTGGCACCGTGGGACACGGCATCCGCACCGACCTTGCGGGCGATCTCGATCTGCTTCTTGGAGATCAGCGGGCGGGCGATAGAGGTTCCCAGCAGATACTGGCCCTCATAGACCGCATTGGCGCGGAACATGGGGAACACATAGTCCCGCACGAATTCCTCGCGCACATCCTCAATGAAGATGTTCTCGTCCTTGATGCCAAGAAGCTGTGCCTTCTTGCGCGCAGGCTCCAGCTCCTCACCCTGGCCGAGATCGGCGGTGAAGGTGATGACCTCACAATTGTAGGTCGTCTGGAGCCACTTCAGAATCACGGAGGTGTCGAGCCCGCCGGAATAGGCAAGCACCACCTTCTTCACGTCACGCGCCATCTGGTCTCTCGGATGCGTTCGGGGAAAGTTGCGCGGACTATAGGCGCGTGTGCCGCCGTGGCAAGCGGTTGTGCTTGTTGATGGGTGCCAATGGGGCATATTCTCCGGTTGCCGGCTTCCTATGGTGCCGGTGCGACCTTGACGGCGGGGCATATGCCCCTTATACGAGCCGCTCCCAATACCGCAGCGTGAGTGCGACTGGGCCTATGCCTTGGCCTGCGCTCCCTGCTTCATCTGACGCGAAAAAGGACTTCTGCCATGTCCCGGCGGTGTGATCTGACTGGAAAGGCGGTTCTGACTGGCCACCTCGTGAGCCACTCGAACCACAAGACCAAGCGCCGGTTCCTGCCGAACCTGTGCAACGTGACCCTCCAGAGCGAAGTGCTCAAGCGCTCCGTGCGCCTGCGCATCAGCGCCAATGCTCTCAAGAGCGTTGACCACCGCGGTGGTCTGGATGCCTTCCTGCGCAAGGCTCGCGACGAGGAACTGTCTCCCCGCGCGCTCGAACTGAAGCGTCAGGTTGCCAAGGCCTCTGCGCCGGTTGAGACCGCTGCTGCCTGATTGGTGCAGTTTGTCTGAAGTGATTTGAAAAGCCACGGATGCACGCATTCGTGGCTTTTTGCTGTTTGGGGCTGCTAAATCTTTGGGTGGGCAGGCGGCCGTGGCTTGGAGCGCACGCCTGCCTAAGCATTCGCCCGAAGGCACCTTGGCAGGGCATGGCTGATTCCGGGTGATGGTGCTCCTGTCTCGTGGAATCAGAAGCACCAGTGAGATCGGCGGCTGGTCCGTTCTCCGCGTTTTGCGGCAGCGATCCTAGAAAAACTCCCGCACCGTCGCGCTCAGGCGTTCCAGATCTTCCGGGCGGGAGAGGCGGTGGTCGCCATCCTTGATGAGCGAGAACACCACATCATCCTCGGCCAGACAGGTGACAAGGCGCAGCGCGTGCTGCCATGGCACGTCCTCATCCTGTGCGCCCTGAAGGATGCGCACCGGGCACCCCACCGCGAGAGGGGCACCCAGCAGGCGATTCTTGCGGCCATCCTCAATCAGGTCACGCGTGATGGTGTAGGGCGTGTCACCATAGGCACTGGGCTTCAGGAAGCGGCCGGCGGTGGTGATCTCGTTCCGCACGGCTTCCGGGAACTGGGCCCACATCAGGTCTTCGGTGAAGTCGGGGGCGGGGGCAATCAGCACCAGCGCATGAAGGCGTTCATCGCCTCGTGCCTTCAGGGCGCGGGCAAGCAGCAGCCCCAGCCATCCGCCCATGGATGAGCCAATCACGATCTGCGGGCCGGATGTGGTGGCTTCAAACACCGCCAGCGCCTCTTCCAGCCAGCGCGAGATGGTGCCGTCTTCAAATGCACCACCGGATTCGCCATGCCCTGAATAGTCGAAGCGCACATTGGCCAGCCCGGCCTCTGCGGCCAGCAGGGCCAGATGTTCGGCCTTGCTGCCGGCCATATCAGACATGAAGCCGCCGAGCCAGAACAGGCCGGGGCCAGTGGAGCCCGCCCGCGCCGGCAGGGTCTTCACCGCGATTCTGCGGCCCTGCACATCCAGATGAGACAGGCTTTCATGGGCAGGCATGGTGGGCTCCCTGTGGTGTGCGTTCAGGCGAAGTGAGCGAAATAGCGCGTGATGATGCGCTCATAGATGCGGGTGAGGTCGGTCAGGTCCTGGACCGGGGTGGCCTCATCCACCTTGTGCATGGTCTGCCCCACAAGGCCGAACTCCACCACCGGGCAGAGATCCTTGATGAAGCGCGCATCAGAGGTGCCGCCTGAGGTGGAGGCTTCGGGCCGGCGGCCGGTCACCTCTTTCACCGCATCGGCCACAATGTCCACGAACGCGCCAGGGGCGGTGATGAAGCTCTGGCTCGCGCCGGGCACGAGATCCAGAACATAGGATTCGCCGGTTTCATTGAGCCGCCGACGGATCTCCGCTTCCAGCGTGTCCAGCGTGAACAGGTCATTGAAGCGCACATTGAAGCGCGCCTCGGCCTTGCCGGGAATGAGATTCGATGTGGTGTTGCCCACATCCACCGAGATCACCTCCAGATTGGAGGGGGGGAAGAAGGCGGTGCCGGTGTCCAGCGGTTCGGCGATCAGTGCTGAGAGCAGCCGCACCATGTGTGGAATCGGATTATCCGCCAGATGCGGATAGGCCACATGCCCCTGCACGCCCTTGACCGTGATGATGCCGGACAGACTTCCGCGCCGGCCGATCTTGAAGGCATCGCCCATCATTGCGGGATTGGTGGGCTCTCCCACCACGCAGTGGTCGAGAACCTCGCCCCTCTCGCGCAGCCATTCCACCACCTTCACCGTGCCATCCAGCGCCGGGCCTTCCTCGTCTCCGGTGATGAGGAAGGAGATGGAGCCCTTCTGTGGCGGGCCAAGACGCAGGGCGGCTGCCATGAAGGCCGCCACCGCGCCTTTCATGTCCACCGCGCCGCGCCCATAAAGAAGGCCGCCATCCACCGTGCCGGAAAAGGGCGGATGCACCCAGGCATCATCGTCGCCCGCCGGCACCACATCGACATGGCCGGCAAAACACAGATTGGGCGCACCGGTGCCGATGCGGGCATAAAGATTGGGAATGGGGATGCCGCCGGTGTCGAAGGTTAGCCGTTCCACCGCATAGCCGGCCGTCTCCAGTATGCGCGCCACCAGTTCCAGCGCATCGGTGGAATCGGGTGTCACCGAAGGCGCGCGGATGAGGGCGGCTGCAAGGGCGATCGGGTCTGTCACATCTGGTTCGCTAGCTGCGGTCATCGGTCATCCTCAAGCCGTGGGCGGGCGCGTATGTCTGCCCAAAGCGCAGGCAAAAGCACACGGCATCTTTGTCCTGCCATGAAACCTCTCCATGCTTTAGAGCGCTTTGCGGCCAAACGGAATCGTTTGATCCATGAGAATGCGCCAAAACTGGCCTGCAGCTTTTCAGGGCATGGCGCACACCGGTCACATGAAGGCACGCGACCTGGAGATGGGCGGGGCTGCACACAAATGCGTTTTCGCATGTGTATGGGTTGTGTCCCATCTGTTCGCCGCTGGCGACTGACGTTATTTTCCGTCAGCGCATGAACCGACGGGATATGGATTCTGCCTGTGATTCATGAGGCCCGCCGGACGGCGGCACTGAAAACAGATGGCCGGTTTGCGCGCGAACGGAGTGGGAAAGAATGGGTGTTGGACAGCCGGGTTCCGCGCGTCGCATGGGCAGGAAAGTTCAGCGCGGCTGGGCATGGGGCCAGCGCGGTGTTGCGCTCACCACCCTTCTTGCACTTCTGCTGGTCGGCATAACGTGGTTTTCGACCCCGGCCCTTTCCGAAGCGCCTCCGGCTGCGACCTCTTCCACGCCTGCAGCCTCAGTTCCCCAGCCACCATCCACCGCACCCGCGGCCGCACCAAATGCAGATGCCGGTGGAGCCGCGCAGGCCACACCTCCTGCTGATGGGGCCGCTGAACCCGCGCCCGCTCCTGCCGCCGCGCCTTCTCCCGCGCCCCTGCCGCCAGACCCGTTGCTGGTCGCTGCCCGCACGCAGATCGAGTCCTCGCGCGCTGCGCTCACCAGTCTTGAGAGCGCTCTGTCGGTCGAGGGTTTGCGGGCCACCGATCTGGATGAGCTGCGGGCCAACATTGCCGGTATCCGTCAGCCCCTGATGGAACAATCGGATATATTGTCCACCCGTGTGTCCGATCTGAAAAGCCAGCTCGCCTCCTTGCCACCGCCCCCTGCGGATGGCTCCGCCGAGGCGCCTCTGGTTGCGGCTGACCGTGCCCGGCTGAAATCCCTTTCCGCTGATTTCGAGGGTGTCCTGGCGCCCATCCGCGTTTTGATCGAACGTACCAATACGATTGATGAGCGCATCAGCGCCCGTCGTCGCGCCCTGTTCACGGAACAACTGTTCGAACGCGGGGAATCTATCCTTTCTCCCAATCTGTGGGGCGAGGCACTGGCCGGTGTGCAGCGCGAGGCCCGCGCGCTCCAGCTGTTTTCATCGGACTGGTCCTCCTATGCCGAACAGAAGCGGGGTCCGGCCGGGGCGCTGGGCCTGCTGGCTCTGACACTGATGGTGGTTGCCGCAGTGGTGGTGGTGGGCCGCATGGTGCGTGCGCGCCTGCGCACGCCTCAGCCACCTGAAGGTGTGATTTTCTCGCGGTCGCGCTCCTCACTGGAAGCCTTGAAAGTGCTGTTGATGGAGGCGGTCGTCGCTCCACTGGCGGTGGCTGCCGGCCTGCTTGTCCTGCATGGTTTCGGGCTGGTGCCGCCGCGTGCGGACCAGGTGACGGTGGCGTTCGCCTTCGCGGTGCTGCTCAAGGCACTCGGCACCGCCATGGCCCGGGCGCTTCTGGCCCCGAACGAACCATGGCGACGTTTGCTGCCGATGTCGGATCACGATGCATCGGTATCCTTCAAGTATTTCTCATGGGCGACCTGGACGCTCGCGATCGCGCTGTTCCTGCTGTTCCTGCACCGCATCTTCTTCGTTCCTCTCGCGCTCACCGTGGTGACCAGCGCGGTGATGGCGCTGATGATCGCGGGCTTTCTGGCGCGCTTCCTCATCTATCTCTCCCGCAATGAGCCGAGCGACGATGATGAGGCGGATGCGAAGACCCGTGCGGCCGGGAAGGATGAGGACGAGGACACCGAAAAGCAGAGCCCGCGTTGGATCCGCTTTCTCGTCTGGATTCTCGTCGCCCTGATGGTGGCGGCCCTTGTGGGGGGCTATGTCAGCTTCGCCGCGCTGGTTGCCCGCCGGCTTGTCATCGCCGGCATCATCGTGGGCGTGATCTACCTGCTCTATGTGCTTGTCGATTCCGTTTTCGACGAAAAGCAGATGCGTGGGTCGCCCCGTATCCGTTCAGTTGCCCGGGTTCTGGGCCTTTCGCCCATGAGTGTCGAGTTGGGCAGCATCATTATTGCCGGCGTGCTCAAGGTGAGCCTGTTGGCGTTGGCCTGCCTGCTGCTGATTGAAAGCTGGGGGTCTGCTGCCGGCGACATGCTGGATCTGACGCGCGGCTTCTCATTCGCCTTCCAGATCGGCAATGTCTCCATCAGCCCGTGGGGAGTGCTGACCGCCATTGCGCTGCTGCTGATTGGCATCGCCATTGCACGGGCCTTCCAGCGCTGGGTCACGGTCTCCCTGCTGCCCCGCACGCGGCTGGAGCCGTCGCTGCAATCCTCCATCTCCACCGTGGTGGGCTATATCGGCTTCATCACCGCGCTGATGGTGGCGATGAGTGAACTGGGGCTGAGCCTTGAGAATGTGGCACTGGTTGCCGGTGCGCTCTCTGTGGGTATCGGTTTCGGCCTTCAGTCGATCGTGAACAATTTCGTGTCCGGCATCATCCTGCTGGCCGAACGGCCGATCCGTGTCGGCGACACCATCAATGTGAAGGGTGAGGAGGGGTATGTCCGGCGCATTTCCGTGCGCTCGACCGAGATCGAGACCTATGACCGCTCCAGTGTCATTGTTCCGAACTCCGATCTCATCACCGGCATGGTGAAGAACTTCACCCACGCCAATACCACCGGGCGCATCATCATCGCGGTCACCACCCCCTATGATGTCGATGCCGAACTTGTGCGCGACCTGCTGGTGGGCTGCGCCTATGATCATCCTCAGGTGCTGCGCACGCCGCCACCACGCGTGTTCCTTCAGAGGTTTGTCCAGCAGGGCATCGGGTTCGAATTGCGCTGCGTGGTGGCGAATGTGGACTATGGCGGCACTGTGAAGTCGGATCTTCACTTCAAGGTGCTGGAACGGTTCCGCGAGGCCGGTATTTCCTTTGCCTGTGAGGCGTGGGCCGCCACCGGCGCGCTGCCATCTCCGGCTATGGAGGAGGATGACGGGGCTGGCGAAGAGGCCGCCGCGGCCCAACAGTCAGGGGGAACTGGGCAGGTGTCATCTCCCGCAACCTCATCCGGCAAGACTGGCGGCTGAGGGGTATTAACGCGTCCTCAACCGGGCCGGGGCACAATGGCTTGGAACGTTGCTGTCTCCCGTCCCGGCCGGTCTGGCCGAAGCGGGGAAGAGCGCGTCTGTTTTCACCGCTCTTTTCCGGAGCTGACATGCGCCTCCCCGTTCTGCGCCTTCCTGTTGAAGGCTTCGCCCTGCGTTCTCTGCTTGGCCCCGCTGGTCTTGCTCTCGCCCTGTTTCTTGGCGCGTGCAGTTCCACCGATAATCTTGGCGAGCAGCCGGCCTTCTATACCAACCTTGCCCGTTCCGGCACGCCCGTGGATGCAGAGGCTGCGGCCAGCATGCTCTCCGATTACCGCACCGCCCGCGGCCTGCCGGCCGTGACACTGGATCCGCAACTGACCCGCATGGCGCAGGACCAGGCCAATGCCATGGCCAAGGCGGACAAGCTCTCCCATGAAGTGGGCGGGCGCAATTTCATCACCCGCATGAAGGCCTCCGGCTATGATGCCAAGGCGGCGGTGGAGAATGTCGGCGCGGGCTATCACACGCTGGCCGAGGCTTTCTCCGGCTGGCGCGACTCTCCCTCGCACAACAAGAACATGCTGGCGCCCGGCATGACCCGGATGGGCATCGCCACGGCTTTTGCGCCCCGCTCCAAATACAAGGTCTACTGGGCTCTGGTTCTGGCCGAGCCCGCCAACCCCCAGTAAGCAGACAGGGTTTGGTTTCAGAACATGACCCCGGCAGAGATGCCGGGGTTTTTTATTGTCAGCTAGGAAAACGGGCGATGTTTTCCAGAAGCTGGATGCGTTGGGGCGCTGCAATCCACAGTTTTAGCCTGCGTTTCCTGCGCTTCAGCCATGCGTCTGGCGATGGCTGGAGCACGGATTGGCCAAGGGACGCGCCCGGCCTTCATGCGGTTCATGAGAATGTGCAAGCCGTGTCTGAATACCGGTGAAAACGGCCGAAGAACGACACTTTCCGGCCGGAAACGTGGCATCATGGCATTCTGAAATGCTCGGTAAAAACAGGGCCAGGTTCGGATGTGTTGTCACCAAAGTAGTTTAAATTATTGCCCGGACTGAGCCATGATGCGAGCCAGTTTCCTAGCTTGTTCTAATTTTAGAGTATTGACGGCCCCAAAATATTACGCCCATTCTGCGGCCACGTTCCGCAAGCAGCGGAGGTTGTGCCATGCGCGCTCCGCACCGAGGCCAGGACAGCATATGACGAGGGGGGTCTGAATATGGTGAATGATCTGGTTGTGGATCTGTCGCGATTTCAGTTCGCGGCCACAGCACTCTACCACTTCCTGTTCGTACCCCTGACGCTTGGCCTCACCGTGATGCTCGCGGTGATGGAAACCGTCTATGTCACGACAGGGCGCGAGATATACAAGCAGATGGTCCAGTTCTGGGCCAAGCTTCTGCTCATCAATTTTGCTCTTGGCGTGGCCACCGGCCTCACCATGGAATTCCAGTTCGGCACCAACTGGTCCTTCTATTCGAGCTTTGTGGGCGACACCTTCGGCGCACCGCTGGCAATTGAAGGGCTGATGGCCTTCTTCATGGAGTCCACCTTCATCGGCCTCATGGTGTTCGGGTGGGACCGCCTGACCAAGGCGCAGCATCTGGTGGTCACCTATCTGGTGGCGCTGGGCTCGAACTTCTCCGCGCTGTGGATTCTGGTCGCCAACAGCTTCATGCAGCATCCGGCGGGTGCCGAGTTCAACCCGGTGACCATGCGCATGGAACTGGAAAGTTTCGGGGCGCTGTTCTTCAACCCGGATGCGCAGGCCAAGTTCGTGCACACCGTGCTGGCCGGCTATCTCACCGCTGCGATCTTCGTGTGCGGCATCAGCTCCTTCTATCTGCTGCGTGGCCGCCACCTTGAGTTCGCCAAGCGCTCCTTCCGGGTCGCATCGGTGTTCGGCGTGCTGGGTGCGGGCGGCGTCATCACGCTGGGTGACGCGCTGGGCTATGTTGGCGCGCATGTGCAGCCCTCCAAGCTGGTGGCGATGGAAGCTCTGTGGGTTTCCGAACCCGCGCCGATGGCTTTCAATGCCATCGCCTTCCCCAATCAGGCGGAACAGCGCAACGACTTCGAAATCCAGATTCCGGCCTTGCTCTCTATTCTGGTTACCCACTCGCTGAGTGGCACTTTGCCGGGGGCGGACAAGGTGGAAGCGGAGGCCAAGGTGCGTATCCGCAATGGTGTTCCCGCCGTTCTGGCGATGGAAAAGCTGAGCGCCAACCCCAATGATCCCGAGGCGCTGGCCCAGTTCGCGGCCCACAAGGCGGATGTTGGCTATGCCCTGCTGGCGCAGCGTTATGCGCCGGACCTGACCCAGTTGACCGACGAACAGGTGGAGCGCGCCGCGCGTGACACCATTCCCGAGGTGTGGGTGGTCTTCTGGGCCTTCCGCATCATGGTGGCACTGGGGCTTGTGATGCTGGCCTATATGGTGTTCGGCATGCTGGTCTCTCTCTCCAACCAGATCGAGAAGCGACGCTGGTTCCTGTGGGTTGGTGTGCTGATGATCCCGGTGCCCTTCCTCGCCTGCGAGATGGGCTGGCTGGTCGCGGAGGTGGGCCGCCAACCGTGGAGCGTGTATGAGGTGCTGCCGACATGGCTCGCGGCCTCGACGCATAGTGAAACCTACATGATCTTCTCGATCACCGGTTTCATCCTGCTCTACACCATCTTCGCCATCATCGAGATGTTCCTGATGGTCCATTTCATCCGCAAGGGGCCTGATGAACCGGGCACCTCACATGCGGGCGCCCATGGCGCGGCACAGCCGGCGGGAGGCTACTGATATGGAAGTCTTTGCTTTCGAGGCTTATGCCGTTCTCAAGGTGGTGTGGTGGGTGCTTCTTGGCGTGTTGCTGACCGGCATCGGCGTCATGGTCGGCATGGACATGGGCGTGGGCACGATGCTGCGCTATGTGGGCCGCACCGATGATGAGCGCCGCGTCGCCATCAATGTCATCGGCCCGCACTGGGATGGAAACCAGGTGTGGTTCATCCTTGGCGGCGGCGCGATCTTCGCCGCCTGGCCGCTGGTCTATGCCACCGCCTTTTCAGGCTTCTACATCGTGATGCTCGTGCTGTTGTGGAGCATGATCGTGCGCCCGCTCGGTTTCGAGTATCGCGGCAAGATGCCGTCCGAGCGCTGGAAGGCGGGCTGGGATGCCACGCTCTTCATCAGTGGTTTCGTGCCTATGCTGGTTTTCGGCGCGGCTATCGGCAATGTGCTGCAGGGCGTGCCGTTCCATTTCGACTGGCGGCTGCGCTCCTACTACACCGGCAGCTTCATCGAGCTGTTCAATCCCTTCGCCATTCTGTGTGGCCTGATGTCGGTCTCGCTGGCGCTTTATATGGGTGGCAGCACGCTGGCTCGCGCGGCTGGTGAACCGGTGGGCCAGCGTGCCCGCACGGCGGGCATTACGGCAGCGATCGCGGCTCTTGTGTTGTTCACCATCGGTGGTTTCTGGGTGGCCAATCTCAGCGGGTTCCAGCTGATTTCCGGCCCCGGTCCTTCTGTGGACCAGACCCCCCTGCACCAGCAGGTGGCCTATGTTCCCGGTGCCCTGCTGGTGAACTTTGCGCAGCATCCCGTTTTGTGGGCGCTGCCGGGTCTGGCTTATGCCGGCCTGTTGCTGGGTCTGATTTCACTGGTTGCCCGTCGTCCACTGGTGGCGTGGTGGCTGGGTGTGCTGATCTGGATCGGTGTGATCGGCACCGTGGGTGCGGCCATGTTCCCGTTCCTGATGCCTTCCATCACCAATCCCTCGCACAGTCTCACGGTGTGGAACTCGGGTTCCAGCCTTGTCACCCTGCTCTGGATGCTGGGCTTCGTCATCATCTTCATGCCCCTCATCGTGGCCTACACTAGCTGGGCTTTCTGGGTGATGCGCGGCAAGGTGGATGTGCAGAAGATCCAGTCGTCTGATCACGCGCTCTGAGGAGGCATCACAATGTTCGGACGTTATGTCATTGCGATGATCCTGGCCGTCATCATCATCCTTGTGGCGGTGATCCTGGGGGATTATGGCCCGTGGTACTTCTCCTGGTTTCTTGGCACGGGCTTCATGATGCTGCTGTCGGTTGCAGCCGGTGTGCTGTTCGAGCAGCAGGATGATGCGGCCAAGGGGGCGGAGCAAACTGTTCCGGTCGATGAGACCAGCGCCGCAGCCAAGGTATCCAAGGGCTGAGAGCGGAGGCGCCGGTGCGAACCGGCGCGTCATGCTTGTGAAAAGCCCGCGCGGATTAATTCAGATTGGCCCCGCGGGTCTTAGCTGTCGCGTCCTGGTTCGGGATGTGCATGGGAGAGGCGGCTTCAGGCCGCCTTTTTTATTGCCGGCAATGTTGCATTCATGAATGCATCAAACTGGCGGGGCGGGTAACGGCCCGTGCGGTTTTATGCGTCCAGCAGCAAGGCATGCTGCCGTATGGGCGCGAAGGAATGACGATGGTGCGGGCAGGGGCCATGGGCACGCAGCGCAGCCAGATGTTGCGGGGTGCCATAGCCCATGTGTTTTTCAAACCCATAGTCGGGAAAGGCCGCGCCCAGCTGGGCCATCAGCCGGTCGCGCACCACCTTGGCGACGATGGAGGCTGCCGCGATGGAGGCCACCAGCGCATCCCCGCCGATGATGGTCTCAACGGCGCATTCCGCATGCGGGGCATCATTGCCATCCACCAGCAGCAGGCCGGGTGCACGGGGCAGGGCGCGAACGGCCTGAGCCAAGGCCCACAAGGTCGCCTGCCGGATATTGTCCCGGTCAATCCGCGCAGGCGGGGCGAGGGCGATACCAACCTCTGCATGGGCGCAGATCTCAGTATAGAGCGCCTCGCGCCGCCTGGCGCTGAGCTTCTTTGAATCCGCCAGCCCTTGTGGCACGCGATCCGGGTTCAAGATGACAGCCGCAGCCACCACCGGCCCAGCCAGTGGCCCACGCCCCACTTCATCCGCGCCCGCTACGGGGCCGGTGTCATACCGGCATGGCCCCTGAGCATAGAGCATCTGCTCGCGGGTGAAATCGAGCCCGGACGGTGTTTTTGTGGTTCTGGGGCGTGTGGCCATGGGGGGTCCATTGGGCTGTCATGTGATTGCGCAGGCATACACCATATGGCGTTGCGGATGCGCCACCCGGATGTAAGGCTTCACGCCTCCGCCCATGTGGATTCCGTTCCCGGCGGAAGCAGCAGCGCCCGGCCTTTGTGCACGGCCTCTATGAGGAAGTCTGCTGTCATGCGGATGCGGGCCAGATCGCGCGTATCGGCATGGGTGATGAGCCAGAAGCTGCGGGTCAGGTTCACCTCCCGTGGCAAAACCGGCACCAGTGCATCTGCCTGCGGCCCGGCGAACAGATCTCCCATGAAGCAGGGCAAAACGCAGATGCCGGCTCCGCCGCGCGTGGCGGTGAGCTGGGCAACAAGGCTGGAACTTTTTACCCGCACCCGCAGGTCTCGCGCCACTTGTGGGGCATAGTCCAGTTCCGGCGTGTAGATCATGTCATCCACATAGCCGATGAAGGGGTGGCGCGGCAGCTGGGCGCGGCTGGTGATCTGCTCATGGCGCGCCAGATATCCGCGCGAGGCATAGAGGCGGAGCCGATAGTCCGTGAGCTTGCGCGCATGCAGGCGGCCGGTGGAGGGACGATTGAGCGAAATCGCGATATCCGCCTCGCGCCGGGAGAGGGAGAAAAGGCGCGGCATGGCCAGAAGCTGGATGTCGAGATCTGGATGCGCCTCGGCCAGTGCAGCGATGCGGGGGGCGAGGAACAAGGTGCCCAGCCCGTCTGGCACACCGATGCGTACGGTGCCGGAAGCGCCAAGGTCTGCCCCGCCAATGCTGCCCTGTGCGGTCAGCGCCAGACTTTCCATGCCCTCGGCGGCGCTCAGAAGATGCTCGCCCGCGCGGGTGAGGTCATAGCCGCGCGGGCTGCGGTCAAACAGTTTTGCGCCGAGGCGGGTTTCCAGCGTGGCGATGCGCCGGCTCACCGTGGAGTGCTCCACACCCAGCCGCGCTGCGGCAACGGTGAGGCGGCCTGCCCGCGCCACCGCCAGAAAATAGCGCAGGTCTGACCAGTCGAAGTCTCCGGCCGAAGGAAGGGCCGGAGCAGGGGGCGAGATAGGGTATTCGGCCACGATGGTTCCGGTTTCGATCTGTCAGTTTTTGCACAGAGTACGTGCGAAGATTGCTGTATCTGTGCGCGAAAAGATAGCGCATCCTCTTCTCAAGGATCACCTCTGCCGGTCGATACCGGGCGCGAGGCAAGGTTCTGCACACAAGGCGGCCTGTGAAAAATGCCGCCGGGAAACGCAATTTTGGAGAGCACCATGCGCGAGATTGGTCATTTCATCGGCGGCAAGCATGTGAAGGGCACATCCGGCCACAAGGCGGATGTCTATGAGCCCATGACAGGCGAGGTTATCGCCACCGTCGATCTTGCCACCAAGGCGGAACTGCGTGCGGCCGTGGAAAACGCAAAGGCCGCGCAGCCGGCATGGGCGGCCACCAACCCGCAGCGCCGCGCCCGCGTTCTCATGAAATTCCTGGAACTGGTGCATCGTGAATATGATGCGCTGGCCGAACTGCTGGCCCGTGAGCATGGCAAGACCGTGCCGGATGCGAAGGGCGATATCCAGCGCGGGCTCGAGGTGATCGAGTTCGCCTGCGGTGTGCCGCATCTGATGAAGGGCGAGTTCACGGATGCCGCCGGCCCGGGCATCGACATCTACTCCATGCGTCAGCCGCTGGGCGTGGTGGCGGGCATCACCCCGTTCAACTTCCCGGCCATGATCCCCATGTGGAAGTTCGGCCCGGCCATTGCCTGTGGCAACGCCTTTATTCTCAAGCCCTCAGAGCGCGATCCCGGCGTGCCGATGCGCCTTGCCGAACTGATGATCGAGGCAGGCCTGCCGGCCGGCATTCTCAATGTGGTGAATGGCGGCAAGGACGTGGTGGACGCCATTCTGGATGACCCGGACGTGCGCGCCATCGGCTTTGTCGGCTCCTCGCCCATCGCCGAATATATCTATGCCCGTGGCTCGGCCAACGGCAAGCGCGTGCAGGCCTTTGGCGGCGCGAAGAACCACATGATCATCATGCCGGATGCTGACATGGATCAGGTGGTGGATGCCCTCATCGGCGCAGGTTATGGCTCTGCGGGCGAGCGTTGCATGGCCATTTCCGTGGCTGTGCCGGTGGGTGAGGACACTGCGAACCGGCTTATCGAGAAGCTGGTGCCGCGTGTGGAATCCCTGAAGGTCGGCCCCTCCACCGATGCGAGCGCCGATTTCGGCCCGCTGGTGACGCGTGAGGCGCTGAACCGTGTGAAGTCCTATGTGGATGCCGGCGTGAAGGAAGGCGCGAAGCTGCTGGTGGATGGTCGCGGCTTCTCCATGCAGGGCTATGAGAACGGTTTCTATATGGGCGGCTGCCTGTTCGACCATGTGACCACCGACATGAGCATCTACAAGGAAGAGATCTTCGGCCCGGTGCTCGCCATTCTGCGGGCCAAGGATTATCAGGAAGCCCTGCGCCTGCCGACCGAGCATGAATATGGTAACGGCGTCGCGATCTATACCCGCGATGGCGATGCGGCCCGCGACTTTGCGGCCAAGGTGGATGTCGGCATGGTTGGCATCAATGTGCCGATCCCTGTGCCGCTGGCCTACTACACCTTCGGCGGCTGGAAGCGCTCCGGCTTCGGTGACCTGAACCAGCACGGCCCGGATGGCGTGCGCTTCTACACCAAGACCAAGACCGTCACCTCGCGCTGGCCCTCGGGCATCAAGGATGGTGCGGACTTCGTCATTCCCACCATGGGCTGACCCACTGGGACATGAGGCAGGCGCATCCCGGCTGCCTCATGTTTCCCGTTCAAACCCGTGAGGGTCTGGGCAGTGGCTTGAGCCTATGCCGGGGGTGGTCCCGCCCTGATTGGCCGCCCCCGGACGATCCTGCACTGAAATGTAGCGCCAGAGGCTGTGCTTTGCCGTCTTCCTGTTGGGAGCGCCAGCCGGGATAGATGCGCGGCTTTCAGGGTTTCGCATGATGGCAGAGCCGGTTTGCTGTCCTGTGAGCGGGCGGACCTCTGGCCCCTGATTGAAGCAGACTCTGGGGCTGATGGGGACGCTATCGCCAAGCCATTGCGGCTGAGTAGGTGCCAGAGGCTGCCGGGGCCAGAGTATTGCGCGGTTCATACAAGCCGGGAAAACGCTATCCAGCATCTGCCAGTCGCAACCCAATACGGGCCATGCAGCCCGAACTCCGCTCAAGAATAGCGGGCGGCAATATATTCGTTTCTGGGAGGAAACATCATGAAGCATATCGCTTTTATCGGGCTCGGGAATATGGGCGGGCCGATGGCGGGCAACCTCATCAAGGCCGGGCATGTGGTTTCGGGTTTTGATCTTTCTGCGGATGCGATCGCTGCCGCACAGGCGCGGGGCGTCGCCGTGGTGCAGAGTGCGGTGGAGGCCGTGGCGCAGGCCGATGTGGTTGTGACAATGCTGCCTTCCGGCCGGCATGTGCTGGGTGCGCTCACCGGGCCATCCGGCTTGCTGGCGCAGGCACGGCCGGGCACGCTGTTTATTGAATCCTCGACCATCGATGTGGCTTCCGCCCGTGCCTTCCATGAGGCAGCCGCGGCCGCAGGCCAGAAGAGTGTGGATGCACCGGTGTCCGGTGGTGTCGGTGGTGCGGAGGCGGCAACCCTGACCTTCATGGCCGGCGGCGAGGATGCGGCGTTTGAGGCGGCAAAGCCCTATCTGGAAGCCATGGGGCGCAAGATTGTCCATTGCGGCGTGGGCGGGGCCGGGCAGGCCGCGAAGATCTGCAACAACATGATCCTTGGCATTTCGATGATCGCGGTGTCGGAAGCCTTTGTCCTGGGCGAGAAGCTGGGGCTCTCCCATCAGGCCCTGTTTGATGTGGCCTCCACCTCTTCCGGCCAGTGCTGGTCTCTGAATACCTATTGCCCGGTGCCGGGGCCAGTGCCCACCAGCCCGGCCAACCGCGATTATGTGCCCGGTTTCGCCGCCGCCCTGATGTTGAAGGACCTGCGTCTTTCACAGGATGCGGCAGGTGAGGCTGGTGCCGATACCCCGCTGGGGTCTGCCGCAACGGCGCTGTACACGCGCTTTGCTGAATCCGGCCACGAGGGCACGGATTTTTCCGGCATCATCAATTGGTTGCGGGCAGGCGAGAGCGTCTGATGAAAAAGCGCTTGCTCAGGCCCTGTGGGGCGTGAGCAAGCCTATCCGCGCTATTAAGGCCGCTGCGGGATGCCTCAAAGCTGCTGGAACATCACCAGCCCATCCACATAGCCCTTCACAGGGTGCATGAATGCGCCCGGCAGCCGGCCGATGGTTTGAAACCCGCAGGACTGCCAGAGCTTGACCGCCGGTTCATTGGTGCTGACCACAAGGTTGAACTGCATCGCCTTGTATCCGCGTGCGCGTGCCTGCTCGAGGGAATGCCTGCACATGCGGCGTCCCACGCCTTGCCCCGCCGCCCGCGCGCTGACGACATAGCCGCAATTGCAGACATGGCCGCCACCACTGTAGCGCGGCTGGTTTGCACGCAGATAATATGTGCCGAGGATCTGGCCGTTCTCCTCGGCCACGAACGTCATCTTTTCCGCATTCATCCAGTAGGCCAGCGCATCGTCGCGGGCCATGTCCCGCTCCAGCGCATAGGTCTCACCCGCCCGGATGACAGGGCCGAGAATGGCCCATATGGCGTCTGCGTCTTCAGGGCGAGCGGAGCGAATCTGCATGTCGGGTCCGGATATGCAACGGCGGGAAGCTGCGGGAGAGTGCCGCCGCGGATCGCAAAGTGCAATGGCGGAACCCTGCTTCAGACGCCTTGTGGCAGCCCCTTGCGGCACGAGAACTTTTCAGGCTGTCGCGCCTGTGCGCTCACCCGTTGCTCCGCAATTTCATGACATCAATGATGTGAATGATTGGCTCCGGCCCCTTGGAGATTTCGCCCGTGAACTGCTGGTCCTGAATCAGCACAAACCCCAGAACTGCACCCAGCGCCGCCATCTGCGCCACCAGATTTGTGGCGCGGAACCGCGAGGGGGTCAGCGTGCTGCTGACAAAGAGCAGCATGCAGACGGCGAAGAGGATCGCGATCCAGTATGTATAGGGCAGTTGCAGGGGCACGGTGGAAAGCCGCTCATCGCGTGCCTCCACAACATCATTGAGCGAGCGGAGCAATTCGCCAAACAGCGCTTCCTCGCGCGTGTTTGTGGGGCTCAGTGCCAGCACCCCCCGGGAGACCCGCCCCCAGGCATGGCGGGTTGCCTCATTTGTCTCACCAGCCATCATCGCCGGCCATTCATCGGTCACGATGGCCTGTGTGTAGGCGAGCAGCTGTGGGCGCACAGCCATGGCTTGTTCGGAGCCATAGCGCGCGAGCAGGCGGTCCATCCGGTTCAAAACCGAAGCCTCGCTCGTGATGCTACTGTTGGCCTGTCGCTGATAATTCTGGGTCTGCACCAGCGTAAAGGCGAGGAGCAGGCCCACCAGTGTGAACAATGTGCCCTGCATGCGGATGACGAAGTCCGTGTCATCTTTCGTCGGCTTGATCCAGGGCAGACGTTTGACCAGATGCGGCAGTACAAGAATAAGCAGGCCCATGATGAGGGCGCAGAAGAAGATGGTTGTGACATCGGGAAAGAAAGAGATGACGCCCATCACGAAGCCTCGCGGCCATAGGGGGCGATCTTGATCCTTGAAAGATCAGGTATCCGGATTTTGCGTGTCTTGCCGGCATGGCCGGGCAATTTCCAGCGGGGAAAGTCTTTGTGAACCGACGCTGCCATCCAACTGCCCTTGCCACCGGAACAATTTTCCGCCCACCGAAGCAGAGCTGTGGCGGGACAGGATGGCCGTCGATACACCATGCGAATTTCGATTGTGCGACACTGGCGCGGAAGGGCGTCAGACGTTTGTATCAGGCGCGGTGCATTGTGCCGGATGGCGCGCGCTGGCCTATCTCATGGATGGATGAGATGTATCTTTGGTGCTCCAGCTTGCTGGCTGGCCGGCATTTCCACGCGCTCCGCGGCCACTTTGCTTTCTATTCGAAAAACTGCCGTTGACAGCCTCGGCCATGCCTGTGGCGGCGCATGTTGAAGAACCCATGTGAGGGGTCCGACAAATAGGCATGGCGCTGATGTGGGGATTTCGTACGTCTCTGCCGGTCTTGATGAATGGTAGCAGCGGGCGGACTTGAACCGCCGACCTCCGGGTTATGAATCCGGCGCTCTTACCAGCTGAGCTACGCTGCCAAATCAAGGCTGATGCGTTGCTACACATCAGCAGAGGCCGGCATATAGAGGCGTTGAAACGCTTCTGTCAAGAAAGGTCGGGCTTGTTCACATGGCCTTCTTGCGAATTCGCACAAGCTTGAAGAAGCCGACCGGGAAAACCGGGGAAATCTCGATCACTTCCATGTCGTCATATTTGGCCGCCCAGTTGCCCAGACGGCTGGCCTTGAAAGCAATGGACCAGCCCACCTTCTTCACCAGCGGGGCCAGTGCCTGCTCGATGCGCATCACCGGGCCCTCATCCGCGCCCAGCTTGGAGGCGACGATAATTTCGCCGCCCGGCTTCAGCACGCGGTGCATTTCGTCGAGTGCACCTTCCGGGTCCGGCACCAGCGTGATGACGAAGGGCACGGTGACAGCGTCGAAGCTGTTGTCCGCAAAACCGAGATTGCAGGCATCCATGGCGGCCAGCAGGCCAACCTGAGACAGGTGGCGATCCACCTTTTTGTTCACGGCCTTGCGCAGCATGTCTGCGGAAAGGTCAATGCCGGTCACCCGGCAGTGTTTGGGATAATAGGGCAGGACCAGCCCGGTGCCGACACCCACTTCCAGAATATTGGGGCCACAGGAGGCGGCCGTGGTGGCAGCCTTGCGCTGGGCGTCCGCGAGCAGCTTCACATAGACCTTGTCATAGATCGGGGCCCATTTGGCATAGGCGCGCTTCTGGCCTGCAAGATCGTACTGAACTGCCATCTTCGTGTGTCTCCGCCCTGTCCTGTCACCCCGGCGCCAATGCGTCGCGCGGGGCGTATCTGTGCCGGGTTGGTCCCTTGCGGGCTGCGCCCTGTCCTGTTCACGCGGGGCATGCCCCGAATCTCGTTCTAATGGCCATTATCTGAAGCAGGAGCGTTTCAGAAACTGAAAAGCGACCGGCTTTTTATCTGGCCTTATCGTTTCTGTACGAACGGCTTTCCGCTCGTCGTCACCTGTCTCAGGCCATCAGCCTCATCAGGCCACCTGCGCAATGGTGTGCAGCGCGCGCTGGGCCTTGAGAATGGAGCCGCCGCCCAGCAGGCGCCCGCCCGCACCGGCGGTGTCATAGAACACGCAGGCCTGACCGGGAGCGACGCCTTCCTCGCCATTGGCCAGATGCACCAGCGGCGTGCCATCCGCCGCCATGCCGAGCAATGCAGGCACCGGCGGGCGGGTGGAGCGCACCTTCACGAAAACCTCTTCACCGGCCGCGCATGCAGCTTCAAATGGCATATCGCCCAGCCAGTTCACATCGGCGATCGTGATGGTGCGTACTGTAAGCGCCTCACGCGGGCCCACGCGCACCTCACGCCGGGCGGCATCAATGCCCACTACATAGAGCGGTTCCGGCGCAGCGATGCCCAGCCCCTTGCGCTGGCCGATGGTGTAATGCACCACGCCGCGATGGCGGCCCAGCACACGCCCATCCATATGCACGATGTCGCCCGCCTCCACCGCTTCGGGGCGCAGGCGCTCCACCACCTCGGCGTAATTGCCGCCGGGCACGAAGCAGATGTCCTGGCTGTCCGGCTTGTCCGCCACTTCCAGCCCCATCTCGAGGGCGAGGGCGCGTACATCCGGCTTGCTCATATGGCCCAGTGGAAAGCGCACGCGTGCCAACTGGGCCGGGGTAGTGGCATAGAGAAAATAGCTCTGGTCGCGGTTTTCATCTGCACCGCGATAAATGGCGCGTCGTCCATCCGGCAGGGCGCGGGTAGAGACATAATGGCCGGTGGCCAGAACCTGAGCGCCCAGTTCCTCAGCTGTCGCCAGCAGGTCTCGGAACTTCACCGTGCGATTGCAGTCCACGCAGGGAATGGGCGTAATGCCGGAGGCGTAGCTGTCTGCGAAGCGGTTGATGACCTCCTCGCGGAAGCGGCTTTCGTAATCCAGCACATAGTGGGGAATACCCAGCGTGCGCGCGACCTCGGAGGCGTCATAGATGTCCTGACCCGCACAGCAGGCCCCGCGCTTTTGCGCCATCTCGCCATGGTTATAGAGCTGGAGGGTGACGCCCACCACATCATAGCCGGCTTTCGCCAGCAGGCCCGCCACCACAGAGGAGTCCACCCCGCCGGACATGGCGACAACCACGCGGATGGAGGCAGGGTCGCCTGCGAGATCGAGCAGGCCATTGGCCGGCAGGCTTGAAACCGGGAGGTTGGGGTCCAGGGTCATGCTTGGTCTTCATGCGCCGGAAGCGGGCGCGTTTCCTGTTCTGGTTGCACCCTTCATGACCGCCCGGCAAGGCGAAAATGAAGCTGGAGCGATGTGGCGGGGCCATTGCGCCGCATTTGTCGCGTGCTGTGCCCTTTTTGTGGTCTCTCCAGTCTATAACAGGAACCGCGCCGGCTGAATGACGGAAATGACATGTATGTCATTCAGCAGTGCCATGACTCACCCTCGCGCGGTCGGGCGCGAGGTGTCGTTTTCATCATCCCCGCCCTCGAACACCGCCACCAGTGCCCGGCGGATGGCGGACTGGCGCGCCGCTGCCGTGATCTTCGCGCCCATCAGGTCCGTGACATAAAACACGTCCACCGCCCGTTCGCCGAAGGTGGCAACATGGGCCGAGGCGATGTTGAGGTTGAGCCGTGACAGCCGGGTTGTGAGTTCGAACAGCAGGCCCGGCCGGTCGAGGCCGGTGACCTCCACTACGGTATGCCGGTTCGACCATGCATTGTTGACCGTGACTTCCGGTTCCACCGAGAAGGTCTTGCGGGCTTTCGGCAGCTTGCGGGCGATCATCTCCGGCAGGCGAACCTGCCCGGTGAGGGCCTGCTCCACCGCCTCACACACCTTGTGGGCTCGGCGCTGCTCATCCTCATCCTGCTCGAAGGCGCGGCGGATGGCGATGGTGTCGAGCGCGAAGCCACCCGTGGTGGTGGAAATATGCGCATCAACAATGTTCGCCCCAGCCATGGCGCAGGCTCCGGCGATGACAGAGAGCAGCTTGGGGTGGTCTGGCGCCAGTACTGTCAGGGTTGTCACGCCCCGTTCAGGTTCCAGCGTCGCTTGCGTGGCGATGGTTTTCTGAGCGCTTTCGGCGGCATCAATGAAGCGGGCATGACGCACGCGAGTGTCGAGATCCGTGCGCAGCCAGTAGGGCGGGTAGTGCTGGGCCATATAGGCGTCCAGCTTGGCAGCGGGCCATTCCTCGCCCAGCGCATGACGCAACTGGCCCTGTGAGGCGGTGACACGCTTGGCCCTGTCCACCTCCGAGAAGCCACCGGTCAGCACCGGCTCGGTCTCATAATAGAGGGTGCGGATCAGTTCTGCTTTCCAGCCATTCCACGTGCCGGGGCCAACGCCGCGGATATCCGCCGTGGTGAGAATGGTCAGCAGCTTCAGCCGTTCCAGAGATTGCACGACAGAGGCAAAATTCTCGATGGTCTTGCGGTCCGAGAGGTCGCGGGACTGGGCAACCGTGGACATCACCAGATGTTCCTGCACCAGCCAGGAGACGGTCTCTGTCTCCGCTGGCGTAAGGCCGAAGCGCGGGCAGAGGCGCTTGGCAATGCGCGCGCCGGCAATCGAGTGGTCCTCCGGCCGGCCCTTGGCGATATCGTGCAGCAGAAGGGCCACATAGAGCAGGGTGCGGTTCTTCACCGTGCCCATCAGTTCATGGGAGAGCTCCGTCTCCGGGTTATCACCCCGCTCGATCTCCGAGAGAATGCCGATGCAGCGCAGCAGATGCTCATCCACCGTATAGTGGTGATACATGTTGAACTGCATCATCGCCACGACCTTGCCGAACTCGGGCACGAAGCGCCCCAGCACGCCGGCCTCGTTCATCCGGCGCAGCACGGTCTCCGGCGCGTTCTTGGACGCGAGCACCTCCACGAACAGCCGGTTGGCCTCCGGGTTCTCCCGCAGGCGGGCATCAATCAGCGAGAGCGAGCGCGCGGCAAGGCGCATCGCATCCGGGTGAAGAGCCAGATTGCGCTTGTCGGCAATATGGAAGATGCGCAGCAGGTTGACCGGATCGCGCTGAAAGGCGTCCTGATCGATCACATTGAGCCTGTCATGATCCAGCACGAAATCCGGGCTGTCTTTCAGCACGGCGCGCCGTGAGCCGGGGCGCAGGCGCTGTACCAGACCGCGCAGGCCGGGCACCTGCTTGTCATGGCGGGCTTCCAGCGCGGCGGAGAGCAGGGCGGTCAGATCCCCCACATCCTTCGCCACGAGGAAATAGTGCTTCATGAAGCGTTCGACGTCGCGCTGGCCGGGATGTTCCGTATAGCCGAGGCGGCGGGCCATTTCGCGTTGCAGGTCGAAGGAGAGGCGGTCTTCGCCCCGGCCGGTGAGGAAATGCAGGTGGCAGCGCACGGACCACAAGAAGTCCTCGCAGCGGGTGAAGAGGCGGGCCTCCTCGCGGGTAAAGACATCTTTCGCCACAAGCTGGCTGGTGGTCTGCACCCGGTAGACATATTTCGCGATCCAGAAGAGCGTGTGCAGGTCTCGCAGCCCGCCCTTGCCGTCCTTCACATTGGGTTCCACCCGGTAGCGGGACTGGCCGGCCCGGCGCAGGCGTTCCTCGCGTTCCGCCATCTTGGCGGCCACGAACTCGGCGGCGGTGCCGTCCACCAGTTCCTTGTCGAAGCGGGTTTCGAGTTCATCGAACAGCGGGCGGTCGCCCACAAGGTAGCGGGCCTCGAGAATGGAGGTGCGGATGGTGAAATCCGCCCGCGCCTGCCGCAGGCATTCCTCCACCGAGCGGGTGGCATGCCCGACCTTCAGGCCCAGATCCCACAAAATATAGAGAATGGCTTCGGTGACGCTCTCGCCCCACGCGGTCTGCTTGTAGGGCAGCAGGAACAGGATATCGGTATCCGAACCCGGCGCGAGCATGCCACGGCCATAGCCACCCACCGCCGCAATCGCCATGCGCTCGGAGCGCGAGGGGTTGTCTGCCGGGTAGAGATAGGTGGTGGCGATCTCATACGCGCCGGAAATCATCGCATCCTGAAAGGCCGAGAGGCGCATGGAGCAGCAGCGCCCGCAGCCATCCTCGAACAGCAGGCGCTCGGCTTCCGTGCGGGTGGCCTGCATGGCCCCTTTCAGATGCGCGACAATCGCATTGCGCAGATCCAGCGGCCGATCCTGATGCTTCTGCGCAATCGCATGCATGTCAGCCTTGAGCTGGATGCCGAGGAAGGGCTCGGTGATGGTGCGATTCGGCTTGCGGGAAACGGGCATAAGGATCTGTTCCGGCCACTTGGGGAACGGGAAACCTGATGCATAGCGCAATCGCGCCTGTGCCGCGAGAGGCGGCAAAAGGCAGCTTGGGCAAAAGGTGGGCGGTGCTTGTTGAGAGATGGGGCAGGGGAAGATGGATTGCCCATTAAACAGGCAGCTTCATCCCTGACTATGGATGCTTCAAGGATTGTGCCTCTCTGGCACCGAAACCCGTGACCCAATGCCGTGGGAGAGGCGCTCAACACGGGGCAAAACGAATTCGGCCCCGGTGATGAACCGGGGCCGATGAGATCAGTTGTCGAGGAAGGAGCGCAGCTTGCGCGAGCGGCTCGGATGTTTGAGCTTGCGCAGCGCCTTGGCCTCGATCTGGCGAATACGCTCACGGGTCACCGAGAACTGCTGGCCCACTTCCTCCAGCGTGTGATCGGTGTTCATGCCGATGCCGAAGCGCATGCGCAGCACGCGCTCCTCACGCGGGGTGAGGGAGGCCAGCACGCGGGTCGTGGTCTCGCGCAGATTGCTCTGGATAGCCGCATCGATGGGCAGAATCGCGTTCTTGTCCTCGATGAAGTCGCCCAGATGCGAATCCTCCTCGTCGCCGATCGGCGTTTCGAGAGAGATCGGCTCCTTGGCGATCTTGAGCACCTTGCGCACCTTTTCCAGCGGCATGCCGAGCTTTTCGGCCAGCTCTTCCGGGGTCGGCTCGCGGCCAATCTCGTGGAGCATCTGACGCGAGGTGCGCACGATCTTGTTGATCGTCTCGATCATGTGCACCGGGATACGGATGGTGCGGGCCTGATCCGCGATGGAACGCGTGATGGCCTGCCGGATCCACCATGTGGCATAGGTCGAGAACTTGTAACCACGGCGATACTCGAACTTGTCGACCGCCTTCATCAGGCCGATATTGCCTTCCTGAATGAGATCCAGGAACTGAAGGCCGCGGTTCGTGTACTTCTTGGCGATGGAGATGACGAGGCGCAGATTGGCCTCCACCATTTCCTTCTTTGCCTGCCGGGCTTCCTTCTCGCCCTTCTGCACCATCTGGACGATCTTGCGGTACTCGGCGATCTCGAGGCCCGTTTCGGTCGCCAGCGCGTGGATATCCCCGCGCAGGTCCTTGATGGCGTCCTTCTCGTGCGCGACGAAATTCTTCCACCCACGGGTGCCGAGCTTGGAAACGCGCAGCAGCCACTTGGGGTCGAGTTCCGAGCCCAGATAGTTCTTCAGGAAGTCATCGCGCGAGACGCCATAGCTGTCGGCCAGACGCAGCAGGCGGCCTTCCAGCGACACGAGGCGCTTGTTGATCTCGTAAAGATGCTCCACCAGCGTGTCGATACGGGTCTGGTTGAGCGAGAGGCTCTTCATGTCGGCCACAAGCTCTTCCTTGAGCTTCTTGGCCTTGCGCTCCTGCGCGGGAGAGAGCGTCTCGTTCTTCAGGCGTGATTCGACATTCTGGTCCTGAAGGCGGCGCAGCTTGGTGTAGGAGGAGGCGATGCGATCGAAGGTTTCCAGAACCTTCGGCTTGATCTCCGCTTCCATGGCCGCGAGCGACATGGAGTTTTCCATGTCGTCTTCGTCATTGTCAGGGTTTGCGCCATCACCCAGCAGGCCATCCTCGCCCGCTTCGGGGGCAAGGGCGGCCTCATCGCCCATGCCGGGCGCGGGCGCCTTGGCCTCGGGGCCGGCATAGGTGGCTTCAAGGTCAATGATGTCGCGCAGCAGCACGCCACCTTCGGTGAGCGTATCGCGCCAGATGATGATGGCCTGGAAGGTCAGCGGGCTTTCGCACAGACCGGCAATCATCGCCTCACGGCCTGCCTCTATGCGCTTGGCGATGGCGATTTCGCCCTCGCGCGAGAGCAGTTCGACCGAGCCCATTTCGCGCAGATACATGCGCACAGGGTCATCGGTGCGCTCTGAAGGCTCCGATTTGGTCTCCGCGCGCGTTACGGCGCGTGGTGCGGCCTCGGCAAGCTCGCCGCCCTCGACCTCTTCGGCCTCCTCGGCACCTTCGCCTTCCTCGCCGTTTTCCTCTGCTTCCTCACCGTCGATGACATTGATGCCCATGTCGTTGAACAGGGCCAGAATGTCTTCGATCTGTTCGGAGGAGTTCACATCGGAAGGCATGACCGCATTGAGCTGCTCATGGGTCACATAGCCCCGGCGCTTGGCGCTCTTGATCATCTTCCGGACGGCCGCGTCCGAGAGGTCGAGCAACGGCCCGTCGGGGGCGTCGTTCTCCTTCTCAGGAGCCTCGGTCATCTCGGCAGATTGTTTCGCCATGGACTTCTCCTGCTCATCTCGCCGTCTTCCGGCGGCGCTTTGGCGGCGCGGTGCCGGGCCGTCGTCGCCTGAATCATCTCGGACCGGGCGTTATTTCGCCTCATGCCTTAAACGTTAAACGGTTAAGCCAGCCTGAACGCGCCCGGCAAAACCGTGCATAACCTCACTGGGCAGTTGCACCACAGGCGCACCGCCATATCTTCACGCCACTTTATCTCCGCGCCCTTCTGGCAGGCGCGATCAGATCGAATGGGCAACATCGCGCCCGGACGAAGCTCCAAAGCCCTCGACCAGAGCCTCGGTCCCGTCCAGTGTCGACAGACGCCGCTGCACATCGCACAGCCACTCGAAATTGGCCTCGCTCGGATCTTCCCCGAGGCTGCGCTCAGCGTCCTTCAATTCCCTAGATAGCGCGTGAGCCTTGTGATGCAAGGCCAAGCGTTGCTGCCACCAGACCCGAGTATCCTCCTGAGCGGTATCAGGGTAGGCTGGCCAGTCCATTCTGGGGTTGGAAAGCGTTTTTACCCGTTCCGCGAGGGCTCTCAGTTCCGGGTCGGCATGCCAGTCCGCCTCCGCCACCGGGCTGTCCATCTGCCCTTCCAGATGGGCTGTCAGCAGGGCCTGACGCAGCCGGTCCGCTTCCGGATTGACGAAAGGCAGGCCTGCCACATCCTCGCTGAACTCCTCCAGCAGGAAGGGGTGATTGATGAGGCAGAGCAGCAGCAGCGCCTCATTGCGGGGCAGGGCCGCCATTGGGCCGCGCACCAGCGCGCTTTTGCTGATTCCTTCCGTGACATGCGGCAGGTGGCGGGCATCATTCTTCTGGCCACCACGCTTGGCGCCACCGCCAGAGCGGCTACCGCCTTGCCAGCCGCCGCCCTGCCAGCTACCCCGCCCGCCATCACGGGAGCCGGATGGCGCAAGCAACGCCTTCATCCGCCCCATCATGTCCTGACGATAATGGCGACGCACGGTTTCATCGGCGATGCTGTTCACCACCTCCTGAATGCGGTTTTCGAAACCGGCCCGGCGCTCGGGCGTATCCAGAGTGGCGCTTTCACTTTCTCGCGCCCAGAGTTCCGCAGCCAGAGGCCGCGCCTGTGCCAGCACCTCTTCCATGCCCTCGCGCCCGGTGCGACGGATGAGATCATCCGGGTCCTGCCCGTCCGGCAGGGTGGCGAAGGAGAGGCTGCGCCCGGCCTGAAGATGCGGCAGGGCCAGATCCAGCGCCCGATGGGCTGCCCGTTTCCCGGCCTTGTCGCCATCGAACAGCAGCAGGGGCTCATCGCTCATCCGCCACAGGAGCTGGAGCTGCTCTTCTGTCAGCGCCGTACCGAGCGGGGCGACGGTGGCGGCAAAGCCAGCCTCTGCCATGGCGATGACATCGACATAGCCTTCCACCACGATCACCCGCGCCCCGGAGCGGGCGGCGGTGCGCGCCTCAAACCCATTGTAAAGCAAGGAGCCCTTGTGGAAGAGCGGGGTCTCCGGGGAATTGAGATATTTGGCGGGGACATCCTTTTCCAGCGCCCGTCCGCCAAAGGCGACAACCCGCCCGCGCAGATCGGTGATGGGGAACATCACCCGGTCCCGGAACCGGTCATAAGGCACGGGAATGTCTTCACCCGCGATCAGCAGGCCGCATTCCACCATATCTGATACCGGCACCCCGGCCTTGCCCAGCGCTTCCTTCAGATGGAAACGCTCACCTGCCGCATAGCCCATATGAAAGCGCTGCTGGGTGGAAGGCCCCAGCCCGCGATCCTGAAGATAACCGCGTGCCTTCGCGCCCGCGCGGGCCTGAAGTGTTTCCTCGAAATGACGTGCGGCCAGCGCCATCACCTCATGCAGGGTGCGCCGATGCTGTTCGCGCACCGCAGCCTCGGGTGTCACCTCTGGCAGGGGCAGGCCTGCCATGCCCGCCAGCCTTTCCACCGCTTCGCCGAAGGGCAGGCCTTCGGTTTCCATCAGGAAGGCGAACACGTCGCCATGCTTGCCGGAGGAGAAGCAGTGGTAAAAGCCCTTCTGGTCATTGACGAAGAAGGAGGGGGTCTTTTCCGCATTGAAGGGTGACAGGCCCGCGAATTCCCGTCCCTGCTTGCGCAATTTCACGCGCCGACCCACGACTTCCGACACCGGAAGCCGGGCGCGGATTTCATCGAGGAAGTCAGGAGGGAAGCGCATGGCGGTCGTTGGTCTTGTCAGTTCGTGATTGGACGCGGCATTCGGGCTTCAGATTGGCAGCAGAACATGACCTGGCAAGGGCGCAGCGTGATCCGGACATCAAGCCTGACGCGATTGCGGTCCGCCATGTCGAGAGCAAAAAGGCAGGCCGGGCGGCTTGTGGGCATAAGCTGAATGGTTGCCCCCGCTATCCTGTTTATCCACAGGCGTCACACGCAAAAGGGCGGCCGAGGCCACCCTTTGCAATCTTCCCGCCAAACCCGTTGATGGGCGGCGACTCAGTCGCTGCCACCAACAGAGGTGCTGAAGCCGGTTTCACCCAGCGTCCGCAGGCCAATACGGATCATCACCTTGTCGACCCGCTGCCCATCCGGGCCATCCAGCGAGTAGTCGGAGATATAGTTCACGGCGAGGGTGAAGCAGTCGTCGATATAGCTCAGACCCACCAGCGAGTAGTCGATCCCGGATTCAACCAGATCGTAACGCACCGCACCGCGCACAGACCATGTGTCGGTCAGCTTGTAGGTGGCGCTGGTGAACACGCCCTCACGACGATCATAATAGCCAATGAGCGGCTGGGCATCATAGCGCCCATATGTGGCGGTGAGCGTGAGCGGCCCCATCTTGCCGCGACCCTGAACCTCAACCCGCTGCAAGTCGAAATTGTCCTGGTCGAAGCGGAAGCGGGTGACCAGGTCGAGATCCTTTGTCGGCGCAAAGGCGACATTGGCGACATAGTCAGAGGCGTTGTTCTGCAGGCCGGATTCAAGGCCGGTATTGGTCATGTCGCCATAGGCGAAGGAGTTGCGTCCGAACAGGTGGTAGGACTGGCCCACCAGTGCACTGAGCGAGCCGCCATTGTTAAAAGCGGCGCTATAGGTCACGCCCACATTGGCACGGCCACCACCCTCAACCCGGTCATAACCGGAGTATTTGTTTACTTCGAACAGGTTGGTGTCATCGAACACCAGACTCTGCGCGTCCTCGTTCGGGAAGCGGCCAATATTGGTCTCGTCCGGGCGAACGATGACCTGCGCCCGCGGCTCGATCGTCTGCGTGCCCCAGTCCTGCACGGAAATGAAGGGATAACGATAATCGAGGCCGATGGTCGGCATGAAGCGCACGAGGCTGTCACTGCCCGACATCATCGGGTTCTGGTCCGCAAAAGCGGGACCATACTGATAACTCAGGGGCAGCGGGTCCACATTCACCGAAGCGACATCAACGCGCGCCGACATGAACGGGGTCCACATCTGGCCCGCATCATCAATGACCGTCTTCTTCCAGCCGAGTTCGGCTGTCGCACGGGTGTAATCACCCGGAATGCCGCCCAGAAGGCACTCTTCCGGGTTGGGATTGGTGAGAAGGCATGAGCCAGTCGGAATGCCCGTGGTGCCACGGCGACTGGTATCTTCCCACATCCCCACAAAGTTCGCCTTGTCACGGGTCAGGCTGGTGACATTGACGTTCAGGTTTGTGGAGCCGCCCCACAGCGAATTGCTGAAGACGCGGTCATAATTCAGCGTTCCGACAAACGGCAGGAGCTTCTGGTTGTCGGTCACCGTCATGCCGAGGAAGTAGAGCGCGCGAATGTCGAAATACGACTGGTCGCCCTGTCCGGTCAGGTAGACGGTGGAGGTGCGGGTGAGTTCACCCGTGGAAGCGAGGCTGTAGTCCCGCAGGAACGTGCGGTCCGAGAGCAGGGTCAGGTCCCAGCCATAGTTCCAGAAGCGGTTGATCATGAACGAGCCGGAGGTCTCGATCGCGCCGCGCTGGTCACGATAGCCGGGCAGTTCGGTTGAACCGCTGAGGAAGGCGTCCTTGTCCTGCTGAATGATGCCTGCGGCGCGAATGGAGTAGCTGCCATTGATGAGGCGCTGACGCCACTCGCCGCGCATCAGGAAGCCCTGCTTCGAGACGTAGGACGGGGTCAGTGTGATGTCGCGGTCTGGCGCGATGTTCCAGAAGAACGGAATGCCCGCGCCAATGCCGATCTGGCTCGACGAGAAGAATTCCGGCATCAGGAAGCCGGTCTTGCGCTTCACGGTCGGGTCCGGAGAGGACATGAACGGGAAATAGGCGATCGGCAGGCCAAAGAATTCGAGCTTTGCGTGCTCGTAATAGATCATCCGTTCCTGCTGGTCGTGGATGATGCGCTTGGCCTTCACCTGCCACAGGGGCGGGCGCTCTGGCTGTTCCTTACACGGTTCGCAGGCCGTGTAGACACCGTTCTGGAACACGGTGACATTGCCTTCCGTGCGGTCGGCGCGGGCGGCTGCGAAATGGGTGTTGTCCGGCGTGTCGAGGCGCAGGGAATCAATGAAGCCCTCGCGGAAGTCCTGGGTCAGCTCCATGCGCTCGGAGGTGACAATCTTCCCGTCCCGGTCCTTCAGGCGCACGTCGCCGATAGCGCGCAGCAGGTTGGCCTTGCGGTCGAGCTCGACCCTTTTGGCCTCCAGCGCAGCGCCATCATAGTAAATCTGCACATTGCCCACCGCCGCGACGGTGTCGTTCTTGTAGTCGTATTCAAGCTGATCTGCTGTCACCAGCATGCGCTGATTGGGGTCAACCTGACGGGCACCGAATCCACCAACCCCGGCGCTCGCCGCAGGTGATGTCGCCTGTGCCATGGCCGCGCCAGTGCTGCCGGGGGCGCACAAAAGGGTGGCCAGAACAAGCGCGGCGGCTGGTGCAAGGGTCTTGTAAGATGCAGTGCTGGAACGGCTCACGAGGTCTCCCGCCCTGGACGGCATGGCCATGGCAACTCCATTCCCGCCAGCCTCAAGGCTACGGGTCTGCTTCTTTGTCCCAGTGCTGGGGCGCAGCGCGGCCGTCATCCGTCCTCCCGGTTCAACAGAACGAGAACCCCCACAATAATCCCTACGGTTGCTGGAAACCATGCCGCCGCAACGGGATGAACAATACCAGCCTCGCCAAGGTCTTCAGCGAGCTTAGTGGCAACATAAAGCAGAAACCCGGCGAGCACGCCACCGAGAATCGTCTGTCCCACACCGCCGAAGCGGAAAACACGCAAACCAACCACAGCCGCGATGAGCACCATGGCGACCAGAAGAAAGGGTCTTGCGAGCAGACTCTGAAGCTGGAGACGGTATCTGTCTGCTCCAAATCCGGCCTGTTCAGCGCTGTGGATAGCGGCCGGAAGGTGCCAGAAGGAGACTGTATCCGAGGAGACCAGAGCGTCCTGAACCCGCGTGGGATCGAGATTCGTGGCGATCAGATAGGTCTCGTGAGTCTGCAGGTCGAGGCCGGGAACAAGCACGCGCGCGTCTGAGAGTTCCCACACGCCATCGCCAAGACGTGCGCTGCGCGCATTGACCCGTTCCATCAACTTGTTGTTGTGGTCGAATTCGTAAACCACGACCGAGGATAGCTGCCGTCCGCCATCGCTGGAGGCGGCCGCCTGGATGATGGTTTGCCCGTCGAGGCTCTGCTGGCGAATCCAGAACTCCTTCCGCGACGTGCTGAGGAAGTTGCCCGAGGTGCCGAACATCTCGCTTTCGAGTTGATTCGCGCGTTCCTTGAAGTCGGTCGAGAGCGGGTTGAACACCGTGGTCGCGAACACGCCGATGATAAAGGCGACGATGAGCGCGGGCGCGATGAACTGCCAGACCGAGAGCCCCACGGCGCGGGCCACCACCAACTCCAGATTCCGGGAGAGGATGACGAAGGTCGCCATCGCGCCGAACAGCACGGCGAACGGCAGAAGCTGCTCGGTGAAGGCGGGGGTGCGATAGAGCGTGACGAGGGCCACCATGGTGGTGGTCACATGGTCTTTTTCTGCGGTGCGGCGGGCCATCTCCAGAAAGTCGACCAGCATGATGAGGCCGACACAGGAGAAAAAGATAAGCATGACGGCGGTGGTGAACCGTCGTGCAAAATAGAGGCCGAGGATACGTCCGATCATGCGCTTCTCTGCGTTTCGCCGGGGGTCATGAGGGGCGCGCCGCAGGCGGGCGGGTGAAGCGCTGGCGCATCGCTTCCAGAGCGGTGCTGAGCCATGCCGGAGGAGACAGGCGCAGCCAGCCCTGAAGCACGAAGCCACAGATGATGATCGTCACCACCGGCAGAAGATAAATCAGCGGCGTGGCGATGGGGTGGGTGCGCAACTGGCCGGCAATGGCGAAGTTGCCGATCTGGACCACTGCCATGGCCGGTATGATGGCGACAAGCGCAAGGCCCCGGCTCTGGCGCGTGGTGCGCGGGCGGGCAAGGGCTGCGGCTGCGATCGCGAAATAGGCGAGGGGATACAGGCCGGTGGAGAAGCGCTTGTGCAACTCCTCACGGTAGCGTTCCGGCTGGGCGAACTGGAAGAAGTCCCCCTCGGGCGGGTTCAGCACATGGGAGAGGGGCTGTTCAGCCGGAAGCTGCAGCTCATTCTGGTTTTCCGGGGTCAGGCTGCTGAGATCAAATGCATAACGCTGGAATTCAACCACCGCTGTGCCATTGTCCTTTTCACCGCCCTGACGATGGATGGAGCCATCCTCAAGCACCAGAAATGTGCCGGCCGGGCTGTCCACGATGTGCCCGCGATCCGCGATATAGGTCGAGGCTTCCTTGTCACGCGAGTCATTGATGAGGATGCCGCGCATGGTGCCGTTGGCATCGCGCTCGCGCACATGGAACACCATGCCCTGCGAGAGATTTACGAACCGGCCGGGCTGGGCGATGAAGGACACGACATCGGCGCGCACCTGCGTCACCTGTTCGCGGAACATGCGCAGGGAGGCCGGCACCAGATCCACCGCCAGCGCGGAACAGAACAGCGAAACCAGAACGGCCAGAAAGGCGAGAGATCGAATCACACGCCACGGGCTCATGCCGGCGGAGGCCATGACCACAATCTCGCTGTCACCATTCAGCTTCATCAGAGTGTAGGCGGTGGCGATGAAGAGCGCGGCCGGCGAAATCACCAGAACCAGCGTGGGCAAGGTGAGGCCGGTGATGGCCAGAAAGGCGACAATGGTCTGCCCCTGGCTGGTGACCAGATCAAGCTGGCGCAGCGCCTGGGTGGACCAGATCATGCCGGCAAGAACCACCACCACGCCGAGAAAGGCGATGGCAGCGGTGGAAAAGATGTAACGATCGAGACGACCCATCAATCCTCGGCAGATGCGGGGGCGCTTGATTGGCGCTGCCCTGATTCACTGGCCCACTGGCACATATTGCATATCCGGTGGTGCTGCGATGCACTCATCTTGTCCCGACCGGCACCGGTCAGGTCAAGCTCTGGAACGCTGCTTCATACTCCGCAGTTTTGAATCCCACCAGAACACGATCGTCAATTTCCAGCACGGGGCGCTTGATGAGCGAGGGGTGAGTCTGCATGAGCACAATCGCCTTTGCCTCATCCAGATCGGCTTTTTCGCTGTCATCCAGCTTGCGGAAGGTGGTGCCGGCGCGGTTCACCAGCACGGTCCAGCCCACAAGGCCGGCCCAGCGTTCAAGCTGTTCGGTGCTCACACCTTCTGCCTTGTAATCATGAAAGCTGTAGGTCACGCCATGGGCATCCAGCCAGGCGCGCGCCTTTTTCATTGTGTCGCAGGCTTTGATGCCGTGGATGATGACCGCCATGATTTTCTCCTCAGGCCAAAATTGCAGATCCGCCGGGCAACCTGCCGGCGCGGGTCTGCATAGGCGCGCATGAAGGTGCGCACCGCGCCGCGAACAATCTTGTTGGCATGAACGGAGTCCACGTCAGCTTCGGAACCAAGAAGAATGGGAAGGGTCACGCCATCCTTGCACAGGGACAGGAACTGGCTTGCCGCGAGCTCGACATCCTCGATATCCAGCACGCCTTGTTCAACCTTCACCTTCAGATAATCCGCCAGCCGGCGCACCCCGAGGCATGGGCCGGCCTCAAAGAAGCGCATGCCGATCTCGGGGAAGCGGGAGCCGATGGCGATCACCGTGCGCAGGGTCGCGATATGCTCCGGGCGCACCATGGCGGCGATGAAGGATGTGCCGAGCTTGGTCAGCACCTTTTCGATGTCGGCCTCATTGGCATCCAGAACGAACAGGAGTTCCGCCGTTTCGCTGCATTCGCTGGTGACCAGTGCGGCGAACAGGTCTTCCTTGTCCTGAAAGTAAACGTAAAGCGTGCCCTTGGAGACGCCTGCCGCACGGGCAATGTCACCCATGCTGGCGGCATCAAACCCGCGCTCCAGGAAAACCTGCCGTGCGCCGGTCAAAATCTGTTTCCGCTTTTCCGGGTCCTGCCCGGCGCCGGAAACGTGGGCGCTTGCCATCTGCGTCATCGAAACCTGTCTCTCCTCCAGCCCCCGGCATCTTTCCATGTTTTGCTTGCAGTAGCTGTCTTGCGAGCCGCTTCTGGAACTGACGCTTTTCCTTCCTGAGCCATGCACCCCCGCACATGCAAGGGGGCTTGTTCAGGAACGGAGCATTTTTCGTCAGCTGTGATGCAGCCCGTCGGTCGATCAGAAAATTGACCGAACCGTTTAGTTCCCTCTTGCCGTAACCGATCTCATGAGCTAAGTCAAAAACACCGACCGAACCGTTCGGTCAAACCCATGGTCCGCAACCTGTGGGTTGGTCGGGTTTGAGGGAGGAGAGCATCGCCCCCGTTCTCCTCCCTCTTCATATCCAGCTCCGCACATCGCTGAATTTCTCGGCCCATCCATGTGTGCCGCGTGGTGCGTGACGGGCTTATTCAGCATCAGCACCTCAATATCCTTCGCCTTATCGATCGCTTTTGCGCCGCAAAAGTGTTGCGATACGGCAGTTGAGAATGTTTGCCCTTTCCGGGTGCGGCAGCATGTCGCACTCGACCCGCCTTGGGTCTGCCGCGTCGCTCTCTATTTTAGGCACACCGATCCGGGCCCCTCTGGCGCGACTAACGACGCGTGATGTCGGATCTTCTTGCGTCGTTGTTCGTTACGTCGCGTACCTTGCCCGGCTCGTCCGCATGCCAGCCCTGAAAGCTGGCCCAGCGGGTGTGCTTCCTGTGGCGAGGCTGCGCCATTCGGGGTCGGGAGTTCATGTTTACAATCTGGCCGGCATTGCGCCCCCGGCACGGTCGTGCGCGCCGCTTTTGTATGTGCGGCAGCACATGGTTGCGCGTGATCGTCCCCGCATCAGCCCGTTCCAGCGCTGGTCCCGGGCTTGCACTCATTCTGTCATCGGTTCTGTTTTATCCGGGACACCGGGAGCGTGGCCCGCCGGGAAGGTGTGGTTCATGAGGCACGGCGCTATCGCTCCGGGCCGGTTCCGTATGGACGACGTTTACGCCTTTTCCTGTTCAGACCCGCTCGCTGAAAGTTCTGACTGATGACAGATTATCTGCTGCAACTTGCTGCTGATCCGGCCGCCTGGGTGGCCCTGATTACGCTGATCGCCATGGAAGTGGTGCTTGGCATCGACAATCTCATCTTCATCTCGATCCTCACCAACAAGCTGCCGGTGCAGTTCCGCGCCCGTGCGCGGCGTATCGGCATCGGGCTGGCGCTGATCATGCGTCTGGCGCTGCTGGGCACGGTTGCCATCATCGTCACCCTCACCACGCCTGTCATCACCCTGTTCGACCATGGTTTTTCATGGCGCGACATCATCCTCATCGCCGGTGGCCTCTTCCTCGTGTGGAAGGCGACGAAGGAAATCCATCACAATGTGGATCCCCAGCATGATGGCGATATCTTCGATGCGCCTGCTGCGGTTGCTGTCGGCTTTTCCGCGGCCATTGTGCAGATCATCCTGCTGGATCTGGTATTTTCCATCGACAGCATCATCACCGCCGTGGGCATGACCGAGCACATTCCGATCATGGTTATCGCGGTTGTTGTTGCCGTGACCTGCATGCTGCTGGCGGCGGGCCCGCTGGCGCGGTTCATCGAATCCAACCCCACCGTGGTGATGCTGGCGCTGGGCTTCCTCATCATGATCGGCATGACGCTGATCGCCGAAGGCTTCGGCGCGCATGTGCCCAAGGGCTATGTCTATGCCGCCATGGGCTTCTCTGCGGCCATCGAGGCACTGAACATGGTGGCGCGCCGTCGCCATCAGAAGGCTGAACGCAAATAGTGCCGCGTGATTTGACGCGGCGGGTTTTCCGTCGCGTCAAATCCGGCTGTGATGTCGCACTTTCGCGTGGGAACGTGCGCCGCTCACTCCGCTGGGGCTCAGGCTTCAGGCCAGTTGAGCATTACGTGCTTTGGCCATGTCTCTGCGCCGCGAGAGCGACGAGGGCGATGGACATATCCGGTCTGCGTATTCTGATGCGGCGGAATGTTCTTGCGCCGCGTCCTGCGCGGTGCAGCGGTCTGTTTTGTGACCCGGCCGGTTCTTCCACTCTCCCGGATGCCCCGTATCTGGCATATGAAGCGAGAAAGGCATGAGGGTTTGAAGACAAGCCTTCATGGAAGGCGATGCGCCATGCCGGTCCTGGCTTAACCCATGCCGGGCGCTGATGCTGTCGGGTTCAGGCCTGCAGAGCCTCATGTGTGAAAAACAAAACGGCCGCGATGCTCTCACATCGCGGCCGTTTGCATTCAGAAGAGATCAGCGACGGCTGCCGACCACCTGGGGCACGATGCGTTCGCCAAGGGAAACCCAGCTTGCGGGATCAAGACGGGCCTGACGCTTCACAAAGCGGTAGCCGGTTTCCTTCCAGGTCAGGATGCGGTCGTCCTGATTGTCGAGAATGAGATCGCCCTGATCGGTCACCACGGTGAGCACGGCATGGCCGTCGCCATTATGGTCGCGCACCACGGTGATGAGCAGCACGGAAGCAGGCCAGCCGAGCTGGATCAGCGCGCGGCGCTTTTCCAGCACATAATCCTCGCAGTCGCCCTTGCCCGTGTCGGCATAGGTCCAGCGGTCGCTCTCGCCATATTGCTCGAGATCGGTCACCGGCTCGATGGAGATATTATAGGCGTAATTGATGCGTTCCAGCTCGGCGCGGTGGGCCGGCTCCAGCTTGATGGCGGCTACGATGTCGCCGCTCGGCTGGCACTCGGCCGGATGCAGGTTGCAAAAGCGCACATGGCCCCGGGGGGCGACAGAGGCTGCGCCCTCCGGCAGATGACGGGGAGCAAAAGCAGCTGTCAGGCTGGCAAAACGCAGGTCCTGCGCAACGGCGAAAGTGCTCGCCGTGAGAAGCAGGCTGGTCAGCAGGATCTGAAGGAAGCGTCTGGTCATCTCGATCACCGCACCTCGGTTAATGAAATGATAATGCCCGAGATCAGCCGCAATTGCGCTGTCAACCTTCTGTTAACCTTAACGCCGAGGCCCGAAGCGGCGGTTGTTTTTTATATCTGCTCCGTGGCGGGTACGGCGGAATACCTTGAATTAACAGTCCGTTGCGTCCAGCCTTAACCTTGTTGCATGACACCCGCCCGGTGCCCTGTGCGTTAACATTTGGGGCAGGGACTGGCGCAGGCATGAGCCGCCAGATGGCTGGGGCTTCTTGACGGCGAGGGCGTTCAAGGTCGGAAAAAGGGGGAGGGGAGACGTCGAGGGGGTGATAAAAGGAGCCGCGAATGCATCGGTATGGGGCCGGGCACATCCTGTGGCTTGCGACCAGGACAGGGCGTGAACTGTCAGGTGAAGAACGGTTCATCTCTGCCGGCGAATGGAGCCGGAAGCGGCCTTGTTTTCAGGTGCTGCCTTTCCACTTTCCGCATTCCCACTTTCTGCATTTCCACTTGCCGCCCGAAGCCGGGCTGCCTATGCACGGAGCGTGTCGCACTTGCCTCCCTTTCCTCCCGCGCCCGCCCGCGAACCCGTCTTCAACCTGCCCGCTTGCGTGGTCGTGGTTGGGGGCCTGCTCGTGCTCATCCAGTTCGTGCGCGGGCTGATCTCGGTTGAGATGGATGTGGAGGTGCTCACCACCTTCGCCTTCATTCCGGTGCGCTATCATCTGCCGGATCTGGGCTTCTTCTCTGAAACCGGGCTGGGTCCGCGTCTGTGGACCCCGGTGACCTATGCCCTGCTGCATGCAGACTGGATGCATATGGGCATCAATCTGGTGTGGCTGGTGGCTTTTGGCACGCCTCTGGGGCGGCGTTTCGGCATGGTGCGCTTCTGCCTGTTCTATGCGGTGACGGCAGCCGGCGGGGCGGGGATGCATTACCTCACATATTCAGAAGGTCTTGTGCCGCTGGTGGGTGCGTCAGGTGCGGTATCCGGCATCATGGCCGGTGCGGTGCGCTTCACCTTCGCGCCCGGAGGTCCGCTTTCCGGCCAGCGGAGTTTCGGCCGTGCGGAGCATCACCCCGCGCATTCGCTGCGAGAGGGGCTGGGAGACCGGCGCGTGCTGATGTTCGTGCTGCTCTGGATGGGCCTGAACCTGCTGTTCGGTATCGGCATCGACATGCCCGGCATGGAAGGCGCGCAGATCGCCTGGCAGGCCCATATTGGCGGCTTTATGGCCGGCCTTTTGCTGTTTGGCCTGTTTGATCCGGTGCCGCGCCGCCGCAGGGTGTGAGCACGCACCCGCATCCTGCCCACACTTTCGGCATCTGACCTACCGCCTTACTTCCCGCATATATTGTGATGCACAATCACAGGATGTGGCCTTGTCTGGCGCGTCATATCGGTGAATCCTGATGGCGTAGGCGTGCCATGAACATCGGGGCAACCGGGAGGCGCGCGTCAGGCAAGGGAGCGATGCCATGACAGTCAATACGATACTCATGCACAAGGGCCGGGATATCGTCACAATCCGCGCGGAAACCACGGTCGGCGAGGCCGTGACATGCATGGCGGAGAACCGCATTGGTGCGGTGGTGGTGGTGGATGACACGAAAGCGGTTGCGGGCATCGTCTCCGAGCGCGATGTGGTGCGCCTGCTGGCGGAGCGGGGCACGGCGGCGCTGGATGTGACGGTGGGAGAGGTGATGACCCGTGCGGTCGTGACATGCGCGCCGGATGAAAGCATTACGGCCATCATGGAGCGTATGACACGCGGCCGCTTCCGCCATGTGCCGGTGCTGGCCGGTGGCGTGCTCATCGGCATTATTTCCATTGGCGACGTGGTGAAATACCGGGTCGAGGAAATGGAGCGTGAGCATGATGCGCTGCGCTCCTACATCATGACCGCCTGAACAAAAAAGGCCGGCCGGCGGGAGGCCGGCCGGAAGTCTCAGGAGGAGAGAACTTGGACATGGGACCGGGCGCCTGAGGCAGGCGTCCGGGGACAAGGCCGGGCGGTACATCGCCCGGTTCACCGGCACTGCACCGGATTCAGCGGCCCGGCTGGCGCACCACGCGCAGATAGGGCTTCACGGTCTTCCACCCTTCCGGAAACTTTTCCTTTGCGGCCTCGTCGGAGAGGGACGGCACGATGATGACATCGTCACCATCGGTCCAGTCCACGGGGGTCGCGACCGAATGCTTTGCGGTGAGCTGGAGCGAATCCACCACGCGCAGGATTTCCGCAAAGTTGCGGCCGGTGGAGGCGGGGTAGGTCAGGGTCAGCTTCAGCTTCTTGTCCGGGCCAATGATGAAGACCGCGCGCACGGTCAGCGTGTCATTCGCATTGGGGTGGATCAGGTCGTAGAGGTCTGAAACCTTGCGGTCGGCATCGGCGATCAGCGGGAAATTGAGCTGTGCGCCCGTGGCATCCTTGATATCGCCCACCCATGCCGGATGGTTCTCGATGCTGTCCACCGAAAGCCCGATGACCTTCACACCACGCTTGTCGAACTCGCCCTTCAGATGCGCGACCTGACCCAGCTCGGTGGTGCAGACCGGAGTGAAGTTCCTGGGGTGTGAGAACAAAATGCCCCAGTCATCGCCCAGCCACTCGTGAAAGCGCACGGGGCCTTCCGTGGTCTCAGCTGTGAAATCAGGAACGGTGTCTCCAAGACGCAGGGACATGACGGCCTCCAATCAACGGAACCAGACTGAATATATGGATATAGTACATTGAAATTTTCGACTGTGAAGTATGTCTATGTGATTTTTTATTTTTAACGAAATAATTCAGTTTAATTAATCGACATGATGATCGGGCAAAAGAAAAAGCCCCGGCGCGAACCGGGGCTTTGCAATCGGTAACAGTGCGGTGGCTCAGGCCGGGTTGGCCAGTGAGCCGTCCAGCGCGCCGGCAATCAGGGCGCGGGTTTCAGGCACGCCATAGATCGCCACGAAAGAGCCGAAGCGGGGGCCCTTCTCCAGCCCCAGCAGCACCTGATACAGCGTGTTGAACCACTGTCCGGAGACACCGGGCCGTTCCGGTGTTGCGTTCTTGGCCTTGAAGTCCTGATAGCGCTCGATGGAGCGCGCCACGTCATAGATCGTGTTCTGAATATCATCGGCGCTTGCATCTGCGGGCAATGCGGCAAGGGCCGCATCCAGCTGTGCCAGTGCCCCGCGCTCCACCTCGTCCGGTGCGCGGAACACCTTGCCGGGCTTCACGAAGTCCTGGAAATAGCGCACCGCATAGCCCACCAGCTCATCCAGCTTGGGGTGGGTTTGTGGCGAGATGCCCGGCACATGGCGGCGCAGGAAGCCCCACAGCGTCTCCTTCTCTTCCGTGTTGGAGGCGGAAGCCAGATTGAGCAGCATGGTGAAGGAGACCGGCATATCCAGCTTGGGCGGGTTGCCCGCATGGATGTGCCACACCGGATTGTTCAGCCGCAGCTTCCAGTCCTGAGTCTCATAGCGGGCGAGGAAGTTGAAATACTCGTCCACGGCCTTCGGGATGACATCAAAGTGCAGCTTCTTGGCCGAGCGGGGAGACTGGAACATATAAAGCGCAAGGCTCTCCGGGCTGGCATAGGTCAGCCATTCATCAATGGTCAGCCCGTTGCCCTTGGACTTGGAGATCTTCTGCCCGTTCTGGTCGAGGAACAGCTCATAGACAAAATGCTCCGGCGCGATGCCGTCCAGAGTTTCGCAGATCCGGTCATAGATCGGCGCATTGGTCTGGTGGTCCTTGCCGAACATCTCGAAATCGACATCCAGTGCCGCCCAGCGCGCGCCGAAATCCGGCTTCCACTGCAGCTTCACATGGCCACCGGTGACAGGAATGGTCTTGTCCACCCCGTCCTCGTCGGTGAAGGTGATGGTGCCGGCCTTCGCATCCACGCCCTTCAGCTGCACATAGAGAATGCGGCCGGTGGTGGGGGAGATGGGCAGGAAGGGGCTGTAGGTGGCCTGCCGCTCCTCACCCAGCGTGGGCAGCATGATGGCCATGATGTCATCATACTTCTCGGCCGCCTTCAGCAAAATGGCATCGAGCTTGCCGGAATTGTAATAGTCGCTGGCGCTGGCGAACTCATATTCGAACCCGAAGGTGTCGAGGAAGCGGCGCAGCATGGCGTTGTTGTGGTGGCCAAAGCTCTCGTAATCCCCGCCAAAGGGGTTTGGCACCTTGGTCAGTGGCAGCTGGAGATAGGCCTTCAGCGCCTCCGGGTCCGGCACATTGTCCGGCACCTTGCGCATGCCGTCCATGTCATCGGAGAAGCACAGCAGACGGGTGGGGATCTTGTCTTCGGTGAGCACACGGAAGGCATGGCGCACCATGGTGGTGCGTGCCACCTCGCCAAAGGTGCCGATATGCGGCAGGCCCGAGGGGCCGTAGCCGGTCTCGAACAAGACCTCGTCTTTCGGTTTCCGCTTCAGCCGATCGACAATCTTGCGCGCTTCCTCGAACGGCCATGCAGTCGCCGTTTCGGCATGCTGGCGCAGTTCGACGGCAAGTTCAGCCGGAACAGCAGGGGCGGACGAGGTCTCAGACATTTCATACTCCAGAAGTGGAGCGCGAATTTAGGAATGTCCGATGCACGCGTCAACGCGCCTGCTGCATTCATTCATCGTGCTTTTGGACGGGCGACCGGCGTCACCACATGCACCATGCCCAGAACCATGAGCGGGACGGCCACAAGCGTGGAGAGCCACACCGGCCACCCATCAGTGACATGCGAGAGGCCAGCAAGGATGAGATTGATGAGCACATAGGCCCCCACCATCATGATGGCGAGAAATCGCAGATGGGCGCGGGAGGGCAGACGGGCAAGAACGGGACGGAGCATCGGCGTGTTCCAAAGTTAACGAAACGATCCGTTTCTATGTGAGTCTTGATATATACGGATCGTTTCGTTTATCAAGAAAAAAACAGGAGCACCCCTTTGGCCCGCACTCCCGCCGTGACCGGAGCATCAGCCGCACCGGCGCCGTCCAAAGCACGTCGGGCCTCTATCGGGGCGCGTCGTGACCCGCGTGCTGAAGCCGCGATTCTGGAAGCCGCCCGCGCCCTGCTGGCTGAAAAGGGCTATTCCGGCTTTTCCATTGATGAAGTGGCGCGACGGGCCGGAGCCGGAAAGCCGACCATCTATCGCTGGTGGCCAACCCGGGTCGATCTGTTCATTGATGTCTACAGTCAGGAAAAAAGCGCCACGCTGGTGCCGCCTGATACCGGCGCGCTGGCGGCAGACCTTGAAGCCTATACAGGTTTGCTGTGGGCCTTCTGGCGCGAGACCCCTTCCGGGCGCACCTTCCGCGCCCTGATCGCCGAATCCCAGACCAGCGCGCCCGCATTGAGTGCGCTGCGCGACAAGTTCCTGCCCGAGCGGCTGAAGGATGTGCGGCTGATGTTCGATCGGGGGGCTGCCCGCGGCGAAGTGAGGGCCGATGACGTGGAGGCGTTGCTCACCCTCTATATCGGGTTCAACTGGGTGCGGCTGCTGACAGATCGTATTGAGGATGACCCGCAGGGGATTTCTGCCGTCGTGCGCCTTCTGGCATGTGCGCGCTGAAGTGATCTCAAGGGCCTTGCGCGCTGTTTCAGGCAATCCTTCCGGTGTCGTCCAAAACCTGTGCGGGTATCTTTAAGGCGCCGCGTCTTTTGATAGATGGTGTATGTCCCTGAAGTTGTGCATCGTTCGCCCGGCAATCACTCTGATATGTCGATGTGATACGGGGCAGGCAACAGGTGGGCATGTCGGCGCGGTCTGCTGGAGTTGCCAGCGGGAATAAGCAGGCGTTTGCGTCCCAGACGCAGCTTGCTCCTCTCGGCGCGCAATCCGTGCCGGCCCTTTCCCGGCACGCCCCTGATTCTGCTCTGCCTGTTGAGCTCGCGGCATTTCGCGGTCGCCTGCCTGAAGACATTCTGGCATCTGCGGCCGCACGCGCACGGCAGATCGGCGTCGGGGGCGATCAGGTGCTGGTCGCGCAGGGGCATGTTTCTGCCGCCTGCGCGACCCAGGCGCTGGCGGATCATCTGGGCTTGCAGGTGGCATCGACGCGCGAGGTTCAGTTTCCCCGCACACTGGACCTCGCAAAAGCGGTGCTGCGCACGGGCGCTGTGCCGGAGCTGTCCCGCCAGCCGGATGGGCCGTTGCATATTGTGCTTGCGGTGAAGGGACGCGAGACCCGCCGGCTGGCGCGTGCCGTGCATCAGGATGCCTCACTGGCCCGGCGGCTCCGCCTCCTGCCTCCATCAGAACTGCGTCATGGCGTTCTGGAACATGCCGGCGAAGCGCTGACACGGGAGGCGGCATTCAGCGGCCTTGAAACTGCGCCTCTCTCTTCCGCCGGCGGGCTTTCGCGCCGGCGCGTGGCAGGCATCATCGCTGCGGTTTTTGGTGCGCCGCTTTTGCTGATGCTTTTGGGGCCGGTGCTGTTCGGGCTCCCATTTGCCCATGGCGTGCTGATTTTGCAGTCTGTCCTTTCGCTGGTGTTCCTGTGCTGGATTGCCCTGCGACTGGCCGGCTGTTTCTATGATGGCGGCGGCCGCGTTTCCCCGGATGGCGGAACGCCTGCCACAGAGGCTGAGCCGCAGCCCGATGACCGGTCCCTGCCGGTCTATTCCATCCTCGTCCCGCTCTATCGCGAGGCGGCAGTCGTGCCACATCTGGTTGCGGCCCTTCAGGCGCTCGATTATCCGCCTGAAAAGCTTGACATCAAGCTGGTGGTCGAAGTGGATGACCAGTTGACCCGCGCCGCCATCGCGCAAGCGTCCCTGCCACCGCATATGGAGGAAATCGCGGTGCCGGCCATCGGCCCGCGCACCAAGCCTAAGGCACTGGATTTGGCGCTCGCCTTCACGCGCGGTTCCCATGTCTGCATCTTCGATGCCGAGGACCACCCCGAGCCGGACCAGTTGCGCCGGGCGCTGGCGGCTTTTCGCAGTGGGCCAAAGGTGGGCTGTGTGCAGGCCCGCCTGCGGGCGGACAATGGTGCGGAAAGCTGGATCAGCGGTCAGTTCGCGGCGGAATATGCCGCGCAGTTCGATGTCTTGTTACCGGTGCTGAGTGCGCTGGATTTGCCCATCTTGCTGGGCGGGACCTCGAACCATTTTCGGCGCGACGTGCTGGAAAGCGTGGGGGCATGGGACCCGTTCAATGTCACCGAGGATGCGGATCTGGGCATTCGCCTTGCGCGGGCAGGCTGGCGCACACGCATCATTGCCTCCAGCACCTTTGAGGAAGCGCCGATCAGCTGGAAGGCATGGATGGCGCAGCGCACGCGCTGGATGAAAGGCTGGATGCAGACGCTGCTGGTGCATGGCCGCACCCCGCGCACCCTGCTGCGCGAACTCGGCTTGCGCTCAACGCTGGCGCTGGGGCTGCTGACAATTGGCCCGTTCGCATCCGCGCTCACCCATCCCCTGTTTCTGGGGCTGCTGATGTATGACCTTTCACAAGGCATCATCGGCTTGCCGCATGACAGCGCTCTGGCTGTCGCAGCGTCCGCGCTTTCCTACACCACGCTGCTGGCGGGCACGTTTGGGGCAGCATTGGCTGTGGTGGCGGGCATGCGGCGGCGCGGACAGAAGCTGGACTGGCGCATCATCGGCACCATTCCATTCTATTGGCTGTTCGTGACACTCGCCACCTGTAACGCGCTCATGGACCTGCTGCGCCGCCCCTTCTATTGGGCGAAGACCGAGCATGGTGTCTCACGCGCGCGCCAGCGTGCTCCTGCTGCGGCAGGCAAGAGCTAGCTTGGGAAATCAGAAGTAGCGCTTCAGCTCATTTGCAGCTGCCTCTGGCGGCTGCTTGGAATTGAAGGGGGCGGCATAGGCCCCGCTCTTGTCCATGAGATAGACCACGGCGGTATGGTCCATGGTGTAGCCATCGCCTTCCAGCGGAACCTTGCGGGAATAGACCCTGTAGGCCTTCTCCATCTGCTTCACCTGTTCCGGCGTACCTGTCAGGCCGCGCAACTGGGGGGCAAAGCTGCCGAGATAGGATTTGAGAATCTCCGGCGTGTCGCGTTCCGGGTCCACGCTCACAAACATGGCCTGCGCCTTGTCCGCATCCGGGCCAAGGGCATTGAAGATTTCCGACATCTCGAACAGCGCCGTGGGGCAGATGTCCGGGCAATGGGTGAAGCCGAAGAAGATCAGGGTGGGCTTGCCGGCAAGATCCTTCTCGCTCACCTGTACCCCGTTCTGGTCCACCAGTGTGAACGGGCCGCCAATGGCCGACGCGATGCCGGGGAGCGGGGTTCGGGGCAGCAGCAGTGTCACCGCAACCACCAGAATCGCTGCACCCGCCACGAAAGCCGCGAACAAAGCGAGTGTCTTGTTACGCGCGGTGGCAGCCGCAGGTTTGGCTGGACGCCTGGACATGGACAAAACCTTTATGCCGCACAAGCGGGGCGGAACGCCGGGCAATACACCATTTCATGGAATTAGTGCCGTGCCCTTCAAACGAGGGAGCTTCGATGCGCTCAGGAGTTCTAGAGGCAGGTCGCTAGGCCCGCGCTCATCATGTCGAAGAACACGCCGGTTCCGTAGCGTGCCCAGAGCAGGGCGGCAATGAGCAGCAATGCCGCGCCCAGACCCGCCCCTCCTGCGATGAGGAGAGATGTGAACAGCGACGAGCGATGCACAGGCGCGGGTGGGCCAGCCTGTGGCGGTGTGGGGGCGGACGTGGTGACGGCTGTCATGTCAGGTCCTCCGCAGCTGTGGCACATGCCGGGTGGTTGGCGTGCACCTTGTCATCTGCTCACAAGAATAACGCGTCGGCACGGTGCGCGCCAGCTTAGGCGGAATACAGGGGCTGAAACGAATCACGCGCCGGCCCCTGCGGCAGGACCGACGCGTGATCACGAACCCTAAAACCTCCGGCCATATGGTTATGGCCGGAGATGCAGATCAGGACACCTTCTTGCGGCGCAGGCGGACCACCACGTCAACGCGGGCGATCTCATAGCCTTCCGGCGGCTCGGGCAGCAGGTCGAGGTGGACCTGTGCGGCCGGAATGTCGACCAGATCATTCTGACCTTCGAGGTAGAAATGATGATGGTCCGAGGCATTGGTGTCGAAATAGGTCTTGGAGCCGTCAACCGCCACTTCGCGCAGCAGCTTCGCTTCCGTGAACTGGTGCAGCGTGTTGTAGACGGTGGCGAGCGAGACGGGGAAGCGCGCCTTGATGGCTTCCTCGTGCAGGATTTCGGCGGTCACGTGCCGGTCGCCCTTGGCGAACAGCAGCCAGCCGAGAGCCAGACGCTGGCGGGTGGGGCGCAGGCCGACTTCGCGCAGCATTTCGCGCACGTCGTGGAACGGACACCCGGTCCGGCGGGCCACCGAAATATCGCGCAGCTGCGCCACGGGCAGCACAAGATCCTCAGTGCCTTCAGAGCCCGCTGAGAAGGGGATGCCAAAGGTGGAGCGGAGTCGGGTCATATCGTTCATGTCGGGCCGCAATCCGATGAAGCTGTGTGAAACAATGTGCTGTTTAGGAGAATTCCAGATGCGAATGCCTCCGAACACCACAAGCAACATATAGCTGAAACAGGGGCATTGCGCCATATCCTCGATACTGAATCAGAAAGAGTCCAAAAAGACAGAATGATGTCAATTGCGCCAAGGACATGCGGGATTTTCGGCTGAGGCGGCGATCAGAAAAGTGAGCGGATGATGCTGGATGATCATGAAGCCGCCTCATGATTCTTCTGAAGAAGAGAGAGATCCGGTGTGCCGGTGGCGCTGATGCATGGACTTGCCGTCCTCGGGCGGGGCATCATGCGGCCGGCCGCATATATGGCCGTGGAGGTTTCGCGTGGTGTCAGGTTCCAGCCCATCTTCTTCTGTGTCCGTGCAGGCCGTGAGTGCGCTGCTGGTCGCACTTGGCTCCATCTTCGCGCTGGCTTCGGCCTGGTATTTCCAGCTGGTCATCGGGCTTGCGCCCTGTCCTTTGTGCCTTGAACAGCGCTTTGCCTATTATGCGGGCGTGCCCGTGGCCCTGCTCGCCATTGTGCTGGCCCTGAGCGGACGCTGGGGTTGGGCGCGTGTTCTGCTGGGTCTGCTGGCTTTGGCCATGGCGGCGAATGCGGCGCTTGCCGTCTATCATGCCGGCGTGGAATGGCGCTTCTGGCCCGGCCCTGTAACCTGCACTGGCGTGCCAACGGTAACGGAAAACGTCTTCGAGGCCCTGAAGGGTGCGCGCGTGCCGCGCTGTGATGAAGCTCCCTGGCGGCTGTTCGGCATATCCATGGCCGGATGGAACGCGCTGATTGCGGCTGGTCTTGCGGTGATTGCCGGCTGGGGTGCCGCGACATCGCGCAAGGCATAAAGGCGGACCGCACACGGGGCCGGGGCCTGCCTCAGGGTTCCAGCTCGGTGTCCCAGTAGAGATAGTCCAGCCAGCTTTTATGCAGATAGTTCGGAGGAAACTGCCGTCCGTTCTGGTGCAGGTCCTGAACCGAAGGGGGATAAGGCATCTGTGCCGGCCACATGCCGATGTCCCCCGGCATGGAACTGCCCTTGCGCAGATTGCAGGGCGAACAGGCGGCCACAACATTTTCCCAGGTGGTTTGTCCGCCCCGGGCGCGGGGGATGAGGTGATCGAAGGTCAGATCCTCGCGCGATCCACAATACTGGCAGGAGAACCGGTCGCGCAGGAATACATTGAAGCGGGTGAAAGCGGGCTGCCGAGTGGGCTTGATGAACGTTCTCAGGCACACCACGCTGGGCAGGCGCACTTCCACGCCCGGACTTCGGACCGCCTTGTCGTAATATTCGACAATGTTCACCCGGTCGAGAAACACCGCCTTGATGGCGTCCTGCCACGACCAGATGGACAACGGATAATAGCTTAGCGGACGGTAGTCCGCATTGAGAACCAGTGCCGGCCAGGCACCTTGTGATACTGCAGAGGTCAAGGACAGAACTCCCCGCCATCTTCCATGGGTCCGCCATGGAGCGTCTCCGCCGCGCCGCAATATTCTATATGTCGCGTGTCATTCTTGTGAAGCCTTATCTTGCCGGCTTCTTATCCTGTTGTTTCAAAGCTGTTTCCTGACCCAGACAATGGGCCAGAAATGTGCCGCCACGGGCGATGCCATCTGTATCGATACCATGCGGCAGGTCTGGGCTCAGGTGCCATTCCACCGGTACGCCCGCGCTGGTGAGCGCATGGGCGGAGGCGAACAGGGCCTCGGAGGGAATCACTTCGTCTTGTCCGCCATGCACCAGCAGCACCGGGGGCGGGGCCTCGAAGGGCGCCGGCGGCGGGTGGGCAACCCCGCACCACAGGCTGGAATAGGCGATGATGCCGGCCGGCGGAGTGGGGCTGTGCAGTCCCATTTGTAGAGCCATCATGCCGCCTTGGCTGAAGCCGACAAGGGCGAGCCGATCCGCTGGCAGATCATGCCGCGCCAGTTCAACCTCAAGAAAACGGGCAAGGACTGGGGCCGCGCCATCCACGCCGCGGGCCAGTTCGTGTGGGTCCAGCGCATGAAGCGGGAACCACTGGCGACCGATGGGGGCTTCGCTGCACGGGTCTGGCGCGTGGGGCGAGACAAAGGCCGCGCCGGGCAGGGCATTGCCCCACATCTCTCCAAGATCAATCAGGTCGCGGCCATCAGCCCCATAGCCATGGAGCAGCACCACAAGGCTGTCTGGCTTGCCGCCATGGCGCGGGGGCAGGCGCGGGCCATCCAGAAGGGAGGTCGTGTCGCGGGAAAGCGGCATGGAAACAGGCTCCCTGTGGCAAAGGTGGCGTGCGTACCGTCCATTCTTAATTCTGTTCAGTCTAGGCCGGTGCGGTGCGGCTCGCCAGCTTTCTTATCCGGGTTCGGACGCCGGTTTTGCAAAGGTGGCTGTGCGTGTGCGGGCAATGGAGTATCCTGGCCAGGCCATGCCACTGTCTTTCCTCTTCAATTGCGCACAACCGGGGCAGCGCATGTTTGGGGCGCGCTGAATGCCCGCCTTCATCTGCCGCTTTGCGCCCAGCCCCAACGGGCGGCTTCATCTTGGCCATGCCCTTTCCGCCCTGCTGAATGCGGATGCTGCCCGTGCGGCGGACGGTATCTTCCTGCTGCGAATCGAGGATATCGACATCACGCGCTGCCGGCCGGAATATGAGCAGGGCGTGATGGAGGATCTGGCCTGGCTCGGCATTCAGCCGGATGCACCGCCGCGGCGGCAGTCACATCATTTTGCGGAATATGCCGTGGCGCTGGCGCAGCTTGAGGCGCGGGGGCTGGTGTATCCCTGCTTTGAAAGCAGGGCCGGTATTGCCCGGGCGGTGGCGCAGGCTGAGGCGGAGGCTGGACAGCCCGCTATGCGCGACCCGGACGGCGCACCGCTCTATCCCTTCCGCCGCACCGCTCTTTCAGATACCGAACGTGCCCAGCGGCGCACGCAGGGGGTGCCCTTCGTGTTGCGGCTGGATATGGCGGCCGCCCTCGCGGAAGCCGGGCCGTGCCTGCATTGGCAGGAACTGGAGCAGCTTCCCCCTCAGGCTGCCGCATATCATCGCCTGATGGCAGATCCGGCCGCATGGGGCGATGTGGTTCTGGCGCGTCGCGATACACCCACCTCCTATCATCTCTCCGTGGTGATGGATGATGCATTGCAGGGTATCACCCATGTCATTCGCGGACAGGACCTGAAAGCGGCGACATCGGTTCATGTGCTGTTACAGCGCCTGCTGGGCTTGCCCACTCCGGTCTATCACCACCACCGTCTGGTGCTGGATGAGGGTGGGCACAAGCTCTCCAAAAGCCGGGACTCCACCAGTTTAGAGGTTTTGCGCGCACAGGGGCTGACTCCGGATGAGGTTCGCCAGCTTCTGGGTTTGGCTGTGGTGCCATGCGAGAGCAGCCCCATGCGAAGCTGAGATGCACGGCTTTGATGTTTGTGGGTGCACAGACAGGATCGCATTCAAGGAATTGCCCCCCCGCCAGCGCTTAGCCAACCCCCAGCACATAGAGCCATATGGCGACCGTAAACATGGACAGCCCGGTGGAGAGCGAAACCGCGCTGCTGGCCGTGTTCACCGCCAGCCCATGGCGGCGTGCCAGCAGATAGCCATTGATGCCGCAGGGCATGGCGGCAAACAGCACGGCAACACCGGCCCATGCCGGGGGCATGATGAAGATGAGGGTGAGCAGGAAAACCGCCGCCGGATGTACGATCAGCTTGAGCGCGCTGATGAGCACGGGCTGGCGCAGATCACCCGCGATTCCATAATGGCGCAGGGAAAGGCCGAGCGAGATCAGCGCGCAGGGCGTGGCACCGGCGCTGAGCAGGTCCACCATCTGTCCTGCAAATCCTGTGGCCTGCACGCCCGTGAGTTGCGCGATGCCGCCGGCATAGATGCCGATGAGAATGGGGTTGAGCGCCAGAGTCTTCAGCAAACGCATCTGGGTGGTGCGACGGAACAGGCCGGCGCCGCCCTCCATGGTCAGGGTGGCCGCAATCATCATCACCGGCAAGTGGATGGCCAGCAACAGGAACAGCGGCACCGCGCCCGCCTCGCCATAGGCGTTCAAAATGAGTGGCAGGCCCACAAACACCGTATTGGACTGGCCCGCGGTGAAGCCATGGATGACCGCCTCTTCATGGCTGCGGCCAAACAGCTTGCGCGCGGCGAACATGGCGATGGCGAAAACAAGGAACGCACCGGCGAAATAGGAAATCCAGTAGCCCCACGGCTGGGCATCAGGCAGCTTCGCCTCGCTCAGTGTCTTGAAAATGAGAACCGGCACCGAGAGATTGAATACGAATTCAGCCAGCCCGTCGGTTGCCTTGTCGCTGAGCAACCCGGTGCGTGCCGCGCCATAGCCAATGGCAATCATGCCGAAGATGGGCATGATGATGACCGCGATGGCCATGAAGGACGAGAGCATGATGGAGGCTTTCGGGCTGCCAGTTCAGATCCGGTCGGCGGTAGCTGGTGCGGTGGCCCCCAGATGGGCGTGATGAACCATCACCATGGCCGAGATGCGCCGGTGTAAATTCTCCGCAACCTCTGCCTGAGCCATGAATTCCAGATTCACAAGCAACATATTGCCCTTCATCTCGCCCCGAAAGGCCTGCGGCGTCACGCCCAGAACCGCAAAGGGCTCCAGCACGCGCAAAAGGGCGTTGATATCGGCATGTGCCTCCACCACCAGAAGGTGGAGGTGTTCAGTCGGCAGGCCATGTGCGGGAGCAGATTGCGGCGGGGATGAAGGCTGTGAGACGGGCAGGGGCAGTAACGAAGACATGGCGGCTTTCAGCATATCAGTCCTGTGGCCCGGCGCTGGGCCGGTGACAGGGGCATTCCTCAGGTGAGGCGCAACCATATGCCGGGTCCATGAGAGGCTCTCACGGTTCGGCATTTGGTCACCACCACCGAACCACCGCATGCAGAAGGTCCATCCGGTTTCCAGAGAGCGGACAGGCACTGCGCGGCGGCAAGGACATGGGTCTTATGCCGGAGCGCAATGCGGGCTGTGGGTCTGTCCACCATCCGGCAGGGTCTGCGAAGATGCAGATCGATGCGCGGGCTGGTCCATTCTGGCGCGGGGCCGGGCGTCAGGAACAGGCAAAATCAGGGCTGGCCTCGCAGGTGCGAGGGTCAGATGAGCATCATGGTTAGGCATGCATCGCTGGCGCGTCAATGGGGCGGCGGTAGCCGGCTGCGCTCTGGCTTTTGAGCCCGCTTCTTGCGCCATGCTACCCGTGAACCCATCATGGCCTGTGGCGCAAGCGCCGCCAAACCGGACAAGGGCCCGCGCAAGCTTCGCTACCGTACGGCTTTATTTGGCGGTGGCGTCGCTGGCGGGAAGGGCCTTGCAGGTCAGAAGCGGGGGTGCTTCCGCGCTGGTGGCAAGATTGCGCAAGGTGGCCTCCTCCCCCTTGCTCCACCACTCGAACGGGCCGGACACATAGCGCGCGCCGGAGGCGCTGAGCGTGGTGACAAACAGGCGCGTGTCATCGTCGACCGGAATAAGCGCGATGGCGTTCGGCTCCACATTCACATACGTGACGGCAAGTGTGCTGGCTGATCCGCAATCATAGCGCACCACGCTGGTTTCAGCCGGGCCGGTGAGCGCGAGGGTGGTGCGCACCTCGATTGAGGGTGCGGGCTGTGCCTGCGGGGCGATGGTCGTGAGCGCGGCAAGTGGAGCCGCCGGGGCTATGGGTGCGACGCTTTCCTGCGCCAGGGCCGGCGCTGTGGCCATGAAGGCCAGGGCAAAAAGGGGCGCGAAGGAGCGGCAGTTCTTCATCATGCGGTGTTCCTTTCGGTTCGTCGGTGATGAATGGTGAAACGCAGGGGTGCGGTTCCGGTTGCCTCAGAAGGATGGAGCCTCACGGCTGGCAGCGATCAGGGCGGGAAGCCGCGCCCGGTTCAGCGCCAGCCATTGCAGGGCGATGATGAGATAGCCATTGGAGCAGGCGGGGGCGATATCCGGCCCCTGTGTCACCAGCGCGATGGCCTCATCCACCGGCAGCAGGAAGGGGCGGGTGAGTTCGCTCTCGCCATCCAGACCACTGCGTTCAGGAAGATGGGTGGCATCCACCACGCCGAGGAAAAAGCTGGCATGCTCATCAATAATGCCGGGCGTCGGCATGAAGCGCAGCATGGGGATGAGTGCGCTGGGCGCAAGGCCGGTTTCCTCCGCGCATTCGCGCATGGCCGCGTGTGCGGCGGCTTCACCCGTCTCGATGCCTCCAGCGACGATCTCGACCATTTCAGCATGCTCCGCCCCCAGCACCAGCCATGCGGGCAGGCGGAACTGGCGGATAAGCACGACGGCATCACGCGCCGGATCATAAGGCAGCACGCCAACCGTATGGCCTGCGCGCAGCACATCGCGCTGCTGGTGCAGGGGTGGCCCATCCGGGGGATAGAGAGTCAGGTTGAAACGCTCATAGCGTTTGTAGCCATCGCACAGCAATTGCGGAGCGGAGACCTCAACCCGGTGGGGCAGGTCTTCACCCGGCTGTGATGCGGAGGCTTTCCCGCTCATTGGCGCACCACGCCGCTCTCCGCCGTTTCCAGAGAGAAGGCGGCTGCGAACAGGGCGCGGGTGTAATCCTCACGCGGGTGCTCGAACACCTGTTTCGCCGGGCCATGCTCCACCGCCTGCCCATTGCGCATCACCAATATATGGCTGGCGAGCGCCGAGACCACGCGCAAATCATGGGTGATGAACAGGAAGGCGAGATCGCGCTTGCGCTGGAGGGCGCGCAGCAGTTCCACAATCTGCGCCTGCACGATCATGTCGAGTGCGCTGGTGGGTTCGTCCAGCACCACGAAGGCGGGTTCCAATGCCATGGCGCGGGCGATGGAGATGCGCTGGCGCTGGCCACCAGAGAATTCGTGCGGATAGCGATGGCGCGCTTCCGGGTCCAGCCCCACATCGCGCAGCGCCTCCACCACACGTTGTTCTCTGGCATCGGCGGAAAGGTTGCGCTCATGCACCAGCAGCCCCTCGCCGACAATCTCGCCAACAGACATGCGCGGTGAAAGTGCGCCATAGGGGTCTTGAAACACCATCTGCATCTGCCGGCGCAGCGGGCGCATCGCCTTGAAGCCGAGGCCGTCAATCCGCTGGCCCAGAAAGGCCACGGAGCCCTTGCTGGAAATGAGCCGCAGCAGCGCCAGCCCCAGCGTGGTCTTGCCCGAACCGGACTCGCCCACCACGCCCAGCGTTTCCCCGCGACGGATGGAGAGGCTGACCCCGTCCACGGCCTTCACATGGCCCACCGTCTTGCGGAAGAAGCCCTTCTTGATGGGAAAGTGGACCTTCACATCCTGCGCATCCAGCACTATGGCACCATCCGATGCGGGGGCCGGGTCTGGTTTCGGCTCGGCCTTCAGCAGGGCCTGCGTGTAGGGATGGCGCGGGTTGTTGAAGGTCGCTTCCGCACCGCCCTGTTCCACAATCTCGCCTTTCTGCATCACGCAGACCCGATCGGCGATCTTGCGCACGATGTTGAGGTCATGGGTGATGAACAGCATGGCCATGCCGAGGCGGGCCTGAAGATCCTTCAGCAGTTTCAGGATCTGCGCCTGCACGGTCACGTCGAGTGCGGTGGTGGGTTCATCCGCGATCAGAAGGTCGGGGGAGTTGGCGAGCGCCATGGCGATCATCACGCGCTGGCGCTGCCCGCCGGAAAGCTGGTGGGGGAAGGAGGAGAGCCGCTCCTCCGGGTTGGGAATGCCCACTTCATGCAGAAGCTCCAGCGTGCGCTTGCGGGCCGCTGAAACGCTCATGCCACGATGCAGAATGAGCATCTCCCCCACCTGCCGCTCGATGGTGTGCAGCGGGTTCAGCGAGCTCATGGGTTCCTGAAACACCATGGTGATGCGGTTGCCCCGCACCCCGCGCAACTCATGCTCAGGTACGGTGAGCAGGTCTTTCCCCTCGAACAGGATCTGCCCCGAGGGGTGGCTGGCGGAAGGGTAGGGCAGGAGTTTGAGCACCGAAAGCGCGGTGATGGACTTGCCGGAGCCGGATTCGCCCACCAGCGCCAGCGTTTCGCCCTTGCGGATGTCGAAAGAGACATTCTTTACCGCGACACTGTCTTGTCCATCGCGCCGGAAGGCGATGGACAGGTCGCGAACGGAGAGAAGCGGCGTGCCTGCCACAGGGGTGCTCGGGGAGGTGGTGTCGGGAGAGGTCTCGGTCATGGTCTCCCCCTCACTCGAAGGTCTTGCGCGGGTCAAAGGCGTCACGCACCGCCTCGCCGATAAAGATGAGCAGGCTCAGCATGATGCCCAGTGTGAAGAAGGCCGTGAGGCCCAGCCATGGCGCCTGAATGTTGTTCTTGCCCTGCGAGAGCAGTTCACCCAGCGAGGGCGAGCCCGGCGGCAGGCCGAAACCGAGGAAGTCCAGCGCGGTCAGGGTCATGACCGAGGAGGACATGATGAAGGGCAGCATGGTCAGGGTCGCCACCATGGCGTTGGGCAGCAGGTGGCGGGTCATGAGGGTGAAATTACCCACCCCCAGCGCACGGGCCGCCTGCACATATTCAAGATTGCGCGCGCGCAGGAATTCCGCCCGCACCAGCCCCACCAGAGAGACCCACGAGAACAGCAGCAATATGCCCAGCAGCACCCAGAAACCCGGCACCAGCACCGACGAGATGATGAGCAGCAGATAGAGCGAGGGAATGGCGGTCCAGATCTCGATGAAACGCTGGAACAGCAGATCTACCCAGCCGCCGAAATAGCCCTGCACCGCGCCGGCCGCGATGCCGATGATGGAGGAGATGATGGTCAGCGTCAGCCCGAACAGCACCGAGATGCGGAAGCCATAGATAAGGCGGGCCAGCACATCGCGGCCCTGGTCATCCGTGCCCAGCCAGTTGGTTTCCAGCCCAGCGCAGCCCGAGAGGCCCTTGCGCTCGGCCACATCCTTGCACTGTTCCTCGCTCAGCATCCATGTGGGCGGGGAGGGGGCGGGGGTCGGCAGGTCGAGATTGTGGGTGGAATAGGAATAGCGGATGGGCGGCCAGATCATCCATCCGCCCTTCTCCCTGATGAGATCCTGAAGATAGGGGTCGCGGTAATCGGCGTCGGTCTCGAAGTCGCCGCCGAAATCGGTCTCGGGATAGGCTTTGAGAACCGGCACATAATAGTGCCCCTCATAGGAGACGAGCAGCGGCTTGTCATTGGCGATGAAGTCCGCGCCAAGGGAGAGCACGAACAGCACCGAGAAGATGATGAAAGACCAGTAGCCGCGCCCGTTGCGCCGGAAATTGGAAAGACGGCGCCGGTTGAGCGGCGAGAACCAGTGGCGCTTTGCGGGCACTGTGCCGGTTGCGGGCGTTGTTTCGGGGGTGAGGGTGGCCGTGCTCATCGCCTCAAACCTCCCGCGTTTCAAAGTCGATGCGGGGGTCCACCAGCATATAGGTGAGGTCCGAGATCAGGCCGACAATGAGCCCCACCAGCGAGAACATGTAGAGGGTGGCGAACACCACCGGATAGTCGCGGTTCAGCACACTCTCGAACGAGAGCAGGCCGAGGCCGTCGAGCGAGAAGATGGTCTCGATCAGCAGCGATCCGGTGAAGAAGGCCGCGATGAACGCCCCCGGAAAACCGGCAATGACGATCAGCATCGCGTTGCGGAACACATGCCCATAGAGCACCCGCCGCTCGGTGAGACCCTTCATCCGCGCGGTGGTGACATATTGCTTGCGGATTTCCTCAAGGAAGGAATTCTTCGTCAGCAGTGTCATGGTGGCGAAAGCACCAAGCACCATGGAGGTAATGGGCAGCACCAGATGCCAGAAATAGTCGAGAATCCGCTCCGGCCAACTCATCTGCCAGAAGTTTTCGGAAACCAGCCCGCGCAGGGGGAAGAGATCCCAGAACGAGCCGCCGGCAAACAGCACGATAAGCAGGATGGCGAACAGGAAGGAGGGAATGGCATAGCCGATGATGACGACCGCCGAGGTCCAGATATCAAAGCGCGAGCCATCCCGCATCGCCTTGGAAATGCCCAGCGGAATCGAGATGGCATAGGTGATGAGCGTCATCCACAGGCCGAGCGAGATGGATACCGGCAACTTCTCGATGATGAGATCAATGACCGTGATATCGCGGAAATAGGAGCGGCCGAAATCGAAGGTCGCGTAATCCTTGATCATCTTGAAGAAGCGCTCATGCGCCGGCTTGTCGAAGCCGAACTGCTTTTCAAGCTCTGCGATGAAGGTCGGGTCCAGCCCCTGCGCGCCGCGATATTTCGAGGACATGGCATCGCCCGCCCCCGCGGCCTGCGCCCCTGCGGCCCCGGAGAAGTCTCCTCCGCCGCCCGAGACACGGGCGGTGGCCGAGACATCATCGCCCGTGATCTGGGCGATGACCCGTTCCACCGGCCCGCCCGGCGCGAACTGCACGATGACAAAAGACACCAGCATGATCCCGAGAATGGTGGGGATCATGAGAAGGATGCGGCGAAGGATATAGGCGAACATCACGTCTCCCGATCAGGCGTGACGGTGCGAAGGGGCGAGGCGGAAAGAGGCCGGGTGCATGATGGCATCTCAGCCCTCGTCCCGCGTGGGGGCGGCTGCATTTGTGCTCCACCATGTGTCGAGCGCGCCGATCTCATAGAAGGGCTTTTCCGCCGGCCGGTCGAATTCGTTCCAGAAGGCGATGCGGTGGCTGTCCGCATACCATTGGGGAATCCAGTAGAAATTGGCCCGTAGCACGCGGTCCAGCGTGCGGCAAATGATGGTGAGCTCTTCCGCCGTGGTGGCGGCAATGGCTTGTGTGATGAGGCTGTCCACCACCGGGTCGGAGATACCGGCCACATTGTAGGAGCCGGGCGTGCGTGCCGCCTCGGTAGAGAAATAGGCGCGCAGTTCCTCGCCCGGATAGGGGGAGAAGCTGTAGCGCCGGCTCACCACATCGAAATCGAAATTCTGCAGCCGCATCTGGAACTGGGCCGGGTCCACCACCCGGTAGGTGGCCGTGATGCCGACCTTCTTCAGGTGCCCGATAAAGCGGGCATGGTGGCGTTCCATCGCGCCATCATGGTCGAGGAACTCGATGGTGAAGGGCTGGCCCTTGCCATCCACCAGCTTGCCATCGCGAAAGCGGTAGCCGGCAGCCTTGAGCAGTTCCACCGCCTGCATGCGCAGCGCCCGGTCTTCGCCTGATCCATCCGAGACAGGCGGAACCCATGGGGGGCCGAACACCGAATCCGGCAGCTTGCTGCGGAAGGGCACAAGAAGGCGCAGTTCCTCGGGGGAGGGCTCGCCCTTCGCCATCATGTCCGAGTTCTGGAAGAACGATGAGGTGCGCGCATAGGCGTCATACATCAGGTTCTTGCGCGTCCACTCGAAGTCGAACAGCAGATTGATGGCTTCGCGCACCCGCCGGTCATAAAATTGCGGGCGGCGGGTATTGAGAAACCAGCCCTGAACGCCGGAAAAGGCATTGTTGGGCAGGGTTTCCAGCTTCACCCGCCCTTCGCGCACGGCGGGGAAGTCATATTGGGTGGCCCATTCACGCGCGGTGAATTCCTCGCGGAAGAGATAGGCGCGGGCCTTGAACCCCTCGAGGCTGGCGATGCGGTCGCGGAAATACTCGTAGCGTACGGTGCCGAAATTGAAGCGGCCCTTCATGGTAGGCAGGTTCTGCCCCCAGTAATCGGCCACGCGCTCATATTCGATAAACCGCCCCGCCTCGAACTTCGCCACCTTATAGGGGCCGGAGCCGAGTGGTGGCTCCAGTGACGAGCGGTTGAAAGGGTGCTTTTCCAGAAAGGCGCGAGCAAAAATGGGCATGCCAGCGGCGGTGAGGGGGGCGCTGCGCGAGCGGCCTGCCTCGAAGGTCATCACCACGGCGTGGTCGCCATCCGCCTCCACATGTTTCAAAGAGCGCAGGGCCATGCGGATGGTTTCATAGCCATGGGCCTTCAGGGCCTCGAAGGTTGCCACCACATCGGCCGAGGTCAGCGGCGTGCCATCATGAAACCGGGCTTCCGGGCGCAGAAGGAAGCGATAGGTCAGGCCATCCGGGGCCACCTCCACCGCGCGCGCGAGGCGCGGATACATGGCGCTTTTCTCATCGCCGGCCGCTTCCAGCAGCGTATCGTAGATGAGCTCGATGCCGAATGCCCCGTTGCCGCGCTGGTTATACGGGTTCAGCGTATCGAAGGTGTTGAAGGTCTGATTATAAAAGACGCTGGAGCCGACCTGTGAGAAGGGGCCGCCCTTTGGTGCATCCGGGTTCGCATAGGCGAAGTGGGTGAAGTCCGCCGGATATTTCAGGTCTCCGAAAAAGGAGAGGCCGTGGCGTGGCTCCAGCGCCTGCACTGCGCCGCCCTCATTGGCGGCTGCCTCGGCAGCCGATGCTGCCTCACCATCCTGCGCGCGGGCAAGATGGGGCAGCAGCATGGTGCCCGCCAACCCACCACCCACACCGCACAAAACCGCACGGCGGCTGATGCTGACATGCAGGGTCTGTACAGGTTCTGCATGGTTCAGATCTTCGCCAGAACGCGGCGCGCCCACGGGCTTGCTTTGACGAGCCAGACTGTCAGCACGGTTTCCGGGCACGTTCCTGCTCACTGCGCCGTGCCTCCCTGTGGGGCATTGCCCTTCGGTGCATTGCGGATGGTTGCGGCCTTTGCGGCATCAAACCACCAGATGTCCGGGAAGGCGAAGCTGTAGGCCGGCATGTTTTCTGGGTGCGCGAACCGGTTCCAGCGTGCGGTGCGGGTGTAGTTCAGGGTCCATGCGGGAACAACGAACTCGTTCCACATCAGGGCCCGGTCCAGTGCACGGGTCGAGGCCACAAGATCCTCGCGGCTCTTGGCGTAGATCACGCGGTCGATCAGCGCATCAATGGCGGGATTGGCGATGCCGGCGAAATTGTAACCGCCGGGCTGATCTGCCGAAGAGGAGCCAAAGAAGCCGCGCTGCTCATTCCCGGGCGAGAGGGATTGCGCCCAGCCGGAGACGATCATGTCGAAATCGCGCGAGCGCACCCGGTTGGTATATTGGGAGGAATCCACCACCCGGATGTTGACCGTGATGCCAAGCCGTTCCAGTGCCGGCCGGTAGAATACGGCGGCGCGTTCCATGGCCGGGCTGTTGAGCAGGATCTCAATGGTGAAGGGCTCGCCCTTGGCATTCACCAGTTTGCGGTTCTTCACCTCATAGCCGGCTTCTTTCAGCAGGGCTGCGGCCTGCTGCAGATTGGTGCGGCGGGCTTTTTCATCGGTGGATGAGGGGTTGGCAAAAGCGGAGGTGAACACCTCTTCCGGCAGTCCGCCCGGCACGGCCTTTCGCACCTCTTCCAGAATTTCCAGCTCGCGTCCTTCCGGCAGGCCGGAAGAGGCCAGTTCCGTACCGGAGAAGAAGGAATTGACCCGCACATACTGGCCGAAGAACAGGGTGTGGTTCATGCCCTCGAAATCCAGCGCCAGATTCAGGGCACGGCGCACGCGGCGGTCCTGAAACTTCTCGCGGCGCAGATTGGGGATGAAGGCCTGCATCATGCCTGTGGCGCGGTTCTCGAACATCTCCAGCACCACGTCACCGGCCTTGCGGGCGGGGAAGTCATAGGCGGTTGCCCAGTTCTTGGCGGAGCTTTCGATGCGGAAATCATACTGGTCGGCCTTGAAGGCCTCCAGCATCACGGTTTCATCGCGGAAATACTCGTAACGGATCTCGCCCAGATTGTTGCGGCCCACATTCACCGGCAGGTCCTTGCCCCAGTAATCGGCCACCCGCTCATAGGTGACAGAACGGCCGGGTATGAAGCCCTTGATGCGATAGGGGCCGGAGCCAAGCGGCGGCTCCAGCGTGCCTTGTGCGATGTCGCGCGCCTTGCCGTTGGCGTCCTTGCCGGTCCACCAGCGCTTCGGCAGTACCATGATCTGGCCGACAATCTGCGGCAGTTCGCGGTTTCCGGCCTGATCGAAGGTGAATGTCACATCGCGGTCGCCGGTCTTCTCGGCCTTCACCACATGGCTGTAATAATAGCGCTGGTTGGGGTTGTGCTTGGTCAGCATTTCGAATGACCAGACCACATCCTCCGGGGTTACCGGCTGGCCATCATGCCATTTCGCCCCTTCGCGCAAGCGGTAGGTGACGGAGGAGAAATCCTCGGGGAAGCGCACGCCCTCGGCCAGCAGGCCATATTCCGATGAGACCTCATCATTGGAGGCGGTCATCAGCGTATCATAGATGAGGGTAATGCCGGAGGCAGGTGCTCCGCGCGGCACCACGAAATTGAAGCTGTCGAACGTGCCGTCATCGGCCATACGCAGCAGGCCGCCCGTGGGGGCTTGCGGGTTCACATAATCGAAATGGGGAAAGCCGGGCTTGTATTTCGGCTCGCCCATCAAGGAGAGGCCGGAGCGGAAGGGGGCATCCTGCGTGCTGGCGGCCGGAGGCTGTGCCTGTGCATCACTCTGTTGCGCCAGTGCGGGCACGGATGGTCCGGCGACAGCGGCGAGGATGAAGGCAAGACGGGCAGCGCGCGCAAACATCGGCAACTCCGGTTCGAATCCTCGGACAGGATAACGGGATAGCTCAATATGACACCGCCCGGAACGGCGGAAACAAGGCGAAGGTGCGCGATCCTGCGTCGTCGCGCTACCCCGGTTTTCAGCCGTGAATTGGCCAGCTGTGCACGGGTGGCGTATGCAGGCAGCGCGCGGAGCGTGTGCACCGGCACGGTGGCAGCACGCGAGACAAGGCAGGAGGCCGCTTTCCCATGAACAGCTTCACACCGGAAGAGCAGGCAACCATCTATCGCTGCATCCTGTCGCGACGCGATGTGCGGCGCAATTTCCTGCCCGATGCTGTGGACCGGGAGATGCTGGCACGGGTTCTGGCCGCCGGCCATGCCGCGCCTTCCGTGGGCTTTTTGCAGCCGTGGAACTTCATTGTGATTCGCGATGTCGCCACGAAACAGGCTTTGCATGCCGCCTTCACCCGCGCCAATGATGAGGCCGCAGCCCGCTTCGAAGGCGTGCGCGGTGATCTTTACCGGTCCCTGAAACTGGAGGGACTGCTGGAAGCGCCGGTGCTGCTGTGTGTCACCTGCGACCGGGACCGTGCCGGACCGGTGGTTCTTGGGCGCACGCACCAAAGCGAGATGGATCTCTATTCCACCGTGTGCGCCGTGCAGAATATCTGGCTGGCCGCGCGGGCCGAGGGGCTGGGTGTGGGCTGGGTCTCCATCATCGCGCTGGAGGAACTGCGCGCCATTCTGCATATTCCGGAAGAGATCGTGCCGGTTGCGCTGCTGTGCATCGGCCATGTCTCGCATTTCGAAACCGTGCCGGATCTGGAACAGGTGGGCTGGCGGGAACGCCTGCCGCTTGAGCAACTGGTCTTTGAGGAACGCTTTGGCCAGCCTGCTGCCGAAAAGGCCTGAAGGCAGGCCCTGTGCCCGGTGAACGGGCAGAATCCGGAAAAAAGCGCGATTATACGCTGCCGGGCCAACCAAACACTTATCATGACTGGAAAGTTGTGGCAGAGAAACCGCAGAATTGCTGGCGGGATTCTGCTTTCGTATCAAAGCGTGGATGCGTATCTCCATGTTCGGAATCGGGCGGCGGTGAACTGAAGGGCGGTGCATTGGGACGACATCTGCATATTGCCGGGACAGGACGGGCTGGAACCACCTTTCTGGTGCGCTATCTGACAGCGCTGGGGCTCGACACAACCCTCTCGCGCAACCCGGATACGCCGATCGACGAGAATGCGAATGCCGGTCTTGAGGAGGCGATCCACCTCCTTGATGATGCCTCCGCGCCTTATGTCTGCAAGAATCCATGGCTCTATCTGGTCATTGACGAAATGATCGAGAGCGGGCGCTTCCAGTCAGACGGCGTCATCATCCCCATCCGCGATCTCGGCCATGCGGCACGCAGCCGTGTGGTGGTGGAGCAGCAGGCCATGCTGAAATCCGCCCCCTGGCTGGCGGACCTGAAAGCGCCCTGGGATGTGTGGGGCACCGTGGCCGGTGGCCTGCTCTATTCGCTGGATGAGAAGGACGCGGAGCGCATTCTCGCGATCGGTTTCTATCATCTGGTAGAGCGCCTGACCCGCGCCGGCATCCCCTTCGTGCTGCTGCACTTTCCCCGTTTTGCAACGGATGGGGAGTATCTCTTCAACACGCTGAAGCCATTCCTGCCTGGTGTGGATGATGCAGCGGCACGCGCGGCTTTCGCCCAGACGGCGGACCCCTCCAAGATCCGTATCGAGCAGTCGAGCGAAACCAATCCCGCCATCGTGCGTGAGCAGAATGCCGCGCTGAAGCGCGAGGTTCAAAACCTGCGCAAGCAGCTTGAGCAGAAGGACGAGGATCTGCGCGAAGCCCGTGCCAATCCCCTGCGCCGTATGCTGCGTGGCAGCCGCAAGAGCTGAGCGCCTGTTCCAGATTGGGTTTCGACAGACGAGAATGGCCGGCCCCGGTTTGGGACCGGCCATTATTTTTGGTCACCTGTACCCACGCTTTCATCTTGCGATGACGGTGAGTGAATGAGGCGGCCGAACCATTGAGGATCATGCTTCAAGGTTTCAGACCGACGCGAAACTGCACCGCAAGATTGCGCTATGTGGTGCCCGGCTTGCACAGGCCTGTTCAATGCCGGGTGAGGGCCTCGACCGGATCCAGCATGGAAGCGCTGCGGGCCGGCAGGAAGCCGAACAGCATGCCAATGACGCTGGAGGAGAGGAAGGCCACAACGATCGATGTGGGCGAATAGATCAGCTTGAAGTCCGAGCCCAGATACTCGAACACATAGCCGATGCTGAGCGCCAGCGAGATGCCGAGTACGCCGCCCAGAAGGCACACCAGCACCGCCTCGGTCAGGAACTGCTGGAGAATGTCACTGCGCCGCGCGCCAACCGCCATCCGCACGCCGATTTCCGAGATGCGCTCGGACACCGAGACCAGCATGATGTTCATCACCCCGATGCCGCCCACCAGCAGCGAAATGAGGGCGATGGCGGCAATCAGCAGGGTCAGCGTCTCGGTGGTGGCGGTAATGGTTTTGCGGATGTCATCGGTGTTGAGAATGAAGAAGTCCTTCACCCCGTGGCGCTGGGTGAGGAAGCTGGTGACAGCCTGTTCTGCCAGCGCGGTATCGGTATCATCCTGCACGCGCACGGTGATGGAGCGCAGCGTGTTCGTGCCCAGAATGCGGGACTGCACGGTGGTGTAGGGCAGGAAGATGGACAGGTTCTGGCTGCCGCCAAACCCGCCCTGCTGGGGCGCGGCCACGCCGATGATGCGGCTGGGGACGGAGCCGACCAGAATGATTTGACCGATGGGGTCGCCATCAAAATCCGCAAACAGGGTTTTGCGGGTGTTTTCGTCAATCACCGCCACCTGTTCCAGATTATGAACGGATTCAGGGCCGAATACATTGCCCGCTGTGAGTTTGGTGCCGCGGGCATCGAAATATTGCTCGCTCACCCCGTTCACCAGCGCGGAGGCCTCTTTGGGACCGAAGCGCACGGTCTTGGAGGTGGAGACTGTGGGCGTCACGGCAGCCACATAGGGCTCTTTTGCCAGCGCATGGGCATCGGAAATCACCAGAGTGGTGATCTTGCCAGAGCGGGCATCGCCAAAATCCTTGCCCGGAAACACTTCCAGCGTGTTGGTGCCAAGTGATGAGATGTTGGCCAGAACCTTAAGCCGCGATCCTTCACCCAGTGCCACCACAGCCACCACCGAGGCGATGCCGATAATGATGCCGAGCATGGTCAGGAAGGTGCGCAGCTTGTGCGCCTGCATGGCCAGAAGCGCCATGCGGAAGGCTTCCTGAAACCGCATCAGCGCGGCAGACCATGAGCGCGAGCGGGCGGCATCCAGCGGCTGTGCCGGGGCGGGCGCATGCGCCTTGTCAGTTCCGCGCGTGGAAGGAGGCGGAACAGCGGGTTCCGATATGGCGGGTTCAAGCATGGCAGGCGTGGGTTTCGCCGTGCGGTGATCGGAAATGATCCGGCCATCACTGAACTCGATGATCCGCTCCGCACGGGCGGCGACATTCATGTCATGGGTAACGATGATGACCGTCTTGCCCTCGGCATGCAGTTCTTCAAGAATGCGCAGTACTTCCTCGCCGCTGGCCTTGTCGAGCGCGCCGGTGGGCTCATCCGCGAGGATGAGGTTTGCGCCATTCATCAGGGCGCGGGCAATGGAGACGCGCTGTTGCTGGCCGCCGGAAAGCTGGCCGGGGCGATGATCGGTGCGGTCCGCCATGCCGAGGCGGCCGAGCAGTTCCAGCGCGCGGGTGCGGCGGGCACCAGCTTCCCAGCCGGCATAGATGGCGGGAATTTCCACATTGCCAAGCGCCGTCAGCTCGGACAGCAGATGGTAGCGCTGGAAGATGAAGCCGAAATGCTCGCGTCGCAGGGCGGCCAGTTCATCGTGGTCAAGACTGGCGGTTTCACGCCCCCCGATGCGATAGCTGCCGGAGGTGGCGCTGGCGAGGCAGCCCAGAATGTTCATGAGCGTGGACTTGCCAGAGCCGGAAGCCCCGACAATGGCCACCATCTCGCCGGCCTCAATGGTAAGGTCGATGTCGTTGAGAACGGTCAGCACGCCGTCACCGGCGGGAAATTCCCGCCGCAGTTTTTCAAGAACGATCAGCGGCTCGCCCATGCCTTACAGTCCCATGGGCGGCGGGCCACGGCGCGGGGTACTGGTGGGCGCAGCGCCGGCCGCAATCTGCCCCATCACCACCCGCTCTCCCGCGCTGAGGCCGGAACGGATTTCCGCCAGCGTGCGGTTGTTCAGCCCCACCTCCACCTGCCGGGGGGTGATCTGCCCATCCGCACCCAGCACCTGTACCGTGTAGAGACCATCCTTTCCGCGCAGGCCGAGAGCGGCGGAGGGAATGGTGAGCACATCCGCCGCCCTGCCCAGAATGACAGAGACCTGCGCGGTCATGTAGGTGCGCAGGCGTCCATCCGGGTTCGGCACATGGAACAGGCCATTATAATAGATGGCCTCGGACGTGGAGGATGACGAGGAACTGGAGGCGCTGGAGGATGAGGCCGAGAAGCTGCTGTCGCTCTTGATGGATTCGGGTGCAGGCTCAATGGCTTCCAGAACCGACTGATAGCGCTTGTCCGGCTCGCCGATGATGTTGAAATCCACCTGTTGGCCCGCATGCACCTTCACCACGTCCGCTTCCGAGATTTCCGCCCGCACGGTCATGGTTTCCAGATCGCCCAGAATGATGATGGTGGGCGCGGACTGGGCGGCGTTCACCGTCTGGCCTTCCTGGGTGACGATGGAGAGCACCGTGCCATTGATGGGGGCAGTGATGCGGGTGTAGCCGAGATTGGCTTCCGCCGTATTCACCGCAACCTCGGCCTCGATGATCTGGGCCTCAAGCGCCGCTATCTGTGCGCGGTTGGTGGCGACATCGGCCTGCGCGGTTTCAAAATCCGCGCGGGAAATGGCGGTCTGGGCCACGAGGCGGGACTGGCGGGCGAGGGTTTGCTCTGCCAGACGCAGGGTGGCTTCCTTTTCCTGCTTTTGCGCCCGCACATTGGCGAGCGCGGCCTTGGCCGTGCGCAGGGCATTGTCCTGGGTGATGGAGTCGATCTGGGCCACCAGATCGCCCTTGTTGATCTTCTGTCCCAGCTTCACCGCAATCTGTGTCACGCGGCCGGAGGCCTGTGCACCCACCGCCACCAGACGCGCGGGCTTGAGAATGCCGGTGGCCAGAACCGTCTCTTCCACCGTGCCGATAGCAGCCGGGGCACTGAGGATTTTCGGCGCTTCAACGGGGAACATCCAGTCCCGCAACAGCACGAAAGCCAGAAGCGCCATGATGACGAGCGCACCAATGGTGATGACCCGTCGCTTGCCTGCACGCAGGGTGGCGGCACTCATCCCGCGTGTGTTCATCCCGTTGGTCATGGGTGACTCCCGCTGAGATGGATGTGGGGCAGGGCGGACAGCCATACGATGGCCGATGCGGAGGGGCTCTGTTTCACAGGGGGCTCACTGGATCGGCCGGGCAAAATGCGGCCCGGTATTTTGGTCCACCACGGCAGGGGTGGTCACATTCACCTCGCCATCCCAGCCGCCGCCCAGCGCCTTGTTGAGGGCGATATAATCTGTGGCGATGGACACGCGGCTTTGCAACAGCGAGTCCTCGGCGGAATAAAGCGAGCGTTCCGCGTCCAGCACTTCCAGAAAGCTGGTGGAGCCATTCTGGTAGAGCGAGCGGGAAAGGGTGGCCGCCTGCCCATATGCCGTGGTGGAGGCAGAGAGCCGCTCGGCCTTGCGCCGTTCCTGCGCGAGGGAGACGATGGCGTTCTCGACATCCTCAAGCGCGGTGAGAATGGCGGCGTGATAGGTGAGATAGCTCTGGTCGCGCTGGGCTTCCGTCACTTCCACCTGTGCCTTGAGCTGCCCGCCATGAAACACCGGTACGGTCAGTGTGGGGCCATAGGACCAGCTGATGGAAGAGCCGCGCGCCAGATCACCCAGCTTCGTGCCCATGGTGTTGACATTGCCGGTGAGGCTGACGCTGGGATAACGCGCCGCCTCTGCCTGCCCGATGAGGGCGGTGGTGCGGGCCAGTTCGCGTTCGGCCTGGCGCACATCCGGCCGGCTGCGCAGCACATCGGCCGGCACGCCCTTGCGCACGGGGGCACGCGGCGAGGGAATGCGTCCGCCGCGATCCATCAGTTCCGCCAGCGCGGTGGGAGGCTGCCCGGTGAGGACACTGAGCCGATGCACGCTCGCGGCATAAGCGGCCTGAAGATCGGGAATGACGGCTTCCGTGCTTGCGGCCTGTCCGCTCGCATTGGCAGCGTCGACAGCGCTCACCGCGCCGGCTTCCATACGGGTGCGGGTGAGAACGGCAGTCTCGCGCTGGGTGGCGGCGGTGCGACGCGCCAGTGCAATGCGGGCCTGATAGCCGCGCGCCTCCACATAATAGGAGGCGACATCGCCCACCAGTGTCAGCAGCGTGGCCTGCAATTCGTCTTCAGCGGCCTGCATGCCATATTTCGTGGCTTCCAGCCCGCGCCGGTTGCCGCCGAAAATGTCGAGTTCCCAGCTGGCATCGAATCCGGCACGATACTGGGTGTAGAGGCCGGGCGCATCGACCGCGCCATCATCCCCAACAACCGAGCCATTGTCGCCGCGCGTGATGGTGCCGCTGCCATCGGCGATGGGAAAGAGCGTGCCCATCTGCTTGCGATAGCCGGCCCGCGCTTCACGCACGCGCGCCTTGGCGGTTGCGACATCCAGATTGCTCTCCACCGCCACATCCATGATGCGATTGAGGGTGGGATCTCGCAGGGTCTTCCACCACGCGCCCAGTTGCGGCGGAGTGGGGGGTGTCTGTTCAGAGGCAGGGCGTGAGCGGTTGTCGCTCCAGCTCGCGGGCAGAGGAAAGCCGGGGGTGGCATATTCCGGCCCCACGGCGCAGGCCGACAGCAGAAAAGCGAGCCCGAGAACTGGCAACAGGCGGGCGCATGAGGACGCTACAGCCTCCGCGCGAATGGGTATGCCAGCGCGTACACATGGCTCCGCACCCGCCGACACGGGTGATTCGAGCCCCAGCCCTCGTGCCTTCAGGACATGTGAGCGACGCGACTTGAATGGCTTCACCCGCTGAGAGGCAGCCGGAGCCTTCGAAACATCCGGTGCCTTGGAGAAAATCATGATGCCGCTAAAGCTTGCATTTAAGAAACCGTGAATTACCCTTATTGTCACCGCCATCGGCTGTCAATCGAAAGCGCGGGCGCTGCGACATCAGGGGTGAGGGATGGGTGCGTCGCACCATGAGACCATGCAGGCCGGCCCATGCCGGCGCGGACGGCCCAAGCTGGTGTCGGACGAGCAACTGCGTGCGCGTGTGGTGGAGGATGCATTCCAGCTTTTTGTGGCGCATGGCTATGGTCGCACCACCATGGATGAGGTGGCTGCCACCTGTCGCATGTCCAAGCGCACGCTCTATCGGCTGTTTCCGGGCAAGCTGGAGCTGTTCATCGCGGTGGTGGATGCGCACCGGCGCAGTATGCTGGCCCTGCCGGGAGACTATGAAGGGCTGCCTCTCGACAGGGCGCTGGAGCAGATTTTCCGGATTGATATTTCACCTGCTGAAGAACAGGCGCGCACGGCCCTGATCCGGCTGGTGGTTGGTGAAGTGCGCCAGTTCCCCGAACTGGGTGAGGTGCTGCGCCGCCATGGCGGCGATCGCTCGCGCGCGGAACTGGCGGCATGGCTGAGCGCCCGGCATGAGGCCGGCCAGATGGTGATTGATGATGCCGCCGCCATGGCCCGGATGCTGATGGACATGATTTTCGGCGCGGTTCTCTCCAAGGCCACCGGCGAACTGGACTGGCCCGGCGGCGATGCGCGCCGCAGCCATGTGCGCCGCTGCATCCGCGTGTTTCTGCATGGTTCATTGCCAATGGATACGGGCCGGGCGGTGGTACGGGAGGTTGCCGGTTCGGGCGAATAAGGTGCTGGCCGCAAGTGTGGGCACAGGCGCAGGGTATACACAGGGCAGATGGGCCGGTGATTGACGTGCATGTCTTCCTGTAGCCCAAACAGATCGCGGCCATGTTCGGCGCCCCCTGAAGAGTGCTGCCGCATTTTCCATATCAGCCTCGGCCACGTGCATGCTTGCGAAGTGAGGAGCGGTCTATCCTGTTTAAAGGTGCGCATCCGTGCAACCTGACCGATCATGCCCTTTTGGTCCTGTCCCGTCTTCCTTCTTTTGCCCCAACGGCATGAACCTTGCTTGACCCTGCACTGGCGGCGGGGTCAGGAGGTTGAGCGGGTGACAGACATGCCGATCATTCGGGACGTGGTGCAGAGCACCGATTCAGCATGCGCCGCCAATGGAACGCCGCTGAAGAAATTCGGTGCCATGCTTATGGCAGACCCGGCCCTGCGCAAAAGCGGGCCACCCTATCTTCTCGCAGGCCTGACTGAGGCGCAGGCAGAAACCGTGCGTGCCGCCGGCTGGCGACAGGTGGTGCAGCGTGGGGTGCGCCTGTTTTCACAGGGAGCGCGGCAGAACGGGATTTATCTGATCGAGTCCGGGCGTATCAAGGTGTTCTACACCGCGCCCAGTGGCCGGCAGATCACGCTCGCCTACTGGCATCCGGGCAATTTTGTCGGTGGCCCGGAAGTGTTCCGGCGCGGGGTGCATATGTGGTCCGGTGCGGCATCAGCCAACAGCACGGTGCTGCATTTGCCGGGAGATGATCTGCGCCGTCTGGTGACCGAAATTCCCGCCCTTGCGATGAACGTGATGGAAGGTCTCATCTTCAAGGGCAAATGCTACTCGGCGCTGGCGCAGATGCTGGGCACGCGCTCGGTTTCCGAGAAGCTCGCGCATCTGATGCTGCATCTGGTGGATCTGTACGGGGTCGAGGAGGAGGACGGCATCATGATCGCCGCGCCCTTCACCCATGCGGATCTGGCGCACATGACAGGCGTCACCCGCCAGGGTGTATCCGCCACCTTGAAACAGCTTGCGGACCGTGGCGCCATCACTGTGCGCGACACGCATATTATCGTTTGCGATTCAAAGGCTTTGGCATCCATGCGCGATGGGACGCGTTCTGCGTCAACGCCCTGAAACAACACACACCCAGCACACATCCGGCCATGCCTGTTCATGTGTTCTGGAGGGGGCATGTTGCGCGGCCCCTGTCATGGGCACAAGCGCGCCCATTCCGATGCCCGTCCCCGTGTCCATCACTGTGCCCCGGAGCGGCTGGCGCAGCTGTCATTGCCCAACAAAGCGGCACACGCCTGCACCCAGAACGACCAAAAACAGGAGGTCCCGGTTTCTTGGCAATCCGTTGCCTTCATCGCGATGCGATGCTTGGCCCACGACGGGATAGCTACATAATAGGGTCATAAAGAACGTTTCGCGCCAGTTGAGCGTGTGCTTCTCAAATATAAAAAAGAAATTCTCGGGAAACGGCACCAGTGGGAGATTTTATTCATCCGCCGGAATGCGGCTTAACAAAGGAAGATACAATGCGTTCCTTCAGTCAGGCTTGCAAATCTCTCAAACTGATGCCTCTTGCGCTTGGCGCGGGGCTTGTTTTTGCGCCCGCTCTTGCTTCGGCGGAGACGATTACAATCGGTCTTGGTACCCAGAACACCACGACCAACACGGCAACCGGCGGTATTGCCCTCAAGGAACTCGGCCTGCTGGAAAAGCATCTGCCGAAGACGGGCAAGTACAAGGATGTCGACTACAAGTTGAACTGGCAGAACTTCACGTCCGGCCCGCCCATCACGAATGGCATGATGGCGGATACCATCCAGATCGGCATGATGGGCGACTATCCGCTGCTGGTGAATGGCGCGACCGGGCAGGCTTCTGGCAATGAAAGCCAGCTGGTTGCCGTCATCGCCTATAATGCGGTGGGCGGCGGCAATGGTATCGTCGTTCACAAGGACTCGCCCTATTTCGAACTGGGCGACCTGAAGGGCAAGACGGTTTCCGTGCCGTTTGGCTCTGCGGCCCATGGCATGATGCTGCAGGCGTTGCAGGCGCGGGGCGAATCTCCGGATTTTTGGAAGCTCGTGTCCCAGTCCCCGGAAGTGGGCACGACCAATCTTCAGGAAAAGCGCATTGATGCGCATGGCGACTTCGTGCCCTTCGCTGAACTGCTGCCCTATCGCGGTTTTGCCCGCAAGATCTTCGATGGTGCACAGACCGGCGTGCCCACCTTCCATGGTGTCGTGGTGCGCAAGGATTTTGGCGAAAAGTATCCGGAAATCGTCGTGGCCTACATCAATGCTCTGATGGAGGCGAATGACTGGGTCCGCAATAATCCGAAGGAAGCCGCCGAGAAGATCGAGGACTGGACAGGCATCGAGAAGGAAGTGGCCTATGTCTTCCTTGGGCCGGGCGGTGTTCACACGCTGGACCCCACCATCAAGCCGCTTGAGGTTGATGCGCTGAAGACCAGCTATGGGGTGCTCGACAACCTCAAGATGATCAAGCCGATGGACGTCGACAAGTGGGTCAATGACTCCTTCGTGCGCAAGGCCTTTGAAGAAAAGGGCCTGGATTATGACAAGCAGCGCGCCTCCCTCGATGGCTATCAGGTGAGTGGCCATGATCCGGTCTGTGACACACCCGTCTCCGACCCGAAAAAGGCTGGTGAGATCTGGGTTGAGGATGGCGACATCATGACCCTCAGTTCTCCTGAGTGCACCGTGAAGGGCGTGAAGCAACTCACGGCCGAGAACAAGAAAATGTCGGCAGTTTATCTGGTTGATGAAGCGCTTGGCATCAAGCTGTTCGCGAATGCCGCCTTCTTTGCCGTGACAGACAAGAACGGCACGCCGGCCGTGACCCCATTCCTTCTGAAGAAGGATGCGGAAGCCTATGCCAAGACCCATGGCGGCAAGCTCGCCAGTTGGGACGAGGTGATCGCAGTCAGTCCCTGAGGGCTGGACGCGCACCCTCCATCCATTTCCCGCTGTGAGCGACCGCCATGCAGACCATGACATCCTCCCCCACTGATCATGCTTCTCCGATGGAAACATCGGAGAATGCACCATCCTCCCCCGTGCCGCAGGGTTCCACACCGCAGGTCGCAACACCGGGTATGCTTTGGAGCCTCGTCGAAAGTGCGGCTGATTTCGTCCGGCGCAATACGCTCAAGGCCGTGTTGAGTGCGATATCAGTCGGGGGGCTGTTCGGGGTCTGGTATCTCGGAACGAAGTATCAGGTCGATTTCTACATTCGCTTCCGAAATATCCCCACGCCGTGGTCTGTATTTGAGGAAGCGCGGACCGTTCTCAGCGGGAATGCTTATTACGTCAATGTCATCTACAGCATGCGCCGCATTCTCATGGGGTTCTTCTTCGCCATACTGATCGGCGCGCCGCTGGGGCTCATCATTGGTCAGTACCGTCGGGTGAGCGAACTGTTCATGCCGGCGATCGAAATCCTGCGGCCCATCCCCGCCATTGCGTGGGTGCCGATGTCGATCATGCTGTGGCCAACGAGTGAGGCCAGCATCATATTCATCACGTTTCTTGGCGCGTTCTTTCCCGTTCTTCTGAATACTGTGCATGGTGTGCGCAGCATGGATGGGGTTCTTCTGCGCGCCGGAAAGTGCCTCGGGGCCAGCGAGCCTGCCTTGCTCTGGCATGTCATTCTGCCAGCCGCCTTGCCGCAGATCTTTACCGGACTGACAGTTGGCATGGGTGTGGCATGGGTTTCACTGATCGCGGCTGAGATGATCTCCGGCCAATACGGTATCGGTTACTACACCTGGGAAGCTTATTCCCTCGTCAACTATCCCGCCATCGTCCTTGGAATGATCACCATCGGCTTTCTGGGCCTGCTGTGCAGCGGCGCGATCCGGTTGATCGGCGTGGTGACGATGCCCTGGCTGGCTTTTGCGCCTGGAGGCAGAAAATGAGCGAACTGGAAAAGGGCCTCATCGAGGCGCGTGATATTGGCGTCATCTTCAAATCCGGCCGCACTGAAGTCGAGGCTGTTCAGAACGTCAATCTTACTGTCAATCCCGGCGAGTTCGTCTCTCTCATCGGTCCATCGGGCTGTGGAAAGTCTTCGCTTCTGAATATTGCAGCCGGATTTGTGAAGCCAACCTCTGGCAGTTTGCTGGTGGATGGTGCGCAGATCACCGGTCCGGGTTCAGACCGTGGCGTGGTGTTCCAGCAATATTCGCTCTTTCCCTGGCTGAGCGTGCGCAAGAATGTCGAGTTCGGTCTGCGCCGGGCCGGCATGGACCGCCATAAATGCGAAACCACGGCCCGCACCCTGCTGGGGCTGGCCGGCCTGCTGGCCTTCGAAAACCATTATCCGGACCAGCTTTCCGGCGGCATGAAGCAGCGCATCGGTATTGTCCGGGCGCTGGCCACCAGCCCGCAGGTTCTGCTGATGGATGAGCCCTTCGGTGCGCTCGACACCCAGACCCGCACGGTGATGCAGGAAATCCTGACCAACATGTGGCAGCGGTTCCGTATCTCCGTGCTCTTCATCACCCATGACATTGATGAATCAGTATTTTTGTCTGATCGCATCTATGTCATGACCGCCCGCCCCGGCCGCATCAAGGCCGAAATCACCGTGCCGCTGCCGCGTCCGCGCACAGCGGCCATGACCCAGACCCCGGAATTCGTCGACCTCGTCAATCGCCTCAAGACCCTGATCCGTGAGGAGTCTCTCTCCGCCATGGGGTCTGAGCTGAAAACAGGTGGCGTCACCGGTTTTGAAATGGAAGTCGGCCCCGAAGGCATAGGCAAGATCATGTGATCGGCCGTGGGGCACACAATATATTTTCAAGGAGAAGAAGAAATGAGCTCGAAAAAGCCGAATATTCTGTTCTTTCATGTCGATAATCTCGGCATGGGCGAGTTGGGCTGCTATGGCGGCGGCATTCTGCGCGGTGCGGATACCAAGCGCATGGACCAGTTCGCAACCGAAGGCGTGAAGCTGACCCATTATGTGGTGGAGCCCCAGTGCACCCCCACCCGTTCCGCCCTCATGACCGGCCGTTTCCCGATCCGCTCCGGCAACCACACCATCGCGCTTGGCGGCAATGGCGGCGGCATCGTCACCTGGGAACGCACGGTGGCGGAGATCCTGTCCGAGGCCGGCTACACCTCGTCCATCTATGGCAAGTGGCACATCGGCGCGGAAGACGGCCGTTTCCCCACCGACCACGGGTTTGACGAGTGGTATGGCCCGCTGCGCACCTATGATGAGTGCATGTGGCTGGAAGACCCTCATTATGTGCCGGAACGTGATGGCTTCTCGCACATGCATGAGGGCCGCAAGGGTGAGGGCGCCTGGCCGCTGCTGGACGAGCAACTGACCATGGAGACCAAGAAGACCTGCGATCTGGAATACCAGAAGCGCGCCCTGAAGTTCATGGAAAAGGCAGTGGCCGAGGACAAGCCCTTCTACTGCTACTTCAACCACTCGCTGATGCACTTCCCGATGAGCCCGCGCGACGAGTTCGTGGGCAAGAGCAACAATGGCGACTGGGGCGACTGCCTCATGATGCTGGACCATGACTTCGGCGTGCTGCTCGACAAGCTGGACGAGCTTGGTGTGCGCGACAACACCATTGTCGTGATGTGCGGTGATAATGGCGCGGAAGACCATCTGGCCGGTCGCGGCACGGGCGGCTTCTTCGATGGCTCCTATTTCAGCTCGGCGGAAGGCGGCATCCGCACCCCGCTTCTGATCCGCTGGCCGGACCATATTCCGGCAGGCGTTGAAAGCAACGAGATGGTGCATGTCACCGACATGTTCACCACCCTGCTGAAGTTCGCCGGTTGCGAGCCTCCGAAGGACCGCCTGATCGACGGCGTTGACCAGACCCCGTTCTTCCTCGGCGAGCAGGAAACCTCCAATCGTGAGTCCTGCATTGTCTGGCTCAAGGATGAACTGCACGCGGTGAAGTGGAAGGACTTCAAGATCAACTTCAAGCGTCAGCAGCATTTCCATGATCCGGAACTGCCGCTCGGCTTTGCCCGCATCACGCATCTGATGGAAGACCCCAAGGAGCGTGAGGCCGTGAACCAGCGCTATGTGCGCTGGTGGGTGATGCAGCATGCCCACCGCATCGTGCGCGACTTCGAGGACAGTGTGAAGAAGGAAGAGCTGATCCCGCCCGGCGCGCCGCTGGACTTCGTGCCGACCAAATATGCCGAAGCGGCCGAGTAGCACCATAACCGGGCGCGGTTCTGTCCTGAAAGGGAGAGGGCCGCGCCGCCTCATTCCTCCGCCCATTGACCCGCTGAAAAAGGATGCGCAGCCATGTCCGGAACAACCGAACAGGACACAGCCGGAGCCGTTTCCGCCCCCACGGGTTGCTGTGGCGGATCTGCCCGACCTGTCCCGAGACACACAGCACACTCAGCTTTTCCCACGCCCACGCCCTCAGCCGTGCCGGCCAGCGCTATCAGCGCGAAAGCGCCGGAGCCGCGCCGGCCGGCTGATACGGGGCAGGGCTATATGGTCTGGATTCCGGGCGGCACATTCAGCATGGGTTCGGACCGTTTCTATCGTGAAGAACGCCCGGTGCGCCCCGCAACCGTATCCGGTTTCTGGATCGATCCGTATCTGGTGACCAATGCGGATTTCGCCCGTTTCGTCGCGGCCACCGGCTATATCACGGTGGCCGAGCGCCAGCCGCAGGCGGAGATGTATCCCGATGCAGCCCCGGAACTTCTGGTTCCGGGCTCCCTCGTCTTTCGCAAGCCCCCCGGTCCGGTAAGCCTGCGCAACAATCTGGCCTGGTGGGCCTATGTGCCCGGAGCCAACTGGCGCTCACCGCAGGGGCCGGGTTCCAGCATTGAGGGGCTGGATGACCACCCGGTGGTGCAGGTGTGCTTTGAGGATGCCGCGGCCTATGCCGCATGGGCCGGAAAGGATTTGCCCACCGAGGCCGAGTGGGAGTTCGCCGCGCGTGGCGGCCTTGAGGGTGCGATTTATCCGTGGGGCGATGAGCCCATGCCGGAGGGGCGCATCATGGCCAACACCTGGCAGGGGCAGTTTCCATGGGAGAATACGGCCGAAGACGGCTATGAGGGCACCTCACCCATAGGGATTTTCCCGCCGAACGGCTATGGCCTCCACGATGTGGTGGGAAATGTCTGGGAATGGACGACGAGTCTTTATGGACCCTCGCCCGATACGGGTGCGGATCGCGCCTGTTGGCATGCCCCAACCCTGAATGGCGCGATTGAGCAGCGGGTGGTAAAGGGCGGTTCGCATCTGTGCGCCCCGAACTTCTGCCTGCGCTATCGCCCTTCCGCCCGCCAGGGCGAGGCGGTGGACAGTGCAACAACCCATATCGGCTTTCGCTGCATCTTGCGGCCCTGACAGAATAACCGGGTGCTGGCCATATCGCCGCCCCACGACCGGATTTGACCATGACCGCAACACCCACAGCTCCGGCTCAGGCAGATGAAAACGCCATCGGCACCGTGCTGCGCTCTCCGCGCCTGTTCTCGCGTGAGGTGATGGCCGGGGTGGTGACAGCGCTGGCGCTGGTGCCGGAGGTCATCTCCTTCTCCTTCATCACCGGGGTTGATCCGAAAACGGCGCTGGTGTCTTCCATCGTGCTGTGTCTGGTCATGTCGGTTCTGGGTGGCCGGCCGGCCATGGTCACGGCGGCTGCCGGTTCCATCGCTCTGGTGGTGGGGCCAATGGTGCAGGCCCATGGCACGGGCTATATCCTGCCCACCATATTGCTGGCGGGCGTGATCCAGATCGTGTTCGGCGTGACCGGCATGGCGCGGCTTGCCCGCTTCATTCCGCGCTCGGTCATGCTGGGCTTCGTGAATGCACTGGGCGTGCTGATCTTCGCCGCGCAGGTGCCGCATGTTCTGAATGTGCCGTGGATGGTCTATCCGCTTTTTGCGCTGACGGTGGTTCTGGTGCTGCTCACCCCGCGCGTCACTTCGCTCATTCCCGGGCCGCTGGTGGCGATCGTGATGGTGACGGCGCTTGTGATCTTCGGCCAGCTTCAGGTGCCCAGCGTGGGTAGCGAGGGCGACATGAGCCCCGGCCTTCCCGGTCTCACGCCATTTCTGGCCCCGCTGGAGTGGAGCACGCTCGCCATTGTGTGGCCCAGTGCCCTGTCTGTTGCCTTTGTGGGCCTGCTGGAAACCCTGCTCACCGCCAAGCTGGTGGATGAGGTGACAGATACGCGCTCGCACAAGAGCAAGGAATCCTGGGCGCTGGGCGTCGCCAATATCTGTGCCGGTTTTTATGGCGGTGTCGCCGGCTGCGCGATGATTGGCCAGACGGTCGTGAATGTGAAGATCGGCCGGGCGCGCACACGCATTTCCACCATCGCGGCGGGCCTGACCCTGCTTCTGCTGGTGACGGTTCTCAGCGGGCTGATGGCGCAGATTCCCATGGCCTCGCTCGCCGCCGTGATGATGATTGTGGCGCTCACCACCATTGACTGGCGCAGCATCAGCCCGGCCACGCTGAAGCGCATGCCGCTTTCCGAAACATCGGTGATGATGCTCACCATCATCGTCACCATTGTCACCGGCAATCTGGCGCTGGGCATCTGCTCGGGCGTGTTCCTGGCCTTCGCTCTGTTTGCACGGCGGGTGGCGCATGTGGTCAGCGTGCAGCGCGTGCTGGCGGAAGATGGCGCATCGGCGCTCTATGAGGTGAGCGGGCCGCTATTCTTTGGCAGCAGCAATGATTTGTTCGAGCGCTTCTCCTATGCCGAAGATCCTCAGGTGGTGCGCGTGGATTTGAGCCGTGCCCAGATCTGGGATGCCTCCACCGTTGCCATTCTGGATGCCATCACCAATCGCTATCGCGACCATGGCATTGATGTCAGCTTCACGGGGCTGGACCAACGCAGCCTGAACTTCCATGCCCGGTTGAGCGGGCATCTGTAGGCATCAAAAAGCCCCGGTATCCATGATGCCGGGGCTTTTTACGTTTTGGGCCATGGAGCGATTGCTTCAGCCGCCCTTGTTCTTGGTGCCATTGGTGCCCAGATGGGCCGGGCAGTGGGGTGGTGGCTTGGGGGTAAGGCTGGGGGCATTCAGCACCGGCCGCTCGCGGGCCTCAATGCCGGGAAGGGCGCGCACAAGGGTGCAGAAGGCATCGCCGCGCACCTCGAAATTCGGGAACTGGTCGAAGCTGGCACAGGCCGGGGAGAGCAGGACCACCGGATGGGCAAGGCCGGATGCCTGCGCATCGCGTGTTGCGGCCTCCACCGCCTTGTCCAGCGTGCCTGTCACCTCATGGGGCATGCTCTCGCCCAGTGTGGCCGCGAAATCCTGCGCCGATTCCCCAATGAGATAAGCCTTGCGCACGCGCCCGAAATGGGGGGCAAGCGGGGTGATGCCGCCGGCCTTGGGCTTGCCGCCGGCGATCCAGAAAATATCATCAAAGCTCACCAGCGCCCGCTCGGTGGCATCGGCATTGGTGGCCTTGCTGTCATTGATGAAGAGCACCGGGCCAAGATTGCCGGCCTCTTCCATGCGGTGGGCGAGGCCGGGGAAGCGGCGCATGGCGGCGGCGATAATCTCGGGCGCAACGCCCAGCGCGCGGGTGGCGGCATAGGCTGCGGCTGCGTTCTGCGCATTGTGCACGCCGCGCAGGGAGCCGATGCCGGCCAGATCCAGCCGGAAGCGTTCGGTTCCCCCCTCGCTCACCACCAGCGTCTCGCCATCGCGCCAGATGCCGTCTGATAGCTGGCGCTGCATGGAGATGCGCACCACATCTTGGCCCTTCGCCTCGGCCCGGTCGGCCATGGCGGCGGAGAAGTCATCATCCACGCCGATCACGGCTGTGCCATCATTCTCGATGCCGGCAAGAAGGCGTTCCTTCACCTCGGCATAATGTTCCAGCGTGCCATGGCGGTCGATATGGTCCGGCGTGATGTTCAGCATCACCCCTACTGTCGGGTCGATGCCGGGGGCAAGGTCGATCTGGTAGGAAGAGCATTCCACCACATGCACCCGTCCGGCCTTGGGCAGGGCGAGCGAGAGCATTGCGGTGCCGATGTTCCCGCCCATCTGCACATCCCGCCCCGCAACGCGGAAAATATGGGTGATGAGCGCGGTGGTGGTGGACTTGCCATTGGTGCCGGTGATCGCGACAAGTGGGGAGCGGCGCGCGGTTGCGGCCCGCTCCCGGCAGAACAGCTCGATATCGCCGATGATCTCGACCCTGGCCTCCTGCGCCAGCTTTACCGACCAGTGCGGTACCGGGTGGGTGAGCGGAACGCCGGGTGCGAGAATGAGGGCGCGCACAGCCGACCAGTCCAGCGTGCGCAAATCCTGCACATGAATGCCGGCCTGTGCAGCAGCTTCGCGGGCATGTTCGGAATCGTCATAGGCGATGACATGCGCGCCACCCGCCTCAAGCGCCTGCGCCGTGGCAAAACCGGAACCGCCCAGCCCGAACAGGGCGACGGTTTCATCCTTCAACACCGTGACTGGGGTCATGACTGTCCATCTCGCAAGGGCCGGGAGGCGACCCGTCATCTGTCTCTGCTTTAGAGCATTTTCAGGCGAATAGGGCCGTTTCGCATGAAGAAAATGCGGCTTCCCAATGAGATGGGCATTTCCCATGCTTCATGCCACCACCCATGGCCGGGAAAAGAGAGCCGTATCACGTCTGGCATGTGTTTGGGCCTCTCCAATGGACAAAGTATCGCGTGGGGGTCTGCGTGTCTGGGCGCATTCACAGTGATTTGGGTTGATTTTTCATCATATTATAAATATTGAATATGAAGATCAAAATCGGGAGTTCGAAATGACACCGAATGTCGGCGCGGCAGACCGCGTGTTGCGGTTCATTGTGGGTATCGTTCTTGTGCTGGTGCCGTTTGTCGGGGCCGCCATCGTGCCGGCTCTGGCTCAGATCGGGGGCTGGGTATGGGTGATCGGCGTTGTGGGGCTGGCCATGCTGCTCTCCGCCGTGTTCCGGTTCTGTTGGCTGTACACGCTGCTGGGCATGAATACCTGCCCCCGGCACTGAACGGCGGCTGTAAACAGAACGGCCCGGCGGAGGATCCCGCCGGGCCGTTCTGTTTCTGGTGCATGAGCCGAAGGTTCAGCGCAGCTTCAGCGTGGCAAGGCCGATGAGCGCCAGCACCACGGCGATGATCCAGAAGCGGATCACCACCTGCGGTTCGGTCCAGCCCAGCTGTTCGAAATGGTGGTGGATGGGCGCCATCTTGAAAACGCGCTTGCCGGTGAGCTTGAAGGAGATCACCTGCACGATGACGGAGACCGCCTCCAGCACGAACAAGCCGCCGACAATGGCGAGCACGATCTCATGCTTGGTGACCACCGCGATCGCGCCCAGAAGACCGCCCAGCGCCAGCGAGCCGGTATCGCCCATGAAGACCTGTGCAGGTGGCGCATTGAACCACAGGAAGCCGAGCCCTGCCCCCATCAAAGCCCCGCAGATGACCGCCACCTCACCCGCGCCGGCCACATAGTGGATCTGCAGATAATCCGCGAACACCACGTTGCCGGAGAGATAGGCGATAAGGCCGAACGTGCCGGCCGCAATCATCACGGGCACGATGGCAAGACCATCCAGTCCGTCCGTCAGGTTCACGGCATTGCCCGCCGCCACGATGACGAACGCGCCGAAGATGACAAAGAAAATCCCGAGATCCAGCAGGAAATTCTTGAAGAAGGGGAAGGCGACAGAGGTGGAAAGCCCCTCGCGCCCCGCATTCATGATGATGATGACCGCAATACCCGCAATCAGGAACTCGATGGCAAGGCGTTTCTTACCGGAGAGCCCGTTATGGGTCTGCTTTGTCACCTTCAGATAGTCATCATAAAAGCCGATGAGACCGAAGCCGATCATCACCACCAGCACCACCCACACATAGGGGTTGGAGAGGTTCGCCCACAGCAGGGTGGCGACCAGAATACCGGAGAGGATCATCAGCCCGCCCATGGTGGGCGTGCCCTTCTTCAGAAGGTGGGACTGCGGCCCATCGGTACGGATAGGCTGGCCCTTGCCCTGCTTGACACGCAGGGTGGAGATGATGGCTGGTCCGAACAGGAAGACGAACAGCAGCGCCGTCACCACCGCGCCGCCGGTGCGGAAGGTGATGTAGCGGAAGACGTTGAAGGCCGGAACGGACAGCTGGAGTTCAGCAAGCCACTGAAGCATGGGTCATCCTTCGGGGAACGCGGCCGAGCCGGCGCGGAATCTGTCTGAGAGGGCTTTCACCAGCGGGCCCATGCGGCTGCCATTGGAGCCCTTCACCATCAGCGTGTCACCGGCGCGGATAGCGGAGGCCACCATCGGTTCCAGATGCTGGGCGCCATGGGCATAGCCGCCCCGGCGCTCATGGGGAAGCGCATCCCACAAGGCATGCATGAGGGGGCCGCTGCAAAATACCAGATCAATGCCATTGGTGCGGATGTCATCCGCCAGCGCTGCATGCAGGGCCGGGCCATCCGGTCCCAGCTCCAGCATGTCACCCAGCACGGCGATGCGCCGTCCGCGCGGGCCGGTGCCGGTATAGCCCAGCACTTCCAGCGCCGCGCGCATGGAGGCGGGGTTGGCATTATAGCTTTCGTCGATCAGTGTCGCCTCGGCCCCGTCAAGACCCAGACGCACCGGCACGCCGCGCCCGGCAGGGGGCTGCATGCGGCCCAGCGCGATGGCGGCAAGGGCAAGGTCCGCCCCCACCAAGGCGGTGGCGGCCAGCACGGCCAGCATGTTCTGCACGATGTGCCGGCCCGGCATGGCAGCCTTGAATGTGACCGGTGTGCCCAGCACGTCTGCCACGGCTACCGAGCAGGTGGGCTGAAGGGTGAGGCTTTTGAGGTGCACATCCGTGCCCTCGGCCGCGCCAAAGGTGACGATGCGCGTAACGCCCTTCGCTGCGGCCGCTGCTTTCAGGCGTGCGAACTGCCCATTGTCGGCATTCAGCACGGCCGTGCCGCCGGGTTCCAGCCCGTCGAAAATCTCGGCCTTTGCGTCGGCGATCTCCTCCAGCCCGGAGAACTGGGCCAGATGGGCCGCCTCCACCGTGGTGATGATGGCCACATGCGGACGCACCAGTTTCACCAGCGGCGAAATCTCGCCGGGATGGTTCATGCCGATCTCGAACACCCCGTAGCGCGCGGCACGCGGCAGGCGGGCAAGCGAGAGGGGCACGCCCCAGTGATTGTTATAAGAGGCGGCGGAGGCGTGGGTTTCCCCATCCGCACCAAGGGCGACGCGCAGCGCCTCCTTCGTGGTGGTCTTGCCCACCGAGCCGGTGACCGCAACGATGCGGGCTGAAGAGCGCGCGCGCGCCGCACGGGCCAGATCATTCAGCGCGACAAGCACATCATCGACAAGCAGCAGAGGGACACCCGCGGCAAATGCATCAGCCCTGTGGCGGGCCACCACGGCCAGCGCCGCGCCGCCGGCCAGTGCCTTGGCCACATAATCATGTCCGTCACTGGCCTCGCCAGTGATGGCGAAGAAGGCATCTCCGGCTTCAAGCGTACGGCTGTCGATGGAAATGCCGTGGATGCCGCCGGGTACGCCGCGCACATCCGCACCCATGGCGGCTGCCATTTCGCCGACATCATAGAGAAGAGGCCGGGCAGCTTGTGCCTTGTCCGCGCGCTCACTCATGCTTCATCTCCTGCGGCAGGTCTCGCAAGGTGTGGGGTTCGTTTCGTGGCCTCAAGAGCGGCGCGCACGACATCCGCATCCGAGAAGGGCAGGGTCTGTTCGCCGATGATCTGGCCGCTTTCATGGCCCTTGCCCGCCACCACCAGCGCATCCCCCGTTTTCATCTGGGAGATGGCGGCATGAATGGCTTTGGCGCGGTCACCGATCTCGGTGGCGTGGGGGGCAGCGTTCAGGATTTCGGCGCGGATGGTGGCCGGGTCTTCGCTGCGCGGGTTGTCATCGGTAATGATGACCACATCCGCCTTGTCTGCCGCGATGGCGCCCATGAGCGGACGCTTGCCCTTGTCACGGTCGCCGCCGCAGCCGAACACCACGATCAGCCGGCCGGAAACGGCGGGGCGCAATGTATCCAGTACCGTGGCGAGGGCTTCGGGCTTGTGGGCGTAATCGACGAACACCGGACGCGCTACATCCGGGCTCACCTGCTCCAGCCGGCCGGGTACGCCTTCCAGATGGGCAAGAGCGGCCAGTGCCGCATTTCTGGGCGCGCCGCTGGCAATGGCAAGGCCGGCCGCGAGCAGGGCATTTTCGGCTTGAAAGCGCCCGACCAGAGGCAGAAATACCTCCATGCCATCAGAAAAGCACAGGCGCTGGCCCACGCCTTCCGGCGATATGGCGGTAAGGCTGATGCTTGCACCCGAGCCTTCCGGCCCAAAACTCAGGGTCGGCAGGCCGCGTGTTTGTGCCCATGCTAGGGCGGTGGGGGCATGGGGGGCGGTGAGCACGGCGACGGCGGGGGCATCATCCGGCATCAGCTCGGTGAAGAGGCGCAGCTTGGCCTTGAAATAGGCCTCCACCGTGGGGTGATAATCCAGATGGTCGCGGCCCAGATTGGTAAAGCCGCCGGTGGCCAGCTTCACCCCATCCAGCCGCCGCTGATCCAGCCCATGGGAGGACGCTTCCAGGGCCATATGGGTCACGCCCGCGCCGGCAAGCCGGTCCAGTGTCTCGTGCAGGTCCACCGGGTCGGGTGTGGTGAGGCTGCCATAGGTGCCGCCATCGGGAGTCACGAGGCCGATGGTGCCGAGATAGGCGGCCTTGTGGCCCAGTTTTTCCCAGATCTGGCGCAGGAAAAAGGCGACCGAGGTCTTGCCGGCCGTACCGGTAACAGCCGCCACCACTTCAGGCTGGCGCGGATGAAAGCGTGCCGCCGCCAGCGCGAGAGAGCGGCGCACATCCAGGGTAAAGGCGAAGTCCACGCCCTCCGGTGCCTCCGGTAGCGGGGAGGCCGGTTCCATCAATATGGCCGTGGCCCCGCGCGCGATCGCATCGGGAATGAAGCGCGCGCCATCGGCCCGGTTGCCAGAGATGGCCACGAACAGAAATCCCGGCTGCACCTTGCGGCTGTCTGCCGTGATCCCGCTGATGGGGTTCTGTTCCGCCTGCGGACGGAGAATGCGGGCATGGCCGGCAAGAAGCGGGCCGAGGGTGTGGTTCGCCATGATGCCCCTTTTGGCACTCTCGCCGCCGGCTTGTCATCCACCTCACGCAGGGTGAGGGGTGGAAAAAACGCGGCTCTGAATATGGTCATCAGGCAAAAGCCGCAAGGGCCGTGATCTGGCCGCATACGCTTCTGCCGGTCCGGGCATGTGCAATCCATGATCGCGCTTCAACAGCAGGTCCAGACCTCTTGTTCGCGATTCAGAGATGCCCGGCGCCATCAGGCGCGCAAATGCGCCGGCCTGCTGGAGGGGCATCTTAGACGTGAACCGATGTCCACTCCGTCTAAAGACATTCCGGCCGGAGTGCTGGTTTTGGTCCTTCCCGTCTCAGGGCGAAACTGCTCGCCGCCCTGATCTTCGTCATCCCATGAGCAAGTCGTTTCCGACCCTGCCGCCCGCCGGTATCAGCGCCCGGCGACCTGCCGCCCGCTGTCACGCAGCATTTCGTCTGCGGTCGGCAGAACCTCGCGCGGAGAGACGCCCAGCATGGGCGCGATGCGGGCCACAATGGCACCGGCCGTGGGGGCCGCGTTCCAGCCGGAGGTGGCATAGCCATGGGTTTCCGGCAGGCCCTTGGGCTCGTCCAGCATCACCAGAACGTGGTAGCGCGGCTTGTCCATCGGGAAGATGGCGGTAAAGGAGGTCAGCAGCTTGTTCTTGGCATAGCGGCCATTCACCACCTTCTCAGCGGTTCCGGTCTTGCCGCCGACCATATAGCCGGGCACGTCCGCCTTCTTGGCGCTGCCCTTCTCTGCATTCAGGCGCATGAGATAGCGCATCTTGTCAGAGGTGGAGGGCTTGAGCACCTGCTGGGAGACCAGCCGCGTATCCTCAAGCGAGCGCTTGAGGAAGGTGGGGGGCACGAGAAAGCCGCCATTGACCATGGAGTTCACGGCCATCACGGCCTGAAGGGGCGCAACGGAGAGGCCGTGGCCGAAGGCGATGGTGGCCGAGTTCAGTTCACCCCACTGGCGCGGCACGATCGGCATGGCGCTTTCGGTCAGCTCCGTGCGCAGACGGTCGAGCTGGCCGACCTTCTTCAGGAACTTCTTGTGCGCATCCACGCCCAGCGCCAGCACCATCTTGGCCGTGCCGATATTGGACGAATAGAGGAAGATCTCCGGCACCGTCAGCACGCGGTTCTTGCCGTGATAATCGTTGATGGCGAAACGGCCAAAGCGCATCGGCCCGCGCGCATCGAAGGTGGAGTTCAGCCCGATCCGGTCCGAATCCAGCGCCATGGCGAAGGAGAGGGCCTTGAAGGTGGAGCCCATTTCGAACACGCCGGTGGTGAGGCGGTTCAAATAGGCCGGATTGGTGGGGTCACCCGAGACATTGGGATCATAGTCCGGCAGCGACACCATCGAGATGATCTCGCCGGTGTTCACGTCGATCACCAGCCCCATGGCATTGAGGGCAGAGAACTTGTCCTTGGCCTTCAGCAGCTCGTCACGCATCGCGTGCTGCACGCGCATGTCGATGGAGAGTTCCACGGGCTTGAGCTGGCTATCCACCGCAAAGCCGGCCAGATGCAGCTCGTTCAGGCCGCGCCCGTCCACCCATTTCTCAAGGCCGGAAATACCCTGATTGTCCACATTCACCCCGCCAATGACGTGGGAAAGAATGGGGCCATCGGGATAGATGCGGCGGTTTTCACGCATGAAACCGATGCTGGGAATGCCGAGGCGATGGATCGCCCGCTGCTGGGCAGGGGTGATCTCGCGCTTGAGCCATGCGAAGCCCTTGCCGGAATTCAGGCGCTTGCGGGTTTCTTCCACATCAAGATCTGGCAGAACCTTCAGCAGGCCTTCCAGCGCCTCGTCGGGATCGATCAGGCGGCGCGGTTCGGCGAACAGCGAGGGGGACTTCACGTCAATGGCGATGATATCGCCGTTGCGGTCCAGAATTTCCGGCCGGGCGGAGGCAACAGCATCGGTGCCGCGCCCGCGCGTGACGCTGGGGTCGGCGGTGTAGGCCAGATGGGCAAGCTGTGCCGCGATGGCGATGAACACGCCGCAGAAGGCCAGCATGACAAGCTTGATGCGCCCGCCGGCAATGCGGGCCGGGCTGGCATTGGGGTTGCCGAGGGCCATACGCTTCAGCAGCCGGAAGCTGCCCATGACGGTACCGCCCAGCAGGCGCCCGATGAGGCGCAGGGTGCCCTGACCCAGTCGGATCACACCCAGCGCGCCACGCGCCAAAGCCGGAACCAGCGTGCCGGAGATGAAGCCCGGACGAGGGGAAGGGATCGGGGACGGAGTTTCAGAATCTGTCATCACAGCCTCTTCAGCGTGCGCCGGGCAGGGAGCCGGGAGGCAGAAGGGGGGCCATACCACCCGTAGGCGCAGGAGCGGCCATTTGCGGGGTGTAATAGGCCGGCGGGGGCGGCGGCGGAATAGGGTCGGAGACCGGGCGCGGCGCGCTTGCGGTTGTTGCAGGCCGGCGCGCGGCCGGCGGGCTGGCCGGGCGCGGTGGCGGCGTGGACGGACGCATGGCCGAGGTGACAGGCAGGGATGCGCTGTCCGGCGAACGGGGGGTCGTATCCGGTGCGGGCCGGCTGATGGAGGAGGTCACGAGCGGTTCATCCACCAGCGCCTCGATCATGCCGCCGATGCCATCGCTCTGGGCGGCAGGCTTTGCGGGCAGATTGCTGAAATCGGACACGGAGGCCATGTCCAGCCGCTTCAGGTCCAGATGGCGTTCCACCAACCCCTGAATATAGAAGGGCGAGGTGCGACGCGCCCACTCGGCCTTCATCATGGAGATGGCTTCGCGTTCCTTACGGATCGAGGCGCGCAGGTTTGCCAGGCGCTCCGTCTCCATGGTGGACGCATATTTGAGCTGGTAGACCACAGCCGCAGTCACCAGTAGCGCAATGACCATGATGATGTTGGCGATCCGAAACATTGCCCCTAGCGTCTCCGGCTGTTCCTTTGCGGAGACGGGGCCGGTAGAAGCCCCGTCAGGTCGCCGTCCGTGTGCGCCGGCTGTTCCGTGCGTTCGGCCGCGCGAAGTTTCGCGGACCTTGAGCGCGGATTGCCTGCCACTTCATCGGAGCCGGGCTCCACGGCGCCTTTTGCAACGAGGCGAAACGAGGGAGCCGGCCCCTCCGCTTGCGGCATATGACGCGATGCGGACGGTGCCTTGCTCCTGCTTGACAGAAAATTCTTAACGATCCTGTCTTCCAGCGAATGGAAGGTGACGACAACCAGCCGCCCACCGGGCTTCAGGGCCCGCTCTGCTGCCGCAAGTGCTTGCGTCAGCTCGGCTAATTCCTCATTCACAGCAATTCGCAGGGCCTGAAAAGTTCTTGTGGCCGGGTGCATTTCTCCCGGTTTTGCCCACACCACCTTTGATACGATTTCAGCCAGCTGACCGGTGCGGGTGATCGGGGCCTCACCGCGCGCCTTAACGATAGCGCGCGCAATGGCGCGGGACTGACGCTCCTCGCCCAGCGACCAGATGACATGGGCGAGATTCACCTCATCCAGTTCCGCCACCAGATCAGCGGCAGAAGGGCCGGTGTCGCCCATACGCATGTCGAGCGGCCCGTCGCGGCGGAAGGAGAAGCCGCGCTCGGCCTGATCGAGCTGCATGGAGGAGACGCCGATATCCAGCACCACACCGTCAAGCGGGGTGAAGCCGGCTTCTTGCGAGCGGACGTCAAGCTGGGAAAAACGGTCCTGCACCAGCGCCAGCCGACCGCCAAACTCTTCCACCAGCGATGCGCCCGCGGTGATGGCGGTGGGGTCGCGGTCGAATGCGAGAAGGCGGCAGTCCGCAGCTTCCAGAATGGCGCGGCTGTAGCCGCCCGCGCCGAAGGTGCCATCCACATAGTGTCCGGCAGTCTTCGGCGCGAGGTGGGTGAGAACCTCACGCAGCATCACAGGAAGGTGACGGGCCGGTCCGCCAGCGGCGTCGGTAGGGCCGACCCCGAGGCCCGTCTTCATTCCGTTTTACTCCGTGGGTTCTCGGTTCGGGAGCCGATGGCCTTGCGCAACTCACGCACCCGTTGGGTGGCCTCCGCGAGATGCCCTCTCAGCCGCTCCGGTTCCCAGATCCGGAATTTGTGCCCAAGCCCCACAAAGGCCACCTGATCGGTGATGCCGGCATGGGTCTTGAGCGTTTCGCTCAGCACCACCCGTCCTTCCGGGTCCACGCGCAGGGTTTCGCTGGTGCCATACAGGGCGGCGGCCAGTTCCTCGCGCTCTTCCGAATAGGGCGGATAGCGATCAATCAGCGCCTCGATTTCTCCAAGGAGCCGGTTACCGCCCGCATCCAGCGCCGGTTCAGCGAGGGAGGGGTGGCAGTAGAGACCCTCGGCCCCATCACGGGCCAACACGGCGCGGAAAGGCGCGGGTATGGAGACCCGCCCCTTGGCGTCGAGACGCATCGTGTATGTGGACACGAAGCGGTCCATGGCGCCCGGAAGCCTTCCTGTGCAGCAGATGACCGGCAGGGCCGGACACCTGTGGACGAACAGTCGTCCATTCATGTCTTGGGTATGAATGGGCTAACATGGGAAATCATGGGCGTCAACGGAATCGCATGGGATCCGGTGGGCGGAGGTGCGCCTTGGAATGGGGGGAAGAGTCAGCTTCGGCGCGGGTTTGGGAGGTGCTGCAGCGCAGAAAGGCGTTCCTCATGAAGAGGATGGCGGCCATGATGAGGCGGGGCAGGGCTGCCGGGCGAGGATGGGATAACGTGGGGTTGCCGGAATTCTCATCAGCGTGCCGCGCGTGCCGTCCATGCCGGCCCATTGCGGGTGTGCACGGATCAGAGCGCGGATGAAAGATGGATGAGGAGGGCCTGAACTCCATAGACCATGGCGTTCAGGGGGGCGCGTTTCCCCTCAACTTGCCCTTTCTAAGTTTTCAGGGCTTGCTGCTCGCCATCAGGACACCGGGATGACACTTGCGAGGATGGCCATGCTGCGCACGTTTTCACCACTGCTGTTGCTTCTGGCTTCTGGCGCTCCGGCATGGGCGCAGGATGCCTCTGCACAGACTGACGGGAGACCGGAGGTCGTTGTCGAGGGCCATGCTCTCAGTCGCGACATCCCCTGTAATGGGGCGTCTGTCGGTATTTATGGCGTGCGCAATACGGTCAATCTCACAGACACCTGCGCTTCCATCGTCATTCATGGGCAGGGTCATGTGGTGACCTTCCAGAAGGCGGGTGATGTCGCGATCACGGGTCCGGACCACAAGGTGACGGGCGGTGAGGCCACGGGCCTTGCCGTCACATCCACACGCAATCAGGTGGAGACGGGCATCCGGCCGGCCGGCAAAGACGCGCTGGTGGATGTTACAGGTACCAATCAGTCGCTCGTTCTGAAACTGGCCGGCCCGGTGCGGATGGAGGTTTCAGGCGTTGATAATGAGGTGCGCTGGTCTTTGACAGATTCAGCCCCAGAGCCCCGAATTTCAGTGATGGGTGTGCAGAACCAGATCACGCACGAGAAGTGAAGCGAGAGGATATAAGCCTGCCTTGAAAGGCGCGTTTCGGCGATTTCTCCCACCCCTTTTGTGTGGTGCATGTCCCGCCTCAGAAGCGAACAATGGGGGTTGGGTCGGCATGTTCGGGATGAGGATATGAGCCAGACTTGACCCGGCACCGGAAAAAGGGGGCTCTCGCCCCCTTTTGAAACTTGTACCCGGCCTTTCAGCCCTCCGCGCGCTTGCGCAGATCAGCGAACAAGGCGTCAGGTATGTTGATGCCGTCCGTTTCAGCGGTGGCGCGTTGGCCAATGCGGCGGTCTCCCGGCAGACGTGTGCCGGGTTGTTCCACAATGGCACCCAGCAGCGTTTCAAGCCGGGCGGGGAAATCCGCACCGCCAAGTCGCACTGGATCCATCACAATGAACAGATGGCCGATGCGGGGAGAGGGGCCTTCCGCAGTGAAGAAGGACGAAGCCTCGAACCCGAACTGTCCGCCCGTCATGGCCGCCGCCAGAATTTCCACCATCAGCACCAGCGCCGCGCCCTTGGCATCGCCAATCGGCACCATGGTGCCCTGAAGGGCGGCCTTGGCATCCGTTGTGGGGCGGCCTTCGGGGTCAAGCGCCCAGTCATCGGGAATGGGCTCGCCCTTCTGGGCTGCGACCATGATCTTGCCACGCGCGACCTTGCTCAGCGAGGCATCTATCACCAGCGGCGGGTGGCCCATGCGGGGGGCTGCGAAGGCAACCGGATTGGTGCCGAACACGCCCTTTGCCCCGCCCCATGGCGCAATGCCCGCCGGGGAATTGGTGAAGGCGAGGGCGCAGAAGCCTTTTTCTGCCAGCGCTTCCACATGGTGCCCCAGAACGCCGGCATGGTGGGAGGCGAAAACCGCCACGCCCACGCACCCCATCTCCTTTGCGCGTTCTGCGGCAGCATTCAGCCCGGCCGTGATGGCAGGAAAGGCGAAGCCCGCGTCGGCATCCACGCGCAGGGTTGCGGGGGCGGTCCACTCCAGTTGCGGTGTGGCTGCGCCATTCACCTTGCCGCTGGCGACCTGATCCGCATAGGCCGGAAGACGCGAGAGGCCGTGGCTGGCAATGCCATCTGCCTCAGCCGCAACCAGTGCATCGGCGGTGATACCGGCGGCGGTGCGGGCGCAGCCGGCCTTTTCCAGAATGGTGGTGGCGAGGGAGCGCGCCTCGCTCAGGGTCAGGCTCTGGCTCATGCCGCATGTTCCTTCAACATGCGCAGGACTTCAGCCGCGATGACGCCACTGACCCGCACATTCGATTCCTGTGTGACACCGGCAATATGCGGGGTGAGGATGAGATTCGGCACATTTTCCAGAACGCTGCCCGCGGGCAGGGGTTCGGCGTCGAACACATCCAGCATTGCTCCGCCAAGACGCCCGGCCTTGAGCGCTTCAGCAAGAGCGGCTTCATCCACCACGCCACCGCGCGCGGCATTGATGAGAATGGCATCCGTGCGCATGTGGGCAAGCGCTGCCGTATCAATGAGGTTGCGGGTGGTTTCCGTCAGCGGCACATGCAGGCTCACCGCATCGCTCTGGGAGAGCAACTCAACCAGAGTGACCGGGCGGGCATCATGGGCCGCGAAGGCCGGATGGCCGGCGGGCAGGAAGGGGTCATGGGCGAGGACGGTCATGCCCAGTGCACGGGCGCGCGTCGCGGTTTCGCGCGCAATTGCACCAAAACCGATGAGGCCGAGGGTGCGCCCGCTGGTTTCGCGGCCCATGAGACGATTGCGTGGCCATGCACCTGCGGCGACCTCGGCGGAGGCATGATAGGCCCCGCGCAGAAGCATCATCACGCCGCAGATGACATATTCCGCCACCGCCAGATCATTCGCGCCGGTTGCCGGGCGAACGGCAATGCCGTGGGCCGCGCAGGCGGTTACATCAATATTGTCGAGCCCGACACCCAGCCGGCCCACCACCACCAGATTGCGGCCAGCCTCCAGAACAGAACCACGCACCTGCGTACGGTTGCGCACGATCAGCGCGCGCGCTTGGGGCAGCAGGGCAATCAGTTCTTCCGGCTTGTCGGCCAGAGTGGGGTCATAGAGCACCTCGTGGGCCTGACGCAGGCTTTCGAGCGCGTCGTGGTCCATGAATTCCGTGACGACGATTTCCGGCATGTGCTGTTCCTGATGGGCGTTTCACTGGGAGGCGCGGTTTTTTCTGGCGGGTTCACCGCCGGCGCCGTGTTATAGGTATTATATCATATATAAAACATAGGAACTCGCAAGGCGCTGCCGCCGCGACACCTGTTGCAAGCGATGTTCGGGAGGACTGTGCGACTCTCCTGCATAAATGCATTGCCATAACCCGCGTTCTCAAACAGCCGCATGGGTTTTCATGGCTCCACCTGCACTCTGGCGGGCATTATTCAGGCGGCCGCATATGGCTTCCGGAGGGAGGGTGAGAGGTCTCTAAAATGCTTTTCTGCACTGGAAAAATGCGCGGAAAGTGCTGCTATTGCTCGCTTATCGAGTTCTATTGTCGGTATAAATCAAAGCCTTGATTGATTTATTCCAGATTGTGATCCATCCTAGTCTTATAAATGATACTAGACTTGCCTGAAGGTCGAATGACCGCAGCCTGTCTGGCCGGAAATAAAGGCTGTTTTGCTCGTCTCAGCAGTCGTCACCATCGGAAGCGGAGGGTGACTGGAAGGGGTGATATAAAGATAGGGTGATACGCCAATACCCTGCCTTTTATATCCGGTGCTGCAATATTCCCGTCTCTGGCTTTGCCATACGGGCAGCCCGCTCCCTTCGGTCATGCTCGCGTTGCCGCAATAAAAGAGGCCGCAGGGCGGTTCAACGCCCGTGTGTCGAGATTCCGTCCGGGATGCCGAAGAGCATCCCGTTCCAACAATGGCCGAAAAGGCTGGAACGGAAATTCCCAAGGGAGGGAAGCATGGGTTCGCAGAAACCTCTTCTGGAGGTGAGTGGCGTCACGCTGCAGTATAAAACGCCAAATCATCTGATTACGGCCACCTATAGGGTGGACTTCAATGTGTTCAGCGGGGACCGGTTCATTCTGCTCGGGCCTTCCGGCTGTGGAAAGTCCACCTTGCAGAAGGCCGTGGGCGGATACATCACCCCGACAGAGGGCGAGATGCGGCTCAAGGGGAAGGTCATCCATGCCCCTGGTCCGGACCGCATGATGGTTTTTCAGGAATTCGACCAGCTTCTGCCCTGGAAAACCGTACGTCAGAATGTGGCTTTCGCACTGATTGCCTCGCGTCGTCTGGGTGCCGCCGAAGCCGATGACCGGGCGATGCACTATATCGAGAAGGTGAACCTCACCAAGTTCGCGGACAGCTACCCCCACATGCTCTCCGGCGGCATGAAGCAGCGCGTGGCGATTGCCCGCGGCATGGCGATGGAGCCGGATATCCTGCTCATGGACGAGCCGTTCGCCGCGCTCGATGCGCTGACCCGGCGCAAGATGCAGGATGAACTGCTCCAGCTTTGGGAAGAAACCCACTTCACGGTGCTGTTCGTGACCCACTCGATCGCCGAGGCGATCAAGATTGGCAATCGCATCCTGCTGCTCTCGCCCCATCCCGGCCGTGTGAAGGCGGAACTCAACAGCACCACATGCCCCGAGCGTGCGCACGAACTGGAAAAGCAGATTCAGCACATGCTGTTTGCAGACGAGGCAAGGGAGACCGCAGATGCTTGATACACCCACCCTTGCGCCCGTCCGGCCTGCGCCGTCCGCCAGAACCTCGTTTTCCGGGAACGCTATGTCCGCTATCACCGCTTCCGGTGGCAAGAAAGTGCCGCCGGCTCTCGTCGAGCGTCCCGAAATTTTCCGCAAGGAAGAGGGGAGCGATTCCATCACTGTGGTGGAAAAGCCGTTGTCCTACTTCGAGATGGTCTATAATTACGGCTTTGTACGCAAGCTCGTGATCCTTGCGGTTCTGGCGCTGATCTGGGAGGCCTATGGCCGTTACCTGAACAACGACCTGCTCTTCCCAACTTTTACAGCTACGATCTCGGCCTTCTACACGAATGTCATCAATGGCATTCTACCTGAGCGGGCATGGGGTTCTTTGCGGGTGCTGTTCATCGGTTATGGTGTTGGCATCGTGCTGGCGGCACTTTTGACCGCACTGGCCATCGCCTCGCGCATTGGCACCGATTTCCTTGAAACCATGACCTCGATGTTCAACCCGCTGCCAGCCATCGCGCTGTTGCCGCTGGCGCTGATCTGGTTTGGTCTGGGCACGGCCAGCCTTGTGTTCGTGCTGGTGCATTCGGTCACGTGGGCGATTGCGCTCAACACCCATTCCGGCTTCCTCGGCGTGAGCAAGACGCTGAAGATGGTGGGTCGCAACTATGGCCTGAAGGGTCCGCGCTTCATCTGGACCATCCTGATCCCGGCGGCTTTCCCGGCCATTCTCACCGGCCTCAAGATTGGCTGGGCATTCGCCTGGCGTACCCTGATCGCGGCCGAGCTGGTTTTCGGTGTGTCCTCCGGTTCCGGTGGCCTTGGCTGGTTCATCTTCGAGAACAAGAACATGCTGGATATTCCCAACGTGTTCGCCGGCCTGCTCACCGTCATCATCATTGGTCTGGTGGTTGAGAACCTGATCTTCCAGACTGTTGAACAGCGCACCATCCAGCGCTGGGGCATGCATGCCTGAGGCATGATGCACCAAGGTTGAAAGCATGGAGACGGCGGTCGGGTAACCGGCCGCCGTCAATCCAGTTCTGTCTGGTATTTCAGTTTGGCGGTCCAGCTTTCGCGATATTCCACGCGCCGCCCATCCAGACCGAAGGCGATGCGGCGCACATGCAGAACGGGCGCGCCAACAGCCACGCCCAGATGGCCCGCGCTTGTGGCATCCGCCTCTGTCAGCCCCACCTGATCCTGCGTGCGCATGATGGTGACACCGCAGCGCTCCTGGTAGAACACATAGATCTCTTCTATGATGTCCGCCCCGGTTTTCAGGTCCAGTTCCGCGAACAGGTCTGCCGGCAGCGCCACTTTTTCATAGACCAGCGGTTCATCCGCCTCGCTGCGCACGCGCAGGAGCACCAGAACCTTGCCGTCTGCTTCCAGCTCAAGCTGGCGGCGCTCTTCCGCCGTGGCATTGCGCACAGACTGGCGCAGCAGATGCGCCACCGGCTCCAGCGGGCGGCCATTGGCATGAACAAAGCGCAGGAAGCGGAATCGCGATTGTGCGCTGGAGTGCATTACCACCCGCGTGCCGCGTCCGTGCTGGCGCTCCAGCAGGCCTTGCGTCACCAGTTCTTCCATCGCCTTGCGGATGGTGCCGATGGAGACACGCAGTTCAGCGCACAATTGCTGTTCACTGGGCAGATAGGAGCCCGGTTTCCAGATTCCGTCAATGATGCGCTTCACCAGCAGGTCGCGGATCTGCTGGTAGAGAGGCCGCGATTCCAGCTGGATAGCGCGGGCGGGTGTGGGTCGTGTGGGGTCTAATGTCATATATATGACCTATGACTATTGACACATATTCCAAGGAGCGTACTCTGAAGGGGACGACAAACAATCATAAAATCGTCGCCCTCCAGGGAGAACGCCATGGGTCTATACCTCAAACGATCGGCCTTTGCTGCCGCGGCCGCAATGCTTGCCGTCACTCTTGCCATTCCAGCCCGTGCGGAAGTGGAAACGGTGCGTCTCGCCAAGCAGTTCGGCATCTCCTATCTGCCGATGACGGTGATGGAAGAAAAGGGGCTCATCGAGAAAGAGGCGGCCAAGCGCGGGGTGGATGTGAAGACGGAGTGGCTCCGTTTTTCCGCCGGCTCGGGCATGAACGAGGCGCTTCTATCTCGTAATCTGGATGTGGCGGCAGGTGGCGTTGGCCCCATGCTCACCATCTGGGGCCGCACGCGCAACAATCTGCAGGTGAAGGGCATTTCGGCACTCAACGCCATGCCGCTTTATCTGGTTACCACCAATCCGGACATCAAGTCCCTCAAGGACTTCAAGTCCACGGACAAGATCGCGGTGCCGGGCGTGAAAACCTCCATCCAGGCCGTGACGCTGCAGATGGCGGCGGAAAAGGAACTGGGCCCGGGGCAGCAGAACAAGCTGGACTCGCTCACCGTATCCCTCGGGCATCCGGATGCGCAGATCGCGCTGCTGGGTGGCAAGTCCGAGATCACCGCCCATTTCGGTGCGCCGCCTTTTCAGGAAGCCGAGCTGAAGGACCCGCGCGCCCACAAGGTGGTGGACAGCTATGAGGTTCTTGGTGGCCCGCATACCTTCAATGTGATCTGGGCAACCGACAAGTTCACCAAGGAAAACCCCAAGGTGACGGAAGCTATTCTGGCGGCCGTGGAAGAGGCCAACCGCATGATCCGCGAAGACCCGGCCGGAATGGCCGAGCTGTGGGTGAAAGCGGAAAAGGTGAAGATGGACCCGAAGGACGCAGAGGAAATCATCCGCGCGCCGACCAGCGAGTGGACGACGACTCCGAAGAACACCATGAAATATCTTGATTACATGAACCGCGCCGGTCTGGTCAGCGCCAAGACTGACAACTGGAAGGATCTGTTCTTCGAGAATATCCACGGTGCGGCCGGTAACTGATCCGGCCCGTGACAGCACGTGTGAACGTCACGATGCGGAAATGACAAGGTAAGGCCGTCTCGCTCTGGAGGCGGGATGGCAGCAGGTCAAGCGAATTCCGGCATATGGCGCAGGCCACCGGAGTTCGAACACCAAGCCCGTGTGGAGCATGGCCCGGTCCCGATGGCCGGCTCATGCTCCACCACCCGGCGCATATACCGGACACACACCCATGAACAAGATGATGCCAGTGGAACGGGCGGCGGATGCGTCGACCGAAAGCCCCCTGCTTGTCCGCGTCTGGCGGGGCAAGGCGGGCGATGCGCCGGAGGACGGCACATTCGAGGATTTCACCGTACCGCGCCGTGCCAACCAGACCATTCTGGATGTGGTGACAGAGATCCAGCGCGCGCAGGACCCAACCCTGTCCTATCGTTTTGCCTGCCGGGTTGGCATGTGCGGCTCCTGCGCCATGGTGGTGAATGGCCGTCCACGCTGGACCTGCCGGACCCGCGTGGCGGCGGTGACTGAAGGCGATCTTCTGGTTCTGGAGCCCCTGCGCAACATGCCGGTGGTGAAGGATCTGACCGTGGACATGGAGCCCTTCTTCGAGAAATGGCGCAATGCCCATGGCTATTTCGAGCCGGGCGAAAACCCGCCCGCAGATTTCGCCGTGGTGCGCCCGGATAGCCCGGAGCGGCAGGAGGCGGATGCCGGCATTGAATGCATCAATTGCGGCGTCTGCTATTCGGCCTGTGATGTGGTGGCATGGAACCCGGACTATCTCGGCCCCGCCGCGCTCAACCGGGCATGGACCCTGGTGAATGATGAGCGCGACAAGGGCCAGCAGGCGCGTCTTTCCGCAGTCTCCGGCGATGTCGGCTGCCATTCCTGCCACAGCCATATGAGCTGCACCGAGTTCTGCCCCAAGGGGCTTGGGCCGACCTTCTCCATCGCCGGGCTGAAGCGGGCGACAGCCGCGGATGCCGGCTTCTCCCTGTCGAAGCTGCTGGGTTGGGGGCGCAAGTCATGACGCCGCTGCTCTATGTCGCTCAGCGTGGTTCGGCCGGCATTCTGGCGCTTGCTGTCGCGGTTCATCTGGCGACCATGATCCATGCGGTGCGCGATGGTCTCACCGCCGGTGAAATTCTGTCGCGCACACAGGGCAATGGCTGGTTTCTGGCTTTCTATGCGGTGTTCGTGCTGGCCGCTGCGGTGCATGCGCCCATCGGCCTGCGCAGTGTCATCCGCGAATGGAGCGGCTGGCGCGGGCGCTCTCTGGATATGGTGATGCTGGGCTTTGCCGCCTTCATCGTGGTCTTTGGCCTGCGGGCCGCTCTTGCGGTGTATCTGCCATGACAATGACAACACGCACGGGAAGCGCTCGCCCCGCAACGTCTCATGCCGGTGGCAGCGTCATGCGCGCGGCGCACAGAAAGCCGGGCTTTATTGCCGCTGTCCTGCACCGGCTCTCCGGTGTCGCGCTCGCCATTTTCCTGCCGATGCATTTCATTGTGCTGGGCATGGCATTGGGCGGAGCCGACAAGCTGGACAGCTTCCTCGCCATCACCACCTATTGGCCGATCAAGCTGGCCGAATGGGGCATGGTGAGTGCGCTGGCTGTGCATATGGCGCTGGGCCTGCGAATTCTGGCGATTGAATGGTTCTCCCTGCGCGGCCACACGGCTGGCGTGGTGGGGGGCTGCGTGGCGGCAGGGCTGGGCATCGGCCTGCTGTTCCTGCTGAATGCGTGGTGAGAGGCCATGCTGGGCATTTCCCTCACCACCCTTTCCGTGCTGTGGGCCGGGGCCTTTGTGGGCGCGCTGGTGGCAGGCGGGGCGGGTTTTGCCTTCGCGGTGGCGGCATCCGCCATCTGGCTGCATGCCATCGACCCGTTGCAGACGACAGCCCTCATCGTTGCCTGTGGCAGCCTGCTGCATGTCACGCTGGTCTGGCCGATCCGTCGCTCGATTGATGGACCACGTCTTGCGCCTTTCCTCATCGGCGCGCTGGTGGGGGTGCCTTTGGGGGTGATGGTGCTGACGCAGGTGGATGCGGCGCCGCTCAAGCTGGCGCTGGGGGTGGGGCTGGCGGCCTATGGCCTGTATGCGCTGCTGGCGCCCCGCCTGCCGAGGGTCACATCCGGCGGCCCCTTCGCCAATGCCGGCGTGGGATTTGCTGGCGGTGTGCTGGGCGGTCTGGGTGGCTATTCCGGCGTGCTGCCCACCATCTGGACCCAGCTTCGCGGCTGGCCGAAGGATATGGCGCGCGGGGTCTATCAGCCCTTCATCCTGTTCGCCCACCTGCTCACGCTTCTTCTTGTCGGGTTTGTCGGCATCGAGCCGCGCTCCTGGCTGCTGGTTGCGCTTGCCTTGCCGCCTCTGGCGCTGGGCGCATGGCTCGGTTTCCAGATTTATGGTCGTCTGGATGAAAGACGTTTCAAGCAGATGCTGTCCCTCATGATCCTCGGATCCGGCCTTCTGCTGCTTGTTTAGGAGATAAAGATGGAACTTCAACTGGATGAAGTCGAGAAGGTCTGCTCGGATCTTTACGTGCGCGCCCTGAAACTGCTGCCGCCCGATATCAAGGCCGGGTTCGGCCGCCTGATGGAGAGCGAGAACAACGAGACCGGCCGTGCCATTCTGGGCACCATGGTCAAGAATATTGAGGTGGCCGAACGCACGCGCAACATGCTGTGCCAGGATACCGGCATCCCGATCTATAATGTCACCATCGGACGCAATGTGTCGTTCGATGGTGCGGGGCTGAAGGCGGCCATCCGCCGGGGGGCGGAGCGCTCCACCAAGGAAAACTCGCTGCGCTCCTCCGTGGTGCATCCCATCACCCGCAAGAATGAGCAGACCTCCTGCGGCATCCGCGTGCCGGTCATCCATGTGGATTTCGATGACAGTGAGGAAACCGTCACCATCGAGATGATCCCCAAGGGCTCCGGTTCGGAGAATGGCTCCTTCCTCAAGATGCTGCTGCCTTCAGATGGCATTACAGCGGTGAAACGCTTCGTGGTGGACCGGGTGATTGATCTGGGTGGCCGGGTGTGCCCGCCCACCATCGTCGGGGTCGGCATCGGCGGCACGTCAGACCTGTGCATGCATATCGCAAAGATCGCCGCCACCCGTCCGCTGCGCACCGTGTGTTCAGACCCGGAGGGCGCGAAGATCGAGGAAGAGCTCTCTCGTGCCATCAATGAGCTGGGCATCGGCCCGCAGGGGCTGGGCGGGCGCTCCACCGCCTTTGCGGTGCATGTGGAGGTGGCGGCCACGCATATCACACAGAACCCGGTGGCCGTGAACATCCAGTGCCACTCCGCCCGGCGCGCCACCGCCACCATCACCCCCGGCGGTATCGCCTTCAACTGAGCGGGAGACGCTTTCATGGCCCATCATGTTCTTGATATGCCTGTCACCGCCGAGCAGGCGCGCGAACTGCGCATTGGCGATACGGTCACGCTCCAGCGCACGCTCTATGGCATCCGCGACGCCACCCTCATTCATATGTTCGACCGCGACCGGCGCACGCGGCTGGATCTCAACGGCCATGCCGTCATCCACACCGCGCCCAATGTGCACCGGGTGGAGAAATCCGCGGAGGCGCCGGCCGGCTTCACGCCCTTCTGCATCGGCACCACCACCTCCATGCGCATGGAGCGCTTCACGCAGAAGCTGATGGAGCGCGAGGGCGTGCGCTTCATCATCGGCAAGGGCGGCATGGGGCCGGCCACCTCCGCCGCTTTCCAGCAGATGGGCGGGGCCTATCTCGCCATTGTCGGCGGGGCGGCGGCGCTGGAGACCACATGGATCGAGCAGATCGAGGATGTGGACATGGAAGACCTGCTGCCCGAATGCCTGTGGCGCTTCCGCATCCGGGATTTCGGCCCGCTTCTGGTGGGCATGGATTCCCACGGTGGCTCGCTCTACGAGCAGGTGCAGCAGGATGTCGCCGCCCGTCGTGACGCGATTCTGGCCAGTATCGGAGCCAGCGCATGACGACACGCGGCACCACACCACAGATCGCCACGCGCCAGACCGATATTCTCATTCTCGGTTCCGGCGGGGCCGGTCTGTTCGCGGCCCTGCATGCGAAGAAGAACGCGCCGGACCTGCATGTGACCGTGGCCGTGAAGGGCCTTCTGGGCAAATGCGGCTGCACCCGTATGGTGCAGGGCGGCTACAATGTGGCCCTTGCGCCCGGAGACTCGGTGGAACGCCATTTCATGGACACCATCGAGGGCGGAAAGTGGCTGAACAATCAGGAGCTGGCGTGGAAGCTGGTGGAAGAGGCGCAGGTGCGCATCCGCGAGCTGGAAACCGAGCTGGGCTGCTTCTTTGATCGCAACCCGGATGGCTCTGTCCACCAGAAGGCGTTCGCGGGCCAGACATTCGACCGCACCGTGCACAAGGGCGACCTGACCGGCATCGAGATCATCAACCGTCTCTCCGAACAGGTGTGGCGGCGCGATGTGGCGCGGCTGGAAGACCACCGCGCGCTGGACCTCATTCCGGCAGCAGATGGCTCGGGCCTCGGCGGCGTGCTGATGCTGGACATGCGCACCGGCGAACCGGTTCTTGTGCGTGCCCGTGCGGTGCTGCTCGCCACTGGCGGCGGGCCGACCATGTACAAGTTCCACACGCCATCGGGCGATAAGTCCTGCGATGGCTTGGCCATGGCCCTGCGTGCCGGCCTGCCGCTGCGCGATATGGAGATGGTGCAGTTTCACCCCACCGGGCTGCTCGCCGGTCCCGGCACGCGCATGACCGGTACGGTGCTGGAAGAGGGCTTGCGCGGGGCGGGCGGCTGGTTGCTGGACTGCACCGGCGAGCGCTTCATGCATCTGTATGACCCGCGCAATGAACGCGCGACGCGCGATATCGTCAGCCGCTCCATCACCCGGCGCATCCGCGATGGCTATGCCACCGAGAATGGCGGGGTGCATATCCAGATGTCGCATCTGGGGGTGGAGCATGTGCGCAAGACCTTCAAGGGCATGGTTGAACGCTGCGCGGATTGCGGGTTTGATCTGGCCGGCGGCCGGGTCGAGGTCATTCCCACCGCCCATTATATGATGGGTGGCGTGGTGTTCGGCGAAAACTGCGCCACACCCATGCCGCGCCTCTATGCGGCGGGGGAGGACACCGGCGGCGTGCACGGGGCGAACCGGCTCGGTGGCAACGGGGTTGCCAATTCCACCGTGTTCGGCGGGGTTGCGGGGGCTGCCATTGCCCGCGAGATCGACCGACACGCGGCGCTGCCGGATTGCGACCCGTCTGCCCTTGCCGCCGCCATGGACCGTGCCTTCTCGCCGCTGGGCAAGGATGCGCGCGACCTGCCCGCTATCCGCGAGGCGCTTTATGAAACCATGTGGAATGATGTCGGCATTCTGCGCACGGCCGAAGGTCTGAAGCGCGCCGCCGTGGCGCTGGATGATCTGGCCGATGCCATCGCCCGCTCTGGCGCACCGGATGGGGAGCGCCGCTACAACCTGACATGGATGGACCGGCTGAATCTGGAAAACCTGGTGCTGACCAGTCGCGCCATCTGCGCCGCTGCCCTCGCGCGTGAGGACAGCCGCGGTGCCCATTTCCGGGAGGATTTCCCGGAGACATCCGATCTGGCCACCTCACGCTATACCGTGGTGCGCCAGCTTGGGGATGCGCTTGATATTTCAACCGAACCTGTCGTGTTCACCCGGGTGAAGCCCGGACAGACCCTATTGGAGGACGCCGCATGAGCCCGCCTGCCCAGCCCGCCGCCATTCAGCCGGCCGTCGCATCATCACCCGTCGCCCTGCGCGGAGCCGATATCGTGGCCCGTACCCTTGAGGCGCAGGGGGTCTCTCGCATCTATTCGCTCTCCGGCAACCACATCATGCCCATCTATGATGCGCTGCTGGAGACAGACATAGAGCTGGTGCATGTGCGGCAGGAAGCAGCCTGTGTGCATATGGCCGACGCCCATGGCCGCCTCACCGGTGAGGTGGGTGTGGCGCTGGTGACAGGCGGGCAGGGCCAGTCCAATGGCGCGGCGGCCCTGTTCACCGCGCTGGCCGGGGAGTCTCCGGTGCTGCTGCTGTCCGGCCATGCCGGGCTGAACGAACTGGGGCGCGGCGCGTTCCAGGAGATGGATCAGGAGGCAGTCGCCCGCCCCATGGCCAAGGCCTCATGGACGGTGAGCTCCGCCGAGACACTGGGAGCAGACATCGTGCGTGCCATGCGCATTGCGCGCGAGGGACGGCCGGGGCCGGTGCATCTCAGCCTGCCGGTGGATCTGCTGGACCAGAATCTGGACGCCGAACCGGCCATTCTGCTTGCACCTGAACGCAGCGGAGAAAGCGCCCCGCCGGATCTGGCGGCCACCATTGCCGGCCATCTGGAGCGGGCGCAGCGTCCGCTCATCCTGTGCGGCCCGGCCATGTGTTCGCCACAGGGGCGCATCGCCATGGCTGCGCTGGAAAAGGCGCGCGGTGTACCGGTGATCGGCATGGAAAGCCCGCGTGGCATCAACGATCCCGGCCTTGGGGCCTTCGCCGAAGTGCTGGCGCAGGCGGATCTCATCGTGCTGATGGGCAAGGCTCTGGACTTCACCCTGCGCTTTGGCGAGGCCCCGGTCATCCACAAGGATTGCGACTTCATCGTCGTGGACCCGGATTCCGAGATCGCCGCCCGCGTGCGCAAGGCCCGCAGCAACCAGCCGGTGCTGCGCGCGGTGACCGATGCCCATGCAGTTGCGGCTGGCCTTGCCGATCTGCCCCCCGCAGAACCGGATCGCCATTTCAGCTGGCGCGAGGAGGTGAGCCGCGCGCTGGCCTATATTCCGCTCGACTGGCAGCAGGCGAAGGGCGGAAGCGGCCGTGTGCATCCCGTGGAACTGTGCGACGCTGTGCAGGCGTTCCTCGCCAGCCACCCAGATGGCACGCTGGTCTGCGATGGCGGTGAAATCGGCCAGTGGCCGCAGGCGCTGGTGAAGGCAAAGCGGCGGCTGGTGAATGGTGTCTCCGGTACTATCGGGGCCTCCATTCCCTTCGCCATCGCCGCCCGCATGCTGCGCCCGGATGCGCCCGTGGTGGCGGTGCTGGGGGATGGCACCTTTGGTTTCCATATGGCGGAGTTTGACACCGCCGTGCGCTGCGGTGTGCCCTTCATCGCGGTGGTGGGCAATGATGCGCGCTGGAATGCGGAGCACCAGATCCAGCTGCGCAATTACGGCGCGGCCCGCACCAACAACTGCGACCTGCTGCCCGCCCGTTATGACGAGGTGGTGCGCGCACTCGGTGGCTTCGGCGTGCTGGTGACAGACGCCGCAGACCTGCCCGCCGCGCTGGAGGCTGCCCATGCCAGTGGCAAGCCGGCCTGCATCAATGTGATGATCGAGAGCGTGCCCGCTCCCGTCATCCGCCGCCCGAAGGCCGGGTAACAGGGAGCGGGTGCGCCATGGCCTTGGGCCGGTGCACCCTTCCCGTCGAATGAGGCTGGGGCGGGCGATGCCTCTGCCTCAGGACCATTCATGTCGCCTTGATCCGCGTATGCGGTGGTATGGGCCCACCCGATATTTGCCCGAGCCGGAACCGGCTCCGGTATCTCTTTTCCTGCCGCAACGGCCAGAGGCGGGGAATGAGGAGGTGCGTGATCTGCCCTCTCGCACCTCCAGCCAAAGCATTTCCCGCCAAGAAAATGCAATGGCGCGATGAACTGGTGCATGTCTTCGGCTCAACAAAACGAAGACATGCACCACAAGGCTGGCTCCAACACATGCGGCCAAAGAAGCTGAGGGCGTGAGTTGCTATTGGCACCGCCTCAATCCGCCAAACAGGCCCGCACCGAGCTTCGCCATATGGCCCGCCGCCAAGCCTGCGCGACGACAGGTGGCCATCACCGGCCGGCATACCGGCCCGTTTGAAGTGCGGTGCTTCACCCATCCGGTGAAAGGACCGTGCTGCGGCATCGGCAAGCGGGGTCCGCAAGAGGCTCCCGGCCACACGAGCAGTCAGGAAACGCTCAACAGGACTCATTTGTCCCGATCCGGTCCGCCGGATCGGTGTGAAACCAATGAGATGCCGCCTTTCCATTCTGGGAGGCCGGCGGGAGGGAGAAACAACATGTGGAAACACGCTATCGCCGCAGCTCTGTTGCTGGCGGGAACGGTCAGCGCGTCCGCTGAGGTGTCCTCGGTCACCATCGCGCGCCAGCCCAGCCTTGGGCATCTGCCGCTGATGATCATGCAGGACAGGGGACTGCTGGAGAAGGAAGCGGCGGAACGCGGCATCAAGGACCTGAAGGCCAGCTATGTCACGCTGGCAGGCGGGGCGGCGATGAATGACGCACTGCTCTCCGGTGCTATCCAGTATGCCGCCGGTGGCGTGCCGCCGCTGGTGCTGTTGTGGTCGCGCACGAAGACGACGGCCAACCCGGTCAAGGCAGTGGCGGCGATGAATTCCATGCCGCTTCTGCTCAACACCACGAACCCCAATGTGAAAACACTGAAGGACTTCACCAGCAAGGACAAGATCGCTCTTCCGGCGGTGAAGGTCTCGGTACAGGCCATGTTCCTCCAGATGGCAGCGGAAAAGGAGTTGGGCGCGGACAAGCGCAATGAGCTCGACAAGTTCACAGTCACCCTCTCGCACCCGGATGGCATGGCTGCGATGCTGGCAGGCAATGAGGTGACAGCCCACTTCACCGCTGCTCCCGTGCAGGAACTGGAGCTGAAGCGGCCGGGTGTGACCACCGTTCTCAACACCTATGATGTGCTGGGCGGGCCGCATACCTTCAATGTGGTGTGGACGACATCACAGTTCGTGGAAAAGAACCCGAAGGTGAATGAGGCTTTTCTGGCGGCGCTGGAAGACGCCATCGCCATCATCAATGCCGATAAATCCGCCGCCGCCCGCGAATATGTGCGTCTGGCCAAGGATTCCAGTGATGTGGAACTGATCGAGGGCATTTTGAATGACCCGCAGGTCAATTTCACCACCACGCCCCAGTCGATCGGCAAATATGTGGACTTCATGGCCCGCACCAAGGCCATCCCTGCGGGTGCCGAGAGCTGGAAAGATCTGTTCTTCCCCGCCATGCACGCCAAAGAGGGAAGCTGAGGCGAGGAGCCTGAAGACAGCCCGCAAGGGGACGATGGCCTGATATCGATTGATGAAGCCCCCGCCGGCTATGCATGCCGGCGGGGGCTTTCGTTTTAATCCGCCAGTTCCGGCTCCCGGTTCTGGGCACCCACGGTTTTGAGGGCGAAGGCGAAGGAGAGCGCAACCTCGTCCAGTCGGTCGAAGCGCCCGGATGCACCGCCATGGCCGGCATCCATATTGGTACGCAGCAAAATGGGGTTTTCGGATGTATTGGCAGCACGCAGATGCGCCACCCATTTCGCCGGTTCCCAATAGGTCACGCGCGGGTCAGTGAGCCCGGCCAGTGCGAAAATGGCCGGGTAGGCCTGTGCTTTCACATTATCGACCGGAGAATAGGCCCGGATGCGGCTGAACGCCTCCGCATCCAGAATGGGATTGCCCCATTCCGGCCATTCGGGCGGGGTGAGGGGCAGGGTGTCATCCAGCATCGTGGAGAGCACATCCACGAATGGCACTTCCGCGATGATGCCCGCGAACAGGTCCGGCCGCATGTTGGAAATCGCCCCCATCAGCATGCCACCGGCCGAGCCGCCATGGGCAACAATGCGCTCCGGCCGTGTGAAGTCCTGCGCCACCAGATGCTCTGCGGCGGCGATGAAGTCCGTGAAGGTGTTGGTCTTTTGTGCCAGCTTGCCGTCCTTGTACCAGCGCCAGCCCTTGTCCGTGCCACCGCGAATATGGGCGATGGCATAGATGAAGCCGCGATCCACCAGCGAGAGCCGGCTGGTGGAGAAACTGGCGGGAATGGTGATACCATAGGCTCCATAGCCATAGAGCAGAAGCGGCGCGGACCCATCCAGTCGTGTGCCCTTGCGATAGAGCAGGGAGACCGGCACGGTCTCGCCATCGGGTGCGGGGGCAAGAATGCGGCGGGTCTCGTAATCCTCCGGGTTGTGACCCGAGGGAACCTCCTGCCGCTTCAGCAGGGCTCGCTCACGGCTTTCCATGTCATAGGCCCACACCTCGGAAGGCGTGGTCATGGAGGAATAGGTGAAGCGGATGTCTGTTGTCTCGAACGGATAGGCTCCGTTGAGCCCGAGCGAATAGGCCTCTTCGGCAAAAGCTATGGCGTGCTCGGCCCCGCTTTCCAACGTACGGATAGTGATGCGTGGCAGCCCGCCTTCCCGCTCCAGCCGCACCATATGGCCGGCAAACACGGTGTTGGAGAGGATCATGCGCCCGGCAAAATGCGGCACCAGATCGTGCCAGTGCTCTTTACCCGGCGTGGCCGTGGGGGTGTGGACGATCTTGAAATCTTCCGCGCCATCCGCATTCGTCAACAGAATGAAGCTGTCCACGCCATGCAGGGCAGGGTGGTGCTCCACCTCATAGCGCAGCCCCTCAAGCCGGGGGGAGACAAGGCGCGGTGTGGCGGCCTCATCGCTCAGGTCCAGCACATGGACTTCGGAGGTTTCATGATCACCGCATGCGATGAGGCCAAAGGCACGGGACTGGGTTTCGCCAAGAGAGACAAAGAAGCCCTTGTCCTTTTCCTCATAAACCAGAACATCCGCATCCGCTTTGGTGCCGATGACATGGCGGAACACCTGCGAGGGGCGGTGTTCCTCATCGCGGCGAATGTAATAGAGCACGGTGCCGGCGGCATTCCACAGCAGGTCGCCGGTGGTGCCGCTGATGGCATCCGGCAGGTCCTGCCCGGTGGCCAGATCCCGCACATGGATGTCATACAGCTCTGCGCCGGAGGTGTCGGCCGACCAGGCAAGGCGTGCATGGTCATGGGTGTGCTTCCAGCCGCCGAAGTGGAAATAGGCTTTGCCTGAAGCTTCTGCGTCGCCATCCAGCAGGATTGTTTTAGCGCCATCCGGAAGCGCCTTGCGGCAGGCGATGGGATGCTGCCCGCCTTCGCGATGACGATTGTAATAGGCATAGGTGCCATCGGGGGCTGGAACCGATGAATCATCTTCCTTGATCCGCCCGCGCATCTCTTTCACCAGCTTCGCGCGCAACTCCGAAAGCGGCGAGAAAAAGGCGTCGGCATAAGTATTTTCCGCCTCCAGCCACTCCCGAATATTGCGCGGCAAAGTAGTCGGGTCCCGCATGACATCGCGCCAGTTGTCTGCACGCAGCCAGTTATAGTCATCGACAAGGGTGATGCCATGAACCGTGCGGGAGACGGAATGACGGGCCGCGGGGGTGGGCGTGGCGATGCTGTTCATGCTTCGGTCTTGTCATCCAGAGTGAGGGAGAGCGCGGTGCCGTTCATGCAGAAACGCAGGCCCGTGGGGGCCGGCCCATCGGGGAAAACATGGCCCAGATGGCTGTCGCAGCGCGCGCATCGCACCTCGATCCGGCGCATGCCGTGGGAGATATCCTCATGCATGACGAGGGCATCAGGAGAGACGGGAGAGAAGAAGCTGGGCCAGCCTGTGCCGGAATCAAACTTGGTTTCAGATGTGAAGAGAGGGGCATGGCATGCCACGCAACTATATATGCCTGCTCGTTTTTCATCCCAGTAGGGGCCAGTGAAGGCCCGCTCCGTGCCCTGCTCGCGGGCGATGCGGAACTGCTCGGGCGTCAGACAGGAGCGCCATTCGCTTTCAGAGCGCACAACCTTCTCTCCGGCTGCGGGCATCTCCGGGTTTGAGACCGTGCTGGCTGCAGCGCCGGTGAGGGGGAAAGATGTGTCTTTGCTCATGACGACTCCTTGGACCCGTGGGCGTGTGTGGTGCGCCAGTGTTCAGTTCTACTGTTTGGCAGATAAGCTTCATGCACCCCTGCCGCAAGATGGGCGGAGATGCTGCCGAAAGATGATGAAAACAAAGGATTCTGTTCCGAAACGATAAGGTGCGGTGGGCCGTCGATGTTGTAAAATGCGGGTGTGGAAAGAATTGTATGGTTGTTGTTGAAAATGTACTTGTTCTTTGTTATCTGTGTAACTTGAAGGGTTGATGAAACTTCGTTTCCCGAGGATTCCGCCCTGTGTCTTCAGGGTGTGATTCCGTCATTCAGCCCCAAGCAGGTCTGTGAACCGCAGGCTTTCCTGGCCGTTGCGGGATTTCATTCGTATTTATGAAGAAAGCGACATGAGCGAAGAAGCTGAAACAACCATGCATATGGAACTGGCGGCGCATATTGTCTCTGCCTATGTCAGCAACAATACGGTTCCGGCCACGGATCTTCCTGCCCTGATCGGTGAGATTCATGCCACGCTGGAGCGGATTTCGCGTGGTGAGGATGAGCAGGTGGTGGAGCAGGTGAAGCCTGCGGTTGCTGTCAAGCGCTCGATCTCGCCGGACTACATCATTTGCCTTGAAGATGGCAAAAAGTTCAAGTCGCTCAAGCGCCACCTGCGGACGCAGTACAATCTCACCCCGGAACAGTATCGGGAAAAGTGGGGTCTGCCGCCGGACTATCCGATGGTTGCGCCCAACTATGCGCTGGCGCGCTCTGCCCTTGCGCGGCAGATGGGACTTGGCCAGCGCCGCAACGAGGGCTGATTTTTCAGCCGCTCTTTCTTTCTCCCTGCTCCGGTTTCGCTTTTTGCGAGCGCTCGGGAGGATTTGAAAGATTTTCAGGCCGGCATGTTGCAGGGCCAGACATGGTCTTGTCAGGTTGTCTGGCCGGGTTATGCTGCCAGAACGTTCAGTGGGGTGCCTTGCGAAAGGTGCCCCGCTTCCGTTTATGGCCCGCTGTTCGCCCGGCCCGGAATTTGCATGGCGCGTTGCATCCCTTGCGCTGACGTTCTACATCTAACACCTCGAAGGCCTGAAGCCGGAGGTAAAGTTGAGCGTCCAATCCATGTTTGGCAAGGTTTCTGGCACAGGCCGGCCGTCTGATTCACTGGTGAGTCTGCCGTCTGCCCCTTTGAGGAACCCCACCGCCGCCTCCCTGCCTCAGGGTGTGGACAGCCAGCAAGATGCTCCTGCCTCCGGGGATTCCGGTCTGGCGACATCTGGTGCGGGCGTTACTCCGGACGCCTGGGGAGCCTCCCGCCAGCCGACCGAGCGTGCGGAACTTGGGCCGGCGCTGGCAGCTTTTGGTCTGGCCAAGACCTATGGTGGCCGCACCGTCGTGCGTGATGTGAGCCTGAATGTGCGTCGGGGTGAGGCCGTTGGCCTGTTAGGCCCCAATGGCGCTGGCAAGACCACCTGCTTTTACATGGTCACCGGACTGGTGCAGGCCGATGCAGGCCGCATTGAGCTGGAAGGCCATGATGTCACTCGCATGCCGATGTATCGCCGTGCCCGTCTCGGCATTGGCTATCTGCCGCAGGAAGCCTCGATTTTCCGGGGTCTTTCGGTGGAAGACAACATCATGGGTGTGCTTCAGGTCACCATGAAGGGGCGTGCAAAGCGCAAGGAAGAACTCGAATCCCTGCTGGATGAGTTCAAGATCGGCCATGTGCGCAAGTCTCCGGCCATCGCGCTTTCGGGTGGTGAGCGCCGGCGCGTGGAAATCGCCCGTGCTTTGGCCAGCCATCCCTCCTTCATGCTGCTGGACGAACCCTTCGCGGGTATCGATCCGATCGCGGTTGGCGACATCCAGTCGCTCGTGCGCCATCTCACCGCGCGTGGCATCGGCGTGCTCATCACCGATCATAATGTGCGTGAGACGCTGGGCCTGATTGATCGCGCCTATATCATCCATTCCGGTTCGGTGCTGATGGAGGGGGATTCCGACTCCATCGTCAACAGTGCCGATGTGCGCCGTCTCTATCTGGGCGAGGAGTTTCGTCTATGAGATTGGCCTGCGCCTTTCATGAGTTCGGGGAGGCGCACCCATGGCCATGACCCCGAAGCTGGAGTTTCGCCAGACCCAGTCTCTGGTGATGACGCCCCAGCTGATGCAGGCCATCAAGCTGCTCCAGTTCTCCAACATGGAACTGACCGCCTATGTGGAGGCGGAACTGGAGCGCAACCCGCTGCTTGAGCGGGTGAACGAGGATGGGGCCCCCGAAGGCCGCGAGAGCGAGGGGGAGCCGGGCGATCTGGCTGGCCATGGTTCCGAGGCTGCAGCTCCGGATACATCCTCGGATGCGCCCGCAACCGAGGACTGGATGGCCAGCGACATGGAGCCCAGCAGGGCCGAGATGGAAAGCCGGCTGGACACCGACCTCGCGAATGTTTTTCCCGATGATACTCCTTCCGGTCAGGCAACGCCTTCAGGCCCTGCCGGTGGTTCCGGTTCGGCCGCGGAGTGGGGCGGGGGAGAGCGCGGCGAGGATTACAACCCGGAAGCTTTTCTGGCTGCCGAGACCACGCTGGCAGACCATCTGGAAGCACAGCTTGCGGTTTCCGAGCCAGACCCTGCGCGCCGGCTCATCGGCATCTATCTCATCGGGCAGATTGACGAGACCGGCTATTTCTCCGGCGATCTCGACCAGATTTCCGCCCAGCTCGCCACCAGCCGGGCCGAGGTGGAGGATGTGCTCCGCCTTGTCCAGACCTTCGAGCCCTCTGGCGTGGGCGCGCGCTCGTTGGCCGAGTGCCTCGCCATCCAGCTGCGCGAGAAGGACCGTTACGACCCGGCCATGCAGGCGCTGGTGGAAAATCTTGAGCTGCTGGCCCGTCATGACCGCAATGCCCTGAAGCGCATCTGTGGGGTGGATGCGGCGGACATCGCCGACATGATCGCCGAAATCCGCCGGCTGGACCCCAAGCCCGGCCTCGCTTTTGGTTCCGGCGTGGTGCATCCGCTGGTGCCGGATGTGTATGTGCGCCCCGGCCCGGATGGCACATGGCGGGTGGAGTTGAACTCCGATACCCTGCCTCGCGTGCTGGTGAACCAGAATTACCATGCCACCGTGGTGCGCGCCGCCCGCTCGGCCACGGAAAAGAGCTTCCTTGCCGAGTGCATGCAGAGCGCGAGCTGGCTGACCCGCTCGCTCGACCAGCGCGCCCGCACCATTTTGAAGGTGGCGAGCGAGATCGTGCGCCAGCAGGACGGGTTTCTGGCCCATGGCGTGCGCTATCTGCGGCCGCTGAACCTGCGCACGGTGGCGGATGCCATTGGCATGCATGAATCCACCGTTTCACGGGTGACCTCGAACAAATACATCTCCACGCCGCGCGGTGTGGTGGAGATGAAGTTCTTCTTCTCTTCCGCCATTTCGGCATCCGGCGGGGGGGAGGCCCACTCGGCCGAGGCGGTGCGGGACCGTATCCGCACCATGATCGATCAGGAAAGTGCGGATGATGTGCTGTCCGACGACACACTGGTTGGCCGGCTGAAGGCCGATGGTATCGACATTGCCCGGCGCACCGTGGCGAAATACCGTGAGGGCATGAACATTCCCTCTTCCGTGCAGAGGCGGCGGGAGAAGCTGGCGCTGCGGGAGGCGCAGTCCTGAGATTGCGGAAGGGACAGAGGCAGGAGGCGGGGCTAGTCCGGATCTGGGTTTCGCGCGCTTGCTGTTTGGTTCGCATGTCATGCATCTGGGCTTGTACCTAAGTTGCTGTTGGCCCGGATTCAGTCTGGCGCGTATGTAAGGGCATGATGCCGGGTCAACCGGTGCAGCCTGAAAACAGTGGCCGGGGCACGTTCCGCGGCCGGGGTGGCGGGTAAAACCGCCGGGTGGGGGAAATGCTTCAGACCTCGGTCGTCATCTTTGCCGCATTGGCCTATCTGGGGCTGTTGTTCGCGATTGCCAGCTATGGTGACCGCACGCGCCCGGATGCCCGCCGCCGTGCTGCCCGCCCGCTGATCTACTCGCTCTCGCTCGCGGTCTATTGCACGTCCTGGACCTTCTTTGGCTCGGTGGGGCTGGCGACCACGCAGGGGTTCGACTTCCTCACCATCTATCTCGGCCCGGCGCTGATGATGATTTTGGGCGCGCCCTTGCTGCTGCGGGTGGTGCGACTGGCCAAGGCCAACAATATCACCTCGATCGCGGACTTCATTGCCGCCCGCTATGGCAAGCATCAGGGCATTGCGGCGCTGGTGGCGGTGGTAGCCATCGCCGGGGCCATTCCCTATATCGCCCTGCAACTGAAGGCTGTTTCGGCCTCGCTTCTGGCTGTTCTGGGCCATTTTGCAGGTGATGCAAGCCGCTGGGCGCTGGCCGGAGACCTTGCCCTGCTGGTGGCCTGTGCCATGGCAGCCTTCGCCGTGCTGTTCGGCACCCGCCACACGGATGCCACCGAGCACCAGAATGGCATGATGCTGGCGGTGGCAACCGAATCCATTGTCAAGCTGGCCGCCTTCCTGATGGTCGGCATCTTCGTCACCTTCATCCTGTTTCCCGGACCGCTGGAGCTGTGGCGCACCGCGCGCGAACTGGGCGTGACCATGCCGTTCCAGAGCGGTTTTTCGCTCGGTAACTGGATCATCATGACCCTGCTGTCGGGTGGGGCCTTTCTGCTTTTGCCGCGCCAGTTCCATGTGGCGGTGGTGGAGAACAAGGGCGAGGAGGAAATCCGCCGGGCGCGCTGGCTGTTTCCGCTTTATCTGGTGCTCATCAACCTGTTCGTGGTGCCGCTGGCGCTGGCCGGCATGGTGGTGTTCCCCGGCGATATCATGGACAGCGATGTCTATGTGCTCTCCGTACCGCTGGTGGCGGGGGCCGAGGGGCTGGCGCTGTTCGCCTTCATCGGCGGGCTTTCGGCCGCAACCGCCATGGTCATCGTGGAAACGGTGGCGCTGGCGATCATGATCTCGAACGATCTGGTGATGCCGGTTCTGCTGCGCCATATCGCCCGCAAGCCGGATGGTGACATCCATGGCGAGGATATGGTGGGCCTGCTGCTGCTGGTACGGCGCATCGCCATTTCCAGCATATTGCTGCTGGCCTATCTCTATTTCAGCGCCACCGGCGATGTGCAGCTTGCCAAGATCGGCCTGCTCTCCTTTGCGGCGATCGCGCAGGTGGGGCCGGCTTTCGCCATCGGCCTGATCTGGCGGCGGGCGACAGCCAAAGCGGCCATCGCGGCCATTCTCGTCGGCGGGCTGATGTGGGCCTATACGCTGATGTTGCCGAGCCTGGCCGAGGGCGGGCTCATCTCACGTGCGCTGGTCGATCACGGCCCCTTCGGCATTTCTTGGCTGCGGCCCACGGCATTGTTCGGCGTGGTGGCGGATCCGCTCTCCCACGGGGTGGTGTGGAGCCTGTGCATCAATGTGCTGGTGCTGGTGGTGATGTCGCTTCTCACCCGCCCGAGCCAGATCGAGCGGGTGCAGGCAGACCTGTTCGTGGGGCAGGGGCATGATCCGCGCCTGCCGCGCCAGTCGCTTCGGCCATGGCGTTCGGCTGTCACCGTGGGCGAGGTGGTGGCGACCGTCTCGCGCTATCTGGGCGAGGAACGCACACGGGCGTCTTTCTCCACCCATGCCCGCGCGCGCGGGCTGAGCTTCGATCTTGGGCGCGAGGCGGATGCCGATACGGTGCGCTATGCCGAGCATCTGCTGGCGGCAGCTGTCGGGGCGGCCTCCTCACGCCTTGTGCTCTCATTGCTTTTGCGCAAGCGCACGGTTTCCACCAAGGCCGCGCTGAAGCTGCTGGATGATGCCTCCGCCGCCATCCAGTATAATCGTGAGTTGCTGCAAAGTGCGATCGACCATGTACGCCAGGGCATCGCGGTGTTTGACCGCAAGCTGGAACTGGTGTGCTGGAATCGCCAGTTTGGCGCGATGCTGCATTTGCCGGCGGATTGCTACGCCATGGGCATGCCGCTCGGCCGCATTCTGGAATGCGCGCCGGTTGAGCCCGGACTGGATGTGGATGCCCGTCTGGCGCGCTATGTGAACCCGGTGCCATCCTTCTGCGAACGACTGGTGCGCAATGGCGTGGTGATCGAGGCGCGTTCTGACCCGATGCCGGATGGCGGTATTGCCGTCACCTTCACCGATATCACCGCCTCGGTGGAGGCCGCATTGGCGCTGGAGCGGGCGAACGAGACACTGGAACGCCGCGTGCGTGAACGCACCGAGGAACTGGAACGGCTGAACGAGGCGCTGGGGCTGGCCAAGGCAGAGGCTGACGCCGCCAACATTTCCAAGACACGCTTTCTCGCCGCCGCCAGCCACGACATTCTCCAGCCGCTCAATGCCGCGCGCCTATATGCCACCAGCCTTGTGGAGCGCGCCGCCAATGGCGAGCAGCAGCGGCTCGCCACCAATGTCGATGCCTCTCTTGAGGCGGTCGAGGAAATCCTCGGGGCTCTGCTGGATATTTCCCGGCTCGACAGCGGTGTGATGCGGCCGGAACTGGGCGTATTCCGCATTGCCGATGTGTTCCGGCAGCTCGAAATTGATTTCGAACCGCTGGCGCGGGAGAAAAACCTGCGTCTCACCTTCATGCCCACCCGGCTGGCGGTGCGCTCGGATCGCCGGCTGTTGCGCCGGCTGTTGCAGAATCTGATTTCCAATGCTGTCAAATATACAAGGCAGGGACGCATTCTGGTGGGGTGCCGGCGGGTACGTGGGCGGGTGCATCTCATGGTGCTGGATACCGGCATCGGCATCTGTGAGGACGAGCAGAAGCTGGTGTTCCAGGAATTCCAGCGCCTCGACCGGGGCGCGCGTGAGGCGCGCGGGCTCGGGCTCGGGCTCTCTATCGTGGAGCGGATCGCCCGCGTGCTGAACCATCCCATCGGCCTGCGTTCCACACAGGGGCGTGGCACCAGCTTCTCTGTCGATGTGCCCATGGCGGCACCTGTGCCGGAAGAGCGGGAAGCGCCCGCCCGCCCGGTGCGTGCGGCAGCAAGGTTGGATGGGCTGATCGTGCTGGTGGTGGACAATGAGCCCGCCATTCTGGACGGCATGGCCCTGTTGCTCACTGGCTGGGGCTGCACGGTGCTGCGGGCTCCAGATGTATCAGGGGCACTGGAAGAGGTGCACAAGGCCGGTGTCACCCCTCATATCGCACTGGTGGATTACCATCTGGACGACGGGCTGGGTACGGATGCCATCACCGCCCTGCGCTGGAAGCTGGGGAAACTGCCGGCGGTGCTGATAACCGCAGATCGCAGCCGCAAGGTGCGCGAGACCGCCCATGCGGCCGACATGATGATGCTGAACAAGCCGGTGAAGCCGGCGGCCCTGCGCGCCATTCTCACCCATACCCGTGCCAGCCGGGGCAATGGGGGATAAGGGGTGGGTGCGCTGCCATCCGGACGAAGTGCGTCTGCCCGCCTTATGCTCTCCCCAATGCTGTTTCTGAAGGCACAGGCTTTTGTCAGAACCACGTGGTGCCCGTGCGCATGCAGAGGGGTGATGCAGATTCGGAAGGCTCAACTGAGGTTCCATCGTCTTTATGAAATGGCACCGCGCCGCATGGCGTTGGGCAGCTGCATCCGGTAAGGTCCGCCCGCTATTTCGAACAGCATGTGGTGCCGAACCGTCATGAGTGAGCCGACTTCCAACCCGCAGCCCGCCGCCTCCGAAGCCCCGCGCCCGGATGCGGAGACCCATTTCGGCTATCGCACCGTGCCCTTGGAAGAAAAGCAGGACCTCGTGGACGACGTGTTCCACAAGGTTGCCAAGAATTATGACATCATGAATGACCTGATGTCCGGCGGCCTGCACCGGGTATGGAAGGATGCGCTCGTCTCCAAGATGCGCCCGCCGATTACCGAGCGGCCCTTTCGGCTGCTGGATCTGGCCGGCGGTACGGGTGATGTGGCCTTCCGGGTTGCAAATGCGGGTGGCCCGAACACCCATGTGACGGTGGCGGACATCAACCGCGAGATGCTGGCGGTGGGGCGAGAGCGGGCGGAAAAGCGCGGCCTTTCGGCCAAGGTCGACTTTCAGGAGGCCAATGCCGAGGAACTACCCTTCGAGGATCGCAGCTTTGATGCCGCAACCATTGCTTTCGGCATCCGCAATGTGCCGCGCATTCCAAAGGCGCTGAAGGAAATCCACCGGGTTCTCAAGCCGGGCGGGCGCGCCTTCGTGCTGGAATTCTCGAAGGTGGATGTGCCGATCCTCGACAAGATCTACGAGACCTACTCCTTCAATGTCATTCCGAAGATCGGCGGTCGGGTGGCGGGCGATGCGGAGCCATACCAGTATCTGGTGGAATCCATTCGCCGTTTCCCCAATGCCGAAACCTTTGCCCAGATGATGCGCGATGCCGGCTTTGGCCGGGTGGACTTCATGCGCATGACCGGCGGCGTGGTAGCGCTGCACTGGGGTTTCCGCATCTGATGTGCGGGTGATGCGCATGGGCGCATCAACAGAAAGAAGACGGCACAAGATGGAAGGGCCGAAGTCGTGATCTTGATTCTTGCCGATGCAGCGCGTCTTGCCCGCGCCGGCTATGTGCTGGCCCGCGAAGGCGTGCTCTCGCTGGTTTCGCCCGCCGTGGCCCCCCCGCTCGCGCGCCCGGCACTGCGCATCGCCCGCATGATTGCGCGGCGCGATGCCGGCACCCGCTCGGCCCGCTTTTCCCGTGCCCTGTCCCGTCTCGGTCCTTCCTATGTGAAGCTGGGCCAGTTCCTGGCCACACGGCCGGATGTGGTCGGCCCCTCGGTGGCGCGAGATCTTGAGGTGCTGCAGGATCGCATGCCCGCCTTCGGGCAGGATGTGGCCGAGCGCATCATTTCGGATGCCTTCGAGAAGCCGGTGCGCGATGTCTTCCCCGTGTTCGGCCCTGCGGTTGCCGCCGCCTCCATTGCGGAGGTGCATCAGGCCGAGGTCGTGGAGAAGGATGGCGAGCGGCGCATCGTGGCCGTGAAGGTGCTGCGCCCCGGCGTGCAGCGGCGCTTTTCTTCCGATATCGCGAGTTTCCGCCGCCTTGCGCAGTTTGCCGAGGCGAATTTCGCGGAGGCGCGCCGCCTGCGTCTTGAAAGCGTGGTGGAGACGCTGGGCCGTTCTGTTGCCATGGAAATGGACCTGCGCCTTGAGGCGGCAGCCTATACGGAGCTGGCGGAGAATACGGCCAATGACCCGGACGTGCATGTTCCGGAAGTGGACTGGGGGCGTTCCGGCCGCGAGGTGCTGACCACCGAATGGATCGACGGCATCAAGCTTTCCGACAAGGAGGCCATCATCAAGGCTGGGCATGACCCAAAGGAACTGGCGCGCATCGTGATGCAGAGCTTTCTGCAACAGGCGATGCGGGATGGCTTCTTCCATGCCGACATGCACCCCGGAAACCTGTTCGTGGATGCCAATGGCCGGCTGGTGGTGGTGGATTGCGGCATCATGGGCCGCCTTGGCCTGAAGGAGCGCCGCTTCCTCGCCGAGATCCTGTTCGGCTTCATCACACGCAATTATCGCCGCACGGCGGAAGTGCATTTTGAAGCGGGCTATGTGCCCTCTCACCATTCGGTGGATGACTTCGCGCAGGCCATCCGCGCGATTGGTGAGCCGATCCATTCACGCACGGCAGACCAGATCTCCATGGCCCGTCTGCTCTCCTTGCTGCTGGAAGTCACGGCGCTGTTCGATATGCGCACCCGCCCGGAACTGCTGCTGTTGCAGAAGACAATGGTGGTGGTGGAAGGGGTTGCCCGCTCGCTCGATCCGCAACTGGACATGTGGAAGACCGCAGCACCCGTGGTGGAAGAGTGGATCGCCCGCAATCTTGGCCCCGTGGGTCAGCTTCAGCAGGTGGGGTCCGGGCTTGGTGCGGTGGGCCATTTCGCCACCGGCATTCCCGCACTTCTGGGCCAGACCGCGCGCGTGGTGGAGCAGATGGATGCCGCCACCCGCAACGGTTTCCAGCTCTCGCCAGAGTCTTTGGAAGGCATTGGCCGGGCAGAGGCGAAGCGCGCGCGTTGGGGTAATGTCGCGCTCTGGATCATCGCGGCCTCCCTGCTGGGCATCTGGCTGGGATAGACTTGGGAATGGCAATGAAAAAGGGCGGCTCTCCTGTTGGAGGTCGCCCTTTTTCATGCGCGATGGCGTTGCGGAGCAGGCCTGTGCGGCAAGCCCGGCGGGCCTTTGTTTCTACTCCGCCGCCCATGTGCTGATGATGCGTGGCATGGCCGGCGTCAGATGCCCCATCGGGGTGGCGCTGAACCGGGTTTCTCCGGCCATCTCCTTCAGGTTCAGGCCGATATAATTCATGCTCGACCCGTTGCGCAGGAAGAATATGCGCCGATCTAGATCGGAGATATTGGTCCAGGTGGTGTATTCCGTGGGAGGAGGGGTCTCCCCCGGGCCGGATTCCTGTACATATCCGATGCCCTGACTGGTCGGATCAATGGAGATGCCGCGCGGCCGGTCAAAATTGTTCATGATATGCGCGACCATTTGCACGGCCTTGTCCGGGTCTTCCTGCTTCTCCGCGAACTCGGCAAAATAGACGGCGCGGATAAAGCGATCCACCGAGGTGTCCGTGCCCGGAAGGCCGATCTTGGCACTGCCGGAATCCGGCTGAACCGCCTTGAAGCTTCCGAATGTGGTGCTGGCGCGGTCCACATTGTTCAGGAAGGTGTAGTTGTTGAGATTGGTCAGGTGCCAGTCAAATTGCGGCCCGTTGGTCATGACACCCACGGGGTTGTCATGGACCGTGCGCACGCCCTTGTGGAACTCGATGACAAGGCTCGCGCCAGAAGGATCATGCAGGCTGTAGTGGAAAGGCATCTCCTGCCCGCCCAGAATGGCCACGGGTTCCACCACAACCGGAGTCTCGGCAAGGGCGGCCTTGACCTCTGCCACCGTGGAAAACTGCCCCAGAACCCATGTGCCCAGATCAATCGCTGAAAGCGTGGCGCGGTCTGCATCCACACTAGCCTGCGGTCCGCTCACATGCGGATAGGACTGGACGCTGAAGGTCAGCCCTGCATCATTCATGCCCTCAACAATCTTGAAATTGTCGGGGTTGGATCCGGCATGAGGGTCCGCGGGCATGGTCACCGCGATGATGGCATGCGTGTTCTCCCACTTCAGAGCGGGATGTCCGGCAACCGTGGAGGACAAGGCCTGCCCCTTTGGAAACAGGGCAATCTGATAGGGCAGCTCAATGGTGAGTTCGAGTGTGCGGCCCAAATAGGCACGGTTTGCGGCATCACGATAAAGCAGGGAGGTGCACATGTTGGACGGCTTCCATATCCTTATTCGGACACCATTGTAACGACAGCTGCCTGCACTGCAAAACCGAATGCGTCTTTATGTGAACAAAACACATTCTGCCCGGAGCACGGTGCAACAGGTCATCATGTCACCGGAATGCTCGCCGTCAGTTCCTCGATCTCCCGCGCAAGGCGCTCATAATCAGGAGAATTTGGGGCGGCATAGTTTAAATTCTTGAACAGGCCCGTAAGTCTTGTGAAGTGCAGGCGCATGCTTTCCTTGTCGGGGAATTCATAATGGCTGGTTGCAATGGCATAGACCATGTTGAACAGCTGCTTCTGCCGTTCCAGCGAGACCGAGCTGTCGATGGCATCAAAGGCATCCTGCTGCAGATAGACCATGTCGAGGAACTTGGCGGCTTCCATGGCGAGGAAGTCTTCTATGGAGATGCCTTCCTCGCCCGCGACCTGTTCCATGCGCTGGATTTCATCACCCTGCTGGAGCAAAGCCACCATCTCGTCGATGCGTGCGCTCCAGTCTGCCCCCATATGCTCGGCAGCCCATGGCTCCAGCTGCTTGCGGTAGCGCGACCATGAGGTGAGCGGGTCGATAGCCGGGTAGAAGCGCTTGTAAGCGCGATCATAGGAGAGGCCGAGGAAGCATTTCACCGAAGCCAGCGTGGACTGGGTGACCGGCTCCTCGAAATTGCCGCCGGCGGGCGACACGGCACCGATGATGGTGAAGGAGCCCACCGAGCCATCATTGGTGCGGATGACGCCGGCGCGCTCATAAACACTCTTGATGGAGCTGTCGAGATAGGCGGGGAAGGCGTCTTCGCCGGGAATTTCCTCCAGCCGCCCGGAGGTTTCGCGCATGGCCTGCGCCCAGCGCGATGTGGAGTCGGCGATCATCAGCACGCGAAGGCCCATCTGCCGGTAATATTCGCCGATGGTGATGCCGGTATAGATCGATGCCTCACGCGAGGCGACAGGCATGGACGAGGTGTTGCAGACAATCACCGTGCGGTCCATCAGCGAGCCACCTGTGCGCGGGTCTTTCAGGCGGGGGAAGTCAGTGATGGTTTCCACCACCTCGCCGGCACGCTCGCCGCAGGCCACCAGCACCACCACATCCACATCCGAATGGCGGGCAATGAGGTTGAGCAGCACGGTCTTGCCCGCACCAAACGGACCGGGAATGCAGGCTGCACCGCCCTGAACCACCGGGAAGAAGGCATCGATGATGCGCTGGGTGGTGATCATCGGCTCAGAAGGATAAAGCCGGATGGAGAGCCCCTTGCGCAGTTGCAGGCGTGGCAGGGTGCGCCGCACCGCCCAGTTCTGGGCAAGAGAGAGGGTGCGCGTGGCGCCGGAGGGGGCAATGAGGCGGGCGACCGGCTCATCCACCGTCACCGTATCATTGCGGATCCAGTCCACCGTCCAGTCTTCGTCCAGATCAAACGGGGCCATCACCTTGTGGGTGATGGGGCCTTCCGGAACGGTTCCGATGGCATCACCGGCGCGCACCTTGTCGCCCACCCGCTTGATGGCGGTGAAAGACCATTTTTCCGCCGGGTCCAGTCCCGGTGCGGCCACCCCGCGTGGCAGGAAGGTGCCATGGGCCTGCGCCAGAATTTCCAGCGGATTCTGCAGGCCATCATACACCTGCCCCAACATGCCCGGGCCTAGGCGGATGGAGAGCAGCCGGCCGGTCTGCTCCACCCCGTCGCCAAGGCCAACCCCGGCGGTGCTCTCGTAAACCTGCGCATCGGCTTCATCACCGATCACGCGCAAGACCTCGGCTTTCAGCCGTTCATGGGGCGCTCGGGCGGGGCGGATATAGACCACCTCATTCTTCATCAGCCGGCCCTGTTCAGGGTCGATGAGGCGCAGGCGCACGATGTCTTCCTGCACGGAAACGATGGTGGCGGTGACGTCCGCGGGCAGGTGATGCGGGTGGGCGGCAGAGGTATGAGCGGTCATGCTTGGGTCCCAACATCAGAGGCGTCGCCGCGGGCGGCGTCGAGCAGGGCGGCAAAGCGGGCGGTGGAGGCCGCGACATCGTAATGGACCCAGTGATCGGCGAGGTACCATTTGACGACGTAGCAGACGACCGCCTCGAAATCGAAGAAATGCCCGTTGGCATAGCGCGAGGTGGCATCCCATGCGGCCTGAAGGGCGATGCGTTCCAGCGAGGCGGAATCTCCCGCCTGCAACCGTTCGCGGGCCCGGTTCACCCATGGAAAGGAGTGGGCCACGCCGAAATCCGGCTGGCTCCAGTTCTTGCGGATGGTCTCGGTGAAGCGGCCGAAACCCCAGACCTCACCTTGCGCGGGTGCATCCTGTCCGGCATGGCGCCGACGCAGGGCGGCCAGAAGTGTGCGCACCTCCAGCCGGTCGCGGATCATGTTGCGCAGGCAGGGATTGCGAATGGTGCCCACAACCTTGGAAACGTTGGCCAGATAGGTGGCGTCATCCGTACCCAGCGGAATGCGGTTCCATGCCAGTGCCGCCCCCAGTGCGTCCAGATCTGCCTTGTCTTCGGGGGTGAGGAAGCGCAGGCGCTCTTCCAGCCGGATCGCGCTGATGACCGGCGTGGCATTGGCCAGCAGCGGTCCATGGGCCGGCAGGCTGGCCATCAGCATCACATAGGGTTCATCAGCGCCGCCGATCATCGCACCACGCCTTCCAGCAGCGCGCGGAAGCGGGGCTGGAGGTGAGCGAGGAGAAGGGCGGACACAGCCTTGTCGGTCAGCTCCACGCTCACGCCACGGTCCAGCAGGTGCAGCCGGATGCCGGCCTCATCATCTTCCTGCCGGGTGAAGGTGACACCGGCGCGCAGCATTTCTGCTGCGGTGGCGGCGGCGAAATGGGTGAGGGAGCCCTCCACCAGCTCTTCCGGGTTGCGGCGCAACTCATCCAGCCCCACGGCATGGCGTGGCAGCTCAATCACCACCTCTTCGGCCCGGTCGATGCCGGATTCCTCACGGGTGCGGCTGGCGACAGCAAGGATCATGCGCTTGAGCAATTCATCATCGCGCATCACATGGGAGACGGTCTTGCCAACTTCCGCAGCAAAGCGCTGGGAGATCTGGCTTTTCAGTTCCAGCAATGTGTCACGCACGGCGATGCGCAAGGCATCCTCGCCCGCCCGGCGCAGGGCTTCCGCCTCGGTCCGGGCATCCTGACGCAAGGCGCGGGCCTGTGTCTCCGCCTTTTCCAGAATTTCGCGCGCATGGGCCTGTGCTTCCGCGACAATGCGGTCTGCCTCACTGCGCCCGGCGCACACGCCTTCATCACGCAGGCGGGAAATGAGGGCCTCAACGCCCGAGGTGGTGGCTGTCTGCTTCTGGGGCATGGCACATTCCTGACGCATGATCGGGCAAAGGGGCGGCAAGGCGGGGGCGGCGCAGGGGTAGGCCGGTGTCCCGGCCCACCCGGTCAGATGGTGCGGGCCAGTACCAGCGCGAACACGAAGGTGAAGACCGCGAAGCCTTCCACGATCGCCGCCGGAGCAAGGCTCAGGCCGAAGATTTCCGGCTTGGTCTTGGAGGCGGTGATGGCGCTGGCACAGGCCCGGCCCTGCCATACGGCAGAATAGAGCAGCACCAGTGCCGCCATGAAGCCGATGCCGAACAGCGCCCCGCCATTTTCCGGCGTGATGGCCTGCTGGAGCGAGAACATCACCACGATGCCATAGATGACATTGGAGGACGGAATGACCGAAACGCCGATGAAGCGCCCATAGCCGCTGTCGGTTTCCAGCATCGCGCCAATGGCTGCCTGCCCGGCGATGGAGACGCCGATGGCGCTGCCCAGTGCCCCGAAAGCCATGGGCGAAAAGACGCCGATCCAGCCCAAAGCGACGATGAGTTCATTCATGCGGCAATCTCCTTGCGGATGCCCGGCAGAGCGCGCGGCGCACCTTCTGCGGGCAGTGTTTGCGTGGCGTGTGTCAGTTCTACCTGTTTGGGGCCATGATCCTGCGCGCGGCGTGCGAAGGCCCGGAAGGGATAGCCTTCTTCGGTGAGGCCCCAGCCGAAAAACTCGATGAAGTTGAGCCGCAGCCCGTGGACCACGCCGCTCATGATGCCCAGCATGAAATTCACGCCATGGCCGAAGACCAGAATGACGATCATCAGCAGCACGCCGAGGCCGGGATGGGTGGCCCGCATCTCCATCGCCAGATTGTTGAAGGTGATGGCGAGCGAGGCGCTGGCAAGGCCGAGCGCGAACAGGCGCAGATAGCTCAGCACATCGCCAAACAGCTTGGTGGCGCTGGTGAGGGCCATGAAGCCGGCGGCAAGGCGCTTCAGCCAGTCCTTGCCAGTCTCCACCGGGGTTGCGGCCGCCGCTCCGGCAAACACCATGAGCAGCCCGAGCCCGATGCCCACGCCGCCAATGGTCTGTTGCAGCGCCATGCTTTCATCGGTTCCATTGGCCAGAACCATGCCGGACCAGATCGACACGATCCACCCCAATGCTGAAAGCCCCGCGCCGGAGCGTCGGTTGAGCCATGCTACGGCCGCCAGTGCGATGGAGAGATGAAGCGCGCCGATGAACAGCGACAGGTCCATCATGGTGTCGAAGTCCTGCACATCGATCACCGAAACAGCGGCGAGCCATGAGCCGGGTGGCGGTTTCACGCCGAAATAGGAGCCGGCGAGAATGCCATAGACAAGGGCCGTGCCGGCCAGCGCTGCCAGCAGCACCCTCCCGCGCCGGCCTTCCGCCTTCGTGCCCATGCGCCGCCAGAACAGCAGCGTGCCAATGGCGATGACGGCGGCATAGCCGGCATCTGCCACGATCATGGAGAAGAACAGGGCGAAGGAGGCGAACACCATCAGGCTGGGGTCCCAGCTGCGGTAGCCGGGGCTGGTGTAGAAGAAGGTGAGATCGCTGCCGGTGCCGAATTTTTCCGGCACGCGCAACTGGGTGGGTGGCGCATCCTGCGGTCCGGGCTCTTCTGTCACCATGGCCAGATGTGCGTCATCGGCCAGATGGTTCACCTCGCTCACGCGGTCTGCCGGCACCCAGCCCTGAACGGCGAAGACGGAATCCGCATCCAGCGTCTGTTCCATCGCCGCGCGCAGATCCTCGCGGTCAGCGGCGGCGGCCAGATGCAGGCCCAGAACCAATCGCCAGCGGGTGAGTTCCGTGCGGGCGCTTTCTGTCTGGTCGATGGAAATGGCGAGGTCTTCCAGCTCGCGCTTCAGCACGCTGCGCGGCACTGCACCCACCAGAGTGCGAGGAACCGGGAGCAGATCTGGCTGGGGTTCATCCGGGGCGATGACCACCGTGTAAAGGGTGGTGGAGGTTTTGCGCACAAGCTGCCAGGGCAGGGCCAGCCCATCCAGCGCCGGGCGCGCCGCAAGGGGCAGGGCATAGAACCACAGGCGTTGGCCAGCCAGTTCATCCAGCGGAGGGAAGTGGATGTCGCCCCATGGCGCAAGCGCCTCCACCCGGTTCTGCAGAAATTCCAGCCGGTCTTGCAGGGTGCGCAGGCGGGTGCGGTTTTCCAGTACCTCGCCCACCACGGCATCCAGATCGAAGCGCGTGCCCGGTCGATAGGGCAGACGGACTTCCGGGCAATCCTGAAGGTGGCGATAGGCGGCTTCGGTGCGGTTGCGTCTTGTGGCGTCGCGTGGCACCAGCGGGCCAGGGTCACGCAAGGGGATGAGGTGCATCGCCCCCAGCTTCTGCAACGCATCCAGCGTGTGCGATTTGTCTGCTGCCGGGCCGCATAATGTGATGCGGCGCATGGGGGCAATGCTCATGAGCCGGCCTCCGTGCCTGCCTGCGACCTCATGGCACCACCACGGGCAGCTGGCCGGACCTGCGCCCCCTCCCGCTTGCCCTTGGCGATCTTGGCCGTGACGACCGCCGCGCGCTCCGCATCGCCGATGAACACCATGATGCGGCGAATGTTCTTTTCCGCCTGCGGAATGAGAATTTTCTCGAACAGGTTGGTGCGCTGGGTCACACGCGTCACGGCCTGATCGAGCAGGGCGACCCGTTGGTCGGCGACCTCGCATTCCACCTTGAGGCGCAGCGCCTCGGTGAGGCGGCGCACCACGTCGTCCACCCAGTGCGGGCGTGTCATGATGCCGTAGGGGGCAATTTTCAGGCGCACCTCATCCACCCGCGGCAGCCGCACGCCGGCGACATTCTGGGTGGTGATGACGGCTTCATCGAGTGTCACGAGCCCATCCAGCTCCACCCGCTTGTCCGCCAGCATGGGCAGGGCGGCACCGGCGGCTTCCACCGCATGGCGAAGGGCCTCATGCAATTGAGCGCGTGTGGCGCGGGCGCGGTTGCGCTCGGCCATCAGCTGCTGGCGCTTGAGATCCAGCGCCGGAAGATAGCGCCGGTAGCTGGCCAGGCTTTCCTTCTCCCGGCCCAGCTGCGCCTTGTTGAGGGTGACGTTGGAATTCATCTGCGCCATGGCGGTCAGTCCTGTGGCGCGGGATAGTATTTCTCCAGCAGATTCTGGCGCACCAGAAGTTCCTCAGGCTGGAAACACTCCGCCATGGTCTTCCAGCCCAGATCCAGCGCCTCTTCCAGCGAGAGATTGGCGGTGATGTCCATGAAGCGGGTCTTGAACAGCTCGCCATAGCGCAGCAGGCGCCGGTCATAGTTCGAAAGCTCAAACGCCATGGCCTGTTTGCGCTCTGCATCTCGCGCATCGGCATACAGGCGGATCATGGTGTTCATGACCGCCGAATGGTCCTCGCGCGTTTCCTTGCCGATGACATGCTGCTTGAGGCGGGAGAGCGAGCCGAAAGGATCGATCAGCCCATCGCGCAGATAGAACTGCCCCTCGGTGATGTAGCCGGTGTTGTCCGGTACCGGGTGCGTCACATCCCCGCCCGGCATGGTGGTGACGGTGAGAATGGTGACAGAGCCTGCACCCTGAAACACCGCCGCCTTCTCATAGCGCCGCGCAAGCTGGGAATAGAGATCGCCCAGATAGCCGCGGTTGGAGGGCACACGTTCCATCGCCACGCCCACTTCCTTCAGGGCATCGGCGAAGGCGGTCATGTCGGTCAGCAGCACGAGGACGCGCTTTTTCTCTTCCACCGCAAAGCGTTCGGCCACGGCCAGCGCCATGTCCGGCACCAGCAGGCGCTCCAGCGGCGGGTCGGCGGCCTGATTGACGAACATGACCGTGCGCGCGAACACGCCAGCATCCTCGAAGGTGGAGCGGAAACGCCAGTAATCATCGAAGGTGAGACCAAGGCCGCCAAAGACCACGATGTCGGCCTCCGCCTGCACGCCGATGCGCGCGAGAAGAGCGTCATGCGGTTCGCCGGCGGTGGAGAAAATCGGGATCTTCTGGCTTTCCACCAGACAGTTGAACACGTCGATCATCGGCACATTGGTGCGGATCATGCGTGAGGCCAGTGCCCGGCGTGCCGGGTTGGCGGAAGGCCCGCCAATGTCCACCTTGCGTTCCTGATCCAGCCCGGGGCCGGCATCCATCACGCTGCCATCGCCGGTGAAGACGCGCCCGAGGATGTTATCGGAAAAGGCGACACGTGGCGGGTGGCCCAGAAAGCGGGCGCGGGTGCGGGTGGAAAGACCCTGCGTGCCACCGAAAACCTGAAGCGAGGCCTCGCCCTCATCCAGCTTCACAACCTGCGCAAGACGCGGGGCCGGGGTGGAGGCATGACCATCCGCACTGCCGCTTTCCGAATCCAGAACCACTGCAAGGTCGCCATAACGCGGCCCTTCCGGGTCATCCTGCGTCTGTGGCGGCAGGGCAACACGCACGACCTCGCCAACAATGGACAGAATCCGGTCATAGTGGATCGGAATAGTGCTCATTCGGCCTCCCCGTCGGCATATCCCCCGGCCCTTGCGGCTGAAGAACGAACCACCGTGCACGCGACATGGCGCATACAAGCCACGGATGGCCGTCACGCGCCATGATGAATCTCAATCCCGCCCCCGTGAACGAAATCTCACGGCATGACGACTCGCCCATTCAGGGCTGCAAAACCCTAGAGAGCAACCCGGACCCTGTCCATATCGCTTGATATGTCAGAAGCATAACATGGAGCCCGGCGGTAGGGGCACCGGTTTTTGCAACTAAAGTTTGGTCTGGCGCTTTGCGGCTTGCGCAGTCATGCTGCATTGCACCTTTTTATGCGGATGCGCGCATGGCGTGTGATCCGGGGCGCGTGATGGGCGGGGCATGGCGTCATCATTTTGAAGTCATTTTGCGGGTAGAGCGTGTGCGCATCTGCGGTTCCGTATCGCGCCGACTTGATATTTCGCAAGTTCATCTGCTTCTATTTTGTCATTATGGGCAGATGTTTCTTGGCGTTCTCACTTTTGAGTTGTGCCAAGTGCTGTCGCGCCTGGCGTTCGGTGGCAGTCTAGGTCGGGGAGACTGGAATGTTTTCATTGAAAGGTCAGAAGGCCCTCGTTGTCGGGGTTGCGAACGAGCAGTCGATCGCATGGGGCTGTGCGCGTGCACTGCACCAGCAGGGGGCGGATCTCGCCATCACCTATCTGAATGAGAAGGCCGAGCGTTTCGTGCGCCCGCTGGCCGAAGAGCTCAACGCAGAAATCATCGCGCCGCTCGATGTCGAGGATGATGGCGCGATGGAAGCGCTGTTCGCGGAAATCCGGCACAAATGGGGGCGGCTGGATACCGTGCTGCACGCCATCGCCTACTGCCCGGCAGAAGATTTGCACGGCCGTGTGGTCGATTGTTCGCGCGCCGGTTTCGCGACGGCCATGGATATTTCGGTGCATTCTTTCCTGCGCATGGTGCGCCATGCCGAGCCGCTGATGGTTGATGGCGGGGCCTGCCTCACCGTCTCCTATTATGGCGCGGTGCGGGTGATGGAGAATTACAATGTCATGGGGCCGGTGAAGGCGGCGCTTGAGTCCACGGTCCGCTACATGGCGGCTGAGCTGGGCGACAAGAACATTTCCGTCAATGCCCTCTCGCCCGGACCGATGAAGACCCGTGCGGCGTCCGGCATCGCCGAGTTTGACGCCATGATGGATGAGGTGGCTGCCCGCGCACCCACACACCAGCTCACCACCCTTGAGGATGTCGGCGCTTATGCCGCGTTTCTCTCCAGCCCTTCCGCCCGCAATGTCACCGGCTGCGTGCACATGATTGATGGCGGCTTCCACATTATGGGCTGAAGCTGTTCCAAAAGAAGAAATGAAGCAATGGAATCGGTTTTTCTGGTTCCATTATACCGCGAAAATAGTCTAGCCTTTCCGGCGGGCTGCCAGTTTGTGGATTTGTCCGGCTGACACGTTCGGTTCTTTTCCTTCGTTCAGAGCAAGGCAGGGTAGTTGCATGATCCGCGAGAACAAGACATTCGACGAACTCCAGCCGGGTGACAGTGCAGAACTGAAGCGCTCCTGCACCACGGACGATCTGATCGTCTTCGCCAATGTGTCCGGCAATCACAATCCCATGCATCTGCCCCACCAGGATGTGGATGGTGATGGCAAGGAAGACGAGGTGGTCGCCCCCTCCATGTGGGTTGGCTCTCTGGTGTCGGCGGTGCTTGGCAACATCCTTCCCGGTCCGGGCACGCTCTATCGCAAGCAGGAATTCCGCTTCAATGGTCGCGCCAAGGCCGGTGATGATCTCGTGACCAAGGTCACGGTGCTGGAAAAGAAGAGCGACGGTATCGTGCGCTTCAGCACTGAGGTCCGTCGGCCGGAGGACGATGCCGTTCTGCTGGAAGGTGAGGCCGAAGTGGTCGCACCCACCACCAAGTTCCGCTTTGAGGAGCAGAGCCTGCCCGGCCTCGTGGTGCAGCGTCACCGCCATTTCGATGCCCTGCTGGAACGCGCTGAAGCCCTTCCGCCCATGTCGGTTGCGGTGGTGGCCCCCGAAGAGGCCAATTCTCTGGGCGGCGCACTGCTGGGCTACAAGGCCCGCCTGATCGTTCCTATTCTGGTTGGCCACAGGGACAAGATTCTCGCCGCCGCCAAGGAACTGGGCGAGAACATCGATGGTCTTGAGATCATCGATGCGCCGGAAGATACGGCCGCCGCCAATGCCGCGGTTGATCTGGTCGCCGACAAGCGCGCACAGGCGCTGATGAAGGGCCACCTGCACACCGATGTTCTGCTGCGCGCCGCCCTGCGCAAGGAGCGCAGCCTGCGTATCGGCCGCCGCTTCACCCATATCTTCGTGATGGATGTGCCCGGCGTCTCGCACATGCTGCTGGTGACGGATGCGGCCGTGAATATCTCGCCGGACCTGCCCACCAAGGTGGATATTGTCCAGAACGCGATCGATCTGGCCCATTCGCTGGGTATGGAGCAGCCCAAGGTGGGTGTGCTCTCCGCGGTCGAGACCGTGAACCCCGCAATCATCTCTTCCGTGGATGCGGCGCTGCTCTCCAAGATGGCCGAGCGCGGCCAGATTCAGGGCGGCGTGGTGGATGGCCCGCTGGCCATGGACAATGCCATCAATATCGGCGCGGCGCGCATCAAGGGCATCCACTCGCCGGTGGCGGGCCATGCCGAAGTGCTGGTGGTGCCGGATCTGGATGCCGGCAACATGCTGGCCAAGCAGCTCACCTTCATTTCCGGTGCCGAGGCGGCCGGCATCGTGATGGGCGCCAAGGTGCCAATCATCCTCACCTCGCGCGCAGACAGCGAGAAGTCGCGTCTGGCCTCCTGCGCTGTGGCGCTGGTGCATCAGGCCCGTCTGGCCGGCAAGATCTGAACGGAGCCTGAAGCATCATGACCCTTCCGGTAACCCTTACGCTCAATGCGGGCTCATCCTCGCTCAAATTCTCGCTCTACAACATCGCCGGAGAAGGCGAGCCCCAGCTGATGGCTGTGGGCGGGGTGGAGAATATTGGTGGCCAGCCCAAGCTGAAGACCCAGTTTGGGCCGAACGAAGCCTCCGTGGAGAAAGATCTTCCGGCTTATGCGGCGAAAGATCATGCCTCCGCCCTGAATACGGCGCTGGCCCTGCTGCGCGAGAAATTCCCCACTGCGAAGGCATCTGTGGTTGGCCATCGCGTTGTGCATGGCGGTCCGTTTTTCTCCGAGGCCGTGGTCATCACAGACCCGATCCTGGAGGAACTGAAGAGCCTCTCGCCGCTCGCACCGCTGCATGAGCCGCATAACATCGCGGGTGTTGTCGCGGCCAAGGCTATCTTTCCCGAAGCCTTGCAGGTGGCGTGCTTTGACACGTCCTTCCATCGCCGGCACCCGAAGGTGAACGACACCTTCGCCATTCCGCGCGAATATTATGACAAGGGTGTGCGCCGCTATGGCTTCCACGGCCTGAGCTATGAATATATTTCCGGCGAACTGAAGCGCATTGCACCGCAGCTCTATGCCGGACGTGTGGTTGTTGCACATCTGGGCAATGGCGCATCGATGTGCGCGATCATGGACGGGCGCTCCGTGGCCTCGACCATGGGCTTCACCCCGCTCGACGGCCTGCCCATGGGCACACGCTGCGGCCAGATCGATCCTGGTGTGATCTTCTATCTGCAACAGCAGGAAGGCCTGAGCGTCGATCAGGTGCGGGACATGTTCTATTACAAGTCCGGCCTGCTCGGGCTCTCCGGCATTTCCAACGACATGCGGGTGCTGCTCAACGCCAAGGTGCCTGAAGCACATGAGGCGATTGACTATTTCGTCTTCCGTATCCGCCGTGAGCTGGGCGGTCTGGCGGCCGTTCTGGGCGGGCTGGATGCGCTGGTGTTTTGTGGCGGTATCGGTGAGCATGCAGTGGAGATCCGCCGGCGGATCTGCGAGGATCTGTCGTGGATCGGCATCGATGTGGACACCAACAAGAATGAAGCCAATGCGCAGGTTATCAGCACGGAGTTCAGCCGTGCCCGTGTGATGGTTATTCCCACCAATGAAGAACTGGTGATTGCCCGTGCCGCCAAGCGGCTTCAGGCTGCCCAGCAGCAGGCATCCGTCTGAGGGAGAGAGAGCTTTCATGAAAAAGGCAATCAAGGCTGAGGAAGCCGCCGCGCTCATCCCCGATGGGGCGAGCCTGATGATCGGTGGCTTCATGACCGTCGGCAGCCCACTGCGCCTCATTCAGGCGCTGGTGGAGCGCGGGGTCAAGGATCTCACCATCATCGGCAATGATGCGGGCCTGCCGGGCAAGGGCATGGGTGCGCTGGTGCGGGCCGGTGCCGTGCGCAAGGCCATCATGACCCATATCGGCCTCAACCCCGAGATTCAGGAAAAGATGATTTCCGGGGAGATCGAGGTGGAACTGGTGCCGCAGGGCACGCTGGTGGAGCGCATCCGCGCTGCCGGCACCGGCCTTGGCGGTGTGCTCACCGCCACCGGCATCGGCACCCCGGTGGAAGATGGCAAGCAGAAGATCGATGTGGATGGGAAGACCTATCTGCTCGAAAAGCCCCTGCACGCAGATTTTGCCCTGCTGTCCTGCTTTCAGGCGGACTATAATGGCAACCTCTCTTATGCTCTCACCGCACGGAACTTCAACCCGGCCATGGCGCTGGCTGGCAAGACCGTGATTGTCGAGCCGGACCTCATCGTTCCCGTCGGCGTTATTCCGCCGGATGCGGTGCACACGCCCGGCGTGCTGGTGGATCATCTTCTGGGAAGGGCTGCATGATGAGCGATACGGCGAACAACACCGGCAAGCCAGCCATGAGCGCCAAGGAAGTCATCGCCCGGCGCGTTGCGGCCGAGCTGAAGTCCGGCATGCTGGTCAATCTCGGCATTGGCCTGCCCTCCATGGTGGCCAATTATCTGCCCCCCCATGCCGATGTGTTCTTTCAGGCCGAAAATGGCCTGATTGGCCTTGGTGCACGCCCGCAGGAAGGCATGGAAGACCCCTTCCTGACCGATGCCGGCGGTGGCTTTGTGAGCGCTGTTCCCGGCGCGGCCTCCATCGACAGCGCCATGAGTTTCGGCCTCATCCGTGGCGGCCATCTGGACATCACCGTTCTGGGCGGTCTTCAGGTGGATGAGCGTGGCTATCTGGCCAACTGGATGGTGCCGGGCCAGAAGGTGCCAGGCATGGGCGGTGCGATGGATCTTGTCGCTGGCGCAAAGCAGGTGATCGTTTCCATGGTGCATACCGCCAAGGGCACGCCGAAGATCGTGCCGCTGTGCGACCTGCCGCTGACAGCCGCGCGCCGCGTTTCGCTGATCGTCACCGAGATGGCTGTGATTGAACCGACCGAAGATGGTCTGGTGCTGCGCGAGCGCGGCCCGGGCGTCAGCGTCGAGGATATCGTTGCGGCCACCAGCGCGAAGCTGATTATCAAGGGCGATGTGCCCGAGATGCAGCTCTGAGATTTCCGGCCTTCCGTGTAATGCGAAGGCCAGAACGCGACGGCTTGTGAGCGGAGGCGGGAAACCGTCTCCGCTTTTTCATGCCTGCAGTTTATTAGGCGCGCGGGTACAGGGGGGCAAGAACAGCGCCGCCACCACGCCGCACAGTTCGAGCCGGCCGACATGCCTTGCGGAAGGTCGAGAAAAAGCCCTTTCCGTGCCATTGCCCGGGTGCGCCGCCATAAAGCTGCGTGCGCAGATCGCCCAGTGCCTGCGCCATCTCGCCTTGAGGGGCAAGCGCCGGGTGGCCCATCGCCTTGCCATCCATTTCCAGACGTCGCACCCAGACCAGATATGCGGCATGGGCCGCCACGGCATCATTGGCCTTGCATGCTTTTTCCAAAGCCGTAACCGCCTCCTCTGCGGAGGGCGGCGCCAATGCCGGGGCCGATACGCGCCGGGGAGCCTGTGCCAGCCTGCGCTGCTCGGCGAGCCTGCGCCGTGTCCGTTGCATGCGGCGGCGCCACAGGATGAGACCGGCCAGAATGAGGCCGCCCACAATCACCACGGGCAGGTGCGCGCGGGCGACGTGGAGCGCATCTGTTGCGTAGGCGATGGTGCGCGCGATCATCTCGCGCACCATCGGGTTGTCCGTGGCGCCTAAGTTGGATGGCGGCGGGGGCGGGGCGCTGGAAGGCTGGTTGGGCGGGGAAGCCGCGCCAACTGCCGCACTGGACACTGCGGGCACATCGCCTTCGGCCGATATTGTAACCGCAGGCAGGCGCGTGACTTCCTGCTTCTGGGTGACCAGATTCCACCAGTGCACGTCCATTGCCGGCAGGGTGAAACTACCCGGCCGGGTGGGCATGACCGAGATTTCCTTCACCAGCTGCGCACCCATTTCGCCATTGATCCAGGCTGTATCGGTTTCGCCCTTGTCCTCATACTGGCGCACGCCATCGACAGGCTGGATCTGTAAAGGCGGCAACTGGTTTGGTGTCGCACCCTGCGCCTCAAGCGTGATGGTGCGGGTGAGAACTGTGCCCACCTTCACCTTCTGTGGCGGGCTGGACCATTCCTCATGCAGCAGCACGGCCCGTGCCGGTAGAAACCAGCCGGTGGCATCGGCCGGGCGCGGTTCCACCTCAACCTTCACGGGCAGGGATTTTACCGTGATGTTGCGTTCGGGCGGCAGCTGGCCGGTGAAGGTGCCACGTCCAAGAAGCGCGGCCATGTTCCGGTCGCCATCATTGCCCGTGGGCGGGCCGGGCACGGTGGCATCAAGGGTCAGCGGCTGGATCTCGATGGTACCCGAGCGCTGGGGGCGCATCAGATAGCTTTGCTCCAGCACGCGGTAGCGCTGGTTGTTGATGGTCTTCAGATAATGGCGCTGGTCGCCGTCCGGCACAAAGGTTGCCCCTTCCGCCACAGGCTTTTCCATCGCCCCGCGCATCATGCCAACCCGGTCATAGATGCGGATGGTGACAGGAATATCGCTTTGCGCGAAGGCCGGCCCCGCACCCGTTGTAAGGCGCACGAACAGCGGAGTATCCGCCTTCACATCCACTGCCGCGGTGGGGATGACCTGCACCCGCTCGGCCTGCGAGGTCTGGTTGCCAACCGTGAGCGGGGGAATGGTCAGCGTGCCGGTGCGCTTTGGCAGCAGGGTCATCACCCACTGGTCCATATGCACGGGGCGACCATTTTCCATGGCCGCCTTGCTGGTGCGTCGCCGGTCCACAATCTCGAAATTCTCCAGCAACGGATTGAGATTGGGCGGCGTGCGCCCCTGCCCATCGGCAAGGGTGAGCACATAGTTGAAGGTTTCGCCGGCCGCGATCACCTTGCGGTCCGGCTTGCCGGTGAGCGGGCGTGTGTCTTCTTCCGTTGTCGCAGCGTCTGTTTGCGCGCGGACGGGCTGGGCATGAGCCAAAGGAGCCAGTGGCGCGCCGAGCCCCAGTGTGAACAGAAAAAGAACGAGTGCGGCCCGCAGGCGGGAGATGCCGGGCATATGTGTGCGTGCGGGTTGGCGCACCGGAAACGTGCCTTCAGTCAAGGCTTTCCAGCGCTGGTCCTTGCTGCCCCGCGCCTGCGCTATATCACCAGAAAACGGGAAGAGGCCGGGATGCCGGTTCATCTGGGTTCCTCCGGCTCGGTTGTCACGCCAAGGCCGCTATAATAGGCGCGGATACGGGCGCGCAGGAGGCCGGAAGGATCATCCGGCACCATGCGCAGCGCCTGCTCGCTGTTCTGGTCCTGCTCGCTCATGGGGCGCATCTGGTTACCCATGCCTCCGGGCGGGCCGGCGTTTTCCTCGCCACCAGCCGCGCCACCTGCGCCGCCGGGCTGGGCGGGCTGCTCTGCCTGCTGCGGTTCTGCGCCTTCTGCTCCGGCAGGGTCTGGCTGTGCCGGTTCCGGCTGTGCCCCCTGAGGCTGCTCGCCCTCATTCTGCGGTTGAGGTTGCTGCTGGTTCTCGCCGGGCTGGTTTGGCTCAGGCTCAGGCTCCTTGCCACCGGGGCCATCAGATTCGTCTTTCCCGGCCGGGTCCGGCTGGGGGGCATCTGGTCCCTGATCCGGCTCCTTGGGTGCATCCTGCTGCTGGTTCTGGTCAGGGGCGGCGTTGGACTGGTCCTGCTCGCCGGATTGCGGGTCTGGAGCGCCATCCTTGCCGGATTGCGGTGTTTCCTGCGTGCCATTGCCGGTGTCACCGGGCTTCTGGCCGTCCGGTTGCTCCTGCTCTCCCTTGTTCTGCTGCTGGGGCGAGGGATTCTGCGCGCCCTTGTCCTGCTGTTGCTCGTTCTGCTGATCCTGCTGGCCTTGGCCACCCTGGGACTGCTGGTCCTGCTGCTGGCTGTCTCCGCCACCGCCACCGCCACCGCCGCTCTGGTTCTGCTGCTCCTCCTGTTCCTTTTTCAGGAGTTGTTCCACCAGATCACGGTTGTAGAGGGCATCCTCATTTTGCGGGTCAGCGGCAAGCGCTTCATCATAGGCCGCCAGCGCGTCTTCCAGTTTCCCGGCGCGCGCAAGGGCATTGCCCTGATTGTAACTGGCACCTTTTGTGCGGTCATAGGCCGAGGCGGCGGCCTCATAATCACCCGCCTTGTAGAGTGCACTGGCGCGCCAGTTCGGGTCTTCGAAGCGACCGGCAGCGCGGGCATAGTCTCCCTTGGCGAAATCTTCCGCTGCCTGCTGGTCTGGCCTCTGCCACAGATTGCGCCACAGGCTGGTCTGTGCCGGTTCAGGGGCCGGTGCGGCTTGTGGTGCGGGTGCCGCTTGTGGAGCCGTCGTCTGCTCCTGCGCCTGTGCTGTCGGGGGCGTCAGGGGCAGCAGGGCGGCGAAGAACAGCACCGCAATCCATCCGCGCCGGAAGGCCAGCGCGCCCAGCAGAAGAAGCGGCAGAAGCAGCCATGGGCCCATATCCAGCCATGTATCGGCGGTCATGCCTGAGTCCTGAAGCGGGTTCGTGGCGGCGGAGCGTACAGGCTGGGCGAAAATGGTGTCGAGATCGCGGCTGTCGATGCTCAGCGGGCTGAAGGTGCCCTTGCCGGCGCTGGCCAGTGCTTTCAGGCGCGCCTCATCCATGGGCGGGGAAGACGTTCCCGCCACAGGCGAGGCACCACCAACGCCGATGACGCTGACCGCAAAGCCCGCCCGGCCCACCGCTGCCGCCGCCTGCTGCGTGCGCGCCGCATCATCGCCCAACCTGTCGGTGAGCAGGATGATGCGCCCATGGGTGGCACCCGCCCCCTGAAGCAGGGCGCCGGCCTGAAGAATGGCATTGTCCGGCCGGTTCGGGCCCTCCGGCATCAGATTGGTGGAGAGCTCCGGCAGCATGGCGGAGACGACGCGGGTGTCTTCTGTCAGCGGGGCGGCGACAAAGGGCACATCGGCATAGATGATGAGACCCACCTGCCCGCCGCGCATGCGGGACAGAATATCCTCCATCTTGTGGCGGGCGGCCACAAGGCGCGAAGGGGCTTCATCCGGCGCATCCATGCTGCGGTTAAGGTTCAGCACCAGCACGGTAGGATCGAGCTGGTCCAGCGCGGGAGCGGGCAGTTTCTGCCATGTGGGCCCCGCCATGGCGAGTGAAGCCAGAATCCAGCCGAGCAACAGCACCGGCACCGGCCAGCGCCCGCCGCCCTGTTTTCCACGCACGGCAAGATGGCGCAGCAGATGAGGGTCCACCACCCCCACCCAGTCACTGCGCCCGCGCTTCATGCGCCGGGATGCGAGCCATGCCAGCAGCAAGCCGGGCAGAATGGCCAGAAGCCATTCCGGCCGCAGGAAATGGAAATCCGCTGGCAGAAGATGGGCAAGGCCGGCAAGGTTGAGCGCCTGCATCATGGGCGGGCCTCCCCATCCGGTAAGCGGGTTGCGCGGGCGGGCCACGCGAGCGAGAAGCCCAGCAGCAGGCTCAGGCCCAGCGCGGCACCCAGCGGCCATGGAAACAGGCTCACGGTCGGGCGCAGGAACAGCGGTTCACCCGCCGCGGGTTCCAGCCGGTCGATATCCTGATAGATGGCGGCGAGGCCGGCGGTGTCGCGGGCGCGGAAATACTGGCCACCGGTCATTTTGGCGATTTCGGCGAGGGTCTTCTCGTCCAGATCGGCCGGTGCGTTCACCGTCCACATATTGCCGCTGGCCGGGTCCGCACCCACACCGATGGTGTAGATTTTCACATGTTCGCGCTGCGCGATCTGCGCCGCCTGAAGCGGGTCCAGCACACCGGCGGTGTTGGCGCCATCGGTGAGCAGAATGAGCACGCGCTGGTCTTCCGGCCGGTCCCGCAGGGTTTTCACGGCAAGGGCGATGGCATCGCCAATGGCGGTTTCCTGCCCTGTCATGCCGATGGAGGATTCCTTCAGCAGGGCGCGCACCACATTGCGGTCGAAGGTGAGGGGGGCCTGAATATAGGCACGGCTGCCAAACAGGATGAGGCCCACCCTGTCGCCGGTACGGCGGGAGACGAAGTCATCCGCCACCGCCTTCACCACGGTGAGCCGGTCCAGCGGGATGCCGCTGACATTGAAATCCTCGCGCGACATGGAGCCGGAGAGATCCACCGCCATCATCAGGTCGCGGCCCTCCATAGGGATGGGAACCGGTGGGCCGATATAGGCCGGGCGTGCGGCGGCGGTCACCAGCAGCACCCAGATGAGCCACAACAGCAGCAGTCGCCATCCACCACGCCTGCGCGGGCCGGTGCTGACAATGCCTTCATGCGCCAATGCCCCGAAGAAGGGCACGCGCAAGGCCCCGGCCTTGCCCGGGCGTGCCTCTGGCATCAGCAGCCGGGCAAACAGCGGGAGGGGAAGGGCGGCGAAGGCCCAGAGCCACTGGAAGCTGATCATGCGTTTGCCCTGATCCAGCGTCGCACGCTCTTGAGCACCTCTGCGCGCAGGGGCACATCTTCCGGGCCGGCCTCTGCCGGTGTGCGGGGCGGCAGATAGGGGGCCGTGGCTACAAGCTGGGCGATATGGGGTGGCAAACCGGTCTTGCCGGCGCTCAGGAATTCATGCCATGGCGCGCCGGTCAGTGTGGCCTCTTGTGTGCGGTTGCGGGTCACCAGAATGCGGCGGATGAGTTCGGCGGAGGCTGCTGCAGCCGCGCGGCTATCCGTATTCGGTGCGGCATCGAGTGCCTTGAGGGCCTTGTAGGCCAAAGTGCGCCGCCAGCGCCATTCGCGGATGGCCAGAACCAGCAGCACCAGAACCACAAGGGCCGCGAGCGCGATCCACCCCGGAGCGGGTGGCCAGAAGGGCACATCCGGCGGCAGGTGAATGTCGCGCAGGCGCGCTAGCGGGTCCTGTCCCGGTTCCAGCGAAAGCGGAACAGGGGCTTCCGGCAGTTTGAGATCCTGCGCCATCAGGCGGCTCCCCCACCGGTTGCGGCACGCGCTACGCCGCGCCCGGCTTTCGACCGGCCCAGCCTTTCAGGATGCAGGATGAAAGTGGGGTCATCGCCCGTGCGCACCGGCAGGAAGGCAATGCCATGCTTGCGGCAGAACATCTCCAGCCGGTTGCGCCGTGCCGCGAAATAACGCGCCCATGCGGTCTTCTGGTCACCCCGTCCGGCATCGACGAGCGCTACAGCCGTGCCATCGCTGATGCGAAAATGCCCGCGCGGCGGCAGGCTTTCTTCCAGCGCATCATGAATGAAAAGGGCCGTGACCTGATGCACGGCGGCGAGGCGGCTTAGCGCCAGAGCCGCGGCATCATCGAAATCATCGAAATCGCTGGCGAGGAAAATGAGCGTGCCGGGGCGGGCGGCCATACGCAGCCGGTCCAGCGCTTCGGAAAGAGAGGGTTCGGGTGCGGGCGGCTGTGCAGGGGTGCGGGTTTTCGCCGGGCGGGATTTTTCATCCGCCAGCTCGAAGCTGTCCTGCGTCGCCTCGGCAACGCCTTTCAGAAAATGGAGAATGCGGCGGCGGCTGCGCTCCGGCTTGTGGGCCAGCAGGCGCGTGGGAGAGAGAACCACTCCGCCCACCCGGTCATTTCCGGCCAGCGCCACCCATGTGAGCAGAGCCGTGACGCGCGCTGCCAGAACGGACTTGAAACAGTCCCGCGTGCCGAAGCGCATGGCGTGGCGTGCATCGGCCAGCAGCAATACGGGGCGCTCGCGCTCTTCCTGAAACAGCTTGGTGTGGGTGCGGCCGGTGCGGGCGGTCACGCGCCAGTCAATGGTGCGGATGTCATCGCCTGGCTGATAGGCGCGTACCTCGTCAAACTCCATGCCCCGGCCACGAAAGGCCGAGCGGTGCCCGCCGAACTGGTGGGTGCGGACCTTGCCGCCCGGCGCAAAGCCGCCCACCCCATCGCCGGGCTGGAGCGAGACCAGCTCATCAAGGCGGGTCACAAGCCCGTACAGAGGTGACGATTGGGGTGCGGTGGCCATCATGGTTCCGGCGGGAGGGGGTCCGGGGCTATATCAGATGCAGATCAGCCCACGGGCACGCGGGCAATGAGGGCATCGAGGAAGCTGTCGGTGGTCATGCCATCGGCCTGCGCCTCGAAGGTCAGCAGAACGCGGTGGCGCAGAACCGGGCGGGCCACGGCCTGCACGTCTTCCGGCACCACATAATCACGCCCTGCCAGCCAGGCATGGGCGCGCGCGCAACGGTCCAGCGAGATGGTGCCGCGGGGGCTGGCCCCAAAGCCCACAAGACCTTCCAGATCCGCGCCATACAAGGTGGGCTTGCGGGTGGCGAAGACGAATTGCAGCAGATATTCCTCCACCGCATCCGACATATAGGTGGCCAGCGCGGCCTGGCGGGCGGCGAATATGACGGACTGGGGCAGCGGCGCGCCGAACTCCACGCTCTCGCCATGGGCCTCGCCGCGCACAAGGCGCAGAATTTGCCGCTCGGCGGCAAGGTCCGGGTAGTCGATCTTCACATGCAGCAGGAAGCGGTCGATCTGGGCTTCAGGCAGCGGGTAGGTGCCTTCCTGCTCGATCGGGTTCTGGGTCGCCATCACGAGGAAGAGCTGGGGCAGGGCATAGGTGACGCCGCCAACCGTGACCTGTCGTTCGGCCATCGCTTCCAGCAGGGCAGCCTGCACCTTGGCCGGGGCGCGGTTGATTTCGTCCGCCAGAATGAAATTGTGGAACACAGGTCCGGGCTGGAAGCGGAAACTGCCATCCTCCGGGCGATAGATGTCCGTGCCGGTGAGGTCGGAGGGCAGGAGGTCCGGTGTAAACTGGATGCGCTGGTCGTCGCAATCAATGGCCCGGGCCAGCGCCTTGATAGCCTTGGTCTTGGCCAGACCCGGTGCGCCTTCAACCAGCAGGTGCCCATCTGCCAGCACGGCAATGAGCAGCAGGCGCACGAAATCCTCCTGCCCGACAATGGCGCGGTTCATGTGCGCCGCAAGCCGGTGGAATGCCTCCAGCAGGGCGCCGGTGCCGGGCGCATGGGAGCCGACATGAGAGCCGAGAGGGGCGCGGGCCGCATTGCTGGCAGCATGGCCGGGCACATGACCAGAGACAGGGCTGTGAATCTGGCCGGCATCGGAAGGAGAGGTCATGAAAGGCTGCGTTCCAGTTCGGGCCTGCGAGAAAGAACATATAACCTGTGTGCGCTGCACTATGCACCATGCCGGATGCGCAGGGCCGGGCTGCGTGGACAGGCTTTCTATTGGCGTTTCCAGAGTCTAAATTCAATAATGTGTTTACCAGAATGGCCTAGGGTTCAGCTATGGTTCGCCCTCGCAGGCGAGCGCATGTGCAGGCAAGGAGACCGAGCTTCCGGCAGCAGGCTGCAGGATGACTCCGGGCACGGCAAAAAAATGACGTGAATGGGGGCTTCGGGCGAGAAAATTGCCGGTTGGCCTCAAAAGTGACCGAATGATTTGAGTTCTGCATGGGGCGCGGCATTCTCTTCGGGGATGAGCGCTCTGCGGCCGGCCCTGCACCGGCAAGGCCATCTGTTCGAGAACGGGGATCATGACGCAGCGGCAGCGGGATCGGGATAACGGACACAGGCAGGACGCCCGCGGGGCGGATCAGGCCGAGACGTTCCGTTCCCACAGCGATGATGCAGCAGACTGGGCGCGCGCGGACAGCGACGCGACCGAAGCGAATCCGCCACGCAGTCTTCTGGTCTCCCGTATTCTTCCTCTCTTCGCGGTGACGGCAGGGGCCCTCGGCCTCGCCATCCTTATCGCCACCCAGGGCGCGGCCTGGATCAGCACCGCTCCCAGGGTGGATACGGCAGACATGCCCCCGCGCGTGAACGAAGCCCTACAGCCAGTGGGGCTGCCGCGCACCTACAGCCTCGCCAGTGTGGGCGGGGCCATGGGAGATGCGGCCGGCCTGCCACCCTCCGGCTGGATGGAGGTCGATCCCAACTGGGTTCTGCGTGGTGAAACGTCCGGTGTGCCCACACGGTTCCAGGCCTATGGAAATATGGCTGGGCAGGCGGATCGCGCACAAACCCATGTGGTGGTGAGCACACCTGTTCCCGCTCCCAATCCGCTGAGCGCGACCGAGACACCCATGATGGGCGCCGAAATGGCGACCGCACCGCTGCCGCTGAGCCATCCGCTCGGGCGCGAGGAGCGCATGGCGCGTGACACCGACAACAGCCGGATGGCTTCCCTTGGGCCGGCCGGAACACCGGGCGGTGAGCCGGCCGAGATGCGTGCCGCGCCGACCGCGCCGGAAGAGCAGGTGCGCCCAACCCCGCGCCGTCGTGGTGGCATTCCCAGCCATACCAATGTGACCCTGCCGACCCCGGCGGACCGCTATGCCGTGTATGATATTGCCGGAAAAACGGTCTATATGCCCAGCGGCAAGCGCTTTGAGGCCCATTCCGGTTATGGCGACAAGATGGATGACATCCGTCATGTATCCGTGCGGATGCTGGGGCCCACCCCGCCCAATACCTATCGCCTGACCCCGCGTGAGCGCCTGTTCCATGGTGTTGCAGCGTTGCGGATGCATCCTGTCGGTTCTGGCAAGATGTTCGGGCGTGACGGGTTTCTCACCCACAGCTATCTGATGGGGGCGGGCGGCGATTCCAACGGCTGTGTATCCTTCAAGGACTACGATGCCTTCCTTGCGGCATATCGGCAGGGGGAGATCACCCATCTGGTGGTGGTCGCAAGCCTGCCGGACAGCGAGAAGCCAGCCCCGCAACTGCCGGGCCTTCTGTCCTGGCTAAAGCCGCGCTGAAGACAGCGTGAGTGATGACCAGCCCTGAACTAGCTTCTGGTTTATGAGCCAAATGAAAGCGGCGGTCCTGTGGGCCGCCGCTTTCATTTGGGGGTTCAGATCAGGTCGCGATGCCCCGCACCTCTATCGCCCGTGGCGGCATATGCTCCTCCGGAGGACCGGGTGCGCCTTTACAGGAGGCTGCCAGAACGGACCGCAGGCAGGTCCTCATATCAGATCAGTATGGTGCCTGAAGTATCAGGCATGCCGAGCACTCTGCCAGAGACTTCTGGCCAGCAGATCGCCGTACCTGACTGATGCGTCCGATAACATGACACCGTGATGAGGGCAGGTATCGTGTGATCAGGCCAGAGCCTGATCACACTGTTTCTGCTTGCTGAACCTTTGGGGGCAGCAGTTCTCAGGTCTGGTGTTCAAGCCTTGCTCTCATTTGCAATGCGCATGAGATACTGGCCGTAATCACTCTTGCCCAGCTTCTGGCCCAGCTTCAGCAAAGCGTCGGCATCAATCAGCCCCTTGCTGAAGGCGATCTCTTCCGGCGATGCGATGCGCAGGCCCTGACGCTTCTCGATGGTGCGCACGAAGGTGGCGGCATCCACAAGGCTGTCATGGGTGCCGGTGTCGAGCCATGCATAGCCGCGCCCCATCATCTCCACATGCAGCTGGTCGCGTTCCAGATAGGCCTTGTTCACGTCCGTGATTTCAAGCTCACCACGGGCCGAGGGCTTCAGGTTCGCGGCGATATCCACCACCTGCTCATCGTAGAAATACAGCCCGGTGACCGCCCAGTTGGAGCGCGGCATCTTCGGCTTTTCCTCGATGGAGAGCGCGCGGTTGGCCTTGTCGAACTCCACGATGCCATAGCGTTCGGGATCATTCACATAATAGGCGAACACGGTCGCCCCATCGGTACGGGCGGTTGCGGCATCCAGCAGCTTGGGCAGGCCGTGGCCGTGATAGATGTTGTCGCCAAGAATGAGGGCCGAAGGGCCACCGGCCACAAAATCCGCACCAATGATATAGGCCTGCGCCAGACCGTCCGGGCTGGGCTGCTCGGCATAGGAGAATTCAAGACCCCACTGGCTGCCATCGCCCAGCAGGCGCTGGAACTGCGGCAGATCATGCGGGGTGGAAATGATGAGAATTTCGGTGATGCCCGCCAGCATCAGAACACTGAGCGGATAGTAGATCATCGGCTTGTCGTAGATCGGCATAAGCTGCTTGGAGGTGACAAGCGTGAGCGGGTGAAGGCGCGTGCCGCTGCCGCCCGCCAGAATAATGCCCTTCATGGCCTTTTCTCCTGTGTCGCGCCCACTGGCGCGCAATGCGTTCGAAAGCGCTCAGGCGCCCTTCTTGTCTTCAACCAGACCCAGGCGCTCCCCGCCATAGACCTTGGAGCGCAGCGGGCCCCACCACCATTCATTGTCGAGATACCACTGCACCGTCTTCTCAAGCCCGGTGTCGAAATTCTCCTGCGCTTTCCAGCCCAGTTCGGTTTCCAGCTTGGTGGCGTCGATAGCGTAGCGGTGATCATGGCCGGGGCGGTCGGTCACGAAAGTGATGAGCTCACGCCGGGGCTTTTGCGCCGGGCGCAGCCGGTCCAGCGTATCGCAGATGGTGTGCACCACCTGAAGGTTCGAGCGCTCATTGCGCCCACCCACATTATAGGTCTCACCCAGCCGGCCCGTGGTGAGGATGGTGAGCAGCGCGCGGGCATGGTCTGCCACAAACAGCCAGTCGCGCACATTGGAGCCATCGCCATAAACCGGCAGCGTCTTGCCATCCAGCGCGTTCAGGATCACCAGCGGAATGAGCTTTTCCGGGAAGTGATACGGCCCGTAATTGTTCGAGCAATTGGAAACCACCACCGGCAGCCCATAGGTGCGGCGCCAGGCCACGGCCAGATGATCGGACGCCGCCTTCGAGGCCGAATAGGGCGAGGAGGGGTCATAAGGTGTGGTTTCGGTGAAAAGACCGTCTTCGCCCAGAGAGCCATAGACCTCATCTGTCGAGACATGCAGGAAGCGGAAATTGTCCTTCGCCGCCCCTTCCAGCGCGTTCCAGCGGGCGCGGGCGGCTTCCAGCATCACATGGGTGCCGAGCACATTGGTTTCGATAAAGGCGCGCGAGCCGGAGATGGAACGGTCCACATGGCTCTCTGCCGCCAGATGCATCACGGCGTCCGGCTGCGTCTCTTCAAAAATGGCGCGGATGGCTTCGGCATCGCAGATGTCAGCCTGAAAGAAGCGGTAGCGCGGGTCGTTGTCGATGGCTTTGAGCGAGGCCAAATTGCCTGCATAGGTCAGCTTGTCGACATTGATGACCTCATGGGCGGTGTCGCGGATGAGGTGGCGGCACACGGCCGAACCGATAAAGCCGGCCCCGCCGGTCACGAGAATGCGCATCTTTGGTTTCTCTCCGCTGTGGCGGGCGCTGCGGTGGCTAAAGCCCCGCGCGGCGCACCACGATGTGGCCTCAGGGCTGCTCAAAGGTGAAAAGGACGGGCAGGTCTCGCAGGCGCGGCAGCTCGGCATCCTTGCCAGAGAGCACGGGGCCGCCTGCATCCACCGGCCACTCAATGCCGATATCCGGGTCGTTCCAGATCACGCCGCCATCATCTTCCGGGCTGTAATAGCCGGTGACCTTGTAGAGAAACTCTACATTCTCCGTCAGCGTGCAGAAGCCATGCAGGAAGCCTTCCGGCACCCAAAGCTGCGCGCCGTTCTCCGCGCTCAGTTCCACCGCCACATGCTTGCCGAAGGTGGGGGAGCCGTGGCGGATATCCACCGCCACATCCAGCACCGCGCCACGTGTGACCCGCACCAGCTTGCCCTGTGCAGATGGCGGCTTCTGGAAATGCAGGCCGCGCAATGTGCCCTTTGCGGCAGACAGCGAGTGATTGTCCTGCACGAAGGTGACATCCGCCACCTGCTCGCGGAACAGCCGGTCATTCCACGTCTCGCTGAAGAAGCCGCGATGGTCGCCGAACCGCTTCGGGGTCACCAGCTTCACGCCGGGAATGGCAAACTCATGCACGTCCACGATGGGCTCCTTCAACATTTGGGGCGCTGACGCGTGATCTGTGAAATCCGGGCGGATGGATACCCGCAATCACGCCGAAATGCCATGCCTTGCTTGTGAGTGGTTGTGTTGCGGTGGTGTATCAACCCTGTTCGGGCAATATTTTCCCCGGATTCATCTGGCCTTGAGGGTCAATGGCCTGTTTCAGAAGGGCCATCAGATGCAGTGCCGTGGGGTCTTTGTAGAGCGCCAGTTCCTCGCGCTTGAGCATGCCGATGCCATGCTCGGCGGAGATGGAGCCCTCCATATCGGCAACCAGACCATGCACGATACGGTTGAACTCTTCCCAGCGGTCCACGAAGGCGGCCTTGTTCATGCCCACGGGCTGGCTGAGATTGAAGTGGATATTGCCATCACCCATATGGCCAAAGGCACAGACGCGCAGGCCCGGCATATGGGCCACGCAGCGGGCACTGGCCTCTACAATGAAGTCCGCCACGCGCGAAACGGGCACGCTGACATCATGCTTGATAGAGCCGCCTTCGCCCCTCTGCGCCTCTGAAAGAGCCTCGCGCAGTTTCCAGAGCGCCTCCGACTGGGCTTCGCTGGTGGCGATAACGGCATCCGCCATTTCGCCGGCCTCAAGCGCTGCTGTGAAGACCTCTTCGGCCAGCGCCGCCAGATCATCGCTGCGCCGGGTGGTGGTGAGTTCAGCCAGCACATAGAAAGCATGCGGGCCGCCAAGCGGGTCGCGTGTGCCGGGAATATGTTTCAGCACGGTTTCCAGCCCGAAGCGGGGCAGGAACTCGAATCCGGTCAGGGCATCGCCCGCCACATCACGCAGGCGTTGAAACAGGCGCAGCGCATCATGGGGGCTTTCAAGGCCGACAAAGGTGGTGACGCGCCCGCGCGGGGCCGGAAACAGGCGCAGGCTGGCAGCAGTGATGACGCCGAGCGTGCCTTCAGCACCGATGAACAGGTCTTTCAGATCATAGCCCGTATTGTCCTTGCGCAGGCGGGAGAGGCCGTTCCACACTTTTCCATCCGGCAGAACCACCTCAAGTCCAAGGGTCAGCTCTCGCATGTTGCCATAGCGCAGCACAGCGGTGCCGCCGGCATTGGTGGAAAGATTGCCACCAATGCTGCAACTGCCCTCGGAGGCGATGGAGAGGGGAAACAGGCAGTTCTGCGCCGCCGCCGCCTTCTGCACCTCATGCAATGTGCAGCCGGCCTCGGCGGTGAGGGTCAGGTCCAGAGGGTTCAAGGCACGCACACTGTTCAGGCGCGTGAGCGAGAGCAGCAGCGCACCAAAGGGCACCTGCCCCCCCACAAGCCCCGTATTGCCACCCTGCGCCACCACAGGAACGCCGGCCTGCGCGCAGGCTTCCAGAATAAAAGCCACTTCCCCCGTGCTGCCCGGCTGTACCATGGCGGGTGTGGTGCCCTGAAACAGGCCGCGCAGTTCCACAAGATGGGGGGCGAGGGCATCTTTCTCGCGCACCACATGGCGGTCGCCGATCTGCCCCGCTATGCGGCCAAGCAGGGGTGAAAGAATGGCGGGGTCCAGAACTAGGGGGGCAGGGTTGTGGCTCGACATGGCAGCACAGTGCCGCAGCCGGAGGGGGAGATGCAAGGTGCGGATGCGCGCCGAAATGGCGGATTGCGTCTGTGCTCTGCCAGTAGAGGCATGTGGAAGGTGGTTTTGCCGCGAGGGCTGGTTTATAGGCGTGGAACAGGCATGGTCCGGTTCGGGATCATCTGCCCGTTTTCTGTCAGCCGAAGGCCCGGAACCGTTTCATGACCGAGCGTATTCTCGTCGCCCGCATCGGCGCGCCCCATGGGGTGCGGGGTGAGGTCCGCCTGTATATCTTCACCCAGGATCCTGCCGACCTGCCGGATTATGAACCGCTGATGGATGCGGAGGGCAAGCGCACCTTCGCCATCACCAGCATGCGGGCGGGCAAGGATCATTTCGTCGCCCGCCTGAAGGGGGTGGACGACCGCAATGCCGCCGAGGCACTCACCAATGTGGAGCTTTATCTGCCACGTGAGGCCCTGCCGCCGCCAGAGGATGAAGACACCTTCTACCATGCCGATCTGCTGGGCCTGAAGGTGGAGGGCGAGGATGGCGCACTGCTGGGCAAGGTGGTGGGGCTTTATGATTTCGGCGCGGGTGAAGTGCTGGAATATCAGCCTGTGCCGCGTCCTGTTCAGGAAGGCGGGCGTCGCCGTGGCAACAAGGGCGGCACATTGATGGTGCCTTTCACCCGTCTTGCCGTGCCTGTGGTGGATGTGGCCGGTGGGCGCGTGGTGCTGGCCGCTGACTTTGTGGATACGGGCAAGGAAGAAGACGCCCCGCCGGAAGGCGAGGGCGAAGACGGGCAGGGCTGATCCTGCATGCCCGCATCTGCGCTCTATGCCGGGTGCGGGTCAAAGGGGCTGCCGTCTGTTCTGGGGCAGGTCCGTTCAGGCCCTTGCATGAAGAGAGGGCGGGCTGCTGGCCGTGCCGGGCCATGGTGACGCAAGTCCGGCACGTTTTCTGGAATTGACGATCCGGCCTTTTCGAGGCCATCGCACAAGAGATGGTTCCTCATCAACTTGCGCGGATTGATGCGCGCCGCTTTCAGGCGTGCCAATGGCTCAGGGAAGGCCTCACTCTTCGTCTGCCAGTTCAACGCGATTGCGCCCGGTAAACTTGGCATCGTACAGCGCCATATCGGCACGCCTGTGCAATCCCTGAAAATTGACATCTGTGGGCATATAGGCCGCAACACCGGCTGAAGCCGTGATGGTAATCTCGCCCGCGAGGGTACGGCACGGGCTGTTTTGAAGATCTTTCAGCAGCCGCTGGATGACGCGCAGTGCACCGGATTGATCCAGCCCATCCAGAATAATCACGAATTCCTCGCCGCCGGACCGGGCGGCCATATCTTGCGCCCGCATGTGGGATTGCAGCAGGCCGCCCACATGCGCCAGCCCTTCATCGCCCACATCATGGCCATATGTGTCATTGATCGCCTTGAAGTTATCAAGGTCGAGGACGGCGACAGCGAAGCTGGCTCCGCTGGATTTGGCGCGCTGAACCATGGTTGCGCCGTGCAGCATCAGGGCACGACGGTTGGGCAGGCCGGTGAGGTAATCAGTTGAGGCAGCCTGTGCGAGTTGCCGGCGCAGATAGTCTGCGCACATGAGAACAAAGGCGGTGGTGCCGGTGATCGGGATCAGCGTCATCACGATGGGCGAGAGCAGGTTCAGCCAGCTTCCACCGGTTTCGATCGAGAAGTCCTTCTGGAAATAGATGCTGGCATAGAAGGCAAAACGGATGACGGCATAGACCATCACGACCGTGAAAATGATGGACAGGATTTTCCGGCTGATGGACTGGTCTTCCCGCGCGCCTTTGCGCAGGGCATCAATCGAGATGCACATCAGCACGACCCAGAATATGGAGGCAATCGTGACCCGTATTCCGAAATGCGGCTGGATGGCTGAAAACCAGAAAATCGACGCCGTGACGATCAGGGCGGGCAGCACATGCCAGCGCTTTCGGGGTAGTCCGTAAAACTTTCTCAGGGCACTGGCGTAACAGGTCAGCCCGAACACGAAGAGACCGTTGACGGTGGTCAGCATCAGCCAGCGGGGCTGGCCAACATCCAGGGCAAAGCCGACGCAGCCACCTGCGATGAGCAGGGTGCCGATCTGCCAGTCCAGCGCCGCCGGCCGCAGGCGAACCGGTATGTCGCGGTAGATAGCGGCAAGCACGATGCCATTCGCCAGAATAGCCAGAGCTATGGCGGCAAATACTGTCTTCGCGTCCATACCTGTCCCCGTGATCGCCAAGGGTGTTTCGCCGCCGCATGACGAGATGGCAAGTGTCATAAAGGGGAGAGGGTGGCCAAAATACAGTCAGAACATACATGGATACCGTTCTGATGCGCTGAACTGCCTCCTGCGGCAGTTCTGCATTCTGCTGGCACCAGAAACGCACAGCTTTGCGCGGCGCACGGGTTCCGGCAGCCGCACGCCCCGCATCCCGGCATGGGTGCGCCGGGATGCGGGCGAAACATCTCTGCGATTCAGTGAGGCTGATACATGCCTCAGGCCCGGATCATTGCATCCTCATCATCACCGACATCTTCCGGCACAGGGGCATTGATGTCCTCTCCCTCCCATTTCGCGACCACGGCAGAGGCGATGCCGTTGCCGATGACATTGGTGGCGGAGCGGCCCATATCCAGAAACTGATCGACACCAATGATGAGCAGAAGGCCGGCGGTTGGCAGGTCCCACATCTCCAGCGTGGCCGCGATCACCACCAGTGAGGCGCGCGGCACGCCGGCCATGCCTTTCGATGTAATCATCAGCACCAGCAGCATGATGATCTGCTGGTGAAGGGGCAGATCAATGCCATAAGCCTGCGCGATGAAGAGCGTGGCGAAGGTGGTGTACATCATCGTGCCGTCGAGATTGAATGAATAGCCAAGCGGCAGCACGAAAGAGACCACCTTCTCGCTCACCGGCAGGCGCATCAGCTGGCGGATCATGGACGGGTAGGCGGCTTCAGAGGAGGCGGTGGTGAAAGCGAGCACGAACGGGGTGCGCAGCAGCAGCACCAGACGCCTGATCGCCTTGCCAAGGATCAGGAAGCCGACGAAGACCATGACCAGCCACAAGATCCCAAGGCTGAAATAGAAGCTCAGCAGGTAACGGCCATAGGTGATGAGGATGGTCGGGCCATGCTCGGTCACGGTTGCGGCCATTGCGGCGAACACCGCGATGGGCGCAAGGCTCATGATGTAGCCGGTGATCTTGAGGATGACGTGGGAGGCCTCCTCCACCAGTTCCACCAGCCGGCGGGCCTTGGGGCCGCAATGGGCGGCGGCAAGGCCAAAAAAGATCGAGAACACAACGATCTGGAGGATTTCATTCTCCGCCATGGCGCCGATCGCGCTCTGCGGCACCATGTGATTGACGAAATCGGAGAAATCAAAGCCCGTCTTCACGCCGCTGTCTGCGGTGACGGGCGGCAGTGGCAGGGAAAGGTTGGCCCCCGGCTGCAACAGGTTCGCCATGATCATGCCGATGATGAGTGACAGCAGCGAGGCCGAGACGAACCACAGCATCGCCTTCGCGCCCACCCGGCCGATGGTCGCGACATCGCCCATATGCGCCACCCCCGTCACCAGCGTGGTGAAGACCAGCGGGCCAATGATCATCTTGATGAGGCGCAGGAACACCGTGGTGATGAGGGAGATATGGTCTGCTATGCGTGTGGCCGTTTCCGTATCCGGCCAGAGCGTATGGTTGGCATATCCCACAAGGATGCCGAGAACCATGGCGATGACAATATAGCCTGTGAGACGATGTGTAGCCATGGTTCTTGCTCTTGTCTGTGCCGGATGGCGCCAGTCTAAGGGTGATTTTTCCGAGTGTTGCGCGTCATGTCGCCCGTTTCAACGGTATTGATGCAGCTGATCTTGGTTATCCTGCATTCTCTTTTGGGGAGCGGGCACAGGCATGAAATGTGTCGGCAGGACTGCGCGATTCGCGGGCGGGTCCGGAAGGTGATTCCTATTGTCCGGCGCTATTGTACTGAAAACAAATGACAGTATTTCCAATGCGCGATTGGCTCAGGGCTTGGGCCATGTTTCGTATGGCTGCACATGGCGAGAGATGATATTATTTACAAATATAAATCGTGACATGAAATAGTTTGTGATATTGTGAGGAGGGTATATTTTTTACCAAGTAATATCGGCATATTATTTCGATAGCCCTTTACGGTTTGCGTGGTGTCCGGGTTCCGGCATGAAATGATGTCTACGCCGTGTGATCCGGTGCGGTGAGCCACTCTGATGCGACTCCTGCCAGACCTTGCAGCTCAGGTCGCTCTCGTGCGGGAGGGCTTTGTCAGGCTTTGCTTTGCGCTGTGAAACGATATCGGAAAGATGAAGTCGGCGTTCGAAAAGAAAAATCGAATCCCGGTTTTTGTTGTCGACATTCGGCGCATTGACTTGCTGCAAGTGCTGAGATACCTCTTCCTCCCTCAATTCAGGGATGGCAATAAGCCATTGTAAATATGATGGTCCTTCGTGATCCGTATTTTGCAGGGCTATATGGGTCGGCAAAGCTTTTTCGTCACAGAATAACAATTAAAAAGAGTAAGTTTTTGAGTTGACGGTTCTTCATGTGGACCTCTAGGTTTCAGTTCAAGGCTGGCCCTGCTGCGCTTTGTTTTGACTGAGACAATTGCCGTAAAATCCCCCGCGTCATGCGTTTTTTCAGGAGGGTGTTATGTCCGGCGAACCCATTCAGAATTCGGTTGTGCGGGTTGGTCCCTGGTCCGTGCCTGCACCCCTTACCAACTTTGCGGATGTCGCGAAGGGGTTGGGCGGCGGCGGGAGTGCCAGCTCACTTCCGAATTATGCAGTGGATGCCTGGCAGCGCGGTGTTCTGTTTCTGGACCTGCTGCGCCAGCGCGGGAACGAGCAGGCGGAGATGACCTCGCGGCCGATGGCGACCGTGCTCAGCTTTGAGCATGAGGTCATCATGAGCGGCCACTCTCTGGCGCGGCCGATCAATTATTCGCTTTCGCGGATTATTCCGCCTGAAGGTACGGTGATTGATCCCACCCGGCGTCCGGTCGTGGTGGTGGATCCGCGTGCCGGGCAGGGGCCGGGCATTGGCGGGTTCAAGACTTCAAGCGAGATTGGTGATGCGCTGGCCAATGGTCATGCGGTCTATTTCATCGGTTTTGCGGCCCAGCCCGAGCCGGGCCAGACCTTTCTTGACGTGGTCGAGGGGCAGGTGCCCTTCTTCGAGGAGGTGGCGAAGCTGCATCCCGATGCACCGCCGCCTTTCGCCATCGGCAACTGCCAGGCCGGCTACCAGACACTGATGGTGGCCATGCTGCGCCCGGACCTGTTCGGGCCTGCCATGGTGGCCGGTTCTCCCATTTCCTACTGGCAGGGTGAGCATGGCAAGAATCCCATGCGCTATGCTGGTGGCATGCTTGGCGGGTCATGGCTGACCGAGATGATCAGCGACCTCAGCGGCGGCAAGTTCGACGGCACATGGCTGATCCTCAACTTCGATGGCTTGAACCCGTCAAACTGGCTGTGGGGCAAGCAGTATGATGTGTATGCCAATATTGACACAGACGGCCCGCGCTATCTCGAATTCGAAAAGTGGTGGGGCGATTTCATCTTCCTGAACGGTGAGGAAATCCAGTTTCTGGTCGATGAGATGTTCATCGGCGACAAGCTGACCCGGAACCAGATTAAGTCCAGTGATGGCAAGGTCTTCGACCTGCGCAACATCACCTCTCCCATTATCGTCTTCACCTCGCTGGGCGACAATATCAGCCCGCCGCCGCAGACGCTGGGCTGGATTCTCGATCTCTACAAGGATGTGAACGACATGCGCGCCCAGGGCCGCACGGTTGTTTACTGCATGAACCAGACGGTGGGTCATCTCGCCATCTTCGTCTCTGCCAAGGTGGGGGCAAAGGAGGATGAGGAACTGGTGCGGTTGATGAATTTCATCGACTGTTTGCCGCCCGGCCTGTTTGAGCTGGTCATCAGCCCGGCCAGCGAAGACGATGTGAAAGCAGGCAAGCCGGCATGGCGCAGTCGCTTCGAGATGCGCACCTTTGATGATTTGCGCGCCTATGGTCGCAACACGCCGGATGATGACCGCGCATTCGCGGCGGTGAAGCGGCTGAGTGAGATCAACCACTCCCTCTATCGCACCTTCATGCGCCCGGCGGTGAAGGCGATGGCGACGCCGCAACTAGCGCAGTTCATGGTGAATGCGAACCCATTGCGCCTCAGCTACACCTTGTTCGCGGATAGTAACCCGCTGATGAAGGGTGTGGCGCAGGCTGCGGAAAAAGTGCGGGCCGCACGACGGCCGTCGAATGAAGACAACCCTTTCCTCGCTCAGCAGAAGCTCTTTTCCGATCAGGTGAATGCCTCTCTGGATATGTTCCGCGACTTCCGTGACAAGGCGATGGAGCAGGCCTTCTTCGGCTTCTACGGGTCCCCCATCGTGCAGGGGCTTCTGGGGCTCAACACGGATGAGAAGGCTCGGGAAGCTGCTGCCGTGAGCCCGCATGCGCTGGATGAGCGCAAGCAGCGGGCGCAGGAAATTTCGGCGAAACGGACAGTTAGCGGTTTCAATGAAGCGCTGGTGCGCGCCGTTCTGTTCGTGGTTGCTGCAGAACGCGCAATTGATGACCGTTCGGCTGAAGCCCTGAACGAGGCGCGCCAGAAACTGATGGGTCTCTCTATCGCAGACTTCAAGAGCGTTGTGCGCGAGCAGTTTTTCATCATCCTGCTCGACCAGCATAAAGAAAAAGCAATTGAGGCTCTGGTGGATCTGGTGCCGGCATCCGACCAGAGACAAGCTTTGCTTGATGAAGTGGTGAACATCATCGGAGCGCATGGTGGTGTGTCACCGGCGGAAAGCCACCGCATTGCAAAGCTCGCCAAGGTTCTGGATGTCTCCGTACCGGCATCCGAAGCCGGGCTGTTGACGCAGGTTTCTGACACCGCACTGCCTGCCAGCGGCAGTATTCGCCAGCTGGCACCAGCCGGAGAGTGAAAAGATAAAAACACCTGCATTGATTTTTGCAGGTGTTTTTCTGCATTTACCTGTGCACGATGGGATGAGGCGGAGGGTCGGCTCATCCTTGGGTTGGTTGCCGGGTGCCGTACCCGGCCAAATTCTGTTCTGAACGTTACGCCGCACACATGAAGGGGGGCTTCCATGTCGACGACGGCATCAGCCACATTGCCAACATCACCTGCTCCGGCAGCCGCAACATCTGCTGCGTCTTCCGGTTCGACGAAGAAAACCACGCTGGATGCAGCGGGGATTGCTTCTGCATTCAAGGATGCGCAGTCTTCCGCCAAGGGTCTGACTGCTGCTGAGGCCACCCAACGCCTTGCCAAATATGGCCCCAATGCCATCGAGGCGCACGAGGAGAGCCGCTGGAAAAAGCTTCTGGGCTATTTCTGGAGCCCGATCGCATGGATGATCGAGCTGGCGGCTATCATCTCCCTGCTGCGGCAGGACTGGCCGGACTTCATCGTCGTCACCGCGCTTCTTCTTTATAATGCGGCGGTTGGCTTCTGGCAGGACAACAAGGCCGCCAGCGCCCTTGCAGCACTCAAGAAGGGTCTCGCCCTCAAGGCCCATGCCCTGCGTGACGGCTCCTGGGTTTCTGTCGATGCGGCGAGCCTTGTGCCCGGCGATGTCGTGACCATTGCCGGTGGTGAAATTCTCCCGGCGGATGTGATCCTGTTTGATGGCAAGTATCTGTCCGTGGATCAGGCTGCACTCACGGGTGAATCCCTGCCGGTTTCCAAGAAGATCGGTGACAGCGGCTTTTCTGGCTCCATCGCGCGTCAGGGCTCGATGATCGGTCTGGTGACGGCGACGGGCAACAACACCTTCTTTGGCCGCACCGCCAAGCTGGTGGCTTCCGCCGGTTCCAAGTCCCATGCCGAACAGGCCGTGACCCGTATCGGCGACTTCCTGATTCTTGTGGCCGTGGTTCTGGCTGTCATCCTCATCGGCACGCAGGTGTGGCGCGATGTGGCGGCCGATGGCCAGTGGGAATGGTCTGAAGCCGGTGAGATCGCCCAGTTCGTGCTGGTGCTGCTGGTGGCCTCGGTGCCGGTGGCGCTGCCTGCCGTGATGTCCGTGACCATGGCACTGGGTGCGCTGGCGCTTTCCAAGCAGAAGGCCATTGTGTCCCGCCTCTCGGCCATTGAGGAACTCGCTGGCGTGGACATGCTGTGCTCGGACAAGACCGGCACGCTGACCATGAACCAGCTGGCGCTTCAGGCTCCCATTCCCTTCTCCGGAACTCAGCCGGATGATCTGGTTCTGGGCGCAGCCCTCGCCAGCCAGCGCCAGAGCACGGATGCCATCGATATGGCTGTGGTGAAGGCGCTGAAGGACCCCAAGGTGCTCGACCCTTACAAGGTTGTTGACTTCGTGCCCTTCGACCCGGTCAACAAGAAGACCGTGGGTATCGTCACCAGCCCGGATGGCAAGCAGCTTCAGTTTGCCAAGGGTGCACCGCAGGCCATCGCAGCCCTGTGCGGCATCAAGGAAGATGCGACGGATGGCGACGGCCCAGCCTATTTTGGCAAGGTCGCTGAACTTGCCTCGCACGGCACCCGCGCGCTGGGCGTCTCGCGCTCTGATGATGGTGGCAAGACATGGACCCTGCTCGGCCTGCTGGCCCTGCTGGATCCGCCACGTCCCGATGCCAAGTCCACCATTGCAGAGGCCAAGAAGCTGGGCCTCGGCGTGAAGATGGTGACCGGCGATGACGTTGCCATCGGTTCGGAAATCTCCCGCGAGCTGGGCATTGGCACGAACCTTCTGGTTGCGTCCAATGTGTTCTCCAAGGACATGGACCCCAACCATATCCCGGTGGATGCCGCCCGTGCGGTGGAGCAGGCCGATGGTTTTGGCCGCGTGTTCCCCGAGCACAAGTTCGAGATTGTGAAGGCGCTTCAGGAGCGTGGCCACATCGTTGCCATGACCGGCGACGGCGTGAACGATGCCCCCGCGCTGAAGCAGGCCGATTGCGGCGTGGCCGTGAGTGGTGCAACGGATGCGGCCCGCAGTGCGGCTGCCCTTATCCTGACCGCGCCCGGTCTGTCGACCATCGTCAATGCGATCAATGAATCGCGTGCGATCTTCGAGCGCATCACCAGCTATGTGTACTACCGCATCGCCATGACCATCGACATCATGCTGGTGGTGGTGCTGGCCTATATCGCGTTCGACTTCCAGCCGCTCACCGCCATCATGATCGTGGTGCTGGCGCTGCTGGATGACATCCCGATCATGACCATCGCCTATGACAATGTGAAACCGGCGAACCAGCCCGTGCGCTGGAACATGCACCGCATCATTGTCTTCTCGTCCATCATGGGCCTGATGGCGCTGGTGCAGAGCTTCGGTCTGGTGATGATCTGCATGTACTGGATGCAGAATGCGGATCTCATGAGCATCATGCACATGGACTTCCCGCACCTGCAGACCATGCTGTTCCTGCAGCTTGCCGCCGGCGGCCATCTGCTGCTGTTCGTGGTGCGTTCGCGCGGGTCCCTGTTCTTCCCGCCTTACCCCAGCAAGCCGCTGTTCCTTGCGGTTGTTGGCACCCAGATTGTCGCGGTCCTCATCTGCGCCTTCGGTATTGGCCTTGTGCCGCCGCTGCCGTGGATCATGATCGGCTTTGTGTGGGTCTATGTGCTGGTCTGGATGGTGGTGATGGACTGGGTGAAGCTGCTGTACTTCGCCATTGCTGACCGGCGTGAGGCCAACAGCATCATCACGAAGCCGATCGCAGGCTGATGCAGAAACGGGCTGCGGGGGGGGGATGCTCCCGCAGCCCGATTGCTATCGGGAAGCCCCATGCACCTGCCGTTGCCTGGTCGCGGGAAATGGTTCTGAGATTGTTGGAAACGCGCAATCCTGAATCTGATGCAGGCGCAGATTGGGCAAGCCCGCTTTAAGCTCTCTCAGATCCTGCGGCGCAGTCACACCTGAGAAACGGGGTGTGAGTTACATTTCGTAATATTTTGCTTTTGCCGAAATGAGCGGGCATATTTCCTGCCATGCAGGAACGGCATCTGTTTTTCTGACATGAACGCGCGCGCGAACATGGGTATAGACTGCATGCTGCATCTTGTTGTGCCCACCTTGTGCATGTCCCGTTATCTTCTGGTCAAAGAACATGCGCAGCAAGAATGTGCGTGGTGCTAAGTTCATGGCAATAATGGCTTTATGATCGAGTGATTCTAATCGCGACCGGGTGTGCAGCTCATTGCCATCGCGCCGCAGTCACCACTTTTCGGGGATATGTCCTTGCTCAAGATGCAGAACCTGGTTCTGGACCTGATCGCGAAAAGGGTGCCGCTGCCCGATACGCTGAAACAGCTCTGCCTTGAAGTTGAGCGACTTGTTGCTGATGCAGATTGCAGCATATTGCTGGTGGATCCGGCAGGTCTGCTTCACCCTGTTGCTGCACCGAACTTTCCCGATATTTATCTGCAATCCCTGGATGGCGTTCTGATTGGCCCGAATGTGGGTTCCAGTGGCAGTGCCGTCTATCACAACATTCCTGTGCAGGTTGAGAATATCGCGCAGGATCCCAGATGGACCGCCTTCAAGGCCATGGCCCTGCCGCTGGGGTGGCAAGCCTGCGTTGCGGAGCCTATCCGCAATGGAGAGGGGCAGGCGATTGGTGTGCTGACCATCTATCTGCGCGAGCAGCGCCAGTTGTCGGATGGCGAGCGAAAGGTGCTCGCCATTGCTGTTGAGCTCTGCGAACTTGCGCTTTCCCGCCAGCAGCAGGAACTGGAGCAGGAGTTCCGGGCGATCTGCGATCCATTGACCAGCCTGCCCAACAAGCCCGCCTGTGATGATGCCCTCATGAAGCTGCGCTGCGATACTGCGGGCAGCTGGGGTTTGCTGATTGTCAGCATTGATAAGCTGAAAGTCGTGAATGAGACCCTCGGTCATGGTGCGGGAGATGCCATGATTGCGGAGGTTGCACGTCGCCTGTCAGCGATACTTGTCCCGGACAGGGTTTTCCGCACGGCCGGAAATGAGTTTACAGCCCTGCTTCAGGATGTTGCCGCACTGCAGGACATGAACAATACGGCTGCTCAGCTTTTCGGTGTGATCTCGGTTCCCTTTTATTTCGGGGAACAGCCCGTGGTTCCGGAAGCAACCATGGGCAGCGCCGTGCTTGCCATGCAGGACAGGCGGCCCGAAGACGTGCGGCGCAATGCTGATTTTGCGCTTTACCACGCCAAGGAAACTGGGCGGGGCAGGCATGTTGCATATGGTCCCGGCATGGGGTCGCGCATGTCAAACCGGCGTGTCTCGGTTCAGGAGGTGATGGAGGCACTTGAAGACAACCGGATTGATGCCCAATATCAACCTGTTGTGAGGCTCGACAGTTTCGAGATCGTCGGCTTTGAGGCCCTGTGCCGCCTGACCAATCATCACGGAGAAATTCTGCCTGCGGCAATCTTTCGTGAGGCGTTTTCAGATGTGCATGTGGCGGTGGAAACGACCCGCCGCATGTTGGAAATCGTGGCACAAGACCTTCACTCCTGGTCCGCCGCAGGGCTTCCGGTGCCATTTGTGGGGGTCAATATCACTTCAGCCGATTTCTCCACCGCAGATCTGCCGGCGAAGATCGAGCATGCCTTTACCCAGCATGGCGCATCGCTTCAGCATCTTGTTCTGGAAGTGACCGAAGATGCCGATATTGGACAGCGCAATCAAATTGTTGCTACCGGCATCATGGAACTGAAGATCAAGAATGTGCGTGTGGCCTTTGATAATTTCGGCGCGGGCCACGCGTCCCTGGCCCATCTGCTGACGGTCCCGCTGGATATCGTCAAGATCGACAAGGAGTTCACCCGCAAGCTGGTGGGGGGCATGGGGGAACCCATTGTGAAAGGCCTGCTTCAGATTGCGCGGGATCTGGGCATTACGGCAGTGGCCGAGGGAATCGAGACCGTTGATCAGGTTGAGGTTCTGCGCATGCTGGGGTGTGAACTGGGGCAGGGCTATGCCTTCTCGCGGGCTGTGGCGCGGGATAAGGCGACGCAATTGCTGAGAAAACATGGGCATGGGCTTTCCAGCGCGCTGCCGCTCATGCCCAGTTCCGCAAGATGACCCCGGGTCAGGTGGACAGTCTCCCTACAGCTTTCATGAAAGAGCTGATGCCGGTAGAGAGGCGCTGCCAGTCATGGGAACGTCCCCTCTGCTTCAGGGGGCAGAGGGGCATTATGGGCAGGTGGCGCTCGCGCTGAAAGCGGGCACGATGCTCACCCGCTGAATGTCCCGCGAGATCATGCCATCCAGAATGACAATGGATGGGGTGTGGTTCACGCTCACGCGGGCGAACATGAGCGGCTTGTCCCACACGCGCGCATCACCAAAGGCGGCTTCCTGCTCGGTGTCGAAGCTATAGCCGGTTTCGCTTGCGCCCGGATCGGCAAAGCTCCATTCGACCTGCCATGCACCGGTCTTGTCGCCATCCGCATCCTTCTCCGGCACTAGGCTGGTCAGCACCATTCCTGTCAGTGTATCGCGTTCAGGAATCAGGGCTTTTGCGGCATTGAAAATGGCGATGCGCTGGTCGGGTGCATCTTTCAGGCATATGTTCACGGACGATGCGGTTTTCGCCACCGCATCGGCGGCATTGGCCACCCGGCTTTGCGTAATAATGAGATCTGCGAAATAGAGCACCGTTATATAGGTGATGATGAACAGGGGCAGCAACAAAGCAAGTTCAACAACCGCAGTACCATCCTGATTGCGCAGCACGCGGCAGAGCCTGCGGAAGCCCGGCGCGGGGGAAGTGCCCGGTGCATTCATCATCATTCTCCCGTCCCAGCGGTCGCGGGCTGGGCATAGGGGGAAATGCGTGTGACAGCACCTGAAGCCAGCCAGGGTCCCATGATCCCGGTCAGGGGGGCGGCAATAGCTGTGCGGATGAGCAGAATACTGTCCTGCTCTCCGGTATCCACAGTAAAGGCACTTGTATTCAGGTCGCCTGAAAGGCTCAGGGCATAGGCCGGTGGGTCACCCTGTGTCACGGGCATGATGCCGACTTTCAGGCCCGCCCGGCAACCGGACGCAGAATAAAGCATCAGGCCATTCAGGCACACGCTGTTCGTCACGACCTCTTCCGAGACATTGCCCGTCATGGCGATGTCGTGGGCGGCCCGCTGGGTGGCGACATCCAGAAAATGCTGCTGGGTGACCGTGAGAAAAACCTCAAGCATCAGCAGAACCAGAACCGTGAAGGGAATCACGGCCAGCCCGAACTCCACCATGGCCGCACCGCGGTCATCGCGCGGAAGAGACATGTCAGCGTCCTTCTGTCCGGTTGGCGCGCTGCTGGATCTGGGATGCATTCGTTGAGAAGGACTCCTGACTGTCTCCCAGTGCCGGGATCGGCGCGCAGACGGGTGAACAGTTGAAGGAGGTGCGGGACTGCTTGCCCAGATGGACGGTCACGGTGTCCGTGTTTTCCCGTCCCACATTCACGACGGCATAGGCCAGCTGGCGGCCCTTGTCATCCAGCACCTGAAGGCTGGTGGTGCCAAATGATTTGCTGGTGAGAATCGTGAGGAGGCTGTCTTCCACCGGGGTCGTTGTGGTGTCCGCAACCGAAGGGTTGCCGACAATGACAACCTTCGCGCCTTCCGGCAGGGTGAAGGCCCGGGCATGATCCAGCGGCATATCTATCAGGCCGCGCAACTGGGGGGGCAGGCTTTGAGCCTGCGCCACGGGCAGGCAGGCCAATGCCAGTACCGCCACTGCGCTAAGCCGAAAAACCGACATCCCGTTGTTCTCCCAATACGAATCCCGCCCGACCATGCGGCATGAAGGCGGCATTCCGCAGTTCTTCCCTTACCCTTACAGTGAAGACCTTGCTGAAAATTATACAGGGCATAACCGGCCCTGCGATCCGCGTATATCCGGCATGCCGCCTAAGGGATGATACGGAGACATCTGGACAGTCAATATGAGATTAAGATATTGAAAATTAGACAATATTTAATGCACGTCTTTCATGGTCCGAAATTGACTTGCTGCATTTGCAGGCATATATACAGCGCAACCGTGATGCCACGGCATTTTTGAGAGCGGAGCAGAAAATGAATATCGTTCCTGCCAAGGTTCGCCAGGTTCTCGCCGATGAATCCGGTGCGACGATGGTCGAGTATGGCCTGCTGATCGTGGCGGTTATCGCCGTTGCGGGTGTGGTTCTTGCTTCGTTTGGCTCGCAGCTCGCTGGTATCTTTTCTGGTATCGGCACCGATATTGGCGCGGCTAAGACCAGCATCAAGGCTGGTGCCACTGCGGCTACGCCCACGAACTGATTTCTTTATCAGGCCGTCAGTATGAAATCTTGACGGGTATAGGTTTATTATGAAGTGTCGGCATGTCATGTGCCGACACTTTTTTGTACGGTTTTATATGTGGTTTTGTCGGAGTCCGGGGGCCATGACTCTATGTATTCCAGGAAACGGAAAACAGGTCTGCCCATCGCGGGGCTCAGGCAGATACAAAGAATACTGCGTGATGAGACAGGTGCCACTCTCACCGAATATGGCATTCTGGTCATGGCTTTGATTGCCTTCGGCACTGCCGTTATGGGTATTTATGGTGCCCAGCTTCAGGGTTTGTTCCAATCGATCGGGACATCGTTGGATTCTTTCGCTGAGAACGTCACCAAGGACATGAAGTAGAAGCCCGCCCTTTCAGCCTGAATGCCCTGATGGCTCCATGACAATTGAACTTGCAGCGCGCCTTGTCTTAACAGCTCTCATGCTGGCTGTGATGGTCAGTGATATCCGCACCCTGCGTATTCCCGACAAGCTCAATCTGCTTATTGTGGCAGCCTTCGTGCCCTTTGCTGCCTTGCAGGGGTTGGCGTGGGACATTTTGCTCGCCCATATCGGCATCGCGCTTTTCATTTTCATCTGCTTTCTTGCCGTGGCCATGCTTGGTCCGCTTGGTGGAGGAGATGTGAAGCTGGGTGGGGCCGTGGGGCTTTGGATTGGCTCATCCGCAGGACTTGTGCAGTGGCTTCTCGCCACCGGCATCATCTATGTCGGGCTGCTTCTTGTGGCGCTGGCTGCGCGCAATTACAGGCTGCGCTATGTTTTTATAAACACCAGCCTGCCACAATGGCTGCATGACCTTCTTTCCCCTGAGGTCTCGCTGCGCAAATCCATCATTCCCTTCGGGGTGCCGCTGGCTGCGGGTGCAATCTACTGGGTCTGGAACTAGGAGCATCCATGGAACGCAGGCGGGTGGCTTTGATCGCAGTGGCCCTGTTGGCGGGCGGTGCTGCCTTCTATCTGTCCATGCGGTCCGGGCAGCGGTTCGAGCAGCCGGCCTCTTCTGTAGCCAGCCAGACCAGCGCGCCCGCTCAGCCGGACAAGCCGATGACCGAGGTTCTGGTCGCCACGAAATCGCTCAAGCCCGGTATCCAGATTGAGCAGGACAGCCTGAAATGGCAGCCGCTGGCTGATGACAGCCTGCCGGAAGGTGCGATCACCCGCAAAACGGCACCTGAGGCACCGAATGAACTGAAGGGGCATGTCGTGACCCAGCAGATCAATAGCGGCGAGCCGGTGATGCGCGCGCGTCTGCGCCCGCGTGATGAAGGCGGGGCGCTGGCCAGCATGCTCGGTTCCGGCATGCGTGCCGTTTCCATTCCGCTCGATGCAAAGAATGTGCGGGCCGTGAGTGGTCTCATCACGGCCAATGACAAGGTCGATGTCACGATCACTGTGCCGCCGGACCTGTCCGAACGTGTTGTGACCGTGATGCAGCCGCCCCGATTGTTGCTTCAGAATATCCGCGTGGTCGCGCTCGGCCATGATCTGGGGGCTAATCCCATTCTGGGACAGAAGCTGTCCTTGCCGGAAGTTGCCACGCTGGAGGTCACGCCAGAGCAGGCGGACAGTCTGCTGAAAGGCATGCGTCAGCCCGGCGCTGAAGTTTCGCTCACACTCCGCCCGGTGGGTGACAAGGGGGAAATCGCCAACCCGCAACCGGACCGTAAAATCATCACGATCCGGTATGGTCGGGCACAATAGCCCCACTATGTGCGGCGGTGCTGTGCAGGTGGTGTCCTTGCCGCGTAAACCGGCGCGGGACATGTCTGGCCTGAAATGAGCGAACAGTTCCCAGCCTTGGGCGTGAAAGCGCTTAAAGCATCAAAGGGGCGCGCTGGGGCTGGGCGCTCACCGCCCCTGTGATTTCATCTTGCGGATAACCTGAACATTGCTTGCGGCCTGATCCGCCGGCAAGTCCTGTGAGAAGACCTGCCGGGCTTCCTCGTCTTTCCCGCGCATGGCGAGAATGACACCCAGATTCTGGCGCACTCTTGAATCCGCACCAGAGCGGGCTGCGGCCTGTCTGGCCATGCTCTCGGCCTTGTCCATCTGTCCGCCCGTGGCGTAGGCCATGGCCAGATTGGCCTCGATCCGCGGATCCTCGGGCTGCAGGTTCAGGGCTCGGTTGAAGAAGGCTTCCGCCTGCCGCAGATCCCCCATCTTGGTCGCGATCACGCCCTGCGCAGACAGAACCATGGGGTCGGGGTTGTCAGGCGTGTGGGCATTGGCCAGCACATCCTGCGCCTCTTTCAGCCGCCCAAGCCCGACCAGACTCTTGCCATAGGCCGCGCGCAGGGCTGTGTCGGAAGGGTCAGACAATGCAGCCTTCTGCAACACGGCGGAAGCCTGTTCCAGCTGTCCGCGCTCCTCCAGCGCCCGGGCTTCCGCAATTGCCCCCTGCGCCATGGTGGATACGCCCGGCTGTGCCGTGTCCCCGCTGGTCTGACATCCCGCCAAGGCCAGTGCGAGACAGGAGATGGCAAGAAGGGGAAGGCGCATAAACATGAAGCCTGAGCTAGGACAAGGAGAAACACAATCAACGCGTGCCACTCATCGTGGCATCATTTTGTGTTAACCATATATACCCTGTCACCTGCTCTCACAAATGCTTATGCGGGATGTCGCGGACCTCTCCACTTTCACATCGCGAAAATTGTGAAAACGCCGGGCAGGCCTTTATCCTTGTGCTGTTATCCCTCTTCCCACGGGCAGAAAGTGTCATTCGAGCAGAACTGCTGGGGGCAGTCCTTGTAGGGAGCCATGCGGACAAAGTTGTCCGGAAACTTCCGTGACTGGCCCACATTGCATCCTTCACCCCAGATGATGCGCACTGCACCTGCGGCACCTGCTCCGGGCTGAACGCGGTAGACGACAGAACCATCCCTGCGCTCGACAGGCGCGGGAGATGCTCCGCCCTTGCCGACAATGACAGTGACCGTTTCCTGCCCGGTCGGGATACGGATGTCATTGCGGTATGAGAGCTCGCCGCCGCCCCCGCCATAGCCCTCATCCCAGGTGGTGGCGGTTTTGGGAGCCATAACGCCTCCCCCCCCGCCACCATAGCTTCCGCCGGAAGGGGCGGTCATAATCGCGCTGCCGCTGGTGTTGAGCGTATCGGTGCCCTGCTGGGCAGATTGACCGCGTGAGCCGCCGCCACCGCCAGCCGCACCCTGGGGGCTGGGGCCAGAACCCCAGCCGCCGCCGCCTTCATCCAGATAATTCATGAGACCGACACCACCGCCGCCGCCGCCGGTCACCTTCTGCTGAAAACCGCCGCCACCCCCGCGATTATCACCGGCCGATGCACTGTTGTTGATGTCGCCTGTCCGGTTGAAGGTCCAGCCGGCATGCATCCCGCCATTGCCCGGAGAACCGTTCCCGTCATTCTGGCCCGTATAGCCTGCGGCCCCGCCACCGCCACCGCCATAGGTGAATACCGTTCCAGCGGGGCCAAGCCAGCCATAATAGTTGTTATAGGGGGCACCGCCGTCCCGCTTCTGCTGGCCGCCGCGTCCGCCACAGCTGCCGCCTTCCTTGCTGCCCTTGCAGCCGCCGGCATTGCCGGGAAGGTTGTAGTAGCTCTGCCCGGAAACACGCGCGGCATCATAGCCGCCACCAATTGCGATTACGTTCGGTGAGGTCATGACCTCAGACTTTTCACCGGGCCCGAAGAAAAACGTGTTCTGTTGTGGTCCAGATACGCTGCCACTGGCACCGCCGCCAACAGCCAGCGCGGCAATGTTTTTCACATTTGCAGGCACGGCCCAGACATGTTCGCCCGGTGTCGTGAAGGCTTTGCCACCCCGCGGGCAACTCAGGTCTCCATAGGAGTCAGGCGAGCCCTCATTCCAGGCCAGAACCTTGGTGCCATCGCAGGCATATTTGTATGCGAGCTTGTTGATGGTCCGGCGCGTGGCGTTCTGCAGGGTTGATGCGCAATAAACGCTCTCTTCCTTGATCTGGTATTCGTAGTAAACCTGATCCGAGCAGCCCTTGCGACATGCATTCTGGACATCCGCATGTTTCCTGATCTGGCCCTGCGCGTCGCGCCAGTCGTGCCAGTCTGTCCAGTCCTCGTCATTGTTGGCGCAGATCTGGGGCTCACGCACCAGAAGTACGCGAATGTATTTGGCACCATATTCGCCGGGCGCACAGGTATCTGTTGTATCTACCCGGCTTTCCGACCACCGGAACTGGCGCTTGCGGCTGGAATCAAAGGTGCATTTTGCCTTGCAGGTGTTGATTTCATTGCGGCGATTGCCCGTGGGCAACCAGTCTGACCAGATTGGAGAAGTCGCCCCGGCAGAGCATGAGGCTGTGCGCCGGATTTCCTGCTCATAGCTGATTTCCCCGGTCTCATTCGCGGAGCAGAGGCCCGTGATGGGCTGCCAGCTTGTTTCTTCCGATGGCTGGGGAAGGGTGCAGCTTGCGCCCTCGGCTCCACTGCTGGCGCAGATGAGGCGTGGAAAATCGACAGCCATATTCAGCAGGGGGGCATTGTAAATGTTGCCCAGCAGCGGCTCATAGGGCGCGCAGGCCTGAACAGAGACGTTCGGCGGCGGGCTTTCGATGTCCACGGTGCAGCCGGGTACCGAGGCACGGCACATGAGCTGGAGCGCGTTCTGGTCCTTGCGCAGCGTATCCGTCAGATGCTCATGGGCTGCAACGTCGGCAGCCAGCTGAAGCTGGCGCTTCAGTTCCGCAACCCGGCCATAATCCAGCGCCACCCCACCAAAGCCAAGCGCACCGACAAGAAGAAACCCGCCCAGAATGAGCATGTTCCCGTCCTCGGATCGCAGGACATGGCGCAGCCGGTTTCCAAAACGGTGCCAGATCATGAGGTGCCCCTTATCTCCAGCCCATATAGGAAATGAGCGTGGGCATGACACTGATCATGATCAAGGGCGGCAGGAAGAAGACCATGACCGGCAGTGACAGAATGGCTGCGATTTTCGCGCCTTGCTGCTCGGCGGCGGAGAGGCGGGCGGAGCGGCTTTCCGCAGAGAGCGCACGCAGGGCCGGAGCCAGCGATGTGCCCTGCTGCTCGGCCTGGATAATGGCCATGCAGGCGCTGCGCACCTCGGACAAGTCTGTCCTGTTCCCGAGATTTTCATAAGCCTGCCGGCGCTCCGGCAGCAGGGCGAGTTCTGACAGGGTCACGCTGATTTCTTCGGAAAGGGGCTTGGATGTGCGGCTGATGTCTTCTGCCATGCGCCGCAACGCCTGTTCAACGGGCCTGCCTGCTTCCACAAGAATCAGCATCAGGTCCAGTGCATCCGGCCAGGCGGACTTGATGGAGGCAATGCGGTCGCGTCCCTCCCGGTCCAGCCGGATCTCGGGCAGCTTGATGCCGATATAGGTGGTCATGGCCACGATGGCGACGGAGAGGAACGGAGGAAACAGGTTCGGCATCAGCACGAACAAGTATAGCGACGACAGCGCGAAAGCCGAGATGCTGATGACAAGACGCATGAACAGGAACTGGGATTCCGCCTGCGGCCCACGCTTGCCTGCCCGGGCCAGCTTCTCGCGCAGGGGGGCAAAGCCAAGCCAGCGTTCAAGTTGCAGAAGCCGCGTAATCCTCTGCATCTGGGACAGGAGCTGAACACGCAGCGGCACCTGTTCACGTGCCTGCTCGCGTCCGGCCTCCATGATCGCCTGCCGGCGTCGCTCACGTGCATTGCCAGACAGCGCGATGCCCAGCGTGTAGACGCCAAGGCCAGCCAGAAGCGCGATGATGATGGGTTCGAGCATGGCCTGATCCCGCCTACACCTTGATGATCTGAAGACGCTTCATCACCATGAAGCCGATCATCACCCATATGGTTCCGATCAGAAGGGCGGCCTGCCCGGCCAGTGTCGTCCACAGTAGCGATGTCTTCTCGGGTGCGATGAGAAAGTTCACGATCAGGCCAATATAGGGCAGGCTGGCCAGCAGCATGGCGCTGGCGCGCGCCTCTGCTGTCATGGCCTGTATCTTGTTCACCAGCTTGCGACGTTCCCGCATCGTATTGGCCAGTGAACTGAGCGTTTCGGCAAGGCCGCCACCCTCGCCGGCCTGTAGGGATATGGCCAGCGCCAGAAACTGCGTTTCCTCCACCGGGATACGCACGCTCATGCGGGAAAGCGCTTCCGAAAGGGTGGAGCCAATCGCCTGCTCATCCGCGACAATCTGGAACTCGCCGCGCAAGGGTTCCTGTCCCTCGCGCACGATGATGCGCAGGGACTCCGAGATATGCAGGCCGGCCCGCATGCTTCGGGCCATGGCATCCAGCGCATCCGGCAGCAGGCTGACAAAAGCCTGCACCCGGCGTGTGCGTTGCCTTTTCAGGAACTGGCGCGGAAGCAGATAGCCGGCGATGGCCCCAAGGGGCAGGGCGATGATGATGTTCTTGAAGACGGCCAGAAGCAGAAGGCTGATGAGGAAGCCGACCCCGATACTGATCCAGACATACTGCTTGACCGACCATTTGACACCCGCCTGCGCCATCAGGGTCTTGAGTGTCAATTGCCGCCGGTTGCGTTCTTCCTCCGCCACTTCAGCCAGACGATTGGCCAGCATCATGCGTCGCAGACGCAGCCCCTCACCCGGGTCTCTGGGGTTCGGCGCGGCGGAAACAATATCGCGCATGCGCCGGAACACATGTGCAGGCGTGAAAAGCTGCGTGTAGAAAAGTGCAATGAGGGCGGTCGTGACCGCTATCCCGGTCAGAACAGCGGTCAGGGTATTCATGCATGCGCCCCGTTCGCCGCAGACAGGGCACGCATCAGGCGGTCCAGCTCGCCGTAGCGGGCGGCCTGATCGGCAAGCTGGGGCTTGATGACGCCAGTGCCCTCAATGACCTCTGCACGGTAATTGAACCGCAGAAGATCCTGAAGGATGATGGACTCGCCTTCCAGACCACAGACCTCTGTGACATGGGTAATGACGCGCCGGCCATCCGGCAGTTGCTGGGTCTGCACAATAATGTCCAGCGAGTCCGCCAGATCTTTCCGGATGATGTGCGAAGGCAGGTTCTGGTAGCCCGCGCCGGTGCGGATGAGCGCCTCGATGCGCGCAAGGCACCCGCGCGGATCATTGGCATGCACCGTGCCCATCGAGCCCATATGGCCGGTATTCATCGCCTGAATGAGATCGATTGCGGCATCATCGCGCACTTCGCCGACGATGATGCGATGGGGCTTCATGCGCAGGGCATTGCGCACGAGGGAACGCATGGTGATTTCGCCCGTGCCCTCATTGCTGGACGGGCGGGTTTCCAGACGCACGACATGGGGCTGCTGAAGTTGCAGTTCGGCCGTGTCTTCGCATGTGATGATGCGCTCATTGGCATCAATCACGCCGGTCAGGCAGTTCAGCAATGTGGTCTTGCCGCTGCCGGTGCCGCCGGAAATGACCACATTCACCCTTATGCGGCCGATGACGTGCAGCACCTCCGCTGTCTCGGCTGTCATTGAGCCAAGACGCACCATGTCTGCCAGTACAAACCGGTCTTTCTTGAACTTTCGGATGGTCAGGCAGGTTCCATCGACAGCAATCGGCGGGATGATGACGTTGACGCGCGAACCATCCTTCAAACGCGCATCGCACATCGGCGATTGTGCATCCACGGAGCGACCCACTGCTTCCACGATCTTCCGGCAGATGCGCAAAAGGGTGTCTTCATTGCGGAAGGAAAGGTTGGTCTGCTCAATCCGGCCGTTGCGCTCCAGATAAATGGAGTCCGCACTGTTGACCATGACCTCGGAGATGCTGTCATCCGCCAGCAGGGCTTCTATCGGACCATAGCCGACCACTTCGGCGGTGATCTCATCAATCAGCTTCTCGCGTTCAGATCGCGACAGATTGCCGGGATCATTGGCTGCGATCTGGACCAGCGCCGCGCGCACGGAGCTTCTCTGGGAGGCATCATTGACAATATCCGCGCTCCGGCTGACCGAAATCAGGTCGGCATTCGCCATCAGTCGTTCGGTCCAGCGCTGGCCAACCACAGCGGCTCTTTGCCGGAAGCCATCAGTCTCATCCGGCGCGAATGCAGGAGAGGGCGCGCGCGGTGCGGCCAAAGGGGCGCTGGGGGGTGGCGTCGTCACGTCCGGCTTGAACGTGGTGCGCGGCGTGGCAGATGTTCCCAAGCCAATATTCTTGCCGAAAATTGCCATTATGAGCCTTTCTGCGTCCCGCGCTGGAACAGGCGGGAGAAGGGCAGGGACCAGCCACTCGCCTTGTTTTCCTGCGTTCCGAACAGAGCGTCAATGAGGCTTCTGAGCTCCTGTGCCGCCACATGGGATGGCGACAGATCACACAGGGCGCGCCCCTGCGCCACACTGTCGGGAAAGGCGCTGTCTGCGGCGATCTGGAACGCCTGCGGCACATTAAGGGCCGTTCGGGCGTCATCGAGCTTCCATGTGTCCTTGTCCCGCAGTCGGCTCTGGTTGAACAGAACCTGCGTGTCGTCGCGCAACTGGCCCAGATAGCGCAGCAGGGTCTGTGCGGGGGGCAGGCCTGTAAAGTCCGGCGTTGTTACCAGAACCACATGGTTGGCCTTGACCAGAATGTTCTCGATCACCGCATTCCAGTACAGCGGAACATCCAGAACCGTGCAGGAAAACTCGGTCCGCAGCAGCTTGATGAGGTGCGCGGTGCCGGCATCATTGCGCCGCTTGCCGGCAGCCTCAAGGCTGGGTGTGGCGCAGAGCACGGAGAGGTTGCTGGTCTTGTGGATCAGCATGCGGTGCAGTGTTTCCGGGTCTGTTATCAGTTCCGGCGTGTACAGCAGGCCGGAAAGTTCCGGATCCGGCTGGCAGTCCAGTGCGGTTGCCAGCCCGCCGAAGGGCAGGTCCAGATCAACCAGACAGGTGTTCTCCGCCCTTTCCTGCGCCAGCAGCCAGGCAAGGTTCGCGGCGATGGTCGTGGTGCCGGCACCTCCGCGCGCGCTCACCACGGCGATCACCTTGTTGGCCTTGTCTGACGTATCCTTGCGGGTGAGGCGGGAGGAGAGGGCCTGCAGAATCTGCTCGCTGGTGACAGGCGCCACCAGATAGTCCGCAACCCCTTCATTGATGAGGGCACGGTACAGGCCGATATCATTGTTGTGCCCGATGACGAGCACCACCGTATCCTGATCGCAATAGGCTGCAAACTTGGTGAGCTGGCGCAGAATTTCCGGCTGGTCGGCCTGCTCGCCCACTTCAATGATGACGGCGCCGGGCAGGCCACTGGCCATGACATTCTTGCCAACGCCGCCTACATCAACGGTGCGTGCCGGCAGAACAGAGGTTTGTGCCCGTGCCATGGAGGGGTGGGCAAAGGCGGCATTGATCGCGTGCATCACCGGCTCTGTCTCGCAGAATGCCAGTATGGACACCCGGGGCAGCAAAGCAGGCTTGTCAGCGCGAATGATCAATTCTCCACTCCATCCGCAACGGATTCGGACTCTTTATAGGTCGTGGACGGATCCTTGCCGGCGCGCAGGGCCTCGATACTTCTCACAGCCCGCACCGCATCCGGCGGAGATTCCACCCGCGGGCGCACAAGGTCGAGCGGGTCCGCTGCCTGCTGGGCCAGGTTGGATTGCGTGGCGCAGCCGAAATTCCAGTAGCTTTCGTTCCACCAGCCCTGCGGATCGCCTCCGGTCGCCAGATCCTCCGGCCATTCCCCGCAGCGGTTCGCCACCCGCGCCCCGAAGGCATCATAAGTGAGCGTGAGCGGTGCGGCTGAATAGGACGCCGGATAATAGGCAACCATGATGTTGCGCTGCTCGATGCCGGCACCTGTCAGGGTCTTGCGCACGCCATCAAGGGTTGCGCGAACGGCCGGCTCCAGCGGGGGGCGACCAGAGGGGCCCTTGCCATAGTTGGCGGCCTGTTCCGGAATGGGCACATTGATGAGCAGCTTGCTCTTCGTGGCCTGCCGGTAGGTCTGCCCAAAGGCGGCGACATCCGCCCTCTGGCGCGGGTCCAGCCCGTAGGCCGAGCGTGGAAAAACCTCAAGCCGCTTTGCCTCATCCGCCAGTTCAATCGGATGACGCTCCTTGAAGGAGGCGGGATAGGGTGGTTCAGACCACGGCTCGGCGGTTTTGCATCCGGCAAGTCCCAGGGCCGTCAGGCCCGCGCAGGCGAACATGCAATGGCGAAGAAGGCGGTTCATTGCTCTTTCCTCAGTCGAGGATAAATCCTGCGTGGCCATAGAATTTTGAAGGATCGACCTTGTTCTGCGGGCTGCCGATGATGCGGTTGACCTGTCCCAGAAAAATGGCCCGCGGGTCCGGTGCATCCGCAAAGCCCTGATCCGGACGGGTGACCTGGCTCACCTCCAGCGGGCGCGCCAGCATCGGGGTGACGGTGATGACCAGTTCCGTTTCCTGCCGCTGGTAATCGCGTGAGCGGAACAGCGTGCCCAGAACCGGAATATCCATCGCGCCGGGAATGCCGGTGATGGCCTGCTTGCCGTTTTCCTGAATGAGGCCTGCTGTCACCAGCGTGCCGCCGGAGGGCATCTCGACCACCGTTTCCTGCTTGCGCACCTTGAAGCCGGGAATGGTGATGGTGGACGTGCCCGTGGAGAAGGAGAGCTGGTTCTGGTGGTCCGGCTCCGACACTTCCGTAGCCACGCGCAGATTGATGCGGCCGGGGCTCATCACCACAGGCGTGAAGGTGAGCGTGACACCGAACTTCTTGAATTCGATGGAGGGCTGGCAGGTATTGGTGGATGAGCAGGTCATGCCCGTGGGCACAGGCACTTCGCCACCCACAAGGAAGGTGGCGGTTTCGCCAGAGGCGGCTGTCAGGGTCGGTTCGGCCAGCATGCGGGCGACGCCGGTCTGCGTCATCGCATGCAGGGTGACATTGTTGAACTCACCCAACGGGTTCGGCGTGGAGCCGATGACAGAGCCAACCGTGCTCGATAATGCATGGCCGGCAACCCCATAGGGGTTGTTCATCACGCCGCCCATGACGACATCGCCAACCGACCATGCGCCATTGGCATTGACGCCAAACTGCTTGAGCACGTTGCGCTGCACCTCGGCAACCGAGACCTTGAGCATGACCTGATCGCGCGCATTCAGGGTCATGGCATTGACGACCTTGTCTGCGCTGCCGGTGAAGCCGCGGGTGATATCAACAGCGCGCGTGGCATCGGCCGCAGATTGGACGGTCCCGGTCAGGATGACGGAGTTTCCCGCCGAACGAACCGCGATATTCGAATTGGGCAGGGCGATCTGCAGGGTGGACTGAATCTGGCTGACATCCTGTGCAACCCGCACCTCGATGGTCGCGATCGGATTGCCATCGGCGGCGCTCACCAGAACGGTCGTGCTGCCATCCTTCAGGCCGTTGATGACCAGACGACTGCTGGTCTGCATCACGGCGGTGGCGATGTCGGGATCAGACACGTAGGTGTCGCGGGCAGGCTCGGGCAGGGTGATGACATGAGACCGCCCGGCCCCTATCTCGACGATCTGGTGCATGGGCGTGGAGAAGGTTGTGCTTTGTCTCACATCGCCAAAGCCATTGGCGACGGCGTGCGGAACGGCTGGAAAACCCAGAGCCCCCGCAACCGCGACCAATCGCAGAGCGCTCGCCAGACGCACCATGGATCTCCCTCACACAAAGGATACGAAGCAGCGCTTCATAAGTATCCATTAACTATAACTTTAACGCTTAATGAGAGGTTAATGATGGTTAACGTACACAACTGAGGCCATAGACATCCACAGTGTTGCAACCACTCGCCATGGACGGGTGTGGAGTGGGAGAAGGGGAGGCTAGCCATTTTGAAGCCAGTCTTCGAACCGAGCTTATCCTGCCTCTGAGATAGATATTCACCTTGAGGCCAGAGGCATGCTCTGACGGAACATGGTCATATCGCCTTCTCGCCAGGGCAAGTGCGAGGGGCATGACAGGAGGCAAACCCCTTCATTGAGCGGGTTTAGTCGCATGCGGGAGAGATGGTGGATATCGCGACATGCTGAACGCGGCCGGTGCCGTGCGCTTACCACCTGTATCGCAAACAAGACAAATGAACCGCTGGGAGGAACAATCCTTGATGAGTTCAAGGTGATCTGGCCATTGCCTTATCTCACGGGATAAAGGCGCGCTTGAAGTCATTTGATTGGGAGTGTCCAGCGACATTCCAGCTGGCAGGATATCTTTCCAGTATGTCTGGTTCTGGTGCCAGTAAGCGAAAGCACAAAGACAAATATACGTAAAAAACTATAACACTGCCGAAGTGTTATTTTAAAACTGCGCAACGTCTCTGGTTGAATTGTAGATTTTTTAATTCTACAGAGCCCATAAATGGACTTGATGCGGTCAAAACATTCCACGCATCACTGAAGTGATGGTGGGCGCACTAGGGCTCGAACCTAGGACCCGCTGATTAAGAGTCAGCTGCTCTACCAACTGAGCTATGCGCCCGCCGCTTCTTTTCCGCTTCAGGAAACACTTGCGTGTTTTGTCAGCTTCGAGAAGTCTGCGTCTTCAGGGCGCCCCGAAGAGGTTGTTGATGTAACAACTCGTTTTTTATCTGGCAAGAGGGGCTGTGAGTTTTCCACAGCCCCTGATGCAAAAAATCAGCGCGGCTTGTCCTGATCCTTCAGGCTGCCTGGAATGATGAGGCTTTCCACGCGCCCGCCCTGGAAGCTGGAGACGCCGGTGATGAGATTCACAACAAGCTTGCGCCCGCGAATGACATTCGGCCCCTGCGTGAGCACCACGGGCGTGCCATCCATGGTCACGGTGTTGGTTTTCATTTCGAAGACGCCGGTCTCACCGCTGGCGGTCTGGTCCTTGGTGCGGACAACAACGCCACCTGTCGCTTCCAGCTTGCGGATCTGGCCAGATTCCAGGGGAGCGCCTTCAGTGGTGGGCTTGGCTGCATCTCCATCATAATGCACCAGCAGGTCCTTGGTGCGCAGGGTCGTGTCGCCCTGTTGCACCACCACATTGCCGGAGAAAACCGCGACCTTGTCCTTGTCACGCACTTCCAGCTTGTCTGCATTGATGCGCACTGGCTCGTCGCGGTTCTGGGCGAAGCCCTGGAGGGCGTTCGGCACATTGCGTCCCTGCTGCGCAGAGGCAGGACTCACGGCCACAAGGCATGCCAGGGTTGCCGCAAGGGCCATCGCGCCATTGAAGGGGGAGATGCTCATCGGAGTGAACCTGGTCTTGGAGTTGGAAGAGGGGCGAAAGCAGTCGGCAGTGCGGTCATCTGAATGACAGGCTTGCGCATAGGGAGCGGAACCTGTGCTGTCGGAACGGGGCCTTCCGGAGCATCGTTGATATCTGCCTCAGCAGGTGGCGAGGATGCCGGAGGAGCAGGTTGAGTGGCCTGAACCCCATCCTGTGCGGCTGGCGCGGCAACGAGGGCCGCGGATTGCTGCGGGGCAGATTGGGGCTGGATGGTCATGGGAGGCTGTACAGCCGCGCCCTGACCGGGAGCTGGCGGAGCAGCCGGTGCCTCAGGAGGTGAAGGCGGGGGGGCTGTCTGCGGATCTGCCACGGCTGGCGCTTGAGCCGGCGTTGTTCCATTGGCAGCCGGGGGGCTATTGCCATCTCTTGCCGCGGTCGCGCTACGCAGCTGGGCCGGGAGGAAGTCGACCTGAACATTGCCGTTAAAAACAGCCTTGTCTCCGCTTTCGGTCACGGTCAGGGAATCGGAGACGATTTTTGAGTCATGAAGCGTGAAGACGACCGGCTTCTTGGTATTGAGCGAGCCCTTCTTCACATCAATCGTGGCATCCTTGAGCGTGCCTTTATAGCCGCCATCCATGGCCACCTTGATGCCTTCGGTCAGATTGATGACCTGGCTCTTGATATTGACGGCCCCCTTGCGGGCCTCGACTTCAGCCCATTTCTTGTCTGCCAGATCCATGCGGGCCTCGATCACGCTCAGATAAAGCATGTCCGGCCGCTTGAGGTCCTGAGAGGCAAGCTTTGCATTCACGCTATAGGCGCGCCCGTCATCGGTGAAGCCGGACAAATGCGGCATCTGCATGGTCAATTGCGAGCCGGAAAGGCTGAGACGGCCGAGATCGACCGGCAGTGCCACATCCAGCTTCAGTTGCGAGAGCACCGCGCTTGCGCCAATGGCCAGCGCAGCCACAAGGATACCTGCGGGCAGGAGCCGCTTGACCCAGCGCACGCGTGCGCTATGGCGGGCCGCAGCCTTGAAATCGGGCTGCGCTCGGGAGGTGAAGCGGGAATCGGCTTCCGGTTTATCAAGATCTTCTGGCGGCACGTGTCGGTTCATAACCCCATTCCGATGGCCCATGCATGCCGGACATGTCCGGCCGCATCGTGCGCTGGCAACACAGTTGCCTGCGCCTCATGCCCCGGGCGTCAACTTGTCCGAAACCCCTGCCGGGTGCAAGAGCAGGTTTCGGGGCGGGTTTCAGTTGTGTGTACTTGCCGGGCCTGAAAGAGCCATGACCAGTCTCGCCTCAAATGGTTCGCGTGCCCCGGAAATGCAAGGTCTCCAATAGGTGAAGACCTGCGTTCACAGGCCTTCCAGCAGCCGTTCCAGATAGTCCAGCTCCTGCTGGGGCCGGCCGGCATCTTCCAGCCGGCGCCGTAATTCCTCCAGCACACGCCGTGCGCGCTGGGCATCCAGTTCATCGGGAACCTTCACGGTGAAGTCGTCGCCAGAGCCCTGCTGGCCCCCTTGCGGGCGCCCCATCGGGTCGGTGCGGCCAGCGCTGCCGCCGCCCTGCTGGCCTTGCTGACCCTGAGCGAGCGCCTGTGCACCGCGCCTCAGGGCCTGAAGGGCGCGGCCCTCGGCTTCCAGTGCACCGCGTCCATCGCCTTCGCCCAGCGCGTCATCGGCATCCTGCATGGCCCTGCTGGCATGGTCGAGGGCCTCACCGGCCTGTTCCATCGCCTCGCGTCCCTTTTCAGCCTCGCCTTCAGTCCCGCCGGGGGCTTGCTGCTGGCGGCGCAGGGCCTGTCGCATCCGGTCCAGTTGTTCGCGCAGATTCTGTTGCTCCTGCTGAAGCTGCTCGAAGCTGTCGCCCTGGCCTTGCCCTTCTTCTGACTGCTGTTCCTGATTGCGCCGTTGCTCGCGCCAGGTGCGATCCCGCAGCTTTTGCTGCTCCTGAATCATCTTGCCCAGTTCGCCCTGTTGCTGGCCCTGCTGGTTGCCAGCCTGTGGCGTGCCGGAACGCAGGGCATCCATCATCGCCTGCAACTGGTCCAGCAACTGTCGTGCGGCCTCGCGATTGCCGGAGCGGGCGAGGTTTTCCATCTGCTCCAGCATGCGCTGAAGCTCCTGCGGCGTGACAACCCGGGTGTTCTGGTCCAGCGGGCGGTCCATATTGCTCTGCTGCTGGGCCTGCCGGGAAAGCTGGCTGAGCATGCGGGCCATGGCCTGCCGAAGATCATCCGTGAGCCGGGCGATCTCCTCATCACTCGCACCGCGCTCCAGCGCCTCGCGCAACGCGTCCTGTGCGGCCTTGAGGGCGCGTTCGGCATCCGAGAGGCGACCATCCTCGATCTGCACCGCAACGTCCCACAGATAATCCACGAGTTCGCGCAGATCCTCATTGTTGCGCGCGCGCTGGGCGCGGGCGAGAGCGGTGCGCAGGCCCAGATATTCGCCGGACGAAGGCTCGAACCGGTCCGGCGCGGTGCTCAGTGCAGTCAGCACCGCCACAAGGCGTCGGCGGCTGTAGGGATCCAGCGCCAGCCGGCGGCGCTCGTCAATCAGCGCACGGGCCATCGGCTGGGTGAAGCGGCGTTCCGGGATGGTGATGACCTGTGTCTCGCTCACAGCATCCTGTCCGGCCTCATCGCGGGCGGTCAGGGTCAGCTTCACCTTTGCCCCGGCCCATGGATGGGTGGTGAGGTCCTTGTTCATCTGCACTGATCCGGTGCGTCCGCCCGGAGGCAGGGTCAGGGCGAAGTCCGGGGGGGCGACCAGTGGCTTCTCCGGCATCTCGTGCGGAGGTGAGCCGGGGCGGGGGAACAGGGGAGGCTCGGGTGGTGTGGGCGCGAAGCGGGCATGGGCTTCCTTCACCCCGAAATCATCCTCAACCCGATAGGCGAGTGCGAGCGCATTGCGCGGGCCGGGAGCCGGCGGCTTGAGGACGCTGATGGAAGGCGGCAAGTCCGGGCTTGCGCGAAAATGCCATGTCAGGGTCTGCCGGTTGGGTGCGCGCAGGCTCACCGCGCCTTCGCCGGTAATGGTGAAGCGCAGTTCACCATCTGCTGCAGGGGCAGGCGTCTCGCCCTCCTCAGGCACGGCGATGACGATATTGCCTGTGAGGCGGGCAGATGAGGCATCCAGCCCTGCACCACGCACCACCAGAATACTGCCTTCCGGCACCTCCAGCACATTATTCATGGTTTCTGCTGAGGGCGGCGGCGCATCCGGGCGCAGGCCGGGCAGCACGATGGGTGGTCGGCCCGTGTAGCGCGGCGGGTCCACCCAGGCATCCAGCCGGTAGGGCGCGGGCGTGGTCAAAGCCTGCCAGTCAAAGGCCGCACGGATACGGGCGAGATGATCGCCCGGGGCCATGAAGAAGGTCGCGACCAGCGCCAGTCCTGCCAGTGCGAACACGGCATAGGGGTCTCGCTTCGCCATCTGCGGCTGTGCCGGGCCGGCGCGCAGGCGGTGGGCGATGCCGCGTGCCCGCACCAGATGGGCGCGCCAGAGAGCTGCGGAAACCGGATCATCCGGCCGGGTGGCGAGTTGGTCGTCCAGCGCAGTTGCGGGACGGTGTGAAAAGGAACTGTGCGCATCCAGCCGCGCCAGCGCATCGGCCCGCGTGGGCAGGCGCAGGCGCACCAGCGGCCCGGCTGCCAGAGCCAGCAGTGCGATGAATGCCAGCACGCCAATAATGCGCGCAAAACCGGGCAGCACTTCCCACAAGCCTAGGAATGAGACGGCGAGAAACGCCATAACCACCGTGGCAATGCCTGCCAGCGCCGGCCAGCATCGCTCCCACAGCAGAACGGCGCGCGCGCGCGCAACGGCGCGATCCAGCACCATGCGGGCATGCAGGTCCGCCGCTGGGCGGGGGTCGGAGGGCAGGGTCACGCTGTCTTCATCCCCGTCGGTTCATCTGGCAAGAGCGAGGCTGCAAGAGACCCGCGAGAAACAAAATCCAGCAGCACCGCAGGTTCTGCATGCATGTGGACCGCGTGAGCTGTCCTGCGGAAGAGTTGCGACGCTTAAAGCCGGATCCTTCAGCACTCATATAACACTGCGCCTGCGGTTTCAGGTTAATTGCGCGCGGGTGCTCAAGGCATGCCAACATGACATTGAAGCGGTGAGATTCATCGTCCTTCCGGCCTGTGTCCACTCTGGTCCTTGCAGGTCCGCCGTCGCTTTCTGAAGCTTGCACCGTTCGGCCCCATGCCCGGTCATCCTTTTTCGACCTCTCGGGTCTGGTATTCAGTCCGCCGCCTCTGTCGGTATCGCGTTCTCACCATCAGCCTGGCGTCCGATATCCTCTGGCGAGAGGGAGAGAAAGGCGAGCGTGGCGCACATATGCGGCGGCAAAGCGGCACTCACGATAACAGGCGGCTTGTTGCCGGAAAGCGGCACCTCGACCTTGCGGGCATGCAGATGCAGGCGTGGCCCGCCGGGCAGGCGCGAGGCTCCGCCATAAATGGCATCGCCCAGAATCGGGCTGCCCAGATAGGCCAGATGCGCGCGCAACTGATGGGTGCGGCCTGTGCGCGGCCACAGAGCCACCACGCTCAGCCCCGCAGGGCCTTCACCCCGGTGCAGCACGCGATAATCGGTGATGGCCTCCTGTGCGCCGGCCGTGCCCTTGGCAACGGTCTGCATCCACCATCCGCGATGCGGCGAGCGCTTGGCAAGGGGCTGGTCGATGCGGCCGGCATCTTCCTTTGGTGCTCCTTGCGTGACCGCCAGATAGGTTTTCTGTACAGCGCCCGAGGCGAACAGCTTGCCCAGCAGCGCCAGCGCCTTGCCATGGCGCCCAAGCACGAGGCAGCCGGAGGTGTCCTTGTCCAGCCGGTGGGCCAGTTCCGGGTTGCGGGGCAGGCCGAAGCGCAGGCTTTCCAGATGGTCGGCCAGCGTTTCACCGCCCTTGGGCCCGGCATGAACCGGCAGGCCGGAGGGCTTGTTGATGATGAGCATCATCGCATCGCGGTGCAGCATCTCCAGCACCGGCGCGGCATCAGAGGGGGCGGGTGCGTTCTGATCTGGAGAGGGCATAATGGTGCAACTCGGCGGAGGAGGGGGAAAAGCAGCAGAAAATGATCCGGGACAAACTGTTCTTATCCGGGTCGAGCTGTTCAAGCGTGTCCAGCACGGTGTCCACCACCAGCGGTGCGGCCCGATCAGGCGGGAAGCCGTAGATGCCGGTGGAAATGGCTGGGAATGCGATGGAGGCCAGATTTTGCTTCGCGGCCAGATACAGGCTCTCGCGATAGCAGGATGCCAGCAGCGCATCCTCATCCGCGCCGCCACCCATCCAGATGGGGCCAACCGTGTGAATCGCATGGCGTGCGGGCAGCATGAAGCCGGGGGTGAGGCGGGCCTCGCCCGTGGGGCATCCGCCCAATGTGCGGCAGAAGGCCAGAAGCTCCGGCCCTGCCGCCTGATGGATCGCACCATCCACCCCGCCGCCGCCCAGAAGCGAGCTGTTGGCGGCATTCACGATGGCGTCCACATCCATCCGGGTGATGTCGCCCTGTCGCACCTCAAGCCGGGCTGGCCCGAAGCTGAAGGCCGGTTCCAGAAGGGCGGGAGGAGAGGCATTCATCGGGGCGTATCCGTCATATGGCCTGTGTCGATCATGATGCACGTCATACGCTTTCTCTATTTCATGTGGTAGCGTGACCGCCCTATTTGATAGCTCAGGATTGTTCGAAATGGCGCATACACGGAAGAATGAACGTCGGGTGCTCAGCCATGATGAACTGGAGTTTGTGGACAACACCCGCCATCCGGCGCTCGCTGATCTGAACGATGAAGCACTTCATCTTCTGGTCTCCAACCTGCGTGAGCGTCGTGACCGGGCATTGAGCATCGCCAATGCCCAGCGCCGGGCCCTGCGCGGCAAGGGCGGCGTGGGCAAGACCACCTATGACAAGGCTGATCTCGGCAACCGCCAGAAGGCTTCCGTGCTCACCGATGCGCTCACCCGCGCCCGCCGCGAGGCCAGCCGTCGCAAGACCGAGAGCGCCCGCGCCGATCTGATGGAAAATGCCCATCGCGCGCTGGAGCTGAAGCGCAACGCGAAACTGGCGACCCGCCCGGCCACCCTGCCGCGCCCCAACAAGGGCATGCGCAACAATGCGAACAGCAAGGCCAAGCGCATCGGTTCGGCGAACGAGGCTGGCCGCGTGTCGCAGTTCGTGGCCGTGGCGCAGGCCAAGAAGGATGCGCGCGGCTGATTGGGCGTTCTTGTCGTTCATGGCGAGCACATAGCTCATCTGAACGACATGCCCGGTTCCTGATATTCAGGACCCGCCCCGGATGTACCGGGGCGGGTTTTTTTATGTGACGCCTCAGTGCCCGCCCAGCACCAGAACCTGCACGGGCATGATGAGCGCCTGAAGGCGCAGCAACAGTGCGTGCACCAGCGCCACCGTATCCACCGCATGCAGATAAAAGGCATGGAAGAAGCCAAGCCCCCCCTTCTCCAGCACGGCATGGTTGCTGGTATAGGCATTGGCAATGCAACTGGAACCGGGCGGCACGCCATCGAGCCCGCCCGCATAGAGCGGTTCGAGGAAGACGGTGAGGGTGCCGGGAACCTGCGTCTGCTGGGCATCAAGGAGTTGCTCGCTGGCGCGGATCTGCCCGGCGGCGATGTGGTCCTGCACACTGGTGACCACCATGGGGATGATGGTGAAGGGGCGCGAGAGGCATGTGGCCTCCGCAATCATGCCGGGCTTCATCACCTGCGCCTCGATCTGCCCGAAGCCCGCGACCAGACGCTCGCGGCCGGCGCCATCGGGAATCAGCAGGCCGGCCGGGCGCATCATCGGGTTCACCAGATCTCCCACCCGCAGGGTGAACTGCTCCACCTGTCCGTCCACGCCCGCGCGCACGACGGTTTTGGCCAGCTCCGCCTCAGCCTGGGTAAGGGTGGCTTCGGCGGTCGCCTTCTCGGCGGGAAGAAGCTTCTCTAAACGGGTTTTTGCACCTTCCGCCGCCGCCTGTGCCGCTGCGAGAGACCCCTCGCGACCATCGACCACGACCTGAAGGCGTTCGATCTCGCGACGGGCCACCACATCCGGGTTGCGGGAATTGAGCTGCTGCTTCGTGTCCAGTTCATCCTGCGCCTGTTGCAGCATCTGGGCGGCCTGCGTGACCTGACCGTTCGCCGCCGCGATATCGGATTCCGCCACCAGCATGGCGGCATCGATTTCCTGAATGCGCCGCCGGGCGACATCCACCGCCGCGCGCTGGGTGGTGTCATCCAGCCGCAGCAGGGGCTGTCCCTTCTGCACATGATCGCTGAGGCCGACATAGACCTCCGACACCCGGCCAATGGTTTCCGGGAGAATGGAAACCGTGCGGAAGGAGGCCGTGACATTATGGGTGGAGGGATGATTGTAGAAGATGACGGTGATGAGCGACACGGTCAGGATCACGCAGGCCGTGATGCCCCAGCGCAGTTCGAACCACACCGAATAAAGCGTGATCTCTCGCCCAAAGCGTTTGCCCTGTCGGTATCGGCGGTAGAGATAATCCGGCAGCACAGTGAGCACGGAGCACAGCAGAAGCTCAAGCATGGGAGGAGCCTCCAGCCGGTTGTGCGGGCGCTTCATTGTGAAGTGGGGCATCTGGCGGCGTAGAAGGGGGGGCGCCATGCGGTGGTGTGGGTGGTGCATCCGGCTGGGGCGGCAGGCCGGCCATGCGTTCGGCGGCCTTCGCAATGCGGTTCATGGGCGAGAGGAAGTCCGGCACATCCACCAGTGCCAACAGCAGGGCGATCACCCAGAAGACATTGTTGTGCGTGAACAGCGCCAGCAGGCACAAGGCGGCGACAATTTCGAACTGAAGCTTCTGCCCCTTGTGTGCCATGCGCTCCGGCAACGAATGCAGATGCAGGAAAATCACCCCCGCGCCAAACACCGCGCCGACAAGAACAAGAGCGCCGATCACCATCAGCACATCCGTGCTACCGGGCGGCGTGATGAAGAAGGGCAACGGCCCATGAGCCGCCGGATTCAGCGCTGGTATCATGGTGACATGCTCTCTGCTGCGCTCATGCTGGTCGATCGTTCTGTTTTCACAAACGGGCTAGCAAGACTACTTGCAGCCATATGACGCAGACTTGCAACGGGTTTGTTTGGGGGGTATCCGGCGGGAAAATATTGCAGGTTCAGCCCCTCTGGCTCCCTCGCCGATACAGGGCCGCAGACGCATGGAGGGCAGGTGAGGAGGGGGCGCCGCACGGGCCATGTGGACGCCACCCGCAGCGGTTTCCCGGGCACAATCTCCACGTTTCAAGGCGGCGCAGGAGGATCAGGCTCGCAGGATAAAAGTACGCCCGTCGCGGGTCTGCTCGCAGTCGCTTAAACCGGTCTCTTGGGTACAAGGCGCAGCCATGGGGAAGCTTGCCCCGCTTTAATCGTCCGCCAGTTCTTCGCGCAGGTTCAGGGTGGAGCGTGCGCCGATGTCATCGAAATGCGCTTCAAGGAAGCTGTTGGCGGCCGCGCGTCCCATATCCCGCAGATGCTGGAGGAAGGGCCATTCGGCATTCAGCTTGGAGGTGACATCCAGATCCTCGAACGCCCCGTCTCCGCCAATGCGGTGCAGGTGCACGGGACGGAAGGCGGCATGGTGGCGGGCGCGCCGGCTGAGGAAACCTGCATCACTCATCAGGGCCGCGCGGTCAATGGCGCGCATCTGGGCCACGAGTGAGGCGTTGAAGGTGATCTCGTTGATGCGGGTCTGGATTTCCATCGCCGAACGCGGCGTGGTGCGGCGAACTACCGGGTTGATCTGCACCAGAAGGATGTCGTCCCCCTCCGCCTCCTCATACAGGGGCAGGAGCGGCGGATTGCCCATATAGCCGCCATCCCAATAGGGCACGTCGTCAATCTCGACCGCCTGAAACAGGAAGGGCAGGCAGGCCGAGGCCATCACCGCATCGGCGGTCATTTCATCATGCCTGAAGATGCGGGCGCGGCCGGTGTGTACATTGGTGGCCGAGATGAACAGCTTCACTGGCGACTGGCGAATGGCCTCGAAATCCGCATGTGCCTCCACGATCTCGCGCAGCGGATTGATGTTCAGCGGGTTGAAATCATAGGGAGAGAAGAAGCGCGAGGCGACCTCTAGCGCCATATAGGCGGGGCTGCGTGCGAGAGACCAGCTGCCCATCAGGCGGTCAAACACCGTGCGCTGGATCGGTGACATGCGCCCGTCGCGCGAGACATCGCGCCAGAACTGGGTGAGGGCATGGCGGGTCTCTTCCCGATCCCCCTTCGCAAGGCCGGAAGCGAGCACGATGGCGTTCATGGCCCCGGCGCTGGTGCCGGAAATGCCGGTGACGCTGATCCGGTCATCCTGAAGAATGCGGTCCAGCACCCCCCAGGTGAACGCGCCATGAGCCCCCCCGCCCTGAAGCGCGAGGCTGATGGGTTTTGCTCCCGATGTGTGGGAACTGGACTGCGTGCCGGTACGGGTCATGAACCAGCCTCCTGCTTTGCCGGACAGATATGGCCCGGCAAGGGTGTCCCGCCAGGCGGCTGCCAGGCGGGACCAGATTTTCATCGGACGGCGACTGCCGACCTGTCCGCGATCACTCGGCGACCCAGCCGCCGTCGATCTGCTGCATGGAACCGGTGATGGAACGGGCATCATCGGAAGCCAGGAACACGGCCAGCGCGGCCACTTCCTCAACCGTGATGAATTCCTTGGTCGGCTGTGCGGCGAGAATGACGTCCCGCTTCACCTGCTCCTCGGTCATGCCGCGGGCCTTGGCGGTGTCGGGAATCTGCTTCTCGACCAGCGGGGTCCAGACATAGCCGGGGCAGATGGCATTGACGGTGATGCCGAAGGTGGCGGTTTCGAGCGCGGCGGTCTTGGTCAGGCCAGCGATGCCGTGCTTGGCCGCGACATAAGCCGACTTGAAGGGCGAAGCCACCAGCGCATGGGCGGAGGCGGTGTTGATGATGCGGCCCCACTTGCGGGCCTTCATGCCGGGGATGGCGGCGCGCATGGCGAAGAAGGCCGACGACAGGTTGATCGCGATGATCTTGTTCCAGGTATCAACCGGGAAGGTCTCGATCGGCTCAACGTGCTGGATGCCGGCATTGTTGACGAGAATATCGCACGAGCCGAGCTCGGTCTCGGCCAGCTTGATCATGCCGGCGATTTCTTCAGCGTCGAGCATGTTGGCGGGGGAGTAGAGCGCCTTCACGCCGAACTCGCTCTCGATCTTGGAGCGCTCGGCTTCGATGGCCGCCGCGTCGCCGAGGCCGTTGATCACCACATTCGCACCCTTGGCCGCGAACGCGCGGGCATAGGCAAGACCGATCCCGCTGGTGGAACCGGTGATGACGGCAACCTTACCTTTGAACATGGCTTTTCCCCACTTGAGCGTTTTCGACCCAGCACAATTGCGGTGGATCTGATGTAACGGAGCGATATGACGCTGCGATCACGCCGAAAACTGGACGGTGCAATCATAAGGCGAAACGCCTCATCCGCGATCGCGAGATTGCCCCGTTGGCGGGTGGCGTGCAACCTCACTGCTGAGGTAATCTTGTGGGGTTGCGCCATGTCGGTCCGTCATGGTGAACAAGGCAGGCATGGGACCATCGTCCATGCCGCGTTCGCACAGCGAGGTTCCGCAGGTGAAAGTTCCAGAACGGGCTCCCGCGCCGCATCCGCACGATCATGACCATGCCTTGTGCATCGACGGCACCATGACGCGGATCGAGCAGATTTGCGCCGACAAGGGCCTGCGCCTGACTCCGCTGCGGCGCAAGGTGGCGCGGTTGCTGGCCGATACCCACAGCCCTCTCGGTGCGTATGAAATCGTGGAACGGCTGGCCGCGGATGGCGAGCAGACACCGCCCATGTCGGTCTACCGGGTGCTGGACTTTCTGGTGGCCGAGGGGCTGGCCCATCGGATCGAGAGCCGGAATGCCTATCTGGCCTGCGTCCACCCGCATGGCGATGAGGACGTGGTGGTGTTCCTCATCTGTGAGCAGTGCGGGCTGACTCAGGAGGTCTCCTCCCATGCGGTGGGGCGGGATCTGGCATGGGCATCCCGCGCTGTAGGCTTCACCCCGCGCCAGCGTGTGCTGGAAATCGCCGGAGCCTGCGCCCGTTGCCGTGACGCCAGCGCGCAGGACAAGGCGGCGGATGGCCGGTTGGCCACTGGTGCCGCAGGGGATGGGGACAAGAGCTGATCTGTATTGAAGGACGCGCATCTGCCCGTCTTTCCTCGTGCCGGATGAGATGGAAGCCATCTTCGCGATGGCGGGGATGTCGTCCGGGCTGGTCGGCTGTTGCGGCTCTCAATCCGGGGAGCGGCAACTCTGTATTGGCCATGCGGGATGCAGATTGAAGGGTTTGGCTTCCACTGTCATCTTCTCCCGCTGGCATGAGGTCTACAGGGTTCATCCTGACTGCCCGCCTTTCCGGCTTCCCACGGCACCCGATCTTGCGCGCGCGAGGCGCAGCAAGGCGGCATGCCGGGCCGGGTCATAATGCAGGGCTTGATTCATGGCCGCCTTGCGGACCTCGCGCAGGGCACGGGCGATGTCGGCCGGGCTGCTGAGAAAGAGTCCCAGAAGCGCCGTGCGCTCCCCCACCACCTGTTCCCTGTCGGAGCAGCGGAAGGCGCGGACAGGGCGGTGGGCGGCCCGATTCCGGCGCGGTGTGGGAGAATGATTGGAGTTGCCAGCACGAGTGGATCTGGATGACTGGGCCGGGTGTGGGGACATGGTGCGCTCCTTGAAAGCGCCATGCTGGGCTGTCGTGAGGGGTGGGGGATAAATTCCTTTTTCGATATTTCATCCTGCCTCATGGTGTTTTGTTCTATCCATTGATTTTTATCATGAAATTCATTTTTCCCGAGGCTGTTGCACAGGGCGGCGGCGGCCAGACTGTCCCCGGCTCTTGGCATTGATGGAAGATGTGTTAGGAATAAAAACCTAACGAGGGTCTTCCCCATGCTTCAGGATCATGCCGCCCATACCGTGAGCGATGTCTCTTCAGATGTTGCCCGCCCTTTCAAGGCGCATGAGGTTGTGATGGGGGCTGATGCCACCGCTTGCCTGTCTTGCCGTGCGGCTGTCAGCGTTGTGGCTGCAGAATGTGGGGTGACGATCGAGACCCTGCTCGCGCACCATCGTTCTACCGCGCCGGTGGCGCAGGCGCGTCAATTGGCCATGTATCTGGCCCATGTGGCGCTGGGCCTGCCGCAGACCGAGGTAGCCCGTGCCTTCCGCCGGGATCGCACCACCGTGGCCCATGCCTGCCGACGGATCGAGGATCTGCGGGACCGAAGCACTTTTGATGAGGGTGTGAGCCGGCTGGAGCAATGCGTGCGCTGGATTGTGAAGGGTTGAGCCGATGAACAGAACCTCTCCCTCCCGGCATCAGGTTTCCGGGTCCGAACGCGCTTCAGCCAAACGCCGGCAGGGCGGAAGGGCCGAGAGTGCGGTGGCACAGCGCAATCTGTGCGAGAGCCCGCTGGGCTGGCTGGCTCGCCGCAAGGGGCGTGACGGCCAGCCCATGGTGAATGAGGTGCAACTGGCGGCTGGTGAGCGCCTGCGTGCCGAATTCACCCGTGCGGGCCTGACACCGCAGGTCACTAGCCGCTGGTCCACTCTGCCCCGTGGGGGTGGTGCAGGCGGGCCGGAGGCCTTCACGGATATGTTGCTGGCCGCAAAACAGCGCATGAATGCCGCACTCGCAGCAGTGGGGCCGGAACTGTCCGGTGTCTTGCTGGATGTATGCTGTTTTCTGAAAGGGCTGGAACAGGTGGAAGGCGAGCGCCATTGGCCGGCCCGCACCGCCAAGGTGGTGCTGTGTCTCGCGCTGGATCGTCTGGCCAGTCATTATGGCTGGAGCAGCACGGCTTCTGGCCCGGTGCGCACACGCATGCGGGCATGGCAGGGAGAGGCTGAAGCCGGACCGGCCGACGAGGCATGAGACGCTGGCGGCCGGGGCTGTTTCCGCACGTCACGACACGGGAAAACGGCAGCGCTCCGGCTTCTGTGTGGGCGCATGTCGCGCCAACAGCCCTGCTGACCGAAGGCGTGGGCTTTAATCCGCAAGGCATCTCTCTCAAGGTGCCTTGCGGGTGTTATGTTGCTATTGGTTTGAAACCCGTGCAGGGATCAGGGCTGGCACTGGCAAAAGGCCGCGCCGATATTGCCTTGGGCTGCCGCATCCATGGCAGCATTCTCGCCACGATAGGTGCGCTGGGGGCTTGTCAGGTCGGTCTGGTCCCACGCGATGAGGGTGCAGGAGGGGCTGGTTTTCACGGCGCGGATATTGTTGAGCCAGCTCGCGTCAAAGAAAACACGATGTGCGCCCGTGCTGGACACGTCCTTCGCATCATCCGATTCCGGCTGGAAGCGCAGCATGTCATTGGGGGCGATGGTGCCTTGCGCGCCCTGGAAACCGGCTTGCGTGAAAATTTCGCAATGCGGGGCAGCATCAGGAGCCGTGGCAGGGGTTGCTGCCGTATCCGTCTTGCCCGGCTCCAGCGGCAGCATCGAGCCAATCTCTGCCTCTTCGGTCTGTTTGTCGAAGATGCAGACGGTGCGGGAAACCTGATCTGAGCCCTGCGGCGTCCCCGTCAGAATGGCGATTCCGAATTTTTCGGACCCGTGCGGATCAATCTGGATATCCGAGATGGTCATGCCGCTGGCGGCTGCCGTGCATTTCGCGCGAACCGCTTCCTGGAATTCCTCCCAGGCATCCGCGCTGGAGGCCTGGGCCGTGCTGATGCCGGAAAGGAGCGCCAGTGTCATGCAGGCGATGCGGGCGGGAGACAGGAAAGAGGGGGCACGCGAAAGCATTGTTTGACTTCCTGTTTTCAAACCCGCTTGGGGTCAGGATCAGCAATGCAACTTTCTATACACATATGCGGTCTGCATGACAGGTGCGATATTGAGGCATGTCTGGTGCATGATATGCTCCCTCATCTGGTTGGCATGTCCGCGCTCCTGTTTTCGGTGTTCTGCCGTGCAGTCTTCTTGCGGTTTGGAGCGCGCACAAGGGGGCGCACCAGCCGGTAGCCGAGAAGAAGTACGGTGACGCCAGCATAGAAAATGGCTTCCCCGTCCATCACCTTCAGCGAAAGAATATAGTGCAGAAGACCGGCGACCAGCGCCACATAGGCGAGCCGGTGCAGGGCCTGCCAGTTTTTGCCCAGCTTGCGCATGGACCAGAAATTGGAGGTGATCGCCAGCGGGGCCAGCGCCACCAGTGCGCCCATGCCCAGCATGATATAGGGCCGGCGCGTCAGGTCTTCGCCAATGGCCGCAAGGTTCAGGCCGCGATCCAGCAACAGATAGACGCTCACATGCGCCAGCACATACCAGAAGGCCAGAAGCCCCAGCGCCCGCCGCCAGGGGATGAGATTGATGCCGACAAGCTGGCGCAGGGGCGTGACGGCAAGGCTGAGGCATAAGAAACGCAGGGCCCACAGGCCCAGCAGATGCTCGAACACCCGCACCGGGTCTCCCGCGATCTGCCCGGTTGCTCCCAGATAAAAGCCCCAGAGGCCGGGTATGAGGCCCAACACATAAAGCAGCCAGATAGAGGCTGAGCGCTGGTTCGGCGTGAGGCGGGGCAGATCCATGGGGTATGCTCGCACTGGGGGCGGTTCAGAAATTGGCCTTGAGATCCATGCCGGAATAAAGGTGTGCCACCTCAGCGCCATAGCCATTGAAGGGCAGGGTCTCGCGCTGGCCGGAATTGGCAAAGAACCCGCCTCCTCCAATGCGCCGCTCGCTGGCCTGGCTCCAGCGCGGGTGGTCCACGGCCGGGTTCACATTGGCGTAGAAGCCATATTCTTCCGGCTGCATTAGGTTCCAGCTGGTGGGCGGCTGCTGTTCGGTAAGCGTGATGCGGGTGATGGATTTGATGCCCTTGAAGCCGTATTTCCACGGCACAACAAGGCGAATGGGCGCACCATTCTGGTTTTCCAGCGTCTCGCCATAAAGCCCGGTGGCCAGAAGGGTAAGGGGATGGCGGGCCTCATCCAGCCGCAGACCTTCCACATAGGGCCATGCCATGGGCTGAAAGAACCCGCGCTGGCCGGGCATCTGCTCGGGCCGCTTCACGCCGGTGAATGCCACATATTTCGCGCTGCCCAGTGGTTCCACCTTTTCCAGCAGGGTGTTCAGCGTAAAACCCGCCCATGGAATAACCATGGACCACGCTTCCACACAGCGCATGCGATAGATGCGCTCTTCCTGCGGCAGGGCCGTGAGGGTCTCGATGGTGAATGTCTGCGGCTTTGCAACAAGGCCATCCACCGTCACCGTCCAGGGCTCCGGTTTGAAATCACCGGAGCGGTTGAGCGGGTCGCTCTTGCCGGTGCCGAATTCATAGAAATTATTGTAGGAGGTCACGGTCTCCCTCGGCGTCAGCGGTTCGGATGTAACGAACGGGCCGGGCGTGGTCGCCAGCTTTGCTGCTCTCGCCTCATCGGAAAACAGGGGCACGCCCGCCATGGTGCTGCCCGCGAGAACCCCGGCCATCCCGAGGAAGCCGCGCCTGTTCAGATAGGCCTCCTTCGGCGTGATGCGGGAGGGGGCGACGGGGGGCGTGCGAAAGGCCGGCATGGCGGCTCTCCTGCTCGGGCGCGACATGCCATGTGCCTCATGACGCTGTCCCGGTATGTGAGACTTTCGAATCATACCGGGAATTGAGCCGGAAGAATGGTGGCGGATGTTCTCCGGCCACTCATGCTGGCGATCGGGTCTTGAGTGCCTACATATTATGGAACCATGGCGTGCTTCAGCCGGTGAAAGCTGGCGCTTGCACAGCAGCCGGCACACGCAGCTGTCTCTTTTTCGTCATGTGCGGTGGTGCCGGAGTGATGATCGGCACCGCAGGGTGTTCCATATGATTGGAGTGCGCTCTAGAACGAAAGACGAGACAAGATTTTGCACGCGGCTTAGAATGCCCTTAAACTGCGCCGCTTCATTACGAGACTGAAGAAATCCCATGCCCCAGTACCGTTCCCGTACCTCTACCCATGGCCGCAACATGGCCGGCGCCCGCGGCCTGTGGCGCGCCACAGGCATGAAGGATGGAGACTTCGGCAAGCCGATCATCGCCGTCGTCAATTCCTTCACCCAGTTCGTGCCCGGCCATGTGCACCTGAAGGACCTCGGCCAGCTTGTGGCGCGGGAAATCGAGAAGGCCGGCGGCGTCGCCAAGGAATTCAACACCATTGCGGTGGATGACGGCATCGCCATGGGCCATGATGGCATGCTCTATTCGCTGCCCTCGCGCGAGATCATCGCCGACAGCGTGGAATATATGGTGAATGCCCATTGCGCCGACGCGATGGTGTGCATCTCCAACTGCGACAAGATCACTCCCGGCATGCTGATGGCTGCCATGCGCCTCAACATTCCGGCGGTGTTCGTCTCCGGCGGGCCGATGGAAGCGGGCAAGGTGCTGCTCTCCACCGGGCCGAAAAAGGTTGACCTGATCGACGCCATGATCGCCGCCGCCGATGACAAGGTGAGCGATGAGGACGTGACCGTGATGGAGCGCTCCGCGTGCCCCACCTGCGGTTCGTGCTCCGGCATGTTTACGGCCAATTCCATGAACTGCCTGACCGAGGCGCTGGGTCTTTCCCTGCCCGGTAACGGTTCCACGCTGGCCACCCACGCAGACCGCAAGCGCCTGTTCGTGGAAGCCGGCCATCTGGTGGTGGATCTGGCACGGCGTTATTATGAGCAGGAAGATGCCAGCGTGCTGCCGCGCTCCATCGCCACCTTCAAGGCGTTCGAGAATGCCATGACGCTGGATATCTCCATGGGCGGCTCCACCAATACGGTGCTGCATCTGCTGGCAGCGGCCAATGAGGGCGAAGTGCCCTTCACCATGGACGATATCGACCGCCTCTCCCGCAAGGTGCCGGTGCTGTGCAAGGTGGCGCCCGCTGTTGCCGACATCCACATGGAAGACGTGCACCGTGCCGGTGGCATCATGGCCATTCTGGGTGAGCTGGACCGCGGTGGTCATATCCATACGGATCTGCCCACTGTCCATGCCCCCACCCTGAAGGAAGCGCTTGACCGCTGGGATGTGAAGCGTACGGGGGCTGATACCGTCACCAACTTCTTCCGCGCCGCGCCCGGTGGCGTGCCGACGCAGGTGGCCTTCAGCCAGTCCAGCCGCTGGGGTGAACTGGATCTGGACCGCGAGAAGGGCGTTATCCGCGATGTGGAGCACGCCTATTCCAAGGATGGCGGCCTTGCCGTGCTGTTCGGCAATATCGCGCTGGATGGCTGCATCGTTAAGACGGCCGGCGTGGACGAGAGCATTCTCGTCTTCAAGGGCCCGGCCCGCATTTTCGAAAGCCAGGATGCGGCGGTGGAGGCCATTCTCTCCACCGGCAAGATCAAGGCCGGTGATGTGGTGCTCATCCGCTATGAAGGCCCGCGTGGCGGCCCCGGCATGCAGGAAATGCTCTATCCGACCTCCTATCTGAAGTCGAAGGGGCTGGGCAAACAGTGCGCGCTGATTACGGATGGCCGCTTCTCTGGCGGTTCTTCCGGCCTGTCCATCGGCCACATGTCGCCGGAAGCGGCTGAGGGTGGCGCGATTGGTCTGGTGGAAGAGGGTGATCTGATCGAGATCGACATCCCCAACCGCACCATCAATGTGGCGGTGAGCGACGAGGTGCTGGAACAGCGCCGCGCCGCCATGGAAGCGAAGGGCGATGCCGCGTGGAAGCCGGGTAACCGCAAGCGCGTGGTTTCGCAGGCCCTGCAGGCCTATGCCGCCCTCACCACCTCCGCCGCCCGCGGCGCTGTGCGCGATGTGCGCAGCCTGAAGCGGTGATGGAAGCATCACCCCGTTCGGCTGCATCATGTGGCGGGATGGGGTGAGCAAGCTTGATGTTGATGTAAAAACGCCAGCGGGCATAAGCTCACTGGCGTTTTTATTTGGCCCCGAAGTGCCTTGGCGTCATGTCTCGTCGTGCGGAAGTCAGCCGACCTCACTCGCGATAGCCTTGCCGCATTCTGTTGTAGAGGCCTTGCCGCCCAGATCGCGCGTGCGCCCGGCGGGTTCGGCGAGAACGCGCTCGATGCCGGCCACGATCTCATCGGCTGCCTGCTTGTGCCCCAGATGCTCCAGCATCATCGCACCTGCCCAGATCTGGCCAACCGGATTGGCGATGCCTTGCCCGGCAATATCGGGAGCTGAGCCATGGACAGGTTCGAACAGTGAGGGGAAGTCGCGCTCGGGGTTGATATTGCCGGAGGGCGCAATGCCGATGGTGCCGGTGCAGGCCGGTCCCAGATCCGACAGGATGTCCCCAAACAGATTGGACGCCACCACCACGTCGAACCGGTCCGGGTTCAGCACGAAATGGGCGGTGAGGATGTCGATATGATACTTGTCCCAGCGCACGTGCGGATAAGTCTTCGCCATCTCTTCCACCCGCTCATCCCAATAGGGCATCGAGATCGAGATGCCGTTGGACTTGGTGGCGGAGGTCAGGTGCTTCTTCGGGCGGCTTTCCGCCAGATCAAAAGCGAATTTCAGGATGCGATCGACCCCGTGACGGGTCATCACCGTTTCCTGAAGCACGAATTCGCGCGCAGTGCCGGGGAACATCCGCCCGCCAATGGATGAATATTCGCCTTCCGTATTCTCGCGCACCACCCAGAAATCGATATCTCCCGGCTTGCGGCCCACGAGCGGGGAGGGCACGCCCGGCATCAGCCGCACGGGCCGCAGGTTCACATATTGCTCGAACTCGCGGCGGAACTGGAGAAGCGAGCCCCACAGGGAGACATGGTCCGGGATCTTCTCCGGCCAGCCGACCGCGCCGAAATAGATGGCATCATGGCTGCCGATCCGGGCTTTCCAGTCATCCGGCAGCATCTGGCCGTGTTTGGCGTAATAGTCATAGGACGAGAAGTCGAAATGATCGTAATGGATCTCGATGCCATGGCGTTTTGAGGCCGCTTCAAGCACGCGCAGCCCTTCCGGCATGACTTCCGTGCCGATGCCGTCTCCGGCAATGACCGCGATCCGGTAGCTGTTGCGTCCCGTCTGGCTCATGTCTCGGCCTCCCTCTTCTTGTATCGGCCGACCCGTTTTCATGTTGCGGGTGGCCTTATCGGCTGGTCGTCTGATCGGCCAACCATGCGTGTGAATGCAGCGTGCGGGAATGAGGCCGTATCGTTGTCTCTGTCAAGACAGGGATGGGCGGGCTGAGATGCACCCGCCCTGTTTATCTGCCTGTTCAGCGCCGCCGATCAAGCCACGCGGCGGCGGCGGAGATCATGAGGTTGAGCAGAACGAAGATGACGGCCAGCAGCGTATAGATGGCGATGGAGTACTGGCCACCCAGATATTCCACGGCCGTGCGGCCCTCGCGCAGCAATTCGGTGTAGCCGATGATGAAGCCGAGCGAGGTTTCCTTCAGCACGATCACGGCCTGGCTCACAAGCGCCGGCAGCATACGCCGGGCCGCCTGGGGCAGCTGGATGATGCGCAGCACCTGCCCCTGTGTGAGGCCCACCGCAAGCCCCGCCTCCTTCTGCCCGCGGGGGAGGGAGACGACGCCCGCCCGGAACAGTTCGGCAAACACCGCGCTGTTATAGAGCATGAGGCCAAGCACCAGAGACCAGAAGGCCGAGAGCACCACACCGAAAGCCGGCGCGCCCAGATACACAAAGAAGATCAGCAGCAGCACGGGCAAGCCGCGGAACACTTCCATCCAGCAGCGCACCGCTGTGCTGATGAACCTGTTGTCGGAGAGCAGGCCGGCCGCCAGAATGGTGCCCACAAGCAGGGACAAAACCATGGCGGTGGCGGCTGCCTGCAGGGTGGAGACCAGCCCGGTGAGGATCAGGTCTGCCAGATCCGGGTTGTTCAAGAACACGCCCCAGATCTGGGCGGATAGCTGGCCTTCATCCGCCAGCCGCTTCAGGACCAGGGCGACCAGCAGCACCAGCACGCCAGCGCCGATGGCGGTGGCCCAGCGCACCTTGCGGCGGCCAACGGGGCCCAGCTCGTCATAGAATGCGGTGCTCATCGCGCGAATGCCACCTTGCGTTCGATGTGGGTGGCCAGAATGCCGGCCGGAATGGTGATGAGGAGATAGATGCAGGCGGTTGCGGCAAGGATCATCAGCACCGCATTGCTTTCGGCATTGGCCAGATGCTCCATCTGCGTAAGCAGCTCGGGCACGCCGAAGGCAGAAGCGACGGCTGTGCTCTTCACCAGCGCGATCACCACATTGATGAGCGGGGGCACGGAACTGCGCAGCGCCTGCGGCAGAACCACCAGAGACAGGACACCGGAAAAGGTGAGGCCGATGGAGCGCGCGGCTTCCGCCTGCCCAACCGCCACGGAATTGAAGCCCGACCGCAATGCTTCTGCAAAGAAGGCAGTGTAGTAGACAGAAAGTGCTATAATCGCGAAGGTGAAGTAGGGGAGCCTCACCCCGATCTGCGGCAAAACGAACGCGGCGAAGAAGAACACAATGGTAATCGGCGTATTGCGCACGATTTCCACATAGACCATCGCCGCGCCCCGGAAGGCGGGGACGGGTGACACGCGCATCGTCGTCACGATAAGTCCTGCCAGCAGCGCAATCACACCGGAAATCAGCGTGAGTTGCAGGGTCAGCGACAGGCCTGCGACGAAATAATGCATATTGTCGAAAACGACTGACATGGCTCCCATCCCATTGCAGAGCGCATCTCCCGCTCATGGCGGTGACGCTCCGTTCTTTATGTTGCTTCGGGTGCGCCGGCCCCGTTCAGGGGAGGTAGGGCCGGCGCCGGAACATCAGGTGCAGGGGTCGAGTTCAGGGAGCTTGGGCTCATCCTTGAGATGCTCGCCCACCGTCTTGTCATAGGCGGTCTTGTAGCGGCCGTCGGCATCGGCGGCCTTCAGTGCATCTCGCACGAATTCGCAAAAAGCGATGTCGCCCTTCTTCACGCCAACGCCCCAGGGCTCGTTGCTGAAGCGGTTGCCCACCATTTCAAACTGGTCCGGTTCCTTGGCCACATAGCCCAGAATAACCGCACCGGAGAGGGTGGCAGCCGGCAGGGAGTCGTTCTTCACGGCCTCTGCGCACTTGGAGAAGGCATCAAAGCCCACGGGCGTGATGTCCGGGTAGTTGTTGACAATATTCAGACGGTTTTCACTGCCGTTCAGCACGCAGACCTTCTTGCCCTTGAGGTCGTCCGGACCCTTGATATTCTCAGGGTTGCCCTTCTTCACCATCAGGTCCTGCCCGGTGATGATATAGGGGCCGGCAAAGGTCACCACCTCACGACGCTTGGGCGTGATGGCATAGGTGGCGATCACCATGTCCGCCTTGTTCTGCTGGAGGAAAGCTTCGCGGTTCGCGGAAACAGTTTCCACCCACTCGATATTCTTCTCATCAATGCCGAGCTTCTTGGCGATGATCTTGCCGATCTCGACATCAAAACCCTCGGGCTGGCCGCGCAGGTTGCGCAGGCCGAACAGGGGCTGGTCAAACTTCACGCCAATGCGCACCTTGCCCGCCTTGGCGAGCTTTTCCATGGTGGAACCGGCGGGGAACTGTTCCTGGGCCTGCACAGCACCGCCGCTGACGGCGAGTGCGGCAGCCATAACGGCACCAAAAATCCTGGCCTTCATTTGCGCGTCTCCATCTGAATTGGTTTTATTGTTGTTTTTGTTGCGATCCGGTCCTTCTGGACCTGAATATTATGCGGGTTTTCAGTTGTGTTTCAGTGTTTGAGAACCTTGGCGAGGAAGTCTCTCGCTCTTTCACTTTGCGGATTGGTGAAGAAGGCTTCGGGCTTGCCGGTTTCCACGATCCGCCCCTGATCCATGAACACGACACGGTCTGCTGCTGAACGGGCAAAGCCCATTTCATGCGTCACCACCACCATGGTCATGCCGGAGCGCGCCAGCTCGGTCATGACGTCGAGCACCTCATTGATCATTTCCGGGTCAAGCGCCGAGGTCGGCTCATCGAACAGGATCGCCTTGGGCTGCATGGCAAGCGCACGGGCGATGGCCGCGCGCTGCTGCTGTCCGCCGGAAAGCTCGGCGGGGCGCTTGTGGGCCTGGTTTTCCACGCCCACGCGCCGCAGCAGGTCCATGGCAAGGTCTTCAGCCTGCTTGCGCCCCATCTTGCGCACCTTGATGGGGCCGAGCGTCACATTTTCCAGAATGGTCTTGTGCGCGAACAGGTTGAAGCTCTGGAACACCATGCCGACCTCCGAGCGCAGGCGGGCCAGTTCCCGCCCTTCGCACGGCAAAGGCTGGCCATCAATGAGGATCGTGCCATCACTGATGGGCTCCAGCCGGTTGATCGCACGGCAGAAGGTGGACTTGCCGGAACCTGAGGGACCGACCACCACCAGCACCTCGCCACGCTCGACAGCCAGGCTCACATCCTTCAGCACATGGTGGGTGCCGAAGAACTTGTTGACGTTTTTCAGCTCGATGAGCGGACGCTCCGTGCTGGCCACGCCCTTATCCTCGCGAAGAGACATGGTGTTTCCTCCTGCTCCCTGCTTCAGGCCGCATCCATTTCCTTGAAGACTTCCATGGCCTGGCGGAAGGCATCCATACCGGCCGGAACGCCGCAATAGATGGCGACCTGCATGAAGACTTCGCGCATCTCGTCCTTCGTCACGCCGTTGCGCAGCGCACCGCGCACGTGCAGGCGCAGCTCGTGCGGGCGGTTGAGGGCGGAGATCATGGCAAGGTTCAGCAGGCTGCGGGTCTTGAGGTCCAGACCTTCACGGGTCCAAACCGAGCCCCAGCAATATTCGGTGCTCAGATCCTGCATCGGGCGGTTGAAGTCGGTGGCATTGGCGATGGCCTTGTCCACGAATTCCGCGCCCAGAACGTCCCGGCGAACCGCAAGACCCTTTTCGTACTTTTCGCTCGACATGACTTTCTCCTGAATATTGTTTTCGTTTGTTCTGTCGGGGCAGACAGGGAAACTGAAAATGAGGACTGTTCGGGTTCTACTTGCCGGTGATCTCCACGCCGGCCCAGTCCTCATAAATGCGTGCCACTTCGGTAAAGTCCGAGTTGGGGCCATATTTCGCATTGGTGGCGGCCAGCATCTGGCAGACCAGCGCGCCCAGAACCATCGGTGCGCCCAGTGCCTGCGATTCATCCACGCACAGGCGGATATCCTTGTAGGCGAGGCCGGTGGCGAAGCCGTAATCAAAGGTGCGTGTCACCACGGCGCGGGGGAACTTGTCGACCGTGGCGCTGTTGCGCCCGCTGCCGGCATTGATGATGTCCAGCAGCACATTGGCATCAACGCCTGCCTTCGCACCCATAGCCATCACTTCGGATGTAAGCACGATGGCTGCGGAAGAGAGCATGTTGTTCGCGAGCTTTGCGGTCTGCGCAGCCCCGAAGGTCTCACCCGCGATGAACACCTTGCCGATGCGCTCCACCAGCGGCAGCATCGCGTCCAGCGCGTTCTTGCGGCCGGAAAGCATCACCGCCAGCGTGCCATTGGCCGCACCCTTTGGGCCACCGCTCACTGGCGCTTCCACCCACTCCACATTCAGTGAGGTGAGGGCCTCGGCAATATCGATGGAAGCCTTCGGCCCGATGGTGGAGAAATCCGCCACCACCTTCACTTTGTGCGCGCCGGACAGCAGGCCATCCGCACCGAACAGAACCGCCTTCACCACGGAGGCATCCGGCAGGGAGAGGAAGACGGTATCCGCGGTTTCCCCCAGTTCACGCAGGGAGGTGGCGACTTGCGCGCCCTCGATGGTGGCGGCAACCGCCGGGTTGGCGTCATAAACCCATACCGGCAGTCCGGCCTTTTGAAGGTGACGGACCATGCCCGAGCCCATGCGGCCGAGCCCGACAAAACCAAGCGTCTGGGACATTAGTTTCCTCCGCTCCGCGCGTTCACCACTGCGCGGCGATATATTTGGTTTCGAGATATTCCATCAGGCCGTGGTGGCTGCCTTCGCGCCCCAGCCCGCTCTGCTTCATGCCGCCAAAGGGGGCTGCGGTATCGGAGACAATGCCGCGATTGACGCCCACCATGCCGGCCTCGATCTTTTCCGCCACCCGCATGCCTGTGGCGAGATCTGCCGCATAGACATAGGCGACAAGGCCATATTCGGTGTCATTGGCGCGACGGATGGCTTCTTCCGCGCTCTCCACCGGCACGATCACGCCAACAGGGCCGAAAATTTCCTCGTTCAGGATGGTGGCGCTTGAGGGTACATCCGCCAGAACCGTCGGCGGGTAAAAATAGCCTTCGCCCTCGCGCGGGGCGCCGCCCACCAGCAGACGGGCTCCGGCGCCGATGGCATCCTGAACAAGGCTGTCCACCTTCGCAACGGCCTTGGCGGTGATGAGCGGGCCGCAGCCTACGCCCTCATCCTGCCCGCGCCCCAGCTTCAGGCCCGCCATACGTGCGGAAAAGCGCTCAACGAACGCATCATAGATGCCTTTCTGGACAAAGAAGCGGTTGGCTGCCGTGCAGGCCTCGCCACCATTGCGCATCTTGGCGATCATCGCGCCTTCAACGGCCGCATCCACATCCGCGCCATCCAGCACGATGAACGGGGCATTGCCGCCCAGTTCCATGGCGCAGGAGATGACCTGATCCGCCGCCTCGCGCAGAAGGATGCGCCCGACATTGGTGGAGCCGGTGAAGGAGAGCTTGCGCACGCGCGGGTCATGCAGCATCGCACTCACCACCGGTGCGGCGGTGGAGGTGGTGATGACATTGACGACGCCGGACGGCACGCCGGCTTCCTGCATCAGGGCCGCCACGGCAAGGGCGGTGAGGGGGGTCTCGGCTGCGGGCTTCAGCACGCAGGTGCATCCGGCGGCCAGCGCCGGAGCCATCTTGCGGGTGGCCATGGCCGCAGGGAAGTTCCACGGTGTGACCAAAATGGCGATGCCGATGGGCTGGTGCTGCACCACAATGCGGTTTGCACCGGAAGGGGCGGTGCCAATCTCGCCAAAGGCGCGCACGCCTTCTTCTGCATACCAGCGGAAAAATTCGGCGGCATAGAGCACTTCGCCCAGCGCGTCGGGCATGGCCTTGCCGTTCTCAAGCGAGATGAGTTCCGCAAACCATTCCTTGCGCTCCATCATCAGCTGGTAGCAGCGCATGAGAATATCCGCGCGCTTGCGGGGCGCTGTTGCGGCCCAGCCGGCTGCGGCAGTTGCTGCGGCATCTACCGCGCGGATACCATCTTCGACGCTGCCATCAGCGACGCTGGCGATAACGGAACCATCTGCCGGGTCGCGCACATCAAAGGTCTTGCCGCTTTCGCCCTGCAAATAGCGCCCGCCGATGACGAGATAGCGGGGGACATCGCGAAACCGGGCTTCTCGTCCCGTATCGGAAATTGCATGGGCCGTGTCGCTCACCGCTGCCTCCAAACCAATCGGTGTACCAATGTGAGATCATTGTTGTAACCAATCACAATTGGTGTCAATAGTTACCAAAATGGTTTCTTCAGGGGTGGCCATGAGTGATCTTCTTCGGGACTTCATCGAGACCAGCAATCTCAAACAGGGCGCGCGTTTGCCGCCGGAACGGGAGCTGTGTGAAAAGCTGGGCGTGCCCCGTTCAGCCCTGCGCAAGATGCTTGCGGAAATGGAGGCGGATGGCCTGCTGACGCGGCATGTGGGGCGGGGCACGTTCATCGGCCGTCCCTCTCCGCCCATCGCGGCCTTGCCCAGCATGATTTCGGAGGCGCAGACCTATCCGGCCGAAGTGTTCGAGGCGCGTCTGCTGCTGGAGCCCAAGCTCGCCTCTCTATGCGCCCATCGCGCGTCTCCGGCGGAACTTAATGAAATGGCGGATATTCTGGATCAGGCCCGTAAGCCTACATCGCTTGCGGACTTCGAAAAGGCAGATTCCGCCTTCCACAAGACCATCGTGCGTTCAGCCCGCAATACCCTTCTGGCCTCACTCTATGAGGGAATCGATTCCGTGCGTGCAGGGCGTCTGTGGGGCCGGCTCAAGGAGCATTCGCTGACCGAGGAGCGGATGGCGGTCTATCGCGACCATCATGATGCGATCTTTAAGGCCATACAGGATCGCAATGGCGAACTGGCCGAGAGTTTGATGTTCCAGCACATTCACCATGCCAAGGTAAACATCATCGGCGAATATTGAACCATTGTGGATATTGGTTCAAATTTGAGCCATATGGTCTCACCGATTGCGTGGCCGTTCGGTGGCAATCGGTGAGAGGAACTTGTGTCTTATTGTCAGGGAAAACATGCCTCCTGCCGGTCCCGTATCGGGATCAGCCACATGAAGGCAGTCTCACTCGCGCCCGCCACCGCCATGTGCATCGGCATAATCAATGCCTTCTCTGGTCTCCTCGATGGCCTGCTGGATCAGGGCTATCGCCTTGACCCGGTGCCCGCCCTTGTTTGAGGAGGCCTCGCGCAGAGCGCCCAGCGCGTCATAAAGGGAGGACAGGGCCCGTTCCATATCGCCCTGATAGGCTTCCGCACGCGTGGCGGTGCCGGCAATGCCGACAGCTGCGACACCGGCGGCAAGAACAGCGAGGCGACGGCGGTTCAGATGCGTCTCTTCCATGAAAACTCTCCCGGTGGTTCAGAGGGCAACCGGGCCGGTTCCTGCATCGATGAGACCGGGGTGTCTGTCACCCGCCGGGGCATCAAGACCTGAACCGCTATCCGGCTCCCATACCGATTGAAGGTGCTGTGTCCTGCGCGTGCACCGCAACAGGGCGACACCGCAGATGCGCAGGACAGACTGATACATGCTTGATGGGCGAAGAAAAGCGCTCATTTCACCGGAATGCGATGAAGTGGAAGGCCAGCGGTATGTGGGTCATCTGCTCTGAACCCGGCAGTTCTGATGCCGGCCTGTGCCCCAATCCATGGTTGGTCCGGTGTGCCGCAGCCACGTGCCATGAACGAGGATTTCAGGTCCGGGTGAATCCGGACCTGAACCCGATGCATCAGCCTGTTTTGGTTCTCCAGCGCGTTCAGCGCGGCAGCAGGTTGGCTTTCGCGAGGTCCAGAACCTCATCGCCGCGACCGGTCATTACGGCGCGCAAAGCCCACAGGCCGAAGCCCTTCACCTGCTCCACATTGATGGTGGGCGGCATGGAGAGTTCCTGCTTGGCTGTCACCACATCCAGAACCGCCGGGCCATCATGGGCCAGAATGTCCTTGATCGCGCCATCCAGTTCGCCGGGGTCTTCCACCCGCACGCCATGAATGCCCATGGCCCGCGCCATGGCGGCGAAGTCCGGGTTGTCGAGGTCGGTGCCGATCTCGACAAAGCCGTTGGCCTTCATCTCCAGCGCCACGAACCCGAGCACACCATTGTTGAAGATCACCACTTTCACCGGCAGCTTTTCCTGCTTCAAAGTGATGAGATCGCCCATCAGCATGGTGAATCCGCCATCGCCCGAGAGCGAGATGACCTGCCGCTGCGGACAGGCGGCCTGAATGCCCAGCGCCTGCGGCATGGCATTGGCCATGGAGCCATGGACCAGTGAGCCGATCATGCGCCGCTGGCCATTCATCTTCAGATAGCGCGCCGCCCATATGGTGGGGGTGCCGACATCGAAGGTGAAGGCTGCATCTTCTGCGGCATTCTCGCTCACCAGACGGGCGAGATATTGCGGGTGAATGGGCTTTGCCCCCGGCTTGCCCTCGGCCAGATCATCCAGCCCCGCACGCACCTTTTTGTAGCGGGCGAGGGCCTCATCCAGATGCTTGCGATCACTCTTCTCATCCAGCTTCGGCAGCAGGGCATCCAGCGTTGCGCCCACATCGCCCACCAGCCCCAGTTCCAGCGCACAGCGCCGGCCAAGCTGTTCGGGGCGAATGTCGATCTGCGCAATCTTGATGCCGGTGGGCAGGAACTGTTTGTAGGGAAAGTCCGTGCCCAGCAGCACCAGCGTGTCACAGGCGTGCATGGCCTCATAACCGGAGGCAAAGCCGATGAGGCCGGTCATCCCCACATCATAGGGGTTGTCATATTCCACATGCTCTTTGCCGCCGAGCGCATGGACGATGGGGCTTTTGAGCTTTTCCGCAAACGCCAGAAGGGGAGCATGCGCCCCCGCGCAACCGCGCCCGCAGAAGAGGGTGACACGCCTGGCCTCATTCAGCAGCTTGGCCAGCGCGTCCAGTTCCGCCTCCGCCGGGCGGATGACAGGGGCGGGGGGCAACAGGCCGGCTTTGGTGGAAAGCGCATGCTTGGGCGCTTCTTTGAGCGCGATATCGCCGGGAATGACCACCACCGCCACGCCGCGCTTGCCGACAGCGGCACGGATGGCGTTTTCCAGCACGAATGGCATCTGGGCCGGGTCGGACACCAGCTCGCAATAGACACTGCATTCCTGAAACAGGTTCTGTGGGTGCGTCTCCTGAAAATAGCCGCCGCCAATTTCAGATGAGGGGATCTGCGCGGCGATTGCGAGCACCGGCGTGCGGCTGCGCTGGGCATCAAACAGGCCATTGATGAGGTGCAGATTGCCCGGCCCGCAGGAGCCCGCGCATACGGCCAGCTTGCCCGTGACCTGAGATTCACCCGCAGCCGCAAAGGCCGCCACTTCCTCATGGCGTGTATGCACCCAGCGGATGGAACCCGTGGTGCGGATGGCCTCAGTCAGCCCGTTCAGGCTGTCGCCCACCACGCCATAGATGCGCTCGACACCGGCGGTGTGGAGGGTGGAAATCATCAGGTCCGCGACAGTGTTGCTCATGGTGTCTGGCTTCCTTTGTCACGCATCAGGGTGGTGGCAATTCATTGCATCACCATGACCCTCAGTTCTTGCATCCATGTCTCAAGACTGGAGCGGAACGGGGTGCCCTTGTGGCGTCCTCCCGGCCCGCTCTCATTCTTGCCGCTCAAAGCGGCGCGGTGGCTTGCTCCAGCCAGTGGTGCGCGGCCGGCTCATCGAGCAACGGGCCAATCTCCTGCCGCACGCGCAGATGATAGGCATCCACCAGCGCCCGCTCTTCCGGAGTCAGCAGGGCAAGGTCAATCAAATGGCGGTCATACGGGGCCAGGGTCAGCGTCTCGAAACCGAGGCAGGGCTTTTCCGCGCCTTCCACCGTGCGCGGTTCCACCAGAATGAGGTTCTCGATGCGGATGCCGTAAGCGCCGGTCTTGTAATAGCCGGGCTCGTTGGAAAGGATCATGCCCGCCTTCAGCGGCACATGGCCCAGCTGGGAAATGCGCGCCGGCCCTTCATGCACCGAGAGGCCCGCGCCCACACCATGGCCGGTGCCATGGGCAAAATCCAGCCCCGCAGCCCAAAGAAACTGGCGTGCCAGCGGGTCGAGCTGCGCGCCGGTCGCGCCTTGGGGGAAAACCGCCGCGCCCAATGCCAGATGGCCCTTGAGCACCAGCGTATAACGCGCCCGCATTTCATCTGATGGCTTGCCGACAGCCATGGTGCGGGTCACATCCGTGGTGCCATCGGGATATTGCGCACCGGAATCGAGCAGGAAAAGCTCATGCGGATGAAGCACCCGGTTGGTAGCCGTGGTCACACGGTAATGGACAATGGCCCCATTCTCACCCGCGCCCGCAATGGTGGGGAATGAGACATCATTCAGTAAGCCGGTCTCACGCCGGAAGGTTTCCAGCGCTTCCACGGCCTCGATCTCGGTCAGTTTGCCGTCGGGGGCCTCACTGTCGAACCACGCGAGAAAACGCACCAGAGCGACACCATCGCGCTGGTGGGCAGCGCGCATGCCGGCGAGTTCGGCCGGGTTTTTCACCGCCTTGAGATGGGTGATGGGGTCTTCCCCCTTCTGCGCCGTGCCGCCGGCAGCAGAGATGATGTCGGCCAGAGCCACAGGAGCGGTGGCCTGGTCAACGCGCAGGGTGCGTCCTTCCGCGAAGCTGGACAGATGAGGCTGCAACTGGGCGGCGGGCAGGATTTCGGCAAAGGGCGCAAGGGCCGCTTGCACCGCATGGGGCAGCTTGGCGGCTTCCACGAACAGCCACGCCTTGCCCTCGCGCGGCACGATGCACCAGGCCAGCGGCAGCGGCGTATGGGCGACATCTGCCCCGCGGATGTTGAACAGCCATGCGGTGCAGTGCGGGTCTGACAGAAGCAGGCCGTCGAGCCCTTCTTTCTCCATGGTCTCACGCACGCGGCGCAGCTTGTATTGGGTTTCCTCACCTGCCAATGCAGGATCCAGCAGGCGGATGGGGGCGCTGGGCGGGGCCGGTCGGTCGGTCCACAGCACGGAGACTGGGTCATCGGGGGCGGCGAGCAGGGTTGCGCCGGCCTTCTCGGCGGCACGGGCAAGGCGGGCGCGGCCATCCAGCGTGGTCCGCCACGGGTCAAATCCCAGCCGCTCATTCTTGGCGAGGTGGGTTTCGATCCAGACCTCCGGGCGCATGTCCGCCAGCGGCACCACTTCGAACGCGGAAGCATCGACCTGCGTGGCGGCCTGTAATGTGTAGCGTCCGTCCACGAACAGGGCCGCACGGTCTTTCAGAACCACGAGCAGGCCGGCCGAACCGGTAAAGCCGGTGAGCCAAGCGAGGCGCTCCTCGCCGGGGGGCACATACTCATTCTGGTGCGCATCGGCGCGGGGCACCACATAACCATCCAGCCCGCGCGCCTTCAATGCGGCGCGCAGGGCGGAAAGGCGCGCGGGGCCGGAGGCGCCATCGGCAAGGTCTTCAAAGCTCTGGAAAACCGCCTTGAAGCGGCGGGAAGCATGCGCGGTCATCGGTAGTCTGCTCTGGCAGTGCAAATCATTTGCCGAGCATAAAGCATCTGCGCGTCAAATAGATACGGGACGAGGAGAAATGCGCCGTATCAAGAACTTGGGCGCGCCTCGAAGCCGGGCCAGAGGACGCTTCCCCGGCTCTGTGCAAGGGTTGCCCGTGGCGTGGTTGCTGTTCCCGCCACGGGTCTGCTGTCAGCTGTGCGCGAAGATGTCCTGCTCTTCCCAGCCGGCCAGATCAAGGGTGGCGCGGGCAGGGAGGAAGGCGAAGCAGGCGGCGGCAAGGCCCGTGCGGCCTTCGCGGGCCAGCATTACTTCCAGCTTCTCTTTCACCGCATGCAGATACAGCACATCGGAGGCGGCATAGGCGAGCTGGGCATCGGAGAGCTTGGCATTGCCCCAGTCCGAGCTCTGCTGCTGTTTGGAGATGTCGACGCCGAGCTGCTCGCGCAGCAGATCCTTCAGGCCATGGCGGTCGGTATAGGTGCGCACGAGGCGAGAGGCGATCTTGGTGCACCACACCGGCTGCGGCATCACCCGGAAGGTGTGCTGCAGAACGGCGATGTCAAACCGTCCGAAATGGAACAGCTTGGTCACGTCCGGGTCGGAGAGCAGGCGGGTGAGGTTCGGTGCGCTCTGGGCATTCGCGCCCTGCGGGATCTGCACCAGATCCGCCGTGCCATCGCCATTGGAAAGCTGCACGAGGCAGAGCCGGTCCCGGAACGGGTTGAGGCCCATGGTTTCGGTGTCGATGGCAACCACAGGGGCGGCGATGAAATCATCGGGCAGATCGCCCTGATGCAGGCGGATGGTCATGGGTTCAGGATCTTCGTTCCGCGGGTGAAATGACGGTGGCACGCGCGGGTGCCATCATGCGTGCGCGAAGCTATGCCCCTCCAGCGCCGCCAAACGCAAGTGGGATGGAGCCTTGCCTGGCACAAAGATGTGGCCGGGCGGAGCCTTGATCCTGAAATCCGGGGCAACGGGTGTAAGGGGGCACTACAGCAGACGCCGCAGTCCCTCCTGAATCTTGAGAAGACCCGGAAGATACAGCGTCTTCAGGTCATCGAGTTCGGCCTGCATGGCTGCAATGCCGATATTCAGGGCCGCGACAACGCGTCCATTCGCGGAATAGAGCGGCACGGCGATGGAGCGCAGACCGAGTTCCACTTCCTGATCGATGACCTCATATCCCTGAAGGCGCACCTGTGCGACGCGGGCCATGATCTCGTCTGGTGAGTTCAGGCTGTAAGACGTGCGCGGGGTCAGGTCGGCCCGATCAATGATGGTGCGTGCCTCCTGTTCCGGCAGTGCCGCCAGCAGCACCCGGCCCATGGATGTGCAATGCGCCGGCAGACGCGAGCCCGGCATCAGGCCAATCGACATCACCCGTTTTTGCGCCGCGCGGGCCAGATAGACAATGTCGGTCTCATCCAGAATGGCGACCGAGGTGGATTGCCCGATCTGCTCGGAAAGCTGGTCCAGCCATGGCTGGACGATATGCGCCATGGGCAGGGAGGCCAATACGCCCATGCCAAGGCGCAGGATGCGCGGGGTGAGGGTGAAAAACTTCCCATCATAGCTGGCATAGCCCAGCGTGTGCAGCGTGAGCAGACAACGCCGCGCGGTGGCCCGGTCCAGCCCGGTGCGTTCGGAGACATCCGAAATGGACAGGCGCGGATGCTCGGCCCGGAAGGCCTCGATCACGCTCAGCCCCTTGGCGAAAGAGGCAATGACGTCGGTCTTGTTCACCATGCGCACACCGGAGTTCAGAATATGAACAAATATCATAATGCGCACAAAAGGCCTGTTACCGGAAGCACCAGAGGCCTAGCGTGCCGACAAATCTTTCGGAGGACCCCATGGACAAGCGCATTGCCACGCTGGCCGAAGCTGTCGCGGATATTCCCGATGGCGCGACGGTGATGATCGGAGGGTTCGGCGGCTCAGGCGCGCCGATCGAGCTGATCCACGCCTTGATCGACCGCTTTCTGGCGACCGGCAGCCCCCGCAACCTCACGATCATCAATAACAATGCCGGCAACGGCCATGTCGGCATCGCGGCGATGATCGAGCAGGGCATGGTGCGCAAGATGGTGTGCTCCTTCCCGCGCTCGGCCGACCCCAAGGTGTTCACCGACAAGTATCTCTCCGGTGAGATCGAACTGGAACTGGTGCCGCAGGGTACGCTGGCGGAACGCATCCGCGCCGGTGGGGCGGGCATTCCGGCTTTCTACACCCCCACCTCGTTCGGGACCGACCTTGCCAAGGGCAAACCGGTGGAGGTGTTCGAGGGCCGCTCCTATGTGCGCGAGCGCTGGCTGAAGGCGGACTTCTCCCTCATCAAGGCCGAGCTGGGCGATGCCTTCGGCAACCTCACCTATCGCATGGCCGCCCGCAATTTCAGCCCCATCATGGCAATGGCGGGCGCGCGGACGATCGCGCAGGTGTCGCACGCCGTGGAACCGGGCACCATCGACCCCGAGCATGTCATCACCCCCGGTATTTTTGTCGATGCCATCGTCGAGGTGGCGGAACCCGCGCAGGAAGAAACCCTCAATCGCGCCGGAGCACATCACCCATGAACACGAAGCTCTCTAACGCCCAGATCGCCTGGCGCGCGGCGCAGGACATCGCGGACGGTGCCTATGTCAATCTCGGCATCGGCTTTCCCGAGATGGTGGCGAAATTCCAGCCTCCCGGCCGGCAGGCGGTGTTCCACACCGAGAACGGGGTGCTCGGCTTCGGCGAGACCCCGCCCGCCGGTGAGGAAGACTGGGACCTCATCAATGCCGGCAAGAAGGCCATCACCCTCAAGCCCGGCTCGGCCTTCTTCCACCATGCCGACAGCTTCGCCATGGTGCGCGGCGGGCATCTGGATGTGGCGATCCTCGGCGCCTATCAGGTGGCGCAGAATGGCGATCTGGCCAACTGGTCGACCGGCCCGAAGGGGGTGCCCGCCGTGGGCGGCGCGATGGATCTCGTGCATGGGGCCAAGCGGGTGGCGGTGATTACCGACCACACCACCAAGGATGGCAAGCCGAAGCTGCTGGAAGCCTGCACCCTGCCTTTGACCGGGGTGGGCTGCGTCACGCGCGTCTACACCTCGCTTGCGGTCATCGACATCGAGAATGGCCATTTCGTGCTGCGCGAGAAGCTGCCCGCGCTCTCGTTTGAAGAGTTGCAGGCGCTCACCGGTGCGACGCTGCATCTGGATGGGCCGGTGGCTGACCTGATCGTTCCCGAGGTGTGAGATGAGCGACGTTTTCATTTGCGATTATATCCGCACCCCCATCGGCCGTTTCGGCGGTGCGCTGGCCCATGTGCGGGCGGATGATCTGGGCGCTGTGCCGCTGCGGGCGCTGCAAGAACGTAACCCCGGTGTGGACTGGGATGCGGTGGATGACGTGATCTTCGGCTGTGCCAATCAGGCCGGCGAGGACAACCGCAATGTGGCCCGCATGTCGCTGCTGCTGGCGGGGTTGCCGGTGGGTGTCTCCGGCACCACCATCAACCGGCTGTGCGGTTCCGGCATGGATGCGATCATTCAGGGCGCGCGGGCGATCAAGGCGGGCGAGGCAGACCTCATCATCGCCGGTGGCGTGGAGAGCATGTCACGCGCGCCCTTCGTGATGCCGAAGGCGGAGAGCGCCTTTTCCCGCGCGGCGGAAATCCACGACACCACCATTGGCTGGCGCTTCATCAATCCGCTGATGAAGGCGCAATATGGCGTGGATTCCATGCCGCAGACCGGCCAGAATGTTGCCGATGATTTTGGCATCAGCCGCGAGGATCAGGACCTCATGGCCCTGCGTTCGCAGAACAATGCGGCGCAGGCGCAGAAGAACGGACGGCTGGCGCAGGAAATCACGCCCGTGTCCGTGCCCCAGCGCAAGGGTGATCCGGTGATTGTTGCACAGGATGAACACCCGCGGGCGACCACGCTGGAAGCATTGGCGAAGCTGAAGGCGCTCTTCCCCAATGGCTCGGTCACGGCCGGCAATGCCTCTGGCGTGAATGATGGCGCGGCCGCGCTCATCCTCGCCTCCGCAGAAGCCGCGCAGCGCCATGGCCTGACACCCATCGCGCGTGTTCTCGGTGGCGCGGCCGCCGGTGTTCCGCCACGCATCATGGGCATTGGCCCTGCACCGGCTTCCAAAAAGCTGCTGGTGCGCCTTGGCCTTTCGACCAGCGATCTTGATGTGATCGAGCTGAATGAAGCCTTCGCTGCACAGGGGCTGGCGACATTGCGTGATCTTGGCGTGCGCGATGATGACCCGCGTGTGAACCCGAATGGCGGGGCGATTGCGCTTGGCCATCCGCTCGGCATGTCAGGTGCACGCATCACCGGCACGGCGGCACTGGAGCTGGTGAAGACAGGCGGGCGGCGCTCGCTCTCCACCATGTGCATTGGCGTGGGGCAAGGCATTGCCATCGTGCTGGAGCGGGTGTGAGCTTCAAAACTTGAGACAGGCCTTGGGGCAGAGGCTCCGCTGTCATTTTGTCTCACGAACGGGGCGCGGGCTGGAACCGCGCCTTTTTTGTTATTGGTCCAATTTTCCAGATCATCTTGCATGCGCGCGGGGCCATTCAGCGCATTGGGCCTGCTTTGTCAGGCTGGTGTAATAACAAGCTGATCCAAGTTCAGATGCGGTCGCATTTTCTTTAACAGCGCTGGTGTTTGTTGCTGAGCAAGAATAAAGGCGACATGCCGCCCGGTTGCAGGTCCGGCACCCATGTGGGGCCAGCCCCGAAGATGAGGACTGAGATGAAGCACAATACCCTTCGCACAGGGCTGCTGGCCCTGATGCTGCTCCTTTTCGGGGGCGTTCTGGAAAGCGCGCACGCCCAGCGCGTGCCACCCGGCAGCTATCTGCAATCCTGCCGCGACGCGCGCACCACCAATGGCCGCGATCTCATGGCCACATGCCAGACCGCGCGCGGGGACTTCAGGCAGTCCCGGCTGAATGACTTCAACAACTGCCGTGGTGATATCTCTAACCAGAATGGCCAGCTGTTCTGTGATCGTCGCGGCGGTGGTGGCGGCGGAGGTGGATGGGGGCCCGGTCCTGGTCCTGGCCCCGGTCCGCGTCCGGGCGCAGGTCCGGTGCCCGGTTCTGGCAATGGCCCTCAGGGTTCCTATCGCCAGAGCTGTGGCAATATCGACCGGCGCGGCAATGTGCTGAACGCGATGTGCCTCAACCGGTCTGGCCGCTGGGTGCAGACGCGGCTCGACATGTTCGCCTGTGCGCCCAATGGCGATATTCGCAACAATAACGGACAGCTGGCCTGCCCGCCCATTCCCCCGCCGCCCGGCTCTTATCTCCAGACATGCCGCAATGCCCGCGTCGCTGGCATGTGGCTGGCAGCGGATTGCCGCAACATGAACGGCAACTGGCGTGATGCCCGGCTCAATCTGGCCACCTGCCGGGTGCCGCCGAATATCGTGAACTTCAACGGCACTCTGGTCTGCCGCTGATATGCCAAACGGATACGGGGCACGTTTTAAGTGCCCCGTATAGAGGCTGTCAGAAGAGGCGCATGATGTTCGTGTCATGCGCCTCTTCTGGGGTGAAGCGGAATGGCCCTTTCCAGTCCTGCCCCAACTCTGTTGGAGGCTTACGCCTTGAGCTTGGCGATTTCTGCCTTTAGCTCGGGGATGACGACATTGATGTCACCGACGAGGCCATAATCGGCGACCTGGAAGATGGGAGCTTCCTCATCCTTGTTGACGGCGACGATGAACTTTGAGTCCTTCATTCCGGCCAGATGCTGGATGGCGCCGGAAATGCCGAGCGCGATATAGAGCTCGGGGGCGACCACCTTGCCGGTCTGTCCCACCTGCCAGTCATTGGGGGCATAGCCCGCATCCACCGCCGCGCGCGAGGCGCCAACAGCCGCACCCAGCGTATCGGCCAGCGGCTCGATCAGCTCGGCGAACTTCTCGCGAGAGCCAACAGCC